>NZ_JAGGRI010000017.1 GCF_018612875.1 Lysobacter sp. ISL-50 | reverse complement strand
GCTTGTGGAAGTACAGCGCTGCGGAGTTGCGGTGAACTCCGACCAGATCGGCGGCTGTGCGAGCCGTGACTTGGGCGACAAACAGCTCGACCAGCTTGAACTGGTCTTTTTTGCTTATCCGACAACGACTTATCGCCATTTCTCATCCTAGATCGAATCCTTATCTAGGACAGCCCCAAAGCGAAAGCGAGGGTATTGGGTTTCCGGCCCAATGGACGCCCATCTGCATTGACCCCACGGGAACCTATGCCCGCGGATCTGCGATTCTTCTGCCATGACGAACCTTCGCGGCTTCAGCGCCTCAGCCTTCGCCTGAGTACGTATCAACCGCGTAAGTACGGCGCGAAAACTTTTTAACAATGCTTGCCTTGAGCCAACCCTCACGGCCTCTTTGCGAAAGGTCCGGGATAGTCCTAACGGTCAATTTCAGGTTAAGACGCCGACCAGCCGAAGTCCTCGCAGGAGCCGCCATGAGCGCTACGTCGCACCCTTTGACGCGCACGGCCCAGGTGGTCGGATTCTTCCTGAAATATCGCAGCTCGGGAGTGTTTACCGGGCTCGATTGGGATCAGGCGACGGATGAAGACATCCCTATACCTGAAGAGGGAAAGCCCGCGGATTTCGTTCGCGATCTGGAGGCGCTTGGACCGACCTTCATCAAGATCGGTCAAGCCTTGTCCACCCGGCCGGATATGGTCCCTCCCACCTATCTGGCGGCCTTGGAGCGCATGCAGGACGAGGTGACCGCGGTGGATGCCGCCACGATCGAAGCCGTGATCGAAACGGAGCTGGGCGTGCGCTTGCATGCGGTGTTTCCCGAATTCGATCCCAACCCGCTGGGCTGTGCGTCGTTGGGCCAGGTACATCGGGCCGTCTTGCGCGACGGCCGCGAGGTAGCCGTCAAAGTGCAGCGGCCCAACGTCGCGCAAGAGATCCGCAACGACCTGGACACATTGCAGATGCTGGCGTCGACAGCCGACCACAACACTCAGGTGGGTCGCCGGCTGCACTTCTCGGATTGGGTTCAAGAGTTTCGCAAGGCGCTGCTGGACGAACTGGATTACCGGTTGGAGGCCGATCATCTTGAACGCTTCGGCCACCATCTGGCCAAGTACCCGACGCTGATGGTGCCGCAACCCCTGCGGGATCTGTGCGGCGCCCGGGTGTTGACGATGCAGTTGGTGAAGGGCTGCAAAGTAACCGAGCCGTTGGGATTGCGGCGAACCGAGCACAACCTGCGGCCCATCGTGATCGACCTGTTGCGCGGCTACCTGGATCAGATGTTCGTCCATGGCGAACTGCACGCCGATCCGCATCCGGGCAACCTGCTGCTCACGCCCGACCACCGTCTGGCCATCTTCGATCTGGGCATGGTGGCGCATATTCCGCCGAAGCTGCGCGGCCGGCTATTGAAGCTGGTTTTCGCGGCCGTGGATGGACGAGGCGAGTCAGTGGCCGATGAGCTGATCGCCCTGGGCGTGCGCCTGGAGGACTTCGACGAAGGCCGTTTCGTCCGCGAAGTGGGACAGCATATCGCGCGCTACGCGGCGCACAGTCACGCCCAGGCGTGGTCGGAAGGCCGGCTGTTGCTGCACCTGAGCCGGCTGAGCGCGCTGTGCGGTTTGCGTACGCCACCGGAGTTCAATCTTCTGGCCAAGACGCTCTTGAATCTGGAAACCGTTTGCGTTGCATTGGACCCGGACCTGAGCGTTAAGGCGGCGGTCGAGGATCACCTGCAGAAGTTGCTGCGAGACAGACTGTTGCAGTCGCTGTCGCCGTCCAATCTGGCCACCGAGGCGATCGACCTGCAGTCGCTGTTGCAGGAAGCGCCGCGGAAGGTCGGCAACGTGCTGTCGCTGCTGGCTGAGAACCGGCTGCAGGTGCGCATCACCGGCTGGCAGGACTCGGCGTTGATGGAGAATCTGCAGAAGATAGCCAACCGCATCGCGGCAGGCATTGTGATCGCGGCGCTCCTGATCTCCAGCACGATGCTCCTGCGTTCGGGCATCGGCCCGTTTCTGTTCGGCTACCCCGCGTTTGCATTGGTATTGTTCCTGATCGCGGCCGGGTTGGGACTGACGATGGTGGTCAGCGCGCTGCGTAACGACAAGAAACCCGGGCCTCGCGAAGAGCGGGGGACACGGTCCTGACGGGTTTGGATGGCACCGAGGTGGAGGTTCGACGCGCGCTGGCGGCTTGACAGCCGATAGGCATGCCTGGACCCTTGGCGGCATGAATATCGATGTCGAGAAGCTCAGCCTGCGGGAACTGACCGCCCTTTTAGTCGCCGCGGAGAAGCGGAGGCAGTGGATATCCAGCCGCAACTCCGTCGCCACGGTGCGTCGAAAAGTGGTCGCACTCGCCGCTCAGTCCGGCTATACGATCGAGGAACTTTATGGCGATCAGCCGGTTACCGAGATTGCCGCCAAGAAACGGGGCGCGCGGCGAAAGCCGGGCAAGGTAGCCGCCAAGTATCGCGACCCGGATAACAAGCGCAATACCTGGTCGGGCCGCGGGCGGATGCCACGGTGGCTGGCCCAGAAGACGAAGCATGGCCGGAGCGTCACTGACTTCCTGATCCCCGGCCTCGGAAGACCCACCGCGCGCAAGAGCAGCACAATAGGCCGACGGACGCTCGTCAAGCAGGGCTGACACAGAGTCCTTCATCCAGGCCGAGCCGCGAAGCGGCTTCGGCTTGATTCATGAATCAATTCGATCTGAGTTGCTCTACGCTCTCTGGCGAAAGCCGGAGCAAGGTATTCAGATAGGTGTCGATACAGCTGATCAGGGCTGGCCTGGGCCCATTTCGCCAAGCCTGTGATGCATAGAATTCCGCTTGCTGCTCGTCCAAATGAGCGCGGCCCTTATAAGCCCGGATGAGATATCGGGTTTCCCGCTCATGGTCAGACTGCCCATAAGCGACGACGTCCATTCCATAGGCGCGAATCATCGGGATCGCATCCTCCACCATTACTTTGTCGAAGGTGGCTGCGGCGTCCTCCTTGAGCAGATACGTGCGGATTTCGATCAGCATCGGAGGCTTCCTCGTAGTCGAAAATTGACTCGCGCGTTCATCGTGTCCACGAACACTGTCATCGCCATCAGCCCGGCGTCACTTCGTCCGCGAGATCGCCGCTCGACTCGCCCGCGGCTGGAATACCGAGCGCGGCGATGATCAGTCGCGCCGCCTCGGCCGCGGCTTGATCGATGTCGACCCTATCCTCGGCCGTCACCGTGGCCGCGCCCAATTCCTTGATCGCGCCGACAAGCGCAATGGCGGTCAGGCTGAAATCCCGCGCCGGAGCGCGCGCAGCCGCAATCAAGTCCTGCGCCTGACGCGCGATCAACTCGGCGAAGGCCCGATGCGATGCGCGGCGATGCCGTTCCATGTCGACGCTTACCCCCACCGACTCCACGTAAGAGATGCGTGCCAGCCTTGGGTCTGCCGTGATCGTATGCAGGTAAGCGCGCACGCCGACCTGCGCGCGCACGGCCAAGTCGAGCGGCGCCGCGTTCGTGGCGGCCTCGGCCGCGGCCAGTGCGCGCTGGTTCACTTCGTCGTACAGGACGAACAGCAACTCTTCCTTGCGCGCGAACTCCTCATAGAAATTGCGCGTGGATATCGCCGCTGAAACGCATAGCTGCTCGATCGAGGTGTTGACGTAGCCACGGTCGGCGAAGGCCTCCAGGGCCGCAAGCAGCAACCGATCTCGGCGCTCCTTGCGACGCTGGGTGCTTGTGCGGTTGCGATAGCGGCGGCCGTCCATTGACGGCTCCTCGGCGGATTTTTCCGACGCAGCGCGAGAAATCTGGTCAGAGATCTTGCCAGAACGATGCGGCATGGGCTATGCACTCGCTTGAACTGGTAATGATGATTTCCAGTTTAGCCCGGAGTCGATCGAGGTCAACCGCAGTCTCACCTTGGGAGGAATCATCGATGAAGTTCCGTCTCGTTGCAGCCATCGTCGTGCTGTTTTCATCCGTCCTCGCACTCCAGCCAGCGGCCGCCGCGAATCGCGGCCTCAACGACTGGAACTGCCAGCCTTCTGCCGCCCATCCCGAACCTGTCGTGCTGGTCCATGGCCTGGGCGCCAACCAATACGTCAACTGGGCCTATATGGGGCCGAACATCGCCGCCGCGGGCCACTGCGCGTTCACCGTGTCCTACGGCGAGGGCGCATTCTGGATCCCGGGCATTCGGCCGATGGCCGACAGCGCGGTGCAGCTATCGGATTTTGTCGACCGCGTACTCGCGGCCACTGGTGCGCAGAAGGTCAACATCGTCGGCCACTCCGAAGGCACGACGGTGCCGGCCTATTACATCAAGTACGCCGGTGGCGATCAGAAGGTCAAGCAGATGATCGGCTTCGCGCCCAATTACAAAGGCACCACCTTGTACGGCCTCAACCAATTGGTGCACGGCCTGACGAGCATCGCCCCTTACCTGGGCACGGCGTTCTATGACGGCGTTTGCGCCGCGTGTCTCGAATATCTACCGCCGAGCGCATTCCTCGACGAACTCAACCTCGGCGGAAGCGCGGCGGTGCCCGGCGTGCAATACACCAATATCGCCACGCGCTACGACCATACCGTGATCCCTTACACCAGCGGCTTCATGGGCGTCGCGAACGCACGCGATGTGGTGCTGCAGGACGAGTGCGGAGCCGACTTCAGCAGCCACATCGGCATGGCGATCTCGCCCAACGTGCTTAACCGGGTGTTGAACGCGCTCGATCCCCAGGTGCCCAAGACTTGCGTGCCCTATTGGCCGCTTGGCCTTTGACACGCGCAGCGCCGCTGGAGGTAGCCGGGGCCGGACCGGTCCCGGCAGCCGATATTTGCAGTACGCCGGAGCAAGCACGTTGAAGAAGATGCTGCGCCGGCACCACGATCATGACGTCATGTGGATGCGCTGACGCTTGAATTGAGCCGAGCCGCAAAGCGGCTCGGCTTCAATGAACTGTCGGGTCGCAATCCGCGCGGCGCAGAAACACGAATGGATGCCGCCGACGATAGGCAACTATCCCAACCATCCACTGGCAGCCTCATCCGACTTCCACGTTTCGTCGGTTTTGCCATGCGTTGTTCAGGCCAGACAGCAGGGTGACTACTGGGCGATCAGAGGCGCTACGATCGCGGCAGGATAACTTCCACGCGCCGATTTCCAGCGCGGGCATCAGGATCGTCGTTGCCGTTGGGTGCTGGTTGGGCGCGACGGGATCGGCTTCGCCGTAACCCCTGGCGTCGAGGCGTTCGACCGGCACGCCGTTTGCCGCCATCCAATTCTTCACCGCTTCGGCACGACGTCTGGACAGAGCGAGGTTGCAGGCGTCGTCGCCCTTCTCGTTCGTACAGCCCTTGAGGAGCACCGTGCCGCGGGTCTTTCCGATCAGTTCCGCCAGCGACGGCGCCTTGGGAGGCGATCCGTGGGCAACC
This sequence comes from Lysobacter sp. ISL-50, assembly GCF_018612875.1. Lineage (GTDB taxonomy): Bacteria > Pseudomonadota > Gammaproteobacteria > Xanthomonadales > Xanthomonadaceae > Lysobacter. Next base: position 265,409 of record NZ_JAGGRI010000017.1, on the reverse strand, counting down.
GACCGGCGATCGCCACCGTGGCGCTCGTATTGTCAGCTCTCACCGGCATGCTTCAGCCACCACGGCTCCGCTACGTCTATTGCGAGTTGGTTGATCTGCGCCGCGATGGTGGCTGGACTGTCTGGATGTCCACGAAACTCCCCGCCACTTGTCGGCCCGAATGAGAACCAATGATCTCCGAAGAGATCCTTTGCGCCAAGACGCGCCTGCTCCCTGGTGGAGGAGACGCGTAAATCTTTCGGCGCGGCCTCTTTATTGAAGTAAACGTTCGTTCGCAGCTTGTCGGCGAAGGAAATGTTTACGCAAAAACTTCCGCCCGAGGAGAAAAACTGGAAGTTGATGAGGCTTACAAAGCCGTCTGTGTCCCTGTACAGGTTCGGAAAGCTCCCCTTGAAGCCGATCTTCCTCAGGAATGGAAGGCAGATCGTCTTGAGGGCCGATTCCATCGATTGGCGGTCAGAGTTCATTAGAGCTGACACCTGAGTTAAGCCGGGCCGCGGAGCGGCTTCGGCATGAATACTTCATCGGCATGAATACTTCATCTGCCATCACGAGCGGCCTGGGAACAGGGCCGCGCTGAGAATCTTCGTGCGACGGAGATCAGACCTGAGTCTGGCGTCGAAGCGGCGTCGAAGGAGGGCCCGCCGTCATGCTCCCTCTTTCGCCGCCAACGACGCAAGGATGCGTGCGCGGCAGACCTCCAGGATCTCGTCCGCCAAGGGCGAGTCGTCCGGGCAGACGCGCGACAGGATCAGGGCGCCGACCGCGTGGGCGAAGGTATCGATCATCGCGTGCCGCTCGGCCTTGCGATCGTCTGGTTCCGCGGCCTCGTCGCGCCGGAACGCCGCCAGGCTGCTTTCGATGCCTTCCGAAAACGTCGCCTTGATGTCCCGGGATTGGCGCGCGGCGTCGCCGCCGAGCGCGGCCATCGTGCAGCCTGCGCCGCGGGCATCGCGGTGCTCGCGCGAGAGGTATTGCGCGACGAACTCCTGCAGTTCCAGGCCGCCGCTGTCGGCCACGCGTTGCGAAATGCCGCTGGCGGCCGCTTCGGCCATCAGGTCGGCCTTGGAGCGGAAGTGCTTGTAAAAGCCCCCATGGGTGAAACCCGCGGCCGCCATCAACTCGGCCACGCCCACACCGTCGTAGCCGCGCTCCCTGAATAGGACTGCGGCGGTCGCGACGATGCGCGCCCGGTTCTCTTGAGCCTGTGCCTTGGTGACCTTCACTGCCGAACCTCGGCTGGAAACGGGCTCCAGTGTCTCATTGATGACGATCATAATCAAAGTGTTGACATTTTAGATTATGATCATCATCATTGATTGCCGGGGTAGCTCGGTTGCGACCGCCCCTCTCCCGAACGATGCAGCGCCCGCCCTCCCAAACCAGGGCGGCACCGCTGCCCACGACCCGCCCACTGAGGCTAGAGATATGACTCAACAAAATACCGGCGTCGCCGTGGTGACTGGCGCCTCTTCCGGCATCGGCCTCGCGACCGCCCGGGCGCTGGCCCGGGCCGGCTACCGCGTGTTCGGAACCAGCCGCAAGCCGGCAACCGGCTCGCCGGGGGTGAGCATGCTGGTGTGCGACGTCACCGACGAGACTTCGGTGCAGGCGCTGATCGCGGAGGTAATGCGGCAAACGGGCCGGATCGAGCTGGTGGTCAACAATGCCGGCATCGGCCTGCTGGGCGGCGCGGAGGAATCCTCGATCGCGCAGGTCCAGCGCCTGTTCGACGTCAACGTCTACGGCGTGGCGCGCGTCGTCAATGCCGTGTTGCCGGTGATGCGCAAACAACGCAGCGGCCGGATCATCAACATGAGCTCCATCCTCGGCCTGATCCCCGCCCCGTTCAACGCCTACTACGCGTCCACCAAGCACGCCATCGAAGGCTATACGGAATCGCTGGATCACGAGCTGCGCGCCTTCGGGGTCCGCGCCGTGCTCGTCGAGCCCGGCGTCACGCGCACCTCCTTCGAGGAAAACCTCACGCGCGTGGACCGCCCTTTGCCGGAATACGCCGACGAACGCCTGCGCACCGAAAATCTGATGCGCAAGTGGATGGAGTCGGGCGATCCGGTCGAGATCGTCGCCGATACCGTGGTCAAGGCGGCGACGGCCGCGAAACCGAAGCTGCGCTACTCCGCCGGCAAGCAATCGCATCAAGTCCGAGCCCTGCGCCGCTTCATGCCGGAGCGCCTGGTCGACAGCATGCTGCGCAAGGTCAACGAGTTCCGCTGATCGACGACAGCTCGTTAAAAACAACAAGACATCACCATATCAGCGGTTCGCCGCACGATCACGGCGAACACGCGTGAGCAACCACATATGCGCGTGTCGAATCACGAATCGCGCCGAACAATCAAAGTATTTGTAGCGCCTCGAACGCGGACGAAGAAATTGCCATCGCGCAAGCGCGCCAAGACTCGATGGTTGGATGCCGTCAATCCACCCTGCGCGCTCTTCGCCATCGCAAACCGCAACGGCAAGCGAGCTGTCGGGACGCAATCATCATGGCCGACCAAGCCATTCTCGAGTTCGAAGCGCTGGCCGATCCACCCCGACCAGGAACCGACGCCCGCATGCTACGAGCGCTACGGCTTTCGCATGACGCCCATGCGCGCGGACCTCGCCCATCACGATGGTGAGCGGATCAAGCTCGACCTGTTCTATCAGCAGCGGTACGGCGCGAGCGTCGAAGCGACGTACTGGAGCCGCGCCACCATCGAAGCGGCTTTGCGGCTGGGCGGAAACGGCATTGGCCGTCCGCGCGGATCGTCCGCGGAAACACCTCGGATGTCGCAGTCGTCAACCTCGCCCGCAGGAATCAAGCCGGCGGCGATCAGGTTTCGAATCCGCTGGCATGGGTACGGATCAATCTCGTTGAAGTACGCAGGCTGAATCACTGCGTGATCGATCGGATAAAGCTGTCGACGCAAAGCCACTCGCCCGACGGTGAGTTTCAGTGAGCAGCGCACCCCATGCAGCGTTCGGCGACCCAGATCGCGGACTCAATCAGGCGATCAGGCGTACATCGTCAGGTGAGCCGACTGGTTCACTACCGTTGCTACTGGAGCTGGCTATGAGCCGCAGCCGTTGCCTACCGCGTATCGTGTCTACGTCCCTCGCTGTGTTTGTCCTGGCAAGCCCCGCACTGACTTCAGCGCAACCGATCGACATGGGCACGCTGGGTGGAAACGTATGCTTGGCAAGCAGCACCAACGACGCGGGCGCCGCGATCGGTACCTGCCGAAACCCGGAGGGGGATTTGGTGACGGCCTACTGGGCTCCGACAACGGGGCCTGTGCCGTTAGCGGCGCTGGCCGCCGATGACCCTTGCGATGCGGCCGATATCAATAACGCCAGCGTCATTGTCGGCAATTGCGAACTGGGAGCCGCAGGCGAATGGTTCCCTGTCGTATGGACAGCATCCATTCCAGGTGGCGCACCGACACAACTCAAGGCGATAGCCAATCATGCCAAGGCCATCGCCTGGCAGATCAATCAGGCCGGTGTCGTCGCAGGATCGAGCGTCGCTGCCGATGGTTCCGCCACCGCGGTGATCTGGATGGCGGGCTCGCGCACTCCCACCCGTTTGCCTGAGCTGGGTTTGCTTCCCCCTCTGATCCCCAGCACCACCGAATGCGTTATCTCGGACATGGATAACACCGATCAACCCGTGGTCGCAGGTATATGCGGGCTACGCGACGGCGGAACCGTCGCGGTTCGCTGGAGCCCTGGCTTGTTCGGATACGCAGCCACGGTATTGCCGAGAGTTCCCGGCGGTTCCAACTGCGTGGTCGCGGCGATCAATTCCAGCCATCGTGTTGCAGGTACATGCGAAACCGACGATGGCGATGTGGTGGCCGTTCGCTGGGAATCGGACGGAACGTCGGTTACTTATCTCGATTACCTCCAGGCCGCCGGCGTATCACGGCAGCAACTCGTTGCCGTAGACATGAACGAAGCGGGCATCGTCCTTGGGAACTACTTGACGGACGATGGACTGGCCCGGTCCTTCGTCTGGGTGCCCTCGGGGATTCCCGATCAGGAGGAGGCCCTGGACATCGGCACCCTGGGCGGTCCGTGGATCAAGGCCGTCGATATCGCCGACAACGGAAGCGTCGTGGGAACTGCTCAATCATCCAGCGGCTTAAGCCGGGCATTCGTATGGACACCCACCACCGGACTGCAGGGACTCGGCACCCTGGGCGGTTTCGCCAGTCAGAGCATCGCGCTTAGCGACGATGGGTCCAAGCTGATAGGCAATAGCCAGATCGCTTCCGGGCATGTCCATGCATTCATGGTGGGAGGACCCAATCGAAACATTCTGCATCCGAAAAGCAACACGGCCTTGGCCGCAGCCAACGTAGTGGTCAAGGCGACGGAGCTTCGCAACCTTGTCAAGGACAAGATCGACGCGCTCAATCCGGACGCAAAGGAATTCGTCACTGGCGTCATCGAGAAAGCCAAAGCACTTCGACCAAAGACCGGTGAAAGACCGAATTTGCAAGAGCTTAGCCGGAGCGGCGACGAAGTCGCGCAGAAGCACAGAGCACTTTCCGAAGATGCCAAGGAAAGCCTCAAATCCAACTTCCCGAAGGTTCATGCGATGTTCTAGCGCGAACCTGTTTTTCGGTTGATCCCAGCGGGGCTTTGCGGCTTGCCGTCCGCTTCGGAAGTCGCCAAGGAACGGCCCGCGATCTCCGGCCAAACGGCGCGATGCCTCGGCACGTGCGCGCCGGCGGCCTTGGAGGCAAGGCGATGGCCGCGGCGGCCACTTGGCGCGCCGCATGCAGGTTATTGCGACGACGACGTTGCGCCAATCATATAGGATCGGCACAACGCAGCCCGCCATAGCCGTGCAGACTGGCTGCACTTCGCTCGCATGTACGCCGCCGGCAGACTCGAAGATCATCCGCCATGCAACGACAAACGATTTTCATGTGGACTGGGGCCAGTGCATGGTGGCTGCTCACCGGACTCGTATGGACAGGGCAGATGCATGAAGCTTTCTCAGGTCAGGTTGCCTCGTCCTACCTGTTACGCACCGAAATGGCCAAAGCCACGCTGTGGATTCCATTCACCATGTTTCTCTTCTGGTGGGTGGGCCGCCATCCCATGGAGCGCGGCAGCATGCTTCGATCCATCGGGTGGCTGACCGTCGCTGTAGCTGGAATCGTAGTGATGCGCGCGTTATGCGTGGCGGCGTTCAATCCGTGGATAGGCTGGCATACGCAACTTCCAAGCTGGTCCGCGCTGTTGCGCACGAGCTTTCTCAGCAACGTGCTCACTGCCTGGATGATCATCGGCGTAGCGCATGCGCTCCTGTTCGCGCGGCGTGAACGGCTGCGCCAACAGCAGCACGCCGAGCTGCACTCACAGCTGTCCCAGGCGCGCTTCGAAGCGCTGGCGGCACGGCTCGATCCGCACTTCCTGTTCAATGCGCTCCACTCCATCAGCGAAGTCATGCATCGCGACGTGGCGGCGGCCGACCGAATGGTGGTGGGGCTGGGCGGCCTGCTGCGCCAAAGCATCGACGGCGGAGCGACGCAACAGACCACCCTGGGCGAGCAGATCGAATTGGTCGAAGATTATGTGGCGATCGAACAGGTGCGCCTGGGGCCGCGGCTGTGTTTCCATCTGGACGTGGACGAATCACTATCTTCGGTTGTGGTGCCGCGACTGTTGCTGCAACCCCTCGTGGAGAATGCGATCCGTTATGCTGTTGTTCCGCGGCTGAAGCCTGGCAGCATCCGGGTAACCGCGCAGCGTCATGAGAACCGCTTAATTCTCGAAGTTTGCGATGACGGAAGCGGCGAAGCGGCGGCGACGCCGGGGCATGGCGTGGGACTGGCGAGCACGCGCGCGCGCTTGCAATGCCTCTACGGCGACGACTTCCGCTTCGAGGTGGAGACTTCGCTTCGCAGCGGAACCTGTGTGCACATAGACATCCCCATGCAACAGCTCTCGGAGACGGAATGAACGGGCGTATTCGAGCGATCTTGGCGGATGACGAGCCAATGGCCCTTATGCGGCTTTCGCGCCTGCTGCGCGAGGAGGATGGCATCGAGGTCGTCGCGGAATGCGGGGACGGCACTTCGGCCTTGGCGGCACTTAGCGCGCACTGCCCGGATGTCGCCTTTCTCGATATCCACATGCCCGGAATGGATGGGCTATCTGTTTCAGCTAGCGTCGTCGCGAATGGCGCATGCGTCGTTTTCGTGACCGCTCACTCCGAACACGCCGTCCACGCGTTTGAGGCCGACGCTGTCGATTATTTGCTCAAACCATTCACGACTCGGCGCCTGCAAGCCGCGCTGGCGCGTTTACGGGCGCGCTTGACCGCACGCAGACCCGCCTTTCCTGAGCGCCTTTCGTTGCAGGCGGGCGCGCGTTTGCGCTCGATATCGGTACAGACCATAGATTCGCTGATAGCAAGCGCGAATTACGTCGAGGTGCATAGTGGAAATGAGCGATTCCTGACTCGCGAAACACTTTCCGCGATCGAGACCAGACTGGATCCCACGCAGTTCGTGCGCATACATCGCTCACGCGTGATCCGCATCGGTGCCGTGCGAGATATGGAAGTTTTGCCATCAGGGCAGTACCTCCTGCGTCTGCACAACGGACAGAAGCTATCCGGTGGCCGCAGCTATCGCGACCGGTTGCGAAAGGCACTTGGAATTTCGGGTCTTTAAGCATCCGACGTTTCATGGCTTGAGCTCAGTCGGAATCAATCGGGCTCGCCGATCTACCGATTTACCGCTGGAGGTGACCTAGGGATTCGGCCAAGTCAACCGAGCGCCTGACGCTCACCTTCGAATTCAGGTCGTTCGTCCCAAATGGCTTGCCCGGGCCTGAGAAGCGCGATTCGATATGGATTATTGAACCCATAACGCTGCCGCACGGGAACTGAGATGAATCGACGGATCTTCCTGGGAACGTGCGCATCGATTGCAAGCGCAGTCACCCTGTCTGCTTGCGGCATGGCGCTGAGCAAGAGCGTGTCGGCGCCGGATGCGGCGAGATTCGCCGCACTTCGCCGCTTTGCCGAGACTCCTTATGGACGCATTGCGTATGTCGAGAAGGGGAGAGGCGCGACAGCGTTGTTCCTCCATGGCCTACCGTTGAACGGGTTCCATTGGCGCGGCTCGCTTGAGCTGCTCCGGCTCCATCGGCGATGCATCGCACCGGACTTCATGGGGCTGGGTTATACGCAAGCCCCCGAGAAACAGGACCTGTCTCCCCAGGCGCAGGCGGACATGCTGGTGGCGTTTCTCGACGCTCTCGCGATCTCCTGTGTCGATCTGGTTGCCAACGACAGCGGCGGGACGATCGCGCAGCTTCTCGCGACTCAGCACCCGGAGCGGGTTCGCACGATGCTTTTGACAAATTGCGATGTACACGAGAATTGTCCACCCGCGCAGATGCGCAACTCCATAAACGCCGCCAAGGCCGGCACGTATGACCAGAAGATGCAGCGACATTTAGATGATCGCGCATACGCGCGGTCGGATAAGGGCATCGTCGGCTCTACCTACATGGATCCGATGAAGGTCACGGATGAAACGCTTGAGTACTATTTCTCTCCGCTCGTAGCATCCCCGCTACGCAAGTCGCAACTGAATCGATATCTGGTGGCGCTCGACCCCAATCCCTTGCTCGCGGTCGAGGCGGCTCTGCGTCGGCTGAGCACGCCAACACGAATGCTATGGGGCACGGCTGACCCGCTCTTCCCCGCCTCGTGGGCGATATGGCTCGACAAGACCCTGCCTGGATCTCGTGGCATTCGGCTGGTGGAAGGAGGAAAGCTGTTCTGGCCAGAGGAGATGCCGGAGGTGGTCGCCGAAGAGGCGCGTGCGCTTTGGGGCGTCTGACGCCGCAGCGTTGGACGAAAAAAGGAACCCGCCTTCGCTGAAAATAGGTTTATAGGATTTTGAAAGCGTTAGTGATGCGCAGATTTTCGCGACAGTTCCCGACGGCCCGTTGCCAGTCGATGCTCAATCCCGCATATCCATGCGCGAACGTAGGAGGTAATCGATGGACCCGATCGAGGTCGCCTGCAACTGCGGTGCGGTCACCGCGCGCCTGGACGCACAGCCCCTGCAGCAGTTCTATTGCCATTGCGACGACTGCCAGCGAGCATCGGGCAGTCCCTACGTGGCGATCGCGCTTTTCCCGGCAGCGTCAGTACGCGTGCATGGAGAAACGGTTGCGTGGACATTGAGAACGCTACCGCGCCATCGCTGTCCTGTTTGCGGCATCCAGATATTCGGCGAGGTTCCCGGCGGAGAAATCATCGGAATCCGCGCCGAGCGGTTGCCACCCGACCTGTTCCAGCCGGCGTTCCACATCCATTGCCGCTACGCGCGGTTGCCTGTCCAGGACGCGCTGCCGCACTACGCGGGACTGCCGCCACTGTTCGGCGGCAACGATGAACGCGTGGCCTGGTGAGCGATGTCGCGCCGAACGCGTTGAACCCTTGGCCTCGCCTGGAGGGCAGCGGGAATCCTGCGCGTGAATTGCATTTCAGGAAGGCCGGCCGAGTTTGGCGGGCTTTTTCAAGTCGCTGCCTGTAACTCAGCCGGCCTGCCGATTGCGTGCTCGTCGCCGCCGCTTGGTCTAGTAATCCGCCGGATTCGCGCTGAAGGTCACCGGCACGCTCACCTCCACGCAGCCGTTCGGCGGCAACACCACGCTGCCCATGCTGACACTGTTGTCGCCGACCGCACCGCCGCTGGCGGGACAGGTGCCCGCCACCGCGCCGCTGCCGGCGCACGACCACGGCCCGGACAGGCGCACGCCGTTGGGCAAGGTGTCGGCGATGGTCGCGCCGTTGGCGGCGTCGGGCCCGGCGTTGCACGCGGTCAGCACATAGGTGCCCGAGGCGCCGGGCGTGTAACTGGCGGCGTTGTCGGTTTTGCGCAGCGACAAGGCGGTGCATACCGCGTCCACCGACGCGCTGGCGCTGTTGTTGGCGTTGCCGCCCGGCGCGGGCGTGTTGAAGCCGCTCTGCGCCGACGCGCCCTCGGCCACCGGCGCGCGCGCCGAAATCGTCGCGGTGTTGGCGATCGCCGCGCATTGCCCGGCGCCCAAGGTCGCGGTGATGGCGTAGGTCAGCCGTCCGCCCGCGTTGCCGGCGGTGCCGGCCGGCAGGGTCGGCGTGCCGACGATGGCGCCGGTGCCGCTGGCGGCGGGACAGGTCGCCCCGCCGCTGGCCGCGCAGGTCCAGGAGGTAAAGGTCAGCCCGGCCGGCACTGCGTCGGCGAGATTCACTGGCGCGTCGTGAGCGGTGGCGTCGCCGACGACCGGGCGCGAGGTGTTGTTGAAGAAATCGACGGTGAACTGGGTGGTGCCGCCCGGGGTCGGGGTCGCGTTGCTGACGGTCTTGGTCGTGGCCAGATCGACATCGTTGTCTGCGATGGTCATCGTCGCGCCGACCTGCGCCGCCGCGGTGCAGGTCGAGGTCGAACTCAGGGTGTAGGAACCCGGGGTCGGCTGCACGCTGAAGGTCACCGTCTCGTTGTCCTCGATGACGTTGTCGTCGACGACCGTGATCGGAATCGGAAAGGTCTGGTTGTCGTAAGTGCCGGCCGGGATGACCACGTTGACCTGGGTCGCGGTACCGTTGTTGACGGTGTAATCGCTGCCGACCGTAGCGGTACCGCCGGTGATCTGGATCGGCACGGTGATGCCGCCGGCCGGCACGGTGCCGATCACCCGCAACTGCGGCAGGCTGCCGGGCGTGCCTTCGCGCACCGTGTAGGTGGTCGGGTCGAATTCCAGGTAAGGGGTCAGGGTGACCTGGATCTCGTCGAGGAAGTTGCCCGAGGAGATGTTGCCCAGCGCGCTGCTGACTGCGGCGAATCCCAACTGTTGTACGCCGCTGGTGCCCGAATAGGTGAAGGTGCCGCTGTAATCGCGCCAGCCGTTGACGGTGCCGCCGATGGTCAACGTGCCCACGCTGGCGAACGACGGCGTGCCGCCGACGTTGATCCGGTCGGTGCCGTTGTTGGTGGTGCCGATGCGCGCGACCTGGGTGGTGATGACCGAACTGGTGCTGCCGCTGGCGTTGATGCCGAAGTCCATCACGTCCGGCACCGTGGCCGAATCGCGGCCGCGGTGGCTCAGCCGCCAATTGATCACCTCGCCGTTGGTCATGCACACGTTCTGGAACACGCGCGAGGCGGTGAAGGCATTGAGTTCGGCGTGCTGCTTGCCGGTGCGCGCGGTGACGCCCAACGCGCCGTTGTTCCATAACTCCAGCACCCGTCCGCTGGCCGGATTCGGAGTGACGCCGCAGCCGCCGGCGGTCTGGGTGATTTCGGTGGTGTTCCAACCGGTCACCTGATCGGGGCCGACATAGAAGCCGACGCAGCCCGCGGTGACCATGTTCGGGGTCTCGAACCCCAGATTGACGAAGGTGCGCTGCACCTGCGCAGGGGCGGCAAAACTGGCGGCGGCCAGCACCGCGGCCCCCAGCAATCGCGGGTAGCGCCGCGACGGCGCTGCCGTCGGACCATAATTGCTCGGCATAGATATCCCCAAAGATGGAGTCATTGGCCCCGATTCGCGGATGCCGGACACGCCAAGCGCGTTTTTACGCTTTCCTGGCCAAGAAAAATGTACTGCAAGTCAAAGCGGCAGACATCCCTCAACATTGCCGGCCAGCGGTAAATTGCGCCCCCACGACGGCCCCGCGTCGCTGACGAGTGAAACCGGCCACAAGCTCAGGCTCAGGCTAAGCATCGTGTCCACTGACCCTTTGATTCTACGCGGGCCGAAAAGCGCAGATGCATCCCGCCATGGCTCCTAGCGGGCTGCCGTGAGTTTACGCTGGTTTCGCGGCAGACTGGAGCAGTCGATGCCCGCTGGCGGCCAGATGCGAATATCCGTCGTTACCCAGACTTGGCCGCTACCCTTTAGTCAGAACGCTGTCCGCCCTTTCGCCCGTCCTGCGTTTGCCAACAGTAGAACCACTCGCGAGCGCCCCATCCCGCGGCGCACGGGATCGCCTTGGTTGGGGACGCTTGCGCATGGCTAAGCCCTCGGCAGTCTTGATCAAGGTGCGCGGCGATGGCCACGCGCTAACCAATGCCCTTTCCTCTGCCGAAGGCTGGCGCGTCGAGCCCATTTTGACCGTGCCCGGGCGCGATGCAGACGGTAATGCGCTCGCGGCCGGCGCGGGCGATCCGTCGACTTGGCTGCGCCTGGAATCGTCGAGCGCCGCCGACAACCCGTGGGACACCGCGCACGCGCTGTTCACTGCCAAGAGCCCCTTCGCCATGGCCGGGGCAATCGGCCAGTTGGAAGCCGTCGAGCCGGACGTCGCACAGCAATGGACCCCGGACAACGACACCGACGGTCCCGATCTGCGCCTCTCCGCTGGCAACCCATGCGCGTTCGAGGACCAGACCGATCAGGGCGGACGCGCGAAGGGACCAGGATTGGCGTGGCATCTCGACGGTCCGTTCGCGGACCTGAGGGCTGCGCATACGCGCGTCGGCGACAAGCAGCGCGCCATCTGCATCGCACACCTGGACACCGGCTACGACGCCTCCCACTGCACGCGGCCGCGGCACCTGCGCACCGACCTGCAGCGCAACTTCGTAAAAAACGAAAACCCTAACGACGCCACCGACCAAGTGCCACCCGGCTCGGAGATGGTCCGCAACCGCGGTCACGGCACCGGCACGCTCGGCCTGCTTGCGGGCGGGGCGATCGCCCCGCTGCCGCCGCAGTGGCAAGGATTCGCCGGCGATATCGGCGGCGCACCGGAGGTCGACGTCATACCGATCCGCATCGCCGATTGGGTCGTGCGCTTCACCGTGGGGACGATGGTGCAGGGCTTCGACTGGGCTCGCATTCACGGCGCGAATGTTCTGTCCATGAGCATGGGCGGCGTGGCATCGAATGCGCTGGTAGATGCGGTGAACCTCGCCTATGAGTCGGGCCTGGTGATGGTCACCGCGGCCGGCAACAACTTTGCCAAGCTGCCGACGCCGAAGACTACGGTGTTCCCCGCGCGCTTCCGCCGCGTCCTGTCCGCATGCGGCGTGATGGCCGACGGCCGCCCCTACACCGGTCTCGACTTCCGCACGATGCAAGGCAACCATGGTCCCGCCGAAAAAATGCGTACATCGCTGGGTGCGTTCACGCCCAATACGCCCTGGGCCAAGCGGGGTTGCGGGCATATCGTCGACATGGACGGTGCGGGCACGTCGGCGGCGACGCCGCAGATCGCCGCCGCCGCTGCGCTGTGGCTGGCGGAACACTGGACTACGGTAAGCCAATACCCCCAAGCGTGGATGCGCGTGGAGGCCGTGCGGCAGGCCTTGTTCGCCACCGCCGCCAAGACCACCGCGCAGATGAACGCCCAACGCGCATTCGAAACGATCGGCCAGGGCGTTCTGCGCGCGCAGGCGGCATTGGACGCGCGGCCTCTCAAGGCCTCGCAACTGACGAAGCTGCCGCCCGCCCAGGCGTCTTGGTCCTGGATCAACGTGCTGTTCGGCCAAGGCGGAGTGAGCCTCGCGCGGCGCATGCCGCCAGCGCAGCGCGACATGCTCGCACTCGAGCTTACGCAGATGGCGCAGCGCGTGCGCGCAGTCGACGAGGCGATCGACGATCCCGAATGTCCGGCTGAAGAAATCCCGCCCGCGGCACGCAGCCGATATCTCGAAGCCGCGCTCGCGCAGGGCAATCCATCGAAACCGCTCAGGGTCGCGCTCGAATCGCTGCTCGGCAAGACGAGCGCAAGCAAGCCTGCGCGCCCCACCAGCAATCGTCCGGTGCGCCGTGGCGCGCGTCCGCTCGCCCCGCCAAAGCGCCGTCTGCGCGTCTATGCGCTGGACCCCAGCCTCGGCCGCCGTCTGGCGTCGCGCGCGCTACGCGAAATCGTGCTCACCCTGCCGTGGGACGACGCCCCGGCGGCGCGCGACGCCCTGAAGCCCGGCCCGGTCGGCGAATACCTCGAAGTCGTCGACATCGATCCCGCATCCGGGAAGATCTACGACCCCGTCGATCTCAACCACCCCTATCTGCTTGCCCAGGACGGGCTCGCCCCCTCGGAAGGCAGCCCTCAGTTCCATCAGCAGATGGTCTACGCGGTCGCGATGACGACCATCGGCCACTTTGAACTCGCCCTCGGCCGCCCGGCGTTGTGGGCCGCGAGGGACAGGACCGAGACCCGCCGCCTGCGCCTGTATCCGCACGCCTTGCGCGACGAGAACGCCTACTACAGCCCCGAGAAACGCGCGATATTGTTCGGCTACTTCCAGGCGCGCTCAAGCCGCAGCGACAGCGTCGCGCCGGGCTCGATGGTATTCACCTGCCTGTCCAGCGACATCATCGCGCACGAGATGACGCACGCCCTGCTGGACGGTCTGCACCGTCGCTTCGAGGAGGCCTCTAATCCCGATGTCGTGGCCTTCCATGAAGCCTTCGCCGACATCGTGGCGCTGTTCCAGCACTTCACGATCACCGAACTGGTCCGCTACGAGATAGCCCAGGCGCGCGGCAACCTTACCGCGGCAAGGCTACTGGGCGGACTGGCGAAGGAGTTTGGCGAAGGCGCCAACCGTCGCGGCCCACTGCGCGACTATGTCGGTCCAGACGTTGCGAAGCTCGATTACGCAAACACCCTCGAACCCCATGCGCGCGGCTCGATCCTGGTCCATGCGGTGTACGACGCCTTCATCAGTGTCGTTGCGCGCCGCACCGCGGACCTGGTGCGCATCGCCACCGGAGGAACCGGCGAACTCCCGGCCGGCGCGCTGCATCCCGACCTCGTCGCCCGACTGTCGTCCGAAACCTGCGAAACGGCCGCCGATTTCCTCCAGATGTGCATCCGTGCGCTCGACTACTGTCCGCCAGTGGACATCACTTTCGGCGAATACCTGCGCGCGATCGTCACCGCCGACCGCGACCTCGACGCGGAGGATCGCTACGGCTACCGCATTGCGATCATGGAAGCCTTCGCCGAGCGCGGCATCCTGCCCTCCGGTGTACGCACGATTTCGGAAGAGACGCTGGCGTGGGGGACGTTCGACGAAGCCAGGCCCGCGTGGCTGGAAGATGTCCTCAAGAGCGTCGAGATCCCCTGGAACAAGGAACTGGACCGATCGCAGATCTTTACGCTGAGCGAGCAGAACCGTTGGCGGGTTTGGCGCGCGCTGCGCAAGGTGTTCGTCGCGCACCCGGAGGTTCTGGAGGAGTTCGGCCTCGCGCCCAGCGTCCCGCGTTACAACCCGGACGGCACCCTCCTCGGCAAGTCCAAAACCGGCGAGACCACTTTCGAAGTCCACAATGTGCGCCTCGCCCGCCGCCTGGCGCCTGACGGGTCGTTCCGCACCGAGATCGTCGCGGTGATTACGCAACGCCAGCCTCTATTCCGCGATCCCGGCGACCGGAGCAAAGGATTCACCTGGTTCCGCGGCGGCGCCACGCTGATCCTCGATCCGCGCGAAGGCAGGCGCGAGATCCGCTACAGCATCCTCAAGAACAGCGCGAGCGCATCGCGTCAGCAGCGCCAGCGCGAGACCATGAGCCGCGGCTACCTGTCGCCGCTGCGCGAACTGTATTTCGGCGGCGACACCACCGAACCCTTCGCGCTGATCCATGCCGACCGGGAGACGACGCATGGCCGCTAAAAAGGCAGGTCGGAAGAAGGCCCGGCGCACTGCGAGCCATGCTCCCGCGCAGGCCACGGTGCGCTTCTACTGCCATGGCATCGGCGACTGCCACCTGCTGCGCTTCGACAAGGATAACGGCGACCCGTTCTGGGTGCTGATCGACTGCGGCATCCACACGTCGATTTCCGGCGGCCGCGCCAAGATCGACGCGATCGTCGCCGACATCGCGTCGGTGACCAACCATCTGGATGTCGTCGTCGGCACGCACGAGCATTGGGATCACCTCTCCGGGTTCCACACCGCGCGCGAGGCATTCTCCAACCTTTCGGTGGGCGAAGTCTGGCTGGGCTGGACCGAGAACCCGGACGACGAACAAGCGCGAGCGCTGGACAAGTTCAAAGGCAAGGCGCTGGCGGCGCTGCAAGGCACGCAAGTTCGCTTGGCCGGCGCGAAGGCGCCGCATTTGGCGGCGGTGCGTAACGGCGTGGACAGCCTGATGGGGTTCCACTTCGGCCTCGAAGGCGAAAAGGTGCGCGCCGCCCGCAATGCCCTGGAGGCCATGGCCAGCAAAAAGGTACGTTACCTCGAACCGTCGAAGCCTCCGCTGACCTTTCCAGGCCTGCCCAATCTACGCGTCTATGTGCTGGGTCCACCACGCGACGAGGACCTGATCAAGGTGCGCGAACGCAAGAGCGAAATGTATGGCCTGGGCGCCGCGACCGCGCGCGCCGACGCGCTGATCAGCGCCATCCAGTCCGAAGACGCCGACGAAGCAGACGACGACGCCCCCTTCGAGCCGAACATGGGCGCCGACCTGGCGACCTTGCTGGGCGGCACCGCGTCACCGAACGACGACGCTGAGAAACGCACCCGCGACCTGTTGCACGCGCACTATCTGGATGCTCCGGAACGCCGAATCGACGCCGACTGGCTTGGCGCCAGCGCCGAGCTCGCCATCCAGCTCGATGACCGCACAAACAACTCGAGCCTGGTGCTCGCCTTTGAATTCATCGACACCGGTCGCGTGCTGCTGTTCACCGCCGACGCGCAAGTGGGCAATTGGCTCAGTTGGCAGGACGTCGCGTGGAATCGCGGCGATGCCAAGGTCACGGGCCCCGATCTCCTCGCCCGCACCGTACTGCTCAAAGTCGGGCACCACGGCAGCGCGAACGCCACGCTGGAGGAGAAGGGCCTGGAACTGATGAACGACCCTGACCTTACGGCCTTCATCCCGACGAACAAGAAGGACGCGAAGAAGGTGCATTGGGGCGCCATGCCGTTCGATGAAATCGTCGATGCCTTGCACGCGCACGCCGGCAAGCGTTTGATCCGCGCCGACGACCCGTGGCCGCAGCATGCCGCAGGCGCGCGAGTTCCATTCAAGGCCCCCTCGGGGTCTGTCAGGGCGGTTCGGCGGAGCGACGAGCCGGGGTTATGGGTGGAAATGGAAGTCGCATGACAGGGACGAGATGCGACGGATTCGCAGGGTGAGACTCGGAACTGTCTGCGCGCAACCTGGTGGCTCGGCGGCGCGGTCGCAGCGCTTTCGCAAGCCGCTGACGTTGGCGGCTGCTTGCCCGAGAGAAGACCCTCAGCGCTTAACGTTCGACGCTTTCAAAGGCCCAAAGGCCACGTTGCTTCACTATCAGACGCGATCCTTCGCCGCCGAGACGCCCGCCTGGTGAGCGCAATGCGCGCAGCAGAAGAAGCTATTGTCGTGTTCGATGCCGTGACCGATGATGCGGCAATCGCAATGCGCGCAACGCGGCGCCATTGCGTGAATGGCGCACTCGAACGAATCGAATGTGCCATTGCGACCGGGCATGGAGACGACGAAAGCTTTGTCGTAGACGTTTCCGCAAACCTCGCACGTGGCCATACAAAACTCCTTTGTGTCGGACGAGTATTCGAATCGAAATCGGATATCAGCGCGCAAATCGCCGATCCGCGGAATGGATCGGCCGGACCTCAAGAATTTCGTCGACCCACAGGTACGATGTTTTGCTTTCTATATTGAGATCGTCCAATCGCAAAACGGCGTTGACTCCCTCATTTCCGGCCGGGTCGAGGAACGTTTGCAGGCTCGGGCGGGCCGTAACGACGCCGATCTGACGGCTGCCGTCGATCAAGGTCAGATCGACTTGTCCCTCATCCGGCAGTTGCTCGATCAACAGACTCAATCGGCGAACGTGGGAAGGGTCGGTATATACGCGGTTGGCAAGCTTGGTCATTTTCGCGACTCTCCCGACAAAGGTGGGAGGAATGAAACCTTTGCCAAGGCGTTTCCGCCTTTGCACGACGCTACGCGCAATGAAGTTAAGATTGGGCCAGTGTGGTGTTAGGGCGCAGATGCTTGATTCATCGTCGCACGCGGTGGACGCGGGCCCTCGGCAAAGGCAGTGCCCGAGGCGATCGCCCCTGAGCACCTGCACCGGCGGTGCCGAGGTGGCGTCATGTCCGGCCAGGCCTCGACCCGTCGCCCAGCGCCACCCACTGGCTCGTAATGCGCCTCCCGCATTACGGCGTTTTGAGAGCCCGTCCACGCGACCGAGGCCGCAGGCCGCGACACCGTGCGCAGGCGACGCGGCGCGCTCAGAATCCGCGTGAGATTCCGACCATCATCGACACCGAGCCGTCCGTATCGGGCTCGATCAACGGACTGTTCTTGATCGCGCCGGGCAACCGGCTGTATTTGACGAAGCCCATGAGCGACCACTTCTCGCCGACCGGCTGGAAGTAACCGATGCCCACATGCGCAATCGTGACCGAGCCGGGCTTGTAATCGACGACGCCGCGCGCGACTTCTTCGTCCAGGGTGCCGTAGTAATAGTTGGCCATGTCCTTGGATATCCACGTGATGCCGATGTCCGGCGTCAACATGCCCTTTCCGAGCTGGATCGGGTAGCCGTATTTCAAACTGACTTCTTGACCGCCGCTGGTGTCGGTGGCGTCAGCGAGCACTTGAGCTTCCAACTCTCCGGCGTGGCCGCTCCACTTCATCGCCAGCCCCAGGTCGAAGCTCTTGTCGCGGTCTTTCAGACTGCGGTAATCGATTCCGTTGCGGGCGAGTTCGCGCTTGCCCAGATCGTCGACCTCGAATCCGTCGAAGCGGAACTTGCCCACGGCAGACAATTCGAGCGCATCGTTGTTCCAAAGCCGCCAACCGGCGGAGATCCCGCGGAAGTAAAACCGCTCGCCCTGGTAGCTCAGCATGGGAACCGGCATGACCCGGGTACCCTCGCCCGCATAAGGGCTGTCGGATACCACCGCGGCGAGGCCCACGCCCCAACGTGGCGGTTGCCGATCCCAGGCGTCCTCGGGCGCCCCCGCTTGTGCCGACGCATCCAACGACAGGCCGAGCAGCAGCGCGGGCCACAGTAGTTTTTTCATGGGAAGCCTGACCTTCTCGAGTAATGGAGAGCCTCGTTCGCGACCGGCCGCGCCGTATCGGCGCGGGTGCGAACGACCCCGTCAGGTTGAAGCGGCGATGTCGCCGAAATGTCGCGTCCGGCCGCGCGGGCTTAACAGCCGATGTACCGCGGCCGGTGCCGGCCGGTACCGTACCGCGCGCTCGGGCGGCTCAGAGCACGACGACGCTCGCGCCCAGGTCGAGCTCGGCGCGCGTGCCGCCGCTGGTGGTCTCGATGACCAGCTTCCAGCCGAACCGGTCGCAGATGCGACCGATCAGGAACATTCCCAGGCCCTGGCCGCGGATGGGCGCGGCGTGACGCAGGGAGTCCCGGTAACGTCGCGCCGCCTCCACCGGATCAAAGCCGCTGCCCGAATCGGCAACCGACACCACGCCGTCGCTCAGTGCGATCTCGACGTAGCCCGCGGTGGTGTTCTCGATGGCGTTGCGAACCAGGTTGCTGACGGCGATGCGGACCATCGCCTCGGGCGCGGCGACGACGGCGGGATCGAGATCGCCGAGCCGCAGTTGCGCCGCCTTGCCGCGCAACAGGTGTTCGTGATCTTGCATCAGCCGCGGCAACAGTTCGTGCAGCGCGGTGAATTCGACCGCGTCGGCGTCGGGATCGGGCTCGCGCGCCAAGTACAGCAGCGCGACCATGGTTTCCGACAGGTTCTCGACCGCGTGCTCGATCCGCGTCAAGGCCGGCCTCGATGCGTCCGACAGTCCGATCTGCTTGAGCACGTCGAGCGCGCCGGAGATGACCGCGATCGGCGTGCGGAACTCGTGACTGGCCTGATCGAGCAGGCTGCGCTCGCGCTCGATGAAGCGCTCGACCCGCTCCAGGTGCGCGTTGCTGGCCTGCGCGATGATCTGCAATTCTTCGTGCCGGTAAGTCGTCGGCAACCGCTGGCCGACCGCGCCGGGGTCCATCGACCGCATACGGCCAGCCAGATCGCGCACCGGGCGCACCAGGTTGGCGTGCAACCAGGCGATCGAGCCGGCGATAAGCACGAGCAAGGCCAACGCCCAGACTCCGCTCACGATCGCATCGTGGTTCTGCTGCTCCTCCAGAGCGGTGATGTCGACCAGGGTAATGAGCCGTCCTGGCGGCAAGTCTTCGATGAGTGCGTGAAAGCGCATGTCGGTATCGATGTCGAGCTCATCGCCCTCGGTCGAGTAATAGCCCGGCGGCAAATCGATCAGATAGTCCGGCGCGCTCGCCCCCGCGCGCCGGTCCTCGACGTACCAGGCCTTGACCAGTCCGCTGGTCGGAAGCGCCACGTCGCGCCCGCGCCGCACGCGCCCGGCGTAATCGGCCGAGAGCGAGCGCAGGATATCGGCCCAGTTTTTGTGCTCAAGCAGCAGCTGGCTGTTGTAGGCCTGGATCGACAGGGCGACCAGCATGACCAGGCCGAACACGATGAACGACGCGCTGATCCACAAGTGCACGCTGCGCGGCCGCGCCCCCGCCGATGCGGAGGCATTCATACGAACAGCCTGTAGCCCGATCCCGGCACCGTATGCAGCAGCGGTTGCTCCGAGTCGAGCTGGATCGCCTTGCGCAGCACGTGCATGTGCGAGCGCAGCAGGTCCGTTCCGGGCGGCCGGTCGCCCCATGCCGTGCGCTCCAGGCGCGCGCGCGTCACCATGTTCGGGCTCTCGCGCATCAACAATTCGAGCAGGCGACGCCCGGTACGCGACAGCACAATCCGGCGTTCGCCGCGATGGGCCTCCATCGTGCCCAGATTGAAGCGCAGATCGCCGACCACGAGTGCGTCTTCGGGCGCCGCCGACTGCATGCGCCGGGACACCAGCGAGCGCAGGCGCACTTCGATCTCGGGCAAGGCCACCGGCTTGACCAGATAGTCGTCGAGACCGGCCTCAAAGCCGTCGATCTTGTCGGCGAGCTGGTCGCGCGCCGTCAGCATGATCACGGGCACTTTTTTCTTGGCCTCGCCCCTGAGCCGGCGCAACACGGTCAGGCCGTCCAGCCGCGGCAGGTTCCAGTCGAGCACGATGGCGTCGTAGTCCTTGGACGAGGCCAGATGCAATCCGGACTGCCCGTCCGGCGCGGCGTCGAGCTGATGTCCGCAGCCTTCCAGGTAATCGTAGAGGTTCGCCGCCAGTTGCGCGTTGTCTTCGACGATCAGTATCGATAGGGATTGCTTGGTCACGGATCACCCGCTGTGGTCGAACGGCCGGCGAGACTATGGCGTCGCGTTGCTTTGCCGCGGCCGGGCTAGGCCAGGGCCGAGGCGCCCGCGCGCTCGGCCCACCCTAGCATGGCGTACACGGACCAGAGCGCGAGTCCGACGGCAGTCCAGTTCAGCAGCATCCTGAGCAGGACGTAGGCGGCGCGCCGGCGTTTCTTGAACGCCAGCGCGCGTTCGCGCCACGGTGCGATCACCGCGAACAACCGACTCACCGCACCGCGCTCGTCCTCGGCGGTGTTCGCCACGCGCATCGCCGCCGGAATCGCGCAGTACAGCCCGTTGAAGGCGCGGCCGAACAGGTTCATCGGCCGATCGACGTCGCACATCAGGATCAGCCGGCGCCGGCGGCTGGCGTTGACCGCGTAATGGGGATAGGTCTCGTCGAACACAAAGTCCTTGCCGTCGCGCCAGATCAGCCGGCGGCCATCCACCTCGATAAAGCAACGCTCGCAGCCCGGCGCGTCCAGACCGAGGTGATAGCGCAGCGAACAGGCCAGCGGATCGGCGTGCAGGCTCAGTTCCGCCTCCGGCGGCAGCACCGAGAACATCGCGGCGCGGATGCCCGGCACCGCCTCCAGCAACTCGACCGTCCGCGGGCACAGCCGCCGCGCCGAGGCATGCGGCTCGCCGTACCACTTCAGATAGAACTTACGCCAGCCGCGCTTGTAGAAGGTGCGAAAGCCCAGGTCATGGTAGCCCGCCGATCCCGGCAGCGCGGTCGCGTCAAGCTCGCCGGCGTCGAGCAAGGCGATCGCCTCGCCGCGGATCTCCGGCCAGTGCGCGCGCAGCCGATCGATGCCAGGCAGGTAGTCCGCGTCCAGCACCGCGCGCCGGGTCGAGCGTCGCGTGGCCATGTACAGCAGACAATTGAACGGCGCGAACACCGGCCAGCTCTTGCGCAGGTATTGGCTGAAGCTGCGATATCGGACACGGCCGCGCCAGCGGTACACGTAGGCGACCGATGCGGCGATGTAGGACACGATCAGCAGGGTGGCGATGGCGCTGAAGCTCATGGGAGGTCTCGCTGCCCGGGCGATACGGACTCGTTCGGTTCCGTCGCGCGGAGTGAAATGACTGAGGGCCGTGCCCGCTCAGGCCGGTGCCGCGGACGCATGCGGCGCGGCCACGGCACCGCCGAAGCGACGCTTGAACACGGCGGCCGCGTCGTCGAGGTAGCTATAGATCACCGGCACGACCAGCAGGCACAGCACGGTTGAGGTGACCAGACCGCCGATCACCACGATCGCCATCGGCGCGCGGAAGCTGGAATCGGCGCCGATGCCCAGCGCGATCGGCAACATGCCCGCGCCCATCGCGAGCGTGGTCATGACGATCGGACGCGCGCGCTTGCGGCAGGCATCGACGATCGCCCGACGCCGATTGAACCCGTGGTCGCGGCGGGCGATGACGATGTAGTCCACTAACAGGATCGAGTTCTTGGTGGTGATGCCCATCAGCGTGATCAGGCCGATCATCGACGGCATCGACAGCGCCGAGCCGGTTGCCAGCAAGGCCGCGAATGCGCCGGGAACGGACAGAACCAGAGCGCTGAGCACGGTGAACGGCTGCAGGAAGTCCTTGAGCAGCAGCACCAGCACCGCGTAGATGCACGCGATGCCGGCGAGCATCGCCACGGCGAAGCCCGACGCCAGTTCGGCCATCGCTTCGGCGTCGCCGGTGGAACTGAGCACGATGTCGCCCGGCAGCTCGCGCAGGCTCGGCAGCGCGGCGGCGTCGCGTTCGACCTCGCCCAGCGGCCGGCCGTTGAGTTCGACCTTGAAATTGACGTTACGCCTCCGGTCCAGACGGGTGAGTTCAGCGGGGCCGTTGAGAACTTGCAGATCGGCCACGCTCTCCAGCGGCACCGGCGCGCGCGCGCCCGGCACGGGCAGGCGCCGCAACACGTCCAGATCGACGCGGCCGCGATCGGCCAACCTCACCACCACCGGCACCTGACGCTCGCTGAGATTGAGCTTGGCCAAGTCCTGGCGGTAGTCGCCCAACGTCGCCACGCGCAGGGTTTCGGCGATCGCCGCCGAACTCACGCCCAGGTCCGCGGCGCGCGCGAAATCGGGACGGACCACCAGCTCCGGCCGGACCGGGCTCGCCGACGAGGTCACCGATCCGATGCCTGGCAGCGTCCGCAGTTCGCGCTCGACCACGGCGGCATGCTGGGTCAGCCGCTGCCCGTCCTCGGACGCCAGCACCAGTTCGTAGCCCTCGCTGCCATCGCCCGCACCCACGCCGATGCGCGCGCCGGGCAGGCGCCGCAAGGCGTCGCGCAGCTCGCGTTCGATGGTTTGCCGCGTGGCGCCGTGCCGCCCGGTGCGCGGCGCCAGGTTCACGGTCAACACCGCGGTGGCGACGGTGGCGGACGCGGCATGCTCGTCCGGCCCTTCACCGCCGCCGCCACCGCCGCCGATGGCGGTGTAAACCGAGCGCACCTGCGCATGGCCGGCAATCGCGCGGCGGGCCTGTTCGGCCACGGCCAGGGTGTCTTGCAAGGTGCTCCCCGGCGGCAGCGTCAGTGTCGCCTGGGTCTGATCGCCGTCGTCGGCGGGTATGAATTCTCCTGGCAGGGCGAACGCGATCGCCGCGCCGGCGCCGACCAGCAGCACTGCCGCGCCGAGCGTGAGCGCGCGGCGCCGCAGACAGGCGCGCGCCCATTGCAGGTAGACCAGAACCCAGCGCGGCAGGCGCTGCCGCCGGCGCGCGGGCTTGAGCAGGTACGCGGCCATGGTCGGCGTCAACATGCGCGCGACGACCAGGGAGAAGAACACCGCCACCGCGGCGGTCCAGCCGAATTGCACGAAGTACTTTCCGACCAAGCCGCCCATCAGCGAAGTGGGCAGGAACACGGCGATCAGGGTGAAGGTGGTGGCGACAACCGCCAGACCGATCTCGTCGGCCGCCTCGCGGGCGGCGCGGATCGGCGGTTTGCCCATCAGCAGGTGCCGCTCGATGTTCTCGATCTCGACGATCGCGTCGTCGACCAGCACGCCGATCACCAACGACAACGACAGCAGCGAGACAGTGTTGAGGCTGAAGCCGATCAACTGCATCGCCGCGAACGTAGGGATCACCGACAGCGGCAGCGCCACCGCCGCGATCAGGGTCGCGCGCCAGTCGCGCAGGAACACGAATACCACCAGCACCGCCAGCGCGGCGCCTTCGTACAACAGCATCATCGAGCCGCGGTAGTTCTCCACGATTGGATCGACATAGCCGACCGCCTCTTCGAAGCGGACATCCGGATGCGCGGCGCGCAGCGCTTCGATGGCTTCGCGCGCACCGCGGGCGACGTCCAGCTCACCGGCGCCGCGCGCGCGCGCCACTTCGAACGCCACCACCGGCTTGCCATCGAAACGCGCCGCCGAGCGCGAATCGGCGGCGGCGTCGCGCACCGCGGCGACCTGGTCGATGCGGACCCGGCGGCCGTCGCCCAGGGCGATGTCGAGATCGGCGATCTCGGCGGCGGACGCCACCGTGGCGATGGTCCGCACGGACTGTTCGGCGCCGCCGAGATTGACCCGCCCGCCGGACGCTTCCTGCTGCAGTTCGCGCAGTTGCCGGGAAACATCGGCGGCGGTGACGTTCAGGGCGAGCAGGCGCTGCGGATCGAGTTCGACGCGGATCTCGCGCTCGACTCCGCCCACGCGCGACACCGCGCCGACTCCGGACACCGCCAGCAGCCGCTTGGCGATCTTGCCGTCGACCAGCCAGGACAGCGCTTCCTCGTCCAGGACGCGCGAGGACACCGCATAGATCAATACCGGCGAATCGGCCAGTTCGACCTTCTTGACGATCGGGTCCTGCAAGTTGGCCGGCAGGTTCGCGCGCGTGCCGGACACGGCGTCGCGCACATCCTCCAGCGCATCCTGCACGGGCTTGCCGACGTGGAACTCGGCGTTGATGGTGGCGACGCCGTCGGTCAGCGTGCTCTTGATGTGCTTGATTCCCTGCAGCCTGGCCAGCGCGTCCTCGATCTTGCGCGCCACCTCGCCCTCCAGTTGGGGCGGCGAAGCGCCCGGCAGCGCGGCGGTGACGGTGATGATGGGGAAGTCCAGGTCGGGGAAGTTCTGGATTTTCATGGCCGCGAAGCCGGCCGTTCCGGCCAGCGTCAACAAGGCGAACAACAGCGTGGTGGCGACCGGATTGCGAATCGACCAGGCCGAAACGTTGAGACTCACGGCCCGCTCCAGGCTGGCGCCGCGAAGGCGCGCCCCGCGGCGACGGCGAGCGCGCCGTCGCCCAGGTCGTCGCCGCCGGACCGGACGACGACGTCGACCCGATCGCCGTCGCTGAGGAAGCCCAGGCCGGATGCGATCACATCATCGGTCTGCAACAAGCCCGCGATGATCTCGATCCGAGCGCCTGCGCGACGGCCGACGACGACCTTCTTCTTCGACACCTTGGCATCCGCGCCGACTTGCATGACGTAGCTGAAGCCCTCGCGCAGCGATACCGCGCTCTGCGGCAGCGTCAGGGCACGCCTGCGCCCCACTTCGATGTAGCCGCTGGCGAATGCGCCGGAGCGGATCGCGGCGTCACGCGGCAGATCGACATAGGCCAGGCCGCTGCGTGTTTCGGCGCTGATGGTGGGTGCGAGCGCGCGCAATTCGCCGCGAACCGGCGCCTGCCCGGCGATGGCCAACGACGCGGTTTGGCCGCGCCGCAGCTTGTCCAAGTCCATCGCCGGCACCACCGCGCGCCACTCCAGGCGGCCGTCCTTGATGACGCGGAACAGTTCCTCGCCCACCGGCGCCACGGCTCCGACGGTCGCGGTGCGCGAGCTGACCACGCCGTCGTCCGGCGCCAGTACCCGCGCCTGGGCCACGCGCACGCGGTGGCGCCGCTGGGCCGCGCGCGCCGCCTCCAGCCGCGCACGCGCGGTCTGTGCCGCGGCGAAGTATTGCGCGATCTGCTGCGCGGACATAGCGCCGGAACCTTCCAGCGCCTTGGCGCGCGACGCGTTCGCTGACGCTTCCATCGCCTCGGCTTCGACCTGGGCCACCGCCGCGCTCGCCTCGGCCAGCTCGGCCTTGACGACCTCGGCGTCGAGCACGGCCAGCACATCGCCGCGCCGTACCGTATCGCCGACGTCGGCCCGCACCTCGGTCAGGCGCAAGCCGTCGCTCTCGCTGCCGACGATGGCCTCGCGCCAGGCCGCGACGCTGCCGTTCGCCGCGACGCGCACCGGCAGTTCCTCCATCCGCGCGCGCGTCAGCGCCACGGACATGACCGGCGTCGGCAACACGGCCCGCGGCTCTGCTTTTACGCCCTCCTTCTTCAGGAAGCTCACGATCGCCGCAAGCATCAGGACCGCGGCGCCGGCGATGGCGATTTCTGCAAGTTTCATTGCGAGATTGACCTTTTAACGTCTCGTCATTCGCGCCTGCGGCGCAGGACCGTTTCGCGCCGTCGAACGCTCGGGGCAGGATGGAAGGCAGGCGTCGCGCAAATGTCGCGGCGCTTCAGTCGTCCGCTTCGCGCTCGTCGATCCGATGGCGTCGGCGCTGCGTCCAGGCGTCGCGCACGAAGGTGTAGTCGTCGTACACCTCCTGCCGAATTCGGTCCATCGGCATCAGCTGGGTGCGGCCGTCGACGATCTCGAGCAGTTGCAAGGCGCTCGCAGCCCCCCTGTCGCCGAGGTAGGCCAACGGCGAAAGCCGCTGGTCGGCGACGATGGCGGCGGCGTCGCGGACCGTACGCGGTCCCAGCAACGGCATCACCAAGTAGCGCGAGTCGCGCCAGCCCCAACTCGCCAGCGTTTGTCCGAAGTCTTCGCCGTCGTGTTCGGGCAGCCCCATGTACGCCGCCGGATCGAACACTCCGGCAATGCCCAGCGTGGTATTGACGGCGAAGCGCCCCAGCGATTTCAACGCGGGTACGGGGCGGCCTTGCAACGCTTGATTGATCGCCGTGGCCGGTTGGCCCAGATTACCGAAGAAGTTGGACACGCCCGACCGCACCCGCGCCGGGATCGCCTTGGCGTAGCCGACTGCGAGCGGACGCAGCACACGCTTGTCGACTGCGCTGTTGAAGCGATGGATGCGCCGGTTGTAGCGCTCCCACGGATCTCGGACCGCCGCGCCCGTATAGAGCGCCGCGGCGGTCTCTTCGGCTTCCGCGGATTCGTCAGGAGCTTCGTCACGGCGAACATCCGCGCCGTATCCCACTGTCGCCGCGCTCGCCTGTTCGATGGGTTGGGTCGGTATCCGCGCTCGCGCGAGCGGCGCGATCGAGGACGGCTCGCCTTCGGCCGGCGATGCCAGCGCCTCGCGCTCGACGGCCAGGCTCACCGCTGCCTCAACGGGCGCGGGCCCCGACGCGCGCAAATTCGCGGACTGGCCGGCGCAAGCGCTCAACGCCAGGACTGCTGAGGCGAGCAGTACAGATTGAAGGGTCTTCATCGCGATCATCCGGGCCTGCCCCCGGCTCGCAGCCGGATCCGGGCGGTGCCGCACTATGGATTGGCGATGTCGGCGCAATGTCGCCGTCGCGGCGGCAAATCCAGAGGTGGATGCCCTTGGTCGGGCGGCCCGCGGCCGAGGCGATGGATGCGCTTCGGTTTCGTGTGGGCTCGGGTCTTCCGACGGCCGGTTCCTTTAACTCGGCCGACAGGCAAACTCCGGCCGCTTTCCGTCTCGCCTCGGATGCACACCGACGTAATCGGATCGGCCTATCCATAAGCGCCTTTAAGCGCTGAAGCGATTACGCCAGACACCGGGGTAATTGCCGAAGCCTCCCGGTCGCCTATTGATGACAGTACGGCTTCGGTCCGCAGGGCTTTCGATGTCCGCTTGGCCGCGGGCAGTCATCGGTGCGAATGCATGCAATCGCTATTGGGGTCGCGAAGTTTCCGTGGACGCCTTTCGCTCCAACCGCAGGATTCGGCCCTCAGGCTCGTCCGTCAACGCATAAAGCTTGCCGTCCGCGGCTTGCTTCACATTGCGAAACCGGATGCCGCCGATGAGATAGTCGATGCCGACAACGCGTTCGCCATCGAGGTCGACGCGCATCAGGTGGCCGCTGCCGAGGCCTGTCATGATCAGGTCGCCGCGCCACTGGGGAAACTGCGACCCGCTGTACACCGTCAAACCGGTCGGCGCTACGGTGCGATCTTTCCAGATCCAGGCAGGAGCGGTGTAGATCGCGCCGGGCAGCGAGTTGGGAGCGTACTCACGATCGCGATAGACACCCGCTGTCTTCACCGGCCAGCCGTAGTTGGCGCGCGGCCGCAGGATATTGATCTCATCGCCGCCCACTGGACCGTGTTCGGACATCCAGATGCGATCGTCGTCGGGACCTTGCGCCAGGCCTTGAGCCGCGCGAATGCCGGTCGCATAGAGTCCAGGAACCGCATCGGCGCCAAAATCGGGATTGCCAGCGGCGGGCCGACCGTCGAGCGCGAATCGATAGACCTTGCCGTGTCTGCTGGCAGGGTCCTGCGCCGATGGCATCGGCGGATTGTCGCGTTCGTGGTAATGACGTTCGCCCACGGTCAGATACAGCCGACGATGGCGATCGATCAGCAGTCCGCCACCGTAGTGGAAGCGCTCGCTGGAACGTGGAGTCGCGTCGAACAGCACCTGAATATCCACAAGTCCATCATCCACCAGGCGCGCCGTGGACAAGCGAGTGGTCGATCCGGTCGAATCCTTGGAGGCATAGGAAAAATAGAGCCGCCGGTTCTGAACAAAATCCGGATGCAGCACGACGTCGAACAGGCCGCTGTTATCGGCTCGCGTTTGCCGAACATTGTCGATATCCGACGGCATGCCCGCGATCGGAAATTTCGTTCCATCCGCGGCGACCCGGACGAAACCGCCCTGCTTTTCGCTGACCAGAAAATCGCCGCCCGGAAGAAAGGCCATCGACCAGGGGTGCTTGAGGCCCGTGGCGACGGCCGTGGTATCGACCTGGGGAAGCGGCGTCCCCGCCGCCAGCACCAACGCGAAAAGCATCGAATGTGCCATTGCGCCACCTGACGTGATATTCGGCGATTCTGCGCCAGGTTCGCGTTAGCGTCCACAGCAATAATTAAATGCGATGCATGCCGCCCTTACGCGTCACCGTACAGATATGACAGGCATCCGAATCTCCTCTGCAGAAATGGCCCGGCACCCTGAGAAGGAAGCGAATAGAAGGACTTACGCGATTGATCGAGAAAATGCCTGCGAAAGGCGAACCAATAGCGGTGACGAGATTGGTTGACGACGTCTGCGTCCGGACCTTCCGCAGGCCACGCGCCAGGTTGCCCTGGTTTGCTCGCGGCGCTTATTATCGGACTCCCAGACGCCGGATACGGATCGATGATGATTCCCCGTACTGCCACGTTTGTCGTTGCCATGTCGCTGGCGTCGTGCTCGCAGCCCACGCCTCCCGCCGAGACCGCAAATACGCCGCCTGCCACCTCGCCGGCGTCCGCACCGGAAGCGGCGAATCCAACCATCGCCCCGCCAGATCGCGCGTCCGCCGTCGCATCTGCGCCGATGGCCACTCAGTCCGGCCCGCAGGGCTCGCAATGGGATCTCACCAAAGCCACGGTCACCGGCAATTTGCTTACCGTGCAGTTCCAGGTGAAACCCGCCCCTGACAAGAACCTGTTTTTCATCGATCAGAAAATTGAGGATGTGAGTGTTGTCGATGACAGCACATCGCAGCGCTACAGCGTTCTCAGAGACGACACTGGCAAACCGATGGCCTCTCCCGTCGCTCCCACCGGGAGAGTGCTGCGTCTGGACATCAATCGCGGCTCGCAAGCGGCGGTGTGGTTCAAGTTCCCCGCACCTCCGGCCGGTTCCGCTACCGTTTCGATCAACATTCCCGATGTCGGCCCGTTCGACGGCGTGACCGTGCACCGATGAAGCGGATTGCCGGACTCATTGTCGCGCTGCTCGCGCTGTTCGCGCCCGGCTGCACGCGCGAGCAGCCCGCAGCGCAGCAGGCCACGCAAGCACCGGCTGCATCGACCGCCCCTGCAACGACGCCTGCCGTTCCGGCGCGCAACGGCGGGTCCGCACTGAGCGGCAACGTAAGCGGACTGACAGGCCGAGTCTCGGAATTGCAGGGCCTTGTCCGTGCCCTCGGCGGCGAAATCCGCGACCACGAAATCCATGTCGCCCTGCCTGCCGACACGCTGTTCGCGTTCGACCAAGCCGACATCTTGCCGGCTGCGGAAGAGAACTTGCGCACGCTTGCGGCGTTGATCGGCAAGACCCACGGCACGGTACGACTCAAGGGTTACACGGACGCGAAAGGCGACGACGCCTACAACCTCGGCCTGTCCAAGCGTCGCGCCGACGCGGTGAAAACGTGGATGACCGCAAACGGCGTACCGACCGAACGCCTCCAGGCCGCCGGTTACGGCGAAGCCGATCCCGTCGCCCCCAACCAACGCCCAGACGGCAGCGATGACTCGGGCGGTCGCGCCAAGAATCGGCGTGTAGAAGCCATCCTCTCGCGAGAGTAGTTTCTTGAGCATCAGGGGCCAGAATTGCCGGCTCCGCAAGAAGCCGGGGGCATTCAAGTCCCGGAACAATTATCAACCGCCGCCGCGACAGCCCCCCCTTGCCCGGAGCATTCACACGCGCCATGAGGTCAGCGGCGGCGTCATCCACGGCTTCGCCGATGGCGTCGTTGCTCTCGATATAGCTGGCCGACTCCCAGTATTCCCCGGCGTGAGAAGACCGATTCGAACTCGGGCAGTTGGAAGTGCGCTGATCCCGGGGATCGATCCCGATCCCGCGTAACTAGTCCTTTCCGATCTTCCGGGCCGCCGTCTGCATCACCAATCGATCCAGCGCTTCAACCTTCAGCGCGAGCAGGAGCGAGATGCGGTGTTGCAACAGCAGCATCACATTCGTGAAAGCCTTCTGGATATGCTCGGGAGATCCCATGGCATCGGCAGGATCTTCGATCCCCCAATGCGCGGTAGCGGGCTGCCCCGGCCAGATCGGGCAGCTTTCCCCGGCGGCGCGATCGCATACCGTGATGACCAGATCCATCTCGGGCGCACCAGGCTTGGCGAATTCATCCCACGCCTTGCTGCGCAGTTCAGCCGTCGGTAACCCGGCCTTGTTCAAAACCTCGATCGCGACAGGATGCACCCCGCCCCGCGGCTGGCTCCCCGCGCTGTAGGCAGTGATGCGCCCCTTACCCAACTGGTTCGCCACCGCTTCGGCGATGATGCTGCGGGCAGAGTTGCCCGTGCATAAAAACAAGACGTTGTACTGGCCGTTCATTGGTGCTCCGGGAGACGTGCTGCTTGATCAGGCGCGGGCGCCATACCAGCCCTTGGACGAGTTGACGATGCGGACCACCGACAGCATCACGGGCACTTCCACCAGGACACCCACCACCGTCGCCAGCGCGGCGCCGGAATGCACGCCGAAAATGCCTACGGCCGCGGCGACTGCGAGTTCGAAGAAATTGCTGGCGCCGATCAGTGCCGACGGCCCTGCCACGCAATGCGCGACCCCCAGCTTGCGATTGAGCCAATACGAGACGCCGGAGTTGAAGTACACCTGGATCAGGATCGGTACCGCGAGCATCGCAATGATCGCCGGCTGCGCGACGATCTGCCTTCCCTGGAAACCGAACAGCAGCACCAGCATGAGCAGCAACGAACCCAGCGAAATCGGCCCTAGACGCTTAAGGAGCGCTTGCAGCCCCGCCTCACCGCTCCGCGACAACACGACCTTGCGCAGGATCGCCGCGATCAGCACCGGTACCACGATGTACAGACCCACCGACAGCATCAACGTCGGCCACGGCACCGCGATCGAAGAAATCCCGAGCAGCAACCCCACGATCGGCGCGAATGCGATCACCATGATCAGATCGTTGAGCGCGACCTGGCTGAGGGTGAACTCCGGGTCGCCGTCGCACAGGTTGCTCCAGACGAAGACCATCGCCGTGCATGGCGCCGCTGCCAGCAGAATCAGTCCGGCGACATAGGAATCGAGTTGCTCGGCGGGCAGATAGCCGGCGAAGACGTGGCGGATGAATATCCAGGCAAGCAGCGCCATCGAAAACGGCTTGACCGCCCAGTTGACGAACAAGGTGACGCCGATGCCGCGCCAATGCCGCTTCACCTGTCCCATCGCGGCGTAGTCGATCTTCAGCAGCATTGGGATGATCATCAGCCAGATCAGCACCGCTACCGGCAGGTTGACCTTGGCGATCTGCGCCGCACCAAGCGTGGCGAACAGCCCTGGGAAGAGATAGCCCAGAGCGGTACCGACGACAATGCAAGCGAGCACCCACCAAGTGAGGTTGCGCTCGAACGAGCCCATCCGACGCGACAGCGGCTGATCGGCGGACGCCTCAACTGTGGCACTCATTGCGCGACCGCCCCCTTGCGCTTGACTGGCTTCGCCTGAGCCGGAGGGCAGATCGCCGGCACGCATTGCGATGCGTCGTTACCGCAGCAATTACGGGTTAGAAATTCGATCAACCCGTTCATGGCATCGAAATTCGCCGTGTAGCAAATGAACCGGCCGCGCGACTCACCCTGGATCAGGCCGGCGGCACTGAGTTCCTTGAAGTGGAACGACGCCGTCGCACCGGGCAGGGCCAGCGCCTCGGCGATATCGCCAGCCAT
Organism: Lysobacter sp. ISL-50; assembly: GCF_018612875.1. GTDB lineage: Bacteria > Pseudomonadota > Gammaproteobacteria > Xanthomonadales > Xanthomonadaceae > Lysobacter. The sequence continues at coordinate 233,543 of NZ_JAGGRI010000017.1, read as the reverse complement.
GCGGCCGTCGCGGCCGGCCTCGACCAGCAAACGAAAGATCGCCAAGCGGGTTGTGTGGCCCAGGGCCGCCAAGGCGATGGTTGCATTTTGCATTTCCATGTTTCTAGAATAAACGAAACGATGATGCTGTCAACCGTTCGGCCTGCCGTTTATGGTCCGCGATCGCAGCGATTACCCGACCGTCCGCCACAACGAACGCAAGGGCGGTCGGAAGGCAGGGAGGTCGCCGCCGCTTCCGCTGCCGCATCGCCACCGACCGCCGTCGTTCCGCGAGGCCCGCAGATTCCGCGCGCATCAGGGAACTACGATGGCATCGGCTCTTCCCTACGAAGAGCTTGATCCGCGAGTCGATGTCCGTTGTCGGCCAGGAGCGCGCGCCCGCCAACTCGATGGCGGTCAGTGGCCGAGGTTCAAGGTCGAGTTTTTGTCCCGATGCTGGTTAAACCGTTCCACTAGCGTCTCGCTGGCGTGGTTCAGGCCAACGACGTCGACCTCGGCGCCATGCGCCCGCAGCTTCAGCACGACGCGATCGAGCGCGCCGACCGCGCTCAGATCCCAGAAGTGCGCCGCGGTCAGGTCGATGACCACCGTCTTCGCCGCGTGGATGAAGTCGAAACTGTTGACGAACTGGGTGGCGGAGGCGAAGAAGACTTCGCCGCGCACCGAATAGACGCGGACGCCGTCCTCGCGCTCGTGATCGTCGACTTCCAGCATCGCGCTGACCCGGCGGGCGAACGACAGCGCCGTCAGCAGCACGCCGGTCAGCACGCCCTTGGCGAGGTCATGGGTGGCGACGGTGACGACGACCGTACCGATCATGATGATCGACGCGCTCGCCGGATGCGCCCTGAGGTCGGCGATCGACTTCCACTGAAACGTACCGATGCTGACCATGATCATGACCGCTACCAGCGCCGCCATCGGAATGCGCCCGACCCACTCGGACGCATAGACCACCAACAGCAGGAGCACCACGCCGGCGACGAGGCAGGACAGGCGACCGCGCCCGCCCGCAGTCACGTTAATGACCGACTGGCCGATCATCGCGCAGCCCGCCATGCCGCCGAACAGGCCCGCAACGATGTTGGCCGCGCCTTGGCCGCCGCATTCGCGGCGACGGTGGGTCGGCGTATCGGTCATGTCCTCGACGATCTGCGCGGTCATCAGGGACTCCAGCAGGCCGACCACGGCCAACGTCGCCGACACCGGCAGCAAGATCCGCAAGGTCTCCCAGGTCAGCGGCACGTCGGGGAGCAGGAAGCGCGGCAGTTCGCTGGGTAGCTGGCCCATATCGCTGACGGTCCGGATGTCCAGCCCGAGCCCCATCGCCACCGCGGTCAAGACGACGATGGCGACCAAAGGCGACGGCACCGCGCGCGTCGCCAACGGCAGCAGGTAGATGATCGCCAAGCCTGCCGCACAGACCGCATAAACCGTCCACGGCATGCCGATCAGTTCCGGCAACTGGGCCAGGAAGATCAGGATGGCCAGCGCATTGACGAAGCCGGTCACCACCGAACGGGAAACGAAGCGCATCAAGGCGTTCAACCGCAATGCGCCCGCACCGATCTGCAGGACGCCGGTCAGTATCGTGGCGGCGAAAAGGTATTGCACGCCGTGGTCCTTGACCAAGCCCACCATCAGCAGCGCCATGGCCCCGGTTGCGGCGGAAATCATGCCCGGCCGGCCGCCGGCGATCGCGGTGATCACGGCGATGCAGAACGAGGCATACAGGCCGACCTTGGGGTCGACGCCGGCGATGATGGAGAACGCGATGGCTTCAGGAATGAGCGCCAGCGCGACCAGCAGGCCGGACAAAAGGTCGCCGCGGACATTGCCGAACCACTGCTCGCGCAGGGAATAGGAGACGGACATGGAAACACTCCACGCGCACCGAGCGGGCGCGCCTTGCGGGATCATAGAGAGGCACGACGGAATGCGCCGATCAAGGCGGTCCAGCGGATGCTTTGGGTCAGGGTGGCGCCATTCGTGCGGAGCAGCGCCCGATCAGGCCGCGCATTCTATCGAGCTGCAGTCTGTCTGCTCAATCGCTCGAAGCCGTGAGCTCAGGCTGTCGCGGCGGCAGAGATCGGCGACGGCCCCATGGCGAAGCGACGTCGAGAGCCGGATGTCCGCTTTGGGCCGGCGGGCGCAAGTTCGCTCTTCTCCTAGTGGCAAGCAAAGATGTACCGAGCTCCGAGCGATACGCATCGGTGCTCGTCGCAAGTGGCTGGTATAGACTCGCCCGGCGCCGTGCGTGCGTTCCGCGCCGTGCGGCTATCGGGAAGAAACTCAGGCGGCCAATGTCGATAAGGAAAAAAAGCTATCGATTCGGCGGTTTTGAGCTGAATACGCATACGCGCGAGTTGCTTCGAGACGACCGGCCGGTGGCGTTGGCCGTGGTCGCCCTCGACTGTCTCGCTTATCTGATCGAGCATCGCGATCGTCCGGTCAGCCGCGACGAGCTGATTTCCGCCGTGTGGGGCCGCACCGATGTCAGCGAATCCACGCTCGCGCACACCATCGTGCGTTTACGCCAAGTGCTCGGCGATAGCGGCAGCGATCAGCACAGTATCCGCACGGTGCCTCGACTGGGTTTTCGCTGGGTCGCCGATGTCGCGATCGAGGAAACGGACGTTGCCGCGGCCGTCGCCACTGCGAAAGAACCGATATCGGACGCGGAACCGGATTGCACGCAGCCGCGAAATCCCCGACAGCAACCGCCGCGGTCGCGCTGGCTCTGGCCGATGGCGGCGCTGCTGGTGGCCGTGTCCTTTATCGTCGTGTTCGCAACCAGATCGCCGCCGACTCCGAGCCCGACGCCTCCCGCGGAGCCGTACACGGCATGGGTGATGCCGGCCGAAATCGACGCATCCGAAGACTGGGCCTGGTTGCGTCTGGGGCTGATGGATCTGGTGGCGAACCGGCTACGGCTCGGCGCGCTGGCGACGGTGCCCAGCGAGACGGCGCTGGCGTTATCGACCCACTGGAAACAAGACCCGGCCCGCGCCGCCGCCGATCCACGGCTCGGCATCTCGTTGCGCGTGCAGCCGCGGGTCGAACGCATCGGTAACGCCTGGCGGGTGAGTCTGGCGGCGTATCCGAACGAGGGCCGCGTCTTGCGCGCTCAGGCCCAGGCCGACGATGTTCTGGTCGCGGCACGCCTGGCCACGGACGATCTGCTGGTCGCGCTGGGACACGCGCCGCCGATAGACGGCGGCCGCGCGCCGGCGGACCCGGAAAAATTGCTGCAACAAGTCGCCGCGGCGCGGCTGGCGGGACGCTTGCCGCTGGCGCTGGAACTGCTGCAACGCGCTCCGGCGCAATGGCGGCGGCAGCCCGGAGTCGCGCTGATCGCCGCCAGGGTCGATTGCGATCGCGGCGATCGCGAAGCCTGCGAGCGACGATTGAACGCACTGTTGAAGCAGCTTCCGGCGGATAAGAACCCGGTGCTGCGGGCGCGCGTACTGACATCGGTGGCCTGGCTGCACGCCAACCGCGCCGAGTACGACCTGGCCGAACGCGTGCTGACCGAAGCGCTGGCACTGTTGCGCGGCCACAACGCGCCGGACGCACTCGGCAATATCTACTCGCTGCGCGGCTGGGTGCGGTTGACGCTGTCGCGCCTGGACGAGGCGGTGGCGGATCTGGGCCAGGCGCGGCTGGCCTTTGTCCGCAGCGGCGATATCCGCGAGATCGCCCGCACCGACCAGCGCCTGGGCGTGGTCGCGGGTCGACGCGGCCAGTCGGGCACCGCGCTGGCGCTGCTGCAGCGTGCCGCCGGCCGTTTCGAGGCAGTCGGCGCCCAAAGCGACCTGGCCAACACCCTGATCGCGACCGCCGAGATCCAGGAGAATCTGCTCGAATTCGAACAGGCACTGGCGACCACCGACCGCTTCTGGTCGCCGCAATTCACCCGCGACTGGGGGCGCAGCATCTGCCGCGCCTGGGTGCTGGCCCAGAACGGCCGGCTGCGGGAAGCCTCGACCCTGGCCGAGTTGATCCTGGCCGAAGCCGATCCGATCGAGGAAGTGGCCTTGCGCACGGAGGCGCAGGCGTTGCTGGCGCGGATCGCGCTGCAACGAGGGCTGGCGGACGATGCGGTACGGCTGGCGCAACAGGTGGCCGCGCCGGTGCTTGAGGAAGGCGACCGCCGCGAATATCTGAGCAACCAGATGGTGCTGATCCGCGGCTTGCGCAGCCTGGGCCGACTCGATGCCGCGCGGCGCGAGGTCGAGCGCCTGCGCGCCTGGACCGATGCGGCACCCGACGACTGGTTGCGCACCGGTGCGTTGCTGATGGAAGCAGAGCAGGACCTGGCCGAAGGCCGGCTCGAACCGGCGCTGCGCCGCTACGCCGAAGCGATGGCCAGCGCCGAACACCTGGGCGTGCCGGAATGGCTGGTGGCGGTCGGTTACTCCTATGCGCCCGCGTTGATCGAAGCCGATCGCCTCGACCAGGCGGGCGTGATCGGCGGCCGTATCGGCGCCTGGGCCGATCAGGACATGCGCGCCGCCTGGGTGCAGGCGCGCCTGCATCAGGCGCTGGGCGATGTCGAGGCCGGGCGTGCGGCAGAGCAGCGGGCGAGACGGCTGGCTGGAGAACGCCGGCTACCGTAGACGTCGGTCAAGCCGGCCTCTTGCGAATCAACAACCCCACGGCAAACCGGTGGCATGCCTGCGGGGACGCACTTGGGCGCGACCTGGCTTGCCGCAAGCGGCGGCCGCGCCTGGCTGCGCTCCTGCCAAAGCAGGCCGGCGCCGCAAGCGACGGCCGATCCTGCGCGGCGTGACCTTCGTCAATGCACAAGCGTGCTGTCGCTCATGCAATCGGCAACTGCCCACGCACCTTGCATGAATCTTGCACCTGCGATGCATGCGCCGCCGCCATGGTCGAGGTCAAGCTGTGGCGGGAACATCGAGTGGGGCTGACTTGGCCGCCCTCTCCACGCGAGCCGGGAGGCCAGCCCGCACGCTTGAGCATGCCCGGGCGCGCTCCGTCGGATGGCTTGGCCGCTCATGCAGCCATTTTTGAACACCATCCGAGGAAACCCATGTCCTATTCGTGCTCCGCCGCGCGCGGCAACGAAGATCTTTCGAGCCTGCCGCTTCTGTGGCAGCAATCGATCATCGACAACGCGCGCGAGCAAGCCGAGCGCGATCTCGCCCAACGCCGCCGCAAGACGCTGTATTTTTCCGTCGTCACCGCCCTGGTGACAGGGGCGATGGCGCGGCCCGCCGTCGTGCAGGCGACCGACTACAAAGGCTCGGTCACCGGCGTCGCCGACAACGATCGCGATGGCGGCAGCGGTGGTTACGACCCCGGTTACGACATTACGACCGACGGCAAGGGGGCGCTGCACTATCGCTTCGCCGACGGCGACAGCGTGGCGCTGGAAGGCGTCGACCGCGATGTGCTCGCGATGTCCATCGCCGGCGGCAACCCGCCCGTCGTTGTGGACGTAGCCGGCGGCGGCTGGCTGGACCTGTCCGCGAACCGCCCGCAAAGCACCAACCGCGGGCTGGCGGTCGGCATCCTCAACGACGGCAATACGGTCACCGTCAACGGCAACACCCGGATCTCCGCCAACGCCCGCGACACGGATCACGGCGGCGGTCTCGGCAACGGCGCGCACGCGGTGATCGGACGCGGCGGCAGCACCACGGTGTTCAACGGCGCCACCGACTTCCACGCCCGCACGCAGGGCTTTGCGCGCGCGGTCTGGGCCATGGGGCGCAGCAACATCGTCTTCAACGGCCCGACCACCATCCTCGCCGAAAGCCGGGGCACGCTGGATGCGGTCTACAATTCCGACGGGAGCCACATCACTTTCAATGGCAAAACCGCCATCTCGGCGCTGTCGATCTGGCCCAGCGACAACGCCCATGCCATCTACAACGACAACGTCAACACCCGCTTGGTGGTCAACGGCGACCTGTCGCTGACCACGGTCGCCCAGGGCTCGACCGCGTTCGGCGTGCGCAACCAGGGCTTCATGGAGGTCGCCGGCGACGCCAGCGTCAACGTGGAGGGCACGCGCTCCACCCACGGCATCGCCAACACCCATCGCTCGGCGCGGATGATCTGGCACGGCGACGTGGACGTGCGCGTACGCAGCAGCACGGGCTACGTGCCGTTCGGCAATCCCTCCGGCCTCAGCAACGACCGCTCGCCCGGTGCGGTGATGACGTACAACGGCGCCGTGAACGTCGACATCGCCTCGCGGGCGGAAACCTACGGCCTGGTCAGCACCGGCACGATCAACTTCACCTCGCCCACCGCGCCGGTGTCGTTCGCCGTCGCCTCCGGTTGCGACGGCTGCGACGTCTACGGCATCCGCAACTTCGGCACCGTGAACGTCGCCGGCGGCCTGACCGTGTCGACGGCCGCGACCGGTGCCGGCGCGGCGTATTCGATCTGGAGCGTGCCGCTCGACATCCAGAACGCGAGCGTCGCCGTCAATCAGGCCGGCGGGCAGAAGGTGCAACTCGACGGCGACATCCTGACCGCATCCGATGCCGCCAACGGCCGCGTCGGCTCGGCCGATATCGAATTCGACACCGCCGACTCGTGGCTGCGCGGCGGCGTCGTCGGCCGGCGGACCGATGGGGGATATAGCGTCGGCAGGACCGAGCTGGCGTTCTCCGGCGGCGCCGCGTGGATTCCGGAGGGCACCGGCACGCTGAGCAACGATTTCGGCGCAGGCTCGCTGACCATCGGCAGCAACGGCGCGATCGACATGGCCGGACACTGGGGCCGCTTTGAACCCGGCGCGGTGCCGGCGCATGCTTATCGCCGGTTGCTCGTCGACAGCAGCAATACCGGCACCGGCGCCAGCGTCGTACTGGCCGACGGCGCCCGGTTCATGCTGCTCAGCGACATCACCGGCAAGTCCGGCACCGCCACCGCCGACCAGATCGTTTTCGGCAGCGGCATCAAGAACTTCTCCGCCAGCGGCACGCAGGGCGTGGGCATCGTCTACGACCCGGTGCTGGACGACACATCCTGGGTCAACGCCGCGGCCATTCGCGACGGCAGGTCGATCGCGGCCACTGCGCCGATCACCATCGTCGACGCCAGCGCCGCCGCGGGCGGGACCGCCGCGTTCTCGGCGGCGACCGGCCTGGATGGCCGATGGAGCGGCACCTACGAAAACGATCTGGTGCAGTTCACCTACACGCCGCAGGTGGCGTTGGCCGCTGACGGCAAGAAGATCGTGTTGACCGGCCTCAAGATCGTGGGAACAGGCAGCGGTACCGGCGGCAACCCTGGTGGTAGTCCCGGCGGTAACCCCGGCGGCGATCCGGGGGGCGGCACCGGGGGCAACGCGGGAGGAGGCACCGGGGGGAACACAGGGGGCGGCACTGGAGGGAACCCGGGAGGCGGCGCGAACAACGGCAACGGCAATGGAAGTGGGACCAGCATCGGAATCCTGCCATCGCAGACCGTGCTGACAGCAGCCGATGCCGCCGACAGCCTCGCCAATCTGTGGAAGGTCAGCGCGCAAAGCTCGCTGCAGCACGTGCGCAATCAACTGCGCGACACCGACGCCGATCACGGCCAGGTATGGGCGAAGGCCGATGCCGGCGAAATCACGGCGAAGACCGCGTATTCGCGTCGTTATCGCCAGAACTACAGCGGCATGACCATCGGAGCAGATCGCAGTTTCGCGCCGGGGACCGGCACCGGCGTCATCGGCTTCAGCGCAGGACAGGTCCGCTCGACCGCGGACTACGTGCGCGGCAGGGGCGATCTGAGCGGAACCACGCTGGGGCTCTATGGCCATTGGAGTACCGACAATGGCAACTATTTGCTGCTCGGGGCGAGCGCCTCGTCGCTGAAGAGCCGATACGCCGCACGCGATATCGAAGGCCGCGACATCGTCGGCAAATACCGCACCCAAGCGGGCCAGTTGTACGCCGAAGGCGGTCGCACCTTCAAGCTTGCCAAGTCCTACTACATCGAACCCCAGTTCGGCCTGTCGCTGGGCGCCATCCGCGACAGCGAACACACCACTCGCAACGGTGTGCGGATCAGCCAGGACAAACTGGATACCTCATTCGCGCGGGTCGGCATCGCCCTGGGGAGAAGGCTGCAGGGCGCGCGGCTGGATGGCAATATTTATGCGCGAGCGTCGGCGCTGCACTCTTTCGGCGACAACCTGGACATCGTCGCCTCCAAGGATGGCGGCAGCATTGCTCCCGATACGGCCGACCGGAAAGGTACGAGCGGCGAGTTCATGCTTGGCGGCGATGTCGGCTTCGGCAACAAGCAGACCGCGCTGTTCTTTGAAGCGTCCGGCGCCACGGGCGTTGAAACGGAGCGACACTGGGCTATCCAGGCGGGATTGCGGCACAGTTGGTAATCTCGGCCGGCATTTCCGCGCCGACGTCATGAGTCCGCCCGTGGCCTGCGCAGCTACGTCAGTGGACCGTCAGAATCCCGGGGCTTCAGTGGCGCCCATTGATCTCAACAATCCGACGATGTCGTGGAAGCTCAGGCTTTGACCAGGCCAAGGTTCCGCAACATTTTCCTATAGGCAGTGGATGCCAAATCTGCGCCAAAGGATTGCTCAGAGTCACTTGTCAGATCGATATATCTGGGACGTTGCCTCTCCACCACAGCAAGATCGTCCATCTGCACCTTTTGCGAGAATGCATTGACATCCATATCCGAGCCCAGCCCCAATGATCTATCGAACTGGATAGGATAGAACCAGACGCACTGCTCCTCGCTGACGGGGGACGCGCAATTGAAGATGGTAAACAGTCCGTCCGGAAAATAAATATCCAGGATGGCGATAAAAGGCGCATGAATCCTGTAGGCGCGACGCCATATGAAATCCTTTGGCGACGAGTAACCAAATGGATAATTCCCAAGCGAGCTGCTGTACTCAAAACCAAAGCCCCCATCAAATGGTTCAACGTTATACGCCGGCATGGCCTCGGCACTGCATTCGCTGAAGGTGGCCCGATGCACAAACGGCAAGTGTGAAATGTCCATAAAGCCTTCAACCTGCCGGCCAGCGGAAGCATTGACGTTCACCGGTGGCGCTACCACCAGCCGCTGGCTTTCCCCTGCGCCCCCAAGCTCAAGGTCGTAAAACGCACCTGCTCCAAGGTTAGTCCACAGCAGCCCATGAAACTCGACGACCGGATAGGAGCGCAGATCGAACCTCTTCAAGTTTTGCACTTGGGGATGAGCTGGAATTCTGGCGCATGCCCCGAGATGGGCGAATTGCAAACCATGATAGGGACACTGCAACCCTGCTTCACTCACAGCTCCCGCGGAAAGCATTTCACCCCGATGCGGGCAGCGGTCATCGGCGACTACAACTTCGCCTTGAATTTTATAGATCACCAGTGGTTTGCCAAGCAACACTGCCGCCAGGGGCTTGCCTTCCATCGTGGCCGCTTCGAGGTCCTGTAATCTGGCGACTGGATAGTAATAATCCATGATGTTCTGCGGGTAGCCCATAAAGCCTCCGATTGCAGCCGGTCAAATTTGGCGTCGCCGCGGACGCAGCCGTTCTGTCAGTAGCGCTCCGGCAGCGTGCCGCTTGACCACAGAAAGAATTAACCCGGTTCGCGCATGGCGCGATATCCCGTCAGATAGGTTCCCCACCAGGCCTGCAGCACCGGCAAAACCACCATGATTGCCATTGCGCGAACTTCGCCGCGGCCCTCGCCTCCGTCCAGCCATCCTATTGATGCAACCACCGCCACCGCGCCCAGCGCGCCGCTTACGCGTTGCACGGTGTTGACCAGCGTGGCCGCGCCGCCAATGTCCTTTCGGTCCACCGCGGCATAAGCGGCCGTGGTGGTCGGGTTCGTAGTCCAGGCCAGCCCGATGCCACGCACGAACATAAACACCGCAGCGATGTCGGATGGCACGGGTACCAGGGCGAACGGCGCCGCAGACACCGCCAGCATGGCTGCTCCGGCCAGGACGACCGGCCGCGGGCCACAGCGATCTACGAAGTTGCCGGCGAGGTACAGTGCGGATGTCGTTCCGGCCCCCATGAATACCAACATCACACCGATTTGTGTGGGGCTCATGTGCTTGGCGTGGAAGTACAGCGGGAACAGCACAAGCCCTCCGAACAGGTTTGCGCTGTTTCCAACGGCCAGCAGCGACGACGCGCGGAACTGGCGATTTCGCATCAAGTCGAGCGCCAGGAGCGACGACTTGCTCGTACGGGCAACCGCGATGAAGAGGGCCAGAAGCGTGGCGCCCGCGCCGATATACAGCCAGCCGTTTCCGGCCGGATAGCGAGAGGTGATCTCCGAGGCGCCGTACAGAGCCAAAGGTAGCCCGGTAACGATGAGGAAAAGCTGGCCCATGGGAAGTCCAAGGCCGAACTGGGCGACGCCCCTCGGCATCACCCTCGCCGCCCACACTACGGCGGCCGCTCCCAGCGGCACATTGATCCAGAACAGCCAGCGCCACGAGGCGACGTCAACCAACCAGCCCCCTATGCCCGGCCCGATTGCCGCGGCCAAGCTGATCAAGGTGCCGACAACGCCGAGGACGCGGCCCAACTGGTCGCGCTCGGCGACTCCTACCAAGATGGCGTGCCCTGTCGGAAGCATGATTCCGGCAGCCAGCCCTTGAGCAATACGAGCGGCAATCAGCGCGCCCAGGCTGGCCGCAAACGCACACCCGATCGACGCGGCAACGAAGGCGACCAGCGCAACGCTCCAGATGCGCCCGTGCCCGAACCGGTTACCGAACCATGCCGAAGCCGGCAGCGAAACGGCCATCGAGATCAGATAGCTGGAAACGACCCATTGCGCGTCTTCCACAGGTGCGTTCAGATCCGCCTGGACAGCGATAAGGGCGAGCGCGGCGAGGGTTGCGTCGAGCATCACCAGCATGCCGCCCATGCCGGTCACTAACCCGATCGACCACACGCGTCGCGATATACGCGAGGCGCTCATGACGCGGGTGAGTTCGAGGCAATCGTCGCGACCGCCGCGGCGGCATCGGCAGCGTTGAAGGTTGCCTCCGCCAGCGCCTGAAGATTGGCGCCGCTCTGGTCGCCTATCAACCATGCCAATGCCATCGCCACGGCGAACGCGGCGGCGGCGACTACCCAACCAAGTCGCGGTGGCACGGTGCCGCTGTTGCGATGGATACTCTCCAGTACATAGCGCGATACCACGCTCAGGACCAGTACCGCGGCGATGGTAGTAAACGCATGGCCATTGGCCTTTATGACACTCCCCATGTGGCTGGAAAGCATCAGGAAGACGACAGCGGGCAAGAGAAATGAGTGCTGGTTGCGCCGATCCCAATACTGCTTCCTGGTCGGGTCGGGTCGTTCGCCCCGCATCAGCGCGGCCGTCGCTTCACGCGTCGCCGGATAGAGATAACCCAGTATGTTGGTTGTTATGGTGGTTCCCAGCATCGCGCCGATCTGGATCATCGCGCCTTGCTGCGAGTACAGATTCGCGTAGAGCGAGGTCCAGGCCAGAAGGTGGAAGGCGCACGCGAAATTGTAGATGGCCTTGCGACGCAATGGGATACGATTGATCGCTTCATTGATCAGCGCAGCGCCCGTCAATCCGGCCAGCGAAAGGGCGATCGCCGCGCGGGATGACAGCGACGGATCGTTGGGATCGAGCAGGTAAATCTGCGGTTGCCGGTAATAAATCAGGCCGAACAGGAGCAGGCCCGTACCGAACAACCAGCGAATCTGATTGAAAGACCAGACCAGCCCTTCGATATCGGATGCTTGTGGCTGAGTGATTTTTGCGGTCCGCCAGAATCCGAGGCTATGCGTGTCCCACACCTCGAGCTCCGCCGACGAGTCGACCAATGGGCGGGCCCTCATCGCCAGTCTGCGCAGCCACAAGCCAAATCCCATCCAGGCGACAGCCGCGAGCACATGTAGCCAACGTGCGATATCGGTCGTCAAATCGATCAAAGCATCAATCACGTCAGTCTCCACCGAGTAATCCGGCAGGTGTTCCATGCCGTTGCATTGGCGCCCATCAGTACTTCGATCCACGCCGAGAATTCGCCAGAAATGGGGAAGCGCTGCTCATGCGGTGGACAGCCCCATCTGTCGCAACAGCCGTCTGTAATAGACGGATGCGAGGTCCGCGGCGAAGGAAGCGTCGCCGGACGCCAACGGAAGATGGCGCGGCTGCTGGTTCTCGACCATCAGACGGTCTTCCGCGAAGATGCGGGCGTTGAAGTCCTTGACCGCCTCGTCGGTGCCGATCTCGAAATCGAAACACACCGGAGAGAACAGCACGGCACGATCGCTCGCCACCGGGCTGGCGCCGTTCAAAATATTCAGGCGCCCGCCGGGGAAGTGCACTGTCAGGTGGGCCAGGTACGGAAGGCGAACCTCGAAGCTTCGACGCCATACGAAGTCCCGCGCGGTCGTTCCACTTCCGAGGGCGTAATTCGAGACCGTGCTGCAGTAATCAAAACGCAACCCATCTTCGTCGACTTCGACTGAGTACGCGGGCACCGCCGCGTTGGCAGGGTCGGCGAACGTACCGGTGTGCACATGCGCGAAATGCGCCACGTCAATGAAGCCCTCCACTTGCCGGCCCGCACTGGCGGCGATCGGCACTGGATCGGGCGTCACTTTGCGAAATGCTGGATCGTCCCAATCGGAGTTCAGTTCCGGAAACGGCGCCGGCGAGTCCCCAAGACAGGTCCAGACCAGACCGTAACGTTCCACCGCGGGATAAGTGGCGAGTTTGAACTGCTGTGATGGCGCGAGGCGGGGATGTGCCGGCAGATGAATGCAGCGCCCCTCCTGTCCAAATTCCAGGCCATGGTAGGGACATATCAACACGCCATCTCGATGCTGCCCCAAGCTGAGCCGCATGCCGCGATGCGGGCAACGATCGACGGCCACCACGATCTGATGATCGGCCCGATACAGGACGAGATCGGTCTCCAACAGCGACGCGGCGACGGGACGTTCGCGCACGTCTTCGCTGCGCGCTATCGGATACCAATAGCGGAGCAGCTCAGCGTGCATGGTCGGTCGCCCATTGCGTCACCGCCTTGCGCTCGTCCGGCTGCATGTCCGTGGCGTTGCCGGGCGGCATGCGCTCGCTCTGCACCACCGCAGCGATCAGGCCCGCATAAAGCGGCAGGGTTTCAGAGGTGAAGACGATTCCGCGCGGGGGTGAGGCCACGCCAGGGAAGCTGGGTCGCGCGGCATGGCAAACCGCGCAGCGTCGTTGAACGATCGCATCCGCGCGCAATGGAGCTTCGCCCGTCGCGGCTGGACTCGGGATTGAATTCGCGCTTGAGGGCTTGGGCGGGAGCGCGGCACCGCCTGCTGAAACGTGGGTACGAGCGAGAGCGGCGACCTGTTCGGCTGGAGTCCGCGGCAATGCCATCCAGGTCAGCATCAGCCCGAGCGCCACGATCGCAATCGCGGAAATCCAGCGGATCTCCATCGGCATGACCCCGCCGTTGCGATGGGTGGCGTCGAGTGCCCATCGAGCAGCCACGCTCAACGCCAGTACGGTGGCAATGGTCAGGAAAGGATGGCCGTTGGCGCGCACGAGACTTCCCATGTGGCCGGAAAGCATCAGGAAGACGACAGCCATGGTGATGTACGAATGAAGGCCTCGTCGATCCCAGTGTTGCTTATCGACGGCATCCGGCTTCTCGCCCCTTAGCGCCGCGTTGAACGCCTTGCGCATCCTCGGATAGAGGAACCACAGGACATTGAAGGCGATCACCATGCCCATCATGGCGCCAATCTGGATCATGGCGCCGTGCTGGGAGAACAGGTTCGCATACAGCCATGCCCAGCCAAGGACATGAGCGACGGACGCGGTCATGTACAGGGTGTTGTAATGCAGCGGTATGCGATTAACGAGCTCGTTGACAACAGGCGCGCCCGTCAGGCCGAGTATCGAGGCTGCGATCGCTTCACGGGCCGACAGCCGCGCGATGCTTGGGTCGACCAGGTAGGCCAGAGGTTGCCGATAGTAGATCAGGCAGAACAGCACGACGCCGGTCCCGACCAGCCATCGAATCTGATTGAACGACCAGACCAGGCCATCCAGCTCGGCCGCAGCAGGTGCGGCGACTTTTTCGGTCCGCCAGAACGACAGGCTGTGCGTGTCCCAGACCTCCAGCTCCGACCGCTGATCCAGGAGCGGTCTCGCCCGTAGCGTCAGGCGTCTTATCCATAACCCGGCGCCGAGCCAGGCGAATGCGGCGAGCACATGCAGCCAACGAATCGCATCGGCTGCCAAATCGAGCAATGTGCCTGTCATTGCGGAATCTCCTCGCCTTCCTGACGATCGCCACAAAATTTGCTTCGCATGTCCTGGTGCTTGGGAGGGTGGTTAATCGACCGCACCGCCGATGGTTCCGTCCTGATCAAGAGGGCGGTAGGCGGGCCGCGCGAGCTACGGCGCCACTCAGCCCCGGTTCCGTCGCGTACGCATCGAGTAGTTTCCGACCGCGACTCGAGCGGGGCTCGGGCTCGCGCGAGGGCTCGGCATCCGTACCTGACGCTCGCCCGCTGTGGCCACGGCGAGAGACAGATTCTGTAGCCCCGAGAAACAGGTGCAACCGGTCGAGCCGCTCAAAGCAGCCGCGCTGATCGTTTTGCAAATCCCCCTTGTCCCTGGCCCGCACTGCGGATGCGGCAGGTAACGCTATCAGATAGGGTGCGGGTTACTTCTGTGTACAGATACTCATAACGTCGGATGCTCACCATTCCTCACTGGTACGCAGTTGCGCGGGATGAACCGTCATGCCGGCAGAGCGCATGGCATCTACCGTCGGCCCGACGAACTACGCCATGAGCGACGAAGGCGCGATAACGTCGGGGCGTACGAGGTTTACCGCCTCAATCAACCCACCGCCACGCGCGACAGCGTAGTCCGCCGCCGCCCAGAAAACAGGGAGCCAGCCGCGTGGAAACACGCGATCCAACTGGAAGCGCAACGCTGAATATTCGGCATAGTCGGCACGCAATCGCTTCAGCCCTTCGCAGCCAAGGAATACGATACCGTCGTTGCGCGGCACCAGCCTCTCATTGGAAGTCCGCTCGAGAACAACTACCCCGGCCATGAGGTCGTGCCAATCGGTCGCGTATTGACCGAAATCGGGAAGCTCCAGTAACGCGGAAAAACGGCAACAGTTCGTATACCAACAGTTGCATAGCAGTTCCGATACTTTGGCCGCGTTGTACACATGCGCTTGGCAGAGGCTCATCTCCCTGGGACGAGAGCGGCCGCCATGCGCCAGGAGAGCTTTCAGCCTGGCCGAAGCGTCCGGGTCCAGCCCCAGCTGCAAGGCCAGGCGCTCGATGGACGCATCGCGCCCTATCTGGTCGAAGTACAAGCCATGTACGTCGGACGGCGCGCATGGGTGATAAGTGACGTGAATTCCCATAAAGCGTTCCGCCCTCAGGTTGACCGGCCCCGTGGACTGCGCCATGGCTAATGATTCATCAGCCGCTGACTTCCCGTATCTCGGCGTCGCCCAAGTTCGCGATGATGGTTATGGTCCGCATCATCGATTCCTTGTCGAGGCAGGACTCGCCATAGGCCATCGGTTCCCCATTGCCACCGATCAGTCGCCATCGCCATTGTCCATCGGTTAGCGACCCGGCCAAAAATGCATTCGACAATGAGCGCTGCCCACCCGCGCTCATGCCTTCGCGATAAACCTCAAAGTGCGGCTTGCCACCCATGGCGGTCCCTCCTGAGCCCACTGGGGACAACGGCGCACGGCGCTTCCGGCGGCCAGCGGTCATCAGAAGTGGTCGAGGCCCTGGAAATGGGCGACCTTCTGCAGCGTCACGAGCGGCTCCCTGCCTACGAGCCTGAAAAAGGCGGCCCGAGCCAAAGCGGCAGCCAGCAGGAAGCAATCACCTCAAGCACAGCCGCGAAGCGGCTTCGGCCTGAACGAATTCTTTGGCCTGCTTCTACGGACCGGAGTCATCCGGAGTTCGTGGCAGCCTTTCGGTCTTGTGGCCAATCACAATCTCAAGATTCCTTCCCGATGGCTCGCAGATTTTCCATCGAAACAATTGTGATATTCCGGTAGCCGATCTCAATCACACCCAACGCCTCGAGTTGTCGCAATTCGAGGGATACCGTCTGACGAGTGAGGCCGAGCATGGCCGCTAACAGGTCGTGAGTCACCTCGATCGTGCGCTTTTCCATCGGCGAATCCAATTCGACATCGCCACGCGACAAGCGTTGGAGCCTTCTCGCAATCCGAGCCTTCGTGGAGCGAAGGCCGGCATCCTCCATGTATGCATAGACCCCCCGGCTATGGGTTGCCATCAGCCGCAAGATCGCCATTGCAAAATCGTAATTCGTCAGGAGCCGGTTAAAGGTCGGAACATCGACGCGACGTACAACTGTTTTTGTCAGCGCGACCACGTCATGCATGCTTGGCCCACCATCGAACAAAGACACCTGCGAGAACCAGTGCCCCGGCTCCACCACGGCGAGCACCGACTCACGTCCGTCCGCCCGCAAGGTTCGAGCCTTCGCCAAGCCGTCAACCAAACCATAAAACCCCTTGGGCGGCTCGCCTCTACGCATCACCAACTCGCCCGGCTGGAGCTGGATCTCCACACCTTCTTGCAGCAACGTGCGCCGACATTCCTCTGGCAATGACTTGAACCAAGGGTCGTTTGCTTGCTGGACCATCTCTTTACTCCAGCGCCAAGCCGGGTACCCACCCTGCACCGGCGCAGCAGTTGTGATTTGCGCCCCAAAAACTCTTGCGCCAATTGAAAGAAATATGGCGGTGCGGCTTTTGGAACGCAAGTAACCTTGGCCTGCGCCCAGCAGGTCGGGGACGGGGCCCCACTCAACCGGCAGCGCGCCATGTCCACGAGCTGGCCAAGCCGGCGATCGTCCTCATTTTCGGAGCGCACCCCATGTCGAAAAACAAGCTAATTCTGAATGCAGTTCTGGCCGGCATGCTCTCGGTCATGGCCGTATCCACAGCATCGGCGGCCACCGATACCTACACCCAGACCAAGTACCCCATCATCCTCGTTCATGGCTTCGCGAGCTCGGATCAAGTGCTCGGATTCAGTACGTTCTACAACATCCCGGACGAACTTAAAAAAGGCGGCGCAAAGGTGTACGCCGCCAAGCTCTCTGGCTTCAACTCGGATGAAGTGCGAGGAGAAGAGCTGATCAAGTATCTCGACAATCTCCGCGCTACCTCCGGGTACGAGAAGTTCAACCTGATCGGCAACAGCCAGGGCGGACTGACGACGCGCTACGTCGCAGCCGTTCGTCCCGACTTGGTGGCCTCCGTGACCACCGGTCACACGCCTCACCAGGGTGCGGCTCCGGCTGATCTGATCAAGGCGGTGCTTCCGGAAGGATCACCGCTGCGCCCCATCGTGGCCGGAGTAATCAACACGTTTGCCTCGCTCATGGGCGGTAAGGCCGACGCCCTGGCGGCGCTGGGCCAATTGTCTTCCAGCGGGGCCGCGGAATTCACGGAACGCTATCCCCAAGGCAAGCCCGCCACCGCCTGCGGCGAAGGCGAAGAGGTCGTGGACGCGGTGCGCTATTACTCTTTCGGCGGAGTAGGCGTGGCGACCAACTTGCTTGATCCGACCGACCTTTCCGCCCAGGCAGCAAGCTTGACGTACTTGGGCAAGCCGAATGACGGAATAGTGGGGCAATGCTCCTCCCATTGGGGCACCGTTCTGCGCGACGACTATTTCTGGAATCACTTTGACTCGGTGAACCAGACGTTTGGACTGCGCTCGATGTTTTCCTCCAACCCCGTGACCGTATATCGCGCGCACGCCAACCGCTTGAAAAATCTCGGCCTGTAATGATCAAGCGATTTTTCCCGTACGCTGTCGTGGCGGGGGCGCTTTGCGCCCTCGTCGCGATGTGGGGCCCGCCGTCGAGCGGCGGCGGAGCGACAACGCTGGCTCCCGTACGTAACGGCGAGAACAGTCCGTTGCCCGGTAATCGCGGTCAATTTACGGCCACCGGCTCTTTGGGAGGCCCACGCAGCTCGTTGCAGGGCACTTCGGTCGATGGGGCTATTCGACTGGATGCCCTCGGTGCGCCGGCGGCCGACCGCGAGCTACGGCGCCTGTTCGACTACTTCATCAGCCGAATCGGCGAACGGACCGAACAGCAAATTCGTTCCGATATTCGCGCGTACCTGTCTGCGAGGCTTACCCCGCAAGCATTGGCGCAAGTCATGGCCTGGTTCGACGCCTATGTGTCAGTCGAAAAAGCTGCCGCCGGACTTGCCCGGCAAGGCGGAGATCCCCGCCTGGCAGTCAACGCATTGCGGTCCTTGAGGCGCGACCGCATGGGCCCGGAAATCGCCGACGCTTGGTGGGGAGATGAAGATCGCTACCTGGATTACACGCTGGCACGCGAAGATGTTTTGAAATCCGGCGAACTGGATGAGCACTCTCGGCAACTAAAGTTGGACGAACTGGATGAGACCCTGGACAAGGCACGGGCCGACCAGCGCAAAGACGAGGCGCTAGCCGAGCTATCGTTTGTTCAGAGCGAAGACTACCGGCTCCGCCAGGTTCTTCCGAGCGAAAGGTATGCGGAGCGCCAGAAGCAGTATGGCGCCGCGGCCGCGCAGCGGTTGGCGGCCCTGGATCTCCAGCGCGAGCAGTGGGATGCGCGCCTTCGGCGTTACGCGCATCAGCGGCGCCAGATCCTCGGCGATGGCGATACGCCATCCGCGGACCAATCTCGCAGACTGGCCGAATTGCGTCGACACAGTTTCAACGTCAAGGAGCAGCTACGCGTCGATGCGCTGGATCGAAACGGTGCGCTTCCGTAGGCGGCATATAGGGCAGTCAACCATCGGCGCACCTGGCCGGAAAACATCTGGCGGTGAAGACACGCCTGACGCATCGCTCGTTGCGAGTTGACGTCAGGCGCCGCAGCTCACTCTCTGCCCCGAATCTCCAGAACATCACTCCTTACGCGCGCCGCCTGTGCGGCGCCGACTTTTTTCGGACGCGGCGATTTCATAAAACCCCCTATAAATCCCGCTTTTATTGTTATGTTCGGCGCTTCTCGCTGCCTCTCCTGTTGATTGCGCTAACGTCAATCGTGGCGCCGGCCGCATTTCACAACTGACCTTTTCGACCAGATCCAAAACACAATGCATGAGGGTAGGGTACGTCGAACTTTGTCGCGTTCCTATACATAGCTCGCTCGACGCGAGCCTCGGCACGTGAGCATGAAAGGCGCTGTTTCGCTTCGGAGAAGCCGAGAATTTTCGCCGGATTTTTTCTCCGAGTTCCGGCCACTGTCGAACAAAAGATGTTCCACGACGCTTACTCATCCATGTAAAGGGATTAAAATGGCTTATTCATCAAAGCAGGATTTGCGTTTGCGTGTATTAGTCACGGCCACTGTCGTGGCGTTGTCGTCGTTGGTCGCAGCCCCTGCTCTTGCGGGCGGGCCGGATCTGGCTTCATTGCAGTCCGACACTTCATTCAACCAATTTATCGTCAAGTACCGCACCAACAGCGTCGAGCGCAGTAGCGCTTCGGCCTTGACGAAATCGCTAAGCCGCACGGCGCTTGCGTTGCCAGCCGATGCCAAGGGGCGGGCACTAGGTCTGTCGCTGAAGCGCCGCATGTCGCTGAGCCGCGAAGTGATCCGTAGCGATAGAATGCTGGATCGCGTCGAAGCTGCCGCATTGATGCGTCAGATCGCAGCCGACCCGAACGTTGAGAGCATCGAGCCCGACTTGCTGATGCATGCGTTGGTCACGCCCGACGACACGCGGTACACCGAGCAGTGGCATTACCACCAGCCTACGGGCGGTTTCAACCTGCCGGCCGCTTGGGGTAAATCAACCGGTGCCGGCGTGGTGGTTGCGGTCGTAGACTCGGGCATCCTCGCCCATGCCGACCTCGATGCCAACATCTTGCCCGGCTATGACTTCGTCTCATCCACCAGTTCAGGCAACGCAGGTTCGGGCGATGGCGACGGTCGCGACGCCGACCCGACCGATTCGTCCAATGTTCAACACGGCACCCATGTTGCCGGCACGATCGCGGCGGTTACCAATAACGCGTCCGGCGTCGCCGGCGTCGCCTATGACGCAAAGGTCGTTCCGCTGCGTGCGTTAGGCAACAATGGTTTCGGAAGCACGTCGGACATCATCGATGCCATCGTCTGGGCGTCCGGCGGTTCTGTCCCGGGTGTTCCGGACAACGCCAACCCGGCCGAAGTCATCAACCTGAGCCTGGGTGGCAAGAGCACCTGTACGAGCACCTCCGTATACCAGACCGCTATCGACACCGCGGTCGGCAATGGCGCGACGGTGGTCGTGGCGGCTGGCAACAGCAATCAGGATGTTTCAAAGTACTCACCGGGTGGCTGCAGCAAGGTCATCTCTGTTGCGGCGGGCGACATCAACGGTAACCGAGCCTTCTATTCCAACTATGGTGCGAGCATCGATGTGACCGCGCCTGGTGGCGAGGTGCAAAGCTGCACGAAGAGCGAGTTCCTGCCGCTTACCGTCGATCTCGACGTTTCGGGTTCTGTGACCGTGGCTAACTGCGGATCGCTGCAGAGTCATCCGGAAAAAGGCGTGCTGTCCACGGTCGCTGGCGGCGGTTACGGCTTCTATCAAGGCACCTCAATGGCGACCCCCCATGTGGCGGGCGTTGTTGCACTGATGCAAGCGGTCGCCAAGACGCCGTTGACGCCGACCCAGGTGGAATCGACCCTTAAGAGCAGCGTTCGCGAAATTCCCGCGGCTAATTGCCCCGGTGGCTGCGGTGCGGGCTTCGTCGATGTGGATGCGGCTGTAACCGCAGCGGCAGGCGGCGGCACTACCAAAACCTACAGCAACACCATCGATTACACGATCAATGACTATACGACGGTAAACAGCCCGATCGTGGTCTCCGGCCGTAGCGGCAACGCACCGAACAGCGCATCGGTGACGGTCTCGATCGCGCACCCTTATCAGGGCGACTTGAAAGTCGATTTGGTGGCGCCTGACGGTACGCTTTATAACATCCACAATCGCACGGGCTATGGTATCGACAACGTCAACAAGACCGTGTCACTCAACTTGTCGAGCGAGACGTTGAACGGGACCTGGAACTTGCGCGTAAACGATAACGCTGGGGATGATACCGGCAAGATCGATAGCTGGAGCATCACGTTCTGACGGGTTCGTCGGCCGGTTGCGGCTGCCTGCGCGCCCACGCGCAGGCAGCCATTCGCCAAGCCGAAACTACGAGGCCGCGCACTATGTGATTGCACAAGCGCGGGCAGCCGCCGCCTTATGGTGCGCCGCTTTCCCTGCATATGTCCCGATGACGCGTACAACACGCGTCGCCATTTGATCCGCAAGACTCCGAAGAACAGCGCCTGCGGCCCGCGGACCACAGGCACGGAGAACATCCGCGCGTCCAGGCCAGACGCAGACTCGGCTGCGAGCGCGCGGCGCCAAGCGTCTGGCTGCGAATCTCGGCGCGTTCGGGCGCCGTGCGATTGGTCCCTGCGACGCGCCCCCTCCACGAGACCTTGGCGTCGTCGCCGCTTTTGCGGAAGCAACGGCCGCCCGCTCACGAAACTTCACATGGCGAGGTGGATCACAGCAGCGCCGGCAACTGCGTAGAAAATGAGTCTCGACCGACCAAGCCATGGGTCGTCAGCCATACGCAGCTGCCGTGCTGGTGCCGACACTCGGCGTCGAGCCTTGGATCTGTGTTGCCGGAGAAATCGCATGCGCCCTTCGACTGTGTTCTTATCGGTATTGCTGTTCTGCGCTACCGCAATGACGGTACTCGCAGCCACGCCATATTCCGGATCGATCCTTGCGCTCGACCAGCTTGCCGGACCGGGAGGGCGCGGCTACTTGTTCGCCGTGAATCAGGCGAATGGATATCGAACCGTCATCTCGGATTTCGGCGACTCGTCGCAAGGAATCCTCGGCATCGATCCGAGCGGCATGACCCGAATACCCGCGGGCCTGCTAGGCGGAAACGATCGTTGGCTGATCACCGATGCCAGTGGTGGAACGGATGGACGCGGCGCGCTCTACGAAGTCGATTTGTCGACGGGCATGCGGACTTTGGTTAGCGATCTGGGCGATCCACAACAAGGTCCGCTAGGCCTTTATCCGGAAGATGCGCTTTATATTCCGCCGGCACTATTGGCCCCCATCAGTGGGACGTTCGTGGTCGATCCCTTTGGCGGCACCGATCAGCTCGGCGCGGTGTTCAAGATTGGAGCGAATGGACGCCGGAGCTTGATGGTGGACTTCGGCGACCACCATGGCCCGAAAGGCTTCTATCCCACGGCTTTGGCGTGGAGGCCCGGCCTTCTGGGACTGGGCGGGCGCCTGCTGGTGGTCGACAGCAGCGCAGGAACCCATCAGCACGGCGCATTGTTCGCAGTCGATCCGATCAACAAGGCACGGACCGTGTTGAGCGATTTTGGGAATCCCAATCAGGGGTGGACCGATCCCCGATCTGAAAGCGGTCCCGTCTTTGTTCTAACGGCGCCCAACGGGGGGATTCTCGTGTTGGTGTCGCTCGGTGGAACCGACGGACGCGGCGCCATCGTCCAAGTCGATCCGACCTCGGGCTATCGAAATCTGGTCAGTGACTTGGGCAATGCCGGTCAAGGGCCGGTCGGAGAGGTGCCCGTCGCCATGAGCTGGTCCGCCAATCGGCAATGGCTTTACGTCGTCGATGCGATGGCCGGAACCGATTCGAAGGGACTCTTGCTTCAGGTCGATCCGGTGACAGGATCTCGGCTGGCGATCAGCAACTTCGGCAGCGCCGGCCAGGGCCCTGAGGGAGAGTACCCAAGCGCGGTCGAAACCAATTAGTCGAACGATTCAATCCATCGCCGCCGGCACCGACCAATTCTTGCCTGGTTGAAGAAGAGGCCCCAAATGACAACGACTTTCCGTCCGCTGATCTACCTGGCCGCACTTGTGTTGCTGATGGCCTCGTGGTCGTCGCACGCATTCCCCCTTCATGTAAAAACCCTGACCGGAAAGACGATCGCTCTTGAAGTGGAGTCGTCCGATTCGATTGAAAATGTAAAAGCCAAGATCCAGGACAGTGAAGGGATTCCGCCAGACCAACAGCGCTTGATCGCCAAGGGA
Source organism: Lysobacter sp. ISL-50 (assembly GCF_018612875.1). Classification (GTDB taxonomy): domain Bacteria; phylum Pseudomonadota; class Gammaproteobacteria; order Xanthomonadales; family Xanthomonadaceae; genus Lysobacter. Next base: position 210,428 of record NZ_JAGGRI010000017.1, on the reverse strand, counting down.
AAGCAGATGGAAGACGGCCGAACCCTGAGCGACTATGCGATCGAGAAGGAGGAGACGATTCACCTCGTACTGCGGCTACGGGGTGGCTAACCCTCTGGCAAGCGAAGGCCCGTCGCCGCCCTCGCCGGGATATTCGACAGCGCGCAGCAGGATCATTGCGCCTGCGCCGCCATCGCTGTCGGTGCGGTGTCGATTTCCGCTTCGTCGCTGTCGCCGCGACTCGGCGCCAGAAAGCTGATGCGATGCGATGACGGTGGATAACACTGAGTAATTGTGTCCAGCTTAGATCGAATACAGAAACATCTCTGGTCCGAGGCAGTCCCGCGGAGTTATGCCCCGGACGTTATGAGTCACGGGCCATCGCTGCGATTCGCCCGTGCTTCGATGCCGCCAATATCCATAACGTGATCGCTCCAGGGGCGAAGGATTTGAGATGAGCGGAGATCGGGTTAGACGTGTGATCAGCGTGAGCGATGCCAATGGGCTGGAGATTGCCGAGCGATTGCTTAGCGTGCTTGGGCGGGATCAATATTGCGCGTATGAGCGCGATGGGAAGTGGCATGTCGGCCTCGGAGCTACGGCGACCCTGGCTATCGGCCCGGGTGGCGATCAGTACGAGGTGGCGTCGAAAAATGGCGTGCGGACAGGCGCGACGAACGCCGAGCTGGCCTCGGTGGCGAGACAGTTCATGGCTGAGCATGCCCCGTCCGGGCGACGAGTCTATGGGCAAGTAGCATTCAACTATGCGCCGTGCGTGAATGGCCAGCCGTATACGCCAGGGACTTGGCCGTTGCTGATTTTGATGGTCCCCCGCGTCGACGTCATGGTTACTTCAGGAACCATCGAAGTCTGCTGCGACGATGAAGCCGAGCTGGACGAGGTCGTCAGAGTGGTGTCGGAGCAGGCGATCATCTCGTTGCCCACGCCATGTCCGATCGAAACTCACGCCGGCGAGGTTGCCTATCAGGAAATCGTTCGCACCGCGCTGGGAGAGATAGGTTCCGGTTTCTATGAAAAAATCATCGTGTCTCGCGCGGTCGCGACGCAAGAGCGAATCGATATGCCGGCCAGCCTGGCGCTGGGTCGTCGCAGGAATACGCCCGCGAGAGCGTTCGCGCTGAAATTCGGTTCGCGCGAGGCGGTCGGATTCAGTCCGGAGTTGATCATGTCGGTGGACGGCGGCATCGTCTCAACGGAACCACTGGCGGGCACTCGGGCCAAGAGCATCGATCCTGAAGCCGATGCGCGCAACCGACAGGAGTTGGTCAATGATCCGAAAGAAATCGTGGAGCATGCGATTTCGGTCCGGGAAGCGGTCGATGAGTTGATGCGGATTTGCGTGAAAGGCACCGTGGCGGTCAACGATTTCATGTCTGTTCGCAACCGAGGCAGTGTCCAGCACCTCGGCTCGCGGGTGAGCGGACAACTGAATGCGGACGCGGATGCATGGGACGCGCTGGACGTCCTGTTTCCTTCGATCACGGCAACGGGCATTCCCAAGCGAGCCGCGATCGCTGCGATAGGACGCTTGGAAGCCAGTCCTCGGGAGCTGTATTCCGGCGCGGTGCTGATGATCGAAGGGGAGCGCCGCTTTGAAGCGGCGTTGGTGTTGCGGGCTGTGTATCAAGACGCGACCAGGAGCTGGGTGCAGGCGGGCGCCGGGATCATCGCTCAGTCCAATCCGCATCGGGAATTCATCGAGACGGTCGAGAAGCTGGGCAGCGTGGCGCCCTATCTGGCGATGGAGCCGCGCTGAGTCTGATGAAGTTGTGTCGGCAGCGATGAAATCTCCCGGCCGCAACCACAGGATGGTCGATATGGACAAGGCTGACGAGTACATACTCGGCTATCGCCGACAAGAGCAGATCCGACTCCAGGCTCAGGCCAGGCAGTTGGCGGGGGAGTCGCGATGGCTGTTCGAGCAGATACCGCTCCCCGAGAACCCACGCATCGTCGAGATCGGATGCGGTCCACAAGGCTGTCTGGAAATACTGTCCAATCGCGCGGGGCCATCCGGGAGGGTGGTCGGCGTGGATCGAAGCGAAGAGGCGGTGGCGCTGGCAAAAGAGTGGATATCGGCGTCCAAGCTCGCAAACGTGGAGGTCCGGGTGAAGGACGCGCGGAACACCGAACTGCCCAGAGCCTCATTTGACCTGGTCACGGCGCGCCTGGTGTTGGTGAATGTGCCGGAGCCGGAGCAGATCGTGGCGGAAGCCGCGGCATTGCTGAAACCGGGAGGATGGCTCGCCTTGCATGAAGCCGACTATGTCAGCTTCCTCTGCGATCCTCCCTGCGCAGCCTGGGATGCCCTCATGGAGTTGTTCCGGCGCTACGCAGTGCACAACGGCATCGATCCTTACATAGGAAGGCGGATGCCTCGCATGCTTCGCGAGGTGGCTCGCCTGGTGGACATCGCCGTTCGTCCGATCGTGCACGTTTATCCGATCGACCACGAGCGGCGATTCATTGCCGTGGATTTCGCGGAGAACGTGGCCGATCGCCTTGTTGATCAGAAGCTGGTGAGTGGACGAGACGTTTCCTCGCTTTTAGCGAGCCTGAGAAACCACCTGAGCGATCCGGATACGCTCGTGATATCGCACCTGTTCTTCCAGGCCTGGGGAAGGAAGCGGCATGCTGCCGATGGCTTTGGCCAGGCGCAAGAATAAGCTCATCGCATCCAATGCACCGTTTGAACAACACGCGATACCGGGAACGCGCCGCACCAGTTCAGCCGTCAATCCTTACAAAGAAGCACTGCTCTTTCTTTTCATCGATACCAAGCAATCAATTCCGGCTCCCCGCGAATTATCCAACCCGTTGTGGCGTCGGACAAGAACGTCTGGTTCAGAAAAATTGGCGCGAACTAGCTGCGCGCCGCCTGGAGTCGCCGGGTTCGCAGGCTCCGGTTGAGTTGTCAGGATTGTGTAGACACCTGATCGGCGCGCTCGATCTATCGTTTCGAACTCATTCGCGCCGAGATCATCGCACGCTGGACTGTTCCACTCCCAGCTCTGTAAGTACCTATCCACGATGCCCGTAGCGGAGAAATCTCATGACGGTGAAATCCGAAGACTTGTTCGTTGAAATCGAAGACGTGAAACTGTGCTATCGGGTTGATGGCGACCCGTCGCACCCGCCCGTGCTGTTGATCATGGGCCTGAACTCCCAGTTGATCCATTGGCCGCAGCAACTCGTCGACAAGCTGAAAGAGGAGCATCTGGTCATCCGCTTCGACAACCGCGACAGCGGCCTGACCCGATGGCGGACAGGGGAGTCGCCCGCCGACGGGTATCGCCTTGTGGACATGGCCGACGACGCCATCCAGTTGCTGGATCACCTCGGGATCGACAAAGCCCATATCGTCGGGGCTTCGATGGGCGGCATGATCGCGCAGAGACTGGCGATCAATTATCCCGCGCGAACGCGCAGCCTATGCTCGATCATGAGCACCACCGGCAATATCTGGGTCGGATATGCGCAGCCCGGCGTCATTGCGGAGTTGATCAAGGAGCCGCCGTCCGACCCGGAAGGCGCGATCAATCATGTCGCGGCGCTGTACGATCTTATCGGCTCGGATACTTATGCCGCCGAAGAGGGCCCACGTCGTCGAGCGCTTGCCGAGGCGGCTTACAAGCGTTCGCTCGATTCGAACGGCGCTCCGGCCCACCCCGGCGGCGGCGCACGCCAGGTCGGCGCGATCCTGCTCGCAGGCGATCGTACGAAGGAACTCAATGGCCTGACCCTGCCGACGCTGGTCATCCATGGTAACGAGGACGCGCTCATCCACATTTCCGGCGGCAAGGCCACACGCAGCGCGATCCCCGGGGCCGAATGGCTGGGGGACCCCGAGAAGGGTGTCGAGGGTCTGGGGCACGATCTGCCGCAGCCGCTTCTCGACGCGATCGCCGCCGGAATCGTCGCTCACCTAAAATAGAGTCCGTTCGCGGGCTGGGTTAACGGCGAGCGGCCCAGCCCGCGAAACAACCACCGACGGCGTCCGCGACGCCGTCTTTCCCACCGCCGCCCGAGGCGCGGTGCGGCGGCCATTCCCATCCGGCAACGAGAAGCGACGCCGAACGTGTTGGACCCGAAATGATCGATTCTTGCCGGATACACAGAGCCGGGGAAGGCACGAAAAACGCCACCGGCCCGGCGTCGATGGCGCATGCGTTCTGGATGCCGACCGATGCAGCCGCCATCGCTGAATGCACTGTCAGCGCGTTGTCCAGAGCTTGTCGAGTTCAGCCGGGTCGCAAAGCGGCGTCGGCTGCGAGATGTCCTTCGGATAGAAGCCTGAGCCGATGCTCCCGTACTGCGCGACTCGATTCCAGATGGTGGAATTCGATTCGCCGTATTGCGCGCCCGAGTTCGGTGAATGCTCAGAAGTGGGCTGAGCGCACGCCAGAGGCAGTAGCCAGGGCATGCGGGAAATACCCATGCATCGGTGGGCTTCGTGCCGAAGCGCGGAGAATCTCTGGTTCCAGGTTACTTGGCGGCCCTGCATCCGGACGTCCGCTCGGCTTCGCCTTGCGGGGTAAGCGCGATGCGCGAGAACGACAGTTGTAAAGGCGAGGAGGTCTCGATCGTCAATAGGCCGGACAACTTCGACAGGTCCGCGCCGGCCAGCGCGAGACACTTCAACGGTATCCCGAGCGTGGTCCATTGGCCGGGCGGCAGCGACGCTAACGACTCGCGCAGCGGCAGCATGGCGCCGCAGCCTTCGCCGCAGGCAACGCTCATGGTTACCTCACCCTTCGGTGGAGCGTCCACGCGAAGCGCCAGCAACAGCTGCACGTCGCCGTTGGCCTCCCGCGTCAGGTCCTTCGCCGCGTCCGCGATCAACGACAAGCGCGCGGGCGCCGACCCCGACCAGGTCACGCGCCGCGCGTCCTCCTGGCGCCGGTGATCGACCGCGGTGATGCGGATACTGCCGTCGTCCAGCGCCGCGGGCAGCGTCTTGATGCTGACAGTGCGCTGGTCGGCGGCTTCCAGCGCCAGCGACAGTCCCGGCGCCAACATGCCAAGCCCGTAGTACTGGCCCGGTTGTGCTTGCGCAAGCGATACGCCGGCGGTTTCCGGCAGCGGTGCGAGATCGCCCGTGCTGGCATACGTCAGGCCGTAGCCATAGGGGAACTGCGGGCGGTAATTCTTCTGGCCGACGTTGTTGGCGTACTGATCGGCGCGGCGCGGCCAGGAGTAGCTGAGTTTGCCCTTGAAGTCGTAATGGATGCCGTCGTCAGGCCTGCGCAGCAGAACATCGGCGATGCCGGCGCCCTCGCTGCCCGGCAACCAGGCCGCGACGAAAGCATCGGACGCGTTGATCTCGCGGTTCGTCCACAGCGGCCGGCCGCTGAGGAATACCGTCACCACGGGAATGCCGTCGGCCCTCAGTTTCCTGATGAGCGCAAGCTCACTGTCGTCGCCGGGCTTGTAAAGCAGCGTTGGCAGATCGCCCTGGAACTCGGCGTAAGGGTTCTCGCCGATCACCACGATGGCGGCGTCGGGTTTGCTCCGATAGCGGCCGTCGAGCGCGAGCTCGGCGCTACCGCCAGCCACCTGCACCGCAGTCTTCAGCCCGTCCCAGATCGTCTCGCCGTTGGGGAAATCCGCGCGCGTGGTGCCCGTGCCCTGCCAGGTCAATGTCCAGCCGCCGCTCTGCTTGGCCATGCTGTCGGCGCCGTCGCCTGCGACCAACAGCTTCTTCTTCGGGTCCAGCGGCAGCACGCCGCGCTGGTTCTTCAACAGCACCAACGATTCGCGCACCGCCCGGCGCGCGACCGCGCGATGCTCGGGGGCGCCCAGCAACTCGAACTTGCCGCCCAGCATGCGCTGGGACGGCTTGCCGGCGTCGAACAGGTTGAGCCGGAACTTCACCCGCAGCACGCGCCGCACCGCATCGTCGAGCCTGGCCACCGGAATCGTGCCGGCCTTCGCCGCGGCCAGCGTGCTCTCGTAGAACGGTTTCCAGCTGTCGGGCGCCATTACCAGGTCGACACCGGCGTTCACCGTCGCCGGGCACTGCGTGTTGTCGCAGCCGGCGATTTGGCCGTGCGCGTTCCAGTCGGTGACGACGAAGCCGCCGAAGTTCATGCGTCCTTTCAGCACGTCGGTGACCAGCGGCTTGTGACCCGCCAGTTTCACGCTCTGGTAGCTGCTGAAGGAAACCATCACCGCTTGCGCACCGGCGGCGATGGCGGGCGGGTATCCGGCGTTGTGTATGTCGCGCAGCTCGGCCTCGCCGATCTGCGTATCGCCCTGGTCCTTGCCGTCGCTTGTGCCGCCGTCGCCGAGATAGTGCTTGACCGAGGAGATCACATGCGCGCCGTCCAGAAACTCTTTGCCGCCGACCTTGCCCTGCAGGCCTTCGACCATCGCGCCGGCGTAGCCCGCGACCAGCTTCGGATCTTCCGAATAGCCTTCGTAGCTACGGCCCCAGCGGTCGTCCCGCGGCACCGCGACGGTGGGCGCGAAGGTCCATTCCATGCCGGTGGTCCGCGTCTCGATCGCGGTGATCCGGCCGATCTCGCGGATCAGGTCGGGATTGCGCGTCGCACCGAGGCCGATGTTGTGCGGGAACACGGTGGCGCCGATCACGTTGCTCTGGCCGTGCACCGCGTCGATGCCGTACAGGATCGGGATCGCCTTGCCGCCGCCGCGGGTGTCCATCGAGGCCTCGTAGAACGCGTCGGCCTGCGCCAGCCATTGCGCCGGCGCGGCGTTGTACTTGCCGCCCGGATCGGAGCCGCCGCCGGCCAGCACCGAACCGAGGCGGTACTTGCGCACATCATCGGGGGTGAGGCTGGAAATATCGCCCTGCACGATCTGGCCGACTTTTTCTTCCAGCGTCATCGTTGCCAGCAGCGCATCGACGCGCGCCTCCAGTGCCGGATCGGCCGGTAACGGCCAGGCCGGTGCCGGCCAGCGCTCGGGCTGGATCACGCCGCCTGACGGCGCGTTCCCGGCGACGCCGGGGCCGACGGTCAAACCCAGCGCTGCCGCCAAGACCAGCCCTTTCCGACGCAGCGCCACTGCGCGCAGCGGAAGATTCTTCGATACGATTTTCAAACCGTGCTCCATAATGTCCGTGCGGGCGGCGTGCGGGATCGTCCGCGACGCCGCATGCCCCTGCGCAAGGCCACCCAAGGCAGGAGCGAATCGCGATGTGCGCAGCGACGTTTCCCCGCCCGCAGTGCGAGCGAGGAAAGCCGGATGCCTATCAGAAGTGCAGGCCGAAGTTCACTCCGTACGTGCGCGGTGGCAAGTACTGCGACACCCACAGGTACTCGCCGGCGCCGGGGTTGAAACGGCCCGCCGCGGTACGCGTTTTTTCGTCGGTGAAGTTCTGCGCGTACAGGCCGGCCCACCAGCGCCGCTGAGGTTCCTCGTAACGCAGCGAGAAGTCGCCACGGCCGTAGGACTTTTGCTTGTCCTCGTTGCCGAGGTTGAACACGCTCAGCCAGGTTTCGGTTTCGTAATGCCCCGTCAATCGGGGCGTCAGAGTGCCGCCGTTGCCGAGGTGGAAGTCGTGCTCCCAGATCAGCGTCAACGCGAAGTCGGGCGCATGCGGCAATTCGTTGCCCGTCACGTTCATGCAGTTGCTGATGCCCGACTCCGGCGGACACGCAGGCAAGCCCTGGTAGTCGTTGCTGCCTGCGTAAAGCAGTGTGCCCAGGTCCTTCTTCGGAATGCCCGAAACCGTCAGATTGACGCGGTCGTTCTCGCCAATGAGCGCCGACAGTTCGCTCTCGTAGCCCCACACCTTGGTGCTGTCTTTCACGTTGCTGAAACCCAGGCCGCGGTTGCCGTCGGGAAAGGTGACCGGCGCCGACAACTGGAAGTTCTTGAAGTCCATGTAGTAGATCGCGCTGTTCCAGGTCAGGCGCCCTTCCAGGAAACTGAACTTGCCGCCGACCTCGTAGTTGGTCAGCTCCTCATGCTTGTAGGTCGCGCCGCCGTCTTGCAGGCCGCCGGACTTGTAGCCGGTGGAGACGCTGGCGTAGAGCAGCCCCTTCTCGCCGACGTCGAAATCGGTGCGGGCCAGCCACGTTACCTGGCTGTGGCCGTACTCGCCGTCGTTGACGGTGGAGACGTTGAATCCGTTTTGCGGACTCGGATACGCGCCTGGGGAAATCGGAACCTGCGGCACGTTCGGGTCGTAGGCCCAGCCCCAGCCGCGGCCGCCGACATTCCTCTTCTTGTCGTCGGTATAGCGCGCTCCCGCGGTCAGGCGCCAGTTGTCGTTTACATTCCAGGTGGCTTGGCCGAACGCCGCGTACGAATCCACCGTCTCCTTGGGCTGGATGAACGAGCCTTGCCAGGCGACAGTGCCTTCTTGAGTTCCGTTGAAGATTGGAATGTCGAAGCGGATCGAATTCTTCTCGGCCGCGTAGTACAGGCCCACGATCCAGTCGACGGCCTGTTCGCCGGTCGAGGACAGGTTGAACTCGTGGCTGGTGGTCTTGTATTCGGAATCGTTGGTGCGGTCTTCCTGGAACTGCGCGGGGCCGCAGGCGAAGCAGGTCGGCACCAGCACGCCGCTGTCCTGGTCGTAAGTCGAGCGGCCGTCGAAGCGGCTGAAACCGGCTATGTAGGAAAGCCGCAGGCCGTCGTTGATATCCCAGTCCATGCGGCTGCGCAGCGCATAAGAGTCGCGCTCGATGTACGGCGCGGTGTCGATCAGCGCCGACCAGAAGTCCTGGCCGGCCCGCGGGCGTTGCATCAGGTTCATGCTTGGCGTGCCGCGATCGCGGAAGTACTCCAGCGCCAGGTTCCAGCTGAAGGCATCGTTGGGCTGCCACAACGCGCTGACACGCGCGGCCGATTGGTTCTGGGCGCTGTACTTGTCGCCGCCGGTGACGTACTGGTTCGGATTGATGGGCCGAAACGTGGCCGGACTGCCGCCGGCCGCCGCATGGGCGGCGCGCTGCGCGTCGACAGAGGGCAGTTGTCCCACCGGGTTCTGATAATCGACATAGCCATCGTGCTGTTCCTGAGCGACCGCGATGCGCATCGCGAAGGTGTCGCTGATCGGCAGATTGACCACCGCCCGCGCGCCGATCGCGTTGTAGTTGCCGACGCTGAATTGGACGTTGCCGAAGTAGCTGCCGATCTCCGGCGTGGCGGTGCGGAAGTTGACCGCGCCGACCGTGGAGTTCCGACCCCATAGCGTGCCCTGCGGACCGCGCAGCACTTCCGCGGCCGCCACGTCCAGGAGCAGGCCGGCGGCGGCTTCGGCCCGCGGCGAATACACGCCGTCGACGAAGATCGCCACTTCCGGATCGGCGTATTCGGTCTTGGCTTGGTCGTTGCCGATGCCGCGCAGGGTCATGGTGATCACGTCGTGATCGCCCTGCCGGGTGGCCTGCATGCTCGGCACCAGCTTGGTGAGGTCCTGCACGGTCATCACTCGCTCTTTCTCGAGCGTCTCGGCATTGAGCGCGCTGATCGCGACCGGCGTCTTCTGCAGCGGCGTCTCGCGCTTGGTGCCGGTGACGACGACCCCGTCGAGCGTCTTGGGCGCGCTTTCCTGCGGCGCGGCTGCCGCAGGCGTCTGCGGTTGTGCGGGACCCGCGGCCTGAGGCTGATCGGCAGGTCCGGCCAAAGCATCAGTTGATGAAACGAGTACGACGAGAATCGCGCCATACAGCGCGTGCAAGCGGTACGCCATGTCCTCTTCCCTCCAGTTCGGACGTTCCCATCTTCCAGCTCTCATGGCGGCAATCGCCGCTGGCCGGCGTGGGGCGGAGCGAGTGATACGCCCGAATGGAAGCGCTGTCAATGTGAAAATGGTAGCGCTACCAATTTGCTCTTACGGCGTCACGGCCTCGCGTCGCGCGAGGCGTGGATGCCGCACCGCAGCAACGAATCTGCGCGACGTTCACTGGGGCGGATGCCTGCGCAACCGCGGTTTTCGCGCGGCGACCTCATCCCCGCCATCGCGGTGTGCGATAACATGATTCGCCCCCAACCCCTTCGGAAACGCATTGATGCGCGCCAGAATCGAAGACGTCGCCCAGGCCGCCGGCGTCTCCATGACGACCGTCTCGCGCGTCTTCAACCGGGAGCCGAACGTGCGCGAGAAGACCCGGTTGAAGGTAGAGGCGGCGGCGCAGGCGCTTAACTACCGCCCGAATCCTTCCGCGCGCAGCTTGGCGGGGAACCGCTCCTACCTGATCTCGCTGGTGTACGACGATCCCGCCGCGGCATCGAGCTACATCATGGAGATCATTGTCGGCATGCTCGCCGCCTGCGAGCGTCAGGGTTACAGCGCCATGCTGCGTCCGCTCGAATATTCCAATGCCGACCATGTCCGCGCCGTGGAGGAATCGATCGAGCAATACCGTCCGGATGGCCTGATCCTGGTGCCGCCGTTCGCCGACGACGTCAAGCTGCTGCACCGTCTCGACGCCCTCGGCATGCGCTACGCCACGATCTCCGCGAAGGCCAAGCTCGGCCACGCACGCATCGGCACTATCCTCGACGAGCGCAAGGCGGCGGTGGAGATGATCGCGCACGCGGTCGAGCTCGGTCATCGTCGCATCGCCCACATCGCCGGCCCCGCGCTGCATGGCGGGCGTGCCTGGCGCCTGGCCGGTTATCGCGACGGCCTGCGCCGCGCGGGCCTCCCTTTCGACCCCAAGCTTGTCGTCGATGGCGGTTTCACCTTCGACGACGGCGTCAAAGGTACGAGGCAACTGCTCGATCTGAGGCATCCACCCACCGCGATCTTCGCCGCCAACGACGACAGCGCCTGCGGCGTCATGCACGAGGCGTTCGAGCGCGGTCTGCGCGTCCCGCAAGACTTGTCCGTGTTCGGTTTCGACGACACGCCGGCCTCGCGCCAGATCTGGCCCAGCCTGACGACGGTGCGACAGCCGTGCCGCGAGATGGGCCGCATCGCCGCCGAACAACTGCTCGCCGCGATCCGCGACCCGCAGGCGGGCTCGCTCGTGCGCGTGCCGTATGAACTCATGATCCGGCAATCGGGCGGACCCGCGCCCGTTGCGGCGAAGCGGCGCTGAGCGACGCCGCCGCGAACGCCGCACGCCGACGCCAAATGTCCACGCCTGCCACGACGAGCAAGCCTGCGATCGGCTTCTGGCAGATCTGGAACATGTGCTTCGGCTTCGTGGGGCTGCAGTTCGGCCTCGCGCTGCAGAATGCGAACGTCAGCCGCATCTTCCACACCCTCGGCGCCAGCATCGACGATATTCCCGCGCTATGGATCGCCGCGCCGCTCACCGGCCTGCTGGTGCAGCCGATCATCGGCTATTGCTCCGATCGCACGTGGGGCCGGCTCGGACGCCGCCGGCCGTATTTCCTCGCTGGCGCCATCCTCGCCGCATTGGCGCTGATCGCGATGCCGAATTCGCCGACGCTGTGGAGCGCGGCGGCGCTGCTGTGGCTCCTCGACGCCGCGATCAACGTCTCGATGGGACCGTTGCGTTCGATCGTGGGCGATCAGCTGCCGTCGTCGCAGCGGCCGGCCGGCTACGCGATGCAGACCACGTTCATCGCGGCGGGCGCCATCATCGCCAGCCTGCTGCCCTGGCTGCTCACCCAATGCGGAGTCAGCAACCTCTCCGCCGCCGGAGAAATACCGGACACGGTGAAGCTGGCGTTCTATCTCGGCGCCGCCGTCTTGTTCGGCACGCTCGCCTGGACCGTGCTGTCGACGCGCGAGTATCCGCCCGACGCGCTCGCCGCGTTCGAGGACGCAACGCCGGCAACGCCGCCACCGCCGTTTCCGGCGCACGTTCGATACAAAGGCATGCTTGGGTGCGCGGCCGGATTGGCAACGTTCCTCACGATCCACCTGAGCCAGGCCGATGCGCGCCTGCACCTGGTTGCCGCCGGCCTGTTCGCCTACGGGGCGATACAGCTGATCGCCGGCTACAGTCGCGCGCGCAATCCGGTCACCGCGATCATCGCCGACCTGCTGACGATGCCCACGATCATGAGACAGCTCATGCCCGTGCAGTGTTTTTCCTGGTTCGCGCTGTTCGCCATGTGGGTCTACACGACGGCGGCGGTAACCGGCGTGCATTTCGCCGCGGCGGACACGCGCTCGGCCGCTTACAACGACGGCGCGAACTGGGCGGGCGTGCTGTTCGCCGCTTACAACGGTTTCGCCGTTTTCGCAGCGGTGCTGATTCCATGGATGACGCGCCGGCTCGGCCTGCGCCTGAGCCACTTGATCAATCTCGTCCTGGGCGGCTGCGGCCTGCTGTCCTTCCTGCTGATCCGCGATCCGCACTGGTTGTTGCTGTCGATGGTCGGCGTCGGCTTCGCCTGGGCGTCCATCCTGTCCCTGCCTTACGCGATGCTGTCCGACAGCGTGCCGGCGGGGAAGATGGGCGTGTACATGGGCATCTTCAATCTGTTTATCGTCATCCCGCAATTGCTCGCCGCCAGCCTCCTCGGCTTCCTGTTGAAGACGTTCTTCGGCAATGCGCCTATTTTCGCCCTGCTGATCGGCGGCATCAGTTTATTGCTGGCGGCGCTTTGTGTCTTACGCGTCGGCGACGTCGCTGGAAATAGCCGCCCGCCATGACGCCGACGACGTACCTGCGCACAGTAGCCAGGCCCTGCGCAGCGCGGTACCGCCGACCATGGCCGCAACCGGCGGTCGGTCCGCCAGGGCAGGCCGACGCCCCACCAGCGCGGCAATGACCTGATGCAGAAGTAGATCTACTGGATCAGTACTGCGCTGCTGGCGTTGATGTATCTCGCCGGATCGATGATGTATCCGACAAACATCGCCGGCATCCAGAAAATTTTCGCGGCGCTCGGATATCCAGGGCATCTCGTGCTCCCAAGCCGTATCCTCCGCCGATGCAGCCCCACCCCGCCCAGGCTGCCTTCGCCCATGCCGCCATCATGATCGCTCCCTACATGCTGTTCTTCTTCGCCGGCCTGGGCGCGTTCAACGGATCGGTCTTGGCCGCTTATCTGCTGTTGCGGCGCCCGGTCACGCCGGCGCAGCGGTGGCTGGCGGTGCTGATCCTGGCGATCAGCATCCGCACCGGGAAGTCCGTGCTGTTCTATTTTTACCCGGAGATTCCCCGGACGGTTCTGCAAGTGGGCCTGACCGCCTGTTTCCTGATCGGGCCCTGCCTGGTCGGCTTCGTGCGGGCGTGGGCGGATCCGGCGGGCGAGCGCACGCGCAGAGACTGGATGGTCGCCGCGGGCCTGCTCGCGGCCGCCACGGGGTTCGGTGCGGCCTTCCCCTATACCGACCATCCGCAATGGTGGGGCATGCCGGTTTGGCGCGGAGTGACTTACAGCTGGCTGGCCTGCCTGCTGGCCGCCGTCGGCCTGTACCTGCGCGCTGTCCGGCGAACCGATCCGGCGGCCGCCGCCGACGGCATCGGCCGGGGCCATGCCGCGGCGGTGATCGCCGGGGTCGCGGTGGTCTGGCTGGCGTACTTCACCGCCGGGCTGACCTCGTACATCGTCGGCGCGCTGTCGTTCTCGCTGGTGCTTTACCTGGGCGCGGTCGTGCTGCTCGCCCGGCGCCAGGCGCGCGTCGCCGCCGCACCCTACCAAGACCGCAAGATCGCCGACGACGAGGCGCGGGCCGCGTTGCAGTCCCTGCACCGGCTGATGGCCGAACAAGCGCTGTACCAGGACGCGCGCCTGAATCTCGCCCGGGTCGCGCGCCGCCTGAATCTGCCGCCGGCGCGCCTGTCGCAACTGTTGAACGACAACCACAAGACCGCCTTCAAGCCCTACCTGATGCAACTGCGGGTCGGCGCCGCCAAGCGGCTGTTGCGCGAACCGGGCCACGTGGCGATGGAGCACGTGGCCGAAGCCTCCGGCTTCCTGTCCATGTCCACCTTCTACAGCAGCTTCAAGAAGCTGGAAGGCATGACGCCCGCGGCCTGGCGGCAGGCTCAGCTCGCCGGCGCGCGCGACTCCTGAAACAGGTTTCCGCAGCGCGGCAAGGCGCGCCAGGAATAGATCCGGCGCGGATTTAGCCAGACTGGGCGCCGTTCACCCAACGGAGCGATCCATGTCGCACGCCTTGCCGAAACGCACGCCTTCATCCGCGACCGCCGCGGCGCTTCGACGGTGCCTGCTCGCCGCCCTGCTGGCCTGCACGGCAGGGGGCGCCACTTGGGCGCAAACGGCCGGCAGCGCGGCGACGGCCGAATCGGCAATGGGCACGCCGGGCAAGACGCCCTCAGGGCATGGCTACATCGTTCCACCGGATTGGACCCAGGCACGGCGCGGCCATGCAGTCGTGCTGCAGGCTCCCGAGGGCGGATCGTGGATCGCCTTGGTCGAAGTCGATGCCGGCAATGCGGCGGACGCGGTGGCGCAGGCCTGGATGCGCTACGCCGGCCGGCCGCCGCCGGAACCGCTCATGGCGCCGCCGCTGGCCAACCGCAACGGCTGGACCGACGGCCGCAACCATATCTACCGCGCCCCGGCCGGCGAGCCGCGCCAGCTCAGCGCGCGGGCCATGCGCAACGGCACGCGTTGGGTCGTGCGCATCGACGACATCGCCACGGCCCTCGCCGGCAAGCGCGCGGCCGACCTGCGCCTGATCCGCGACGAATTCCTGCCGGCCGGCTATGTCAGGGAGCGCTTCGCCGGCCGCAAGGCGCACGCGTTCGATGCGGATAAGCTCGATGAACTGAAAGCCTTCGTCGGCCGGTCGCGGTTGCTGCTGGGTGTGCCCGGAATCTCGATCGGCATCGTCCAGGGCGGCAAGGTCGTGTACGCCGGCGGCTTCGGCGTGCGCGAGAACGGCAAGCCCGAGCCGGTGGATGCCGACACGCTGTACCCGATCGCATCCAACACCAAATCCCTGACCACCCTGATGCTGGCCAAGCTGGTCGATGAAGGCCGGTTCCGTTGGGATACGCCGGTCGCCGAACTGCTGCCCGGATTCGCGCTGGCCGACGCGGACGTCGCCGCAAAGATGCAGGTCCGGCATCTTTCCTGCGCCTGCGCCGGGCTGCCTTACCGGAACCTGGATTGGGAGTTCGCGCCGGCCGACGCGCCGGCGTCCATCGTGTTCGACATCCTCCGCCGGATGCGCCCTACCAGCGCATTCGGCAGCAGCTATCAGTACACGAATCCGCCGGCCGCCGCCGCGGGTTACCTGGGCGGCCATGTCGCCTATCCCGAGTTGGAGTTCGGCCAGGCCTACGACCGGGCGATGGCGACGCGGGTGTTCGAACCGCTGGGCATGACGCGCACCACCTTCGACTTCGACCGGGCCATGCGCGGCAACTTCGCGCGCTCGCACGGCGTGGGCATGGACGGCGGCATCGCACTCGTCGATGCAAGGCGGGACCGTCAGATGCACGCCGTGCGCCCGACCGGCGGCGCATGGAGCAACGTCGACGATTTGCTCGCCTATCTGAGACTGGAACTGAGCGGCGGGCGACTGCCCGGCGGCCGCCGCCATCTCTCTGAGTCGGCGCTGCGCGAGCGCTGGAAACCGCAGATCGGCACCGGCCGGCAAGCCTGGTACGGGCTGGGCCTGGACACCGATGCGTCGAGCGGCACCCCGATGCTGTACCACGGCGGCCGCCTGTACGGACAGCGCAGCAACATGGTCTGGTGGCCCGAGCACGACGTCGGCCTGGTCGTCCTGATGAACTCCAGCACCGGCAACGTGTTGATGGACGCCTTGCCGAGGAAGCTGATGGAGGTCGTGTTCGACGGACAGCCCGAGGCCGACAGCATGGTGGCCGCCGCCGCGGCAACCGAGCGCGAGCAGCGCGAGACCCGGCGCCGGGAATGGACGTTCCCGGCCGGCCGCGAACACGCGGCCTTGCTCGCGTCGCGCTATCGCAATGAATTGCTCGGCGAGCTGCGCGTGGAGCGATCCCAGGACAAGCTGCACTTCCGCTTCGACGCCTGGGACATGCCGGTCGCCTCGCGTCGCGGTCCCGATGGCGCCGTCGAGTTCGTCGGCGCGATTCCCAGCCCGCCGCCGCCCTTGGTCGCCGGCAGCTCCCCATCCGGGCGAACGCTGAGCTTGCGGGATGCGCAGAACGAATATGTTTTCACTGAAGCGGATTGAGACCGGCTTGCACTGGGACGCAGCTGGACCATGAGGCACTCGCCTTCACCAGCGAATCCTGATCCCAAGATTAGCTTGGCGCTGCTTAGCGTCGCTGCCGTCCAGGCTTTCGCCGTAGGACAGCACACCGAACAGGCTAACGGATTCATTCAACTCGGCTTCCACACCGACGTCGACAGTCGCCATCAAGCCCAGTTCGTGGTTCGGGAACGCCTGCGCTTGTGCGGTCGCGCCGGGCGGCAAGACGACGAGAGCATTGTCCTTCTCGCCCACGGTGTCCTGCACGCCAAGCGTTGCCCATGGCCGCACTCGTGCGCCGCCCGAGGTCTCAAACAGTTTGTCGGCGCGAACGGCAACTCGCGCGGTTCCCAACAAGTCGTCGTCCATGACCAGTTGCTTGCCGCTGGCATCGAGCTTGTCTTCCCACTGCATCGCACTGGCGCTCAAGTTGACTTGCGGCTCGACCGTCCAGCCGTTGCCCAGGTGGAAGCGATGGCCGATCTGCGCGCTCGCGGTCAGGCTGTTGCCGCCGATCTCTTCCTTGAAGCCGTCGGCGACCGCGATGGTGGCCTCGGGCAATTGGCCGACTAGAGTCATGTCGAGGTAAGTGCCGCTCTTCCAGCTCACGCTGCCGTACATGCCGACCATCGGCGTATCGACGCGCACGTTGGCTTCGCCGATGCCTTGCAGGTCGGTCGAATTGGCGCCGCTGGCCCAGTAGTTGCCGTGCTGGAACGCGATGAACAGACCTCCGCGCAGGTTGCGCGTTTCGCGCTCCTGCAACAGCGCATCGGCGCCGACGTATAGACCGAGCGTGTCGCCGCTGAAGGCGAAGCCCGGGTTGGCGCCCATCTCAAGCTCGCTGCCGGTGGCCGCCATCCAGAAGCCGTGGCAGTCGCCTTCCAGCGACCAGGAGGCGCGCTCCATCTCGTCTTCGTGCGAGCCGCAACGCGGGGTGTCGCCGCGCACGCCGGCCATGCGTTCGAACAACAGGCGGTTGTTCTCCTGGATCAGGGCGGCACCGATGCTCGGCAGCACGGCGTAGCCGCCGATTTCCGGCAGGATGTCGCTGGCTTCGGTGTTGAGATACCAGCCATCGCCTTGGCGGTCGAAGGTCCACGGGAATACGCTGCCGTTCAAGCGCACCACGCCGTCGCTCGCGCTCGCCGCGGTGAAGCTGCCCGCGGTGGCCGCATTGTCGTTGGGAGCCGAGATCACCCGGATCGAGGCCGGCTGCTGCGGGGTCTCGCTGCCGTCGCCGAGGAAGGTCACCGCGGTAATGCCGATGACGTCGCCGCCGATGTCCAGGCCGCCCGAGGCCTGGCTGCCGGGCGATACCGTCAATGCCAGCCCGCCGCCCCCGGTGTAGTTGCCACTGATACCGAAACGAGTACCGCCGACCCGGATGAACCCGGAGTTGGCCACGTTGCCGGTCAGGCTTGCGCCGCTCATGCCGATCAGTTCCGAGCTGCCGTCGATCGACAGCAAACCGCCGGCCAGGTTCAACGCTGCGGTCAGGGTCAATTGCGTGCCGGCGAGCAGATCCACGCGCTCCCAGTTGGACAGCGGGCTGACGTCGCTCTGGTCCAGGGTCATGCTGTGGAAGTTCACCCGGTCCTCGCCGCCGGCGCCGCCGTCGAAGCGGACCAGGCCGCTCAGGTCGCCGCCGCGGAAATCGGCGGTGTCGTTGCCGGTGCCGAACTCGAAGCTGCCGATCACCGTGCCGGCGGAGCCGAAGGTGTCGTTGCCGGCGGTGCCGGTGTACAGGCCGGTGGCCTTCAAGGTCGAGCCGGCCGCGACAGTGGTGTGTTGCGCCGCCACGCTGCCGCTGGCGGCGACATCGAGCAGGCCGCCGGTCACCTCGACGTTGATGAAATCGGACGGTCCGTTGATCTGCAGCGCACCCGCACCGGACTTGGCCAGCGACTCGAAGCCGAGCATGCTGCCCAGCGGCACGTTGAAGCCGCCGCCGATGTTGGCCTCGAGGGTGTCGTTGCCCAGGCCGCCCTCGACCGTGCCGGTCGCGACGGTGGTTTCGTGGACGATGAAGCGATCGTCGCCGCTACCGAGCGCCAAGGTGCCGCTGCCGGTGTCGAGCGTGCCGGCCAGATCGAACGCGTCGTCGCCGTCGCCGAGATCGCCGGAAGCGAGCAGGCGGGCGCCGGCTGCCACTTCGACCGTGTTGGTGCCGGCGCTGCCGGTCAGCACGGTCTGGCCCGCGGCGAGGCCCTGCACAGTGCCGTCGATCGCCAGCGTGGTGCCGTCTGCCATCGCCAGGGTAGGCGTTTGCAAGGTGCCGGCCACGCTCAGGGTGCCGCCGTTGAGGGTGGTGCCGCCGCTGAAGCTCTGCGCTCCGGTCAGCGTGGCTTCGCCAGTGCCGTTCTTCTGCAGGAACTCGAAGTTGATCGTGTTGCCGGCATCGAGGCTGAAGGCATTGATGGTGTCGAGCGCCACCGTGTCGCCGGTCCCGTGACCGCCGCCGCTGACGACTGCGTTGAGCACGGCGCCGTCGCTGAGGGTCAACACGTCTTCGCCGCCGCACAGGTCGATGGTGCCGCTGCCGGACACGGTGCCGGATACCGCCATGGTGTCGTTGGCGGCGCCGCAGCCGTAGCTGCCGTCGACGTTCAAGGTGGCGCCGGCCGCGACCACCGTGGCCAGCGAGCGGCCCGCGGTCGCCACCACGCTGCCGGCGGGGCCGAGGTTCAAGGTGCCGCCGAGCACGCTGACTTCCTGCAGGTCGGTCGCGCCCGGGCCGGCGACGTTGAGTACGCCGGTTCCGGTCTTGGTCACGCCTTCGAAGCTGGCCAGCGAGCCCAGATTGGCGCTCAGGTTGATGTCGTAGACGCGCGTGTCCAGGCCGGCGCCGCCGTCGATCGTGCCGAGCACGGTGGTGCCGTCATGGACGACGAAGCTGTCGTCACCGTCGCCGAGGGCGAAGACGCCGCCCACGGTGTCGAGGGTGCCGACCACGTCGAGCACGTCCTCGCCCGCGCCGAGATCGCCGCTGGCCAGGGCCGTGCCGTTGATAGTCACGGTATTGGCACCGGCGCTGCCGGTGATCGCCGCGGCGGTGCCCGCCCCTGCGTCCAGGCTGCCGTCGACGGTGAATCCGGTGCCGTCGCCCATCGTCACGGTCGGCGTGCTCAACGCGCCGGCGACCGCCAACTCGCCGCCGTTGATCGCGGTGCCGCCGCTGAAGTTTTGGACGCCGGTCAGGGTCGCGGTGCCGGTGTTGTTCTTGGTCAGGAATTCGAAGTTGGCCACGCTGCCGGCGCCGAAGCTCAGCGCGCCGGCGTTGTTGAGCACCACCGTATCGCCGCCCGCGCCGCCGTCGAGCAGGCCGCTGAAGCCGCTCAGGTCGGCGCCGTCGTTGAGAGTCAGGGTGTCGTCGCCGTTATCGAAGGCGATCGCGCCGCTGCCGGCGATGGCACCGGACACCGTCATGGTGTCGCCGCCGGCCGAACCGGCGAAGTTGCCGTCGACGTTCAAGGTGGCGCCGTGGGCGACCGTGGTGGTGACCACGCCGCTGACGCTGCCGGCGGCGCCGATGTCGAGCGTGCCGCCGTCGACGTTGACCGTGGTGAAGTCCGACGCGGCCGGGCCGTCGATGTTCAAGGTGCCGGTATTGGTCTTGGTCAGGGTCTCGAAGCGGGTGGCGCCGCCGAGGGTCGCGGTGCCGGCGTAGTCCGCGGTCAGGGTGTCGATGCCGGCGCCGCCGTCGATCGGCGTGGCCAGGCCGCTCATGTCGGCGCCGTCGTGCAGGATCAGGTGGTCGTCGCCGTCGAGCATGTCGATGACGCTGGAACCGCTGACGTTGCCGGCGACCGTGAAGCTGTCCGCGCCCAAGGTAAAGCCGAACGTGCCGTCGACCATCAGGCTGGCGCCGTTGGCCACGGTGGCGGTGTTGACGCCGCTGACGCTGCCGCCGGCACCGATGTCGAGGGTGCCGCCGTCGACATTGACCGTGGTGAAGGCCGACGCGGCCGGGCCGTCGATGTTCAAGGTGCCGGTATTGGTCTTGGTCAAGGTCTCGAAGTTGACCGCGCCGCCCAGGGTCGCCGTGCCGGTCAGGTCGGCCACGAAAGTGTCGTTGCCGGTGCCGCCGTCGACGGCACTGCTCAGCGCGGACAGATCGGCGCCGTCCCGGATCGTGAAGGTGTCGTCGCCGTCGAGCAGGCTCAAGGTGCCGGTGCCGGCGACCGTGCCGGCCACGGTGAAGCTGTCGTTGCCGGCGGTGCCGGCATAGCTGCCGACCAGGTTCAAGGCCGCGCCGCTGGCGATGGTGGTGTTCTGCGCGACCACGCTGCCGGCGCCGGCGATGTTCAAGCTGCCGGCGAGCACATCGACGGTGACGAAATCCGAACCCGCCGGGCCATTGATATTGAGCGCGCCGGTGCCGGTCTTGCTGAGCGCCTCGAAGCCTTGCACCGCGCCGAGGTCGGCGCTGGTCGCGATGTTCGCGTTCAACAGATCGGTGCCGGCGCCGGCCGCGACCGTGCCGAGGAGGATGGTGCCGTCGTGGATGCTGAGGGTGTCGTCGCCGGCGCCGAGGTCGAGTACGCCGGTACCGGTGTCGAGGCTGCCGGCGACATCCAGGATGTCGCTGCCGTCGCCCAGATCGCCGTTCGCCAACAGGCTCGCGCCCGCGGCCACGTTGACGGTATTGCTGCCGGCGCTGCCGGTGATCGCCGCAGCGGTGCCCGCTCCGCCTTGCATGCTGCCGCCAACGTTGAGCGTGGTGGCGTCGGCCATCGTCACGGTCGGCGTGTCCAGACTACCGGCGACGGTCAGAGTGCCGCCGTTCAAGGCGGTACCGCCGGCGAAGCTCTGCGTCCCGGTCAGCGTCGCCTCGCCTGCGTTGTTCTTCTGCAGCACTTCGAAGTCGCTGGTGTTGGCAGCGTCGAAAGTGAAGGCACCGGCGTTGTTGAGCACCACCGCATCGCCCGCTCCCACGCCGCCGCTGATCGCGTTGGCCAGGACCGCGCCGTCGTTCAAGGTCAGGGTGTCGTCGCCGTCGCCCAGGTCGATGCCGCCGCTGCCGCTGACGGTGCCCGAGACGGTGAAGGTATCGGCGGTGCTGCCGCCGTTGTAGCTGCCGTCGACGTTCAAGGTGGCGCCGCTCGCGACGTGGGTGGTCAGACTGCCGCCCGGTGCCGGCGTGACGCTGCCGGATGCGCTCACGTTCAAGACGCCGGCCTGCACATCGACCGTGGTGAAGTCCGAACTCAGCGGGCCGTTGAGGTTGAGCACGCCGGCACCGCTCTTGCTCAGGGTCTCGAAGCCCTGCACCGCGCCGAGATCGGCGACAGTGGCGATGTTGGTGTTGAAGGTGTCGTTGCCCGCTCCGGCCACGACCGTACCGACGATGTTGGTGCCATCGTGGATGGTCAGAGTGTCGTCGCCGGCGCCGAGGTCGAACACGCCGGCGCCGGTGTCCAGGCGGCCGGCCACATCGAGGAGGTCGTTGCCGTCGCCCAGGTCGCCGCTCGCCAGCAGATTGCCGCCGGCGCCGACGCTGACGGTGTTCGCACCGGTGCTGCCGGTGATGGTCGCAGCGGTCGCGCCGGCCGCTTGCAGCGAACCGTCTATGTTGAGCACGGTGCCGTCGGCCAGGGTGACGGCCGGCGTTTCCAGCGAACCGTCCACATCCAGGGTGCCGCCGAGGATGGCGGTACCGGCGGCGAAGCTCGATGCCCCGGTCAGGGTCGCCACGCCGGCGTTGTCTTTTTGCAGTACTTCGAAGTTGCTGGTGCTGCCGGCATCCAGGCTCAACGCGCCGGCGTTATTCAGCACGAGCGTATCGCCGGTGCCGGTGCCGCCGCTGACGGCCGCGCTCAGCACCGCGCCGTCGTTGAGCGTCAAGGTGTCGTCGCCGCCGCACAGGTCGATGGTGCCGCTGCCCGATACGGTACCGGACACGCTCATGCTGTCGTTGCCGGCGCCGCAGCCGTAGCTGCCGTCCACGTTCAAGGTCGCGCCCGCGCCGACCGTGGTCGTAAGGACGTTGCCCGGGGCCGCGGTGACGCTGCCGGATGCGCTCACGTTCAAGACGCCGGCCTGCACATCGACCGTGGTGAAGTCCGAACTCAGCGGGCCGTTGAGGTTGAGCACGCCGGCACCGCTCTTGCTCAGGGTCTCGAAGCCCTGCACCGCGCCGAGATCGGCGACAGTGGCGATGTTGGTGTTGAAGGTGTCGTTGCCCGCTCCGGCCACGACCGTACCGACGATGTTGGTGCCATCGTGGATGGTCAGCGTGTCGTCGCCGGCGCCGAGGTCGAACACGCCGGCGCCGGTGTCCAGACGGCCAGCCACATCGAGGATATCGTTGCCGTCGCCCAGGTCGCCGCTCGCCAGCAGATTGCCGCCGGCGCCGACGCTGACGGTGTTCGCACCGGTGCTGCCGGTGATCGTCGCGGTCGTCGCGCCGGCCGCTTGCATCGAGCCTTGGACGGACAGCGTCGTCCCATCGGCCATGGCCACGGTCGGTGTTTCCAGCGCACCGACCACGGATAGCGTGCCGCCATCGATGGTGGTGCCACCGCTGAAGCTTTGACTGCCGGTCATCGTGGCGGTGCCGGCGCCCTGCTTCGACAGGAGTTCGAAGCCGGCGGTGGTGCCGCCGTCGAAGACCAGCCCCGAGGCCGTATCGAGCACCAACCGATCGTTGCCGCCCACGCCGCCGGCGACGCCCACACCGCCGAGCGCCGCACCGTCGGTCAGGGTGAGGGTGTCGTCGCCGTCGCCGAGGTTCAGCGCGGTCGCGCCGGTGTTCAAGGTACCGCCGAGAGTCACCACGTCGCTGCCCGCGCCCAGGTCGCCGTTGCCGATCAAGGTCGCGCCAGCGTTGACCAGGAGGGTGTTGACGCCGGCGCTGCCGATGATCGCGGTCGCCGTTCCGCCCGCGGCCTGCACCGTGCCGTCCACGTTCAAGGTGGTGCCGTCGGACATCGCCACGGTCGGCGTGTCCAGTGCGCCGTCCACGTCCAGCGTGCCGCCTTGGATCGCGGTGCCGGCACTGAACGCCTGGCTGCCGGTCATCGTCAGCACGCCGGTGTTCTGCTTGGTCAGCTGTTCGAAGCCGGCGACGCCGGCACCGCTGAAGGTCAGGTCGGCGGCGTTGTTGATCACCAGATTGTCGGCGCTGCCGGTGCCGGCATCGACGCCGACGCCGGCAATCGCCGCGCCATCGTTCAAGGTCAGGGTGTCGTCGCCGGCGCCCAGGTTCAGGGCGCCCACACCGGTGTTCAAGGTTCCGGTCAGGTTGACCGTATCGCTGCCATCGCCCAGATCGCCGTTGGCCAGCAGCGTCCCGTTGACGACGATGCTCTGGTTGCCGGCATCGCCGGTGAGCGCGGCCTGCGTGCCGCCAGTGGCCTGCACCGCGCCGTTGACGGTCAGCGCCGAGGCGCCGGTCATACCGAGGGTCGGCGTGGTCAGACCGCCATCGACCTGCAGCGTGCCGCCGCCGATCGTGGTGGCGCCGATCTGGTTGTTCGCCGACGTCAGCACGCTGGTGCCTGAGCCGATCTGCGCCAGCGTGCCGGGGCCGCTCAACGTGCCGCTGAAGGTGAAGGTGTCGCTGCGGTTGAGCGACAAGGTGGAGGTCGGCGAATCCACGATCACGTTGCCCGCACCCGCGTTGCCGGTGGTGCCGCCGTTGCCGATCATCAGATTGCCGTTGTTGATGACGGTGTTGCCGGTGTAGGTGTTGTTGCCGGTGAGTATCCAGGTGCCGCTGTCGTTCTTGGCCAGCGTGGTCCTGCCGGTGCCGTTGTCGCCGATGGCGCCGCCCATCGTATTGGCGCCGGTATTGGTGCCGCCCAGGGCAATGGTGCGGGTGGCATTGGTGCCGGTGAGGGCGACCGCGCCGGTGTTGGTGAACTGCAGCGCGCCGGTGCCGGAGGATTCGATGAAGGTGACGCCGGTGTCCAAGGTGAACCGGCGGTCGGTGGCATCGCCGGCGCCGGTGTAGCGCAGCGTGGAGCCGTTGCCGATCACCAGATTGCCCGCCGCGTTGGACGAGGCGCCGATGCTGCTGGCCAAGCCACCGTTCGCCAACTGATCGACGCTGAGCACGCCGCCGTTGATCCGGGTGACGCCCGTGTAGGCGCTGTTGGCATTGGTCAGGCGCCAAGTGCCCGTGCCGGCCTTGGTCAGCGAGGTGATGCCCGCGCCGTTGTTGTCCAATTGCGCGGCCAGGAGGTTGTAGCCGGTGTTGGTGCCCGTCAGGGTGAGCGTGCGGGCGGTATTCGCGCCAGACAGCGTCACCGGATTGGTATTGGTGAACTCGACGATACCGGTGCCGGACGCGCTCAGCGTAGCGCCGCTGGTGCCTATGGTGAACCGTCGGTCGGTGCTGTCACCATCACCGACGTAATTCAGCATGCCGTTGATCACCAGGTTGGCCGGGTCGGAGGTCGAGGCGCCGATCGAGCTGTTGAGACCGCCGTCCGCCAAGCAATCGACCGACAGGATTCCGGCGTTGATGGTGGTGCCGCCGGTGTAGGTGCTATTGCAGCCAGCGAGCCTCTGGTTGCCGCCGCCATTCTTCACCAGGTTGCCGGTGCCGGTGATCGCGCCGACGTACGTCTGATTGAGTCCATCCCTGATCGTCAGCGTGCCCGTACCCAATGCGATGTTGCCGCCCAAGCTGCCTCCGCCGATCAGGGCTCCCGCGTTGGCGTTGAAATTGTTCAGATCCAGCAATACTCCGGCGGTATTGTCCAGCCAGAATGAGTTGGTGGTGCCGAAGGCCGTGGCCGAGCCGGCGCGCAAGATGCCGCCTCTCACGCGAGTGTTGCTGGTGTAGGTGTTGTTGCCGGACAACACCAACGTGCCGGCGTTGTCTTTGTACAACTCGCCTCCACCGACGACCTGGCCGCTGAAGCCGAGCGTCGTGCCGTTGACCACATCGATGACGCCGTAGCCTGTAAGACTGAACCCGCGATCGATGCTGACGGTACCGCCGGTGTAGTTGAGGTTGCCGTTAGTGAAGACGAGATTGGAGGAAGCGCTGCTGGACGCGCCAATGCCGCTGGCCGCGCCGCCGTTGGCCAAGCAGTTGACGCTCAGGACTGCGCCCTGCAAGTTGGTGACACCGGTGTAGGTGTGGTTGCAGCCGTTGAAGGTCTGCGTGCCGCCGTCGGTGCGCCAGACGCCTCCGGTGCCGCTGATCACGCCCGAATAGTTGCCATTGCCAGCGGCGATGCGCAGCGTGCCCGAGCCGAGCGTCACGTTGCCGCCATTGGCGCCGCCGCCGTTGAGCGGGCCAATGACGTTGTTGAAGTTGTTGAGGTCAAGCATCACGCCGGCCGTATCGGCCAGATTGGTGGTCGCAGCGGTCAACGCTCCGAACACGTTTGCGGCACCCGCGCGCAGGACGCCGTTGTTGACGGTGTTGCCGCCGGTATACGTGTTGGCGGCGGTCAGCACCAGCGTGCCGGCACCGTTCTTGGTCAAGCGGCCGCCGCCCGTCACGATGCCGCTGTCGGTCAGGGTCGTGGCAGCGGCGGTCACATCGATGATGCCGCCGCTGTTCCCCAGGGTAAAACCGCGGTTGGTGGTGATCGTGCCGCCTGTGTATTGGAGGCCGCCGCCATTGAGGACCAGGTTGGCCGAAGCGCTGCCGCCCGCGCCGATGCTGCTCGCCTGGCCGCCGTCGGCCAGCGTCGTCGCGCTCAGCAGGCCGCCGTTGACGGTAACGATGCCGGTAAAGTCGTTGGCGGCATTGGCGAGTGTCAAAGTGCCGGCGCCGCTCTTGGTGAAGTTGGCGCCGTCCGGGCTGGTCACCAGTCCGCCGAAGCTGAGGTTGGCGCCGGCGTTGGTCACTTCCACGCCGCTTTCCACGATGGCGCCCGACTTGCCGAAGGTGAATCCGCGGTCGCTGGTATCGCCGGCCCCCGTATAGCGCAGCGTGGCGCCTTCCAGCACCAGATTGGAGGATGCGGCGGACGAAGCGCCGATGCTGCTGGCGACGCCGCCGTTCTTGACGCTGCCCACCGACAACGTGCCTTGCGCCACGCGCGTGCCGCCGGTGTAGCTGTTGTTGGGGTTGCTCAGGGTCACCAGGCCGGTGCCGGCCTTGACGAAGCCCATGCCCGCGCCGTTGTCGATGATCTGCGAAGCGATGGTGAAGTTGCCGGTGCTGTTCTGCTGGATGCCCAGGTCGCCGCCATTGGCGCCGGTCATCGTGCCGCCGGTGATCACCTGATTGGTGTTCAGCACCGAAGGCGCGACGATGATCGTGCCGTCCACGCCCAGGGTCTGGCCCGGATCGACAGTCACCGTGGTCGAGTTGGCCACCGTATAACGCAGGCCCGCGAGTTGTTTGGTGCCGCTCACCGTATTGAAGAAGCCGGTGGAATCGGTGATGTATTCGTTGTCCAGCCAATTGGCCGCGTTGTCCTTGTTGGTGTAGTCCAGCGGCGTGAACGCAAGGATGTTGCCGCCCACCACCTTGGCGTAATCCGTACCGTTGACCGTCGCCCATCCACCCAACGTGATGTTGGTGGTGGTGATGTTGCCGCTCACCGGCAAGTTGAAATTCATCAACCCGCCCGTGCGGGTGATGGCTCCCAGATTCACGGTCAGGCTGCCGCCGGCACCGGACTTGGCGTCGAGGGTGTTGTTGCCTGCGCTGATGTTGAGACCATTGAAGGTCTGAGTATTGCTCTCGCCCGCCGCGCCGATGACGTTGAGGCGTCCGCCGGCCATGTCGAGCGTGGAACTGCTGCTGACGATGTTGCCGGCCGGGCCGCCGGCGGGGCTGAAATCCAGGGCCAGGACGCCGCCGCCAATCGTGGTGTTGCCGGTGTAGGTATTGGCGCCGGTCAGCGTCTGCGTGCTGGCGCCGAGCTTGGTGAGTCCGCCGCTGCCGGTGATGTTGCCGGCGTAGCTCGCCGTGGTGCCCGCCGCCGCCTGCAAGGTAAGCGTGGCGGTGCCCAGGTCCACGGTGCCGCCGGTGCCAGCGAGCGTGGTGAAGGTCTTGTCGAAGTCGTTGAGGTCCAGCGTGCCGCCATTGACCTGCGCGGCGGTGGACGCGCCGAAAGCGTTGGCCGTGCCGGCACGCAACACGCCGGAGTCGACGATGGTGCTACCGGTATAGGTGTTGGCGCCGGTCAGCGTCCACGTGGCATTGCCCGCGCTGCGCAAACTGCCCGCGCCGGAGACGACGCCGGAAATGACGTTGTCGGCGCCGGTGAAGTTGCCGCCCAGGGTGGCGGTACCGCCAATGCCGACCGTTCCGCTAAGCGATAGCGCCCCGGTGCCGTTGCTGTTGAGCGAACCATTGGAGATGCCCCAGGGTTTGTTGCTCGATTCGCCGGCACCGACGTAGGAGAGGTTGCCGCCATTGATGGAAACCGAGCTGACCCCCAAGGACCCGGCCACACCGACATTGGCGATCACCGACGCCTCGACCGTACCGGCACCGCCGATCGCAGCCGCGCCCGTGAACGTGTTGGCGATACCCAGTCGGACCGCATTTCCGCTGGTGGCGCTGAAAGAAATGGTGCGGTTGTTGTTGCTGCTGATCACCCCCAGCAGTTCGAGGTCGGCGGTATTGGCAATGAACCCGATGCCATTGTTCGTGCCGGCAGTAGCGGAAATGTCGCCGGTTAGTCTCAGCGTGCCGCTACCGGAGTTGTACAGGTAAGCGGGGCCCGCGTAGTTGCCTGGCTGGAACAGCCAGTTGCGGTTGGAACTGTTACCGGTGCCGGTATAGCTGAGGTAATGCCCGAAAGTCTGGCAACAACCCGGGCCGAACACGACGGTCCCGTTCGCTGCGGTCGTAGGGGCGCCCAGGGCGCTCGCGACGCCCAGGTCCGCGATCGAGCTGAAGCTGAAGTTGCCGTTGGTCTGGGTGAATTGTGTTTGCCCGGTGTAATTGTTCGCATCATTGGTCAGCGCCACGCCGCTGGCGACATTCAGGCCGCCAGCACCGGTATAGAACAGGCTGCCGACGGCCCCACCGATGGACGCGATGCCGCCGGTGAGGTTGACAGTGCGGTTCGAGATCGCGCCGACCGACGAGAAGGACTTCCCGCCGGCCAGGTAGATCTGATTGGAAACATTGCCCAAGGCCGCATTGCCGATCGCGCCGATACTCAGGTTGCCACCCGTCGCATTGATGTTCCCGGTGAAGCTGTTGGCCGCGTTCAACACCAATCCGCCGCCATTGATGTCGATGCCGCCGCCGAAGCTGTTGCTCCCGTTGAGCGTCAACGTGCCGCCGCCGGCCTTGATCCATCCACTGGCACTGGTGATCGATGAATCAATGGTCGCCGTGCCAGTGGCCACCGCAAGCGTCGGAGTGGCGCCGCCCGGCGTCAGGCTGCCGCCGGTGAGCGTATAGCCGGAGGTCTGGAAGTTAATGTTGTGGACGGCGATGGCGCCGCTCAGGGTCACCGTCCCGGCCGTGCCTGCGAAGAAGGCGTCGTCCAGCGCACCGTTGTTCCATGCACTGAAGGGGCCGCTGACGCCGTCGCTGTTCGGACTCCAGAACGCGCCGCTCGTCCCCCACGTGCCCGCTCCGCCGATGCCCACCGCCGTGTGGTTGGGATCCCACCAACGATCCGCGGCCCAAGCCGGTGCACAAGCCGTCAGCAGCACCATGAGAATGGATGCGCGCAACGGCCCCATCATCGTCGGCGGCGAGCCCTCGATCGCCTTGCGGTCGAGCGTACCCTCCGCCACCGTCATGGCTCGCTCGTCGACCGTGCGCCCGCCCTTGCCGCGCCCCGACGACAGCTCCGAGGTGACGACCCACGCACGCAGCGACTTGGACCAGATGATGCGGAAGACACGATTCATGGGAACTCCCCTTGGCCGGCGATCGTCCTGACCAGAAACTGGCAGGACCGGGTTGGACTAAAATTCGCTGAACTTGGACGCGCGATTCCTGGCGGCGGAACTTGCCGCTACTACCGGCGCACGCGCGACTTCAGATCGCCGCTGCGCCTAGATGCTGCACGTACGAAAATCCAAGAACGCTGATTTCGAAACCTGCGAACTGCGCGACGACGCGCGCGAAAGCGAATCAATCGTCGGCCAACCGAAGCGGCTGTTCTGGATTCAGTGGAATGCGGACCCGCAGAAATTGCCACGCCCGGCGCGGCATTCGCCCGCCACTCCGGTCATTCGGAGCCGACGGTTGGAACGCAATTGCCCCCTGCGTAACACCGAAGCCCGTAACCCCTACCCCCATGGAGATTGCGTCAAGCGGTTATGGCTACGCATCCTTTCCTCCATTGATGCGAGACCCGATCGTCTTGAAAGGAAATCAGGAAGAATCTTGGCGCCCGTTCCAAGTCTTCTTGGCAGAGGGTCACGATGGCCAAGCGGGCGAATACAGACAAGTGCTTAGCATTCGTGACGCTCCTTCCAGGACGACTGTACCCATCGGCCGCGGACGTTTTCCAGCAACGGCTCGCTCACCTCGAGCCGGATCTAGTAGCCGAGAGTAGCCGATGGCGCGCCTCGAAAAATGAGGCGGCTCACACTACGCGCACGCCACGGATATTCGCCTGCCTGTTGAGCCAGAACGCCTCGTTCTCGAATCGCCGGAAGATGTCCGGTGGCAACACCGTCTTGCGTTCTGGAGCAGCCACTTTCCTGCCGACGGCATGCAAGCCCGGCATGCCGGTGTGCGCATCGAACTGGCTGACATCGAACTGCACGTTCTCGAAATCGTGCTGGTACAGCGGCATGCCGATAAAGTCGTAGACCGCCGACATGGCCCTGGCCGGATCGCGCGCCAGCGTTTCGTACTGCAAGAGCATCAAATGCCGCGCGTGCTCGCCATAGAACGCTTCCTTCAACCCGTTGAAGGAATGCCCCAGGATGCCGTCGCCACTGGCGATGCCTTCGGTACGGTTATAGACGGTACCTGCGGTCTGGAAATTGAACATGAAGGATGGGCTCAGCGCGTTTTTCTGCACCGCCCTTTCCAAACTGTCGACGATCCAGGACAGGTTGCGAACGCAGGCGATGATCTTGAAGTCCGGGAAAAGCTCGCTGAGCACCGGCAGCTTCGAACACCATGTGCGGCTTGTATCGAAGATGACGTCCGTCGCGAACTCGGCGCCGTAGTAGCTTGCGAAGAGGCCGCGCAACACGCGCTGTCGCTGCTCATCGGTAATGAATACTGAGAACTCGCTTCGCCCGCTCATCTCGCCCAACATGGCATCGACCATGCCGGCAAGCGGGCCACTCATATGCGCGTGAAACCGGGGATTCTGTCGCAGCAAGGCCGCCAACAGCGTGGAGCCGGACCTGGGCAAGCCTGAAATGAAATGAACAGGTCGCATCCTTCCCCCTTTAATCTTCCCGGCTCCGGGACCGTCGTCTTGGGTCGGACCGAAGGTCGCGTCGAAGCCGTTGCCATCATGGCCTGCGACGAAACTCTGGCAGCGACGCCGCCGCGCTCATGCAGCCCAATAGCCCTCAACAGCGTCCGCCCCTCCCGGCACAAACTGCATCCGGTCTACGTCAGATCCTATTACGCATTCATGAACTTAAGCAAGGAAAGTTAGTCGCCATAGCTCACTCTTTTCTCCCGCACCACAAGTAGCTACGGCACAAAAAAACACAAGTGCCGTCCGGACCTACCGCCTGAGAGATTCGTCACTTCAGAAAGATCTGCATACCCAACGCACCGCGTGACGATCCCACGCTGCACCACTATCTTCAGGCCCCATTGACCACCGTTGGCTCGGCCCAAGCTCACCGTGAAACCTGAGCGTGGGTACTGAAGCACCCATTCGCACTTGGGTCACCGACATCGCCTACATGCGAACTTGGCAAGGCTGGCTGTACCTAGCCGCGGTGATCGATCTGTACCCACGCAAGCTCGTGGGTCGATCGATGAAACCCACCATGGCGTGCGGCCTGGTGCTCGACGCGCTGTTGATGGCGTTGTGGCGGCGCAAGCCAGGTCAGGCCAGGACGTGATCGTCCATTCAAACCAAGACTCACAGTACGGCAGCGATGATTGGCAGCGGTTCTGTCGTTCGCATCGCCTCTCGCCGAGCATGAGTCGACGGGGCAACTGCTGAAACAATGCCGTCGCCGAATCGTTCTTCAGCAGCTTGAAGAAGGAGCGCATTCCCAAACGCGTCTACAAAACCCGGGGCTGGGCCCGCGCCGGCGTCTTCGACTACATCGAAATATTTTACAACCCCACCCGCCGCCATCGCCACCTCGGCGGCGTCAGTCTCGAGACCTTTGAAAGCACCTCACTTTGAAGTTTGGCAGTGTTTTAATTTCCTCGGCAGTCCACCGCGTCTTCGATGATGAATTCCCAGCGAAGAAATAACATGCGCTGATCGACTCAATGAAACGCGGCGATGCACAACAGGTTCGCGCACAGCCACGAGATCGAAGCCGTTAGGGAACGTGATCCTCCGTTAGCGTTGCACATTATGTGCAAAGCGACCCTTTTTAACAGCGAGAGAAAGACAATAGTCCCGCCGAGTTCATCAATGGGGACGCCAATGTCCATTGCAGTCATCGAACCGCCTAAAATTAGCGGAATTACGGAACGCGAACTAGTCGTTCGCGATGCTCATGCCAGTGACTGGCTTAGCATCTGGCCTATCTGGAATGCAGTTGTTGCCTGCGGAGAAACTCATCCATACGCACGCAATTCGACACAGGAAGACGCATTCGCTCTTTGGTTTAAGCCAGCTCGCTCAGCTGTCTACATAGCCGAACAATCCGGAAGAGTTGTCGCCGCAATGCAAACCAAACCGATGCGATACGGAAATGGCGACCACATCGCAAATTTCGATCTGATGGTGAGCCCGGAGCATCGCTGTCGAGGCGTGGGGCGAGCGTTGTCGATGCACGTCATCGATGCTACTCGTCGTACTGGATACAACGCCATGGAAGCGTTCGCTGTCGTCGAGTCAAACGTAGCTGCAGTCCGGCTCTGGCAGAGCCTCGGATTTCAAATCGTGGCCACGGTCCCCAATGCCTTCCGCCACCCAACCCGCGGCACCGTTGCCGTATATCACATGCACATGCAACTTTGAGGATGGAGACTCCTATGCAAACTTCAATGTGCACGATTGACTGCAGCCCATTTCACGACGCCCTTTGTGAACTCAAGCGCAGACTACCGACCCACCCCCGCCAAGACCTTGCAGGATTTTTCTCGGTAGCAGCTCAGCTATCTGTCGAAATTCCAGCACCTTTGCTGAAGCGCGTGAGCGACTTCAGACAGCGCGGAAACGATGATGGCTTCCTGCATTTGAAGGGGCTGCCGATCGACGAAGATGCCCTCCCTCCGACGCCATCAAGTTATCCAACTCCCGTCGATCGCCCGTTGCTAGATACGGAAGCCTGGATCGCGCTCATTGGAATGGTCGTCGGCAAGGCCACAGGATACAAAGAGAATCGCTTCGGGAGCGTCTTTCAGGACGTGTATCCGGCGCTAGGTGCGCATCGACTTACCGCGCACAACTACGATACGGAACTTCGATTCCATACGGAAATGGCATACCACGTCCAGCAGCCCGATTACCTTGTAATCGCATGCGCCCGCGCTGATCATGAGCACGTAGCCCAGACGCGAATTACATCGGTTCGTAAAATAGCGCCAATGCTTGGCGAAAGAGATTTGCACACACTTCGCACCACGCCATTGCAATGGCACGTGGACTTGGCATTCCGAAGCGATGCAGACCCCGACCCCACCACACGACTGTTTTTACTTACTGATGGCGATGACAATCTTCGCTATGACGGCTCACTCATTTTGCCGCATGAAACGGAGGAGGCCGCTGAGGCACTTCAAGCCTTTTCCACGGCGGCCGACCAGGTAGCAGCTACTGTCTACCTGCAGCCTGGCGACCTTGTTCTCATCGACAATATTCGCACTTCGCACGCTCGCACCCCTTTTACGCCGCGATTTGACGGCACGGATCGATGGCTCACCCGAATATTTGTTCGCGGCTCATCTCATTCCATTCCGGCGCGCCATGCTGACGTGGTGCCTTTTCAACTTCGGGCGCCTGATCAGCGCATCCGGTCCGCGGCCCTTGCATGACGCGAGCCACTCGGAACATGGCCACGGGACTTGCCAAAGCGACGGCTCGGCTCCGCATGGCGACGGCTGCCCGAACTGGGCAGCCCTTCCCTTCCACAACATCCATTTCCCATTTCCGGTGCGCAAGCTGCGCGCAACCTGACAACCCAATCCGCCGTGAATGAATTTAGCGAGATGGAAAGGATTGCCGATGCACTGGCGCAATCAGGTGACCGCGCCGACATCTATTACGCCGTGGAAACTGCAATGCAGCACCTCGTAGGCCATCGCCTATTTACACTCCTTGCGATTCTTCCAGGCGGCAGTGAGATGGAGCGCTTCTGGAGTTCAAATAAGGCTGCCTATCCCCTGGCAGGGCGAAAACGCATCGGCACGACGCCCTGGAGCTCAGCGGTCTTAGAAGGCAAAAAGCCCTGGCTGGGTCGTACCAGCAGGGACATACAATGGGCATTCCCCGACTACGGGCTAATAGCCAGCCTTGGCCTCGGTTCTGCCATCAATATTCCCGTCGTCCTTCATGGCCAGATACTCGGCACCATGAACCTTCTTCATCGCGAGAATTACTTCACCAACGACCACGTGAAAATTGGCGCTTGCGTCGCCCCTTATCTGATCCCGGCCTTCGTGGAGGAAATAAGAGCCATCGAGGCGCAGAGTTCAGTTCAAGATCCCGCGAAAAATACCGCGCGCAATCCTCCATAACTTCGATCTCAAGCCAACATTGAGATCTTCTTAGGGAAGGTCCGAACAACTCGCGCGAGCAGCGTAAAATCCGGACTCTGTCGGGGATAGCCTCAATCAGATAAGGCAGACGCCGATTTCAGCGTATTTGCGCGGGGTTTCCCGCGCGTCAGGCGCAGCTATCCCACTACCGGCATCAAATGCCGGCGTGCCATCCACAAGTTCGACAACGCAAACAACGTCAGCACTTGCGCCGTGTTCTTGGCCGGACCGCGATAACGCACTTTCATATAGCCAAATTGGCGCTTGATCACCCGAACGGGTGCTCAACCTTGGCCCGAAGGCTGGCCTTGCGATGCTCCCAGCACTCGGCCCAGCGCCGCTCGCGTTGGCTCTTGATCACTCGCACCTTCGATCGCTTCTCGGCAATCCAGAACGCGGCCTTCGTCGCTTGCAACTCTTCGCGCTTGTCCGCGCCCAGATAGCCACTGTCCCCGCTGATCGTGTCTTCCCGGCCGTGCAACAGCTTATGGGTCCGGGTCACCTCGGACACGTTCGCCGCCGTGCACTCCACGTGGTGCACCAGCCCGGATCGCTCGTCCACGCCGATGTGCGCCTTCATCCCGAAGTGCCACTGATTGCCTTTCTTCGTCCGGTGCATGTCCGGATCGAGCTCCCCGCCTGAGTTCTTGGTCGAACTTGGCGCAGCGATGATCGTCGCAT
Source organism: Lysobacter sp. ISL-50 (assembly GCF_018612875.1). Taxonomy (GTDB): domain Bacteria; phylum Pseudomonadota; class Gammaproteobacteria; order Xanthomonadales; family Xanthomonadaceae; genus Lysobacter. The sequence goes on along the minus strand of NZ_JAGGRI010000017.1, from coordinate 175,932 downwards.
CCACGATCGTGCCCGCACGCAGGCTCTGTCCGCGATGTTCTTGGAGCAATCGCATCTCTTTCCTTTTCGTGAACCCTTTCCGTTCTTCCGGAGAGCATGCTTGCATATGATATGAAAAAGATGTCGAGCATCTGAAAGTCACGGTGATGGCCTGTTTCGCTCAGTCCAGGCCTCTTCAGTTCAGGCCTCAGAGCTGTATGAACACGGCCCGGGGCTTGAACCTAAAGGAGCTTGAGGGATTACGATGCAATCCAGTCAGCCGGAAAGCGCCTGTGAACAACGAACTGACCTGAGCGTCACTTGCTCACTGGAAGCCCGGGGTTTCCAAGAGCGACTGGCCGGGATCGCGGAGCTGAATCGGGAACATCTCCTGCATTCCGAACGCCGCGACAGTTCCCTGGTTCTCATCTGCGCCGCGCCGGCGCGGCCGCAGATTGAGGAATTGGCCGCGCGCGAGAAGGAGTGCTGCTCATTTCTCTCGTTCGCTACCTCGCTTTATGACGAGCAGATCGAACTTCATATCACTGTGCCTCCCGGCGCCGCGGATGACGCCGACACGTTGCCAGCCCCATTTCAGGCCGACACACCAACAGCCGCCGCCAATGGTTGCTGCGGTTCCTGCGATAGCCCTGTGGCGCCCAAGACCATCGAGGGCACGGCGACTAAGGCGGTCGTCGCCGCCACCGCAACTGCGGCCGCAGCCTGTGCGGCGCGCGGCGCCATTCCTTTTAATCGGTCCCGCCATCGCTGCGGGTTCCGCAGGGGGCGTGATCGCTTGGTTCTCCGTCGCACAAGGTTGGTTGATAGCCCTAGCAGCAATCGCCGTCGTAGCGACTTGGACCTGGCGCAGAAGAAGGTCGTTGAGGGAAAGAGCGTGCGCGGTTTCCCACGCCGCAAAAAAACGTAGTCAAGGAGAGCCACGGCAAAGTGCGGCACAGGCCGTTGGCCCAACCAATGCAATGTCATTCACTCTTGAAGCCATAGGACGGATGATCAACATGAAGACTGTTTCGCCATCACAGCGTTTCTCCGACAGCAACGTGGACATCGATCAGTTCTGGAAGCTGGCCGATGATCTCCAGCATAAGACGGTCGACCACGCGAAGGATATGTTCTCCTTCGTGGAGACGGCCAGCCCGGAGCGCCTGTTTACGCTACTCGTGCAGTATCGGTACTTCACCGTTTACTACATCACCGACATCGCATTGCTGATTGCCAGGCTTAAGCCCGGCCGGATGCGGAGCTTCCTCGCCGACATTTTGCTCGATGAGCTGGGCGGTGGCGACCACGCCCAGGCCCATCCAGAGCTCTACGACGAGTTTCTCGGCAGCCTGGGCATCGCTCATCCGCCGTTGGACAAGCTGGCGCTCGCGAGCAACATCAAACTCCTGGAAGACGCGCGTTCCAACCTGATCGACCCTGCGTACAACTCGGCATACGGCATCGGTCTGCGCGGCATGGGCGGCGAGTGCGTCTGCCAGATCTATCTGGCGCGCCTGTACGAGCATCTGGTTCTTAATCCATACATCCGGGCGAATAAAGACAAGATCGCCTGGAAGTTCTGGGAGTTGCACGTCGGTGAGCACGACATCGCTCATCGCGAGAATTTGCGCAAGCTCATCAGCGACGAAGTCACCAGCATGGATAGCGGCAGCGTGGAGGCGCTCCAGGAAGGCTTCTTCGACAGCATGACGGCATGGTCGGCGTTCTGGAAAAATATTCAGGACGAGGCGACCAAGCTCAACGACCAGGACGCCGGTGAGCGAGCCGCCATCGCCGAAGTCGTACTGGGGCCGACGGCCGGCAAGGACGGCGGCGCCATCCATCAGTTTCATCTGGCCATCGGCGTGCATGACCTGCAGGAAGCCCGCCAGTTCTACTGTGACGTGCTCGGAGCGAAACAAGGACGGTCAACCAAGAACCTGATTGACCTGGACTTTTACGGCCATCATCTGGTGATCCATCAGACGCCCACAGCTGCCGATGGCTCTGACAGTTCCTTCGGCTCGGCGTTCTACGGCGAGACCGTGAAAGTTCCGCACTTCGGCATGAATCTCAACTGGCAGGACTGGAGCGCTTTGTCCGAACGAATCAAGGCCAAGGACTACGCGTTCATCGATCCGCCGCATGTACGCATGCGCGACATGCCCGGCGAACACGCCACCATGTTCTTGAACGATCCGAGCGGCAATTCGCTGGAGTTCAAGGCCTTCCGCAACCACGACGAGGTCTTCTCGGTGATCTTCTCCAACAGCACCAAGGACATCTTCGGCCTCGATGCGATCGTGGAGAAAGCGGCTGCGGCCTGATCCTGTCAGCAGGCAATAATATAGAGCCCCGGCTGGCCGGGGCTTTATTGGCGGCCATGCCTTGCTCAGCGCGCTGCAGCGTACTTTTGCCAGAACGCTTCCATTGCCGGCCTCCGCATTTCTCCGATGATCACCTCATCTCCAGGCGCGCGAAATCCCTTCCGGCTGTCGATCTCGCTTGCGCCGATCCGACGATGGACATCGCGCGTGTGTGCGTTGTCGGGCTTCACGGTAAACCACAGACGATCAAATCCAGCATCGACCAACGCTCCGATCATTTTCTCGATCAAGCCAACGGCCGCCTCGGTTCCCTACAGGCTCGTGATTTTTCGAAGGCGCAGCCGTCCATGCGCGCTGACCTGCGCGTTGTGGTATCCGAATACGCACGCCGGCTATCGCGTTACATAGCGATCCACAGCGCTCAAAGCGTCATCGATGATGGCCAGGCCCGTTCGCAAGTCCGCTTCATCGATGGTGAGTGGCGGTACGACATGTACCCGGTTGAAGTGGACGAAGGGCCACAACCCAAGGGCCTTGCATGCCGCGACGAGCTCAGCCATGGGACGGTTTTCGTCGCCAGTCGCGTTGTAGGGCACCAAGGGTTCACGGCTGGCCTGATCGCGCACCAGTTCGATTGCCCAGAACATGCCTAGGCCGCGCACGTCGCCGACCGATGGGTGCTTCCGCTTGAGTGCTTCCAGCGCGGGTCGCACGATCTGCTCGCCCAAGTTTCGAGCGCGCTCAATAATGCTGTCCTCGCGATACACGTTCAGGCATGCGACCGCGGCGGCGCACGCAAGGGGATGTCCGGAGTAGGTTAGTCCACCGGGAAACGGACGGTTCGCGAACGTGTTCGCGATGCGCTCGCTAACGATCACGCCACCTAACGGGACATAGCCGCAGTTCACCCCTTTGGCGAAGGTGATCAGATCCGGCACTACGCTCCAGCGGTCAATCGCGAACCACTCGCCGCAGCGGCCGAATCCGGCCATGACTTCGTCGGCGATCATTAGAATGCCGTGGCGGTCGCAAAGCTCGCGCACTCCCTGCAGGTAACCATCGGGCGGCACCAGGATGCCGTTTCCGCCCACAACAGACTCCAGCAGCACGGCCGCTACGGTGTGCGGTCCCTCTACCATGAGGGTGTCGGCCAGATGCGATAACGCCCGTTCGCACTCCTGCACCTCGGAGCTAGCATAGAACGCTGATCGGTAGTGATAGGGCCCCCAAAACTTGACCGTACCCGGCATCCCTGGCTCGGCGCCCCAACGACGCGGGTCCCCCGTCAGCGATATCGCCCCAGCGGTGGCGCCGTGATAGCTGCGATAAGCCGACAGGACCTTGAACCGCCCGGTGTGGTGCCGAGCGAGGCGCACGGCGTTCTCGACGGCCTCGGCACCGCCGCTGGTAAAGAACACCTTGTTGAGGTCGCCAGGCGCTACCTGCGCAATCAGCCGCGCCGCCTCGGCGGTGGCCTCGTTAGCGTGGTACGGCGCGAGAGTGCAAAGCTGCTCGGCCTGCGCCTTGATGGCGGCGATCAGCTTCGGATGCTGATGGCCCAAGTTGACGTTGACCAGCTGGCTGGAGAAGTCCAGCCATCGCTTTCCGGTTTCGTCCCAAAAGTACGAACCGCTCGCACCCACCACGACCAAGGGCTCCAGGGTCGCTTGCGCCGACCACGAATGGATGACGTGAGCGCGGTCGTTACGATAGGCCGCAGATCGCTCCATGGCGGCATCCTTGCTCAGAAATTCGATATCGGTCGTCATGGCATCGACTGCGTATGCGTGGAGCCGCAACAACCATCACTGGTCGCGGAAGCTTTCGATTCGCCCTCGGTGGCCGCTGCCCTCATAAAGAAATCGTCGCCGTTCTTGTGTTCTTTGCTCATCAGCATGGCTTTTCCTTGAGATCGAATCCCCGAACCCGGCTACACGTAGATCGAACTTAGAATCGGTCTTCCGCAATACATCGCGCGAGCGCATGTCAATTTGCGCGACAGTCCCGCGTAACCTGGGAATCGTCGTGTGACACGCATCACGTCATAGCTGAATGCGTGAAATTAGCCAATGCACAGGACGCACAGCACTGGTAACGGGGTTCCATTCTCCAGGTGTTGGCGACACCCTAATTGCTCAAGCCCTTTAGGTTCAAGGCCTAATGGCTACCGAGTGGACTGCCCGGGGAAATGTGGACACTTCCGGCCTATGATCCGAGCATAGGAGGAAGGCCATGAGTACGCAGCGATTTACTCCGGAATTCAAGCAAGAAGCGGTTCGTCAAATCGTCGAGCGCGGCCAAACGGTGGCCGAAGTATCAACCCGCACGGGCGTGTCGGCGCACAGGCGGTCACGCCGGACAAGGCCGAAAAACAAGCCGGCGAATTGATCGATGCAAAAAGCGAAATCCTCCGACTGCGCGCGCGGTTTCGACGCATGGAAGAGGAGCGCGACATCCAAAAAAAGGCGGCACGGTACTTCGCCAAGAAACCCGAGTGAAGTACCGCTTCATCAACGATCATCGCCACACCTTTCGCACCGCGACGATATGTCGGTTGCTACGCGTCGCCCGCGGCGGCTTTTATCAGTGGCTGCGCAAGCCGCGGTCTGACCGGACGATCGAGGACGACCGCCTGCTGGGCCTGATTCGTGATTCCTACACTGCCAGTAGCGGCGTGTATGGTTCGCGCCGTGTCTGCGGCGATCTGCGTGAAGCCGGCGAAGGCTGCAGCAAGCATCGTGTGGCCAAGATCATGCGAACCTGAAAAATCAAGGCGATTCGTGGCTATAAGGCGCCGCGCCGGATTGACGGCAGCGATGATTGGCAGCGGTTCTGTCGTTCGCATCGCCTGTCCCGAGCATGAGCCGACGAGGCAACTGCTGGGACAAGGCCTCGGTGGCGTTAGTCCCGAGGCTTTTGAACGCGCCTCACTTGAGGCTGGGCAGTGTCTTGATTTGCTGGACAGCCCACCTGCGCCCGCCGCTCGCTAGGCAGATTCAATCCTAAGCACAACGATGGGGATCAGGTTGAGCCACCCCGGCTTTCCGCGGCTTGGCCTCAGGCTCGAGGGCGCCGCGTGACCACCACGCATGACCCGGAAGCGAGAACGCTTCCGGGCCCGCGCCTTACCTAATTGGGTAGATACTCCAGGCCTTTCGCGCTCAACTTCGTAGCGGATTCGTTCCGCTCGTCGGCACTGAAGCCTTGCCCCGCCATGGTGTCCCGGTTGATCAGGAAGCTGAAGATACTCGGACCCTTGCCTTCTTCGTTCCTGGGGTATTGCGCGTTGCCATGGCAACCCATGCATCCACCCATTACCAGCTGATCGGCATTCGGAGGCAACTTCTTCACTCCCAGGATGCTTGGCAGCCCGCGCTTGGCTAGCAGGGTGAATTGCTGCTTGTCGGGGTCGGGATCCTTGACTCCGCCCTTGAACAACTGGATGCCGGGCTGGCTGCTCTCGATCACGATATTCGCCAGGTAATAGTCCTGGGTAAGCGGATCAGGCGTAGCCGGCGTGACGGAGCTGTCCTCGTTCGTGGGCAACACCTGGAGCCCCACGAGACGATAATATCGCCATACCGAATCCTTGAACGCGGGCGTGCTGGCCATGGCTTGCTGGACTTCGGCGTTGACGTCATAGACAGCGCTTGTCGCCACCGGTGGATTCTGGACCTTGATCGGACCCGAAAACCCGCGAGGCACGGTGAATTTGCCCGGAATGACATCGTAGCCGTGGGCACTGTCTATCGCGCCCGCCAAGGGCAGCGAGACCAGGGTCCGGTTGGATCCGGAATTGAGGATGGCCGACGGCCGCGTCCCTGACGGTACCGATGCATCGTATTGCAGTTGGTCATAGAGGTTGACGACATACAACCCGGTGTCTTTATTTTCCGGCGTGGTCAGGCTGTCCACCTGTTCGAAGGTGGTGTAGACGAACGTCGGATAGTTCTCCATCTTGCGCAGGATGTGCAGGCCGACCAGACCGAAGGTGGCCACCCGCGCCCGGGTCTGACCATTCTCCTCGTAGTAGTACAGGGCCTCGGCCGTGTGATAGCGGCCGGACGCGATCAAGTCGGGAGTCATTTCCCGCCATGCCGACTTGACCTCCACGGATTCTCCCTGGTCCGTCCCGTTGGGAGGCAATTCCAGTGCAGTTGGGGGCTTCTGGGCGTTGTAGATGGATTTTATATAACCATATTCGACAGGGTTCACCCTGGCCTGGAACAATATGATGTGATCGTCCTGGGGATTGCCCGACGGCGTGTTGCCGTTTTTCGGGAAGAAGATCTGGTTCTGGCCGATCTGGGTATTTTCGTCGAGGTTGTTGAATCGGGCATCGGCCGACGCGACCTTGATATTTTGGAAGGCGTACTCAGGATCCAGGGTAGCGAGGTTCCCTCTGGGGGCCGATCCCGCGGGGAACAGCTCGGACCGGTGAGCGAAGGTTTCCCAGACCAGCTGATTGCTGCCGAAGTTGGAACCGGCGGTTCTGCCGCTCTGGTAGAAGTCGCTGGCGCCGGATGCGGCAAAGTTGCGGCCAGGATCGATGCTCCCCCGCACTACCGGCGACTTGCCGGCGACATCGACGCCATTCTTCTGCGCGGGGGAATTGAAGTGGATGAACTGCCGCCAGGCAAAGCGGGCGTATTCCGCGTGGGTGATGTTGGGTTTGTAGGGGTCGTAGTTGTACGCTGGCGGCGCGGCGGGCAGAGCCGCCGGGGTCGCGGTCAGGTCAGCCGCCGTGATCGGCGCGCCGCCCGGAAACGGTGTTTTCTGATCCTTGGAGACCGATGAAGCGGCGACAGTGGGCTCGGTTTTTTTCGTACACGATGTGGACATCGCCAGCGCACCGGCAAGTGCACCGAACATAATGATTCCGGTCTTCATTGCTGCACTCCGTCATTGTTGCGCTCCGTGGTGAATCCGGACGATCCATCGCGGCAGCCATGGGAATTCATGAGTTATCACGCCGCCCCATTTCAGCCTGGGACGGGGGCGGGTCAGCCCACGTACTGGTACCACTGGATCACGAAGTTGGTATCGTTGAAATCATTATCGGTACCGTCTTCCGTCACGTACAAGTTGCCCCCACCGAGTGTTTTGTTGATGAAGAACACGACTGGATTGCCCGCCGAGACTTGCGGGACGTATGGCCCGCTGCTGCCGAACTGGACCTGCATCCCGTGCGCCATGGTGAACCTGCCGGCTCCGTTCTGGAGGAAGCCGACGTTGACGCCGCTTCCCGAGATCGGGAAGTTCGCCTGACTGCCATCCAGGCAATAGAAACTGATGGGTTTGCCGCCGGCGTCGATGACCTGGACGTATTGCGTGTATGAGGCCTGATGCATCGCCGTGAACGTCACGAGCTTGCCGTCGGGGATGTACTCCAGGGACTGGGGTTTCGACCATTGGATCGTTGCCATGATGAAATCTCCTTATCTTGATTGGCTTCCAGGACTGGGTGAGGCGCCGCTGCTGTCTTTACCGGCTCCGCGGAGCCAGCGGCTCCCGTCAAAACACGCGGGCCTAAATTGGAAACTGGTGTTTCGCGCGGCGACTTTCCCTGATCAACGACACAGGGCGATAAGTGACGAAGTAGTCTTGGGTTCGTGGATAGCAGCCTTACTTCTGTGATCCAACGGAAGCACCGTCGTCTTAGGTTCAAGCATCTGCGCCTTAATTAGCGCATCGCCAGCTACTACGCTGTTAAGCGGAAGCTGCGGCCAAATTTTTCGATCGATACTTGATTCGGATCACAAAATTTTGCTTCTATTTCGCGCTAGTGCGACTTCGCTCGCAATTGCCGGCGGGTATCCACGAAATCCTGGAACTCCCTACGGATCGACCGCCCCAAGCAGAGAGATGATTAGCAGCGAGTCCACGGAGGCAAAGCAGCCGACCCGCTTCGGGGATTACCAATGGATTTTCAACCCCGCAATCACGTCCCGCGCTCAGGATCGTATCCAGTTGCTCGATGCGTGGTCGTAGCTGCTCGCTATTCGAGCCTGTTCTCTTTTGTGTTTTCGCGGCGTATGCCGTCGAGGAAATCCTGCAGGCGCAGCACACGCTCATCACGGGAAATCGCCTGCAACGATACATAGCGAATGACGTTCATGATCATTCCGCCGCTCAGCTCGTAGCGATTGGCGATCTGCGCAAGATCGATGCCTGATTCGAGCGCTGCTATGGGCGGCAGCCCTTTCTTCCAGATGAGAAGGCGCTCGCTCTGACGCGGCATCGGAAAGTGGACGAGGTGCTCGAAGCGGCGCGCGAAGGCTTCGTCGACGTTACCCGCGAGATTCGATGCCAAGATGATCAAGCCTGAGAAGGTCTCGATCCGCTGCAGCAGGAATGAGACCTCCTGGTTGGCATAGCGATCGTGTGCGTCGCGCACTTGCGTGCGCTTGCCGAACAGCGCGTCGGCTTCGTCGAAGAACAGGATCCAGTCCTTGTGCTCAGCCCGGTCGAATAACCCAGCTAGATTCTTCTCCGTTTCGCCAATGAATTTTGAAACGACCATCGACAGGTCGACCTTATAGACCTCGCGACCGGTCATTTTTCCAAGCACCGTCGCGGTCATGGTCTTGCCCGTACCAGGCGGCCCGAAGAACAGCGCACGACAGCCCGGGCGCAGCTTGCTTCGCATCTTCCATTCGTCGAGAAGCACGTTGCCGTTGCGCACCCAGTTCTTGAGTTCGCGGATCTCGGTGAGCGTGCGCGGCGGGAGGACCAGATCGTCCCACTCCATGCCGCTCTCGAGTTTTTGCGCGGGGAACTTCAGTGAGGCGCGAGGCGCGCGGACCTTGCCATTGATGAAACGCTCGGCTAGATCGGCGTCGATCATCAGCCGACCGCTCATGGGCGGATCGCCCTCCACGGCGTCTTCCAGATATACGACGCGATTGTGTACCAGCGGATGATCGCCCGCGAGAAGTTTTTGCCAGCGCATGCGCGCTTCCAGATCATCGCCCGCGAGGAGGAACAATGCGGTGTCGCCGGTGGGCAGGAATCCGCGATGTTGTTTGCCGCGCACACCGCCGAACTGCGGGAATTCACCCGCGCCAGGATGCGCAAGCTGCAGCAGCGAATCGAAGAACTCGGGCTTGAGCGAAGGCGCGAGCGCCAGCATGAGCAGCAGTTGCGCGTCCCTGTCGGGGTTGAAATCGCGCAGGAAATCGCCGTAACCCGTTTCATCCGCTCCGATCCTGGATTCGGTCAGCGGGGGCTGTGCAAGCTCGTGCGAGCCCGTGCCGAACAGGATGCGCAGCCTCGATTCAAGCGCGGCTTCGAAACGCTGGTAGGCGCTCTCGATCGAACTCCTTTCGGGAATCAGTGGCACGACCTCGGCACGTTGCGACTTCTCCACCTGCTTCTCCTTCAATCCAGTGCCGGATTCATTTGTCCTTCCAGCACCACATCGTGCGATGCAGCGTGAATGGACCCTTCGGCGTATCGACGGTGAAGCCGTCGGTCATCTCGAGCATCAGCGTCCAGTAACAAGCATCGCCGAACATCTTGGCGATGTAGAACTCATCCACAGCGACGTTCGTGATCCGATAGATGTGCTTTTTGTCGACATGAATATCAAGCTCGATGAAGCTTGGCTTCGGGTCCACGACGTCATGATCACCGGCGACCTTCATGTATGAGTGCACATCGACGACATACACGTTGATTGATGCGCCCTTGGGGAAGTGGTCGCCGCCAGACGCCGCCGGAACGGTGTGCGCGTTCAGGACTTTGACGTCGCGCGGCAAGGTCGTAACCACGGTGGTGTATTCCGGTCCTTCGCTCACCGGCAGCTTTGCCGCTTCCCGCTCGGCCTTCTCCTTCGCCGCTTTCTCGGCCGCCGCCTTCTTCTGTTCAATCGCCTGGACGGATTCTTTGTAGAAAATATCCGGCTTTTTCTTGTTCTTGTCGTAGAACGCCACGAGGGTTTCGTCGCCCAGAATGCCGTCCTGCTTCACACCGACCTTGCCCTGCATGTCGTACACCGCATCGGCAAACTCGTCCGAACCCACCTTGATGCCAGGCTTGGCAATGAAGATTGTCGGATCCCAGCCATGAATCTTCTGGAAGACAGTGTTCTGCTTGCGCGCGTTTGGATAATTAATGTTGCGCTGCGGCGGAGTCTGCGGCGGGGGAGCTTCCTTTTTCTCGGCCTCGGCCTTCGCGCGTTCGATGTCCAGCTTTCCCGACTTCGGATCGCGCGCCTGCTCGAGCAGCTTCTGCATCGTCGCGCGATCCTTGAATTCCTCCATCGACAGTCCGCTGTCCTGGATCTTCTTCAGAAGCTTCTCCACGTCTTCCTTCGTCACCTTCTTGCCATTCGGGTTGCCGAAAACCCGTTGCAGATCCGCCATGATCTGCGGTTCGAATTCCTTTTCCCACGAGTCTCGATGCGCGCGCATTGCCGCCGAACCGTCCGCCATCCCGCCCTTCGCCTCGAATTTCATCGTCGGAATCGCCTCATCGGCGATGTGGCAGTGATATTCCTTGAGCCCATCGCCCAGGACGCGGTTGATGAGGTTCTGGTAGGTAGGTGCGATGTGATCCTTCAACAGCTGGCGCACGTTCGGCGTGATTATATTTTCATTGAACCACTGCGTTCCGACCACCAGGCCCACCATCGCGCCGATGCCGAGCTGCGCGACGAGCCCCCACAGGCAACCGAGGCCCGGCGGTGTCAGGCATGAAACGACCTGCACGCCGACGCGGATCAAATCCACCGCGGCCGTACAGATGTCCACCCAACGCTTCACGTTCTGAATCGCTTCGACGATGTTCTGGATCTGCTGGATGACGTCGCCCCACTCGTCTTCGAGTTTCTGCTTGCTCTCCTCGAACAACTTGCGAGCGCGGCAGATCTGCTCGCCGAACCGCTCGTCGAGTTCGGCCTGGAATTTCTCCACGACCTTGTCCATGGCGGAATGGAAACACTGCGCGAAGAAGTTGAAGCTTTCGGTGATGAACGACGAGAACACCGCCTTGCAGACCACCATCAGCGCCTGGATTAGCCGCGACTGCCAGCTGACCTTGACCAGGCCGGTTTCGCTCATGCCCAAGACCTTGGTGCGAATGCCGGTCATCTTCGTTTTCATCTTCTCGAAAACCGCGAGCGCCTTGTCCCAGGCACTGCCGAGCATGAAGCGGACCTTGCCGAGGAACTTCCCGGCGCGTCCGCTCCAGAACATCAATTGCTTGTACTCCTTGACCTCCTTCTTCTCGACCGGTTTCAGCGAACGCCCCTGTCGGCCCAAGGCCTTCTCGAAACGCACTTTCTCGACGTGCGATTTCAAGCCGCCCTTGGTCTGCGCGCGAAACTTCATGCCCCAGGCGGAGCGGACCTTTTCCCAGTCCTGCGCCCGATCGGTCCAGTAGTTCGCTCCCCGATCGGCGGTATTTCGCTGGACGCGCCGCGACGCCCCCGCGCCGGCGCTCGATATCGAAAGTTTCGTCGACGGCGACGCGAACTTCATGCGCGCGGTCGTCTTCGCCGGCTCCGACAGCGGCCCGAGCACCAGCTTGCGCATATTCGCCAGTTCGTCGAAATACTCTTGCGGCGGCGCCACGTCCGTATTCCCGGGCAAGGCCGTGTACAGGTAAACGCCGTTGCCCGCGCTCGCCACCCACAGCCGCGTCTTCTTGTCGGGCGTGGTGCTCTTCGACGGAATCTTTTGCTGGGTGGCGAAGTTGTCGAAGTTCAGAAAATCGGGAATCTTGAGATCGAGCCGTTCGACATCGATGCTGGCCCGCGTCTGCCCACCGTTGACATGGTTGGCCTGCTTGACGAAATCTTTGTAACCGCGCGTATAGCTGTTTAGCTGATTCACGCCGGCTTTGAGCTTGCTGGTAGCGAAAGGCTTGAGCTCGCCGATCCAGATCTTCTCGGGAAAATCGCCGTCCCAGTCGCGCGTGCCTTTCTTGCGTTTCAAGCGCCGCGGCAGCGAGTCGACCGCGGGCTGCGTGCCGCGCGAATCCGTGTTGTTCATGTTCACGAAGCGGTCCTCGGTGTCCGCTTCCTTGTAAGCCTTGACGCCGGTGACGTGATGCGCGGGCGAGGATTTGTACAGGTCCGCCACACCGATCAGATTGAGCATCGGCACGAACCGATCCGCCCCAGGGATCGCCGCTTCCGTGACCAACTGATCGTCGTGATCACGCAGCAGTTTCTCGATCACGCCGTGCGTCGCCGTGCCTGAGACCCACGCCCCGCCCCCCGAGTAGTAAGGCTTGTCTTCGCGCGACGGCGAGATCGTCTTCGGGTCCGCCTTTTCGCGCACTACGCCTGCGCCCGCAGAGCCCGACTGTTGCACGACGTGCGTTAGCTCATGCGCGAGCAGGTGCTTGCCCGAGTCCGTATCTGGGCGATATTGTCCGGCGCCGAAATAGACGTCCCTGCCACTTGTGAACGCGAGGCTGCGTACGCCGCGATTCAGATGCTCCGACTCTCCGCCGGTGTGGATGCGCACGCTGGAAAAATCGTAACCGAAACGCGACTCCATGAAGTCGCGCGTCGAGGCGGACATTGCCGCGCCACCACCGCGCGAACCTTCGAGACGAGATTCCATGTCGGCCGGTGGTGAGACGTCACCGGTCTCGCGCTTGGGACTGACCGGCGTCTGCTGCTCGGCGGGATCGATATCCTCCTTCTCCTCTTCGACTTCGTCCGGTTCCTTCGCTTCCTCGCTGATGGAGCAGCTCTCGGTCGATTCGCGCTGGATGTGCAATGGCCCGGGCGCCCTTTGCATCGACATCGCGCGCGGATCCGGCGAACGCATGACGGTGTCCGCCATGCGATCGGCTTCCTGTTCGAAGCGATCTCCCGGCGCACCGATGGTGAGCTTCGTTTGCAACTTGATGTCGTTCCCGAAGCAGGCACTGCATTTCGTTTGTACGGTGGGTATAGTTGAAGATGATTCCGGCTTGGCCTGAACGGCCAGATCCGGCTCGTCGACAGTGGCGTCTTCCTTCTGTTGGACCGTTTCCTCGTTCTCGCACGCGGAGCACTTGGCCTGCACCATCGAATTGAAGAACGATGGCGACGACGGGCGTGTGCTGAAGAACCCGCGACTTGCCGAGCTCGACGGTTCCTTACTCGCGGCCTTGGTCTGCATAGCGCTCAGAACCTCTTCCTCAACCCGGGAAACAGCTTCAGCAAATCCGCATTCAACATGAACTGAAACCCCGACTGCTTGAGATCCGGCAGGCCCGGTGTCTGGTTCATAAGCCAAGTCGGGTCGGCACCCGGGCCCATGCCCGGCATCAACATCGGATACGGACTCAGCGAGTTGAACGTTTTTCCTTCCGCCTTCAACGCACCGCCGAAGAAGTCCAGACCAAACTTTCCGCCAGTGAGGCTGAAGCCCTTGCCTGTGGGGTCGTAGCTGGATTCGAGGCCGAACGTGGCTCCCGAGGGCATGAATGACGGACGGTTCTTCCACAGATCCAGATAGGGATTCAGGGTAAAATCCGCGGACAACCCGATGTCGTTCTTGCCGGCGGCGGGGAGTTTGTAGTTGAAGCCGTTGATGGGCGAGTACGGGATCCATCCCAGCGGCTTGCCGATGTTCACACCCGATAGACTCTCGCGCAGTTGCGGATTCGACGCGAATGCCAGGCCGGCCACGCCCAGGTTCACGCCGAGGAAGCCGATCATCGCGGCTTTATCGGCGGGGCTTGCCTTGTCCCACAACGTGTATTTCAGGCTCGCCAGACGCGGTTCGTACCACTTCTTGAACGATTCGTTCTCAGCGAGTTTCTCGCCGGCGGTCTTGAGCCCTTCGATGATCGGGTCCTTCTTCTCTTCCTCGGTCGTGGTGGCGGGCGCGTCCTCCTTCTGCACCGCGGGCGCAACGCTGGCCGCGATGGGCTTGAAGTACGGATCGCCGAACGCGGGCCCGCTCTGCGGCTTGAAGAACGTCGCGTCGCGGTTCTGCGTGCCTTCGATTTTCCTGTATTTTCGCTTGCTCATCTGTCACCTATTGACGATGGCCCGGCGGACCTTCGGCGGGGGTCTGCACCAGCGATATCTCGGAGAACTCGCTGGCGTTGCCCGCGCGATCGAAGGCACGCACGCGATATCGGTAACCGATGTCGAAGCGAAGATCTCCGGAATCCGCCGCGCGCGTCGTGGCGACCGACTTCAGCGTTCTGAAATCCGGGCAGAGCTCGCCGTCGCAGCGCTGGATCTCGTAGCGCACCACACCAAAATCATCCGTGGCGGCTCGCCAGGAAAGGTCGATGGTCATCCTGGGTGCGCCGAATCTGAATTCCGCCACGAAGCCGGCCGGCGCGGTGGGCGGCTGCTTGTCGATCACGGCCGGTTGTATGGACAGTTGATAGGTTCGGCTGCAACTGGCGCCGCCGGCCTCTTTCGAACCCACGATCAGGCCGAAACTGAAGCTTCCTTCGAGCGACGGCATTCCGGAAATCTGTGCGAATTCGGAATTCGGCACTGGCCTGTTCGGAGACCCGACCGGCAAGCGCAGTGCCACGCCATTGCACAGGAATTCGGCGCCGGCGACTTTCTCCTCGCAGCGAGCGCCCGCGCTCGTCCCGGTCGGCGCGCTGATGAACGCCCAGAACTTGCGCTCGCCCTCGCTGTTGAGCAGCTCGATGCGCGAATCGAAGGCGACGCCCACCTTGGCCTGGAAGACATGCGGCGGCTGTTGCGCGCAATCGAGTTCGAAGTCGATATCCTGCGGCGCGGACCAGGCGTTGCTGCTCAACAGCAACGCGGGCATGACCCACAGCAGCGATGCCAGGCGGAGAAAATCTCCGCCCGGCACCCGCTTCGCGTGTGATCTTGAATCACTCACGATCCAGCTCCCACTACTTCTTCTTTCTGAGCAACAGGAACAGCCCCACTATCAGCAGCAGGATCAGCCACCACCATTTTTTTAACAGTTCGACCCAACCTCCTTGATGGGTCGGGGGCTTGGTCGGGCGTGCGTCGGGGCTGTACCAGGTGCCCGTGCCGATGGGCTTGAAGGCCTGCATGATCTGGTAGCTCCTGCCGAAGCCCTCGTGCCCGGTGATCATGACGTCGAACACGCAGTCGGCTTTCTCCTTCGGATCCTGCACCGCCGCGCATGCGGCCTGCGCCACGGCTTCGGTCGTGGGCTGCACAGGCGTCTGGCCGGGAACATCGCAGGACTCCGGCGAGTTGTACGGCCACTCATCGAGCGTGAACGTGGCGGTGTTGGTGCCCGACGCGTAGTCGAACAGGCTGGTTGCGTCGGTCACGCGCCATGCGTCGGCGAACTTCTCGTACAGTTGCTCGTAGCGCTCATCGATCGATTCGGGCTTGGGGCCGAGTGAGGAGCCATCGGGCAACGCGGGAATCCAACTGCCCTCCGGGACGAGGCCCATCGTGCCTTGCGTGGCCGAGGTCTGATACACCTTCAAGTTCAGATACCAGACATTCGGGCCGTTCCAGAACTGCGGCGTGACCACCACCTGAGTGCCTCGCGCGTCGACAATCTCGATGGCGCCATCGGCGGCCTTCTTGATGTGTCCATCGATGCCGCCCACGGCTGCGGGGCCTATGGAAGCGCCCTGCTCCCCGCTACTCGCCTTGAGCGTGATTCCACTGTCGGTGAGCGTCACCAGCTTGCCGTTCACGCGCAGCTCCATGCCCTTGCGTGATTCCTCTACGTTCGGATTCGGCTGCAGCGTGACGCGACTGCTGCCCACGCGGGTCGCCAAGGCGGTGTACACCGCGACGCAGTGCTTGATACCTGTGTGTTCGTTGGTGATCGGGATCTTGGCCGTGGGCACCGCGGTCTGGCGCGTTTGTACCTCCAGGCGATCGTCGCGCAGCGCGGTGAATTCGCCGGCGCTCTGGAAGTCGTAGTGCAGGCCGTCGACGGTGGTCAGATGCGGGTCGCCCCAACCTCCGCCGTTGGAGGTGACGTGCAACAGATAGGTGCCCTTGCACGTCTGGGTGACATCGTTGGCATCGATGCTCGTCAAGTTGAACTGGTCCTGCTCGCCCAAGGCCGCGGCCGTGCCGTTGATCGTGGTCTTGGCCGTCGATGGGTGGACGACGTCCTTCTCGGGAACTGTCACGGTAAGGCCAGCGCAGGTGAAAGGCCCCGTGCCCCCGCACGCCAGGTTGCCTCCCGAATTCTCGAATACCCAGAACGAATCCTTGTTGGTCTCGATGTCCGTCGGAGCGATCACCTCGCCGGGCTTGGCCGCATAGGTAATCTCGAAATTAGCGCATGGGATGGGCAGGTCCTGCGCATCTGCCCGGGCCACTCCCGGGCTGACACTCGCCGCTGTAATCATCAACATCAGCGGCAGGCTCAGCTGCCAGGCGCCTCTAGCTTTTTCTCTACCTGCTTTCATGGGTTACTCCCTGTTGAATGATGACCCTGTCCGGCTTGATCGGTCGCAATAGCGCCTTGATCTCAGCCCGCACTCCCCTCAATCCAGCCATTGCACGAAAATTCGTTGCTCTCGCCACGGCAAGCTGATCACGCCGAAGCCCCACGGCAGCCGCGCCAGCAATACGTCCTGCGCGCGTCGCTCGACGGTGATGCGATGGCCGCCGTCCACCGCTTCGAGCTTGCCGTCACGCAGGAAGAACTGGCTGCGCAACCACGCGGCCGAACTGCTGCGCAGCGCGGTCCAGTGACCGAGCACCGCTGCGAGCAGGGCGTCACAGGCCGCGATATCCGATGGCTCCGGCCAACCCGATTCCAACGGCGTCTCGATAGCCAAATCGACCAACAGCTTGGCGAAGCCCAGCTCGTACTCCGGCGTATCGGCGCGGCCGGTGGCGATATAGCCGAGCAGTTGCGCGCCGCGCTGCCGCGCCTCGTCGTCCACGAAGCGGCTGCCTTCCAGCAGGCCACGGTCGCGGAACAGCGTCTCAAGGAAGGGATGCAGCAGCAGGATTCCCACGCAGGGTAGATAGATGACCTCCCCTGTCGCCGGCTCGACTTTGCGTTGTCGAGATTCCTGGCGTTGGCGGTCTGATGCGGATCCCGCTTGCACGAGTTGGTCGGCGATTGCCGAGGACTCGACTCGCCGCCCTCGAGGCTCTTGTTGCGGATGGCCTGACGCGAATGCCGCTTGCACGAGTTCGCCCGCGATGGGTGCGGTTGGCACGGCATGTTCCATCTCCTTGAACGCCGCTTCGCACCATTCACGCCAGAGCGCGGGCAAGGCAGCCACGGTCACCGGCCTGATGAAGGCAGCCGAGCCGCTGCCCGTGGATCCACTCGCCACATCGAGTCGCTGACGCGATTGCTCCATCGCCAGCATGCAACGTTCAGCCAGCAGCGCGTGGACCAGACCGGCACCCGTTCCGCCGTCGCGCGGCGCGATGGACCACGCAATCACCGCGCTCCAGAATTTCAGGCGCCAACGGCGATTCAACGCGGCCGAATCCGATGGCCGCAGCTCGCGCAAGGCTAGCGTGCAATCCTGCAACGAGCCGGTGCCCGCGACCAGCGTATCGAGCGCTTCGTCTTCCAAGGCATTGATCAAGCGCGTCAATGCCCGCGGTTCCTCGTGCAGCAAGGAGCGCAGTGCTTCGATGCGCCGCGCATCCGCCGCTCCGAGTATTTTCGACCAACCACAATCCGAAGCTGCACCCCACCAGGGCAGCCGGCCGTGCCGCAGGAAGAAT
This sequence comes from Lysobacter sp. ISL-50, assembly GCF_018612875.1. GTDB lineage: Bacteria > Pseudomonadota > Gammaproteobacteria > Xanthomonadales > Xanthomonadaceae > Lysobacter. Next base: position 157,977 of record NZ_JAGGRI010000017.1, on the reverse strand, counting down.
ACGAAGGCCTCGAACTCTCCACCGTCCGCCTGGGAGATTTCAGTGGCTCGTTCACGCTTCGCCTCAGTGGCATGACTCTCCAGTAGCCTCTCCAACTCGGCCAGCAAGCGTCGCTCGAACTCCGGCGCCCAGTCGTCGCCCTCGATACGGCCCACGTCGATCTCTAGTCGCTCCAGTCGTAATAACTCGTGCGCTGGCGCCACCGAATCGAACACCGACGCCATGCCGGCGAGCAGCGGCTCGCGGCATGCGCGCGCCAGTTGCTCCTGGATGCCCGGCGCGGCGGCGGCGTCACCGACCGTGAGCTCCAGTACCTGCCGCTGGATACGATGACGGTTAAGTGTCATTGGCGATCGCGTTGAGCGCCTCCACCAACGAGTTGCGCGCGGCGGACACGGCCGCGGGCGCCGCGCCCGGAATCAGCACGGTGTCCAACCAGGTGTGATACCGGGTCTCGAAAGTGTCCAAGCTCGCCGTCGAAGCGCTCGCCGGCGATTCGCGGTCCACCCAGAACACCTTCACCAGCAGATGAGCCGGGCAGCAACGCTGGATCAATCCCTCCACGTGCCGGCGGAACTCCGCGCTGCGGAAGCGATCCGGCGTCGCCGCAATGCGGGGGGCGACGGCGGGGTCCTGCGTGAAGTCGCGCGCGTAGCCCGATGGCAGCACCAGCGATATGCGATGGCTGTAGGGGTCGCGCTCGCGCCCCTCGCCTTCGGGCAACGACAGGAAGGCGTCCGTGTCCGCTTGCGGCCGCAACAGCAAGTGTTCCAGCAGATAGAGCGTCTCGGCACCGTACTCGCGATACAACAACGCCACTGCGGCTTCGATGCCCGCCTGCGCCGACCCGACGCTGGTGAAGCTGCCCGGCCACGCCGCCAGCAACACGCCCGTGGGATCGTGCAACTCGATCGCGAAGGTGTCGCCGATTGCGGGAACCACATGATAGTTCCATTCGTCCGGCCCGTAGCGGAGCACGCGGCCGATGGACTGTTCCGCCAACGCCACAGCGCCGGCCGCCGTGACGGCGTCGTAGCGCACGGCGCTGGCCAGCAACACTGCGCCCGCGGGCATGGCATTTCGCAGCCGCCAGCGGCGGCCGAACAACCCCGGCGGCGCCGGTTCGTCGAAGATCTCGAAGAAGTCGCTGATGGGACGCAGCGCGCGACGTCGACGCGCAGCGCGGATTCCGCTGTGATGAGCCACCCGCCGCTCGAGCGGCGACAGCGAGGCTTCGATGCGCGTGGTGGCCAGTAGCGCCGCCAGCGCCGGCGCGGCCGCGTTCGCGGCGGCCAGCGAAGCGAAGGTCTGGAGACTCTCCGCGATCGCCAGCGCCGCAGCTGCGTTGCCGTCGGCGAGCCGCAGCCGGAAAACGCCACCGCCCGCGTCGAAGCCGGAGTAGTTGCTCGCTCGTCCTGCAAAGACCAGGGCGCGCTCGGCCGAGATCGCGGCCATGACTTCGGTCGCGTCGGGAGCGGCGCTGCGCAATTGCGGCTGGCCGCCCGGCCGTAGCACCCAGCGGAAGCCCGCGCCATCGGCTTCGACGGTGAGAATCTCCGAGTCGCGCTGGAAGGGATTGCTGAAAGCCAGCAAGCGCAGCGCGCTGAGTTCCGGCGTTTCGCGCAGCAACGCGGATTTCAGTCGCAGCAGGCGCGCGTTGGCGGCTTCGCGCCGCTCGGCGACCAGGCTCTCCTGTTGCGCCGGCGGCAACGTGCGCACATCCAGCTCCGCGCGCGCCCAGCGATGCACCTCCTGCGCCAGGGCCGTGGCTTCCTCGCCCTGGCGCGCGAGCCGGTGATCCAACAGGCGATTGCGTCGGTCGAGCAAGCGCTCGCGAGTCTCCGCGGCGTCACGCAGCGCGCGGGCCACCGCGTTGTCCGGGTCGGCGATGAAACTGGCCCAGTCGCCACTCGCGGGGAACCGCCGCAACAGACGCTGCGCGCCCGGCAGGTCGAATGGCGGACGCGTGAAGTAGCTGGTCCCGGCCTCGCCGCTACCGGAATAAAAGCGATTGATGTTGCCCAACTGCGCGGTCATGTCGCCCAGGAACTGTTCGAACAGAAGCAGATAGCCTTGCAGCTGACGGACTGCAGCGTGCCGCTCGGTGCCAGCGCTGTCCGGCAGCGCCGCCTCACCGGTGCCGAATAGCGCGGGCAGATCCATTTGCAGCGGCGTGTAATCGGCCACCGGCAGCGCGTCGCCGGCGGTCACCGGCCAGACAGGGGACGGTTCGTCGGTGAATGCCTCGTCCAGCGCCTGTTTCTGCATCGTCTGGAACAGACTGAGCACCCGCGCAGTGTCGTAGGCCACCGCGACATCGTTGCGCACGACGGTGATGCGCGACTTGGCCAGACTCAGACGCGGCCGATAGCGCGCGATCTGCACCAGATGCAGACAGTCCTCGGCGCCCGAGGTGATGGGTCGGTTGTTGATGAAGTTCGCCAGGGTGAGATCGGTGACGGCGACGATGTCTCGCTCCGTCACGTTCTCAAGCGCGACCACATCGGTGCCGCCGGCGCCGCGACGCTGCATGACGAGCCGCAGGATGTCGGAGGTGTAGATAACGTCCGGTACGGCTCGACCACTGCTGGCGCGGTCGAGGAATCCTCTGCGCAGCAGCGGGCCGTCGTAGATCAGCTCCGGATCGGACTCCGCGGCGCGACGTTCCGCCAGCGACTGAAAGCGCACGCGCGGCGACAGCGCAGCGTCGATGTCCATGAAGATGCGCGCCAGCAGCGCTTCGACGTCGATGCCGCCGGTAACCTCCAGACGCGCGCTCACGCCGATTTCCTGCACCCGCGCCAGCCCGATGCGCACCGCCTGTTCGCCGAGATTTCGCCAGTGGGCGACGTATTCGGCCAATTGCGCGACGGCGACGGCCGCGTCACGCACATTCGTTGCGAACTGCGACAGCGGCGACCCAGGCAGGCTCGATTCGATCGCCGTCCGCGCCGCGACCAGGATGGCCGGCACCACCAGGCCGGGCTGCGCGATCTGTTCCACCACGCGCAGTAGCACCCAGGCTTGCACGCTGCCCGGCGTACCGGAAAGATCCGTGTAGTTCACCTGGATACGGCCGAAGAAGCTGAGGTTCTCGGGCAACGCGCGCCAGAATTCTCCCGCGTCGGGGATCATTGCGATGGAGTTGAGCACCACGGGCTGGCGGAAAGGCGCGGCTTCGGCGTCGTCCCAGTACGGCAGCGCTATCTCGGTGTCCCAGGTGTCGCTTGCCGCCACCACCGGCAATTTATAGGTGTTGCTGTTGAGCTCGAGCTTGGAGAGCTCCACCAGCACTTCGTAGAGTCCGGCAGTGCGCGAGCGCACTGGCGCCACCAGCGGCGCCACGTAGGTCAGCGGTGGATCGGCATCCACTTCGTAGAAGGCGATCTCGTTGTCGGCTGGATGGAAGATCTGCGCGTCGCTGATCAGCGGATGATCCAGCAGCATCGCGCGCAGGTCCTGCGCATTCACCGGCCCCACCGGCAGCACCTGGTGCGCCGGTTCGAACTCGGCCTCGGCGTGAGTCTCGCCGCTGCGCAGCAGGTCGGCGATGTCGAGCTGCAGCTTCAGCCCCAGCTCGGTCATCGCGTAGCTGGCGGCTTCGAGCAGGGTAATGCCGGGGTCGTGGGCGTTGTGATCCGTCCAACTGTCCTTGGCCCATAAGCGAATCCACTGCATCCCGTCTTCGCGCAGCCTGGAATAGTCCAGGCTCACCCGATCGGGCGGCGCGGTCGAGATGTGCAGCGTCTCGTTCACCGCGCGGCCTGCGTCCGTGCCTCACCCAGCGCACGCTCCAACGCTTCGACTTTGTCCGCGAGTTGCTTCACCGCGTTGATCAGCACGTAGGTGAGCGCGGAAGGATTGAACACGCGCAAGCCATCCACGCCATCGGCATTGGAATCCGCTGGCAGCCTCTCAACAGTCTCGGGCAGCACCTTCTCGATCTCTTGGCCAAGCAGGCCCACGCCTTCGAGGCCGGCGCGCGTACCCGCCAGGCCGTTGTAGCGATAGCGCACCGGCCGCACGCGCCGCAGCTCGGCCAGGCCGGCGTCCAGGTCGCGCACGTCCTCCTTCACTCGCGAGTCGGAGGTGAATGCCCAAGTGCCGGTGCCATCGTTCTTGAACGCGCTGCCGGCCACCTGGAGCGCCGCACCGCCCGAGCCGGCGAGTTCGGACTCGCCACCAATCACCACTTTGCCGGTCCCGGTGATGCCCAGTCGCACGTCGGTGCCGTTCTGACGCAGGCTCAGCACCTGCCCGGCCGCCGCGTTGAGATGTACCACGCCGGTGTTCGACTGTCGCAGCGCGTAACTCGCATTCACCGCGCCGACGTCCGCGCCCAATGCCCGATGTCCGTACACCGCGAAAGCGGCGAAGGGGCCGCCGCCACTGCCGACCATGGCGTTGCCGAAGCGCACCTGTTCGGCCGGCCCGGTGTTCGCGCCCAGCGCCACTTCGAGTTTCGCGGCCGGCTCCGCCGCCGCCGTGCCGATGCCGACGCGTCCGCCGCTGTAGGCGATCGCGCCCGCGAACCCCGCCACGGGCGCGAATCCGCCGCTGCCACCGCCGCCGACGTTGCTCCAGCCGGCGCCATTGTTGACCTGCAGTTGGCCGCCGTTGAAACGCAGCCCACCGGGAATGTTGGCCACGCCGCTGTCGCCCAGACGCAGGCCGCGCGCGAGCAGCAGGGTACCGTCGGAGTCCAGGTTCAGGCCGTCGCTCGCCTTGTTCATGCAACTGTCGATAAGGTCGGTGAAATTGCTCGCGTCCGGCCGGTCGCCGTTCTTGAAAACTCCCTTGAGGAAGTCCCGTGTTTGGCTGCTCATAAGTCAGTACTCCGCTCGTGTTGATGTTGGAAATCTCATGACGTCTCCAACCCGACTTCTAGATCGAGACCGACGGTCATGTAGCCGATGCCCATGGTGGTCACGCCCGAGCACACTTCTTCTCCAGGCGCCACGGCTGTGATGAGGTGCTGCGGATGCGAGACCACGATGGCGTGCGCCTGGGTGGTGCCGGCGGCCTCGACCGCGCGCCCGACGATGAAGTCGTCGCCCATTCGCATCTCGCCCAGACCGGGCTTCGGCTTCGGATAAATGACGAAATCCTCGCCGATGACCATCGTGCCGATGCCCTCGGCCTTGCTGCCCGAGTACGTGTGATAGATGCGCAGGCCGACCAGGTGATCGACGTACTCGCGCCCTTCGATGAAGGCGAGGATCTCCGAACGATAGATGCGCGCGCCGAACTGGATGTCCTCGCCGTCCTGATACGCCCACGGCGACAGGAAACGGCGCAGGTCTTCATTGAGCACGCCGCTGTAGTAGCCCGGATCGCGACCGCGCGTGAACACCACCTTGGCCTCGACGCGAATGCGTTCGAATACCGGGCGGATCACGTGCAGGTTGAGGAACGGTGTGGCGAGGCCGCCGAAGTACTCCACGATTCTCGCCAACAGTTCCTCGGCCGCACGCGGCTCCAACGGATTCGCGACACCGCCGCGACGCAGGTTCGGAACCACCACGAGCGCCGTATGGCCGGCGCGCGCGATGCCGTCGGCGTCGCTGTGCGGCAGGCACTTCGCCTTGAACACTTCCGGGAAGCGCTCGAGCGCCAGCCGCTCGATATCCCAGGGCGTGACCGCCCGATGGCGGTGACGCAGCCGTTCACTGGCGCGGCGGATATAGTCTTCATCGCTGTCCGGGCCGCGGCCGTCGAAGGAGGCGCGCGGTTGGGTGATGCCGCGGATGGCGGCGTTGCGCTGAACCAGCGCCTTGATGGTGGCGACCGGCAGGCCCTGACGCAGATGCGCCGCGAAATCCGCGAGCGGCGCCGTGCCTGGCTCGAAGCGGGCGAGAGCCGCCTGCGTCCGGATCGACAGCGTGCGCGCCGCGCTCTCAGGCGACTGGTCGATGGCTGCGCGCAACCACACCAATCCCGACGGCAGGCTCTGGTGCGCCAGCGTGGCCTCGGCGGGTACCTGGACAGCGATGATGCCCGAGCTCTGGAACCCGAGCGTGCTGTCCATGAGCAGCGAACCCGCGCTCAACGGCCGCCACTCGTCACCGGCAGCGAGATAGCTCCACGTCGTGTCGCCGGTGGCCAGCGCATTGGCCGCCGTGGCCGTGCCCGCGTCGATCTCGAAGTACAGGGTGAGCGCGCCGGGCGGTTGCAGGTTGCGAACGCCCAGCAACAGCTCCGCGCGCCCATCCAGCTGTGGCACCAGCCGAGCCTGCGCAACGCGCGGCGCGCGAATGGCGCCATGCGGCCCGACCACGAAGTACGCCGCCGGCTGGTCGTCATTGGGCACCACGGTCGCAGTGGCGTGATAGTCGAGAGTCAGCGAGTTCAGCACCGGCGTGTAGGGCTCGCTGGGCAACCGCGGCTTCTGTCCCGAGGTCCACGTCGCCAGCGCCATGGCTTGGTGGGCGTAACGCCGCGCGAACACCGGATGGCCGAAGGCCTCGAAGGGCACCTCGCTGGCGAAGATCGCGAAATCGTCGCGCGTGGGTTCGCTGAGCACCAGACGCGCGAAGCCGGAACGGCTGCTCGCGGTGAAGGTGTCGGGCACCTGCAGGTCGGGTTGTTCGCGGTAGTCCAGCCCCTGCAGCGCGAAGTTGAAGGCGCTGGCATTCGCGGTGATCGCGTTGATGTCGGTGGTGACCGGCTCGAACAGCGTCTGGTTCACCAACAGCCGGCGGAACACGCGCTCGTGCAACAAGTCCACGGTGACACGGAAGTTGTTCGCGAAAGTGTCCGTCAATGTGTTGTTGATGAAATCGAAGTACTGGCGGTAGTGCTCGAACAGGTCGTCCGGCGGCGACTTCCACTCCAGGTTGAAGGTCAGCGAATCCAATTTCTTCGAGAACGCCTCTGTGCTGCCCACGTAGAACACGCTGCCGATACGCGGCTGGCTGCCGAACAGCGGCATGGGCTTGTCGGCGTCGAGCGGGATCTCGTCGTTCTGCACCACTACGCCGCGCAGTCCGATCACCTTCACGGCGAGGTCGATACGCTCGACATTGAAGCGGTCGAACAGATCGAAGGCGCCGGATGCGCCACGCACCAGGCAGCGCAGCACGGGTCGGTCGCTGATCATGCCGGCGCCGTGCAAGGCCGAATCGAAGGCAACGATCGCGGGCGCAGCCGAGCCGATGTCGATGGTCAGGTCCAGCGCGGGCAGGCCCGAACCGCCATTGGCCATCAGCGTGGCCACGACGTGATCCGGCGTAAGCCAGCCCTCCGCGCCCGACAAGCCGACCGTGACCGCCTCGGTCAGACCTTGCGTATTCACCGCCTCGGCGGTGCTCGCGCGCAGGTGCGCGCGCAGCGTGATGCGACGCTCGCCCTCGGCGAGGCTGAGGATGGGCGCGGCCACGGCGAAACCCAGCGGCGCCTCCTGCATGAAGCGCTGCGAGACATCGAGATCCAGCTGGCGCCGTCCGAAGGTGTAGCCACCCGGCCCTTCGAGTGCGTCGAAACCATCGGCGACGAACACGCGGCGATGATGCTGGCTGTCCTCCTCGACCACCCTGCGGCGCAGCTGTGCCACGGTCGCGGCGTTCACCACGATCTCGTTCTGCAAGGCGTAGGTCAGCGGACGGCCCGCGCCGTCCTTGCCAGCGTCCAGCAAGGTCCCTGCGGGCAGCCGCGTCGCGGCCGCGTTCTGCGCCAGCTCGAGGATGGCGTGCACCGAGTCGCGCTCGGGCGCGTGAAGCTGCAGCCCTAACTGCTTCACGTAGTAGTACAGCAAGTGGCGGCGCGTCAGTTCGTTGAGATCGTCCTGCAGGTGCTGGAACAGCTTGAGGAAGGTGAGGAACAGCACCAGATGCGGCGGCCAGTCCGAGCGCGAGGCCAACAGCAGTTGCAACTCCTGCGTGGAGCGCATGCGCCCGCTGCCGGGGGCCAGCAACGTTTCCAGCAACGCTTGCCAGTCGCCGGTGGATTGGCCGGAGAGATCGTAGTAACGCACTTCGGCTGCGACGCTATACGCGTAGTCGAGCAGATCGGCGAACGAGCGCTCGTCCGGCACGACATAGTCCGCCTCCAGCCCGGGCAACAGTCTCTGCAACTGGTTGGTGCCGTCGGGCCTCAGCAGGTGTCCATAGCGGCGGAACGTATCCATGCTCAGCCCTTCGCCTCCTGATGATCGAGGTAGAAGGGATAGACCAGGTTGGTGCGCGTGTTGGTGGCGCGCACGGTGTAGTCCAGGCGGATCAGGATGAGCCCGGTCTGATCGGAGGCAGCTTCGAAGTCGACGCGATTGAGCTCGATGCGCGATTCATAGAACAGGATGGTGTTCTCGATCTCGCGCGCCAGGTACGAGCCGAAGGATGTGGACAGCGGCTCGAACATCAGCGCATCGCGCTTCCAGCCGAAGCCCGGGCGCATCACGCGCTCGCCGAGGCTGGTGGACAGCAGGATGTCGAGGCTCTGACGGATGTCGTCCTCCGCCTGCGCCATCGCGACGCTGCGTCCCTGGTTGCTGAAAGTAACCGGGAACGACCAGCCCTTACCGAGGAATTGAGGACTGTCGGTCACATCAACCTCCAATCATCACGGTGAAGCAGCCGACAACGAGACTGCCGCCGTGTGCGGTGCTGTCACCCAGACGCGCGGCCGGCATGCCCGCGATCATCACGCTGCCACTGCCGGCCACCACGCAGTCCGAAGGACCGGTGCAGATCAGCATGTCGCCGACGCGCAGTGCGGGCATGCCGCCGATCATTACCGTCGGCGCACCTGGCAGCGCTGGGCCACCCACGTGCGGCACCGTGCCGGTAATCATTGGGCAGACGTGCATGTCGTTGGCGCGCGCGGCAGGAGGCATGGCAGCGATCCGTTCCTCAGTTGATCATGACCATCGACCCTTTGAGGGTCAGGTTGCCGCTGCTGGAAACCTCGGCCGCGCCCTGCGCCTTGGCTTCCAGCGTGGTCTGCGCCTCGAAGGCGATCTTGTTGCCCTTGGCTTCCAGCTTGGTCTTGGCGGTGACCGTCACGGCTTTGTTCGGACTCTCGATGACCACGCCGTCCTTGCCCAACACCAACTTGTTGCCGCTCTGGTCTTCGAGCGTGATGCCGCCGTCCTCGTCGCTGAGGACGATGCGGTTATTGCCCGGCGTCTTCAGCGTGATGGCTTTCTTGTCGTCGTCGAACTCGAGCGTGAGCCCGCTGCGCGACACGTAAGCCTTCTGATGGTTGTCGGCGGTAACCTCCAGCGGCGGCGCTTTCTTGCTGCTGTGGAGCATGCCGAGGATCACCGGCTGCGATGGGTCGTCGTGGAAGAAGCCCAGCACCACTTCATCGCCCTTCTCGGGACGAAAGAACGTGCCGCGCTGATCGCCCGCGTCGAGCGTGGCCACGCGCGCCCACACGCCCTGCTCGCCCATGCCGGCCAGCGGCACCTTCACGCGCACGCGGTGTTCCTTGCCGGGATCGCCGTCCTGTTCGGTGACCACGCCCACTTGCAGTCCATGCACGGCGGCCGCGAGTCCCGCCGCCGGCAGGTGGTTCATCGACACGCGTGCGGCATGCGGCTCGCGCGGCAATCCGAACTCGGCATCGGTGGTCCACTTGCCCGAGCTGAACTCGTGGCGTACAGCGGTGACGTACACCTTGCCGTTGAAGCGTTCGCTGAAGCGCGAGAGCTGCAGCACGGTTCCCAGCTTGACCGCCGCCAGGCCCGTCAAGCGCACGCGACCGCGCGCCGCGGCCAGTCGCGCGCGCAGCAACGCGCCGTCGGCCCACTTCTGCAATTCCTCGTTGGCCAGGCTGCCGCCGTGCCAGAGCACATCCTCGGAGCGGCCAGCGGCGGCGCTCAACGTCGACGCACTCAGATTTCCGTTTCCGCTCCAGCCCGGATCGGCGGCATTGACCTCCTGTAACGCCTGCTCCGCCGGGTCCCAGGCAACGGCGCGGATGGCGCCCGACTGAGTCCGCGCGTCAATCTCGGCGTCGAACTCGAGTACGGTGAAGCCGAAGTTGAGATCCATCGCGGGCTGGTCGTCCAGCGCTGGTTTGATCGTACTCATCTTGCCCGCGTCGACGAAGCACAACTGCCCCGCCGCCTCGACGCGGCTCACCAGAAAATCCCAGTCGCTGGACTGGTACTGCAACAGTTGCGGATGCTTGACCTCGCTGCTGGCGATCTTGCCGGCGCTCACGCCGGAACCTGGATACTCGCCCAGTAGTTTGGAAGCTACCTCGCTGTCGCTCATTTCCTCGAAGTAGCGGTTGCGGCGAACCAGCGTCATGACGAACACCGGGTCGCGGCATTCCAGTTCCAGCCAGGACGCGCCGTCGCGCGACACGATGCGCTGGGTGAGGATGACGCCGCCGAAGATGGGCTCGGTTTCACCGTGGTAACCGGCGGACACTTCAATCTGATTGCCCGGCACGAACAGCTCGCCGGTGCTGCGCGCGAAGTCGCCGCGCGCCGCGTCGCCGTCGCCCACGCGCAGGCGCGCATAGGGAACGCGATTGGCCTGGCTGACCACTTCCACGCCCTGTAGGGTCACGGTGCGCGGTAGTTCGGTGCCGTTGACACGCACGGTGAGCGTGATGACGTCGGTGGAACTGTCGATGAGCTGCGCGCTCATGACTTCACTCCCACCGGCGGGAAAGCCACGCGGCTGGCTGGGCGCAGCCGGCGGAAGTTCACCAGCTTGTTCACGCGCGCCACCTCGAGATACAGCTCGGGTTTGCCGTAGATGTCGTGCGCCATGGCCGGCAGCGTGTCGCCCTCGCGCACGTCCCGCAGGTGCGTGAGGTCGGGTGAAGTCGCGTTCTTCTTGCGCTCGGCCAGCGCCTTGGGCACGTGCTCGCAGAACGAGCAGCTGGCGATGGCGCGCAGCGGCGTACCGTCGGGCTTGAACAGCGTGTAGCGGTAGCTCACCGAGCTCAACACGCAGGGGAACACCAGTGTGCCCCAGACCATGAGCAGCTCGCGCGGTCGGTGGATGGTGCCGTTGAACTCGTACACCAGCCGGTCGAACTTCTGGATCTCGTCCATGATCACGAACTTCTTCGGGCCCGACAGCGCCGAGGCGATGGCGCCCACCAGCGGAATGTCGCCGAGCTCGGAGGGCTCGGGTACGACACCGGTGCCGTCGAACAGAAATTCGAAGGAGAGATTCACGGGCGGCGTATTGTTGTACAACGCCTCGGTGGCGGTATCGCCCTGCCCGGTCTGCCGCGAGTAGTTGATGATCTTGCTGAGCGTGTACGTGCTCGGATTCACCTGCAGCACATACGTGTCCTTCGGATCGTCCGAGGGGATGGGCTTGTCCTCGGGGTTGGCCGCCGGTTTGAACGCACGCAGTGTGAGCTTCTCGAGCTTGCCCTTGTCGAACAGCATCAGCGTTCCTCCTTGCGCTCGAGAATGCGCATGACTTCGCGCACACAGGCTTGCACCAGATCGCCGCCGGAGGACGTGGAATCGCCGTCGCCGGCGGGTGCTCCGCCCTTGTCCTTGCCGTCCTTGCCTTGGGGCATGCCGCAGCTGCCTGGACCACCGCCCCCCGCCGTGGCCGGATCCACCGTGGCGCGAATCACCAGTTCGCGGATCTCGATGGGCATCAGATGCTCACTCCCACACTGCCCGTGAGCGCCGCCGCCGCGTCCAGCGCCACGCTCGCCGGATCGTAGTACTTGAAGTACTGGTATTGCAGCGCCAGCGACTCGACCAGGATCTCGTTGCTGCCGGCGTTGATGCCGGAAACCTCCAGTCGCTTTGGCACCGCGCCAACCACGTACCAGTTGTAGATGGGCAGGTGTTCGTCATCGAGCAACGAGATCAGCACGTTGGTGGGCTTGTACTCGAACTGCTCCATGGCCTTGCGCGCCCAGTGCAGCACGCCCGAACCCATGAATTTGCCGCGTTTCAGCACCAATTCGCCGAACTGCAGGCTTTTCGGCAGCTGATGCGCGTAGCGGTTCTCGCCACCCTCCGGCCAGCTCTCGAACTCCGTGCTCACGGTAAGCCCGGACACTTCTTGCCAGCGCGTGTCGTACGGGAACTGCGGCAGCAGCTCGAACACCACCAGGAAGTGGAAGCCCGGATGCGGGTAGCTCAGGTCCATGGATCAACCGTTCTCCATGGTCAGACCTTCATGGGCCAACACCAATGTCTCGATCGCGGTCTCGTTGCCGGAGGCGTTCAGGTCGGTGGAAGTCACCTTCGTCGGCCAGGCGTTCTTCACCTTCCAGATCACCACCGGATCGTGACTCTCGTTGAGCAGACTGATGGTGATGTCGCGGCGCTCGACGGTGTTGAGCGCCACGGAGTTCCACCAATCGTAGAACTCGTTGTCGCCCGCGAAGATGCCGCGCTTGAGCGTGAGATCTCCAAAGGTCTGCATGCCGGGCATGCGGATCTTGTGGTACTCCTTGCTCGCGCCGTCGCGGTACTCGATCTTGTCGGTAGTGACCTCGAGCCCGCTCACTTCCGTGAAGCCGATGCGGGTGCCGCCCCACTGCACTTCGAAGTGGAATTTCGGTAACGGATACTCAGCCATGTTCTCGTCTCCTTGAGGCGTGGGTTAGGAGGTCTGCATCTTGTGCGCGAAGCGCAGCACGATGAATTCGGCCGGGCGAACCACCGCCATGCCGACCTCGACGATCATTCGGCCCTCGAGGATGTCTTGGGCCGTCATGGTCTCGCCCAGGCCGATCTTGACGAAGAAGGCCTGTTGCGGAACCGCGCCGGCGAGCGCGCCCTGGCGCCACTGCACCGTGAGGAAGTTCTCCACCATGGCGCGCACGCGCACCCAGGTGCTGCGGTCGTTGGGTTCGAATACGAAGACCTCGGTCGCCTTCTTGATCGATTCTTCGGCCATGTTGAAAAAACGGCGCACGGGCACGTAGCGCCACTCGTTGTCGTTGCCGGCCAGCGTGCGCGCGCCCCAGACCAGCGAGCCCTTGCCGGTGAACGTGCGGATGGCGTTGACGCTCTTGCCGGTGCTGGAGACGTTGAGATCCTCCTGCGCCTGGTCGTTGATCTTCACCGCCACGCCGCTGATGTCGGCCAGCGACACGTTGGCCGGCGCCTTCCACACGCCGCGCATGCGATCCACCGCCGCGTAGACGCCGGCCACCGCGCCTGAAGGCGGCTGCAGAGTCATTACGCGGTTCACCTGTTCGAGGATGTTGGCGAACACCGGATGCTTCTCGAACAACCGGTTCTGCGCCTCGTCGGCCAGGAACTCCACACTGGTGAAGATGGCGAGCAAGGCGGCCGCGGGTGGATCGAATAACCGGCGCAGCGCCGAGGCCGCGTTCAACGCCGTAGTGCGCACGGAGGCATCGGTGAACACGTCGGCACTGGCCGCAATGGCGGTCGCGTTGGCGTTGGGCGCGATCCATGGCGTGCCGTTGAGCGCGGCGTAGTCAGCTGCCACGTCGCCAACCAGGCGCGTGGTCGAGATGGAACTCATGACGCCTGCATTTTTCTCGTAGGCGATCAGCGCCGAGATGCCCGCTACGAGCTCGGTGTTATTGCTCAGATCGGTCACCGCCAGATTCACCGCGGCGGGTAGCGACGGCGCCGCGGTCTGCAGCGCGCGCAGCGCCAGCACCACGGCGCGCGCCAGGATCACCAGGTTGGCGAATCGCTGGCGTATGGTGGCCACCGGGGTCGCGGCCGCGGTTTGCCGCAGCAGGTCGAGGAAGTTCGCGTAATGCGCGCTGAGCTGGCCGATGTTCGCGCGGGTGAGCGTGAGCGCGTTCGGCCCGGTCATGGCCGAGGTGTTCACCGTGCCCACAACGGTATTCACCGCGGTGTCGGCCGCTCGCGCCGCGATCACCAGACCGTCGATCGCCGCGTCGCTGGTCAAGGCATTGATGGCCGCCTCAGTGAGGGCCACCAGCGCTGGGCTCACCAGATTGAGCTGGCGGAAATCCACGTCCGGCCGATAGATAGTCCGCACCCACGGGTAGTAAGCCGCGCCGTAACGCAGCGACGACATGCCCACGTTCTGACGGAAGTCGCCGATGGGATCAAGCGACAGCGAGGATGGCTGGTCGCCCTGCACCAGATCCATGATGACAAAGCGGTCCTGCAGCTTCTCGCATTGCGCCAGTGCCGCGACTTGCAACGAGCCCATCTCGACGGCGCTGAGCGAGACGCCATCGGGGAACACCAGAAGCGTAGGATCGTCCACCGCTTCGACACGCGACAATCCACCGAGCAGGCCGACCGGGGTGGTGGTATTGCCGAGCGCCGGAGCGTCGGCATACGATCCCACCGAAACGACATAGCAGGGACCTCCGCCGTTGGCGTAGTAATGCCGCAGGGCGGTGGCCAGGTAATAACGCCGCTCGGCGTCGGCCGCGTTGCGCGGCGATACCGCACCGACCGAATTGCCGGCGGCGGTATCGACCACGACGCGGTAGCTGGCAGGGGTGAAATCGCCGCCGTAGAACTGCTGGTACTCGAGCAGCGAGCGGATGCGTGTGGGCACGAAACGCAGGTCGTTGCCGGCTGCGTTTTCCGCGCGTTCGCTGTAGCCGATAAACACGGGGACGGCGGTTTCCACCGCCACCACGGAAGGCGCCAGCGTGGAGATCTCCTCCACATAAACACCGGGGGTCTTGTACGCCATGGATCAGGACTCCTGCATTTTGTGCGAGAAACGCAGCACCACGAATTCGGCCGGCCTTACCACCGCCATGCCGATCTCGACGTTCATGCGGCCTTCGAGAATGTCCTGCGCGGTCATGGTCGATCCCAGGCCGACATTCACGTAGAACGCGTCATTGGGCTTGGCGCCGGCCAGCGCGCCGTCGCGCCATTGGATGATCAGGAAGTTCTCGATCATTGCCTTGACCTTGGCCCAGGTGCCCGCGGCGTTGGGCTCGAACACGAACGCCTCGGTGGTCTTGCGCGTCGACTCCTCGACCATGTTGAAGAAGCGACGCACCGACACGTAGCGCCATTCGTTGTCGTTGCCGGCCAACGTGCGCGCGCCCCAGATAAGAAAGCCCTTGCCGCTGAACGCACGCAACGCGTTGATAGTCTTGCCACTCGGCTCGACGTTCATGTTGTCGTTGAGGTCTTGGTCGATGCGCACGCTGAGGTCGAATACCGAGGCCAGGCTCTCGTTAGCCGGCGACTTCCACACGCCGCGCGTGCGGTCCACCGTGGCGTAGATGCCGACCACGGCCGCGGCAGGCGGCAAGGTGACGGCGAACCGCGCCAGCTCGTTGCGCGCGTTGCCGTAGATCAGCGGGTTGGAATTCGGCGAACCGGTCTTGAGCGCCGCCAGCGTCATGCCGTTGTGCGGGCTGGGCATCGTCACCGTGCCGTCGTCGTTGCGGCGCGCGACTTGGCTGACCGTGATGGTGGACTCGTCCCAGTTCCACGCCATGGTGGTTCGGATGTACGGGTGATACGCCGCGCCGTACTTCAGATTGCGCGTGCCGATGCCGTTGCGAAACGCCGTGATGCCGTCGCTGCCGGGTTGGTCGCCATCCCACAGATCGCAGACCAGGAAGCGGTCGCCCAGCCTGGCGCACTGGTTTAGAGCCTGCACCAGCACCGAGTGATATGCGGCCCGCGTGGCGGCGAGATTGGCGGCGGTCTCCGCGGGATTCGCGCCCGCTGCCGGGCGCATCCCGCTCAGATCGGGGAAGACGATGAGCGTGGGCTCATCCTCACGCGCCAATGCTTCGAGTCCCGCGACATGCGCATTAACGATGTCGCTGGTCACCGCGCTGGCGACGTAAGTGCCCACGCTCACGATGTAGCAGCGACCGCCACCGTTGTCGTAAAAGTGACGCAGCGCGTATGCCAGGCGGAACCGTGCATTCGCTCCCTGCCCCGGATCGGCCACGGGCGTCGCCACGTTGCCGTCCTCGTCCAGGGCGATGACGAAACCTCCGATCTCAGAAGCGAGGCCGAAGATCTCCTGGAATTCCAGCAGCGAATTCACCGCCACGGGACGGTTGAGCAGATTGGTGCCCTTGTACTGCGCATTACGCGTGTAACCAAAAAAAGCCGGGATCGCGGTTTCGACCGGCACCACGGACGGAGGAAATTTCGATTCCTCCACGATGTACACGCCCGGCGTTCTCAGATTAAGAGCCATGGGTCACGGTCCTACGGTTAGGTTCGGCAGATGGGTTTCAGAAAACCACTCGGCGTTCTGGCGCCGCAAGCAGTTAGCCTCGGGTGCAGGAAGCAGGATCTCTTCCGAAGCGGGTGTCGCCGAGACGTCGGCCTGCAGGTACGATCCTGCGCCGAAGCGCGACAGCGGACGCGCGTTTGCGGTAACGAGGACACGCGGGTCCGCGCCTTCATGCGCGACGTCCGCGCCCGCGCCGACCGCCTGCGCCGCGGGAAAGATATAGCGCCAACGCGTCGAACGATTGAGGAAACGCAACGTGTAGCTCGGCGAGCGCAGCGCGCCGGCTCCGTCGAGCAGCGCGTAGTCGGCAGTGCCGCGATCGATCTCGATCACGCCGAATGCGCCCGTCGAGCGCGCGTCGGCGGCGATGAAGATGGATGTCGCATGACCTGGAACCGGCGTATCCGCGTCGTCCAGAAGTTCGAGGCGATAGGTACCCGATGGCAGCGTACGCAGATCAACCTGCACTTGGCTCAACAGGCCCTGCTCCGCCGAAAAGTGCTGCTCGGAAGCCGGTGTTGCCGCGCCGGAACGCGTCACACGCACGGTGGCGCGCGGCAAGGCGGCGGCGGCGATGTCGAGCGACGCGAACGCAAAGTCGGCGCGCATCGCATCCGAGGCGCTGGCGTACTGGTTGCCGAGCAACGTGCCTGGCTGCCATTGCGCCGCATTGGTTAGATCGGTCCCCGGTGTATCCACGAGCGCGCGGTATACGCGGTTCGCAGCAAGAACCATCGCCCCGGACTGATAAGTCGCGCTGGCGCTGAAGGTGTCGACCGGAATTCGGCGCCAGTCCGCGACAACCGGCGTCGCGGCCGGCCCGGTGTCGCGCAGCGCGAGAAACAGATCGAACGTCGAACCCGCAGCCTGAGAGTACACATCGCCGGCGACATACCGGCTCGTCGCATCGAACGCCCGGATCGGCCGCGAGAGGTTGCTGACGCCGGCCACGCGATTTTGTGCGTCGTTGCCGAAACGATAGAAGCGCGAAGGCTGCCCCAGCTCGGTGTAGTTTGCGAACCGCGCATTACGCACACGCAGAACAAAGGCCAGTCTGAAGGTATCGCCAGGTGCGATTATCGGCTGCGGCGGTGTCGACGCGTCGACCTGCGCGGCGACGAGGAATCCCGCGCGCGTAGCGCGGAATAGCAGCTTGTGGCCCGCTAATGTTGCGATCGTGGCCGCATCGGGCTCGATCTCGAAAACGTCGGCAACCGAGTACAACGCCGCCAGCGAAGCCCTATCCGCGTCCGACTGCGCTTCGAGTACGACCTCGCCACGACTCAGGAAATAGTCGTGCGCGATGTCGACTTCGAACAATGTCCGGTAACGGATCATGCGGTCGCATCCCGGCTCAGGACGTCGATCTCGCGGATGATGCCGCCGCCTGTCAGCACACGGTCGTCCGAGACCGCCACCAGACGTCCGCGGTATAGAACGGAAACACCCTGCTTGGCGCCAAGAAATCCCCAGAGGTGATTGACCTCCTCGAACTTTGGCGAGATGAGATCCATCGTCAGCGATAGCTCCGCGATCGGCGGCTGAGGCAGCGCTCCAGGCGAATTCGCCAAGGTGAACCGTTGCTTGCCCTGGAAGAAGGTAAGCACCTGCGACAGCCGACGCAACGCCGTGCCGTAGTTTCGATAGTTCGCCGTGAACAGCAGGAACAGGTTCAGATGGATCGGGCGGTTACGATAGGCGACGTCGGACGAGCCGACGCTCGCGAACGACCTGCCGTTCTTGAGAGCGCGTTCCTCCTCGAGATTCACGAGCGTCAGCACGATGTGGTTCTCGAGTTCCGTCGCAACTTCCGGCCGATCGAGCTGGGCCACGTTTCCCCATACGGTTTGCACAGGCGCGCCAGGCCCGCCGCCATCCGCTTGCGCTATGTAGTCGTTGAGCTGCTTGATCAGCAGTGTCATCGCCTCGACCATCATTTGCCGCGCTCCTTAGCTGCGATCTCCATTCCCGGTGCGTCGTCGACAGCGCAACCCGAGCATCCGAACAAGGTCGTTCCGTCATTGAGACGATACGAGGTCAGCATGTTGCACTTGATGAGGTAGTCGACCGCCGCCTCGAGCACTTCGCGCTCGGCCGCCGAACGCTGGATCACGAGCCACCACGCGATGCCTTCGAGCGTGTCGCAAGCATCGGGATGGGTATCGCAATATCGTTTAATGCCGGCAGCAACCTCCTGCACCGAACGAGTCACCAGCGAATCTCCGTTCTCACTCGCTCAATACAGAGCAAGTTCCTTGCCAATGCGGGACTCGACAAAAATCTTAAGGAAATCGCGGTTTTATATTGCGCGGGTGGCAAGGCGGGTCGAAAGCCACCCGGGTCAGTGCAGGTTTCAGGGTGCGAGATGACCCAGGACAACCGGCGTGTCTGTGATGAACACCAGTCACCAGGCCGGCATCAGCGCGGCGATGCATTTCGAGTGGAAGAGCAAATGCGGCGGGGAGAATACAAAGCACCGCGTTCCCACGACTCACTGGAGCGACCAGACGCCCAGCGAGGTACGCCAACAATCCTCCAGGCGTTCGACTTGCCAGCTGCGAATTTGACGGGGGCTTACGCAATGCGAGCGCAGGCGGCGACGCTCAATACGTCGAACTCGGAAGAGAGTTCAATCGAAGAATGGCGAGCGTCGGCGCGAAAGGCTTAATCTCCGACGACGTAGCCGATGCCGTAGCGTTTCAAGAGCTTGCCCATCGCGCGGCGCTCCTTGCCCGCGAGCGCCGCGGCTTGCGTCACGTTTCCGTGCGTGCGGTGGATCAGCTCGGTAAGGTAGGCCCGGTCGAACTGCTCAAGAGCATGTGCTTTGGCCAGGTGGTAGCTCGTTGCAAGGGCGTCCGTTTGCAGAGGAAGCGCCGCACACCGCTCACCTGGTAGCGCGCGCTGCTGATCGCTGTCACTGAACTCACTGGGCGCACGGATCAGAAGCTCTCGACCTTCGCAGATCAGGTATTCGCGATGCACCAGGTTCTCCAACTCCCGGACGTTGCCGGGCCAATCGTAGTGGAGGAACCAGGACAGCGTATGACTGTGAAGATCTTTTTCGCACGATGCATAGCGACGAGCGAATTCACGCAAGAAGTACTTGGAAAGAAGCGGGATGTCCGCGCCTCTTTCGCGCAATGGAGGGACAGTAATCGACAGGAGGTTCAGCCGATAATAGAGGTCGCGACGAAAGTGTCCCGCCTTGACTTCATCTTCGAGGCACCCGTTGCACGCGGCGACGACGCGAACATTGGACGCTTCTTCTCGCTGACCGCCTAAGGGTCGATAGCATCCGTCTTGCAGGAAGCGGAGAAGAGAGACTTGTGCCTTCAGCGGCAGCGCATCTATTTCGTCGAGAAAAAGGGTGCCGCGATCAGCCAATCGGATGAGTCCTGCAACCTCTGCTCCTGCTCCCGTATAAGCACCAGCACGATGACCGAACAACTCATTCTCAATCAGATCCTCGGGCAACGCACCGCAATTGACGGGTACAAACGGATAACTGGAGCGCCGCCCGAGGTAGTGCGTGGCTCTGGCAACCAATTCCTTTCCTGTCCCTGTTTCGCCTCGGATCAGTACTGTGGCATCACCGTGACGCGCCACCCTCCCCACGACCTTTATCATGTCGAGAAAGGCTTCTGACCTGCCGACGAGAGGAATGCCTAACGTACACGCTCGCTCGCATGTATCAATTGCATCTTGAATAGTGATAGACACAATGGACGTCCTTGCCTGATGGCTTCTTGACCACTCACCATTTACCTCTGAGAACCATGCAAGCGGGTATTCGCCGAGAGGACTAATACTCTGCGCCCGTTAAAATCTGAAGGCATTATCTCTGTATAAACAAGAAACTTCCGCAAAGCGGACTTTGGACGCCGCTCCTCGAAACGCAGCGCCTGCACACTCCGGGAGCAGATTTACGGCGGCAGCTGTGTATTCAGCGTTTTTAGACACCTGTTTTTATTAACTTTCCTTGAGGGCGCTGTTACGAAATAGGACAGGCGCCTCCGTTAAGCAAGCCCTGAACAAGTCGGCCTGATCCGCGAAAATCAGCCAGAGGTCCAGGCGAGCGATGTCCATGCAGCTTCCTTCGGTGATGCGGAGTACAACGACAAGCGAAAGCGCAAGCGGACACGGCCGGAGATCTTCCTGGCCGAACTAGCGCAAGTTCGCGGGCTCGCCGGCGCAGGCACTGACCGCCAAAACCGTCGCGGCGGGTAAAGCGGGTTGAAAGGTCTTCATGGGCGACCTCACTGGGCAAGCGCTCGCGGACTTGCGGTCGGACTGAGGCAATGGGCCGAATGTGGATCGACGATGCCGGCACGGCAAGATGGTAGCGATCCCATATCGAGGGCGGTGAATCGCCAAATGCCCCATCTTCGGATAACTCGATGGCCGATGGAAAACGCCAAAAACCTCAAAAAAAACCTTTCTCGTCGCCGGACTAAACAGATACGGCTCAATGACCACACGTGGACATGGCGCGGATCGAACGTCATGGGCGTAAAAGAGCATCGTTGCATCCCGGTTGTCGGCGATGACGGTCGAACGATTAATGCGCGTCGCGAGAAATCTGACGATGGGCACAGCTGGGTGCTGTGGATGAAGGAATTGGTCCGTGCATGGCTTAGGCGCGGCCAGATAGATTCGAACCCCCATCCAATGACTTGGGCCTAAACGAGCGCAACGATGCCCGGCCTTGCTGGGTATGCCGCCTAGGGTTCCTAAAAGTGGGTTTCGGGTTTTGGTTGACCTGTTGATCGCCGAAAAACTCGCAAAAAAGTCCACGGTTAAACCATTGATTTACAAGACGCCAGAAAACCGGCCTTTGGTTCCGAGACCACAGGTTGGGAGAAGAGAGAGAGAGAGAGAGAGAGGACTGACTGGCGAAATTTTCGCCAAACGGCGTGTTCGCCGGTTCTCAGAAACCACGGCCTTTACAGAAACACCCAGAAATAAGGCGGTTTTGGAGGCCCGCACCGGCGGAGAAAAACGCCCCTGGAAGGACAGTGGTGGAGCAACCAAACCCCGGTTCAAGCCCTCTTGATGGGCTGCTCCTGGGGGTTAATGAGGGCTGCTGCAGGTCGAGTCCGCTCTCGGCCAGAAGCGGACATATCGAAGTGCGCTAGCCCGTCGGCAGAAGTCGAGTAGCTGGGTGGGTGGACACAGAAGCAAGGCCGCGCTTCAAGCGCTTGCCCCAGCGCACCCAGGTATCCAGTACCTCGTCCATGCGCGCGGCCATATGCTTCCAGTGCGCCCACAGCAGCAGGCTGACACCCTTGGACTCGGCGTAGCGCACCAGGGCGGGCATGTCCACGCCATCGACCGGGCGGGTGAGATCGGTTTCCGGAAGCGCCTCGCAGCAAGGGCCGCTGCCCCAGGCCCAGCCGGCGTCCAGCAGCGCATACGGCAGGCCGGATTCGGCGGCGAAATCGATGTAACGGCGGAAGGCGTCCATGTCGGCCGTGGCGCCCTTGCTGGGCCCGGACCACCAGTTCCAGGCCGCCTTGCCGGGCTTGACCCAGCTGAAGTCGCCCTCGGGCGGCGGGTTGAGATTGCCCACCAGCGACGAAGCGATGAGGTCGCCCGCCCGGCCGGCCATCATCACCACGCGCCAGGACGTCCTGAGCCCGCCGCGGGAGACATAGGCCGGTCCCTCACGCCCCGGCACGGCCGACAGGCGCACCTGCATCGCCGCGCCCTGACGCCATAGCGACGCACCCGTGTAGCCCTGCAGATGGGACTGGGTAACGGCGTAGTGCGTGCGGCCTGAAGCGGTGGCGCACACCAGCGGCACGTCGTAGCCCTTGTCCGTGGCCAGTTCCGAGATGCGCTGGCGCTCGAAGGGCTTTTCGTGCGAACGGTCGAACTCGGTGGCCAGGCACGACGGGTCGCCCGCCGGTACGAAGGCGGTGCGCTCGCCGGCAAGGCGCACCGGCGCCGGATCGTCGATACGGTAGCGGAACGCAACGCCATCGTCGTAGGCGCGCACGTCGATGATAAGCCGGCGCGCAGGCGCTTGCGTTTCGCGGAACGTTAGCGTGGCACCGCGGTAGCGGTCGCGCGCCACCGATGCCTTGGTCGCGACCAGCGGGATGTTGCGGTCCACCTCGGTATCTTCGCGGCGCTCGAGCACCAGCGCGCCGAATGCAGCCGCACCGTCGAGTTCCAATCCCAGCGGTGACGGGGCGATGACAGTCTCCCCCCGCCGCAGCACCGAGAATCGACTGCCGTCATCGTCGATGCGGATGACAGCATGGCCACTCGGCGATACAACCGATTGGGGGCCTGCCATCGCGGTTCCTGCCGTGACGGCCCAGCACAGCGCGGCGACCACCGCGAACGGTTCCTTTTGCAGTCTCATCGAATAGCCTTCATCTTTCATTGCGTAAAGGAAAGTTCAACCGGCTCGCCATGGAAGCGGACGGTCTTGGTCTGGACGCGGTCGCCGGGACCCGATGGCATCAGCCGTACGTTCAGCTCGCGCTGCTCTGTCATGCCGGGGAAACTGCCTTCTCGGGCGCCGATGCGTAACGCATGCCGCGCGTCGTCCCAGGCAAGCGCGACGGTGGCGTACTCGCCCTTCTCGTAGCGATAGCTCTCGCCGTCGTCGTCGTACAGCGTGAAGCGGCCGTCGGCGCCGGGGTAGATGCGGATCTCGTAGGGCGCGTCCGGCTTCTCGTCGACGTACTGGACCACCGGACCCAACGGCACGATCGAGCCGGCGCGCACGAACAACGGAAACTCGTCGATCGCATAGCGCCGCGCGGCGCTGGCGCCGCCGGCATGGCGCTGGCCGGTCCAGAAGTCATACCAGTCCGTACCGGCCGGCAGCAGCGTGGCCTGCCTCGGATCGAGTCGCCGCTGGTGCTCTGCGAGAGCGATGCGTTCACTCGGCGTGCGCCAGGCCAGCCGCATCGATCGGCCCCCACCCTTCTGGAAATAGTCGATGCGCACGCGCACCGCTTGCCCCTTGCGCAGTTCCACGCGCCCTCCGGCGAAACGCGCACCAGATTCCTTCCAGTCCTCGACGACGAGCTTGTCGTCGAGCCAGACGCGGAAGCCATCGTCGCCTTCAACGCCGATCTCGTGCTCGCCGTCCTCGGCCGCGATGATCTGGCCCTGCCAGCGCGCCGAGAAGTTCTGCAGTCCGTCCAAGCCGGGCGGCACGCTGTCCAGCGGCGGGCCGGGCCAATGGTGTTCGGCCTGCAGGTCGACGGTGCGGCTGGCGAGCTGTTCGAACTCCATGCCGCGGTAGTACTCGAGCTCCAGGCCCGGTTGACCGTCGGGCGTGCGCAACTGCGTCGCCGGTACCGTGGGCGGCGGCGGCAGTTCGGCGTGGAACATCGGCCTGGTGATCGGCTGCACCAGGAACGCCGGACCGAACATGTAAGTGTCATCCACGCGGCGCAGTGCCGGTTGGTCCGGGAAGTCCATCGCCAGACCGCGCATCATCGTGTAGCCGTCGTGCGTGCTGGCCCAGGCCAGACTGTAGGTGTAGGGCAGCAGGCGGTAGCGCAGCTCGGCGGCGCGGCGGATCGAGCGGTAGATCGCCGGCTCGAGTGCCTTGAACGCCCAGGGCTCGCGCTCGATCGAGGTGCCGTGGATGCGGTATATCGGATTGAAGATGCCAAACTGGTTCCAGCGTGCGAACAGTTCGCGGTAGGCCGGGTCGCGTTCGCCGCCGGGCGCGTTGACGAAGAAGCCGCCGACATCCTGCGTCCAGTACGGCAGGCCCGCCATCGAGACATTCAGGCCGCCGGCGATCTGCGCGCGCAGCGCGTCCCAGCTGGCGGTGGTGTCGCCCGACCATGGCATTGCGGCATAGCGCTGCTGTCCGGCCCAGGCGGAACGGGTGAGCGTGAACACGCGCTTGTCGCCAAGATCGGCGCTCGCGCGCTGGCCTTCGTAGACGCCGCGCGTCGTCAGCAGGCTGTAGACGTTGAGGTAGCGCCCGAAGTCGCCCATCGCGTTGCGGCCCAGGCGCTTGATGTCAGCCTCCACTTCGGCAGGGTCGTGCGCGGCACCGCCCACCTCCACCTCGGTGCCGTCCATCCACAGCGCGTCGACCCCGATGTCGAACAGGCCCTTCTTCGCATGCTTGAAGTGGATGGCCCGGCCTTCTTCGCTGAAAGCGTCGTAGATGCGCGCCCGTTTGGAGATCCAGTGCAGCGGCTCGAAACGCAATCCCTTGGCATCGAGTTCGCCCGCCAGTGCGGTGTCGTTGCCGATCGACGGCCAGATCGACACCATCAGTCGGGTGTGCAGATCGTCGTGCAGCGTGCGCGTCATGCCAGCGGGGTCGGGATAGCGCTCTGGGTCCCAGACCATGCCGCTCCAGTTGCCATCCCACTGGCCGTCCTTCTGCCCACCCCAGTACTGCCAGTCCTGCACGATCACGTCCAGCGGAAAGCTTTCGCGGCGAAAGCGCCGCACCACCTCCAGCAGGCGCTGCTGCGTGGCATAGCGCTCCTTGCTCATGAAGAGACCGAACGCGTATTTCGGGAACATCGGCGCGGCACCGGTGAGGTAGCGATAGCCCGCGATCACCTCGTCCATCGTGTCGCCGGCCACGACGTAGTAATCGACGCCGGCAGGCGCGTTCTCGGCACGAAAGGCCGCGCCTTGCGGGCCGTCGGAGAACCTCATCTTCGAGTATGTGTCCCACAGCAGCCCATAGCGGCGCGTGGACACCATGAACGGCACGACAATGCCGATGTTGGTCTGCACCATCAGCACTTCGCGGCCGCGATAGTCCATGTACGGCTCGTTGTACTGGCCCAGGCCGTAGAGCGATTCGTCTGGAGTCAGCGCGAATCGCTGCTCGACGACGTAGGTCTCGGTTCCCGAGGGTTCGGTGCCCGGCGTGAGCACCGGTGCCTCCTGCTCGCGGACCAGCGGCGTGCCGTCGGGTCGTTGGAACGCGATAGTCCCGGTGCGCTTGTCGACGACGGCGCGCAGCCCGGCCCCGGCGACGATGAGTGCGTCGGCGGACTCTGCAATGTCCAGTGCCGGCGCCTGCGGCGACGCCACCACGACCAGGCTGGATTGCCGGGTATGCGATTGGCCCTTGTGCGCGGACACGCGCGCGATGCCGGGGCCGTAGAACAGCACGCTCTTGGTGATGCCGCCGGTCTGGAACTGCACGCCGCCGGCAACGCGCAGCCAGCCGAATCCGAAACGCGGCTTGATCACCAACCGTTGCAGTTGGCCGGCGGCGTCCAGCGCGCTGGGCGGTTCGGCGACGGATTGCCCGGGGGCTGATTGCTCTGCGGAGAACGCCGGTCCAGCGGTAATCAACGCGACAACCAATAGGGACCTGAGCAGAGCGCGGCCGTGTATCAAGCTGGTCACAGTGTTCATAGGCGGGTCGATGTCCTTGCCATCAACCAGTCAAACCAATGCCATTGCCACGGATCTTCAGGACAACGGCGATCGATCCGGCCAATCCTTCGGGCAGGCGCACTTCCAGTCCCCTCCGGGTGCGCTTGTACGGCAGGCTTTCCGCCGAGCCCAGCGCCTCCACGCGCTCGATGGTACCGGGCGCCAGCGCCGATTCTTCGGCCAGCGTCTGGATGCGCAGCACGCCGTCGCGCGGCCAGCCCATCGCGATGGCATACAGCGCGCCGCCCTTGGCGGTGAAGCGGATGTCCTCGGCGGAGTACGCCGCGCTTTCCTTGAAAGCGCCACTGGCGGTCTCGGTGGGCCCTTCGCCATGGACGGCCCAGGGACGCGTCTCGTGAATCGCCTCGGCATTGGTGCCCATCCATTGCGCCAGATCGGACAACAAGGTCTGCGATTCCGGCGGCAGGCTGCCATCGGGATAGAGCGCGACGTTGAGGAGCATGTTGCCGTTCTTGCTGACGATATCGGCGAGCATGCGAATGACCTCGGGCGCGGTCTTGTAGTTATCGTCGTCGGCGAAGAACCAATCGCCGTTGGACGTATCGGTCTGCCAGGGCCGCGGATTGATTCCGCTCATCACGCCGCGTTCTACATCCTGCACGCAGGTTTCGGGATAGAACTCCCCGGAACCCAGCGCCTTGCAGTTGTAAACCGCCTCAAGGCGGCCCTGCTTCGCAATGCTGCTGTTGTAATAGTGAGCGATGAGCGAGCGCCCTACTTCTCCGAACGGTATGCCGCCATCGGAATAGAGCAAGTCCGGTTCGTAGCTGTCGATCAAATCGCGAACGCGGTTGAACCAGATTTGATGGAACGCGGGACTGGTCGTGTACCAGGTCTCATGCCCCTTGTACGGTTCGTCGTGCTTCGGGTGGTAGAGATCCGCGTTTCGGGCATCGGCGCCGTCATAGTCGACGCCGAGCTTGGGCCAGAACTGATCGTACTGGTGACTCGGCCAAAACCAATTGTGACTAGCGCCCAGGTGCTCGGATACACCGAAGCGCAGCCCACGCCGGCGGGCAGCATCGCGCCATGCGCCGACGATATCCCGCTTGGGCCCCATGGCGAGAGCGTTCCAGCGATGATGGCGCGAGTTCCATAAATCGAAGTTATCGTGGTGCACGCCCATGCTGACGAAGTATTTCGCGCCGGCAGCGGCATAGCGATCCATCAGCGCTTCCGGATCGAACTTCTCCGCCTTCCACAGTGGGATGATGTCCTTGTAACCGAACTCGGATGGATGTCCGTAATGCTTCACATGATGGGCATAGTGCGGATGCCCGGGGACATACATGAAGCGCGCGTACCAGTCGCCCGAACGCGGGACGGCTTGCGGCCCCCAGTGCGCCCAGATGCCGAACTTGGCGTCGCGGAACCACGCCGGCGTCTGGTAAGACTTCAGCGATTCCACACTCGGCTGAAAGGGCCCGCTGGCGATCGGAAACTGGTCGGCAGCCGTGGGCGCTTGGCTGCCTTGACCTGCTCGATCCTGATGCGCCTGTGCGAGGGCGTTCATACCGACCGCAGCCCAGAACGGCGCCCCCAACAAGGATCGCCTGCTTACCATGATGTTTTTTCCTCACCATTTGCTCGTTGTCATGCGGCGTGGCGGCGAGGGCCGCCTTGGGGACGCCTGATGGGCGCCCCTCCGATTCTGCGGGCTGCGGGGATATGCCACAAATGCAAGAAACGCCATCATCTATATATAAATTGATATAGATGCACGGCAGCGCTCATCCCGCTGCGGATCGCTGAATGTCGCAAGCAGCGGGTATCAGTCGCTCAAGAGCCTGAAGTACCTGACCGTGCCCCATGCCGCCTGACACCACCGGCTGGAGCGCGAAGATCTGCGTCGCTTGTTGAAATCCGCCGAGTGGAAGAGATCCATATCAAAATCAATGATGAGGTATCCGCCTTCACAATCTAGGGCTTTCCCTAATAGGGTTTCCCCCCAATTGCCCCTAGCCAAGGCCAATCTCTAAAGTGGATAGCGCCCTCCCCCAACGAGCAGCGGCCATGACTGATTCAGTGGTTAACCGCCAGGTTATTCCGGTCTACGAACCGCCTCGGGTCGTAGTTGATCCGGATACGCAGGCGCAGATCAGTCGCGCGGTCACGAACGTGAATCCCGCCGAAGGGATGGACTTGCTCCGCGCTCGCCCGGAGCTGGCGCCGCAGATCGCCGATGCCGCGCTGCGCGGCGGCAACTACACCCTGGCGCACGTGGCGCAGACGACCCCGGCGAATGGCCAGCCGGTCGATCGGATCGTGCCGGCCCCCGTGAGCGGCGCCGTGATCGGACTGGGCTACAGAACCGCGGATGGCCTATCACCCATAAGCGTTCCCACTCCCGCGGCGCCCGATATCGTCTCCAGATTGCCGCAAGGCCCCGGTCGCACGCGGGTGCCGATCATCGGGGATCAAGTGCTGATACCCAACTCAACCTCGCACGCGCGCACCGATTTCGCGCGCCAGATCGCGCAGACGCCTGGGCATCCGCTTAATTTCCTGGTGAACCCCGCGTCGTCGAAGCCGCAGTTGTGGCGCATGGCCGATATTCCTTTCTTCTCGGGTACGCAGCCATTGCACGGCGAGTACTACAAGAACATGGGGCCGGGTCTGAAGACCAACTGGATGGCCGAGTTCCCCTTCCTCACCCAGATGGCGCACTCCGAAAGCGATTTTTCGTTGAAGACCACGAAGGACTCGCAGATCGTGTTGGATACCGCGCTCAATAACCAGCACCAAGGGACCTATCACGAAAGCAAGGGCTCGATCGTTTCGCAGGGTAGCGCCGTCGTCGTCGACGGCACGCCGGCCAGCAACGCGGCGATCGAAGAATGGAAGACGACGCCGATCAGCGCGGAAATGGCCGATCAGCTCAAGGGCAACGTACGACCCGACGGCACGCCTTACAAGGAAGGGCAGACGTTGCTGCGCGAGGAAGATCTGGCCGGCCGCAATGTCAGCAAGATCAAGCTCGGCGGGACTCCGCAGGAAACGCAGGCATTGAACAAGCCCGCCGGTTCCATCGACACGCCGTCGACAGCGGCCAGAGCGCCGACCGATACACCGAATCGGTTCGTGACCGGCGTGGACAAAGCTGTAGCCGCCTACGATAACGTGATGCAGCCAGTCAACAACGCGATCCAGCCGCTCAAGGACGCCACCAACCGTGTCTTGGCCCCCATAGAGAAAGCATCGCAGGTGACTGTTGATGCGGCGAAGACGGTAACGCAACCCGCCGTGGACGCGGTGAAGAAGACCGCCGCGCCGGTCCTGGAAGCGGTGCAGCCGGTGGTGAGCCGCGCCAAGCCGGTTCTGGAAGCGGTCGGCAAGGTGGCCAGTCGTGCCGCCTTGCCGGTGGCCGCGGCATTGGACGCTTACAACATCGCCACCGCGCAGGACAAACCCAAGGCGATCGTAAGCGTCGCTGGCGGCTGGGCAGGCGCCGCGGCGGGCGCCGCGGCCGGCAGCGCGCTCGGTCCCGTCGGCACCATCGTCGGTGGCGCGATCGGCTATCTGGCTGGCAGCGGTCTGGCCGAAAAAGCCTACGAGGGCGTCAAAAGTCTTTGGAATAGCGTGTTCGGCTGAAATCCGTTCAGGTTCTCTGATGTCTCATCATCACGTCGACTTCCGCTCGATCAATGGGAAGTCGGTGAATCGGCAGCAGATGACCGATTCCGCCGAGTTTTTCAACGGAATAGGCCATAAGCGGACATCCGAAGTCTCAGCCCTGCTTCTCAGTCGAGCCGGACCACCACGACCGACTTGGCCGGGATATCGAGCACGAGCCTGCTCTGGCTGATCCGGCCGCCCGTGTAGGGCCTAGGCGCGATGGTCGCCGGTTGCCCGGGAACATTGTGCGCATCCGTTCGGTCCGCGGTGAGAACCTCGCCCGAGACTGCTTTCGCTTTCACGGCGCCGAGATCGATGTCCAGTTCCACACGGTCCTGTGGATCCATGTTGGCGATGCCGATGAAGATCCTGCCGTCCTTGGCGCGTGCCGCCGAAGCGTTGATCGCGGGAATGGTTTTGCCGCCGGCGCTGAAGTTCGGCGTGGTCAATTCCAGCGGTAGCGAAGTCGCGTCCTGGAACGGCACATACATCTTGAAGGCGTGGTAGGTCGGAGTCAGCGCCATCTTGCCGCCGTCGGTGAGGATCATCGCTTGCAGCACGTTGATGGTCTGGGCGACGCTGGTCATGCGCACGCGGTCGGCATGCTGGTGGAAGATGTTGAAGTTGGCCGCCGCCAGCACCGCGTCGCGCAAGGTGTTCTGCTGGTATAGATAGCCCGGGTTGGTGCCTTTTTCGACGTCGTACCAGGTACCCCATTCATCGACATACAGGCCGACGCGTTTTTTCGGATCGTAGGTATCCATGATCGCCGAATGGCGCTTGATGAAGTCGTCCATCTTCAGGGTCTGGGCGAAGGTGTCGACCCATTCCTGCTGGGTGAAGCCGATGGCGGCGCCCTTGGTCTTCCAGTCGCCGGTGGGCAACGTGTAGTAGTGCAGGCTGAGGGCGTCCATGGCCTGACTGGCGTCCTTCATCAGCACTTCGGTCCAGCGGGTTTCATCGGCGTTGGGGCCGGTGGCCACACGCAGACCGGGGTTGTCCTCGCCTTGATGGAAGAAGCTGCCGAAGCGGCGCAACTCGTTGGCGTAATACTCCGGCGTCATGTTGCCGCCGCAACCCCAGCTTTCATTGCCTATGCCCCATAGCGCGACCTTCCATGGTTTGTCGCGCCCGTTCTTGCGCCGCTCCCGGGCCAGAGTGTCCTGGCCGGGAGAGGTCATGTACTCGATCCATTCGCGCATGTAGGTCGGGGTTGAACTGCCGACGTTGATCGAGATATAGGCCTCGGCGCCAATCTGTTCCACGAAATCCATGAACTCATGGGTGCCGAAAGCATTGGTCTCGGCTGCGCCGCCCCACCAGTTGTTCTTGCGCACGGGGCGCTGGTCGCGGGGGCCGATGCCGTCGCGCCAGAGGTACTCATCGGCGAAACATCCGCCCGGCCACCGCACCATGGGCGTCTTGATGGCCTTCAGCGCTTCGACTACGTCGGTGCGAATACCACGGACGTTGGGAATTGGGCTGTTCTCGCCGACCCAGATGCCGTCATAGATGCCGCCGCCCAGGTGCTCGGAGAATTGGCCGTAGAGGTTGCGATTGATCTTCGGCCCGGGTTTGTCGGCCTGCAGGGTCGCCTTCGCCTGAAGCGTTACCGCCGTCGCCGCGCCGGCGCTCAAACTGAGGAAGACGGTGGTGGCGGCCGCTAGGATCTTGAGCATGGAATTGTTCTCTCTGTATTGCCGTGCGTTCGCGGAAGAAATGGTGTCTGGACGGATGCCAGCCCATGCAAAACGTGGCACGACTGCGGTTAGGGCATGCGCGCAGACACGGTTACTACTTCAGCTATCAGCGTTGATATCGGCAAGTGTCTACGAAATTCTGGTAACGCCAAGTATCTTTTCCGATGCCAGTTAGCGCCCAACGTTATTTGCCGCCACTCACGTAAAGAGCATTGCTGCTGTGTGTGGACATCAATTGATACGCACCGCCTCTAATGACCTTGCTTGGATTAGCGCCTCGCTTGATCGCACCGATGGCTCCCGAATCAACGACGGAGCCATTGGACCGGTTGAACAATGCAAAATCGGCCACGCCGTTATCCCAGTAGAAGGTCTTAATGCCATTGAGGCGGGCCGCGCGGTTGATGTACTCCAAGTAGTACTCGCGCGACTGCCGACTCATTCCCGAGCGAAGCGAGACCCCGTATTCGCCGATGATGACCGGAATGCCGTTGTTCACCCACTTGGAGCGAACCTGGGAGAACAGGCCGTCAACATAACTCTCCTGAGCCCAAGAGCAGGCGCTTTGCGGAGGATACGGCGAACCCCAATACAAACAGCTGCCATTCGGATCCAGCGTGTATGCGTAAGGATCGTAAAAATGGACCTCGACCATCAGCCGGTTCGCGATCGAATCCGTCGGCATCTTGAAGAAATTGAGGCCATGCTGCATGTTCGTGTTGTAGGTCTGCACGATGAGCGTACGCGACGCATTGTTGCCGCCGGTAGCGCGCACAGCATTGACGAAGGTCTGGTTGTACGATTGTTGAACGGTGTTGTGCTCGCTGGTCGGCGTCCCGTAGTCAGCATGGACTTCGTTGGTTCCCGCGAACAGCATGCGCTCGTTGTAGTTGCGGAACGTGTTGGCGATCTGGGTCCAATAGTTGCGCTGCTTCTGGTTATTCGCGGTCTGATGCGAGTAAAGAGGATGCTCCTCGAGCCAGCCGCCATCCCAGTGGATGTTCAGAACCACGTACATGTTCTGGCTGTATGCGTAGTCCACCACCCGTTTGACGCGCGCCATCCAAGTGGGATCGATGGTCTGCGTCTGCTGGTTGGCATGACAGTCCCAAGCCGCCGGAATGCGGATGGCGTTGAAGCCAGCAGCTTTCACTGAGGTGATGAGTTGCTGCGTAATAGCAGGATTGCCCCAGGCGGTCTCGCCGCAGATGGCTTCCATGGTGTTGCCAACGTTCCAACCGATACGGATTGGAGCTGCGACTTGCTGGGCCGTTGGAAGCTGAGCGAATGCAGGCCCTGCGAGCAGCAACGCTGCCGCACCACACACCGACAATTGCTTGATCAATCTGGTTTGAATCGAGCGTATGGAAGAATTGCGTGACGCGAAAAGCGCCAGCGATTTCTGCCATGTCACAGCGAAAGGCATGCGGCTGGACATAAATCCTCCTGGTGTTGACCAAAAAACTATGACTGAAATTCGGCGGCCGTGTCATCGATTGAACTCACGTCCTGTCGCAAGGAGCAGCTGCATCAAGCTCTTGCTTGTCTCCACCCCCTGAGAAATCAGTTCCGGCATTCCTCTGGTTTCATCACGCCATCACGTAGAATTTCATGGCGTCGTGTTGCCGGTCGCCACCATCCCGTCGGCGCAAGGCAGCGATTTCTTTAGCCTGTACTAGCCAGCAAGTTGATTATCTGCAGTTCGAATTCTCTGTTCGAGAGGACCCGGCGTTTCCTCAAGTCGGCCAACTGCAAGAGTTCCAGATATAAGCGCGACCTTCTTCCGTCACTGGAACGGTGGGTGGTCGCCACCGGTGGGATCGAGGCATCCCCGCAGTCCCTGGCAATTGTTTTCGGATTCGACTGATTCTTGTTTTTCGCCAGACACCGCGCCTCCACGCATGGCCTGTAGTCCAACCCCTCGATCGCCGTGAGCACCTTGCCCCTGGTAACCGCCGAGACGTTCGGTTCTTCGTTGAGCACCCGCGATACGGTCTTGATCGACACACCCGCAAGATTGGCCACGTCGTCGATTCGCGCCTTCGGTAATCCGGCACGGGCTCGCCTTCCTGCCATGAATTTCCCTGCGCTCGCGACAACCACGACCACGCTCCTCACTCATTCGCGCCGAACCCGTACATGCCTGGTCAGAACACCGCCATCCCGCTTGCGGATGCGTGTGCCGTAACGCTGTTCCGGGAGCTGCGGAAAGTCGGCAGCCTCATTTCGCCCTCTCCCTTAAGCACTACCGATGGTGTGGATGCCCGGTCATCCGGCCGGGCAATCCGCCGTTGCTTCGGACTTCCATCCTTCGAAGCCGTTATCCACGGCGACCACGGCCGGGTACCCGCATCGACCCGTCAGCCTTCCATCTGCTCCAGCTCCCGACCCTTGGTTTCGTACACGTACTTCAGTACGAAGAACACCGAAATCACCGCAGCCACCGTGTAGATGCCATAGGCGCCGGCCAGTCCGATGCTGACCAGCAGGACCGGGAATGTCACGGTGATGATGAAGTTCGACGTCCACTGCGCCGCGCCCGCCACCGCAAGGCTGGAACCGCGGATCTGATTGGGAAACATCTCGCCCAGCATCACCCACATCACCGGGCCCCAGGACATGTTGAAGAACACCACGTAGACGTTGGCGGCAACCAGCGCCAGCGTGCCCATCGAATCGGATAGTTCAAGCTTGCCCGCGGCATCCACTCCGGCGCTGGCGAAAGCAAACGTCACTAGCGCCAGCGACACCGCCATGCCTGCCGACCCGATCCACAGCAACGGCTTGCGGCCGATCCGATCGATCAGCATCACTGTCACCAGGCAAGCGCCGATGCTGAGCGCGCCGGACAGCACGTTGATCAGCAGCGCGTCGCTTTCGGAGAAGCCAACCGCCTGCCACAGTACGGCGCCGTAGTAGAACACCACATTGATGCCGACCAGTTGCTGGAACGTGGCAAGTCCGATGCCGATCCAGACGATCTTGCGGACTTTCCCGGTCGTCTTGTCGACCAGATCCGACAGGCGTGGACGATGATGGTCTGCCGACAACGAGCCCTCGATCTCGACGAGCTTGGTTTTCGCTTCCGCGGCTCCGTATAGGCGGGTCAACACTTTCAACGCATCTTTCTTGCGATCCTTGACCACCAGGTAACGCGGGCTTTCCGGAATCAGCAGCAACAGCAACAGGAAGACTGTCGAGGGGATCGCCTGCATCCAGAACATCCAGCGCCAAGCCGCATGACCCAGCCATAAGGCTTCGGTGGAAGCGCCCGCGGCCTTGGCCAGCAGGTAGTTGCTGAGGAACGCGCAGAACAGTCCACCGATGATCGCGATCTGCTGCACCGTCGCCAGGCGTCCGCGATAGCGGGCCGGGGTCACTTCGGCGATGTACGCCGGCGACATTACACTGGCCGCGCCGACCGCGAAGCCGCCAAAGACACGCGCGATGATGAATATCGCCGACGTGTTGGCCAGGCCGGCGCCCACTGCCGAGATCAGGAACAGCACCGCCGAGATGATCAGTACCGCGCGGCGTCCCCAGCGGTCTGCCAGACGGCCGGCGAAGAACGCGCCGATGGCGCAGCCGAGCAGCATCGAGGCCACTTCGAAACCGGTCCCGGCGGAACTGGAGTGAAAGGCCTGCTTAAGTCCGTCGACGGTGCCGTTGATGACGCCGCTATCGAAACCGAACAGGAAGCCGCCGATGGTGGCCACGCAACTGATCAGGACGATCAGCCGGGTGTTTTCGCCTCCATCCGTGGACGCCTTGCCGAGAGGAATGCTGTTCATGAGATGCCTTGGGTGAGTACGGCCCGGACAGGTATGGATCGAGTGATCGGCGACGCCGATACGACGGCGAGCATCAGCGCAACAGATATTGATTCAGCAGGTTCTCGTATCGCTCCTGTTTGCCGCTGATTCGGTTGGGTTCGCCGTTGCGAGCCGCGATGGCGCGCAGATCGTCCAGAGTCAGCTTGCCCTGTTCGAAATCGCGGCCGTCGCCGCTGTCGAAGCTGGAATAACGCTCAGTGCGCCACTGTTCCCACGGCGAATCCGTCAGCAGTGCATGCGCCACTTCCAGGCCGCGCGCGAACGCGTCCATTCCGCCGATGTGGGCGATGAACATGTCTTCCAGGTCGGTCGATTCGCGCCGAACCTTGGCATCGAAATTCAGACCGCCTTCCAGACCGCCCTGGCGCAGCACCACCAGCATGGCGCCGACGGTGTCGTACAGATCTGTCGGGAACTGGTCGGTGTCCCAACCGTTCTGCGCGTTGCCACGGTTGGCATCGATGCTGCCCAGCAGGCCCTGATCCGACGCGACCTGCAGGTCGTGCTCGAACGTGTGCCCGGACAAGGTGGCGTGGTTGGCTTCGATGTTGAGCTTGAAGTCGTGCTCCAGGCCATGCTGGCGCAGAAAGCCGGCGACCGTGGCGCTGTCGAAGTCGTACTGGTGCTTCATTGGCTCCATCGGTTTGGGCTCGATCAGGAAATTGCCCTTCAAGCCGATGCTGCGTCCATAGTCGCGCGCCATGATAAGGAAGCGAGCGAAGTGTTCGACTTCGCGCTTCATGTCGGTATTGACCAGTGAGGCGTAGCCCTCGCGACCGCCCCAGAACACGTAGTGCTCCCCGCCCAACTCAACGGTGGCGTCGAGCGCCGCCTTGACCTGCACAGCCGCGCGCGCGACCACGGCGAATTCCGGATTGGTCGAAGCGCCATTCATGTAGCGCGGATGCGAGAACAGGTTCGCCGTGCCCCACAGCAGTTTCACACCGGTGGCATCCTGGCGCGCCTTGGCCAGAGCGACCATATGCTTGAGGTTGTTTTCGTACTCGCCGATATCTTCGGCGTCGGGCGCCAGATCGATATCGTGGAAGCACCAGTACGGCACGCCCAGCTTGGTAAAGAACTCGAACGCGGCGTCGACCTTGGCCTCTGCGGTGGCCATCGACGTATCGGCTTCCCAGGGAAAGCGGCGCGTGCCCGGACCGAAGGGATCGTGGCCGGTGTTGCAGAAGGTATGCCAGTAGCACACCGCAAAACGCAGGTGCTCGCGCATGCTCTTGCCGCCGACGCGTTTGTTTTCGTCGTAGACCTTGAAGGCGAGCGGATTATCCGAGTCTTTACCTTCGAAGGCGATGTTGCCTATACCCGGAAAGTATTCCCGCGCGCCGATGAAATAGGGATTGCTCATGGTCTGTCTTCCGTCCTGTTATGCGGGGTGCTTGCCTGGGCCGCGTCCAGCCCGCGCACCGCCTCGAGATGTCGCAGAAAACGCGCGTAATGCATTTGGTATTCGTCCACGCGCACAGGGTCGGGGCGGGTCGAAAGCGAGAGATCGATGGCTGCGTGCTGCGCCACCAATTCCGGCAAGGTAGTGCTGTCCCCGTTGTCGCGCAGTTGCGACCACAACGCCTGCAGTGCAGCGCCAAACGCGGCCCCTTCGGCTTGTCGGGGAACTGCCACCGGCAGATCGAAGACATCGGCGATCATCTGCTTCCAGGCAGCGCTCTTACTGCCGCCGCCGGTCAGCACGATGGCGTCGAATTCCAGACCCGCAGCGGCGAATGCGTCGTAGCCATACTTCATCGTGTAGGTCGCGCCTTCCATGGCCGCGCGGTAGCAGTTGGCCGGCGTGAGGTTGCGCAGATCCATGCCCAGCATCGAGGCGCGGGCGTCGGGTAGATTTGGCGTGCGTTCGCCATTAAAGAAAGGCAGCAGGGTCAAGCCGGCGGCGCCCGGAGAGGTCGCGTCGATCATGGCCTCGCCCTGGCCGACGCTGAAATCGAACAAGCGCGCGATGGTCTCAGTGGCGACCGTGCAATTCATCGTGCAGATCAACGGCAGCCAGCCGCCGGACGAGGAGCAGAAAGCGGCCCAACCGCCATTCGCATCCACCACCGGACGATCGGCGTAGGCGAACAAGGTTCCGGAAGTGCCCAGGCTCATCGACAAACGATCCGGCACCACGCAGCCGGTACCGATGGCCGCCATCATGTTGTCGCCGCCGCCGACCGCGATGCGTACTGCGTGGGATAGCCCCAGCGCGGTGGCGATAGTGGGCACGATCGAGAAGGTGGTGCCTGGTTCGATCAGCGGCGGCAGGCATTGCAACAGATCGCGATCGGGATCGGTGGCCGCCAGCAGGTCCGGCGACCACTGGCGCGTGCGCACGTCGAGCCAGCCGGTCCCGGAGGCATCACCGGCTTCCATGAAACCTTCGCCCGTGAGGTAGAAATTGAGATAGTCGTGCGGCAACAGGATTACCGCCAGATCGCGGTAGACCTCGGGCCGGTGATGGCGTGTCCAAGGCAGCTTGGAGGCGGTGTAGCCAGGCAGTATCGGATTGCCGGCCAGTTCGATGCAGCGCCGCTCCCCTCCCACCGCCTGCATGATCTGCTGGCATTCATGGGCGCTGCTGGTATCGCACCATAGCTTGACCGGCGCGAGCACTTTGCCGTCGCGGCCCAGCGGCACGAAGCCATGCTGTTGCCCGGAGACGCCGATGGCGACGATCGAGGCGCGGATCGACGCGTCCAATTGCGCGAAGCAAGCGTGTACGCCTTCGATCCACCACGAGGCCAGTTGTTCGCGGCTGCCGTCCGCGCCACTGATCAGTTCGAGCGGCGCGCTCGCCGTCGCGACGACTTGCCTGGACTGCGCGTCGTAGACGAGCAGCTTGATACTCTGGGTTCCCGCGTCGATGCCGGCATACAAGCTCATGCCGCCACCAGCTTGCCGTCTTTAACGCGCAGGCGGCGCGACTGGCCCGCGCCGAGTTCGACGTCCAGACTCTGCTTTCCCAGAACGATGTTATAGCGACCACCGCGCATACTGGTGAGCGTGGCCTCGGTCAGGCGACCTGCTTTCCACGACAGCTCGATGCCGGCGGCGCCA
Organism: Lysobacter sp. ISL-50; assembly: GCF_018612875.1. Classification (GTDB taxonomy): domain Bacteria; phylum Pseudomonadota; class Gammaproteobacteria; order Xanthomonadales; family Xanthomonadaceae; genus Lysobacter. The sequence continues at coordinate 120,225 of NZ_JAGGRI010000017.1, read as the reverse complement.
CGCACCTTAAGACCACGCACGGATCCTGCTTTCCACGTTTCCGGCAGAGCCGGCAGCAGAAAGATCGAACCGCCCCAACTCTGCAGCAGCATTTCGGTGATGCCGGCGGTGCCGCCAAAGTTACCGTCGATCTGGAATGGTGGATGGGCATCGAACAGGTTCGGGTAGGTCCGCTGCGGTCCCAGCAGCATGCGCAGAATCTTCAGCGCGTGTTCGCCATCGCCAAGCCGCGCCCATAGATTCAAGCGCCAACCCAGGCCCCAGCCGGTGGCGTCGTCGCCGCGGATTTCCAGAGAGCGCCTCGCGGCCGCGGCGAGTTTCGGCGTATCGCGCACGTTGATCTGCGAACTCGGATGCAATGCGTAAAGATGCGAGACGTGGCGGTGGTGAATTTCCGGAACCTGCATATCCCAATCTTCGCGCCACTCCTGCAGCTGGCCCGCTTTGCCTACGCGATCGGGTGGCAGCTGGTCGCGTAATTGCTGCAACTGCTGTGCGAAACCGGCGTCAACACCCAGCAGGCCGGCGGCCTGGATGCACTGTGTGAAGAGATCGCGCAGCAACTGCGAATCCATCGCCGGCCCGGCGCAAAGCGACGCGCCGTGCGGATGCACGTTCTCCGGCGACATCGAGGGGTTGGTGACCCGTTCGCCGGTGTGGGGATCGCTCGTCAAGGTCGCCGCGAAGAATTCTGCCGCGCCCTTGAACAAGGGATAGATCTTCGCCAGATACGCGCGATCGCGACCGTAATCCCAGCGGTCCCACAGTTGCTGCAACAACCACGCGCCGCCCATCGACCACAGTCCGTACTGCGCGCCGTCAATCGGGCGAGTCTGCCGCCACAAATCCGTGTTGTGGTGCATCACCCAGCCTGGCGCGCCGTACATGGTCTTGGCGGTACGCGCACCGCTTTCGGCCAGATCGAACATCATGCGCTCCAGCGGTTCGACGCATTCGTGCAATGCGTTGGCTTCGCTCGGCCAGTAGTTCATCTCAGTGTTGATGTTGACGGTGTACTTGCTCTCCCAGGGCGGATCCATCAGATCGTTCCAGATGCCCTGCAGATTAGCCGGCTGCGTACCGGGGCGCGAACTGGAGATCAGCAGATAGCGGCCGTATTGATGGTAGAGCGCGGCGAGTGCCGGGTCGTTGCCATCCGCGAAGCGTTCGACGCGTTCGTCGGTAGGCAACCGAGCGGCCTCGGTATGGCCCAGGTCGATTGAGACGCGATGGAACAAACGCTGGTGTTCGGCCACATGCGCTGCACGCAGTTCTTTGAACCCGCGCTGTTGCGCGGCGATCAACTGCTGGCGCGTGATCGCTTCTGGATCGCCGCCGACATCGTCGTAGCGGCGATAGCTGGTAGCGGCCGTAATCAACAGCACCACCTCGTCCGCGCCTTCGATTTCGATGCGTTCGCCACGTAGCCGCAACGAACCGCCACGCGGAATGGCGCGAATCCTCACCGCGAACTTCAACCGGCCCTCGACACCATGGCGCGTGGCGTTGCGTCCGCGCAGCAGCAGAGCGCCGTCGTCGGCGAGCATTTCGTTCTGCTGATCGCTATCCAGCGACACCCGCAGATTGATGCTGCCGGGTCGGTCGGCAGACAAGCGCATCACGACGCATTGGTCGACCGGTGAAATAAAGGCTTCGCGCGTATGCTCCATCTTCCAGGTTTTGAACCGCGACCGCGTGATCGCCGCATCCAGATCGAGCTCGCGGCGATAGTCGGAGATATCCGGAATATCGCGGAAATCCAGCACCACGTCGGCGAGTGGTTGATAAGGCATCTGCTTGAGCGGCCGCGCCATCATCTTGGCGTTGGCCAAGTCTTCCGCGCGCGCGTACTCGCCGGCGAAGATCAGCCGGCGCACGTCCGGCAATGCCTCCAGTGCGCCGGAAGTATCGGCTTCGTACGGGCCGCCCGCATACAACGTGTCCTCGTTGAGCTGCAGCCGTTCATGCTCGATGCCGCCCCAAACCATCGCGCCGAGACGTCCGTTGCCCAGAGGCAACGCCTCGACCCACCTCGTCGCCGGCCGTCGGTACCAGAGCTTGAGCGCATCGCCATCGGGAATGGCGTCGGCCGCCGCTCGCACGGCGGACGACGGCATCAGACCCGCGATCGCGATGCCCGCGCCCACTCCCTTGAACAACTCGCGGCGCGTCGGGTCGATGCTCATGTCAGTTCGGCCCGGCAACCTTGCTAACCGTGATCGCCTTGCCGTCGTATTGCACGGTGGCGTCGACGGCAGGTTCCAGCGCACCAGCGTCGGCGCGTGGGCCGCTGACGAAACGCGCGCGTATCGTCCGCTGCTGCTGCATGCCCGGATACGAACCTTCGCGTGCGCCGATGCTCAGTTCGCCGGTGCGCTCATTCCACGACAGCGGGATGCGGCTGAACTCGCCCTTCTCGTAGCCGTAGCCTTTGCCATCGTCCTCGTACAGCGAGAACTTGCCGTCGGCGCCGGTGTACACCACCAACGTCAGCGGCGCGGTCGGCTGCTCGTCCACGTATTGCACCACCGGACCTGTCGGGACGATGGAGCCCGCGCGCACGAACAATGGCATGCGTGCCAGCGGCGCGTCGGCTTGTAAGGTCTGTCCGCCACTGTGGCGCTTGCCTGTGTTGAAGTCGTACCAGTCCGACCCCGCGGGCAGATAGACCTTGCGGCTGGTCGCCTTGAACTCCGACACCGGATTGACCAGGAACGCCGGACCGAACAGGTACTGGTCGTCGATATCGCGAACCTTTGGATCGTTCGGGAAATCCATTGCCAGCCCGCGCATGATCGTTCCGTCGCGATGCCAGGTATCGCCTGCCAGCGTGTAAATGTAAGGCAGCAGCGTGTAACGCAGGCGGTCGTAGTACACGAGGCTGTCGTAGATCGCCGTGCCCTCCGGCGAAATATTCCAGATTTCGCGGGTCGGGAACTGTCCGTGCGACCGGAAGATCGGGGCGAAGGCGCCGAACTGGAACCAGCGCAGGTTCAGTTCGCGCCACTCGGCCAGATGCGCAGGTTCCTGGTTCTCATAGCGCTTCTCCACCGCGAATCCGCCGATGTCGAAGGTCCAGTTGGCCAAGCCGGACAGGGACAGGTTCACGCCGGCCGAAACCTGTTCACGCAGATCGCTCCAGCGCGACGCCACATCGCCACTCCACACCGCCACCGCGTTGCGCTGGGTGCCGGCATAGCCCTTGCGCGACAGGATGAAGACGCGCTGGCCGGGGTTCTTGGCGCGATCGCCCTGGTAGACGCCCTCGGTGTGAACCAGCGGGAACGAATTGAAGAACTCGGTCGAGGAACCGATCGCCGTGGGCGTGGCGCGCGCCTTGCGTTCGTCGATGTCCAGGTTGGAATGCATGTCGGGTTCGTCCGAATCCAGCCACCATGCATCGATACCCAGCACATTCAACTTTTCGTCGATCTGGCGCCAATAGATATCGCGCGCCTCCTTCGAATAGGGATCGTAGAACGAAGAAAGATAGCCCTTGCCGATCCAGTCCCTTTCCTTCACTTCGATGTTGCGCTTGTAGATATGCCCCTTGGCGTCGAGTTCCTTGAAATTCGCCGTGCCGGGATAGAACTTGGGCCACACCGAAATCATCATTCGCGCATGCTGGTCGTGGATGTGCTTGACCATGGCCCGCGGATCAGGGAAACGCGCCTTATCGAAATCGTGCGAGCCCCAGGCATCTTCCGGCCAGTACGACCAGTCCATCACGATCGCGTCGATCGGCAGCTTGCGTTTGCGGTATTCATCCAGCGCACCGACCATCTCGGCCTGTGTCTTGTAGCGTTCGCGGCTTTGCCAGAAGCCATAGGCCCATCGCGGCAACAGCACCGACTTGCCGGTGAGCTGGCGATAGCCGGCGATCGCCTGGTCAGCCGAGTCGCCGGCCACGAAGTAGTAGTCGATCATCTGCCCGGCTTCGGACCACAGCGACAGATCCTTGGCTCCGCTGGTCGGCAAGGGATCGCGGTGCAGCAGAGCGAGATAGCTGGGATCGATCAAGTTCCACTCGATCTTTAATTTGTGGCGTTGGCCGGGCTGCATCTGCAGGGCGAATTCGCGGTGCCAGGGATTCCAGTTCTGGCGCCAGCTGTCGGAAATCAGCTTTCCATCGATCCACAATTTGGCGTATTCGCTGGAGAACAGCGAGAACGTGTGGCGGCCTGCTGTTTTCGCCTCGATCTCGCCTTCCCATGTCACGTGCAAGCGCTGCGGCGCTTGTCCTTCCGCTGCTTTCGGCAGCGTGGCCTCGGCCGGCCATTTCTTCAGATCCTTGATGTATTGGTAGTTGATCTCCGATTCCCGACGCTCGATCTTCTGCACGCCATTCACCGAATAGCGCGCGGTCAGCGCACCCGCTTCGCCGTTCGCGTCGTACAGATTCAGCGACTGCGGCAGCGGTTGGAGGCCGCGCGGATCGCCGAGCCGGGTGATCGAGTTGTTGTCCCACAGCAGTCCGTAACCACGACTGGAAACCAGATACGGAACCGCCATGTCGACGTTGTGCTGTAACAGCTCCACGTCGCGACCCTTCTGGTTCATCCAGCCCTGCTGGTGCTGACCGAATCCGTAGATGGCTTCGTCGTCGGGCGACTGGAAACGTTGGCGCACGCTGAGGTACGACTGGCCCTCAGCCCGCAGCGGTGTGAACGTGCGCCCGCCTTCGACTTCCGACAGGATGGGTTTTCCGGCCGCATCGAAGAACGCTACACGGCCGCTCTGCAGCGACACGTCGACCGCGACCTCCGCCGTGCTCAGACGCACATACCCCGCCTTTTCGGAGACGTCGAACAGCACGGGCTCGGGTGCACCTCCAACCCGCATCAAACTGGCACTACGCTTGAAGTCGCCATCCGGGTCGGCGCTGACGCGGATAATCCCTGCCGCGACGACTTCCAACCTGACCTGTGCGACGTCGCTTTCCGCCGGATGAACCACGATGCCGTTGCTGTTTCGTTCGTACTTTCCCGCTTCGACTGCGCCGGCATACGCCGATGCCAGCAATGCCGGCAGCAGAACCGCCACTGCGATCAGATAACGCATGCCCGTTTCCTTCTTCATCAGTATGTCGCCAGCTTGACTCTCAGCAACTGGGTGGCATTGGAGAAATTCAAACCATAGTCGGTTTGGTCGCCGTTCCAGATCCGCTGGAATTTCCATTGATCGTCTTCGTACGTGCCTTCCTCGACGCGGTCGTATATCTGTCGCGCGGCGACCTCGGGGTCGGCAGCGACGATGTTCACCCGCGCGTGGTAAGCGGTGACCAGGAATTCATCGACACCGGTTTCAGCGATCAATGCCGCGCCGATCGGCGTCGGGTTGCCCGCTGCTTCACCCCGGAACCAGAACTGCGGCACGCCGTAGGTAATCACCGCATTCCAGCGTTCGTTGAGTTTGAGGGTTTGTATCGGCTGTCCACTCTGCTCCGCTGTGCCGTGCACCTTTCCTTCGAAGCTGAGCTTGGCCAACAGCCGCGCGGCTGGCCGCACCAGGCGATAGTTCAGCGCGAACGGCTCCAACGATTCGGGCGACATGCCTTTCGCCCCGAGCGGCCAGTTGGAGTAACGCGTGTAGTCGATGCCGAACGGCGACCAGCCAATGGCCTGGTGACCGAGCGCGGCAAAGAAATATCGCGCGAACGGCACATCGTTGCCGGTTTCGGCCACCAGCAAGGCGTTGTCGGAGCGCGAGTAACGATTCAGCACGGTGATGTACTTTCCGTACTCGCGCATGTAGATGTCCGGCGCCAGCAGATCGATATGGGGTGCGGCCGCTTTGTAGACATCTAGCACGTTGTCGGTGGGGCCGCCGCTTTCGTACTGACCTGGCAAGCCCGGAGTGAACGGATCGCGCAAGGCCGCGTTCACGTACATGGGCAACGGATACTCGGCCTTGCCCGCGGCCGCGACTTGATCGATGTAATGCGCTACATGCCAGGCGTGGAAGAACTCGTCGGCGTCGCCGCCGAATACCCGCTTCCAGTCGCCCGCCTGTTTGCCCATCTTCCTGACCAACGCTTCCGGCACGGCGCCGTCGAACGCCTTCTGCGCCAGCGGCGAGAAATCCCTCGGCGCGCCATAGGTGCCGGGCTCGTTCTGCGGTTGCACCATGATGACGGTGCGCTGCGGATCGGCTTGCTTGAGATGGCGCATCAATCGCACGAAAGCCTTTTTATCGGCGTCCAGTGTTTGCGCCGCCAACGGCGACAGTGAATTCAACGTCTTGCCGTCAGCCGTGATAACGCGTGGGAAACGTCTGTTGTCCAGCTTGACCCAGGCCGGCGCATAGTTGGGGCCGTTGTTCTTCCAAGTGGCGAACCACAACAGCACCAGCCGTACGTCGTGTTGACGCGCCTGTGTCAACAAAGTGTCGAGGAAAGAGAAATCGAACTTGCCTTCCCGCGGTTCGACCTGCTCCCAGGCGATCGGCACCATCACCGTGTTCGGCTTCAGCACTTCAATGGCGGGCCACACCTTTTCGAGGGCGGCGGGATAGTTACTGGAGTTGTTGACCTGCGCGCCCAGCAGCAGAAAGGGTTCGCCATCCACCAGCAACGCGTGACGGCCGTTTTTGCTCACCAGTTTCGGAATCGGCGCCTCGGCGTGGCGCATTTCCGACTTGGGCGCGACTTTTCCGTCGACAGGCGCAGTCGTCTGCGGTGCATCGGATGCAGGCTTGCATGCGGTCAGAACCGCCAGCGCCGCCATCACTGCCGCCGATCGCAACAAGCCAAGGACAGTAGTTCGGTTCGGAATTCGGGCCATCATCATCGTAGGGTTGTCCATGTCACCACGTGTCGCTGCGGAACGGCGATGCCGGCAGCCCGTCGCGGTTGATCAGATCGGCTTGTTCGGGGTTGTCGCGCCACGCGTAACGCACGGCCTGCGGCTGCGCGACTGCGGCACTGGTCAGGACGACGATGTCGCCCTGGACGACGGCGATGGCCGGATGGAAACGGCGATCGGCGCCGGCCAGTTCGAAGCCAAGCGCTGTATCGCCGCCACCGCGCACGGTCAATGCACTGGTGGAAGGTTCGAACTCCACTCGCGCTTCACGGCCCTTGAATCGGGCAGTTCGGTAAACCGGCCCGGAATACACCAGCGATTCGCCGTAGGCGACATGGCGCGCGGCCAAGGCCAAGCGGCGGCCGACTTCCTGTTTGTCGAGCGGATGAATGTCGTGGGGATTGCCGATATCGATGGCGACCGCCTGCGCGGTGGCCGGCAGGGCGAGCGCGCGCGATTGCGACTCGCGCAGCAGCGCCCATGGACTACCGGCGCCGGCACTTTCGCCAGGAACATCCGCACCGGAAATGAAATTGGCCAGTTGCACCCATAGGAACGGTAAGGCCGGTTGTTTCCAGTCGCCGCGCCATTGGTCGATCAATGCGGCGAACTGGTCGCGGTACCGCAAGGCACCGGTCGCGGTGGCATTGGCTTCGCCCTGATACCAGATCACTCCGCGCAGCGGATACGGCCACAGCGGATGGATCATCTGGTTGTACAGCAGCGCGGGGTACTGGTTCTTGTCGTCGATCAGCGCTACCGATACCTGTGCCGGTCGGAATTTCCACGAACCATCCAAGGGCCGCTTAGCCGCGCCTTGCGGTTGTACGAACACTTCGCCAGCCTCGCCATGGATACCGCCGCCGCCGCCGAAATCCTGCACCCGCACCGCGACTTGGTTGATGCCGGCGCGCAGCGCCTGCGGCGGCACCGGATATTCGCGCGGCAGGCTGTACTGCATGCGCGTCTCGCCTACTTGCTGGCCATTGACCCAGGTGGTGTCGGAATCGTCGATACGGCCCACGCCCAGCACGATCCCCGCCTTCGCTTCGGCATCGCTCAGGGTGAAGCTGGCGCGATACCACGCCTCGCCATCCATGCCGCTGTAGCCGCTCTTTTCCCACAAGCCCGGCACCGCAATGCGACCCCAATCGCGATCGTCGAAATCGGCCTGGCTCCAGCGCGAAGTATCCACGCCCTTCTGCGGCCATCGAGCCAGGCGTGCAAGGGTCTCGGACACGGCGCTTTGATCGCGCGCGTGCAACTCACTCTCCTGCCGCGCGATCGCCTTCGCATCCAACCCTTGCGCAGATGCTTCGGTCCAGGCCTCGATGCTGCTGCCGCCCCAGGTGCTGTCGATGATGCCGATGGGGACACCCGTCTTCGCCCGTAATTCGCGCGCGAAGAAGTATCCGACCGCCGAGAATGCACCTGCCGTCTGCGGCGAAGCCGCTTGCCATTGACCGCCGGTCAAACGCGCTTGTGGTTGTCCCGACCAAGACTTTGGCACCTTGAAATGGCGGATACGTTGGTCGCCCGCGCGCGCGATTTCTCGCTCCGCATCCTTGGCCTGGGCGACCGGCCATTCCATATTCGACTGGCCTGAAGCCAGCCACACGTCGCCGACCAGGAGATCGCGCACGATGGCGGTGTTGCCTGCGTGCTCGCTGACCTTCAACAGATAAGGGCCACCCGCCGCGTGCGCGGGCAATTCAAGCCGCCACGCGCCGTCGTCGGAAGCTGTAGCTTTTGCGCTGCGGCCGTCGAGCTCGACTTCGATCTTCGCGCCCGGCGTCGCCCAGCCCCAGACCGGTAACGGCTGATCGCGCTGCACCACGGCGCCATCGGAAAACAGCAGCGGCAACACGATCTTCGCCTGCGCAGACTGCGCTGCCGTCAGCAACAGTCCCAATACGATAAAAAGCCTGCGTTTCACCGTTCCACCTCTACGTAATAGTCGTGGATCACCTGCCAGGCCAGCTTGCGCTCACCGCGCTCGGACAACAGTCCCTTGCGGTTGTAGCCGGACTGCAGCGGATGCATTCGCACCGGCGAACGGAAATCCGTCATCACCCAGGGCGCCGTGCCGCGCAGGAACGGAATACGCGCGAACATGCGCAGCTGTTTGCGATGGATCTCAGCTTGGAACTCCTCGTTCCAGGCGCTGGCCACATCGTTCGCGCCGTGATGGCCGTAACGCGCCTCGGCGCCGAATTCAGTGATCAGCAGCAGCTTGCCGAATGGTTTCCACTCGGCTTGCACAGGTTCGACCGGCCAGGGTGTGTACCATCCGAAGTACTCGTTGATGCCAACGACATCCAGTGAAGCGATTAACGGATCGGCGACGGTCAACGTACGACCATGGAAACCTGGGCCATAGAACGCCGCGCTGATCAGCCGGGTCGGATCCAGTCGGCGCGCCTGTTGCGCCAGCGCCGTGAGCGCCGCGTTGCGTGCAGGGCCGGGCGACGTCTCGTTGGCGATCCCCCACACGATGACCGCCGCGCGATTACGGTCGCGACCGATCATCTCCGCCAGCATGGCTTCGAGCTTGTCCTGCATGCCGGCAGCGGCGAAGTCGATGCCCTGGTAGACCGGAATTTCCTGCCACAACAGCAGGCCCAGACGATCGGCTTGGCGCAGCAGATGCTCGCTGTATGGGTAATGCGCCAAACGCACGAAATTGGCGCCCAATTGTTTCGCCTGCTCCAGCATGCGCTGTGCATCGGCCTCGGAATGCGCGCGACGGCCGTCGATCTCTTCGTGGAAATTGACGCCGCGCAGAAACAGCGGCTTTCCGTTGAGCAGGAGCTCGTCGCCGTGGACGGCGATGCTGCGGAAACCGATGTCTTCGTGCAGCGACTCTTCCGGCGTGGAGACTTCCACGCGGTACAGCTTGGGTTGCGCTGGCGACCACAATGCGAACGACGCCTCGAAACGCAACGGCGCGCGACCGTCTGCGCCAGTCTGGGCGCGCACGTCCACGCCCAGCTCGCGAATGCGGACGCGCACGGGTTGGCGCGGCGCGGTACCGGCCAGTTGCACCCAGCCATCGACGCGCCGCAACGAATCCGGCGCCAGTTGCAGGGAGTAGTCCTGAATGTAGGTTTTCGGAGTTTCGATCAGAGCCACATCGCGGGTCAGTCCACCGTAGTTGAACCAGTCGAAACCCTGCGCCGGAATGCCGTCCTTGCGGCGTTCGTTGTTGACGTGTACCAGTAGTCGGTTTTCACCAGGCTTCGCCCGTTCGGTCAGTTCGAACTGGAATGGCGTGAACCCGCCTTCGTGACTGCCGAGTTTCTCGCCGTTGAGAAACACGTCGGCGCGGTAATTTGCAGCGCCGAAATGAACGAACAAGCGCCGCCCTTCGCGCCGAGCGGCAGCGGCGTCGTGCTCGAACGCCTTGCGATACCACACCGAACCTTCCAGCCAAGTCAGTTCCGGCCGTTGCGTATTGAAATCGCCCGGCACGTCCAGAGTGACGCTGTCGTCGAATCCGTATTCGAAGAACTGGCTCTTGCCTGTCGCGGTGCGGTCTTTCCAGACGGCTTTCCAGTCACCCATGCCCGCGGCGTAGCCGTCCACGAGCGCCTGCCATTTGCCGTTGAGACTGCGTCGTTTTCGGTCCGGCAAATTGGTCAGCGGTGCGGAGGCGGGCTCTGCATCGGGCGCGGAAATCCGCGCATCGCTCACGCGCTCCTGCGGACGTGGCGCGTAACCCTGCGCAGCGGCCAGCAACGGCGAACATGCCAGCAGCGAAATAGCGAGCCGGCGCAGCACGTACGAGCCTGGGGATTCAGCGCGGATCGCCATACACGATTCCCCTGCCGCCGGCGGCGAAATACACTCGGCCGTATAAGCGTGGGTCGCCGGTGACGTGGTAGATCTTGCCGTAGCGGTGCGCATCGTCGTCGATGCGCGTCCAGCGGCGGCCATCGTCGTCGGAACGGAACAGGCCGGTCTTGCCGGCGATCTGTCCGAACAGATACAGGGCCGGCGTTTCGTTGCCCTGCTTCGGCTTGCCCAACCCCAGCGAATACGCGTTCTCCACGCCAGGCAACTTCTCCAGCTTGCCCGCCGACCAGCGCAACAGGCCACGCCAGGAGGCAGTGAGATAGACCACGCCGCTGCGCTGTGGATCAGGATGCACCTCGGGACGAAACCGGTCGTCGAACTCGCCCACCGCGTTCTGGGATTCCTGGAATTCCATGCCGCCGTTATCGCTGACGTACAGCTTGCCGGTGATTCCGTCGAATCCGTAATAGATGTCTTCGTCGACCTGATCGGCTTCAATCACCGCCGTATCTGGGACGCCCTCGACCTTCTGCCAGCGCTTACCGAAATCCGCGGTGATCCACGCGCCCGATTTCAACGGCGTCCAGATCACGCGCTTGCCGTCGGCGGCGATGCTGATGTGTCCGGCGCCCTCGCCCTGCGGCGGTTCGCTGGCGAACGAGCTCCAGTTGCTGCCGCCATCGAGCGAATAGGCCGCGCGCACTTCGTTGTTGTTGCGATGACGGACGGTACCGCTGCGCACCACAATCTGCGGCGCCTGCCCGGCATAGGCGATGCTCTCGCCATTGGTCAAGCGCGGACCGGCGAACTGCAACGGCGAGGTCGCCAGATCGTCGTGACGGAAGCCATCGATATCGCCGACCGCGCTGAGTAGATGCGCGCCCTGCGGTGGACTGATCAGATCCAGAGGCACGGTTTCTTCCAGATGAGTGTTCTTGAACCACCACTTCACTTTGGATTGGCTTTCGTCGAACGCGGTCAGGTTGCGCGACGCCCAGATGCCGTAACCGGTGACGAACATCGCCTCGTCGCTGTCGAACGGGTTGATCTCGATGTCGGCCATCCAGTGCGGACTGGCATGCGCGGTCCACGGCGAAATGGTGTGGTCGAACTCGGAGCGCGGGAACAGCGGCTGCCAATGCCGACCGCCGTCGCTACTGCGGTAGATCTCATCGTGTGGAACGAAGCGGTTGAACGTTGTCGCCAGCAACACCTGAGGATTGCGTGGATCGACCGCGACCGCGCCCCAGCCGAACCCGTCGTTTTCGGCATCGATGGACTGCGGCGCTGGAGTGATGTCGGTCCATTGGCCCGACGCGGGTGCGAACTTCCACACCGCGCCGTTGTTCATGGTGTTGGGCCCGGGTTCGTCGCCGTAGCTCAGGAAATAGTCGCCATTGGATGCACGCGCCATATGGTTCGGGCGCAGGCCCAGCGGCTGTTTGGCCACCGGCCGCCAGCTCGTGCCGCCATCGCTGGATTCGTACACGCTGGTTTCGCGGGTGGAAACACCAGCATACAGCTTCGGCGTCGGTGCGCCCTTCTGGCCGCTAGCGGGATCGAATACGACGAACACGATACCCACCGGCTGCGGGCCCGCCCACGAAGTCTGCACGCTGGCCGAAGGCGAATGAGCGATCGCAGGAAACGACTCCGACTGCGACCAGCTTGCACCGCTGTCCTGGCTGCGCCACAGACCCGACGCGCGAGTGCCAAAAAACAACACTCTGCCGTCGTTGGGGTCGACTGCCAGGCGTTCGCCGTTGCCACGCCCCATTTCGTTGCCGCCCAGCTTGAACGGAAGATCGGTGCGCTGGAAGTTTTTACCTCGGTCGAGCGAACGCAGGATCGCGCCGTTGCCCACCCACTTGTTCAAGTAAGTGCCCGCCGCCAGGTAGACACGCTCGGGATCGGACGGATCGATCGCCAAGCTTTCTATCCCCAACAGGTTGGTATCTTCCGCGCCCAGCCAGTCGGTCAACGGTATCCAGCGATGCGCCTTGTCGTCCCAACGGTAGGCACCACCAACGTCGGTACGCGCATAGGCCAATCCCTTCTCGGCGGGATGAAACACTAAGCCGGTGACGAAGCCTCCGCCACCGATGGAGACATTTCGCCAACGATACTCGGCGGTTTCGCCCTTCGCCGCCGCACCGGGCGCCAGCAAGAAAGCAAAGAGTGCGAATGTCAGACGAAGCTTAGGCATGGGCTCTTCTGTGCAGTGAGGGTCGATGCAGACGCAGCAGGCACACTCTCGGGAGTCAAACGTGTAGCTGCAGAGCAAGCCTTAAAGAGCAAGTCTCAACTCGCTCTGCGTTTTCTGCTCTGCGGTGGGGCGGTAAACACTGAGCGGGAGGAAGGTGAGGGCCGTTCTCAGGCCCATCACGCTTAGAACGTAACGCGGAGGGTCGCGGCGTAGCGTGTGTCGTTTACGTACCAGGAAGTGACGCGGCGGCCGGCTCCGTTCTGATCCATCAGCGTGCGCTGTTCGGCGTTGTTGAGATTGTTCATTTCCAGGCCAAGTTGGATGTGATCGCTGAACTTGTAGAAGATCGAGCCATCCAGCTGTCCGTAGGCGTCGCTGTACACCGGCAGTTTCCAGGCAATACCGTTGTCGGTTCCGTTGTAGCCATTGGGCCCCGTCGACAGCAGGTACTGGCTGCGCCAGTTGTAGGCCAAACGGATCTGCCAGGGCCCCTTCTCGTAGAAGGCGGCCACGTTGTAGGAATTCTTGGACAGCCCATCGGCCGGCAAGTCGGTAAACACTGATCCATCGGTGTCGACCGGCTGTGTATCCAGGTTATTCGGCACTTTGGTGGAGCTGTCGATGTAGGTGTAGTTCGCCGACATTCCGAATCCGTCGAAAGGTGCCGGCAGGAAGTCGAAGAACTGGTTCCAGCCGACCTCCACACCCTGGATGCGTGCCGTACCGACGTTCACGGGGCGAGTGATCAGATAATCGTATTGCTTGCCATCGGCGCCCGGATAGGCGACCAGTTGCGTCTGACGGCGGAAATAGTCCTCGACGTCCTTGTGGAACAGGTTGATCCAGGCCATGCCGCCGCGATCGGGATCGAAGTACCACTCCAACGACAGATCGAACTGCTTGGCCTTCATCGGCTCCAGGTAGGGGTTGTCGAAGGAACTGCCCGCCAGATTCAGCTGAGTGACCGGCAGGGTCGAAGGGTCGCCTGGGTTTGGCTGCTCGACCCCCTGCTTCGGATCGGCGTTCAGTACCTGGTACGCCTGCATGTCACTGAAATTCGGACGAGCGATGGCTTTGGAGGCGGCGAAACGCATGATCAGGTTATCGGCAACTTCCCAACGCAGATTCAAGCTGGGCAGCACATCCGTATAGGAATTTTCCGCCGTGATGGGTTCCGATTCACCGGCTCCCAGATACGGCGCGAAGGATTTGTTCGGGTAGACCAAAAACCCCCTGGCGGCATTCTCGGTGTGCACCACACGCACGCCGACGTTGCCGTCCAGACGCGCGTTGTCGAGACCAAAATTCGCCATTAGATAAACGGCCCGGGTGATCTCGGCCTGAACGTTGGTGTGCAGGTTGTCCGGTTGCGTTGTCGTGTACGAGATGCCAGAATCGGGCTGGTAATACGCAGCGGCAGCATCGTGGATGGCCTGATAGCTGCCTGGATACCCAAGCGCAGTACCCAGAACCGGCGCGTAGAATCCTCCCGGCGTGTTGGCGTCGCCACGATAAAAGTTGTCGAACGAATTCACGTGCACCAGGCTGGAGTTGACTTCGCCGTTTAGATTCAGCGACGGCATCGCGCCGTTGGGCAACGCCCCCCCGCGCATCCAGGTCTGGAACACGGGTTTCCAGTTGTAGCCGGTATCGATGCTGGTGGCGCCACGATCGGTCAAACGCACGCCGAACTTGATCGACTTGATGAAGCCGCTATCGAAGCTGTGCTTGAGGTCTGCGCGCCAAGCCAGTTCGTCGGCCTTGTTGTCGTCCTGATGGTCCATGGTGAAGCCCCAATAATAGTTATTGGGATTGCCCGTGAACTGTTCGTCGACGCCGATGGTCGGTCTGCCGCCGAGGGTGACGTCGATATAAGGCACATCGACGCCCAGGGCCACCGTCGAATCGAGGCCCTGAGTGGTGGCCTTGATGTACTGAAAATCGGTCGTCAGTTCGGTGCTGTCGCTGAGCGACCACTTCAATCCGAAGGAAAAGTCAGTGGTCTTGGATTTACGGTGAGAGGCACGGATATCCGTCCCCATGGGAACGCCGCCGGGCTGGGTCAGCCGGCCCGAACGGAATACATCGCCGTCCATTTGATAAGGCTGACTTGCGTCGAGCATTACTTGCAGGGGATTGTTCGAGACGAAGATGGCGTCCTCGTTCCACAACTCATCGTATTTGCTCTGGAAGGCGGTCGCGTAGAGCTCAACGTCATCGCTGGGGCGCCACTGCAGAGCGATATAGGCGCCCTCGCGCTCGCGTTCGTACTCCAGGGTGCGCCAGTCGGCGCCGCGTGGCAGCCAGAGCGCCTCATTGACGCCGTCGCCATTGAGATCGTTATTGCCGTTCTTGAAGAACGGACGCACGAACAGGCCGTCGGTGCGCGTGGCCAGTTCCGAGTGGGTGATATCGACCAGGAAACCGACTTTCCCAACGCTGGTGTCCCAGGTGTTGCTGTAAAGGGCGGAAACGGTAGGCTTGTATTTCTCGGCGAAGTCGCCGTAGTTCTCGCTCAAGCTACCGCTGATCTTCTGGCCATCGAAGTCGAAGGGCATGAAGGTGCGCAGATCCACGCTGCCGCCCACTCCTCCCTCGATCATATCGGCCTTCTGGTTCTTGTAGACATCGACGCCCGCCATCAGTTCGGCGGGCACGTCCTGAAAACTCAGGTTGCGGCCGCCGGAGGCAGAGAAGCTATCGCGACCGTTCAGTTCGGAACGGACCTGGGTCAAACCGCGAACCTGTACGCCGCTGCCCTCGGCAGAGAAGTGTTCCGGATCGCCCACTGACAGGAAGTGGTCGATGGTCACGCCGGGGATGCGTGAAAGCGTTTCAGTGACGCTGCGATCGGGCAACGCGCCGATGTCTAACGCGGTGACGGAATCGACGAAGGTGTCGGAGTCGCGCTTGAGGTCCTGTGCCTTGGCGACGGAACCCCGGATTCCGGTGACGACGACAGCGTCCAGATCGACGGCCGCTTTTTTCTTCTCGCCGGCGTTGTCCTGGGCGACCTGGGGTTCTTGCGCATAGGCATTGGTGCTGAGTAGCGCAGCGATGCTTAAAGCGATGGCCGAATGCTGCAATCGACGGAAACTGGCACGCCCGGCTACCCGATTCGCCAGAGTACGGCTTTGGCGCGTTGACATGGTTGTTCCCTCCCAGGACACCTTGACGAACGATTGGCTGGTTTTCTAACCCGTGGGTACTGTTGCGTTCCTCGTCCGGGTTTTTAGATGTTTTCGCGCCCGCCCCGGCGCCTGCCGGTTCCCCGTGCGTTGTTATCACTCGTCCTCTCGGCTGTCGCGACATCGTTCCAACAGCTGTCTGATGTTCTGGACGTTTGTCGCATCCGCCTTACGCCGATGTCACGTTGCGACTTCCATGGCAGCATAGGCCGCTCTCGACATTCCACGCCAATGAAATGTTTGGCAAAACCTATGTGCTTTTGGAATACATAACCGAAAAATCTGCCGCTCAGGCGGTGCAATCGGTTACAGGGCTGGATATAAATTGCGCGCGGTTGCGCGAAGCGCTTGCAGGACGCATTCCGCCCCGGGAGACAGTTGCTGGTCGCGGCGGCGGATGATTCCGAAGAATTCCATTCGCACGCGCAGATCTATCGGCAAAACCTGCATTTGCGCCGTTTGAATGTACGGCGCCACCGATTCGGCAGGTAGGGCGGTCAGCAAATCGCCATAGCGCAGTAGATGAATAATGAGCGGTAGCGACGCGGTCTCGATGATGTTCTGCGGCGGCGCCAAGCCACGTTCCAGGAACATCGAATCCAAGCGCGTGCGCAATATGCTGGCTGCCGGCGGCATGATCCAACCGTACTCGAGCAGATCGGCGTGGGTCACTTCACTGCGCTGCGTCAACGGATGCCCGGCCCTTACGATCACCGAATGCGGTTCGTCGGCCAGCGGTTCGAACTCCAGATCGCCTGCTCCTTCTGGCCCCAGGATCCGACCGATCACGATGTCCAATTGCCCGCCCAGCAGCTTCGCCACCAATGGCCGGCTGTAGTCCATTTCCACCCGGATCAGAATGTCGGGGAAGTCACGCTTCACCGCGGCGATGGCCTGCGGGACCAAGTTGGTGCCCGGATTGACCACCGTGCCAATCGCCGCCTGGCCCATGCGTCCGCTGCGCATGGCTTCTATCTCGTGATGGGCGCGTCCAATTTCCGACAAGGCCGAGCGCGCACGACGGATCAGTGCCTGGCCATACCAAGTGGGCTCCACCCCGCGCGCGTGTCGCTCGAATAGCGGCACGCCCAAGATGTGTTCCATTTCCGACAGCAGCTTGGAGGCCGCTGGCTGGGTCATATCGGCCGCATCGGCCGCTCGCACCACCGATCGATGTTCGTACAAGTGCAGTAGCAGCTGCAGGTGGCGGGTTTTAAGCCGCGAAGCCTTTAGCAGTTTGGCTGGGGATTGGATCATGAGACTCTCCCTCGATCGCTCAGCAGCTATATGCGCGGGGACAGCACATGAAGAAGATTTCATTTGTCGCATATAGCCGACTCCAGCACCCCTATGCCACGCTGATCCACTGTTGTCGCCCGCGTCCCGCGAACGTTGCAACGAATGAGAGAAGAACAATTGTCCTGTACGAGTCTCGCGAGGCCCTCCGCCGTCATCACGTCAGGCGCGGGCACGGAATCATCGCTGTAAGCCGGGAGTACGCCGCTCAGTTTCTTCAACAGAACCAACGATTCACACACCACCCGGCGCGCGGCCGCGCGATACTCAAGTGCGCCATGCAGCGCGTGCAAGCGGTACGCCATGTCCTCTCCCTACAGTTCGGACGCTCCCATCTTCCAGCTCTCGTGGCGGCAACCGTCGGCGGCCGGTGTGGAGCGGAGCGAGTGATACGCCCGAATGGCAGCGCTGTCAATCTGAAAATGGTAGCGCTACCGTTGTACTTCTTACGGCGTCACGCCATTGCTCCGTGTAATGCGTGGATGCCGCACCGCAGCAGCGCATCTGCGCGACGTTCATCGGGGGCGGACACCGTCGTCAACGTCGCTGCCGGTCGGCCAATGGACCACGCTCGGGATACCGTTGAAGTGTCTCGCGCTGGCCGGCGCGAACCTGTCGAAGTCGTCCGGCTTATTGACGATAGAAATCTCAGCACCTTTCAACCGTCGTTCTCGCGCATCGCGCTGACCTCGCAAGACGAAGCCGAGCGGACGCTCGGATACAGGGCCAATGAGTAACCTGGAGCCAGAGATTGTCCCGAGCTTCGGCATGGAGTCCACCGATGCGTGGGTGTTTTTTTTCATGCCCTGGCTAAAGCGACAAATGAGGAGTCCGATTGCCATCCTGCTTCGGGCGCGGCTCGCGCGAGGCCGGGCCGCGAAGCGGCTTCGGCTAAATGAATCGATAGGTCCACCAAGAGTGGCCGTGGACAAAGTGAATCGCCCAATCTTTCGCAGGCAGTCGCCGCCGTCCGCAAGCTTTCTTTATGGGACCACTTAGGGATAGTGGGGCCAGTGAGGGCTAATGGGGGCCAGCGGAGGTCAGTGAGGGCTAATGAGGGTTGGTGGAGCGTGGGCAACCGGAATCCAACTCTCTTGATTACCCTGAGTTACTCACGGTTATCCAGCGATATCTGAAATCATCATCGGCTCACTGGCGATCAGGCCAGCTTGCGACCGGCCCTAACGAATTCCGTAGGCTAGTTGCGGACAACGATTGCAGGTCTTCGCACACCGGTCGGTCATCAGCGTGTAGTAGGCGCTGTTGTGGCACAGGCTAGCGTTGGCGTTGCAACTAGGTACCTTATCTTCGCAAGAGGGCGGTCCGTCGAATAGCGCCGACGCGGCGCCACCAGGCGGGTACTGCGGGCATCGGCCGCATGTTCTCGGGCACTGTGCCGTCATCAGGGCGTAGTAGTTGGAGTCGTTGCACAGGTGTGCGCGTGCCGGACAATCCGCCGCCAAGTCTTGGCATGAGGACGAGGGCGCGGGTTCCAGCAGCACCGACGCGCGATACCGGTACGCGGTTCGCGCTAGGCCCCGCTGCGCAGACGCAGTAACCGCGCCTCGCCGCTCCGGGCCGATTCTATAGGCTCGCCGTTGCCCCACCTCGTTCGTGCTGGTGCCGACAATCCACTGGCCACTGCGGCTGATAGCGGCGGGCGAATTGGTGCGGCCGCCGAGCGTGCCCAGGTCGGCGATAGCCGTTCCAGGGCCCCAGGCGAAGCCGACTTCTGCGCCCTGCGCATTTTCGGCCGAACCGACGATGCGGCCGTCGTCGGCGATCTGCCGCGCAAATACACCGGCGCCGCCGAGCGTACCCAGGTCGAGCGCGTCCTCGCTCGTCTGATCCTGGCTCGGCGCCCAGACGAAGCTGCGCGAACGCCCGGCGCTGTCGATGTAGTAGCCGGCGACGATGCCGGCTTGATTGATATCGACCGCGGACAGTTGCTGCCCCGCTGCCGCCTCGCGCGGCAGGCCGCGCAGCGCCGCGGGCACCGCCTGCGCTGCGCTCCAGCGCACCGCCACGAGATCGCCGGTCTCGTCCTCGCAGGTACCGGCGATCTGGCCTGCGCCATTGATCGCGACAGCCGTGCAATCGGCGCCGGAGGCCAGGCCCGGCAGCACGTTCACGCTGTAGCCGCCGAGCGCGTTGGGCGTCCATTGCACCGCCGCGACGCCGCCGCGGCGCAACTCGCACAGACCCACCGCGACCGGCGTCGGCGCGGGACTCAGGGCGACAACGCTGCACTCGGTCGCCGGCGACAGCAACGGCGGTAGCAGGCCGGGCACCGGCAGCGCGGTCGCCACACGCTGTCCGCCCTTCCATACGACCGGCTGATCCTTGCCGCCGGGGGTGGTACTGATTCCGGCGACGGCACCGGCGGCATTGACGAACCGGGCTTCTGCGCGGTCGTCGCCGGTGCGCGCATTGAGGATTTCCGGCCGCATCGACGGTAGCGACGGCGCCGCCCAGCGCACCGGCGCCTGTTCGCCGGTGTCGCCCCAATCGCAGTTGCCACCGATCGCACCGTCCTCGGCGAGGCCGACCACGTTGCAGGCGCCGTTGTCCAGCAATGCCGACAGGACCAGGGCTCCGGTGCCGGCGGCGGGCCAGTAGACCGGGACGAAGTCACCGCCGCCGGTACGACAGTCGCCGATCGCTGCGCCGCCGTCGTTGACGTCGATCGCGCGACAGGTGTTGCCGCCGAGCACGCCCAGCGCGGTGGGCGCTGCAGCGCCGGGGGTTGCGCCCACCAATAGCGCAAAGGCGACCAGCGATATCCTTTTGCGCAAGGCGTACTCCAGCTTGGGCGAGATGCGATTGGCAACTTCGGCGACGCATTTCGCTCAGTGTTATCCAGCGCAACGCGGAGATTCCCCGGCCTCGTCACAGTATGAGGATCGGTGAGCATAAGAGCCGCCTCTTTCAACATCCTCGACAGGGCAGCCGACAGACTGAATGCACCGCCCCCGGGACCGACGCCGCGCCGCCCGCGCCCACTGCACCGGCCTCGCCGAAGAAGCCCAAGCGCGCGGACACGAAGATCGCCTAAGGGCACATCCGCACGCGTATAACCTCGGGGATCCTGCCGGTCGGCGCCCTCAGGCCGGTTGCGGACGCATAACAACCCGACTCCGAAATGGTCGTAACCTCCATAGAGCGAAATTCCGGCGGAATGCCGAGGTTTTCGCGAACGCCATTAGCCAAGTTCAATCGGAATAGAACTTTGGTCGGCCAGCTCGGATGTCCAGAATCGTATACTTCCATCTCTCCGATCAGAGCCTTGTTTACGACGTAACGCTTAGGAATAACGTTGTAATTCGGGCGATCGGGATCTGAAGGATCCGGGTACCAACTGAGCTCTTCGTCTTTCGGCCACCAGATGAACGGCCGGGCGCCTCCGTTAGCTACAAGCGCGTAGCCAGCGACCCCTCCATCGATTGCCACGTCGGTGAGGTTGCTAAAAATGAACGGTTCGCCGTCCGCGGTCGTATCCAGGACTTCAGGATCTCCAGTGCTTGAGTCCCAAGCGACGGTGTGCACTGTATCGCCGGCGCACCTGCCGACGACGATATCACCCGCGATTCCCAGCGCATCGCATTGATCCGGATCATCCTCAGTGTCTGGATATGCAAGTTTGTGGGCCCGATACGTCAGTAGAAGCGAGTCGCGCTTCCAGACAATGGGAACTCGAACCTCGCCACCGTTAGCGACGCAACTTCCAGTCACTGCGGGGGCGACCGCATTGTCCTTCTCGACACCAATAGCCACGCAATTGCGACCTTCAGTTCCTAACAGCCCAACCTTTAGTTCTGTCGGCCGGGCGGTCGGGTCTCGCCATAACACGGGATAGGCATTGCCTCGTTGATCGACGGACGTTCCGATCGCAACGCCCTTACTGCTGAAACCCGAGATGGTAGCCCGCTCGTGCCCGAAAACTGGCTTCAGGGGCAGGAGGGTGGACTGCTGAGGCAGCCAAACGTACCCGCGCAGTCTATCATTCTCGGGGCAATTGACGAACACGACACCATTATTGGCGATCCCCGCAACGCCACAAAATGTGTCAATAGGAAGGCGTACCCTCGGCCCAAACAACGGAATCCGATAGAGGCCGTTTGCCTCGCTGATAGCGCATTTCGCGAGGACTTCGCCGGAATCGTTCACCCCGATCGCAACACAAGAAGGCAGTCCAAGCACGTCGAAGACGGCAGCTGCTCTTGCGTGCGGTGCCGTTCCGAGAAGGGCCGCAGCGGAGCAAAAAATAAGGGTGTGTGCCATCGTTCTCATATGCAATCTCCGAGAGCAGCCGAAGGACGGCACGCATCGCGCGTGCCTATGTGACTTGCAGGAATATTCCGTACAGACCAGCCTCGCTGGATGCGCATAAGTCGATGGTTGATCAAGGCACTATGTAATGAAGTGATGCCGATTGCATTTCGACTCTCGATCACCGTTCCTCACTGACAACTCACGCTAAAGCACGTTTCAACAATGTGCGCAGCCAAGCTGCTGGCAGATCTTCTTCGAATTGTGATTAGAGCGCTGGCCAACGCGAGCCGAGACGGTCCATCTGCCGCCGATCGCTGGCACCAGCCACGCGTCGCCGCTCAGGAGCAGTGGATCGTGGGGCAGACGGACGACAATTATTTCCCGCCACCCGACTAGCGCTACCGGCTTCATGGTCGGGTGCAGGCCGTTCTTGCTGGTGCGGTCGATGAACCACACGTCGCCCTGGTCGCGCGCGCCGCACCAGAACCGATCATTGCCGTCCCGCCAACCGTAGAGGATCGGCTCGTATTGCCGCTGATAATCAGCGTGCCCCGTGGCGAACTTGTTCTTGGCCCAGATGATGAAGGTGGACCACCGACCGCCGGCAGCGCGGAACGCCGACTGCAACCGGTCCAGTTCCGACGATGACACGGCGATGTAGATCGCGCCCTTGGTCAGGGCCACCATCTGCGTGCAACACGCTTCCAGGAATGCGCCGAAATCGCTGCCCAGGTTGTCGTTGAGGATCGGGCGATGCTTACCGCGCAGCTTGTCTTTCGGGTTGTTGGCGTAGCCGACGTTGTAGGGCGGATCGGTGAAGGTCATGTCCACCAGTTCGTCGCCGAGCAGCGCCGCGTAGTCATCCGCCTGAGTGGCATCGCCGCACAGCACCTTGTGGCTACCGCAAATCCAAACGTCGCCGCGACGGGAGGCCGGCTGCTCCTGCACTTCAGGCACCTCGTCGCCGTCCGTCTAGCCGGCCTGGTGGCCGTCGAGCAGCAGTTCATCCAGTTCGTCATCGGTGAAGCCGAGCAAGTCCAGGCCGAAATCGTGATCGCGTAGATCAGCTAGTTCCAGCCGCAGCAGTTCCTCATCCCAACCCGCGTTCTCGGCGAGTCGGTTATCGGCGATGACGTAGGCGCGCTTCTGCGCCGAGGTCAGGTGCGCCAGTTCGATGACCGGCACCTTGTCGAAGCTCAATTGACGTGCGGCGAGCAACAGGCTATGGCCGGCGATGATGCCGTTGTCGCCATCAACCAGGATCGGGTTGGTCCAACCAAATTCTACGATGCTCGCCGCGATCTTGGCGACCTGCGCGTCGGAGTGCGTGCGCGCGTTGCGCGCATACGGAATGAGCGCGCCGACGGAGCGTCGTTCGATGTGGAGGTTCAATCGTTACTCGGAATGAGGCTGTCGAATGATAGTTTCAGTGGGCGAAGTGCCAAACCCGGTGTTCGGGACAGCAGGTCGCGGACTCAAGTACCCGCCGCAGATCGCATCTGCATGAAACTGGGAACTATGCCCATCACAAAGCTCCAGTGAGCTTTGGTTCTTGAAGGTGAGCAATCAACTTTGTTGGACAAAAGCTGAATTCTTTCACGGTCGGCCCGACCGGATCAGCGTAAGCAAGAGCTTCGCCATTCGAGGAGCGAAACGTGAAACTATCAACCGCGAGTTGGATCTTGCTGTCACTTCTTGTGACCTCTTTGGCGCCAGCAAGGGCCGGGATGGAAGAATTGGGTACGCTGGGGGGCAACACTTGTCGAAGCTTAAACACCAACAACCGCGGTGAATCTATTGGCACGTGCCGTAGCGTTGATGGAGATGTCGTTCCTGTGTACTGGCCCGCTGGAGAGGCTGAT
This sequence comes from Lysobacter sp. ISL-50, assembly GCF_018612875.1. Taxonomy (GTDB): domain Bacteria; phylum Pseudomonadota; class Gammaproteobacteria; order Xanthomonadales; family Xanthomonadaceae; genus Lysobacter. The sequence goes on along the minus strand of NZ_JAGGRI010000017.1, from coordinate 96,803 downwards.
CCGTTACCGTTGACACCGTTGGAGAGCGGAGGCAGCTGTGAGCCCTACGACATTAATAATGCTGGTGTGATCGCCGGCAATTGCACCTCTGGCGGTAACGGAGAGTATTTCCCCGTCCGTTGGGTGGCGTCGCTGCCAGGCCGCGCGCCTCAGCGGCTCGATCCGCTAGCCTCGCACGCCAAGGCGGTCGCGATCGCCATCAGTCACACCGGCGTGGTCGTCGGAGAGAGTATCGCCGCGGACGGCAGCAAGACCCCGGTGATGTGGGCCGCCAATACCAGCAAGGCCAAGTCCCTTCCGGAATTGGGCCTACTGCCACCACTTCTGCCAAGCAGCACAGAATGCAGCATTGCGGACTTGGAGGACTCGGCCGAGCCAGTGATTGTTGGCACCTGTGATCTTCGTGATGGCGGCTCGGTGGCGATTCGCTGGGATCCACAGCTGTTGGGCTATCGAGCGCGTGAACTACCGCAAATCCCAGGTGGCACTAATTGCATGGCCGTCTCGGTAAATTCCAACTTGAATGTCGCAGGCACTTGCCATGACGAGAAAGGCGATCTCGCGGCGGTTCGATGGTTTCCGGATGGACGCCGCCTGACATGGCTCACGGATCTAGACGGCGATGGCGTCACGCGCCAACAACTCCAGGCAATAGACATGAACGAGGTGGGCGTCATTGTCGGCAATTACCTGTCCGACGATGGGCGTAATTATGCGTTCGTGTGGGCGCCCCTCAATAACCCAGCCGCGGAGTCTGGTTTGGACCTGGGAACGCTAGGCGGGTACTGGACACGCGCGAAGGACATCGCGGACAACGGCAAGGTGGTCGGCACATCCCAGAATGCCCTGGGGTTGACGCGCTCCTTTGTCTGGTCGCCGACCTCCGAAATTACCGAGGTGCCGACGCTCGGCGGATTTACCAGTCGCTCGAGTGCGCTCAGCGACAATGGCCTATACCAGGTCGGGACCAGCCAGACGGCGATGGGATTCGATCATGCTTACATCGTCACGGCCACTAAGTTGCGACAGAGCGGATCGGCCCCACCCCGGGCTCTTACACCTCTGATGTTCGAGAGCAACGGCGGCTCCAAGTCAGCTGGAGGCGGACCGAACTGCGACTTATTTCCCCAGGAAATCCAATCAACGTGTCGAATAATGAAGAGTGGCAAAGAGAGCTAGTCGTTGGGGCCTCCCGAGGGAGGGGGTTAGGTTCAGGGCGTTCTTTTGCAGCAGGCCGCAAGCCTCATGCAAACTCTTGCGGTGCAAACCGAGTTTCATGGCCGGACGCTAGCCACATTTGGCGGCTGCCCCCCGCACCCCGACTCGGCGAGGTAGGACCCGCCGATTTTATGGCCCGACGTCGCGCCGTGTCGGTGCGTGTGGGCCGCGTCCTACGAGAGTGAGGCAAGGGCGGCGGCTCAGTGGCGCGCCCGCACATCGCGGCTGTGTCGCGGCGTCGCGGCGTCGCGGCGTCGTTGCGTCGTTGCGTCGTTGCGTCGTTGCGACGAAATGTTCAACGACGCAACGCGATCAGGATGTCATCGATCGATCACTGAGATTCTGCTAAACGTCGCACCTACTTCGGAATGTGCGCCGCTTGACTTACGCTTCCTATGCCGTGGACCTGCTGCTCCATAAATTGATGAGAACTACTCTGCGCAAGCTCGTATGCGTCTTGGCTGCTCTTGGCAAATAGGCGTGGCTGATCTTCCGTATCCCTGATGTCGATCTTGATTTGATGCTGCCCTGGCGGTCGCTGCGGTGATTGATCACATTCGCACGGTGAAGGCCACCCAATCCCGCGAGCACATCGCTCGCCAGCTTTTCGATGTATTTGCCGAGCACTATTTCGGGCAGAACCGGGGGAACGCACTGGCGCTATTTGCTCCGATAATTCGCGGCTGACACTAACTGCCGCCTCTGCTCCAGCCCAGCGATGTTGCCTCGACCACAGCCTCAAGAGGATAAATACTTGCCGATCTCGATCGCCCGTGTGGAGGCGACGCGGCTGTCCAGATAATTAAGGTGAGGCGCTTACTCCATTGGGCTCCGGTTGGCTGCGGCGAGGGCTTTGGGTCGTCCGGCGACCGATCCTCAATGCTGACAGCCTATTGTTCCCCAAGGCTCCCCAGAGTGAATAGACTGGTTTGAACTGGGTAGTCGTGGGCGCACCGGGAGGAGTTCGAACCTCCGACCAATAATTGATGTTTTTAAACGACTGCTGCGGCGCTTAGCCTCAGCACTCTCGGACCGTGGTTTCGAGTTGAGTGTTCTGGCTGGCAGGTTGATGGCGAAAAAACTTGCGTGATAAGTCCAAAGCTAACCCATTGATTCGTAAGACTCGGAAAAATGGCGGCTTTGGTTCGCGGTCCAAAGGTGCGGAGAAAACGGAGAAAATTCGGCGAAATTTTCACCAGAAACCGGGCGCGTTGGATTTCACGAAACCAAAGGCCATTGCCGAAAAGGCCGAAAATAAGGCGTTTTCGTGAGGCGCGGAGAGGGGAGGCGCGCATTTGACCGCGGGGCAGTGGTGGAGCCTGAGCAACCGGAATCCAACTCTCTTGATTACCCAGGATCACCCACGGTTACCTAGAGTTATCTGGATCATGCGCTCCTTGTAGCCAGCTCGCGCATGAGTTACCGGCGGGTAAGATCCTGGCTAGCGACCTAAACGGGGCTGTGGTGGGCAGTGCCTGCCTACCGGGTTAAGCGGGCTGCTGTTCCGGAGCGACCTCCTGACCGCAATCGTCTATTCCCGAAATGGATCAAAGCCATGGCTGACGTCCGCGGAACCCCAGGGCCCCAACGCACTCAATTGAGCGGCGTCAACGAGCCGGCGGCCCTTCGCACTATTAGTCCGACCACCATCCGCTTGGCCGAGATCCCACCGCGCCGCTGACATTACGCAAATCGTGCCCGGGATCACCGGCTCCCTCAGTGGAGGAGCTCCGCTTAAGCCTTGACTTGGTTTTCGAGGAAATCTTGGCGACCAACGCGAGGCGCTCGACTGAGTCGCCCAGAGTTTCGGCGATATCTGGCCTAGTCAGCTCGTCGGCAGATAGAGCTCAATTCCCTCCTGCTCGATCTTGAGAGCGGGCATACATAGAGAAAGCGCATTCCACCCCGCTTCATGGGCATGCCGCGCCATGTTTCGACGCGCGTCTTCGGTTACGTCGGACGCCGCTTCGCGATCCTGATCGTTCGCATCCATCAACCAAGGAAGAAAGGCATGTCGCTGGACGCACTTGCGCTTTAGATGCGCCGCGATCCGGAATCCGCCCTGATCGATGTCGCCCCAATGGAAAACCTGGATCCGCCCGGGAACCGCTTCCAAGATGCGACCATAAGCGCGGCACCAACTAGGTGATGGCATGCCTCCGGTGTAGAGCACCAAACCGGAGGCGGCATCCGGATGTTGGCTCGCTTGATGAAAGGTGGTCAGATTCTCGATGCTCAGTACCCAGGCCGGCGCTCCGGCGTAACCCATTACATGCTGGTTGGATACGCCGATGAAGGGCCACGCGATTGCGCAAGTCTGCGTTGGCGCCAGCTGCAGGCTGCCGGTGCCAGCGACCAGGAACGGTTGCGGCGCCTTGACTAGACCCAGCGCGCTGAACACCTCCTCCTGCTGTCTCGCCGGGGAGCCTAAATGTTCACCGGTCAACAGATCGACGTGGCGCCAGAGCGCCTCGATCCGCTTGCTATCGCGGAACAAACTGCGGCTCAGAACGCGGACGATCTGATCCTGACCACCATCCTGCGCCAATGCATCCAACACCCGCAGGGCGTCGGCGAAGTCAGCGGCACAGTCTTTGCCTAGTCCGCGCGGCGATTTCAGCTTGGTCCAGGCGTCGAGCAGTTCTGCCGCGCGAGGATATCCATCCAACCACGGATCCAAAGTTGTTTTCGCCGCGCGCACCGCGTCAGATACGGTAGCGACGCCGAGGAAGGACGCCAGCCGACCGAGTTCGACCAAGCGCACCCTTTCAAGCGGCCGGTCTTCGCCGCCATGCTTGGCCCAGTGCAGTGTTACTGCGCCAACGCGTTCGGCCTCGGCAAAACGCAGATGGCAGCGCTGGCGCTGTTCGTAGCTTTGGCGCCAGTACAGCGAATCCGCGGCGTTGAAGCGGGTCTGGATAACCCGATCCGAGCCGCGCAACACGGCGCGCTCACCTCGTTGCAGCAAGCCGGCTAGGACGTCCTCAGCCAAGTGCACGTTCGGTTTCCGCGATCTTCGCCATGGTCTGCTCCAGCAGTTCTGGGTGCAGCAGATAGTTGTCGCTCTGCAGCAGTTCGCGCGCCTCGTCTAGAACGATGTTCTGGGTCAGTTGTACGGTGCGCGAACCGTAGCGCGCCATATCGTAGTAAATATTCAGGAACGACGACATCTTGGCTTGGTCGGCTTCGGGCCCGGCCATGACCAGTTGCAGGCCCAGCGCGTTGAGGTAGTCGGCGGTGGCGCGCACGTTCTGCGCATCCATTTTTTCGAACGCCTCGTCCAGCAGCATGATCCCTCCGCCAGTCCGGCTACCGCGGGTCTTGCCGTATGCTGCCGCCAAGGCCGCGCCGAAGATCACATACAAGGGCGTGCGGTGCTCACCGCCGGAGCCTGGCCCCAGACGCTTGCTCAATAGGCCGATCGCCTTGTTCTGTGTGAATATCTCTACGTCGTAGCTGAAGAACCGGCGGTGGTCATTGAGCGGGCTGGTTTCGTGCAGCAGCTCGGAAGTGACGTCGCCCTCGATCAAGGCCTTGAATTCCTCCGGCACCTTGCCCGGGCTGTCGAGCAGATCCTCCTCGATATCTCCCAATTCGCGCACGCGCTTGAGGAAGTCGTACAGGGGCCGGTGCTGCTCGACGGGCGCGTACTTGAAGCGGTAGCGCTCGCCGTTGCTGAACTCCGGCGCGTGCTTGAGCACCTCGTTCAAACCACCGATCTGCTCCTCGATCGCGTCGAAGCCTTCCAGCAGGGTCTGTGCCACGTCGGTGCGGAATACCTTCACCGCGGCCTCGTAGGCTTCCTGCGACCTGGCTTCCTGGTCAGCCAGTTCCAGGTCCACCAGACGCTGCCTATCCTCAAGAATGTACTGGTAGGCGCGCTCCCACTGGTTACTGGCAATGGCGATGTTCTGCAATTGGAAATCGCGTAGATAGACGCTGAATTTCTCCCAGGCATCGCGGTCGTGATTGTTCGCCGCCGCCTCGGCGTTCCGCCTCGCAGAGTGCAGAGCATTCAAGCGCTCATCCCAATCGTCGCCGTGGCGCTCATCGTAGCGAGTGCGATGGCGTTGGACCTCGTTTGCTCCGTACAGCGGATGCTGGCGGGTCCGGGCTTCGTGCGCTGCGGCCAAGCCCTGGCGCTGGGTCAGGCCGTCGATGCGCCCCGCCACGTTTTTCGCGTCGGCGTTCAGCGTCGACAGGTGCCCGACCAGGCGCTTTACCTCGGAATCGGCGCCGGCTAGGCGCTTGCCGGCTTGCTCGGAATTGAAATTCAACACGCTCAGCTGATCGGACTGGGTCGAAGCCAAGGCTTCCTGCAGCTCGCGCAGTTCGCGGCTGCCTGCCTCCGCCGTGGTAAACAGCGTCTCCAACTGCGGATAGGTGGTCTCCACATCGGCAAACAGCGCCAGGCGCTGTTCCACCGGAGCGAGTTGCGCGACCAGGTCGTTGGCCTGTTTTAGCGCAGCCTCGGCCTGCTGGTGGGCAGCGTAGGCGGCCTCGCGCTGGGCTTGACTGTCACCGCGGCCGATCAGCAGGTCGTTGCGGGCGGGCAGCCGAAGGCGTTCTACGCCGCCGCCGGAGCTGACCATGCCGTCGCTGGACAGCGCCCTGCGGCCGACCTGCAATTGTTCGGCGCTGCCGGCGAGGTTGAGCTGTCCCAGCTCACCCTGGAGGTAGCGCATCGCCGCGCGGTCTTCGCTTTCGATCAACTGCGCGGCGAACTTGCCGCCGCTGCGCGCCTGCCAGGCTTGGCCGCGCGAGGGTAGGGCCAGCTTGACCCGGAAGATGTTGCGGGCGTCCTTGTGCTCCTTGTAGACCCGGATAGCATCCAGCTCCCGTGCCTCGGGCACCAACAGGGCGTCGGCGTGGATGCCCAGGTAGGCTTCCAGCGCCGGCTGCCATTGCGGGTCGGCAATCGCAACCAGGTCGCAGATCGGCCTGGCCTCGATCCCCGCATCGTCGAGCAGGCGCTGCAAGGCGAGTGTTTCACGGCGCAACGGGGCGAGGCCGCGTTGGGTACGTTCCCATGCGGTTCTGGCGTCGTGCGCGTCGTCCTTGGCCTTGTCGGCATCGCGGGTGGCGCCAGCCAGGGCCTTGGCGACCAAGCCGCGCACCTGGGCCATGGCCTGCATTGCCGATCGGATCGCGGCCGGCGGCGGCGCCTGCAGCTCATCGGCCTGCAGTTGCAGCTCGAGCAGTTGATTGACGGCATCTTCGAACTCCCCGCGACGGTTGGACATCGCCGGGAGTTTTCCCGCGCCGACCGCCGTTTCCAGCGCCAGCTTGAGCAGCTTGGCGAGTTCTTTGCGGGTGCTTTCGTGCTGGTCCTGCTTGTCCTTCACGCGTCCGGATTCGCCGGCCTGCTTCAGGTAATCAGGGTCGCTGTACAGCAATCGCTGCGCACGTTCGCGCGCGTCCTGCGCCTGAGCCTTTTCGGTCTCCGCGCGCCCAAGGTCCAAGCTGGCTGCCTGCAACTGCTCGCGAAGTTCCTCAGCCTTATCCAGTTGTTCGGTCAGTAGCTCGGACAAGCGTTCGGTTTCGTAGAGCGCGTGCAGCGCGTCGAGATTGGCGTGGGTGGTGCGTTCGCGCTTGACCTGGGTGTAACGATCGGCCACGGCGCTAGCGCGGTCGATGCGCTCGACCAGTCGCCGGATCATTTCGCGCACCTCGCGGAACTGCTCCAGGCGGACCCGAAACGCCTTCACATTGGTCAGGCGCTGCTCGATCAAGTGCTGGCGCAGGGTCTCGTCGAGATCGTCCACGTCCTTGTTGAGCTTGAGCGAACGGGCGAAGGCGGAACGAATGGCACGAGTGTTGGGGCGCTCGCCGGGTGAGGCCAGGTGGCCAATGAAGAGCTGGCGCAGAAACTCCTCGCGGTTCTGGGTGAACACCGGCGTGGTGCCGGCCAGCGTGCATGCGTCCTTGGCCACGTGCTGGAACTTGCGCCAGGGCAGGATCGTTTCCCTCTCGGCGCCTGGATCCACGTGATCCTGGGTTGCTAAAGCCACGCCGGGCAGGATGTAGAGACTGTTGAAACTGTGGTCCTGATCTTCGGCGTTGGCCGAGAGCGACACACCGGCGGTTATCGGAATGCCACTTTCCGAGTCGCGAAAAATTAGGTTGATGTAGGTATTTGCCGAAGTCCGGCAGCGTTCGACATCGCTTTGGCCGTAGATGCCCAGACAGTACTCGCGCAGCGAACGGGCGCGCTTTTTGCCTTCGCCTGAGGCGTTGAAGTGGGTCTTGTTGCTGTCGGCGGCCAGCAGCACGATCTGGAAGGCGTCCAGCAAGGCGGTCTTGCCGGTGCCGTTGGGCCCAAGAAACGCGGTGTTGCCGCCCAGTTGTAGGTCCTCGCGTTCGTACAGGAAGTACTGGACCATCCCTAAGCCTTCAAGCTGCTTCATCGGCGTCTTCCTCTTCCTGAGAAACAGCATGCGCGGCCAGCTGCAGCAGGGCGGTCTCGCCCAGCACGTCGACGATGCCCGGGCGGATCGCCAGTTGCACGCGCTGCTCGTCGCGGCTGTCCTCCAGGCGGACGATCCCGTAGCGCTTCATCGCCTGCAGTTGTTCATTGAGCGCGGAAGTGACCGGCAGCTCGCGGTTGAGCAGGTCCTTGTAGGCGCGCTCGAGCTCGATCATGTCGACGAAGGCTTCGCCGGCGACGATTTCGGTGGCGTGCATCTTGTCGTCGTACAGCCGCCGCAGGACCAGGGCGAGTCTGGTTTCGGTCAGGCGCATCTTCTCCGCCACGTACTGGCTGGGTGTGGCCACCAGATAGCCCAGGTGCGGGTTGTGGACCATGCTGATGCCCAACTGGGTGAGCAGGGTCTCGTATTCCTTGCGGTGCCGGACCACCAGTTCGTAGGCGATGCGGCTGCGCGGGTCGCTGGCGTACAGCACCTGCTCCATGACCAGCCGGTAGCCGGCTTTCTGGTAGTCGCTTTCGGCGTAGGCCGGGTTCTGGGCGGCCAGTCGTTCCCAATGGCTCATCGGGCGTCCTCGCGTTGGATGTGGAACCGGGGATGTTCGAGATAGGCGTTGCGGGTGGTGCCCCGGGCCAGGAAGTCGATGCGCACGCCCTTGAGCATCTGCAGTTGCGGATCGCTGCGGCGCTGCGACGGCGGACAACTGCCGTGCGCGGCGATCAGCAACAGGCGCTGGTAGCAGCACAGGTCGTTAATCGAATCGATGCGCAAGTCGTCGGAGGTGACGGCCTGGCGCCCGGCCAACTGGCGGACCAAATAATTGGCCAGTTTCACCTTGTCGACCAGGCGGTTGTCGGCCATGCGCTTGCGCAACTGCTCCATTGCCAGTTCCTGCAGGGTCGGTGGATGCTTTTCCACCGCCGTCGCCAGCGCCGGGCGCTGCGCTGCGCGCGCCCTGGCGAGCAGTTCCGGGCCGGCGTGGCGGACGCCGCAGGCCGCGGGCAGGGCCAGGTGGCCCTCGGCGAGGCGGTCGCTGGCCTGCAGGGCGCGGGCCAGCAGCTTGTCCAGGTGCTTGGGCGCGCGCATCTTGTACTCGATGAAGGCGATCGCGCGCTGGTTGGCGTCGCGGATCTCCTCATCCAGCCGCTGCAGTTGCTCGTCCACATCCTTCAGGCGCAACAGCAACCGGGTGTCGCGTTCGTACAGGTATTCGGCGCGGGCAGCAGCACCGCCGGCCTTCTTTTCCTGGTACCAAGCGGTGAGCGTGCTGCGTCGATCCGGATCGTGCTGTAGCTGCAGGGTCATAGCTACGATCTGCGAGCGGTGCTGCAGCGGGTGGTCCTTCGTGCGCAGCTCGCTGTAGTCGGCGATGAAGACCTTCTCGACATACTCCTCGAAGAAGCCGCGTACGAACTCGCGCGCACTAGTTCTCTTGAGCAGTTCTTCCATCAGGTCCTGGACCCGGCAGCCGGTGTTGGCAATATGGGCCATGCATTGCTTGGCCTGCTTGGCCGCCTCGGCGTATTGGTCGCCGCTGGCCTCGCCGTTGGCCACCGCACGCAGATTGAAATAGATCGAACGGACCTTGCTGCCGAGAAACTCGGGTTCGTGGCAGGAGAACTCGCACAGCACGTTGTAGAACTGGGCGATGACCGGACGCAGGGTGATCATCTCGACGACCCCGCGGCGGCGCTGGCTGAGCCAACCGGACTCGGCCAGGATGCGAACGATCTCGTGCGCTCGGACGCCGATCGGCGTTTCCAACTCTTCGTCCCAGGGATCGTCTGCGGCCAGTAGGGTCTCGACCTTGCGTACCACTACCGACTTAGCCGCCTCCTCGCCTGGCGAGCGGCCCCCATCGCCCCACATTTCATCGATCAACCGGCAAAGCAACGTCCAGTAGCGGCGGGCGTTGCTGGCGGCCAGCGGGCGGAACAGCTCAGGCGGCAGCCGATCAAATAGCGGCGGAGTGTCCTCTTGCTGCATCAAATCACACATCCTTGAGTTCGGGCACCGCGGCCTTGCCATCAATCTTGAATCTTAATCGCTTCCGTCTCACCGATTAAGACGACCACAGACAACTGGAAACTCGGATGAACGGCACACGGGCCTTAATCCGGCCATCTTTCTCCGCCCTGGCGCCGTAGGAATGCGCAACACACCACACTTGATATCGACGCATTGCCAGTGTCATCCCCTAGTCGTGATATGGACATAGAAGGCACGGAGTTTGAGATTCAACGCGAAGTTCGAAGGGCGAGACCTTGTTCGAACACGACTTTCATCATTTCGTTCAGCTTCGAAAAAGCGATCTGAAACGGATCGCTCGAGGTACGAACGGCGAACTGGACTACGACGATCTTGTCCAAGAAGCATGGCTAGTCGCTCTTGAAATCAGTACCAAGCGCGCCCAGCCCTTTCGCTTCTTAAATCCCGACGACCAAGACACTCTCCTCGCGTGGCTCCACTCCCGGCTGGTGAAGTACGCGAACAAGGTCGTCCGCTTTGCAGTAAAACTGGGAAACGGAGACGACGAAGATCGCGAAACCCTCGGAGCAATGCTCACACGCATGCTCAGCGCGCCAATCGAATCTGATCCGCAAATGCGACTGCTTGCCGCTGAAGGACGTAACGAGCTCCTCGCAAAAATTCAACGGAGCTACTCCCAAGCCGCAGCATACGCGTTACTACTCGTCCGGCTGGACTGGGACTTTGAAGGCTTGGCTGCGCTACTGTGGATTCAAACAGCCACGGTGAAAGATCGGATAAAACGGATCGGCCTCATCGCAAGAGTACAATCCTCTTTATTTGACGGCATAGAAGAGATCGAGCCTGCGTTCATCCCGTGGAGAAAACGGTGGTACAGACCAGGAAAATCGAGAGCGTCACCTGAAAATCAACTAACTCTATTCTGATATCCGTTAACCGTATTGCTAGTTCGGCGGATACTTGGACCAGGCGTGTCAAGCTTACATAGCCAGCCTCCAACCCTAGCGATCCCTGCACTGACAACCACTTCGCAGAATTCCGCGTTACGTTCTGCGTGACTGCCATGGCAGGCGCCCCTGCTGCACTTCGTGCGTTCGCCCGACGAACCCTCTCTACCCAGCATCCTTGATTGGATACCACGACGCCGGCGCCATGCTCACCTAATTCAATGCGGTCTTTAAGCGCCGATGAGCGCTGCTGGGGTTTGGTGGAGCCACGGGAACCGGGTTCAAACCCCCTTGACGGGCGAATGGGGGTGGCTGGAGGCTGTTGGGGGCGAATGGGGGTTGAGGTGAGTCGGTATTTGATGCCAAAAGGAGCGCGAGTCTCCTCAGCCGATAAGGGCGATTTTGGGTCGCAACCGAACCCCTATTCAAACCTTCTGAGGGGCCAATGAAGGACGCTAGGGAGAGGACGGCTCCGCCCCCGTTCATGTCATGACCCATCCAGGGCGACTGGCATTCGTGAAGCCATCCGCTGCTCAAAATGCAGGATCACAATGCCAGCGGTATGCGCTTTCGATGATGCGCTCGATATCGGCAAAACGCGGCATCCATCCCAGATGGGTGCGCGCTGCCTCGCTCGATGCGACCAGCACCGCGGGATCGCCGTGTCGTCGTGGCGCGGTTCGATAATCGATATCGCGCTCCATCACCACCGATGCCGCGCGGATGACCTGCAGCACACTGAATCCGGCGCCGTTGCCAAGATTGAAACTGTGCGCGCCCTCGTTGCCGTCCATCCAGTCCAAGGCGCGGATGTGCGCGTCAGCCAGATCGAGCACATGCACGTAGTCGCGCACGCAGGTGCCGTCGATAGTGTCGTAGTCATCGCCGAAAACGTTGAGTGCGCCACCATGCCCCAATCCTGCACGGATCACATTGGGGATCAGATGGGTTTCGGGATCGTGCGATTCGCCGATGCCGGCCTCGACCGCCGCGCCGGCCGCATTGAAGTAGCGCAACGACACCGAGCGCAGACCGTAGGCCTGAGCCGCATCGGCGAGGATGCGCTCGACCATCAGCTTGCTGGCGCCGTAGGGATTGATCGGCGCTTTGGGATGGGCTTCGTCGATTCTTTCGCCGACCGGGTGTCCGAACACCGCGGCGGATGAGGAAAACACCAGCTTGCCAACGCCGTGCCGATGCATCGCGCGCAGAAGATTCAGACTGCCCACGACATTGTTGTCGTAATAGTCGTAAGGCGCGATTACCGATTCGCCGACCAGCGAGCGAGCGCAGAAATGCATCACCGCATCGACCTGCCGCGCGAACGCGGCGTCGAGCGATCGCGGCTGCAGCAGATCGGAGTCGATCCATCGCCCCCAACGCAAGGCTTCGCGATGGCCGGTGCTCAGATTGTCGAGCACGCTGACTTCGAATCCTTGTTGCGCGAGCGCATAAGCGACGTGCGCGCCGATGTAACCGGCGCCGCCGCAGACCAGGATATGGCGCGCGCGCCGCGTGTCGGCCGGGACAGGAACGCGGCTCGTCCCGGGCCGCGGCCCGGGTGAAGAAAATGTCACGAAATTCCTTTGAATCTGAAGCGATTTCCTGGTTTTCCGCGGCGAACTCTTGTCGCTCCGGGCCGTTGCATGGGAGTATGCGGCACGATCAATTTGTGACGCAAATCACTTAAATATATTCAGACTTATGAATGAACTGGCCACCTAAGGACATGAGTCGGCCAGTAGGCGGCAACCGTCCCCAACCGGACACCGCGGATGCCGCGACGCACGCCGCCGGCGTGAACGCGGCATGCTGATCCGTCAGACCGTTCTGTATCTGCCTGCGCAATTGCTCGGCCCTTTGGCCCAGCTCGCGGCCATCGTGCTGTGGACGCATTGGCTGGATCCGAACGAATTCGGCTTGTTCACCTTGGCGCTGGCGACGCAGGAAGCGGTGTACCTGCTGTTCCTGGCGTTCTGGTCGTACTTCCTGTTGCGCTTTCTGCCCGGCGCCGATGCGGCCACGCGCGAACGCATTGACGCGATCGAGAGCTGGGTGTTCTTCGCCAACGGCGCGCTGCAGGCGGCGACATTGCTCGTGCTGTTGCGCTATGTCGCGCACGAATGGCCCGACGCGAGTTTGCTGCTGACCTTGTTCGTATTCACCTTCACCCGTTCGTATTGCACGCACCTGGCCGAGCGCGCCAAGGTCGCCAACGCGATCGGCGTATACACCGCCTTGCAGAGTGTCGGCCCGCTGGGCGGATTGATCATCGGCTGGATCTGGGCCAGTTCGATGTCGAACGGCCCCGCGCAGATCGGCCCCGCCCAGGTGCTGGCCGCTTACGCGATCGCACAGACTCTCTCGCTGGTGTTCGCCGTGCCCAGCCTGCGCCTGAAATTGCGCCTGCGCCGCCCCGACGCTGCGTTGTTGCGGCGGATCTGCCTCTACGGTTTGCCGCTGGCCGTCAGCGGCGTGCTGGCCTGGGTGCCCGGCAACGGCATCCGTTTCGTAGTGGAACACGGCATGGGCATCGCCGCGGTCGGCCTGTTCTCGGTCGGCTGGACCTTGGGCCAGCGCGCTTGCGCGTTCGCCGCGATGTTGGTCACCGCGGCCGCGTTCCCGATCGCATTGCGCCTGGAAGCCGACGGCGAAAAGCACCGCGCGCTCGAACAACTCGCGCTCAACGGCGCGCTGCTGTGCGCGATCGTGCTGCCGACCGCGGCCGGATTGATACTGCTCGCCGCGCCGCTGTCGCGCTTGGCCGTCTCAGGCGTCTATGTCGCGACGACGCTGAGCATCCTGCCCATCGCGACGCTCGCCGGCCTGGTCAAGAACCTGCGCAGCCACTTCGCCAATCAGCCGTTCCTGCTGGCGCAGAAAACCGCCTGGACCCTGGCGATCGACGCCCTGGAAACCGGCTTGTTCCTCATCGGCGCGGCGATCGGCCTGCGCACGATGGGTCTGGCCGGCGCGGCCTGGGGCGCGTTCGCGGCGGTGCTTATCGGCGCGCTGGTGTCCTTCGTCATCGCCGTGCGCAAGCTCGACATGCCGGTCCCGCTCGCGCACTTGCTGCGCATCGCGCTGGCGACCGCGGCGATGGCCGCGACGCTGTCGCTGCTGCCGCCGCTGTCGGGCTGGGCCGCGTTGATCGGCGCGGTATCGCTCGGCGGCACGGTGTATGCGGCGACGCTCGCGCTGTGCTATCGCGGCCATCTGGGCAAGTTGCGCGGCTCTCTCAATCCCACATCCTGAAGACTCCCGACATGGATCGCACCGCAATCCCGCCATTGAGCGCACTGACCCCGCAATCGCCCGCGCGATGGCAACGCGCGCCGTTGTTGTTCGAACACCGTCTGCATACCGATCCGGGCTTCGATAAAGCCGCCATCGCGGATCTGATCGGCCGTTATCCGCGGCAGAACTACTCCATCGTGCACATGGGCGAGCAAGGCGCGAACGGCAAGCGGGTGTGGCGCGAAGGCGAATTCGGCGGACTCGACGGCCATCGGGTGCTCGATGCGATCGAACACGGCCGACTGTGGCTGAACCTGCGCGACGGGCACGACATCGACCCGTCGCTGCGCGCGGCGATGATGAGCTTGTTCGCCGAGGCCGGCGCGCTGGCGCCACCGGTGTCGAGCTACGACCACCGCATGGGCATCCTGGTGTCCTCGCCGAACGCGCAGGTCTATTACCACGCCGACCTGCCCGGCCAGGGGCTCTTGCAACTGCACGGCCGCAAACGCATCTACCTCTATCCGCCGCGCCCGCCCTTCCTGAGCCCGGAAGGATTGGAAAACATCGCGCTGAGCCAGCTGGAAGTCGGATTGCGCTACGAGCCGGATTTCGACCAGGGCGCGCAAGTGTTCGATCTGGAAGCCGGACAAGGCCTGTTCTGGCCGCTCAATTCGCCGCATCGGATCGAGAACCACGACTGCCTCAACATCTCCATGACGCTGGAGTATTGGACGCAGGAGATTCGCCGCAGCCATATGATCAACATGGCCAACGGCATTTTGCGCCGCTACTTCCATCACACGCCGCGCAATCGCCGCTTGAGCGGCCCCTCGTTCTACGCCAAGGCGGCCTTGCAATCATTGTGGCGCCGCAGCGGCCGGCTGAACGCCCTGCGCCGCGCCGCGCGACCGGTGGATTTCCGCCTCGACCCCGAATACCCCGGCCGAATTGTCGATCTCGACGGCAACCTTCCCGCATGAGCATGGACCGCGACGCCTACACCGCGATCATCGAAACCGATGTCGCCAAAGCGCTGCCGCGTTGGCAGGGCTTGATCGAATCCGGCGCGATCGCCAGCGTATTCCAGACCACGCATTGGCTGGCGGCCTGGTACGCCACACTAGGCGCTCAGGCCGGACGCACGCCCTTGTTGGCCAGCATCGCCCGCCGCTCGGACGGCCGCACGGTAATGGCGCTGCCGTTGATACGCGAAGAACGCGGCGGCCTGATCCGTATCGCCTTCGCCGACGCGGGCGTGACCGACTATGCCGCGCCGCTGTGGATGCCCGACTGCCCGGACGACGGCGAAGCCGTGCGCGCGATGTTCGCCGCTCTGCGCCGCGCCCTGCCCCGCGCCGACCTGTGGACGATCGACAAAATGCCCGAGCGCGTCGGCGATTGCCCCAATCCGTTGCGCCGGCTTCCCGGAACGCGACCATCGGCCTTGTTCGGCAATCCGGCGACGATCGGCGAGGACTTCGAGGCCTGGCGTTTCAGCCGCGAAAAGACCCATCGCAAGGAACTGGAACGGTCCTGGCGCGTGTTCACCCGCCACGCCGATGCGCGCTTCGAGCAGATCCTCGATGTCGAGCGAGCGATGCAGGTCATGGACGCGCTGGAAGTCCATCAGCGCGCCGCGATCCTGGGCAAAGGCTGGGCCTACCTGCTCGATGAGCCGGGTTATCGCGAGTTCTACCGAACCGTGATCCGACAAGGACTACCCGGCGGCGAGGTGGTCCTGACCGCGTTGATGGCGGGCGAAGAAGTCGTCGCGGCCTTGCTCGGTCTGCGCCGGGATAGCGAATACGCGATGATCCGAATCGGCAACGCCGCCGGCGAATGGCGCAGTTGCTCGCCCGGCCGGCTGGTGATCGAGCGCACGATGGCCGCGCTGCACGCCCAGGGCGTGCGTCGTTTCGATTTCACCATCGGCGACTACGCTTACAAACGCGGCTTCATGCCTGATCAACTGGGCTTGTTCGACTCGACCGTCGCCCTGTCGTGGAGGGGGCTGCCCCGAAGCGCCCAGGTCGCGCTCAAGCACCGGGCCAGGCGATGGCTGGCGACCCATCCGCGGCTGCGCGAGCGGCTCTCGGCGATGAAATCCCGGCGCGCGGACCGGGCCCAGTAATATCCGGGAATGCGATTTCGCTACGCGCCGCGGATCGGCGCGATGCGATCGAACAGCGCCAGATACCGATCGACGCTGCGCTCGACCGTGAACTGCAACGCATGCGCCTTGGCGTCGGCCTCGACCCGGGCATTGGGCCGTTGCAGTTGGTTCTCGATGGCCGCGGTCAGCGCCGCCGTATCGCCGACCGCGACCAAGGTGCCGTAGAGCCCGTCGCGCAGTATTTCGCGCGGCCCCACCGGGCAATCGGTACTGACGACCGGCGCGCCGCAGGCCATGGCTTCGATCAATACGTTGCCGAAGCCTTCGAACACGGAAGCCAGCGCGAAGACGCGGGCGTGGCGCATATAGGCGTAGGGATTATCGCGCTGCCCCAGCAAGCGCACGCGCTCGCCCAAACCCAGATCGTCGATCAGCGCCTGCAAGACCGGTCGCTGCGGACCTTCACCGACGATCGCCAGATGCACGCGCATCGGCAGGCGCAGCCCGGCGTAGGCGCCGATCAATCCGATGAAGTTCTTCTCCGGACTCAGGCGGCCGACCGATACGATCACCGGCGTGCTGCCCGGCCGGAACCAATCGTCGTCCAACGCCGCTTCCGACAGCGCCTGCCAATCCTCGCGCAGGATCGGATTCGCAATAACCGACAGGCGCGACCGATTGGCCGGCCCCAGCGGTCCGGCGATATCGTTCGATACGCCTTGCGATACCGCTACGATCGCATCGCTGAGCCGATAAGCCCAGGGCATCAATCGCAGCGTCGCGCGATAGCGCCGCGACCGGTCCAACTGCCGCATCGACGAAACCGGCGCGTGCTCGGTCACGACCACGCGCGTTCGCGAACCGGCCAGACGCGCGGCCAGGCACGCGACGATATTGCTGTGCGTGAGCGCCGAAATCAGGATCTCGGGCCTTCGGCTGCGCAGCAGACGCGCCAATCGAATCGGCACGCTCAAGGTCCTGTCGGCCGCCAGCGATATCAGCTCGATATCGCCGGCCAAGGCCCGGGCCGCTTCGTCGGCGCGATGCACCACCAGCGCTGTTTCGACGCCCCGCTGCCGTAGCCCCTGGGCCAGGCGCAGCATCGAAATCTCGGCGCCGCCCACCTTGAGCTGCGGCAGATAGACCATGACCTTACGCGCAGGCGCAAGCCCGGACCGATTGCCGGGCACGCCTGCCGTGGAGCCGATGAGGCTCATTCGCGAACCGCCCGGCGAGAATCGTCGCGCCGATGCCGCAGCTTGCGAGTCAGCTCATGCAGATTGAAAACATAACGTTTTCCGTCGACCAAGGTCCGCTCGCCCCAGGCCGACACGGTATGCAAGCCATGCGGATTGCGCCCGCCCGGATCGGGAAGGCAATGGCGCACGGACTGCTCGCGATACTGCTGCGGCGTGCACAACGACACCCGATTGATCACGACCGCTTGTCCGTAGCCGCTGCCGCAATCCTGCGCCGGCCGATACAGCACGCCATCGCGAACGAACGGCGTTCCCGCCGGGCGCGAACTGCGGTGATCGACCTTGACCGGATTGCGCGGGTGCGGCTTCCAAGGGCCATGCAGTTCCTCGGAATAGCTCAAGCACAAGTTGTCGAACGGGCCCAGGGCCAGGTCGGTATAAGCCAGCCAAAACAAATCGTTCCACCAGAACAAGCTCGCATCGGCCGCGGCCACGCCGTCCAGCAGGACCGCGACAAAGCGCCACTGCCCGGTCTTATCGATTTCGTACAGCTCGCATTTTCCACGGGCGGCGGTTTCGGGCACGGCATACACCCGGCCCTCATGCTCGAACAAATACGGATAGGACATATGCCCGGGCAGTTTCAGCTGGGCCGGCACCGCACCGACGATGTCGTGGCCGTCGCCGAGTTCGACGGCTTCGATGCGGCCGAATCCGTCGCGGTAATCGTAGACTTCGCAATAGACGACGCGATCGTCGCCCGGAACGCCGAATGGATCGGCGCGATAGAACATCGATTCGCGCGTACCGAGCCATCGAACCCTGCGCTCCGTCGGCTGGTCGATCATGTGCTGGATCGGCGCGTCGATGACTCCGATCATCCAACTCTCGCTGAACCATCGCGCCTGCACACGCCTGCGCCAAGCCAATGCACGGCCGCGGAGCTCATGAACCGCCCGCCGCAACCGGGTCGGGCGCGGCTGGCGCGAAAATACCGATGCGGGTTCGTCGTGGTCGGCGTAAGCCATATCCCGCACCGCGTTGCTCAGCAACGGAACGATCTGCTTGTAGAGGTTTTCCAGCGAGTTCGAGTAGCGCGGATCAGCGAAGAAGCGAACCGAATCGATGACCGTGTCGCCATTGCGGACCAACAACAGCTCGCCGCCGGTGCCGGAGGTGATCGAGGCCAGGCAGGGATAGGCGGCGGCCAAGTGCGTACCCTGCGCATCCAACGGCTGCCATACGCCGCGCATGCTGCATGCGCGCCACGCGTTGGGATCATCGACGCCCGCCAGGTCGATCACCGCATTCCAGAAAGGGTCGCCCGGCTCGGAATCGATACAGGACACGGAAGATTCGAGCATGGCGGGCACGGTGGTCTGCAACCTTCGCCACTGAGCATCACCGGTGTGCTCGACATCGACGCGACGGATCTCGACCTCTACCGCGGACAACCGGCGCAGCGCCATGGCTGCGTCTTCCTGCCATGTGCGACTGCGGACCGCGGGCAACAGTACGGCGATACGGACCCGCGCGGCCGAGGGATCTTCAAAGTCGCTCATGCAACGCATACGGCAGGTGGCTACGATGCTTGTTCAATACCGATCCGAGCACGCGCGCGTTGACTCCGGCCAGATCGTCGAGCAACTTACGCAGCAACGAAGCGCGCGTGACTTCGGCTTCGACCACAAGAATCACCCCGCCGGCGTGCTTGGCCGTCGCCAGGGCGAAAGGCGAGCGCGCATCCACGACGATTTCGTCGAAGCGCTCGGCCAGCCCTTTCCACACGGCGCGGTCGTCGAGCACCGCGTAATTGTCTTGATAACTGCGCGTGTGACTGAACAAGCGCATGCGCGTCACCCCCTCGCCGGCGGCCGGCACGATTGGATCGGGATCGTCCCTGCCGACCTCATCGACCAGGCACGCGGCCTGTTCGGCATCGTCCATGTCGTTGGAAAGCAGCAGCACCCTGCGCTTGCGCAGTTGCGCGCAGGCCAGCGCGTAACTGTAGGCCAGGCTGCTGACCCCCTCGCCCGGCCGCGCCGCGATGAATTGCACGATGCGTCTTCCGCCTTCGCCCAGGCCCACATCTAGGCGCTGCACCAACTGGGCCAGACGCGTATCGGTCTGAGCGAACAAAGGCTGCGTATCCATGGCCATCGAGGGCATCTCCCAGGTCGTTACGGTGGAATCGACGGCGTGACTCATCCCGGCCGCGGACGGGACGGGGCCATCGCCCCAACACAGCCGGATAACGCGCGACAGGAACTGCGCGCCGCCGAGCAGATAACGGCGCCACAAACGGCGCGGCTCGCGGGCCAGCCGGTACAGCCACTCCATCCGGACGCGGCGAACCCACATCGGCGCCCGCGGGAAACGCCCGGCGAGAAAATCGAGAATCGCGCCGCCGTTGATGATGACCACCGGATAGTCCGCCGCCGCGGCCAGGCACGAAGCGATCCGCTCCTGCTTCGGCATCCCCATGCCGAGGATGATCAGGTCCGGCCGGGATTCCGCGACCGCCGCCAGGTAACGCGCTTCATCGCCGAATCCGTCGAGCGCGCAGACGACCTCGGCGCCGCGTTCGTGCAGGTATTGCCTGGCGCGTTCCAGATAGGGTTCGGTGGTGCCGATCAACGCCACGGGCCGGCCCGCATAGGCCGCGATCACCTCGGGAATGAAGTCGGTGCCGTTCAAATTCATCCCGGGCTCGCGGGCGAGCAGGCGCAGGCAGGCGGCCATGCCGACGCCATCGCGCAGCAGGACATCGCTGCGCAGCAGATCGTCGCCGAACGCAGGATCGGTCCACGCCAGATTGAAGGCATGCTGATTCAGAAACGAAACGACTCGCACGCGCTTCGGCCGGCTCAACTCATCGAGCAAACGGCGATGCTGGCGCACGTCCGCGACGACGCGCATCCGGTCGAGCAAATCGTGAATTCGCGAAACCTTGCGCTCGCCCGCGGCGGACGCGGCCAGAATATCGCTCATGGCTTGGCTTCCTGCAGCACTTCCTGATAAACCGCGGCGACCTGTCGCGCCATCGCGATATCGGAATAGTGCTCGCGCTGCCGGCGCAGACCCGCGTGCGCCAGCAATTGCGTGCGTTTTGGTTGCTCGACCATCGCGATCACCGCCTGGGTCAATGCGGCCGCATCGCCCGGCGGCACCAGCATTCCGGCGCCGCCATAAGCCAGCACTTCGGGAATGCCCTCGTTCGAGGTGGCGATAACCGGCAAACCGACCGCCAATGCTTCGATCAGCACCATCGGCAAGCCTTCGCCGTACAGACTGGGCAGTACGAACAAATGGATCTTGGCCAGCTCGCCGGCGATATCGCGGGTGAAACCGGTCCACACGATGGACTCGGCCACGCCCTGCACTTGCGCGAACTCGAGCACTTGCTGGCGATACGACTCGCTTTCGAAACCGCCGATCGCGTGCAAGACCACCGGATATCCGGCCGCTCGCAGCGAGGCCAGCGTCCGAATCAACACCTCGACCCCCTTGCGCGGACGGAACAAGGCGACCATGCCGAGCACCCATTGCGACGGCGGCGGCCGCCAGTCTCGCGGCGAATCCGCGCGGGGGACCCCGTTCGGGACGACACGGATCCGGTCGTCGTCGTAGCCGATCTTGCGCAGATAGTCGGCGGTTCCGTGCGACACCGCGATCAGGCGCTTCGCGCGCCTGAGACTGAAGGTCTGGATCGCGCTGTTGATCCCGTTACGCAGGGCGCTCTCGGTATCGAAGTCGGTACGGCTGTGGACGTGGTGGACCATGGGCTTGCGCGCGCGGCGCGCGGCGAAGCGTCCGATCAAGGCCGAACGAACGGTGTGGGTATTCAACAGGTCGTAATTGCCTTCGCGCAGCAGACGGGCGACTTGGCTTACCGGCGAAAAATCCAGGCGCGAACGCATGTTGAGCGTGGTGACCCGGCTTTCTGTCGACTCGCGGACTTGCTCGAACACGCCTTGCTTGAGACAGACGAAATCAGCCACCCAACCGAACCGCGACAGTTGCTGCGCCAGCAGATCCTGCACGCGCTCCGCGCCGGCGTAGTGCTCGCCGTTGATGAGGTGCAAGGCGCGCAGCGGGCGTGGCGGCCTGATCTGCCATCCATCGTGCGCGCTGATGACGGATACTCGGGTCATGCATAGACTCCCTGTCGCACGGGCATATCCCAGCTTCTGGCGGCCTGAGAAGTAAGCTGACGCGCCGGGCGGTAGCCGGCCGCAGCGCACAGCATCGCGAACAGCAAGGTCAAGGCGCTGGTCTTCGAGGCCAGCGAATTGGTGGTCGATGCGGTGATCAGAAACACCAGCAAGGTCCAGCGCGCGCCGGTTCCGGCGCGGCGCCACAGCAGCCACAAGCCGCTGAACAGACCGATCGCGAACGTCGCGAAACCGAATACGCCCAGCTGCAGCAGCATGAACAACCAAAAGTTCTCGATCGCTTCAAGATTCGTGGACAGGCCGATGCGCGCCGACAGCTCCTGGATCTGCGCCGGCGAAATACCGAACAGAACATCAAAGAGGTCGAGGTAATCGAATACCGAGAAGATGCGAAAGCGCACGGCGGCGCTGTCGTCCAGATACAGACCTTCGAAGATCCGCTCGCCCAGGCCGCTGCTCCAGACCAATGCCGCCACTACCGGCAGCGCGAACAATGCGGCAACGCAGGAGCCGACGATGTGCAGATAGCCGTAACGCCCGGCGCGCAGCCCCTTGCCCGCGTGCAACGCCGAATAGGCCAGCACCGCCATGACGGTCAGCAGGAAGCTGGTACGCCCGCCGAAGGCGAGCAAGGCAAGAACCAGGAAGCCGCTCAACGCCCAGCGCCGCCACGGCGGCATCGGCATATCCAGGCAGGCCAGCAGCACGATGCTGGTCAGCAAGGCGTTTTCAAGCGGGTGGCCGAGCAAGGCGGTCGCGCGGAATTTGTCTTCGATGACCGGCACGCCGCCGGCCACGGTATAGGGCACCAAGTGATGCTGGAACGCCGCTTCGGCCAGACCGATCGCCGCGTTTACCACCACCAGTACCACGATGAGCCGGCAAAGACCGCGCAACTGCGCGTCGTTCAAACGGCTCATGATCAACACGACCACCGCCGGCATCATCAACGTGTCGATAAAAAACGCGGACCCCGAGGGACCGTAACGCAGCAACGAGTAGACGAAAGTCAGCGTCATCGCGGCCAGATACAGGCTCAGCGGCGGCGATTCGCGCAGGCGCCCGAGCAACGCCACCAGGGGATTGCCCTGCCCGGCCAGGGAAAACGCCAGCGCCAGGGCGAGCAAGTAGTCGCCAGGGTGCAGCTTGAACAGGAAGTTGCCGTAAGGCGCGTCGTAGGGAATCCCCAGCACGGACAGCAACGCCGGCGACAAGGTCAGATACGCGACCAGGGCCAACGCGGCGATCGCATAACCGATGCGCTGAAGGATGCCCGCCTGTGCGCCGGCCGTATTCATGGCGCGGCCTTCTTCAGGCCCAGTGCCTGCAGGGCCGCCGGTTCGAGTTCGCCGCGCGCGCTCCCGTCGGTGTTGCTATTGCCGGTGATGCCGAAATCGTCGGCGTAGTTCCACATCGACCAGCCCCAGCCGTTCGCCTCGACCAGCGAACGCACGTCGCCGATCCAGCGATAGCGCGATTGCGCGTCCACGCCGTTACGGATCACCCCGAACTCGCCGCAGTGCACGCGGACCCGGTTGCGTCGCGCCCAGTCGCGCAGCGGCTGCCACTGCTTGGCGATCTGCTCGCGGTCCCAGCCGGCCTGGAAATACTCGGTCAACTCGTCCTTGGCCCGATCCACCGCGACTTTTCCGTCGGTACGCGGCAACTGTGCGCGTGCGAGCGCCGACGGGTAGCGCACGCGGCGCCAATGCCCGGCAGTGGTCCATTCGTCGCCTTGCATCCAGCTCGCGCCTTGGTGGGTGAAGATGTACGGCAGGTAGTAGTGGAAGCTGTAGATCAGATTGTCGTCGTCGAGCCGGGCCAGTTCAGTCAGACCTTCCAGGCTGCCGCCCTTGCGGCCGCTGACGATAAGCGTGTGCCGCGGCAATACGCCGCGAACGGCCTTCACCAATCGTCGCTGGTATCGGCTCCAGGCGAAGGAACCGGTCAGCCCGTAATAACCCGGTTCGTTGAGCAGCTCGAAAGCGACGCGACGCGGCGGCAGCGGCTTGAACTCGGTCGCCAGATGTTCCCACATCGCGACATAGCCGTCGGCCCACACCGGGTCGCTCTCGATCGACAGCTTCGCGTCCTGGTCGGGATGCAGATCGACGATCACGTCCAACCCGGCCGCCAAGGCGGCGTCGATCGCGGCGCGCAATCGCGCGCTACCGATCAGTCGCGGACCGCGAACCGGCGACCAGCCCAGCGCGACCGGATCGACCGGGATACGCACGTGATCGAAACCGGCATCGCGCAGGCGGCGCAGCTCGCTGCTCTCCACCGGCGCTCCCGCGCTGGCCTCGAACCATCGGCTCAGATTGACGCCGCGCTGAAACCCGGCCGCGCCCGCGCTGCCGCTGAGCAGCAACAGCAAGAACATCAGGCCGCGCCATGCACGCCTACTCAGCGGCGGACGGCCCGCCGCCATCAGCGCTCCACCAGCGGCATCGTCGCCAGCACCGGCACGCCCAGGCTGCGTTCCAGCTTCTGCGGCGACAGGAAACTCGAACGCAAGGCCTCGCACAAGAAAGCCACGACCAGCGCCACGCCCAGGCTGAAGAAGAAACCGATGCCGATGATCGCCAGTCGCACGCTCTTGGGCTTGAGCGGCCAACTCGCCGCCTGCAGCACGCTGACGCTCGTGCGCTGTTTCTGGTCGCGCGCCTCGTTGATGCGGGCGGCTTCCAGTTTGCGCCCATAGTTCGCGTAGCTGTCTTCCAGCAGTTTCTGTTCGCGGCTCAGCGCGCCCAGTTCGATCTGCTGCCGACTCAGCTCGGCGGCGCGCTTGCGCAACTGGGTGAGGCGCTCCTGCAAGGCTTTGCGGCCGCCCGCCAGCGCCGATTCGTCCGAGGTCGCACGCAGCAGATCCAGCTCGGCGGCCTCGCGCACCGGATTGCGGCCGGTGCGGACCGTGGTAGGCGGCGCGCGGCGCTGTTGCCGGATGAAGGATTCCGCGGTGGAAACATCCTTCTGCGCGTTCACCACCAACGGGTTGTCATCGACATAGCGTGAACGCAGGCTCTGTTCCTTGAGCTGAAGGTCCAACAACTGGCGCGGCACCTGCGGATCGCCCAGGGTTTCGCTGTACTGGACCAGATTCGCCGGGGTCTTTCCGGCGATCCGCTTGAGCGTCTTGGCCCGCGCGTTCGCGGTCTGCGCCTGTTGGCTGGCCTCGTTGAAACGGGTTTCCAGGTCGTTGCCCTGCTGCAGCAACAAGCTGATCTGCTGGTCGTAGTTGACGATGCCGTGGGTCTGCTTGAACGCGGTCAGGCGCCGCTCGGAATCTTTCAGGCGCTTGTCGACGGCGGCGACCTGGCCGGCGAGAAAACGCACCTGGTCGTCGGAGAAAATCGCGCGGCGGCGGTCGAGATAGGTCTCGACCAAGGCACGCAACGCCTGTTGCGCGACGACCGGATCGGGATGGCTGAAGTTGATCTGGATCACCGTGGCGCCCTTGAGCAGGTGCGCGTCCAGGTGTTCGCGGAAGGCCTGCACGGCCTGATCGATCTTGGGACGGCGCGGGTCTTCGCTCTGCCTGGCGATCGAGGGATACAGCCGGCTCAGACCGACGCGCGCGACTGCATCGCGGATCACGTCGCGGCTGGCGAGGATCTCGGTTTCCGCGCTCAATGCCTCGGTGCGGTCGAACATCAGCGGCGTGGCGCCGCCGGTGCCGCCACCTTCGGAGGTATCGGCGAGGTAGACGTATTCATGGCCCAGGCGCACCAGCAGACTGGCGTCGGAGACATAGCGCGCGGTCGGCAGGAGCGACGCCAACAGCACCAGGCCGAAGGAGATCGCAAACGCCAGCGCGATGCGGCGCCGGTCCTTGAACGCGATCTCAAGCATTTCCCGCAGCGAAAAGGCCGCGGCGGGCTTACGCAATCCGTTACCGGGCTCGGCGCCCGCGCCGTGGTGCGTCGGCTTGTCCATTCAATAACCCGACCGGTTGTCGTTGAGGTCGTAGGAGAAGCCCACGTTGACCGGCAGGTTTCGGCGCACGTACTGGTCGATCCACTTATTCAGACGCGAAACGCGCGAGGGAACCGCTAGCACCACGTCGAAGGGTTGCAGCAAGGGGTCGTTGCTGTCGCTGGCGCCCTTGCGCGATTGCGAGGCGACGTTGACCTGGATGACCTGCGGTTTTCCGTCTTCGCCGCGACGCAGAATCACCACGCGATTGGCCGCGGCGGTGTCCTTGAGTCCCTGCGCGACGATCAATGCGCGCATCACCGTCAGCGACGGCAGCAGCGGCTGCGCGCCGGGACGGGCGACTTCGCCGCCGACGAACACCTGTTGCCGGGCGAAGCCCTTCTGCACTTCGACCGAGACTTCCGGATGGCGTAGATTCGAGGCATACGCGCGTTTCAGCGCCGCGGCCAGTTGCTCGGGCGTGAGATCGGCCGCGCGGATTTCGCCCACGAGTTGCAGATGAATCCTGCCGTCGGGCCGCACGATCGCGACTTCGTTGAGCTCGGGGACGTAGAAGAATTTCAACGCCAGTTCGTCGCCCGGCGCGATGCGGTAATCGTCGGCAACGGGGGTGTCGGCAAGCCGCGCGTCGCGCGTCGACAACCGCATCGCGAGGTTCGCGTCTTCAACCGGCGTGGTTTCGCCGCGGCCGTGCGCCGTTGCCGAGGACAGGGCGGCGCACATCAGCAGTACACACACCAACACCACGCGAATCGCGGCGGCAGCGCCGGCCCGCCATGGACGCGAGGCCGAATTCCGTCCCGCCGCCTGCCTGCCGCAGGCCAATGACCGCCCCCCTGCCAACCACTCGACCATGCCTTCCGTCCCGGCCGCTGCGCTTCCCGCAACGGCTTCGTAATAGACTGATTACAAAAGGAATCCGGTCATCCACCGGATGCCCCGCCGGCTGGCGGGAACATTCGGGCGACCGAAAATAATGCGACTTACATCACATTATATGATCTGCATGTCACGGCGCCGTGGACGCAGAGAATGTGGCGTCCGGCTGTATGAACTCGATGAACCGGGCCGGCGACTTCAGTACGCCGCCTCGGCCGAAAGCACTGCCGGAACGGTCCGCAGCAGGATCGACAGGTCCAGCCATAGCGACCAGTTTTCGATGTATTCCAGGTCGTACTCAACGCGCTTCTGGATCTTCTCGATGGTGTCAGTCTCGCCGCGGTAACCGTTGACCTGGGCCAACCCTGTGATGCCGGGCTTGACCCGATGACGCGCCACGTACTCTTCGACAGCGTCTTCGAATAACACGTTGGCGGCCTTGGTCGCGGTGGCGTGCGGACGCGGGCCGACCATCGACATGCTACCGCCGAGCACATTGAACAGCTGCGGCAATTCATCCAAGCTGGTCTTGCGGATAAAACGGCCGAGTCGGGTGACGCGCGGGTCGTCGCGGCCGGTCTGCCGGCTGGCATGTTCGTCGCGCAGGTGGTGGTACATCGAACGGAACTTATAGACCTCGATCAGCCGCTGGTTGTAACCATAGCGCTTCTGCCGGAACAACACTGGACCGCGCGATTCCAGCTTCACCGCCAGCGCGATCAGCAGCATCAATGGCGACAATGCCAACAAAGCCAGCCCGGCCAGCACGATGTCTTCGCAACGCTTATATAAAGGAGCCCACCCCTGTAACGGTGGCGCGGCGACCACAAACATCGGCACGCCGCCCATCGGCACCATGCGACGATGAGCGAAATGGAACGTGTTCATGTCGGGGATCAGCAGAACTTGCACCGGCAAACGGCGCAGCCGCTGCGCAAGTGCTTCGTTGCGGTCCTGAGCCTGCGCTGGAAGCGCGACCAAAACCTGATCGACGCAGCCGTCGCGAATCAATTGCTCCAGCGTGCCGATATCGCCCAAGTGCGGCAAGGCGATCGGTGGCGCTTCGTGCAAACGATGCGAGCGCCGATCGTCGATATAGCCGATTAGGCCAGATATCACGTCGGCATGGTGATGAATCTGCTCGGCCAGACGCAGCGCATTGTCGGTCATGCCCAGAATCACCGAGCGCTGGATGAAATGTCCGGCGCGGATCCGGCGCCGGAAGAACGACAGCATGACCAGCCGGCTGAGCACGAACAAGCCAAAACTCAGCAAATACCACGGCACCAGGACTCTGGGCGGATTCGGCAAGATGAACGGCGATGACTGATGCAACATCATCAGCATGCCAAACGTGGCCGACCACGCGAAGAAGGTCCGTCGGATCAGCAGCAGATTGCTGAACATGTCGCGGCCGTACATGTCGAACGTGTTGAACACTAATACGCACAGCAGTCCCGCGATCAGCGACAAGGCCAGATAATGGGCAATCTGCGCAGATGGTTCGGCCTGCACCCAAGACAAGATCGCAAAGCCAGGGGTGGCAGCGATGGCGAAATGAGCCAATCGAGCCATAACGACGGTGTAGCGGATGACGGTGGGTCGCGCGAACGCGAACAGCGCGCTGGATAATGGCAACTTCACTTACGACCTGCCCCTGTGTGTGCCGGACGAATGGAACACCTACTTTGCGGACTGCTGCCCAGAGATTTCCGGCTCGACATTGTGGATTGCGCGCGCGTGACGGATTCGCGAAAAAAACCGACGAAGCACGGTCTGTGAATCAACTGAACAAACCTAAAGCCACGTCGCACAGGCCGAATTTTCCAGTTTATGTCGGGCATGGCATGCGGAGGACGTCATCCACGATAAGCAACCGCAGCAATCCGCCGACAGCTAAGCTCATCTACGATTTCCATACAAATTTCGCACTTGAGTTACCAGGATTTCGTGGACACTTGGCCGGCGTGCCCGATCCATCGTTTCGAACTAATTCGAGCTGACATCATGGTGGTTGGCTGACTCGGCATCTGGCCGGCAGCGGTCTGGCTGAAAAAGCCTACGAGGGCGTCAAAAGCCTTTGGAATAGCGTGTTCGGCTGAAATCCGTTTAGGTTCTCCGGCCATGACGCGAACGCTCCGCACCGCGGGGCGTTCGTGCTTGAGAAGCGGCGTCGACGCAGGGCTGACGTCGAACTGCAAGCGTCCACGGGTCGGCCATCGCGTCGCCACCAAGAGCCTGACGCCCCCTCATTGAGCCACCCGCTAGGCGAGTCCTCCCAGGTTTCTTGTCGGTCGTAAACCGTCAAGTCGAACAACCGCAGCGCGGGCCGCATGGCCGTTGTTCTCGCGTTTGTCATAGCAAGGGCGATATTCGCCGAATGTCGACGCGGGTTTTCGACCGGTGAAGCAGATCGTTCGACGAAAGTGCATGCGGATGTGCGGATGCCCCGCGCCGGGTCGCCGCGCGGCAAGCTCCCTGTTCGATGGGAGGATGTGCGGGCAGCTGCTGCCATAGCGTTCCTGGTGGTCATGAGCTGATTGCCTCGGGAAAACTTCGAACGTCGCACCGCGTCTTCGACTCATCAACGCTCCGGCATGGCCGGCCCTACGCAGACTTCCGTTTCCGCCGATCCGGGAACAAAAGCCCTTGGAAAAAAAGATCCATATCGCTGTAACCGGCCACATCGCCCAGCAAGAACTCTTGCCGCATGTGAGCCAGAAGATGATCTGGCCCACCCAAAGCCGCGAGAGAACAGACATTTGCTCCGGCTCCCCACCAAATATCGTTATGTCCGGATCCGCCCAACATCCGCAGCTCCGGTCGGCAGCCGCCATTCGGTACTTGGCCGAGTACGTTTCGGGACCAAACATAAAATCGCGATAGCTTTGCCAGTCAAAAGGCTGTGCGCATATCTCCGGAAGCCCTTCCTGCACAAAGCATCGGTCTGGCAGGGCGCTTCTATCAAGACCAAGATCGCTTGGACATCCGCGGCCGGCCATCGGCTTCGTAAGCGTCGCCTGAGTCCGGGCGCGATAAATGCCGGGCACGCGTGCATTCCGCTCGGCCTAAGGGAAAGGTGATCAACGTGCGGGTTTCGCCTATTCGGCCTGAGTATCGTTGATGCCGTGCAGTCCTGCTGATGCGCAAGGCGATATGAATCGATGGTGGCCGCCCCACATCTGCCGTGTCCAAAGGAATGTTCTGAGCCTCTCGATGCGATGGAGACGCCGGAAGCGACGCATCAACAGATGCGCGACCGCACCCGCTCAACCACTAGACGGAGTCACGATGCGCCGAAACATGGAGTTTATTCGCAAAGTGTTGCTGGCCGTGGAGTTGCGCATCCCGCATCGCCTCATCGACGGGTACTCGCAAGATGAGTTGCGCTGTCACCGGTTTGTGCTCATCAACGAAGGCTTGGCGGATGGTTGCCTTGTAAATGACCCGGACCGTGCCGTCGAAGTTCCGACTGCGGTCATGTCGACGCGCTTGACCCGGGCAGTGCACGACTTCATCGAGCCGGTTGGCGACGAAACCTGCTGGGGGAAAGTCAAAGCGTTTCTGGCCGATTCGGGAAAGCAGATCACGATCGAAACGGTGAAATCCGCTGTGACCACCGCCTTCATGGCCACCGTGCGAGTCGTCACGGTCGTCACGGTCGTCGCAATGGCCAGATCATTTTCGCTCGACAAGCGCATGGCAACCGGTCTTGCCGCCGTGCGCTTGTGTGAAGGACCGTTGACCGCGTAAGTACAGCGCAGGGAGAAATGCCATGAATGGCAGTGTTGGAACCACACTGGGTCTGGTCCTTTTCGGAATCGCGATACCTGCCATCGGGCAGGAAGTCCTCCAACCCGATTCGCGCGCAGCACTGAAGGCGGAAATGGAGACGCTCAGGCAACGCCTGTCGGCGCTCGAGTCGCGTCTGGAAAAGCTTGAATCGCCCCATGAAAACCGGGCAGCGCCGGCGGTACCCGCTGCCCCGGCACCGGTCACCGCCCAGGCCGACGAATCCCATCTTGGTACCAACATCGAACTCTACGGCTTTGCCCAGATCGATGCGATACAGGATTTCGACCGGGTCCACCCGGATTGGGAAGACACCTTGCGACCTTCGGTGATCCCGACCACCGAAGGTCTGTACGGCGGCCGCGGCCGCTTCACCGCTGGAGTGCGGCAGAGCCGGCTCGGCGTGAAGGCGACGCGGACGACCGAATACGGCGATGCCTTCGTCAACCTTGAGGCGGATATGTTTGGTGTCGGCCAGAACGCGGGCCAGACTACGTTACGCCTGCGCCATGCCTACGGCCAACTCGGACCGTTCCTGGCGGGTCAGACCAACAGCCTGTTCGTGGACGGCGACGTATTTCCGAACGTGCTCGACTACTGGGGCCCCACGGGCTTGGCGCTGTTCCGCACCGTGCAGTTCCGCTGGACTCCATTCAGCGGTCGGAACAGCCTTGCCTTCGCAATCGAAGACGCCACCGATTCAATCGATACCGGCCGGTTCGGCCGTCAGTTCCCGGACTTTGGCGAGCATGCGCAGGGCCGCAACCGATATCCCGATGTCAGTGCACAGTTCCGCATGAACCGGAGTTGGGGCCATTTTCAGGCCTCCGGACTGCTGCGCAGGATCGGCTTCGAAACCGCAGGCACACCGGGCAACGAGCCACGCGGCAATGCCACCGCATATGGCCTGTCCTTGACGTCCACCATGAGTTTCGCGGAAAGGGACCGTCTCGTCATGTCCGCGCTTGGCGGCAGGGGTATCGCCAACTACATGAACGATGGTGGCGTCGACCTAGTTCCGGACGACAGTCCGCCAGGCGTAATTCCGGACGCCGTCGCTCTGCCGCTCTGGGCCGGGGTTCTCTACTACGACCGCTGGTGGAACCAACACTGGAGCTCCTCGCTCGGTTACTCGTTCGTCCAGGTCGACAACACCAACAACCAGACCGCCGACGCCTATCACAAGGGCGAATATGCGTCGGTCAACCTGATCAACCGTCCCAGCGCCGCATTCCTCATCGGCGCCGAATACCTATGGGGACGGCGTACCGACCATGACGGCGCCAGCAGCAGCGACCGCCGCCTGCAGCTCACCGTCAAATACAGTTTCTCAAACAAGGATTAGGTCATGGGATCCCCCACGAGCACGCAACGTCGTCCTCCCCGCGCCGGCCAATGGCTCGCTCATGCCGCCGCGCTGGCCCTGCTGATGCCGATTGTCGCGACTGCAGCCGCGATCCCGCCCGAGGCTGAAATCAAAGCGGCAGTCGATCGCGCCTACGCCGCCGCGCGCACCATCACCGATGGTAAGGAGGCGGACTACATTCCCGCATTGGCCAAGGTTCCGGCCGAGCTGTTCGGAATCGCTGTGGTCACCGCTGACGGCAAGCGTTACGCAATCGGCGATGCCGACCATCCTTTCGCGATCGAGTCTGTTTCCAAGCCGTTCGCGGCAGCCAAGGTTATCGACCATAGGGGCCCGGATTGGGTCCGGGACAAAATCGGCGCGAACCAGACTGGCCTACCTTTCAACTCGATCGTCGCACTCGAAAACCATACGACAACCACGCCAGCCATGAATCCGCTCGTCAATGCTGGCGCAATCGCTATTGTCAGCTGGATCGAACCGGCTGAGGCCACTGGGCGTTGGCAGGCGATCCAGAAACTGATGAGCGATTACGCCGGCCAAAAGCTCAAAATGGACTTCACTGTCTATAAATCCGAGGCCGGCAGCAGCGAACACAACCGCGCGATCGCACACCTGCTGAAAGGCTACGGCACACTCAATGGCGATCCTGAAGTCGCCTTGGATGTGTACACGCGCCAGTGCTCGATCCAAGTGACGGCCAATACCCTGGCGACGATGGGCGCGACCTTCGCCAACGGCGGCACCAATCCCGTCACCGGCAAGAAGGTCGTCGGCGCGATAGCGGCCGAGAAAACCATGGCCGCGATGCTCACCACCGGCCTGTACGAGACATCCGGCACCTGGTCGTGGAATGTCGGGTTGCCAGCGAAATCCGGGGTCGGCGGCGGCATCGTCGCGGTGGCCCCGGGCAAGCTGGCGATCGCCGCGTTCGCCCCGCCACTCGATGCCGCCGGCAACTCGGTCAAGGCACAGAAGGCCATTGAAATGATTGCGCAGGAACTGTTCGGCAGCGGCTTGTTCGACACTGGAACCCAATCGAGGAACTGATCCATGACACATCGTTCGCCATTCGACCTGTTCTTCGATGAATTCAATGAGCAGATCCCGGAAGATCGCTTTCCGCGCAAGAGCATTTCGGCCTTCGCCGCCGAGTCGATCGTCAACTCGGAGGCCTGGACGGACTCCCAGCCGGTGATGAACCTGTCTTCGTTCGTCACGACGTTCACCGAGCCGGAAGCGCTGAAGGTGGCGGAGCGGCATTTCCTGAAGAACTACATCGATCACGATATGTATCCGCAGCTTTTCGCGATGGAAAGTCGGATGGTGCGCTGGCTCCACGAACTGTGGAACGGCCCCAAGGACGTCGAGCCGTATGGCACGGCGACGGTCGGCTCGTCCGAGGCCTGCATGCTGGCCGGCCTCGCACACAAGTGGAACTGGCGGCAGGCACGCGAACGGGCTGGCCAGGACGGCTCGCGCCCGAATCTGGTTACCGGTGGCAACGTACAGATCGTGTGGAAGAAGTTCATGCGCTATTTCGACGTCGAGCCGAGGATCGCGCCGCTCAAGCCCGGCAACTACCGCCTCACGGTCGAGCACCTGGAGGAGTTGGTCGACGAGAACACGATCGCCGTTGTCGCGATCGCGGGGCAGACCTTCACCGGCGAGGACGACGACATTCAGGAAATCCACGCCTGGCTGGACGAGTACGAAAAACGCACCGGACATTCCGTTCCCATGCACATCGACGGCGCATCCGGCGGTTTCGTGAACCCGTTCCTCTATCCCGATTACGAGTGGGACTTCCGCCTGCCGCGCGTGCAGTCGATCAATGCTTCCGGGCACAAGTTCGGATTGGTTCCGCCGGGCCTGGGCTGGATCGTGTTCCGGGACAACAAGGTCTTCAACAAGGACCTGGTGTTTTACGTGAACTATCTCGGCGGCGAGATGCCGACGGCGACGTTGAACTTCTCCCGTAATGCAGCTCAGATCGCCTACCAGTACTACCTCTTTATCCGGCTAGGCTTCGACGGCTACAAGGCGATCATGCAGCGCACCGTCGAGAACGCCAAGCACCTTCGCGACCTGCTCGTCGCCAGCGGTTATTTCGAAATCATGAACCAGACCCAACGCATTCCGGTGGTCGCGCTGACGCTGAAGGCCGAGTTCAATAACTTCAATGAATTCGACGTCTCGTCGAAAGTCCGCGAGCGCGGCTGGGTGCTGTCGGCCTACTCGATGCCGCCGAATGCGGAGAACGTGAACAGCCTGCGCATCGTTGTCCGCCCGCACCTCAACCACAATGTCATCTGCGGTTTGGCCAAGGACATCGTGCATGTCTGCGACTGGCTGAAGGAGCATGGCGGTACCTCAACTCCGCCGGAACTGCACGGTCACGAGGTATCCACCCCCAGCAAGTGCTGATGGACGACTTGGCCCCGCACCCACCGGAGACGTCGAATTGAACGCAGTCACAACACTGGAATCGGCGGCCGGCAACGTGTTCGAGTTTTTCGAACCCGTTGCCGAAAGCGGCGTCCACGGTTTCTTCGCCCTGCTCGGCAACCAGCCCATCGTCTTCCTGCTGCTTGCGCTGGCCATCGGCTATCCGCTCGGACGCGTGTCGCTGGCCGGCATTTCCCTCGGCTCGACGGCGGGCACACTGCTGGCGGGCGTCGCTCTATCGATTGTGGCCAAGCTGGCGTTCGACCTCACCTACTCGATTCCCGGCATCGTCTCGTCGCTGTTCCTGTTGCTGTTCATGTACGCGCTCGGCCTGCGCGTCGGGCCGCAGTTCTTCGCCGGGCTGCGCTCAGGTGGGCTCGCGATCGTCGCAATCAGCGTCATCGTCTGGGGTTTGAACTGGATCATCTGTTTGGGCGGCGCAAAACTGCTTGGCCTGGAGCCAGGCTTCGCCGCCGGCATGATCTCGGGCAGCTACACCATCACCGCGGTGATGGGCGCGGCGCAGAGTGCGGTGCAGAGCGGCGCGTTCCAGCCACCGACGGGGGTGTCGGTCGATCAGATCGGCGCCAACATGGCGGCCGGCTATGCGATCAGCTATATCCTGTCGAGCGTGTTGACGATCTTGTTGATCCGCTACCTGCCCAAATTGTCCGGGCACGATCCGGTCGCGGACGCGAAGGTCGCCGAGCAGGTGTTCAGCGGTGGCGCGACCCACGCCCTCCCCGGCTCCCCAAGCGCGTTGACGCTGGGCTTCTCGCCCTACGACCTGCGCGCCTACCGCGTCGAGCACGACGCGATCGCAGGCCAGCACATCGAGGATTTTTTCAGGAAATACCCACGGGCGCCGATCCTGCGGATCATCCGCGACGGCCAGGTGCTGGACATCCAGAGCAATCCCGAGATCCGCAAGGGCGACATCGTCACCGTCCGCGCCAACGTCCACGAACTGATCTTTGAGGAAGGCGAGCGCATCGGCCTGGAAGTCGATGATGCCCTGGCGCGCGAGATTCCCATCGAAGTGTCCGACATCCGCATCGGCTCGCACGAGATTGCGGGCAAGACCCTCGACGAGCTTGGCCGCTCGATCATCGGTTATGGCGTGCAGCTGGTGGCGATGTTCCGCGCTGGCCACGAGGTCCCGGTTGGCCCCAACACCGATGTCCGGTTCGGTGACGTGGTGCGCCTGTCGGGTCCGGACAGGGCGATCCAGCATGTCGCCAAGGCGGTCGGTGGCAAGGCGATCCTGAACTCGGCCACCACCGAGGTGACCTATCTCGCGCTCGGCATGCTGGTCGGCTATCTCGTCGGCATCGTCAGCGTTACCGTCGCCGGCATTCCGTTCGCGCTGGGCACCTCGGCCGGCTGCATGCTGGCCGGCATCTTCGTCAGCTACTTCCGCAGCCGCAATCCCGAATTCGGCGGCCCGGTCGATGAAGGCGCGCGCAGTTTCCTGCAGGATATCGGCCTCAACCTGTTCGTCGCCGTGTTGGCCGCCAACGTAGGCCCGAAGATCATCGCCTCGTTCCAGGGCACCACCGTGCTCTGGGTTGCCCTGATCGGCACCACCGCATCACTGCTTCCGGTCGTGGTCGCCTATGTGGTCGGACGCAAGTTCTTCGACTTGAACTCGGTGTTCTGCGCTGGCGCCTGTGCCGGCGCGCGTAATTTCACGCCGGGACTCAATGCGATCTCCGACGAGTCCAGGAGCACGGTGGCCGCAGTGCCGTTTCCACTGGCCTATGCGCTGACCACGGTACTGGCCCTGATCGGCGGCTACGTGGCGATGATCCTGTCCTGACAGGGCCCTGCCGTCGCGCCGGGCGCTCGGCTTCGCCGCGGCGACAGCAGTGACAGGGGCGGCAACCTGCAACCGGAGTCCATCCATGCTGGAAATGCTCCATCCGGTCATCGCCTCGCCCGAGGCGTTGCTGTTCCTGACGGTCGTGCTGGGCGTGTTGCTCGGCCGCGTCAAGGCCGGCGGTTTCTCCTTCGGCAATGCCGCCGGAACCCTGATCGTGGGAACGATAATCGGAGCGATGGTCGGCACCGCCGCGCCGGAGATTTCACCCACGCTGAAATCGATCGCCTTCCTGCTATTCGTGTTTGCAGTGGGTTTCCAGAGCGGGCCGCAGTTCTTCGCTTCGCTGGGGCGGGCCAGCTTGCCGCTGGCACTGCTCGCGGTGGTCGTGGCGCTGACGGGACTTGTCACGGCGGTGACGGTCGGCCATCTCTTCCACCTTGGACAGGGGGATGTCATCGGCCTGACCGCGGGCGCCCTCACGCAGGCGGCAATGCTTGGAACCGCTTACGGCGCACTCGGCGGTTCCGGCATTTCCAGCAATGTCCTCCAGCAGGTACAAAGTCAGGCGGCGGTCGCCTTCGCGCTTACCTACACCTTCGGAACGCTTGGCGTCGTCTTGTTCTGTTCGCAGATCGGGCCGCGGCTGATCGGCGTCAATCTCAAGGCCGCGGCGCGGGAACACGAAACCGAACAGGAGGATGCATCCGCCACGGACGACCCGCTGCTGGACTATCGCTCGCTGGTGGCGCGGGTGTTTCGCGTCGGCGCGGCCCAGGGCAAGACCGTCGCCGAGGTGGATGCCACCTTGACGGGGTTGGCGGCCATCGAGCAGGTGCGTCGGGCAGGCGCCGCGCTTGCGCCATCTCCCGATCTCGAACTGCAGCGCGGGGATCTCATCGCCATCGCGGGCTATCAGTCGGCCATCGTGAAGGCTGCCCCGCATATCGGCGAGGAAATGCTGGCAGAGACACTGGTCAATGATCTTCTGGGACCCAGCGTGGATGCCGTCATCCACCCGTCCCTGACCGGAATCACCTTGCGGGAGGCCGCGCATAAGCTCGGCGCAGCAGGGCATGGCGTCTTCCTGCGCGGGATCCAGCGCCAGGCGCATGACATTCCCGTCACCGCGCGAACGGTTCTGCTTCCCGGCGATGTGCTGACGCTTGCCGGACCGGCCGAACGCCTGGATACGGCCTTGCCAGCCATTGGCATGCCGCGGAAGAAAAGCGACCGCGCTGATATCGCTTTCGTAGCAGCCGGGCTGCTGTCCGGCGTCCTGATCGGCCTGATCACCATCACCATTGGTGGGCTGCCCATCACGCTTGCCGCAGGCGGCGGCGCGCTGATGGCGGGGTTGCTGTTCGGCGGATGGCATGCGCGCCACCCGGACCGGGCCAACGTGCCGGTTGCAGCTACACAGATCATGTGGGACCTGGGCCTTGCCACCTTCTGCGCCTTGGTCGGCCTGACCGCCGGGCCGCAAGCCATGGCCGCGCTTGCAGCGGATGGCGTCACCATCCTTGTCGCGGGCTTGCTGGTGACGCTGGTTCCGCAAATCGCCGGACTATGCGTCGGTCATTTCCTGTTGCGCATCAATCCTGCGGTGCTCTTTGGAGCGTTGGCCGGCGCGCAAACCCAGGATGCCGCCATGCTTGCGGCGAGCGACGCAGCGGAAAGTCCGGTGCCCGCCCTGGGCTTCACGGTGCCTTATGCGATCGGCAACATTCTACTGACGATCCTCGGGCCGGCGGTGGTTGCGCTGAGCTGAGGTTCCATTGGAGCCCGGATTCGGCGGCAGGGCGGCGTCGCCTCCGTCCTGACCGACATCCCGCCGCGACAGCCACACCAGCGTGGTGGCGCACACGATGGTCAGCACAAACAAGTTGAGCATTTGTGGCAGGACATCGCCGAGCCGTGCGCCCATCTGTTTCAAGCGCACGAAGCCCTCGACACCCGACGTGCTCGGAAAGATACG
The DNA here is from genome assembly GCF_018612875.1 of Lysobacter sp. ISL-50. Lineage (GTDB taxonomy): Bacteria > Pseudomonadota > Gammaproteobacteria > Xanthomonadales > Xanthomonadaceae > Lysobacter. Next base: position 59,276 of record NZ_JAGGRI010000017.1, on the reverse strand, counting down.
CGCCAGCCATTGCAGCGGCATCGGCATCAGCTGGGTCGGCCAGGAAAACCCGGACAGGAACACGATGGGCAGCGAGGTGAACAGTAGCAACGGAATCACGTCGTCGCTGCGCCTGAAGCATTGCGCAAGCAACATGCCGAACATCGCCGAGGCGAACAGAAACAGCATCATGAACAGCGCTACACACCACAATGCACCTGCGACCGGCAGGTCGTAGAACGCGAAGATGCCCGATACGATCAACACGAACTGGCCCAGGTACAGCACGACCCAAGGTGTCGCGCGACCAAATATCCAGCCGATCCGTGCAAGCGCGCCGCGTGGAGCCGGTAGCCCCTTACGCCGCGCCTCGCACAGCATGCCCAGACCGATCAGCATCGTCTGTTGCAGGATCACCACAATCACTGCCGGCACCACGAAGCTTGCGTAACCGCCGCCCGGGTCATACAGACGCGCAACCTGGATGCCCAGCGGCGCCTGATCGGCGATGGCCCGGCCCGGCACGCCCGTGCGCATCGCCTCTGCGCCTACGCCGAGTTCAGCGCCGGTTTCGAGCACCGCCATGGTCGCCGCGGTGGCGACTTCACTGTAGGCGAGCAGATAGCCCGCATTCGCATACACGACAACCACGGGCGATTCGCCACGCAATGCCTGGCGCTGGAGTCCGGCTGGCATCTCGACGATGCCCAATACATCGCCGCGCTCCAGCGCTTGTTTCGCCGAACGCGGGTCAGCCGACCTATCGGCGATGTGGAGTTGTTCGCTTGCGTCGATGCGGCTGAGAAGTTTGCGCGATAGCGCGCTGTCGTCGCGGTCCAGCGCGTAGACCGGCAGTTCGCGATAGACCTGTGACGAGTACGGCGCGGGATAGATGAGTCCGTAAAACAGCGAAGCGCCGGCCAGGATCACGACGGCACCCGTCGTCCGGCGCAGGGCATCGATCTCGAAACGGATGCCGGCCAGGAACGACTTCACGCAGACGCCCTTTTCCGCCATGCTAACGCATGCGAGAACGCAGCGGCAAGCACCAGCACGATGGCAAGCACCAGCAGGTACGCGAACGTCGGCCAGGCAAACCGTGCATCGATGCGCTCGGTCACGAGTTGCGTCTGTAGCCGGAGGAACCAGGTTAACGGCAGGCATTCCCCATACAGCCGGGGCAGCAATGGCATTGCCGCAAGTGGAAACGTGACGCCCGAGAACGCGAGCGCCGGCGCAGACAGCACGCTGACACCGGAGTACGCCAGATGCGCCTGCAGCAGGCTCGACAACAAGGCGCCGAATGCGAGGTAGCCGGCGACCAGCACACCCCAGCCGGCGATCAACAGCCAAGGCGCCGACATCCATGGCAAGCCAAGCCAGGAATAGGCGCCGTACAGTATTCCCAGGCCGAATACGAACCACCAAAGCCAAGCCGGCACAAGCTTGCCCAGAAGGGCGGTCCACGGACGCCCGCGGGCCGCTTGCGACCATGCGCGCCGCCCATCTCCACGCTCGGCTGCGACCGTGCGCGCGCCATGCAGGAAGACAAAGCAATGCAGGGTACCCACAAGCAAAGCGATGCCGAGATAAGCGCCATAGTCGATGCCGGGATTGAACAAGGGACGGGTTTCGACGCGCAGTGGCTGTGCGGCCGCGGCCGCGGCCCGCATGGGCAGACCGCCGGCCATGCGCAACACGGCCGATTGCCGTCCTGCCGCGGTCAACACGACCTCCTGCACATCGCGCGCAATGGTGTTGGCCGCGCTCAACGATTGCTGGTTCAGCAGCAATCCGACCTGCGGGCGGCGCCCACGAAACACGTCGCGCTCGAAACCCCGCGGAATCTCGATGACAGCGTAAACATGCCCGCGCTCGACCGCGCTCTGCGCCTCATCGAGGGAGTCCGGATGCAGCATGACCCGAAGACCAGCCGCGGCATCGAGTTGACCGACCAGTTCCCGTGAAATCTCGCTGTGGTCGCGGTCGATCACCGCGACCGGAAGGTCGTGCGCAGTACGTCGCTGGAATATTGCAAGCAGCAGCACGCAAGCCAGCAGCGGGAGGCCGGAAATCAGCCAGAAAGTCACGCGATCGGCCCGCCAGAGCGCGAACTCGCGACGCGCAACCCGCCACGACGGCGAGCCGTCCGTCACACGATCACCTCGCCGCCTGCAACTGCGCGAGCGGCACGAGCACGCTCATGCCGGCACGCAATCCGGTTACCGGTTTGGCCGGGCGCGCACGCACCTCGAAACTGTGTAGATCGTAACTGCCCAAATCGCGCGTCGAACGCCAAGTGGCGTAGTCGCCAAGCACCGAAATGCGCTCGACCACGAAATCGACCCGGTCGTCTTCGCCGATGGCCGGAATCCGTGCGGTCAAACGCTGCCCTACCTTGAGTCCGGTCAACTGGTCCTCCCGTACGTTGAAACTAACCCACGGTGCGTCGCTTACTGCAAGGACAGCAACCGGAAATCCTGCCGCGACGATCTCGCCCTCGTGAATGAAGACATCGACTATTTGACCCGAAGCGGGCGCGCGGATGTGCGTCTCATCGAGTGCGGCTTCGACTTCCTGGCGCAAGCCCTTCGCTCCCGCGGTAAACGCGGCCGCAGTGTCCTTGTCCTCTTTGCGCAAGCCTTCTTGGATCAGCGAGAGCGTCGCCCGGGCCGCTTCAAGCGCTGCATCAGCCGAGCGACGCAACGCGATCGCCTCATCCAGACGCTGGTGCGGCACGACACCCTCCTTGAACAATCGTTGCATGCGCCCCTCGGTGGTTCGCATCAGCTCGGCCTGTGCGCGGGCAGTGGCGACGCCAGCCGCCGCAACCGATAATTCCTGTTTGCGCGCTCCTTCGTCGGCCTTGACCTGTTGGGCTTCAGCACCAGCCACAAGTGCGTCAGCCTGTTGGCGTTTGGCCTGAGCTTCGGGGCTGACGATCTCGGCAATCAGCGCACCGGCATCGACGTGCTGGCCTTCATCGACGTGTAATTTGAGCAAACGCCCCGGGTATTTGGCCGCAAGGTTGAGCTCGCGGAATTCGACCCGCCCTTCGATCACAGGCTCCTTCTGGCAGCCGGCCAGGACCAACAGAGCAATCAGCCATGGGGCGATGGCGGGCCGTGCCGGCACCTTAGCGCTTGGCATGCATTTATCGCGGCGACGCGCATCAGTACGCATTGGAATCGGCCTCCGAGTAATCCTGCGAGAAAACGCGTACGACTTCGTCGCGATGCCCGCTCGCGAGCATCAGCGTGGCCCAAGCCAATGCGTGATCGTAACGCGCGGCAAGTCGGCCGAGGCGGGCGGTCGCTAACGCGTTCTCGGCATCGACGACGTCGATGCTGCGGGTCTCACCCTCCGCGAATGCGATCCGCTGCATGCGCAGGCTTTCGCGCGCGAGCGCAACCGTGCGCGTGGCGACGTCGACACGGCGGATGGCATCCTCGCAATCGAGGTAGCGCTGCTGGATTATCAGTCTGATCTTGTTCCTGCCGTCGCGATGCAGAGCTTGTGCCTCCAGCAGCTTCGACTTCGCCATCGATAACCTGGAACGACGTGCTCCGCCGTCGAACAACGGCATGGCCACGGTGACCCCGACCGTCCATTCCGGCACCAACTCGGGCAAATGATAACTTTCGAGTTCGTAGCCGCCGACAAGCGCAACCGTCGGCCAATATTCCCCGTGCGCCGCGCGTACGCCCTGTTCGGCCTGTTCGGCGGCGGCGGCGATCTGACGCAGCACAGGGTTTGTCTGCAATGCCTCGCTTTGATAAGAACTCAGTGCCTCGACGCGCGGCGGCGTACCGAGTTGCGTCACCGGATCAACGTCGTCCTCCAAGCTCAACAGGCTGGCGAGTCCGGCCTTGGCAATTTCCAGCGCATGGAGGCGTTGCTGCCGGGATGTCTCGGCCTGGGCGAGCGCGACCTCGACCCGCATGCGATCGAGCGCCGCGATCTGCCCGTTCGCTTCGAGCGAGTTCGCATGGCGCAGGTGTTCACGCAGGCTGGCAACCACACCTTCTTCGACGGCCAAGGCTTGCATGGCGACACCGACGCCGTGATAGCGTGCGACAAGATCAAGCAACAAAGCATCGCGGGTCTCGTCGCGTGCGGCCTCGGTTACGATGATACCGGCCTTGCTGGCTTCGTTCGCCGCACTGATTCGCCCGCCGGTGAATATGGGCCAAGTGATCGTCGCCATCGCAATGCCAAACGTGTCCGGCTGGAGCACGGGGTTCGGGATCTTCGGCAATCTCGGGTCGAGATCGTGCAATATCAGATTGAGCAAGCCGAGGTCGAGTTCTATCGGATCGGATATCCGCGCATAGGTCGCGGCAACGCCAATGTTGGGATAGCGTAGCGCGCGGGCGCCATCGCGCATCGCCTGTGCGCCCTGATGCAACGCCTCGCGGACTTCGAGCTGCGGATGATCCTCAATGCGCGTCGCCGCATCAGGGAAGCTGATCGGTTTGCCCGCAAGGGCCATCGCCGCGGGAACAAGCCAAGCCAGCAAACCGGCATGGATGCGGGCGATCCGAAGCCCCATGTTCTTCTTCACTCCTACTCGCTCCGTCGCATGCGCCCCCCGCTAGCCGAGTATAGCCGTCGTGCAGGTCGCTGATGGCCACGCCGATCTCGGTGGCGGCGGCAGTCCGCGATACAAGCGGACGAGATCGAGATCACCGGGCACAACGATCGCCAGCAGGTCGCCGGCGACGTGGCCCGACTGGCGAATGCCATCGTCCGACGCCGCGATCGGGCGGCAGGTCTGCGTGTCGATCTGGAAATCTCGATCGCCACCGCATCAGCCATCGAGGCCACCGCGAGTGCTTTTGCGGAAGAAACGGCCGCCCACTCACGAAACTTCAAATAGCGAGGTGGATCACAGCAGCGCCGACAACTCGGTAGTAAATGAGTCGTGATCGACCAAGCCGTGTGTCGTCAGCCATGCACAGGGCTTTTTTCGCAGTGCCCGCATGCGGCCAGAGTTATATTCCTGGCGCTGGCGCTGCCTTGGGCCGCATCGTGAACATGATCAGCGCTCGCGCACTCAAGGCTTTGGCGAACCCGCCGACAAAGCCAACATGGCATTTCAGCGTTGGAAGCTTGGATCAGTTGGAAGAGCTAAAGGGCACATACCATGGCCCCCTCTGCCAGAAGGGCAAGACTTTATGGAATGCTTTCGAGACTGGCCCAATAACAATGATTGAGGGGTGGCTGTGGCATTGGCCGACGCTGGACGTCGAATTGATCGTGCCCCCATCCGTGGCTTTCGTTTTCGACACCCATCGCCAACGCTTTCTTCAAAAGGAGCGTGGCGGTCTACTCTTCGTTGACCCGCACGATTCCCGCGGCCTGATGCTGGCGTCAGCCTCCCCTGCGCACCCTGCCGACCGAGCCGGAATGTTTGAGTAGGTGATCGATGAGCAACGGGGACAAGCTGAGATCAAGGTCGCCAACGCGAAGGGCTTGCGATTGATAGGCTACTGGCACACGCACCCCCAGCGCGTGCCCGAACTCTCCGCAACGGATCTGGTCAGCTTTCGCACACTGGCGGCGCGCAATCCCATCGACCTGCCTTTGCCGGTCGCGGTGATCGTTGGTCGGTCCCCTAAAGAAGATGGCATACGCGCGTGGTCGATACGGTCGGAAGGGGTGATCCGTGCCGATCACCAACTTTTCCGGACGCCCCTAGGCTGAGGTTGCGCTGAGGTGTCGAGCCACAGCCCCGCTCAGTTTCCTGGACCTCGATCAACCACTAGGCCCTCTCTCGGTACAAGCACCTTCACGACAGGTTTGACACGACGGAGCTAGAAGTTAGACACGTAGGTAAGCCTGTCGTTCTTCCTAGACAAATCAAGAGCGAACGGCATCGCCCAGTTGTATAGGTCCCGGATCGTGTAGTCATCGCCTGGTGTTGCGCCACCATCAATAAGAGATTGCTCTATGTTTTTTGCCATGATGAGGACCAGATCCCCGATAGCATTGATGTCGTAATGTTTGATGTCGCAAAGAAGCGGCTTAGTCACGGAATTAACACCTGCGTTTTGGAAAACGCCGCATTCTAGCGTCTTCGACATCTCTTGCGTCTATCTCCACTCAGCGTTGACATTTTTAACCGCCCACAGCTTAAAGCTGATGCACGGCGATGCTCTCTGCGCCAGTACATGCAGGAAAGTTCGAACAGGAAAGAAACGGCCCGCGTGCCCCGTTCTTTTCGACCATGACCCCGCGTTTGCACTTGCTGCACGCCTTTATCTCCACCACCTCGCCGTCGACCCCAGTGATTTCAAGCCGCTGGTTCTCCACGAGCTCGGTGAGGAATACCGAGAATTGCTTCTCGACCGTGAACATCGCGACGGAGCGCCGCGCCCGCGTCAGCGCTACGTAGAACAGGCGGCGCTCCTCAGCGAGCGGGAATTTGTCTTCAGAGGGCATCGCGAGGGCTAATACCGGGTCTTCGCCACGCTCGTTCGGAAAGTCCCGCCGCGTCATCTGCGGCAACACGACGTAATCGGCCTCAAGTCCTTTCGGCCCGTGCATCATGTGGAAGGCTATCGTCAACTTGCTGCCGAAGCGCTTCTGCCAGTCGCTGGGCACAAAAACCTGATCCCTCTTGTAACGTCCCAGCACGAAGACTCTAACCTTGCCGTCCTTGCCCGGCACAGCGCGCCCCTCAGCTACCTGCTCGTATAGGCCTGACACATAATCGTCGACAGCACCCTTGATCTGGCGAGCTTCGGGCACTTGGAATGCTTGAAGCACGGGCCCAACCGAACCTACTTAGGTGAGCTGAAGCACCTCGATCAGTACTTCACGCAATGCCATCCCCCTATCATTAATGCGCAGGTATTGGGTGTATCGTCGCTTGGACTCTACATTTGCGCAGATCTGATCGGCCCGATCGGCTCCAATTGCGATCAGTGTCGATGGGCACGCCAGTTCACCACATGGGCACCAGCAAGTAGGAAGCTCCCAGCGATTGTGATGGGCACTTCTGATGCCTCCCCAAGAAGTTCCGAAGCTCCTAGCGCCAAAGCTGCCAAGCCCAGGATCGCGGCAATGGCTACACCGCTGCTGAGAGTCCCGTTTCGCCTGGTGCGGAGAAGAGCTGTCGCGGTTGTCGGTATCGCGAAGGCAACGAATGCCCAATGCAGCCAAGCTGCTTGAGTCCAGGAAGCTATCCCCGGTAGCACGGCGCTTAGTAGGGACATGGCGATGCAGTGGGTCAGACACAAACCCGAGAGCGATACGGCTGTGCCATCAAAAAACCGAGCGGAATACATCGCAGGCATCCCATTATATGCAATGTTATAACATAACATATACCTTGCCAGGAAGTAGCGTTCTCGGCCTACACGAACACTTCGATAGCCGGCAGGAGAAGCCCTGCAGCCGACTTAGATGTCGTCGACGGCGCTCGACGAGCAGAAGACGCCATCGCTCGACTTATATGCTCGGTTGAAGGGCAAGGGGCGCAGCAATCGCTTCCAATACCCCCGCAATCGACTCGGCTCGATGGCGTCCGTCGACCATCCATCTCCCATCCGCCAACGCGGCTATGCGATGAGTCGCCTCGCCGGGATCGGTCGTCACGCCGTAACCGCACCGGCGCAGGGAACGGATCAACCATTCGGTCGCCAGGTCGCTGCCTTCGACCTGGACGGTCCGGCTCGAAGCGACCGCGCTTTCGAATCGGCCGGAGCGCAGCGAGAAGGCGATGTTCTGCTGGTCGAACGCCTCGCCGATCGCCCCGGACAGGGCGACGTCCTCCGGCGTGCCATCGACGAAGCGCCCCTGGCCCGGCAGTAACCACAGCCGGTCGGCCGTTTGCAGCGACAGTTCCAGGTCGTGACTCGACAGCACGATCGCCATGCCTTGCTCCGCGGCGATGCGGCGCAGCATGTCGATGATCGTGACGCGGCTGGGCAGGTCGAGGAAGGCGGTGATCTCGTCCAGCAGCATCAGGTCGGGCTGTTGGGCCAGGGCGCGCGCGATCATGACACGCTGGCGCTCTCCGTCGCTGAGGCTGTCGACGGTGCGCGAAGCCAGATGCGCGCCACCGACTTGGGCCAGTGCATCGGCCGCGATGCTGCGGTCGTGCTCGGTCAACACGCCGGCCCAGCCGGTGTACGGCTGGCGGCCGATCTCGACCAGATCCAGCACGCCCAATGCGCCGACCTGCGGACGTTCGGTCAACACCACGGCGATGCGGTGGGCGCGTGCGACTCCGCGCAACGCGCGCACCGGCGCGCCGTTCAACCGCACCTCGCCTGCGGTCGGCGCCAGAAACCCGCCCAAGGTGCGCAGCAGGGTCGACTTGCCCTGCCCGTTGCGGCCCAGCAGGCAGACGAACTCGCCGGCCTTGATCTTGGTCGGCGGCAGCCTCGCCAGCGTCTTGCGGCCATAGCCGATGCCCAACTCGGTGGTGCTCAGCACCTCAGGCCTCCTGGGCGCGCAGACTGCGCGAGTTGAGCAAGAGCAGAATCACTACCGGCGCGCCGAGAATGGCCAGGATCGCGTTCAGATGCAGAAAGTGCTGGTTCCATGGCAGATGCACCACCAGGTCGGCCACGAGCGCGAGCAGCGCGCCCAGCAGCAGGGTGGCCGGGATCAATGCGCCTATGCGCGCCGAACCTATCAGCCCGCGCGCCAGATGCGGGGTGATCAGGCCGATGAACGCGACCGGTCCGCATAACGCGGTCACCGGAGCGGCCAGCAGGATCGTCGCCGCGAGCACTAGGCGCCGCAGCCGCGGCACGTTGACGCCAAGGCTTTCGGCATAGGTTTCGCCGAGCAATAACGCAGTCAGCGGCTTGGCAAGCCAAACCGCCAAGCCCAGCCCGACCAACAGCGGCGGCAGCAGGGTCGCGAAATCCGGCCAGACGATCGATGCGAAGGTCGCATCGTTCCAGGAGGAGAAGACGCGAGACTGGGTCCGGTTGGTGAAGTGCAACAGCACGCTGATCAGGCCCTGCGCCAGGAAGCCCAGCATCAGGCCCAGCACGAGCAGGGTAACCGTGCTGACGCGGCGCGCCATCGACACCATCGACAGGGCGACGCCCGACATGCCCAGGACCGAGCCGGCGACGATGCCCACCCCGGCCAGCCCGGCGATCATCTCCAATGCCGCCGGGCCGACGACCGCGCCGGCCACCACCACCAGCGCCGCGCCGAACTGGCCGCCGGCCATCAAGCCGAGCGACCAAGTGTCGGCAAGAGGATTGCGGAACAACGTCTGCATCAACAGTCCGGCCAAACCCAGCGCGCTACCGCCGACCAGCGCCGCCAGCACGCGAGGCAGGCGCAATTCCACGACGATGCGCGATTCGTTGCTGGCCGAACCGAACTCGGCCAAGCCCCGCACGACCTGCAGCGGCGACAGCACCACCTGGCCCACTGCCAGGCTCGCGATCAGCGCCAACCCCAGGACGATCAGCAACGTGGCCACAGCGAAGTAAGGCATCGGCGAGCGGCGCTGCGCGGGCGACGGCATCGCCAAGGGCGCGGCGCTCACTGGTAGCTTCCCTGCGGCAGCGGCTTCAAGAACCGGAACGGCTCGTCAACCAGATCGGGATGCAACGCCTTGACGAAGTCGGACAAGACCCAGTCGGGTCGCACCAGAGCGGTCTGGTACCAGTCGTAGGCGTTTTCCCTCGCCGCCGTGCGGCCGGTGTTGCCGTACAAGCGCTGCTCGCGCCACGCGCGGAAGCCTGGCTCGATGGTCGAATTCCGCGGCGGCACCGCATGGATGTCGCCGATCAGCCAGACATCGGCCTGGTTGCTCAGCGGCAAGATCGTCTCGGTCGAAACGATGTCGGCCGAATCCTGGCCCGAGGCTTCCGCGCGCGCCATCAGGTTGATGCCCCCGGCATCGGCGATGTAGCTGGCCTCGATGCCGCGAACCGTGGCGATCCATCGGTCGGCGCCGTTCGGATAGGCCCATAGCACCCGGGTCTTCGGCCGGTTCGCGGTCAGCGTTTTCAGTTCCGCCACCCGCGCTTCCACCTCGGCGAAGATCCGCTCGGCCCGGGCTTCGGTGCCGGTCAGGATGCCGTACAGGCGAATCCATTCGGCGCGCGCCAGATAGCTCGATTCTTCCTCGGCCAGCGTCGGCAGCACCGCCAATCCGAGCGATCGCGCGCGGTCGAGCACGGGCGTGTGCGCGGGGTCGCTTACGCGCATGAGAAACACGTCGGGCTTGGCGACCAGTAATACGTCGAGGTTCGGCGGCGAATGCCAGTTGTAGCCGACTTGGCCGATCTCACCGGCCTTGGCCTTGCGGCGGATGTCGTCGTCGTACGACCCCAGCCCGCCCACCGCCACCAGCCGGTCCTTGACTCCGAGCTGGCCCAGGAACGCTTCGTCGGACCCGGCATTGGTCGCGATCCGGGCCACCGGAGTACGGATCACCGTGGCCTCGCGCAGGTCGCCGCGCAGCGCGGGCGCGGGGCCGTCCGCCGGGGCCAACACGACCGTCGCCGGCCGCTCGCCCGCCGCCTGCGACGGCGGTATGAAGCGTGCGACGACGAAGCCGCCGCGGCGTTCGAGCGTCAGGCGCTGCGCGTGGCGCAGAGCAATCGCTTGGCCGGTTTCGGCAACGGCAGCGGGGATTGCGGTATCGGCCGGCGCGGCGCGATCGCAGCCGCACAGCACGACCGCCGCCAGCGCCACGCCGAACCCGTACGAGTAGTGATTCATCGATCTCCCCGGTCCCATGGAGCCACAGGGCTCAATCTGTGATGGAATGTTATATCGTTTTATCAAAGGCTTCGAGTCCTCATGCGCAATCCCCTGACGACGGCGGTGTTCCCGCCGCTAGTGCTGGCCGTTGCCGCCGCCGCTCCCGCCTCGGCTCAACCAAGCAGCGGTACCGATTCGGCGACCGATCTGGACGCGGTGACGGTCTACGGCCGCCCACTCGGCCGGATTCCCGGAGAGACGGCGACCAAGACCGGCGCTGCGTTGCTGGAGACGCCCTTCTCGGTGAACGTCGTGCCGCGCGAACTGCTGGACCTGCGCAACGTCTCCAACATCGGCCAGGCCGCCGAAACCATCGGCGGCGTGCAGCGCACCATCGGGTTCTCCGGCAACCAGCGCTTCCGGATTCGCGGCTTCCAGGCCATCAGCACCCTGCGCGACGGCTTTCGCCAAAGCGTGTCCCAACCGGAAATCGAACTTCAGGGCGTTGAGAGCATCGAGGTGCTGAAGGGCCCGGCATCGGCGCTGTACGGCCGCTTCGAGCCCGGAGGCGTGATCAATTTCGTCTCCAAACGCCCAAAGGAAACCTTTGCTGCCGAGGCATCGGTCACTGCCGGCTCCGACGACTATCTGCGGTTAGGCATGGATCTGGGCGGACGCTTGACGGCCGACGGCGCCTTGCTGGGCCGGCTGAATCTGGCCCACGAGGACGCCGGAAGCTTCCGCGACGGCATCGACAATCGGCAGAGCTTCGTCTCCCCCGTTCTGGAGTGGCGGCCGGACGACACCACTCGTCTGCTCGCGCGCCTGGAGTATCTGGCCCGCGACGCTGCCTTCGATCGCGGGCTCGGCAACAACTCCTTGTTCCTACGAGTTCCGCCGAGCCGCAATTACGGCGAACCGTTCATGCGCATCGGCAAGGAGCAATGGAGCGGCAGCCTGGAGTTCGATCGCCTGCTGGGCGCCGACTGGCGCGTGCGCCTGGGCGCGTTCTGGTCCGACGTCGAAGTGCCGCACGAGAAATTCTTCAACTACGGGTTCCCACTACTCGACGGCACCGCGATTAGTCGCAACTTCGTCAGCTACCGCGAGCGGCAGAAGGATGCGACCGTGCAAGCCGAACTCTACGGAAGCCTCGGCACCGGGCCGATCCGCCATCGCCTGCTGATCGGCGCCGAACGCAGCATCGACCGCCTGGCGTATCTCGACGGCAGGATCGCCTATGGCAATCCGATCGACCTGTACCGGCCGGTATACGGCACCAAGCCCCGCAACTACCTCGACACCGGCGATAGTCGCTACGAGTTCGACACCGCCGCGCTGTACCTCCAGGACGAAATGTCATGGAAGCGCTGGCGCCTCTTGCTCGGCGGACGCTACGAGCGCACCGACACACTGTCGTTCTACACCGGCGGCGTCGACCCCGCCGTCACCCGCCGCGACCGGCCGTTCTCGCCGCGCGCCGGCCTGTCCTATCTGGCGACGCCCGATTTGTCCTTCTATGCGAGTTGGGCGCGCTCGTTCCGCAACGAAGCCGATGCGGGGCTGCTGGAACGCGGGATCATTCCCAAGCCGACCCGCGGCGAGCAGGCCGAGATCGGCGTGAAGTCGATCTTGATGGAGGGCCGCATGGAGGCCACCGTGTCCGCGTTCGATCTGCGCAAGACCGACGCGGTGGTGTCCGACCCGGTGGACTGGAACTTCGTGATCCAGGCCGGCGAACTGCGCTCGCGCGGCATCGAGGCCGAGGTGTCGATGCGACCGTCGGATGCATGGACGCTGGTCGCCTCCTATGCGTTTACCGACGCGAGCATCCTGGAAGACACCAATGCGTCGATCGTGGGCAATCGCCTGGCCGGCGTGCCGCGCCATCAGGCCAGCGTGTGGACTTCATGGGCGTTCGAGGGTGCACTGTCCGGCCTTACCGTCGGCGGCGGCATATTCCACGGCGGCAAACAGGCAGCCACCACCTCCAACAGCTTCTTCCTGCCTTCTTACACACGGCTCGACTTGAACGCCCGTTACGCCTTCGGCAAGCATCTCGACCTGCTGGTGAACCTGGACAACGTCACCGACGAGCGCTACTACATCACCGGTGGATTCTCGCAACTCTACCCACAAGCACCCCGCTCCGTCCGCCTTACGTTGACCAGGCGTTGGTAGAAATTATGATTATTCGGCCAGCCTATAGAAGAGAGTCGAAACTTTCACCCTATTTTTCCAGGATCGGTCACAAGGCCTGAGTCCACCTTGCTGCGTCACGAGTTTCTTGCATCGACGATTGACGTGCCGGTAGCGCCATGGCCCATCACACCTGTCAGCCATCTGGCCGCTGCGTCACGAGTTTCTTGCATCGACGATTGACGTGCCGGTAGCGCCATGGCCCATCACACCTGTCAGCCATCTGGCCAACGCCAGCTTCATCGCCATCGGCATCGAACTGCCGATGGCAGATACCGCGACGGCCCCTCAAGTCGGCGGAACTAGCCCCTGCTCTCGAAGCCGTTCCTCTATAGCTGCACCCTCGCCAACGCGCGCGGTGCGACCAGCGACCTGTCGATCAGCAAGACCAACACGCCGCAGTCGGGTCCGCTGGACCGCGGCGACGACAGCGCGATGCGTGGTGCGGTCGAGGCCTATCGGGTGGTGGTGCGCAACCACGGTCCCGATGCGGTGGCCGGCGCGGTGGTGCGCGATCCGGCATCGACCGGCCTGGGGTGTTCGGCGGCGACGTGCAGCGGCGCGGCCTGTCCGGGGTCGGTGACGGTGGCCGCGCTGCAGGGCGCCGGCGTCGTGCTCGGCAGTCTGGTCAGCGGCGACACCGTGTCCTTCGATCTGACCTGCACGGTGCAATGAACGCCGTCGAATGGGCGCGACCACCAAGCCTGCATCGCTCGAACGCCGATGTGCCGGCGGCGATGCGCCGGTGAGAGCGCCTCGCCATCGCGGCTAAAATCAATTCCCAGTATGCGCCGGAGAGAAGTAAGCCGAGGTGTCCACAAAAGCCTTGATCGCCTGGCGATCGGTGAAGTCCAGCTCGATCATGCGTGTGATCGCGCCCTTCTTGTCGGCGGCCTTGCGGTAGTAGGCATCGCAGATTGCATAGCCGACGTAGTACCCGAGGTCGCGCACCTGGAAGGCATTGTCGGTGTCGTTGTACAGCCAGTCGTCGGTGTTCTCGCCCTCCATCTGCTGGACGAACGCGGCCTTGATGGCCGTTTCGTTGGCCGGGCCGTACTCGACGTACGGCAACCGCGGCTTGCGGCCGGTGACCCGTTCGGCGACGAAGTCGGCGACGCCCTCGTACAAGGCTTGACCCAGCAAGTTGCTGCCGGGGCCGCGCTGTTGTGTATGCACGAACTCGTGCATGGTCAACAAGGTCATGGTTTCGAACGGACGGCTGCGGAAGTAGGTGGCGAGCCAGTCGCGCATCTTGGGCGGCATGTCCGAAGTGTCGACGCTGTCGTCGCCGGTGGCCAGTTCGGCGCCTATCAGCACCTTGTCGTTCTGTGTGGTGCCGCTGGATTTCAGCGCCCCGATCGCGATGTAGATGGCGGCCGGCCGCAAGCGCGGATACAGCGTCTGGAACTTGCGCAGTTCCGGTTCCAGTTCGGCGATGGCCGAGCGCGCGCGCAGGGTATGCGGCCGGACCGAGGTCCAATAACGCGGATAGGCGCGGATGGCGTCGACATACGACTGCGCGGTGTAGCCTTTCACCGCCATAAGGGCTTTCAACCCGGGCGTACCCCGGTCGATGTAACGGCGTTGCAGAATCTGCGTCTGCCGGGCCGGGTCGTCGGTGCTGAGGGCCTCGTCGTAGGCTTCCCAGAAATGGTCGATGTCGGTTGAAGACACGGTCGGTCGATGGATCGTCTCGCTGGCCGGTGCCGGTACGAAGGCACCGGAAAGCAGGAGAAGGATCAGCGCAAGGCTCGGCAAACGCGCGACGGTCATGCGGCCTCTCAACGTCGGGGTAGTGGATGGCTCCGTTGGATGCGTCGAGCCGGCATTGGGTTTAGACAGTGTGCGGCAGGAGGAATGCTGAGAGATTTCATAGAGCGATCTATCCCTGAAGTGAGCCGTGCCGCGAAACGGCTTCGACTGATTTGGACTGTGAACTGCCCTACGACATACTGGGCGATTTACCCGCCCCGACTATGCCCTCAAGAGTCTAGCTCGATGGGTCCACACCCCTGCCGTTAGGGCCAGGTTGACCAAGGCCATGCTCACCCATATTGCCATCTGATGCCGGTGAGGAGCGTCGGCGTTCTGGAAGACAGGCTGCCAAATCGAGCCCGCACCCGTTCGCAGCAGGGCATCCTGGACCAGATTGTTCGCAATATGAAATGCGGTCACAAGTGGCAGACTGCGAGTTACCAGCATCAGGCTGCCATACAACAGGCTGCATGAGCCCACCACCAACAGACCGGCCAGCCAAGGCATGCCGCTGGTCAGATGGGCCAGCACGAACACTGCGCTCGATGCCAGGACGCTGACAACGGCGCCGTACTGGATATACAGGCGTTCCAATCCGTAGCTGCGGTAGCCCACCTCTTCGGCGACCCCCATTACTAGCGCGGCAAGCGCACCGGCCAGCAGAGCATCCATGCGCAAAGTGGGATTGGATTGCCAGTGAAACGGAGCCCAGACCCAGACGATAAGAGCCCACAGTAGAGCTAACAGGCTGCCGCCCACCATCCCGGTGAGGCATGCAATCGCGGCCCTCGCATCCACCGACACTCCGTACCGGAACCAGCGCAGACCGTCGCGACGCATATAAAACCACGTCACGCCGACCACCAGCACCATAACCAGCGCATATCGCGCGAGCCCGGCTTGCGCTGGATCGGCGTTGCGTCCGATCACGATCATCGCCAGAACCGCCGCGCCGAATGCGGCTACGGACACCAGCAACAAATATCCCCAGATATACCAAGCGGATCGTGGAGGCATAGGCGTCACTTCAGAAGGCTCATGAGCGTACTAGCTTCGATGGCGCCAGCTTATAGTGCTCGGCGCACGTTTCCCGATCTTGACTGCCTCTGATTTCACGCCACTAAAAAAACGGACTTGCACCAGCAGCAGCGGTTTTCAGATACGGCCATAGGGCGTCGTGTATGGAAATGCGCGTAAAGCAAGAACGGCGGGGCGGTCTCCGCAGAGCCGCGAAGCGGCTTGGGCTTGGATGAGTAAAAAGGAGACTTCCCGCCCTTGCGGACCACCGCTCGGCCTCAAGGGCCATGATGGTTTTCACCATCGGCATATCTGAGGGGAAGTCTCTCATGCGCAATGTAACCATCGGCATCGACCTGGCCAAATCGGTGTTTTCCGCCTGCACGTTAGACGCCGCCGGCCGCGTCGTGCAGCGCCAGGACCTGGGTCGCGACGCGTGTCGAATAGGAATGTGATTGTCGTTCATAGGTGAAAATTGGTGGGTGTCGAGCAGTCGATCTGCGCACAATGATTGCAGCCATGAAGCGCCAATGGATCAGACGCGACATGATGTGACGTGCCGCAAGGAGAATCGCTTCATGCAGGAGGCGAAGTGGCTAACAGCCCGTGCCGATGCAGGAAGAGTTCAAGCTGCCGCATGGCAGTGGGCCATAGCGGATTTTTTGTTCTCCAGCTCGATACAAATGTAAACGACCCCATACGCGCCTTATGCAATGTGGCGAAACGATCTTCATTGCCTCCGGATATCCGATCAGCAACGTGACCGCGTACGCCCTCCATGGCCACTGTCAGGACTTACAGGATGCCGTTGAATTGCGGTATCGCCGATCCGCTGATCGAGGCCTGTCGCAGTTCGTTATAAGGAGGTGTCTCATGTATGCATTTCGTGTGAGTTCCATGATTGCGATGGTTGCGCTGTCCATCAGTGGCGGACATGCCCATGCGGCGGGCCTCATCACCTGTGCTGTGGGCACGGCCCAAGTGACCTATAACCCGGGGCTATTGCTGGTCGATCAGCAGGTACAGATTGCCTCGAGCGAAGTTTCTTGGCCATGCATCAGTCTTCCTTTGCAGGCAGGTACCGCTTCGGTGACGGCAACCCTGGCGGGTGTGGGTACGTTGAACTGCGCGGCACTACAGAATTCTTCGGGAACACAGACGCTGAAGTGGGCGGACGGCAGCACCAGTCTGTTTTCCTATCAAACGCAATTGGTGAACCGTACCGGGGCGTAGTCATTGCGGTCGACGCCGGCACGATCACCGCGGGCTGCTTCGTCGGCGGCATGGTCGAGAAGACCCACACCTTGGCAGCGCTAGACGCAGCGGTAGAGTGCCTCACCACCGGCGTTTCCAGTGTCAGCGGGCCGGTAGAGACGGTGATTGTTTTGCCTTAGACCGGGTTGGACGAGCCGTTCTTCCGCGCAACAAAAAACCAACGGGGAAAGTTATGAGGATCGTGATGCAGAGAATCATGCTTCGCAAGCAGAAATTCGCGTCACTCCCGCTCTTTCATTGGCTGCGAAGCAAGGAATTAGAGCCACGTAGACGGCTGTCTTTCATTCCGGCAATGGCGCATTTCATTATGAGTTTTGGCGACATAAATCGCTATTTGCTTCGTTATCCCGTTCCGCAAGATGAGTTAGAAGCAGCCATCAATGTTCATGCCGAAGAAGATGCGACACATTGGCCATGGTACCTGCAAGACCTCCATCTGCTGGATCTAGACCCAGTGGCCTCAAAAAGCGCCATAGTGCGAGAGCTCTGGAGCGATAATACAGCGGCAGCGCGCCTCCTTAGTTATCGTTTAGCTTCTCTTATACAAGGGAGCAATGCGCTGCAGCGCCTGGCGCTCATCGAGATCATGGAAGAGACGGGCAACGTGATGTTCAGTCACCTCGCCCCGATCGCGCGTGAGCTGACAAGACGCGAAGGCGTATTGCTGCAGTTTTGCGGGGATACGCACCTCGATCGGGAGCACGGCCATGCTATTGGCATGGATCATAGGTGGATGTCCGCAATCGAACTTCAGGACGAAGAAAGGTCTCGCATCTTGCAACTGGTGGATGAAGCCGCCGATGCCTTCGACGCGTTCGCCGTCGAACTCCATAATCTCGCGCTGTCTGGCCCTCCGGCTCAAGTGGGCCCGTGCAGTGATCGGCGCATCGCGATCGATGCGATATCGGAAGCGTCCGGATAGCGACAAGGAAGTTATTGTGCTGTTGGCAGAGACAGCTGAGCTGTTTTCCGAGCACGGGTTCGACAAGCTGTTTCAGTTGAGCCGGCAGCGCGACCGGTTCGCATGCTAATAGATAAGGCGATTTCGCAACGCGTGGCGAGCGGACTAGGGTAAGACCACGGCACATCAGCATGTATCAATGGCCGGATCAAGCGGTTTGATGTCGCTTTGGGGTCAAAACGCCAAAAAAACCGCCCCTTGTAAGTAGCTGTTTTATAAGGGCGCCCAATGGTCGGCCGACCAAAGGCTTGGAGAAAAAGACCCGGAGAGGCGAAAAAATCGCCAAACAGCCCCTCTGTGGATAACCCGCCGACCAATGGAAAACGCCAAAAGCCTCGGAAATAAGGCCTATTTCGTCGTTGCGACGAGGCGTAGAAAAAGTTGGAACGGGAAGTTTGGCGCGCCTGGAGCACGCGGGGTCCAACTCTCGTGACGGGTTTAAACCGGTTTAAACCGGCCTAAACCGGCTCCTGCCGGTTGGCCGGTGTCGCCGCGCCTGGACGCGTGTCGGCCGCGAGCGGTACCTCGGATCGCACCTCGGTCTGCCCAGGCCGCCAGGCAAGGACGTGGGGCGGCCGTTCGCGGATGCGGGGGCACCCGTAGCTCCGTTCAACTTCGTTCGGCATTGGTAGCCCCTAGCTAGGCGCACAAGAGGCCGGGGGAATTTGTCTTCACCAGCAGATCGCCCGGCAACACCCAAAGACACGAGCCTCGAAACAATTCGAGGCCCGTGTCCGTCCAACCACATCAGCGCAGATTGTTCCCGTACAAGATATGCAGCGACAACTCGCCATGATAGTCGTGCGAGTCGTTGCCTTTCACCTGCAGCGTCTGTCCGAGGCAGCTATCGTCGTAGGTATTCGCGAACATGACCACGTTGTAGTAGACCTTAGTGAGGGTCGAGCCGCCGATGCCCAGCGGATGCAGCCCCTGCTGCTGGATCGAATGGTTGATCGCCTCATCCGGCTCCAGAGGGTAGTCGGAAACGTCTCTCGGCCGATGCGGAAGATCCACCACGGCATAGCGGGTGACGAACGTGCCTTCCGTGCTGGTCGGACTGAACGCACGCACGACGTAGTAACCCAGGCGCACCGTACCCGCGCATCGCTTCGTCAGGCCGACTTGCATGCGCACTTCTTCGACCAAAGAGCGCGTCTGCGTCGAGTAGTAATAGTTCAGCGGTCCCAGACTGTAGATCACCTTGCGCTGAGGCGGCGTCGTCCACCCGTAGGTGATCGGAATCGTCAGAGACTTTTCCTCCCTGGCGAAATAGACGTTGCCGGGCAAGGCAGCATCTGCCTGAGCCGAAGCCGGAGAAACAGGAATCAGTGCCAGCGCCAAGAGA
Source organism: Lysobacter sp. ISL-50 (assembly GCF_018612875.1). Taxonomy (GTDB): domain Bacteria; phylum Pseudomonadota; class Gammaproteobacteria; order Xanthomonadales; family Xanthomonadaceae; genus Lysobacter. The sequence goes on along the minus strand of NZ_JAGGRI010000017.1, from coordinate 40,056 downwards.
AATAGTTTCGAAGTGTTGAACATGATGGCCTCCTTGATGGAATCGGACCGCCGCGCCGGAACGGCGGCATGGTTACTTCCTGCGAGGCCCCTGCTTTACACACCCCTACGCTGGAACCGGGAATGAAGCCTCTGGAGTCGGAAGCCACTCCGCTTCAGCTTCCGGCGCCCCCATCCCGTGATGCGGATTTTCATCTTTCGCCGAACATGACACCGTTGATTGAGCCGCGTAACGCCCGTGATGCCGGTTGCAATTCGATCACTGCGCGGGTCCGCGAAGTGCCCCCAGACTGGTGGGCATCGCGCGACGAAAACCGGTCTAAACCAGCTCATGTTGGTTGGCCCTGCGTCGCCGCGTCTGGGAACGTGCTGGCCGCGCCCCGGAGCGTACCGCCCGTCGCCAACGTGCGCCCAACCGCGCAAGGCCGGCGCCGAGGCTGGGCGTTGAGGGGCGCGATCGGCTATTGACCGCGGACCCGCTCGATGACTGCCTCCGAAGCAATGCACTTCAACTGATACGAGGCGCCGGCCTCAAAGACGGCCGTCGTCGTGGGCGGCCCGTCCACGGTTAGGTGGTCTGGGCAGGTGTACCCGATCCTGCGCCAGCCGGCCTTCACGTAAATGGTCGAGGAGGTGGTCGGAATTTCGAGTCCACCAACCGACTGGAACGTTCCGGACATGGAGTCCTTGCCGTCTCGGACGTCGGCGAACTCCAGCGACGCGTAACCGGGAGAGGGGGCCGTGGCAACTAGGCTTGAACAGCCTGTGGTCATGAGCAAGCCGATAGTCACCGCACAAATCCATTTCATGATGCACCGCTCCTTGGCCTAACCAACTAACCATAGAGCCACCGTTGTCCGGTCGCAACGCCTTGCCCCTGCCAGCGGCTCATTCGACGTCAGTTCCGAGGCCCAGCTTGCGGCGAACCTCCTCCCGGCCGGGGAGCAGATTGCTTACCTCGCAATCAAGGGCGAAGGCCAGCTTGTATAGAGTCATGACTGTTGCAGCTGTCCTGCCGCTTTCAATGAGCGCCAGATGGGATCGATCTGCTGGTATGCCGACGGCCAAGTCGTCCTGGCTGAGGCCCCTATCTAAGCGAATCGCTTGAATCCGTTCCCCGATTAACACCAGCAGCGGCAATTGCACGCGGCGACCGCCACCTTTCGAGGGCGTTGGGCGTGGCCTTTTGCGTACTGGAGTGAAGGGAGGAGGGGTCGTCATTTACTAAAGGTAAAACGGCACAGCGCTTGGCGCCGCTGGATAAATAGTGCCGGTGCATAACAATTCGGCGCATACAAATGTTGGCTAAACACCGCAGGGCTAAAAGCTGCCGGCATTAACTCGGCTTGCGCCGACAAAATGATCATGCGACGGTTCCGAGGGGCCGTATTTGGTCGCTCGTACATCAGGCACCTAGTCGGGCGGAATCAGGCCATGCTCCCTAGCCAGATAGAGGAGATCCACATCGCTTCGAACTCCAAGCTTCTTGAACAACCGCTGGCGATAAGTGCGTACTGACGATTCGGTCAATCCAGTTATCTCAGCGACTGCAGTTATCGACAGTCGTCTGATCGTTAGATTTGCCACCTGAAGTTCTCGCATGGGCAACCGGTCAAATGGTGTCTTTCCTGGCAGGGAAGTGACACCAATGACCTCGTCCCAGTACCGCCGACCTGCAGCAACCTCGCGAATAGCACGCACAAATTTCGCGCCATCTGCGCCGCCTTTTGTCACGTAGCCCAGCGCACCAGCGCCAATCAGATGCCTCGGGATCAGTCCGTGGTCGATAGCAGAAAAGATGAGGATTTTCAGGCCTTTGTTGGCTCGCAGAAGCGAGTGAGTCACCTGAAGCCCGTCAATGTCGGGCAGGTCGTAGTCGCAAACAACAACATCAACTTCTTGTTGGGGGATGACGGCAACTGCTTCGCGACCAAGGGCAGCCTCGCCGATCACCACGATGTCCGACTCAGCTTCGAGGATCAGCTGTAGGGAGTGACGGACGAAGAGATGGTCGTCAACCAAGAACACACGAATCAATGGAGGCCTCCTGGCAGATACTCCTTTTGGGGGTGCGACTAAGCCCGTCACATTTAGAGTTATCAATACAAAACATTTTTCGCTCAGCGCTACTCACCTGCGCTCGTGGACAAGCGTCTACAACGTTGTAGACGTATGTCTACAAACGAATCGAATTTGAAACAATTGAGGCTCAAGCGCGACGACGCCTGGTTACTCAGGCGAGTTACATTTCTGCGCATCAAACGGGTACTCCCGATCTCATTTCCACACCGTGTAGACAGATGTCCACAGAAAAATCAGACTTTTCCTACAGAAACTCAATGATCGATAGGAAATGCTTGTCAGTCTCGTGATAGCGAGGTATTTACGACAGCCATGGAGGGCGTCATGCAGATTTCAAGGATTGAATTTCGGCAGCAAGTGCTCGTCTGTGATTGCGGCATTCATCATCGTCCGTATCGATCATTTGACGGTTCAGGTTGGGAGCTTTGCGTCAGACGCGAAGGCCGAATCGTGAAATGCCACTACTTCAGGGATGTTCGCTACGGCACATCTACCCGAGGATGGCTGCGCCGCAGGCTGGCGGGTTCTGACAAGAAAGAGTAGCCGTCGAATGAGCCGCTTATTCCTCGATCGAGACCGCGGCGGGAACGCGGAACGCTCGCGAGGGCGGTCGAGTTCCGTGGCCCAATAGTTCCGCCCCGTCGCAAAAAGTCCTCGTGATCTATATGCAGCACATTCGATACGACAAGGAGTCTGTATGAAGCATCGCAGCAGAGTGGATCAAGGCTCCGTCAGGGGGGCTGCAATCTCGATCGTGTTGGTGGGCGGCCTTTGGGGCAACACCGCCAGCGCCCAGATGATCACCAAGGACCCGACCAACTTCATGGCGAACATGGAGCAGGTCAGCAAGAGCGCCGTCGAGTACGGAAAGAACGCGGAACGGTGGAAGTCCACGGCCGAACACTACCAACAGCAGTTGATCAAACTGCAACGCCTCAACTTCGGGCAAGCGCAGAAAGAAGATAGCTTCGCGCTCCGGCCGCTCGACTACGGCATGGACGACACCTGCACAGGGCCGGGCAATGGCATCAAGGATCAGTTGATCGGAGTATTCAAGCAAATGGCACCGCAACTCGACGGAAACGTTGTGAACGAACAGCTTGCCATCTGTCAGCGAATGGTCTTCGCCGAGAACCGCAGGTACAACGATTCGGCGACCATGCTCAAGAAGTTGCTTCAGCGCAGCAGGGAGTTCGAGCAAATAGAGCAGCAACGCGACGGTGTCAGCGGCAACCAGGGCGCTTTGGCCGCCAACGATAATGAAGCTTATCGCTTCGTCGCGCGCAACCAGCTCGATCTCGACTACTGGCAAGCTCGTATGAAGGCCTATGACGACTACATCGCGGCCTTGAAAGCGGACCATGCCCGATTGGCGAAGCGTGCGCTGCAAGGAAAGAAGAATGGCGGCGGCGGATTCGTCCCAAGCAGCACGCTGAACTCCGTGTTTGGCAACTGACCTCTCCTCTACCGAGTGACCATGCAATGGATCTGTTAAGTAGCGTACCCAATCTCCTGGATTGGCTTTCCCCTTCAGTCGGTACGGGGATTGGGGACTACATGGGCTTCCGCCTCATCAACACGTACCTGACCTCGCGGATCGGCGACTTTGGCTTGGCGCTTATGGGGCGCATGATGAAGTTCGTTGCCGGCGTCGGCATCTCTGTCGTGACGTTATGGGTACTCGTCCAGGGCTATCGAATCCTGACCGGACAGCTGCGCGACCCGCTCATGAAGCTGGTGGTCGATGGCTTAAAGATCGCACTATGCGTCGGTATCGCGACATCAATGGGAGTTGGAGGTATCAAGCTGCACACGTTCCTGACACACGACATGGACGAGGCCGTCCATGAACTCGTCACTGGGAACAAGGGCCAAACCACAGCCGATGCCATCGACCAGAACTTGGCCTACTTGCAGATTGCCATGACGGCGATCGATGGAGTTCAGGTACTCGATGGAAACCCGGAGCTGCTTGAGGAAAAGCGCACAGCGAAGCTCCTCGCAGGGCTGGGAACGGCCGGCCCGGCCATTGCGGCGGGTGTCATGCTTCTTCTAATGAAGGTCGTTGTCGCAATGTGGGTGGGCTTCGGACCGTTGTTCATCTTCGCCTTGGCGTTCGATGCGACCAAGGCCATGTTCCACCGCTGGCTTCAGTACGGCCTGGGCGCACTTTTTACGATGGGGATACTGAGCTTCATTTCAGGCCTGATTCTTGACCTGATGGTAAGGGTCTCGGCGGCCACGTGGCTCATAAAGTTGACCAACATCTCAGGTGCGAGCGCTGGAGGCATTTCGGGTCAAGCCATGGAGCAGGGCGGCATGGGCCTGATACTTACGATGCTTATCATTTCCGTGCCCCCCGTCGCCGCACACTTTTTTCAAGGACAGGTCGGAAACTTCATGCACTTCTCAGCGTTCGGCAGTCAAGGTCAACCAGGACCACAGGGCCAACCGCCCGGGTCCCACGGCGCCGCACCACGTAATGTCGACACCACTGTCGTGCAAAGAGGCGGTGCAGAAGGCGGGCCAACGAATACCTACAATCATGGGAACAGGGCCGTAGACCAAGCAACGCCTAACCATGAAAATAGAATCAAGTCAGCGCATGAAGTACGAAAGGACTGATTATGAAAAGCACCGGCTTACTCCTCCTCCTAGCCATTATCTTCGCGCCGTCCCTCGCCGTCGCAGAGGGCGGTTGCCCTCCGGGGCAAATCCCGTACAGCGGGACCTCGCTGTCATCCTGCGGGCCAATTCAGGGCGGAAAATCTACTAGTCGGCCGCAATGGGAGAGCCGGTGGGGGGCGGTCGCCACCGATGACAAAGGGAAGTTCGGAATCGCCACTGATCAAAAAAGCGAGCGATTGGCTCGCAAGCAAGCCGTCGACGAATGCCGGCGGCGAGGTGGAGCGCCCTGCACGGCTGAATTTACGTTTCGGAACCAGTGCGCGGCAGTCGCCACGTCCGCCAAGGTGTCGTACTCCCAGGGAGCTGCTAGTGAGGAGGAGGCCAAGGAACTTAGCATGAGGAAGTGTCTGGCTTCTGACTCCGGCGAATGCTGGATCTACTACAGCGGCTGCAGCCTTCCCATTCCCGCTCGATAGGGCAGAGGTCGCGATCATGAACCCGCTCATCGACATAGTTTTAAAGTCCCACCCTCCTCTGTCGTTGGTCATGAGATCGACAAAACGCGCAGCAATGTGGTCCCGCCTCGCGACTGGTGCGCTAGCGTGTTCTTTGGCGACTCTACTTCTGGCAGATCAGTTCACAGCCGAGCTGTTGCTCTACGTTTCAGTGGCTCTCTCTGTCGGCTCCATTCTGCTCAACTCGATTGCCACTGGAAGTCACGGCGGTGCCTATCTGGACTCTCGACGGGCCATGAAGGCGAGCCAGCCATACGCAGATACCGGCCTTCATCGCCGCGTCCTCTTCGGGTTGGTACTGAGCTGGGCGGGACAAAGCTTGGCCATGACAGCGGTCCCAGCAGCGGGGCTAGCATGCTCGGTCCCGGCTCTGTGGATATCCGCCATCAGCGCGTTCGCTGGATGTTTCTTCATAGCAAAGTACGCGAACACTACGGGGCAGATGGTCGCCTGCGTCGAACGTGAACCCGAGAGCCGCAAATTTGAAGTTTGGATGTAATCCTCTGCGAGCCGTATCAGCTCATCGACCGGACAATGACGTGAAGAATCGAGTGAACCCATACCTTGCCGCTGCGACACTTGCGCTGGCGCCGTCATTAGCAGGCTGCGCTTCGCCTGCGGATATTTCTCAGCAGAGCGACGCTAAGGATGTTGCACGCAATTTGAACAAAAAGCCTAAGCACATCGTCCAACTTGGGGGACGCGTGCCCGATTCGTTGCAGATTGAACTCGTCGCTTTGTATGTGACAGATACGAAGGATATGACTTGCTTCAGCCACCCCGGCGCGAAGTGGGGCCAAGGCCCGAACTACCACAGCGAACCTATCGAACTGGCACGTAAGAACAGCCGCTACAGTGCCGCGCTGGTCGTGGACAAGTACCTTCCGGGCGCCTGCAACTGGACTCTGGTGCGGGTCAATGCCGTGGTGGAGAAGATCGGCGGCCCGGACGAGGAGGCTGAGGTCGTGGAACAAGTGATCCATACCTACTACTTCTACCACGACGAATCAGACTCATCGGGCTGCGACGTCAACCCTAGGTCTGGCGATCATCGTAAATGCCCTATCGAGGAGAATTCCTTAAACACCCCTGTGGTCATTCCTTGCAAGGTTGCGTCTTACGCAAGCAATGCCCAGCCCAGCTTCGATTGTCCAGCGTTGACTAAGGCCAATTACAAGGTAAGCCACCGAGTCAAGCCTGGTCAGAAGCTCATACAGATTGATTTCTACGACTTAGATAAAGAGCCCGACCCCACCGAGTAGCCCGATTTATCCGCACAAGGAATCAGTGTATGAGTAAGAACGACACCCCGGTCTTCCCCGGCGCTATGCTGGACCTCAAGGAAGACGCCGCCTACGCGATGCTATCCGATGCTGCATACGGTGATCATGCCGACTTAGTTGCCGCGCGCGACGGCAAGAGTCAGTCCTATCGATTCCCGGAGCGCTGGTCTCTATTGGGCGAAGTGGAGTCCACTCAACGGGATAATTTTGAAGATAACCGCAAAAACGGGTTGACTGTCGCGGCCTTCGAAAAGCAAGGCGATGAAGAGCGACGGATAGTGCTTGCCTTTCGCGGTAGCGATGAAGCTCAGGACTGGTATGGTCCTAACGTCAAGCTAGCAGCCGATGGTGATCTCCTCGGCGCGCTCGGTGTATCCGGGCCGAAGACAGAGCACACCCAGAAGCAAATGGGTGATGTACAACGTGCAGGAGTAGATCACGTGGCCAGCCGCTTTGGCCGAGGCGCGAAAGACTGGGACCCGCAGATCGAAGCTGCGTTGAACTACGCCTTAGACATGCAACGGAAGTACGGCGCCGATCATAAGATCGAAGTCACTGGTCATTCGCTCGGCGGCGCGCACGCACAGATTGTCGCGCATACGTTCGGCTGGGGCGGGCGTACCTTCGATGCGCCAGGCGCAAAGAACATCATCGAATCCGAAGAATATCAGAAATGGTGCAAGAAGAACGGGGTAACCCCTGCTGGCGCTCCAGACTATGATCACGGAACCGTGCAGCACACTAGCCTGCTGAACTACACCGTTAACAATAGCGTGGTGAACGAGCGCACTGGCGACCACATCGGGCCTAAGCTATCCATCTCCAGTTTAGCCGGCCGCCAGGGCGTGCTTGAACACGGCCAATGGGCGGTCGGCCTGATCGGTGGAGCGATCGCAGAAACCCCGTTGCTCGACCAAACACTTGGAAAGGTGATCGGCCCAAGCTCGAAATGGGTGGAGTATCTGGCGAAGGGAGCTGCATTAGGCGCCGATGTTAGCGAGCGGCACGATATGAGCCGCATATCGCGAGCATTCCAAGAGGATGTCGCCAATGGCAGAACTATTCCTCGGCAGTATGGCGACGCTAGTTCTCTCGACACGAATGCGGAGCGAGTCATTGCCAGCGACCCCCGCAATCCAGACCATCCGAATCACTCGATGCATAGCACCCTCCACGCTGGTATCGGACGCGCGTTCGCCGAACAGGGGCTTCCGCTCAACGAGACCGCCGAGCGCACCACAGCGGCGCTGCTGGTGAACTCGCGGCAAGCAGGGCTGGAGCAGGTTAACCATGTCGTGCCAGGCCGCAGCACACCGGCCGGTACGGACCTTTTCGCCGTGCAGGGCGAACTGGCTGACCCTGCGCACAAGCGCGCCCAGGTCAACACCGAGATCGCGGCCCAGATCCCGGTCGAGAAGTCATTCCAGCAGTTGGCTGCGGTCAATCAGCAGCAGTCGCTGACGCAGGATCAGCAAAGCCAAGAGCAGACCCGAGCCCAATCGGCTCGCACCGTCTAAGTCACTTTTCCTTCAACCTGACCTCAGCCGCACCGCCTCGCAAGGGGCGGCCAGGAGCGCTTTGTGTCCCAACTTCCGAACCCGGCGTATATGCATTGGAAGCTGCCGAATTGGCTACGCCGTTTTTTTAGGTACGACGCTCCCGCTGCCCAAGCGGCGGCCAGCTATGAGTGCAAGCTCATGGCTGCTTACGCACGCAGTATTGAGTGGGGGCTACAGCCGCCGCGCTTTGAGCCAATTTCCTTCCGATATGCTTCCGGCGAAACCATCGCATCAACCCAGCGCCTACTGGACTACGGGCTGGGCGGCCTGCGTGAAGACGTTATCGCTGCTCAGCGCTTCGGATTGATCGCTATGGTGCGCGGATTGTTGGAGGCGCAGCTGCGTGTCCGCGTGGCCTACACCTTGGGCTACGTGTGCTTGGATGGATATCGGCTCTGCCACACCCCCATCGAGGGGCTGGAACAGATGCTGCGCACCGGGATTGCGCCGGGCTCGCGCATTAACCTGCACGCCTGGCTGACGCTTCCCAGTCACGAAATCATGGACCCGACCTTTTGGGCGGTGTTCCCAGCGCACGCTCTCGCCGACGAGCGACAAGCCCGCGGACTGTTTCTGCATCCGGATCAGATGTCGAGGCGAAGTTACCACCCGCAGTGGGTGGGCGAAGGATTTGTCCGAAAGATTGGTGTCCTCGAGGAGTACGAGGGATGGTAAGTACCAATGTGGTCCATTTCGATGCGGTCTGCCGAGGTTCGCTGAACTGGCGCGTTTCGATCAACGGCCAAGACGACCACGTTCCGTTTGCGGGGCGCGACGCGTGCATCGGCGCGGCAACCGCGCGTGCGCGTCGCCACCACCTCGATCATTCGGTTACGACGGAGGTTTGGGTCGTCGGAGTCCACGGGCGTCGCGAATGCATCAGGCGCTTCATGACGCCATCGGATCTGGAGGCGCTGCTCCAAGATCCACAACCGAGTTGGGAACTGCGTGAGGCCTGTGATCAGTACGGCATGTACTTCCCATGCGTGTGGCCGGGCTGATCGCGGATGTTGGTTCTTTCCCTCCGGCCGTGCCAAGCGATCAACATCAGCAACGACATCGAAGTTCGCGTGTTCCGAGTGCGCAACGGCGATGTTCGCTTCGGACTCACTGCCCCTCGCGACGTACTGATTCTTCGCTCAGAGCTTCTGGATGACCCTCGGCAAGCGGAGATCCCGTGCCGTGCGAAGCGAGGAAAGAACGTTGCTCACCGCGCCCGCCCCCGGCCGGTTGAACGCTAACGGCGGTGGAGGCAGGAACCCGCCGACCAATGGGGGCCGGCGGGCCACAAGACGTTCATCAAATTCAGCGATTCAATCTCATGGAGTGATCTCGGTCTGTTGCACTATGGCTAGGACGATAATCACAATCGGCTCGGGCAATGAGTGCCTGGGTATTCGGATTCAGCCGCAACGGCTGATCAACAGGGACGAACAGTGGAAGATTTTCTTTTGGCGGGACAGTCGAGGTACTGCAGCTTGCAGTGCCTGAGCCCACTCCTCGCATGGAAACCTTCGTTGGTAAAACACAAGTCACAAGGCCGGCACGCCAAGAAAGCAAGCCTAGTGCCTGCGTTCGAGCGCTGCGCCTTTGGGCCGATGACGCATCTACCTTTCCAAAGCACGGCGTGCGCCCGCGTCAATATCTTGCGTATGCAAGCGTAGTCCACGAAATCCTGGTAGCTCCAAGGTGTATCGATCATTCTTGCGATGAAATAAATAGGCAGGAATGCCCATCATATTCAAAGGACAGAACATGAAGGTAGCTCAGCAATTCTCCCCCTTGGCTGCTGCTTTAGCAGCCATTCTTGTGTATGCACACCCCACCCCGGCGCGAGCGGAGTTTCCACAGCTGCCTGGGCAGGCCTTTCATCCCCCCGGGCCTCTACTATGGTACGGCGCAGGCTACTTATTCACACCTCGCGACGCCCTGAGGCTATGCAAAGATCTGCGAGCTAACAATTTGGCGGCAGCTGCCGCGGAGCCCATTTATCCTGATGGCTTCGATCAAAAGATTGAGATTTATTCCGACTGCAAAAGAACAAGCGTAGTTGTAGTGCCAGAGAAGACCAGCCTCCTTCTTGAAATCGGAAATCACTACAGCCTCCCACCGCTTACAAATGATCAGGGCGAGCCTGTCCCGCAATACACGTATTGGGCCGGCACTACCAATAAATTCTTCCCTCTTAAAGACGATGACGAAGACGTAGGAAAGAACCTGGGGTGCAATGATTGCAGCAACGTCCCAGTGGGCAACCCAGTCGTCATTAATTCAAGTAATAAGTTTCAAGATGAAATCGATTACGCAGGTGCCGGCGGGCGTGGGCTGGCATTTCATCGCTTTTACAACAGTGCGCCGGAAGTAAAAACCATCGACATCGGCGAGAACTGGCGCTACAGCTACAGCCGAAGCCTCCAGTTTCGTAGCTCACCGACCGGCGTTGATCTCGTAACTGTTCATCGTGATGACGGAATGCAGATCACGTTCCGAAAGACGGGAGGACTATGGGCTGCTACCTCTGAAGTGCAGATGATTTTGCGACCTATTCTGGAATCCGGCGCGCCCTTGCTATGGGAACTCGTTAACTCTGCGAATGGCTCCACGGAAACCTATGACGCTCAGGGGCGTCTCGTGGCCTTGGACTACCTGGACGGATACAATATAACGCTGAGCTACACGGCCGGCCTTCTTAGCAAAATTGCTGACCCGCAGGGTCGCTCGATCACTATCGCTCATAACAGCGACGGTTTCGTTAGCTCCATGACGGACCCCGACGGCGTGCGTTATGAGTACACGTATGGGACACCAATGCTTCCTACGTTGCCAAGTTTCAAGGAACGCAGGCTGGATAAAGTGGTCGCGACTTCGGGTTACAAACGCAGCTACGGTTACTACACCGACACGGCTTCTTATGCGTTCGTTCTATTGACAAAAATAGTCGATGAAACCGGGGCGATTAAGGCCACGTTCGGTTACAACAATTCTGGAGATCCAACGTCTACTGAGCATGCGGGCGGGGCCGAACGCTACGTCATTGAATCGGGTGAGGGCGACAGGGCCGAGGTTACCTACGCCAACGGTCTGCGCATGAAATATACGTTCACCACGATCAACGGCCGAAGGCTCGTCACGATCAAGGAACGGGCATGCACTGCGAATGCTTGCAGTGCGATCGCCGAATTCACCTATGACGCTAATGGCTTTCCTGATCGGGCCAATGATTTCACTGGTAGCACGGATTATGATTACAACGCAAAGGGGCAGGTCGTTCAGCGGATTGACGCACCGAACTCAAGGATTGCGCGAAAAACTCAAACTGATTGGCATCCCGTCTTTAACGAGCCCATTGAAGAGCGCGTCTATGATCTGAACGATACGCTGCAAGCCAAGCGTCAGTGGACTTATAACTCTCGCGGCCAGCAGCTGACGGCTACGCAGGTCGAACCTGTGTCAGGTGAGGTTCGAACGACCACTTCTTCCTATTGCGAGTCCGCAGACGTGCAAGCGGCTCGGTGCCCGATCGTGGGACAACTGATCCGTGTTGACGGTCCACGTACCGACCTGAGCGATGTAACGCTCTTTAGTTTCTACGCACAGGACGATGCAGGCTGCGCGGTAGCCAATGGGTCATGCGGCCATCGAAAGGGGGATGTCTGGAAAGTGACAAATCCGCTTGGCCAGGTGATCGAGTACCTGCGTTACGACCGCTCTGGTCGCTCGACGGCAATCAAGGACGCTAGTGGCGTTGTTGTCGAGGTGGAATTCGATTCTCGTGGGCGCGTGTCGCGCCAGATCGTCCGGGGTGACAATCCCGCGGTCGAGAGCGACGACTCCATCACCACCTTGGAGTACGATCTCGCCGGCCGATTGAAGAAGACGACCGATCCGGATGGTGTCTTGATACGTTTTGAACGAGATGCCGCAGGACGAGTAACCGACGTCTACAACGCTAGCGGTGATCGCGTCCATTACACCCTGGATAACGAGGGGCGTACGAACAAGACAGAGGTTCAAGACAAAGCCGGCAACCTCACGCGTGCCTTAACCACCTTACGCAACCAGTTGGGCTGGGTAGTGACCGCGAAGGACGCCTATGATCGAGCTACGACGACAAGCCACTGGAAGAACGGCAAGCCCAACTACACCACCGATGCTTTGGGCACCCAATCTGTTCAGTCTACTGACGAGCTTAATCGCCCTAGTAACACGCTGCTAAGCGTTAACAAGCCGCCTATAAACAGATCGTTCTATTACTATGATGCCAACGGCCAATTGGATATGGTCACCGGAGACTTGGGCTCGCAGACAGTCGATTACAACCACAATAGCTTTGGCGATCTACTGTCACTGACCAATCCAGCCACCGGAACGACGACCAGTGCCTACGATAGTGCCGGCAATCTCCTGTCGAGTACGGACGCAGCTGGCCGCGTCAGCAACTTCACCTATGATGCTCTGGGACGAAAACTGACATCGAGCTACCCTGCGGATGCCACGATGAACGTGACTCATTCGTATGATGCTGCGCCTTTGAACTGCGCCTCTGATGAACGTTTTGCCATAGGGAAACTGGCCCGCACCGTGGACTCTAGCGGTAGCACCGAATACTGCCATGACCGCTACGGACGCATTAGCCGGAAGGTACAGATCACCAACGGCAAGGCGTTTGTTTCACGTTACGAATATTCAAAGGCAGGGCGCCTTCTCGCCATGACCTATCCCAGCGGCATGCGGGTCGCTTACGGCGCAACCAGCAATGGCGATGTCGGCAGTGTCGCAGTGACTCGAGCAGGGCAGCCTACCGAAAACCTGCTTACCGGCATCGCCTACTACCCGTTTGGTCCTGCGGCTCAGCTGACGTTTGGCAATGGGCGAATACTTAAGCGCACCTTCAATCTTAACTACCAACCTATTTCCATCCAGGACACGTCCACGGACGGGTTGTCGTTGGGTTTCGAATTCAACGAGGTTGGCAATCTGGTAACACTCCGGAGCGCAGATCTGTCGAGTCCACCGATTCGCAAATATGAGTACGACACGATCAATCAGCTGACCGCTGTCAAGAATGGAGCGAATGACGCCCCTCTGAAGACCTACACGTACACCCCATATACCGGTGACCGATCCGTCGAAGTGACCGACGGTGCCACGAGCATCACAGCGACTTATGCATCTGGCACAGGTCGTCTAATGCAATGGGGAGCAGTCGCCCGTACTTATGACGCGTCCGGAAACACCACCAGCAAAGGCGGCTCCGCGCTTGAGTGGACCTATAACGCTACTGGACGTATGAGTGGAGTCAAAGTCAACGGCACGACGATGGCGACCTATCGATACAACGGTACGGGCGAGCGCGTACAGCGGCAGACTGGCGCGGTCATTGATTACACCACCTACGACACATCCGGAAACGTTATTGGGCGCTACGATTCCGCGGGCACTCCGACACAGGAAATCATTTGGCTCGGCGACACGCCGATCGGCGTCGTGGCTGGTGGCAAGTTGCTTTACGTGCAGGCTGACCATTTGGGCACTCCACGCGTAGTTCTTGATCCTGTCCGGCAGAAGGCCGTCTGGAAATGGGATCTTGCGGGTGATGTGTTCGGCGGCTCTTTGCCAAACCAGGACCCGGACCAGGATGGCCAAGCGTTTGTGTTTGATCTGCGCTTTCCGGGGCAACAATTCGACTCGGTGAGCGGCACTCACTACAACGTGCAGCGGGACTATGATCCATCGACTGGCCGATATCTTCAAAGTGATCCGATCGGCCTAGAGGGAGGGATGAACACATACACTTATGTCAGTAGTTCACCGCTCCTTTGGTCGGATCCTACGGGTCTACTCCAATGGACCGACCTTCCACTTGTCTACCTGAAAGACGTAGTGCCAGGCGCTCCCATGCAGACTTGGCCTACCGCTCCGATTGACCCGTTCATGCCCTGGACGGGTGCGCGGACAGCTATGGATTGGACCCTGGGTGCTAATTGCTACTGTGAAGACGGGCAGTACCGCTTGAAAGAACTAACTGTCGAATTTAACCTGATCATTCACCTACGAAAAAGCTATTCATCAGTTAAAAGCAAGCGTGAAACAATCCAAGATGAATTCCAGCATGTGCGAGACGTTAGAGCGTGGGCAGAGACAGCCAAGAATAGCGCCACAGAGCTCGAAAAGACGTTGCAGAGTTCCGCATTTCCTTCCGAGGCTGAATGCAAAGCTAAAAGCTCTGCGGAACTGCTCAATCTAATGGACAAAGGGGCCAGAAAGGTAGTAGCCGAATCCGCGGCGAGATATGATGGACCGAATGGCAGCCACCGTACATATGAACTCTAGGGAGTCGGGGATGAAGATTTTCAAGATTTCACTTGCACTTATTCTCAGCGCTTCAATTCCCGCAATTGCGAGTGAACAATGCAATGAGAGGAACGAATCCAAATCTGCCGCCACACTCCGCTACACGGGGAGCACTTCTCATAAGAGCGGAAAGTGGACTGTAAATACGGGCCATTACAATCTAAAGAATGGAACTGGCTCACCGTTGACCTTCGCGGGCTACAAGGGCACACCTGTGGCCCTATATTTCCATGACACACTCCTTGAGAAACAAGATGGAGATGGTTCGTGGGTTTCTGACGTAACTGTTCTGGAGGAACCTACTCCTCCGAACAACCGCTTGTCGGTCCCTCCGGGAGACTCGTTGGAGTTCGTAGCTGTCAGTCGAGATGACACTACCGGGACCTATCGCATGAAGGTCAGAGAGCCGAGAGGCTGCTGGCTGGTATCGGAGCCTTTCCGATTTGAGGCGCCAGTACCGGTGAAGTAATTGCGGGTCGTTGAAGAATTGTTTGATCGCGACAAAATACATAACTCAAGGAGCCTCGGATTCGAGGCTCCTTTTTTTGCAATGCATGGTAACGGTGGACCTCGCGGTTCTATTCGACGTAGAAGCCAACACCATCGAGCGACAGCCATGCCATGACTCCAGTCTGAGGGGTGGACAGCAGAACATCACCGTTCGACTTGACATCAACACGTGTTGGCGCGGCCGAGTCGCTGACGACGCAATAGAGCAGCTGCGCGCTCGGGCGAAATCCAGCGGGCAGATTGAAAAGCACATTTGCTGCGGAGCCGCCTTTGGCTAAGCCACGCAACTGCACTCGGTTAGCGTCTTTTCGGTACGCAACCGTCGAGAAAGGTTCGCCGTAATTTGACCATGGTGCATTGAGCGCCGGTACCGACCATGCTCCCTTGCGCAGATCCGCGACGGCCGCCGCCGTGGTGCGGCGGGTCTGCCCGCCTTGAACCAGCGGAATAATTTCATCGCCGGTCAGCGCAGTCGCCGCCGGCAGCTGCGAGAGTTTCAGATTCGCCATGGTTACTCGATAAGTAGGTAGTCGCCCGCCTCCGAGACCAACTCGTCGCTGGTCTCGGTGCGCAGCAGTCCGTTCTTGAAGTCGAAGGTGTGCGTTGCCTTCTGCCAGCTCGTCAGGCCCTCGCGGGTCGAACCGACCTCAGCCCGCAGCCGGTAGGCGCCCTTCAACGCGGCGGTGTGGCTGGTGCCCGCAGTCGCGGCGGGGGTTTCCAGCACGCTGCCGGCGATTTCGTCCAGCAGCCGCAGCACATACGCCGTGCCGGCCTCGGGGCCGATCGATCCTTGCCCATGATCGACCAGTTGGTCGGCTTGCAAGCGTCGATCGCGGTGCGCCCACGCCACGGCCAGGTCGCCGTCGATAGATGCCGGGTAGCGCTGCCCATTGAGCTTCAGATCACCCGGCGGATACGGCCGCGCTTGCCGCTGCGCCAGCTTGATCGCGTCCACGGGCGCGAGCGCCGGGTCCAGCAGCGCGCTCGATGTGCGCGTCAGCAGCTTGGCCTGCACGGTCTCACCCATGCTGTAGTCGGTCGGATCGGCGGCGGCGTAGTCATCAAAGAACCAGATCCGAGCGCCGGCCGCGTGCGGCACCGGCACGGTGTCCGCGCAGCCGCGCGCGAGCGTCGCGGTCTGCGCCTGCGGATCGATCGCCACCACCCGAGCGATCTCATCCTCCACCAGTGCGGCCGTGCCCGCATTGACCTGATCCAGTCCCCGACCGGCCGATAGCTGCAACGCAATCGTTGTCGCCGTCATTGCTTCGACCAGCACCGCAGTCGGACACCAATCGCCCACGCCGGCCTCGATGTACTCGCCGCTGCCGACCCGCGTGGTCAGCACATAGTTCAGCGCCAGGCCGGTCGGTTGCTCCGCGATGCTGGCCACGGCGCCCGTGTCTATGGGCAGGGCGGCCAACGCCGAAGCGTTCAACGTGGTCGCCAAATCGCGGTAGCTCGCTTCGAACAACCGCCGATTCGCCGGCGGCTGCGGAGTACGATCCGGCGGCGTCCAGACCGGCGGTTGCGGTTCCAGATAGACCGTTGCCGGTAGTCCGAACACATCCTGCACCGCGGCGACTGTGATCGTGCCCTCGGCCAGCTTGCCGTCATCAAACGTGCCGACGCGCAGCACCAGATTCTCGATGCCGCGCAGCGGATCGCGGATACGGAACACGCCACCCGGCGCCAGCACGCCGCCGCGCCGATCAAATTTCAGCTTGAGTCGCTTCAACCCGGAGCAGGCGATCGTCAGATCGCGCATACCGACGCGAGCCGCCAGATCGGCGGTGGGCAGGCCCTTGTACTCGACCGTGGTGGACGCGACGCCACCGGTCGCCTGGATACCGGCCAGGTCTTGCACTCGCGCCTGTCGCTCTTCGTTGGTGGTCGGGTCGTACCACGTCACGATGACCTGATTGACTGCGCCATCGGGCGCGGCCACTTCGTCCTCCTCGATCGCAAGCAAGCCGCTGCTGTAATCGAACAGCGGCAGATCCTCGACCCGGTAGTCGTCGCGGATCAGTTTCAAGGTCAGCCGACCGGTCGAACGATCGACATACTGCGCCGCGCCGATGTGGTCGATGACCACCTGCATGAACTCAGCGATCGAGGACTGTCGGTTCCAGCGCAGGCAATGGCCGAAGCCCTCGGCCGACAGCGCATCGGCGGCGCGACGATAGCTGGCATCGTCCAGCAGGCCGCGATCCAAGCCACGACCCCAATCGCGGTTGGTCAGACACTCGACCAGGATGTGCGCCGGGTTCATGGCCCGAACGGCGCCGTTGCCGAGCCAGATCACCGCCTTCTCGGGATACCACGGTGCGCCGTCCCATCCGGCCAGCGCGCGGCGCACGCGCATCTTCCACGGCTTCGGATACGGATTGTTCGCCGTGATCTGACCGTCGAAGTATTGGGTGGTTACGCCGCGGAAGGCCGGGACGAGGAGACCGTGCAGGGCCGACAGCGCCGGCAACACCGCCTGCGTCAGTTCGCCCATCAGCACATCGAGAGTGCCCTTGATCCCACCCTCGCCCTTGTCGCCACCAAACAGGTCGGGCTTGTTGATGAAGATGCGGCCGGTCTTGGTGATCGAGCCCTTCCAGGCTTCGCGATCACCGATCTTAATCTCCACGATCTCGTCAAGCGGACCGCGCGATAAGCCCATGTGCAGACCGAACAGATAGCGGTGCCCAACCGTCTGCTTCTTACTGCTGCCCACGCGCCGCCTCCTCGCGCGCGAAGGCGATGACACGCAGCGCCAATGCGTCGCCGGTGGCTTGAAGCACCTCGGCCTCGATCCCGTCGCGGACGAAGTCGCTCCAGCTCAGGCCGTAGTAGGCAAACCATTCCCGGCCGCCTTGCGCGCAGAATCCGTCGCGCACGCTAAACCCCGGCGCACGCCGCAGGTGGTCCAAGGTCACGATCACTTCTTGCCGCCCTTTTGCTTGATCGGCACCGTGCGGTACTGCCCGACCCCCAGCACCATCCAGTCGCCGGTCCACACATCGCCGAACACCACCGCTTGCGGCGTGCCTTCGGTGCTTTGCGGGAACTGGAAATCGCCGAACGCGGCGGGCTTGGGCTGCGGCGGTTTCGGCTGTGCGGCCTTCGATAAGAAATAGCTCACGACCATGATCGCGAGCTGGACCCAAATGTGCATGCGGGTGTCCGGATATCAGAATATGGGGGTGCCGTCGAACGGCGATTTGCCGGGCAGTCCCGGTACGCCCCCGTAGTTCGGGGCGTTCTTGAATTTGGAATTGCAGATGGCGATGGTTCGAGCGCAGCCGGGATAGGCCACGACCGCCTGCCCGACGCGTAGGCCATCACCCGCGCCCAGCAAGATCAGTTGCTCACCTTTGTGCGCGCGGATGCCACGCCGCTCCATGCCGGCTTCGCCCAAATCCCACGCCAGGAAGCCGCCCGCAAACCAACCGTCCGCGTAGTGGCCGAACTCGCCCGCGGTGACCATCACCCCGGCGACCGTCGTCAGCGAGACCGGCACGCGATGCGCTTCCGGGTTCGCCTGACAATTGCGGTCGTACAGCGTGTGCGGGCAGCCGCGCGTCCAGGCCAAGCGCAAGCCGGGCTGCGAGAGCACGGTATCCAGCGTCTGACACCGGATCTCGGCTCGTTCGGGCGCGGTGCGATTGATCCCTGCGATGCGTCCCATCCACGCGACCTTGACGTCGTCATCGCCGTCATGCAGGTCACGAATGACCACGCCGATCTCGGTCGACGGCGGCAGGCCGCGGTACAAGCGGACTAGATCGAGATCGCCCGGCACGACGATGGTCAGCAGGTCGCTGGCGACGCTGCCCGATTGGCGAATGCCATCGTCCGACGCCGCCACGGCACGATACGTTTGGGTGTCGAGTATCCGGTCGCGGTCGCCGCCGGTGTAGCGGTAGCGCTGGGCGCCGCGCACGAACTCGTACAGCCGCTGCGGATTGCCCGCAGCAGTCGATCGTTCCAGTTGTTCGAAACTCATGTCGGCGCGGGAATGTCGTCGTCAATATCGGGATCGCGCACGGCGCGCAGGACGATGGCGGCGTCGGCGCTGCCATCGCCGTCGGTGTGGTGTTCGATTTCGGTTTCGTCGCTGTCGCCGCGGCTCAGCACCAAGAAGCTGATGCGACGGATATCGCCCGGGCGAACGTCCAGGCCCAGCGCGGCATCGAGCGTTACCCGCTCGATGTCGTCGTTCAAGGCCACCGCCGCGGTGATCCGGCGATGCAAGGCGACACCGCCGCGCAGTTCGATCCGTACATCGCGACGGCCTGGACGCAAGCCAGCAAACCGGGCCAAGCCCACATTGATTACATCGAGCGCCGTGGCGGTGCCGGCGACGGTCGTCAGCAAGGTCAGGTCGTCGGCGTGCGTGGGCCGCCACACGGCGCGCTGTCGGCCACGCAAGGTGTACAGCCAGGACCGCACCGTCGCACGCTCGGTTCGGCCGTGCATGCGCCAACGGTGCGCCTGGGTCGTCGCCGCCCAGTCCACCGGGTCCAGCACCCACGGTCGCCCGAATTCGTTGTCCAAGCTCAGCAGCGCGCGCTGCCAGCCTTCGTTGAGCCTTTCGGACTCGTCGGGGCTCTGCTCCAGCACCGGATGGCCGCGATACATCGTCGGGTTGCCTATCGTCGGCCAATCGCAGGCTTCGACCACATCGAAACGGGCGCTGACCGACGCGGCCTGATCGGTCAGTCGGGTGACCCGCGGTGGCTCGGCCAAACGCGCCGTACGCACCGGATACAGCCGGCTGCCGCGCGACCAGGCGCGCGTGGTCGGACGACGCAGCGTGATCGACGCCGCACCGATCGCTTCGACCTCGGCGACCTCGACCTCAAACGCCGTGCACCCACGCAATTGCACCAGGCCGCCAACGCGGAAGTCGCGGTGCAGCGGATCGCAAGCGATGACCCGCACGCCCAGCGCATGGTCTTGCGCCAGCCACTGCCCATCGGGCCAGATCGGCAAGGCCCAGGTGCGACCGCCCCAGCCGAACACGGCCAAATCGAGCAGGACGCGCTCGCGCCCGTCCACGATCATCGTGGCTTCGAACGAACGACGCGGCGCCGACCGCAAACCCCGCCGTTGCTCGGCGGCGAGTGGGCTGGTCAGAATGTCGGTCTTCCATGCCAGCCGTTCCAGCACCCCGCGCGACCAATCCGGCACGAACGCCCAGGCCACGATGCGCTGGCCGGTGATGACCACCGGCATCTCGATGAAACCGTCGAATCGGAACGCAAGCGTCGCCGCGATGACCGGTGGACCGTCCGTGCCGACCGCGACCTGCCACGTCCGTTCGGACATCGGCGCGAACGGCAGTGGCGGCACACCGGGCGCGATCAGCACGATCCCTTCGCCGCCGCTCAATGCGGCATCGGTCAGGGTCAGCGCGCGGGCGCGGTACGCATTCCAAACGCGCACGGCGCGTTGCTGGACGCTGCTGACGTTGCCCAGGTTCAGCACTTGCGGCTCGACGTGGATGCGGTCGAAGAAGTCGTCGCCGAACATCGGCTGCGGTGCACCCGCACGACGGTCGATCACATGGTTCGGCACATCGAACGAAGACCTGCCGAAGCTGGGCTCGCTTCCGAGCGCGGCCGATCTTGTTCCGTCCCAGGCCGGCGGCGATTGGAAATAGTCGCCCTGACCGCTGAAGGTCAGCGGCCAAAGGGCAGGCCAGAGCATGAGGTGTTGGGATTACTCGGTGATGCGATAGGCGTAGCCGTAGACGCCGCTGTTCGGGGTGCCGGTCGGGCCGTTCTTGCGATGGACCGGGAACACCTTCCAGCGATCGCCGCCCAGCGACAGTTCCTCGCCGGGCGCGTAGCTGTCCAAGCGGATGAAGCGCAGGTCGGGGGGATGACCGACGTCGGACCACAGGCCGGCGCCGCGGGGGACCGCATACCACAACGGCTGTCCCGGCGCGCGGCCGGTCAAGGCGCTATGGCCGACGTCCTTGAGCAGGTTGATCGGGCTGGCTTTGGAGCGCCAGCCGCAGGTCATTCGCCGCGGATCGTTCGAATCACCGTTGGTCGCATGCCAGCGCGGCGCGATGCCCTCGTAGTCGGCGCGAATGCGCGTCGATGGCGTGGTGTAGTTGTAGTACGCGTCATCGAACGCGACGCTGTGGTACGGTGAGTCCGCGCTGTTGATGTAATTGGCGGCGTAGTACCACGAACTGCCATAGACATACTGGCCGGTGTTGACCACGCCGGCGGTGACCAGGCGCCCCGTACCGAAATGCTTGAACGTGCCGGCTTGCGTTTCCAGAACAATGTGCAGATAGGGTTGCGGTGCGGTGCGGCCGAAGAAGTAGACCGCGCTGTACGGACCTTGCACATAGTTCGTCCAACTCGCCGCGCTGGCTTCGTTCTGTACATCCGCATTGGCATTGGCGGCATAGCCGGTATGGCCGAACGCACCCAGCAGCGGCGAGGGATTGTTGCCATCGCCTCCGGTCAGCTGCGACAGGAAGGTCGCGTGTAGCGTGCCGGCGTGCAGGCTCACGGCCTTGCCACCGCCCGCGCTGCGATCGCGCAGGCCATCGATCGTCCAGCCAGCGCCTTGCGCAAACAGCCGCAGCTTATCGAGGAGCTCGTTGGGGTCGTTCGCCGCCGACGTGGCGTAGGCCATCAGTCCATCCTCAAGGCGAAGTAGTTGTCCGCCGAGATGCGGAAGGTGTTCTGGAAGGCCAACCAGGTCGCGCCATCGCGTTCGATGCGCGACTCTGAGGCCGTCGAGAATCCCGTGGTCCAGGCGCAGCCGTCGAACTCACCCCACGGGTGGCGTGGATTCGTATTCCCCAGGATCAACGGAAGCAAGGGCGAAGACTGATCGAGGTTGTCGCGCAGATAAGAACGGTCGCCCGAAGCCGACATTGCACTCGGATACACCTTGCCGCTGGTTTCGGTATCGCCGTAGTCGTTGGCGCTGGATGCGTAGCGATTGCTGTGCGGCCGCCAAACATTGTCGGGGTAGTTCGCCATTAATCCGTAACGCCCCGGATCGAAGAAGCTGCGGAAGTTGGCATCGGTCGCATCCGGCGTTCCACCCTCGGTCGAGCCGCAGGCACCAATCACCAGCGGATACTCGTGGATGGACGGCGGCTCGTAGGCATTGGCATAGCCCAGGTAGGCGCTGACATAGACCGTGCCGATCCGCGCCACGATCACCACGCGCTGCCCGTTGATCGCGAGCCAGTAGGCGAATGGGCCGTTGCGCAGCGGGAGATTGCGCAGGCCGCTGTTGTTGACCTGCGAGCGTACCCCGAGCAACGGATTGTGATTGCGGAAGCCGTACCAATTGAGGTTGTAAACGGCGCGCGCGGGGTCTTCGTACAGCTCTGCGCCGAGGAAGATCGACTTCGTGCCGTCCAGTCCCGGCGCCTTGACGATCCACTGCGCGCGGTCCTCCAACTCGTAGTCGGCGTTGAGATCGGTGTGGAACGACAGATCATTGACCTCCAGCGGCCCGGCGCCGGCCGTCGCGGTGACCACCACCCGCCAGAACCGGGCCGCTGGCGGCGAGGCGCTCACCGGGAAGGTGCGTCGCGCCCGCGCGGTCGCCCAGGTCACGCCGGTCCACGCTTGCACTGGCGTCCAGGCGGCGCCGTTGTCGGAGCGTTGCAGTTCGAACGCGGCCGGGCCGTGCGCGCCGCTGTCGCCGATGCCTAACGTCACGGCACGGACCGACCCCGGCCCGATCATCTCGACCCCGGCAACGGCCGGCAGGTCCGAGACCGCGCGCGACCCCCAGGACTCGACGTTATTGTCGAAGAGCGCCGCCAGATTGATGAAGTTGCCGGTGCGGAACGTCGGATTGCGCACGCCGAAACGGCGTACCATCATCCAGGCGGATGTCGTGTTCAAGGTAAAGCGATCGTCCGCGACGAACGCAGCGGTGCCGGCGTTGATCCGAAAACGCAACCGTGCGTGTTCGAAGGGTTGGCCGACCGTGGCGACGCCAAGATCGCCGGCCGCCGCGCCGACCACCTGAAATCGACTCGCATCCAGCGCCGTGATCGTGAAGGCTTCTGCGATGGAAGCGATGCCGCCGCGATAGCCACCAGTTACACCATCAATGCCCGTCAGCGTGCCGTTACCGGTGCCCGAGTAGAGCAGGCCCCAGGCATGCCCCTCACCGCACAAGGCGTTTTCAATTTGATTGAGGAAGTCATAGTAGTCGCTGGCGACGCCGGTTCGCAAAGTCATAGGTATAAAAAAGCACGCCAGGCTTCAAGAGCCGGGCGTGCGTACTGATCCGAGTGGGGTAGAAAAGAAGCCGGTCAGCAGCGACAGACGCGCTATTCCTTGGACGAAGCGGGCCGTTTGCTTCCCTTCCTGGATTGCTGGTTCTCGGGAGGCGCTGCGTCGATCATCGACAGCACGGGCGCGGGCCGGGCAGGGGGGTAGCGTTTGTCAAACGTCTCGCAAAGCCAATGCGCATGCATCAAGTCGTCCGATACCCACAAAGCAACGGGCGTCACGAACCACATGACAATCTGAGTCAGGACAACGAGGGTCTGAAACTCCGGCGAAAAATTCAGGAGAGGATGCAAGATCAAGGCCAGCCACGGCAGAAACAGGAGCGTTAGCGAGCCGCCTGCCAGCCATCGAGATCGCGTCTTAAGCGAGATGCGGGCATCGGGTGTGCGCGATGCGATCCGCCCATTCGCGTGGCAAATGTAGCGGCGCCCCCGCTTACAGCTGTATACGCAAGCCTCGGGATCTTCGCGCTCCCGAATCAGCTTGATAATACGCGGGTGCAGGCTGAATCCGAACGCACTCATGAAGGCCATTTGGTCGCCCAAAAGCTCACCTGACACCTTCTTGTACAGCCGCGCCGTCGACTGAAGATTGAGACGCATTCGTGCGGAACGGAATCGCTGCCACGCGAAAATTGCGGCGATCGGAGTCAGAATGATCAGCGCAATCGGCAGCAACCACGGAATTTGATCGGCCAGACGTATCAGGGAGGTAAAACTCATTGGGTATGCACCGGGTGGCGGGTGAATCGATCGAGCCAGCCGGCTGTCGCACCCGCTGAGACGCTATCCCAGATCCTGACGAACGGTGGGTGCGTTCGCCCGAATCGTGGACAAGATCACTTGCCGCCCGGCTTGGGTGCTCATCACGTTCACGATTTCTCGCGGGTCTAGATACAACACATTGGTGATCTGGGCCGAGCGCCGGTCTGGCTCGGCAGTACGTCCCGGCGACTCAGAGACGCCTCGACCGATCGTTGTAGGCGCCTGCGGCGCAGGAGGGACGAAACCACCCGATGCGTAGCCGCGCAGGCCATCGATCGCGGCCATACCGACGCGGTTGAACCGCTCCAAGAACGAGCGCGCGCCGGGCTGCCGAACGACCTCGCGCCGATGCACGAACTCGCCACGATGCACCACGCCAGCCGGGGCGTACTTCGGCCCGATGCCCGTGAAGCCGCCGCTGGCGAAGAATCCGGAAGCCGCCTTGGTGGCGTTGGCCGCCAGCATCGTGGACGCCGCGGTCTGCATGGCCACAGCTGCTTTCAACACAACGCCGCCGGCCAGCCCCAATGCCCCCGAGGCCGCGGCGATGGGCGTGGCATAGGCCACGCCCGCCTTCGCCGCCTCCACCGGGTCGGGCTGGGCGAGGTCTGGCGTTTTGCCACCACCGGCCAACTTGCCGACGAGTGACATCAGTTTGGCGGTTGCCATCGCAGCCAGTTGCTGCGCGGCCAACTGCGCCATCGCGCGGGCCATGTCCTGCACCAGTCCGGTGAGGGCTTGGCGCAACGTCAGGGTGCCGGTCGCCAGTCCTTCCAGCGCATTACTCAATCCGGTTTCGAAGCCGTTGGTCAGTGTGACGACCAGTTCGTTCGACTGCGTCTTGAGCGCGGCGACCTGTGCGGTCAGGTCTTTGACGCGCTCGATCGACTCCGGGGAACCGGTCTTCGCGGCCAACTGATCCATCTTCGGCAGCAGTAGCTCGACCTCAGCGGCGGTCCGCGCATGCAGATCGATCAATTCACGGCGCGCGCCGATCTCAGTGAGCAATCCGGTCTGTTGACCGGCCTGGATCGATTGCTCTTGCCGGGACTGTTCGCCGAATACGCGTTCGACCTTAGCCTGCAGTTCCTGAAGTTCCGCCTGCGCCGTCTCGGACGCGATATGGATCTCAATAGTGGCTTCGCCCGTCAGGTTCAGGCGCTTCAAGTCCTGCTTGATCGGATCAAACTTGATCTTCAGTTCTTGCTCGCGGGCTTCGCGCTCTCGGCCTTGCACGCGTGCGATGGCAGCTTCCGCTTCGGCGACCGCCTCCCGCAATTCCTTCTTGCGATCCTCGTCCTTGCGCTTTTGTTCCTCGGCCTCCTTCGCCTGTTTGGCCTTGCGCTCGCGGGCGTCCTTATCGCCGTCGCCCTTCTTCGTGCCCGACTGGATCTTGCCGGCGCTGTCGGCGATGGTTTGCGCGTTGGCGGCGAAGTCCTTGGCCGGTTTGGCATCGGCGCTGGTCGTCCACAGCAGGCTCAGTTGCTGGTTGGCTTTAGCGATCTCATTGGCCATGTCGCCGCCGGCAGCCCGCCACGCTTCCGCGGTCTGCCGACCCAGGCTCTTGGCGTCTTCGAACGCCTTCTGCTGGGTAGCGAAGAATTCGCCAGGACCCGAGAAATCAAAGCGGGCGACCTTCTGGGCCGCCTCGACATACGCCACCAGTACGCGAGCATTGAGCGCGAGATAGCGCCCGAAGTTCTCCAGGCTAACCGTGACCGCGGCGATCACGCGACCCACCATCTGGAACGCGACTCGCAGGCCGATCAAGGCGCTACCCACCACACGCGCGATCGAGACCAATGCATTGAACTTGGACGCGACCGCATCGGTGCGGTCGCCTGCCGTAACCAACGCGGCGTTGTAGTTCGACACGAACGTCGCGAGCGACGAGATCTCGGTGGACAACGCGCCGGCAGCCCCCGTCGCACGTTCCGTATCGCCGATGGTGACCGTAAATGCGTTACGCAGCTGCGTCAGGGCACCGCCGATCGTCAGCGGCAGCTTCGCAAACTCGTCGGCAACCGACTTTCCCTGGGTTTGAATGGCTCGCAAGACCAACGTCGTGGTCAGCTTGCCATCCCCGGCCAGCTTCTTCAGGTTGTCGGCTCCCTCGACGCCGAGCTCTTTCAGACCGGATTTGATGGCTTCGGCCAGACGCGGGGTTTGCTCAAGGACTGAGTTCAACTCCTCGCCACCGAGCCGGCCGATCGAGAGTCCCTGGCCAAGCTGCATGATCGCGGCCTCCCCGGAGGCGGCCGATGTAAAGCTCAGGGCGACCGCTTGCGAAACCGTCTGCGTCAGGCCGAGGAGTTGAGTCTGCCCCAGCTTGAGTGCTTGGGTGCTTCGCTCGATCCGGGCATACAGATCGACCGTCGATGCCAGCGGCTGTCGCGTGGCCTGCGCAATCTGCTGCACGCCTTGATAAGCGGTGTTGAACTCCTGCTGGGTCTTGGTCGCCAGCTTGAGCCGGCCTTGTAGGTTCGTCGCCTCGTCGGCGAGGTGCGCCAAACCTTGCACAGACCGCAGAGACAGATAGCCGGCAGCGACGCCGCGAATCTCGGACTGCAAGCCGGCCAGGCCGGATTGCGCCTTGCGCCCGGCGGTCTGGGATTCGCTTGCGAAGCTACGGATGCGCGCCCCGGCTTGTTGAAGCGCAGCATTGAGCGCCGCCGCGTTGCCCTTGAGCAGCAGCGTGATCGTGGTGTCGTGACTCGGCACGGTATAATCGGTCAGAAGTTTTACTAGACGCCGCTCTCCAACTGCCAAGGAGGCACAGTGGACGGGTACAGGTCAGCGGAATGGAAGTCGTTTCGCGAGGAAGTTATTCGCCTGGATGGGGGTAAGTGTGGTCAATGCTTACGCGGCCCGGACCAAGTGACATTGCACGTCCATCACAAGTTCTACTTGCCAGGACGAAAGCCTTGGCAGTATTCACACGACACCTGCGAGACCATTTGCGCTGGTTGCCATGCTCAAGAACACGGCATCATCGCACCCAGTCACGGCTGGATGTATGAGGGCTGGGAAGATCTAGGTGAGCTGAGCGGCACTTGCGAATGCTGTGGCACGGGCATCCGTTATGTGTTTCTTGTTTCTCATCCCGCATGGCGGCCCTTGGAAGTTGGCACCCATTGTTGCGACCGATTAACCAATGAGCCTGCGGCGTCGGAGTTCATTCGGGAACGGCGCCTCGATCTGGAAAAAAAGAAGCGTTTCATTAGTTCGTCCAAATGGATTTCGGCCGAAGCTGGGCGCGAAACGCGTCACGTCAAAGATATTCGAATGTCCATCGTGCGCAAGGATGATTACCACATCATTGTCATCAATGGAAATCGCGGAAGATTAAAATTCGCAAGCGCCGCCGAAGCTAAGGGCAAGATATTCGAATTGTTGGAGTCAAATCGCTTGAAACGGTACTTAGCAAAGCAACACCTACGCGAGGCCATTACTCAAAAGCGTTAAGCGATTGTCCCGCCAGCTTTTTGATAGACCACCAGCAACGTCTCAAGGGGCAGCTCTCGTTGCCCGTAGCCGGCGTCTGGCAAGGACGCCCATGTCTTGCGGGATTTCCGAACGGCCGAGCTGATCCAACCTTTCTTGATATCGGCCAGCGCGCCGTTCTCTCGCAGAAGTTCAATGGCAGCACGGTCCTGCGACGCCGGGCCGAAATCGGGCAGTCGCAATTTGTTGCGCAGGCTGTTCCAGGTTTTCCACAGGAATTGGTAGCGACCGGCCGCGGTGGAGTTGATGCGGTACTTCGGCAGCCACACCAACTTGCGCGGATGTTCGGCGTAGCTGGTAAAGCATTTTCCGCCGACCATGACGTCGTACCCGCCGTGTTCGCTGAAACGCTCCACGCCTTCGGCATGGGCGATCATGTCGAGGAACGCGACGACGTTCTGGCCACCGGCCTGCTCAGCGGAGAGTTTCGCCACGGGCCCCTCGCTGCTGGAACAGGCGGCCGATCAGGCCGAGGACCAGCAAGCCTGCGGTGACGCTGACGGCGATGCGGTCGGGCACATGGATGCGCAGATCATTGGGCAGGTTCAACCAAACGCCTTGGAGGGCGATGGCGAGCGTCATCGCCTGCACGCTCAGGAAGCGCCACGCGTGGCGCCAGTTCTCGATAAGTTTCATAAGGGATTCCGTAGCTTTTGGATGAAGGCGGTCACGTCACATCCGCCAGCGAAGCCGGCGTTGACGTCTTCGACGCGATCGGCGCGCAGCGCTCGCTCGCGCTGGACGGCGATGCGATAGAACAGGGAGAGTTGGCGCGCGGTCGCGCGCTCGATCCACGGCCAATCAAAGCCG
The DNA here is from genome assembly GCF_018612875.1 of Lysobacter sp. ISL-50. GTDB lineage: Bacteria > Pseudomonadota > Gammaproteobacteria > Xanthomonadales > Xanthomonadaceae > Lysobacter. Next base: position 11,766 of record NZ_JAGGRI010000017.1, on the reverse strand, counting down.
TGATCGATCAGCGTGGCGAGGACGCTGGGCCAGTCGTTGCCAGGACCGCGCGCCGCGTTTCCAGCGCCGCCAGCACGCGCTGCAGAAAAAAATCGGCGTTGACCGCCCAAAACGTCATCAGCAGCAGATCGCCCTGCGCGGCGTTGAGCGAATGCACCCACTCCACGGATTGATCGCTGGCCTGAGACAGCAACTCGACCGTGGCATCGGGGTGAAGCGCGCAGACCCGATGCAGGCGATCCAGATCGATGTTGCCGTCGTCGGTCAAACCGACCAGGCCGCCGACCAGGGCCGCCACCGATTCGTGCAGGCGCAGGCTTTCGAAGAAGCCCAGCTCCCGCACGGTCACATTGCGGTCGCCCAGCGGCAGCGTGCGGTTGGGTTGCAGGATCGCCAGTTCGTCGGTTTGGGGTTCCGGGCGTTTGATCTTGCGCGCCATTACGACCGCACCAGTTCGATGCGGCCGAAGCCGCCCAAGTCGGGGTCCAGCGACCGGGACTCATCGAACAGCGTCGCGCCCGAGAGTTGCAGGCTGCCCCATTCCTCGGAGATCAAGTCCAACTGTTCAATGGGATTGAAGGCGACGCGGTAGAGGGTCACGCGGGCGCGGCGGCCGTTGACCGTGTTGATGCCATCGAGGAACAGCATCCGTTCCTGCGGCGGCGTGTTGAACAGGGCGATGTTGACCGTCTCGCCATGCTTATAAGTAGCCTTGAACGGCTGAGTGAATCCCTCGACCTTGCGTAGTCCGATCAAGCCCGCCGAAGGCGATTCGGTCCACCAGTTCGGTGCCGCCAGCGTCGCCGGGGGCGTGGCGCTGTCGGTCAGCGAAATTTCGCTGACCCAGCCGCGGTCTAGGGCGACCATCTCGCCGGCCTTCAGGCCCGCCGGCAACAGTTCATTGCTGATCGCGCCCGCCGGTAGCGTCGCCGGGATCGAGTACAGGCCCTCGGCCAGATTCTCGGGGGTGGCCTCGTCCAAGGTGAGATTGAGATTGGCGGTCTTGCTTTGGATCAGGCGTCCGTACAGCAGGCGATTGCCGCTGAACGACTCGGTCTTGTCCGAGTTCTGGACCTCCAGGGCCAATTGGAGCTGCGGCGCATTACCAACCCACCGCAGCGGACCGGGCTTGCCATTGGTTCGGCGCTGGGCGAGGTAGACCTTGCCCTGAAACGAAAACAGGTCTTGCGCGGCCATGGGGCAGCGTTGCTCCTATATATAAGGTGTAGTGGGCTGCCGAGTGGCAGCCGATTCAGCGACGAAGCGAGCGCAACAGCAGCCGGTCGATGTCGGCGGTGATCACGTCCAGACCGGCTTGGGCCATGCGGTTGGGGCGATCGCCCTTGCGCAGCATTTGCGCCAGCGATGGACCGTAGAGGCGGACGATCGGCGTGCGTGGGACCCGCTCATCCCCCGAGATCGGGGTTCGGACGAAGGCGACGTCGGTGCCGGCGTGGCGGCGATGGAAGCCGCTGCGGCGGAAGCTGCGTTTGCCGCGTAGTGCAGTGAAGTTCAAACCTCGATCGTCGGCACTGCGTTTAGACGCGAAGTTGCGCAGTCCCACGCCACGCGCGACGCCGACTAGTTCGACACCTTCGCGGGTGGTGCGCACGCTAATTCCGGCACGGATGCGCTGCGCCGACAGGGCGTATTCGGTCTGAATGTCACGACGGGCGATGACCGGCCAGCGGCGACGCAACGTGCCCAGCGCGCGGCGCAGGGCCAGGGAAATCGCTTGCGGCGCCGAACTAAGCCGAGCCGAAAGCGATAGCGCTTCGCCAACATGGATCTCGATCCGCAACTAGCACCATAAAAAAAGCGCCCGAATGATCTCGGACGCTTTTTCCTAACGAAAAATGACTTCTTAAGGCGTTACGTTTACCCTGAATTCGTCGGAGCAGATGGTCTGACCGGACGAATTAATGACGCGATACCAAACATCCCGATAGGTACCTGGCGCTGCCCCCGGGGGAACAAAGTAGCTGACATATAGCGTCGATCCAGGTCCGAAGAATCCTTTTTGCCCATTGGAATACTGGAACCCAGGTGCTGCTTGTATCGCCAGATTGATCAAGCCGGATGTGCCGCCGGACATTCCCACCTGAATGAAGTACGTCGCGGTCGCGAGACCGGATACCACACCAGCCTGGGTGTCTGACTTTCCCTTCTGAACATATGTGTCAGCGATCGTTGGACACAATGCGTGAGAGACAGTACTAAATGCCAGCAGAACAAGGCCTGTTGCACCGGTCCAAAGTGACGTGCGCATCTTTATTTCTCCCAATCTAGTCAAGTCAATTTGATCTAGCCCGCCCAGCCTAAAATCATCGGCTCGGCGCAGAGTGTTAGTATCAAAATCTCGACCGTTAATTCGTGATGCATGTGACATCAACACAGTTCATCACCGTACTTCATAAGCTGAATCCGATGTTCGACAAGATTAAGCGTGGCATCGGCATCGATGAACAGACCCATCAGCGGCGATAGCGAATGGTCAGAGCGACTTGCACGGCCACCATCGGGAGCCCTTCGGGCCGGTCGAGTAACACGATGTCCTCGACTTGTACCGGCAGGGCATTCGGCAACGGTATCCAGTCATCGAGCGCGTCCTCGATGTCGGCGGCGATGGCGTGCGATCGAGCATGGGCGTCGGTCAAACTGACCGGCACCGTCGCTTCGACCAGAACTTGCAACAGTCGATAGCATCCGTGGGGTTTACTGGCGTCGCGCTGGATGCCGAGCGAGGCCAGCGTCAGCCCCTCGACTTCATCGTCCGGGTGCTGGGCAGGTTCCAACGCGACAACGGCGCCGATGTCGGTGCGGTAGCCGCGGCCGACGCGGATCTCGGTCAAGCGCTCCGCGACTCGCTCCAGCAAACGCCAAGTCGGGGCGGGCTCAACCATGCAGCACCGCTTCGTTGACCCATCCGTCGTCACGGACCAACGCTTCGACCGTTTGGGACCGGCCGTCCAGGGTGACCGTGTCACCCCGGCGGAACGTCCAGTCGCGATTGCGAACTACCACATGCCGAGCGCGACCAACGACCTGCTGAAACTCGCCCAAGCGCTCGACGCCGTCACGCACGATCAGTTGGGGTTGTACCGGTGGGGAGCCGGCACGCTGTACGAGCGCGACGACGCCGAGCGTGTCAAACACTACCTCGTCCATTGTCGCGAACGCGTTCACGGCTTACGCCTTAAGCTTGGGCAGCAAGGCCGGGCGATGGCACATCGGCAGCGGATTCGACTGCGTGTGCAGGTCGGTGCCGCGATCGAACTTACGCGGCGCCTGCTTGCTGTAGAGCAACTGGCCCAGGGTGTTGACACTCTCATTGAAGTCAGCCGGCGCCACGTAGGTTGCGAAGGTGTCCAGCGTGCCCAACGGGAAGGCATGGCCCTCGCCCGCTTCGATAAACCGGCGGGTGTTGCCCTCGCCGTCGCTAGCCTCACCGCCGTACTCCTCGAACCGAATGCCCGCGAACCGGAAATCAGATCGCATGTCTTCACGCAGTACCAGACTGTCCTGCCACAATCGGTAGGCGTCTTTGACGGCCTCATGCCCAGTAAACGCGTCGAAGAATTCCGACGAGACCAAAACGTGGATTCCCGTCATCCTCTCGCCAAGCAGCGCCTTACTCATATAGCGCTTCAGGTCCAGACACTTCTTCTTGATATCGGTCTTGGGGTCGCCGAGTTGGAAGTCGAACGTCTTGGGCGTGATCTTGAAGATGTCGAACAGGTTCGCCAGCTCACTGCCATCGGCGTCCAGGATCACGCCCTTCAGGGCGCCCATACGCAGGTGCTCCAAGGTGATCGCGTGCTTGTTGCGCATGGTCTGCAGGTGGTCGGCCATCACCCCGGCCACCGTCTCCAGTTCCGATTCCGTGCCGAACGCACGCACACCGACGACTTCTTCCGGGAGCACCACGTCATCATGCGGGATGTGCGGCACGTTGAACGCCCGCAACACGCGCTTGCCGCGCTTGCCGACGGTGCCCGCCGAGCCGACCGGCTGGGTCGGCAACAGCGACAAGACGCCGTTGCGTTCCTCGACCGTGACCTGCCGGGTACGCACAGGCTTGATCGGGAACAGGTTCAGCTCATCCAATCGGCCGTACTGATTCGGCAGCAGGTTGATGGCGGTGGTCAGCGCGCTCATCGAGAACGCGGGATTGTGAAACGGGTTGTTCATCGACATCGGTCAGACTCCGTGGCGCACGAGGATGCCGATCGCGCGCAGTTGCTCGACCGCGGCGGCATGGTGTTCGGGGGTAATGGCAGCGGGCCAGACGAGGGCGTGATCGGCCACGGTCGCGTGCCGCGCCACGATCAGACCGTCCGGGCTGGGGTCTTTGGTCGTGGTGATCGGCACGATCACGACGCCGACAGCGACTTCGCGGCCGTCCGTGGCCGCCGGATCGAGCGCGGTGATGTGATTCGATCCGGCCAGACGACCGATGACTTGGCCGAGTACCAGCGTTTGATTCGGCGCAACCGTCACGCGGTCTCGGGAATACAAGTTGTCGGCTTCGAACTTGAGCAAATCGCCCAGGTTCAAACCTTCTTGGAACGGCGGATAGGTGGTGAGTCGCATCTCAGCGCTCCTTCTTCGCGGTTGCGGCGCGCGCCTTGACCGCTTGGATCAGCGGGTTGTCGGCCGCCGACAGCGCCACCGATGGGGTGGGCGCATTCGGCGACAAATGGCTGGTGATCTCGCGGGACTCGGCCTTGGCCGCGAGCAGGCGTTGACGTGCGACCGCAAGGGTTACGCCAGCGGCGAGGAGCGTCGCGGTCAGCTGCGGTTGCCCGGCCAGTTCGCACAGTTCGGCGATCGCCAAGGCATCGCTGTGCGCTTGCGCGCGCACGGCGTCGGCATCGACGGTCGGAACCGTCGAATCAGGGGTAGACATCACAGGGGACTCCAGGAAAAGGGGACGCGCGGTAGCGTCCAGTTCGATGTGCATTTGCTGGACGGCATCGCTGAGGGTGCCGAGCCGGTCGGCCAAGCCGACGTTGATGGCGTCCTGACCGAAGTACAGCGCGGCCTCAGTCTTGCGGACGCTCTCGGCGGACAAGCCGCGTTGATCGGCGACGGTCAGGACGAATAGTTCGTAGAGGCGGTTGACCTCGGTTTGGATGGAGTCGCGCGCTTCATCGGTCAGCGCCGAATGTGGCGTGGCGTCGTTCTTACGCGCGCCCGCATGGATCGGGGTGAATTTCAGGCCCGCCTTTGCGTCGTACTGTGATTGGTCCACGTGCAGCGCGATGACGCCGATCGAACCGATGCCGGCGGTGCGAGTAAGGAACAGCCGTTGACTCGCGCTCGCCAACGCGTAGGCGGCCGAAAATGCAGAATCGTTAGCCACCGCCCAAATAGGCTTGATGGAACGGGCGGCGCGAATCGTGTCGGCCAGATCGAATACTCCGGCGGCTTCGCCACCGGGACTGTCGATATCCAGGACGATGCCGCGGACGGAATCGTCGGCCAGCGCCGCCTCGATTCTTCGCGCGATCGATTGATAACTCGTCAGGCCCGATAGCGCATCCAATCCAATCGCTCGTTGGACCAGCGTGCCGTGAATGGGCAAGACGTAAATCCCGCGCTCATCGCCCAGCCGCGGGACAGTGGAGGTATTGGGAGGTGCCATCTGTGGGGGCGGCAGGGTTTGCAAGTCGAATCGAGGCGCCAGCACGCTCAGGATCACTTCAAGCTTGGCGCGTTGAATCAGCAGCGGTGTGTTAAACACGCGCGCCGCGAGGTGGGGAATTGGAGTCATCAGGCAGCGATCAAGTCAGAAGGGGCCGGCTCGGCCGGCGCGGATTGCAGGGCGCCGTTGCGGGCGACCTGGCGGGGATCGGTGTCGAGGACCAGGCCGAGGGCATCCGCGCGGGCGGCGTCGGCCGCGATTTCGCGGTCGATGGTCTCGGCGTCGTAGCCGGAACTGGCAATGGCCTCCGAGCGCGAGAGCAGGCCGGCGCGGATCGCCAGGATCATCGCGGTGAACTCTTTCTCGGGATCGACCCAGCTCCAGCCTTGCGGCACCCATTTGCTGGCGCGGTACTGGCGCTTGCGTCGCCGGTAACCCGGTAGTTCAATCGCACCCGACAACACTGCGGCATCCAGAAACGCGTTCCAGATCGGGCGACACAATTGGTAGACCAGCACCGTGTGCTGGATCATTTCGCAACGGCGCCGGAACTCCAGCAACCCGGCGCGGATGGACGAGTAGTTCACGCCGGTCAAATCGCCGGTCAGCTGTTCGTAGGTAATGCCGATCGAAGCGGCGACGGCGCGGAACTGCGAGCGCAGGAACGCCTCGTAGCTCGCCCCCACATCGGCCGGCTGGGCGAAGGTGACGCTCTCGCCCGCCTCCAGAATTTGCAGGCTGCCCGGTTCCAGGCCGAGCGGTGCAGTCCCGTGCTCGTCAGGCGGTCCATCCCCCGGCAATGGATCTTCGGGGCCATCGCGGGTCACGAAGCCGGCGAACATCGCCGCCGTCTTCTTGCGGACCAGCTCGGCGTCGTCGTACTGATCCAGTTCGTGCAGCTTGACCACCGCGCGCGCGAGCCAGGGCTCGCCACGAATCTGGCCCGGCCGCAACGGGCGGAAGATGTGCAGGATCTCGGCGGCGGGGACGCGGAACGTTTCCATGCCGCCGTGACGCGACATCGGCGCCATCGCGCCGTCTTGCGGATGCGACAGGTAGAGGTGATAGGCGACCCGGCGACCCAACCGGTCGAACTCGATGCCGGCGCGGATCAGATTGCCGTTGGGCTCTTCCCGATTGAGCGTCAGCGGCAGGTGTTCGGGTTCCAGTACCTGCAACTGCAGCGGAACGACCAGGCCGTCTTCCGGCCGACGCGGGCGCAGGCGGACCAGGCACTCGCCGCCTTCCAGCAGCGCGCGGCAGGCCAAGGCCTGCAATCCGTACAGATCGGTCAGGCCCGCCGCATCGGCCTCGTCGCACCAATCGCGCCACAGCGCCTGCAACGCCTCGCGTTGGGTCTGATCTGCGATCAGCGACTGCGGCTTGATGCCGGTGCCGACCGCATTGGCGACGAAGGCTTCCAGTGCGGCGTTGGCCCAGGCATTGCGGCGAACGAGATCGCGCGAGCGCACCCGCAGCGCATCGCCGGTCGCCAGCAACGCGGCCACCGCGCCGGGATTGCTGGGCTGCCATGCAGTCGAGCGGCGGCCTTGGCCCGACACCTCATGCACGGGCGTGCCTCCGAACATCGACGTTCGGAGCCGAGACCACCAACTCATGTCAGAAGCCCTTGGAGGTGGTGGTCAGCAGGCGGCGCACGCGGCGGGGCTGGCCTTCGGTGCCGGCGAGCGCGGCCTCGATCTCGCGGATCGCGGCCAGCAGTTCATCAACGCTGCGGTACTCGACCAGGCGGTCGCCGAATCTGACGCGGCGCTCGCCGCGCGCGAGCGCGTTGCGCAGCGCTTTCAGTTGTTCGTGAGTGTAAGGAAGATCGGTCATCGCATGAAACGGCTCGAAATGACCCGGCGCCCCCGGCGCGGGCCAGAAATGGAAAGGCCGCCCGGTGGGGCGGCCTGTGGAGGGGGATAAATCGCGGGCGACGATGGAGGTGGTGCCGTTGCGTGCGTGACGCCGAGCGTTCGCTCCATCTCGCGCCAGTGACGTTCTTCGAATCGATCGACGCCCGCCTGCATCGCCGCGGCACGCGCCATGACGTAGCAGTCGAGCGCCTCGTTGCGGTCACGCCGCTTCTCCCATGCGCGCACGGTGTAGCCGTGGCGATCACGACGGGAGATTAGGTGTTCGGCGGTCAGCTGCTGCAGGAACTCGCCGTCGATCTTCGGCAGATGGACGTAGCCGGCTGGGAACGCCGACTGCCCGTCCGGACCGATCTCGATGGACAGACGCAGCGCGTTGTAGAACTCCAGCTTGGCGATGCCACCGGCCACGGCGAACAATTTCAGGCCGCGCCGGATGCGCTTGCCCGGCACGCTGACATCTACTGCCGTGGGCGTACCGATCAGCGCCGCGGCGCTGCCGACGCCTTTCATCGGCAACAACCGCGGATCGCTCACGACGCGCGCGAACGCATAGGCTTCCTGCGTGGCGAAGCCGGTGTCCAGGCCCATTCGCGTCAACGGCAACAGCGCGCCACTGGCGTGGGTCCATTGCTCTTGTAGCACCTGACCCAATTCGTTCCACACCGCCGCGCGGGCGGTGTCGCCCATCAGCACGCGGTGTTCGACCAGCCATGTCTCGCGCCCGCGCCCGAACGCCCACACCGAGACCTCGATGCGATCCTTCTGGATATCCGCGCCGCCGGTCAGCAGCAAGCCACCGGCTGGCACCGTGCCGATGCGGTAGTCCTCGCGGCGCTCCAGCAAGCGTTCCCAATCCGGCGCCTCGCCCTCCTCTTCCCAGGTCTCGCCCAGCTCGGTGTTCTTGAACGCCTTCAGCGCCGTGGCCGAACCTTGCGCGGATTCCCACGCGGCGGCGATATCCGCCCAACTGCGCCAGCCCACCGGCGAATACAGCGAGGACAGGTGGTAGCCGGCCGTCTTGCCGGCGTTCTGCGGCGCCGTGGCGACCCAACGGCCGTCCGCCAGCATCGCGGTCTTATGGTGCTCGCCGATCGGTTGCTCGCAGGACTCGCACATGTAGCGCGCCGAACGCGGGTCGCCCCAGGTCCAGCGCAGTTGTTCGAACCGCAGCCATTGCTCATGGCGACAATGCGGGCACGGGACGAAGTACCGACGCTGATCGGAGGCCAGGTATTCGCGCTCGATCGTCGATGCGCCGGCGATCGTCGGCGTCGATACCAGCAGAATCTTGCGGCGGGTGAAGGTGCGGGTGCGGGCCTCGGCCAGCGCCACCGCATCGCCTTCGCCCTCTACGTCGCGGGGGTAGCCATCCACTTCATCCAGGAACAGGTATCGCACCGGCATCGAGCGCAGGCCGACCGCGCTGTTCGCACCGGTCAGCACCAGGACGCCGCCGCGGAACTCCTTGGCGAGAATGGTGTTGCCCGCGTCGCGGGCGCGGGACGGCGCGATCCGCTCACGCAGCGACGGCGATTCCTCGATCAGCGGGTCGATACGCTGTTTCGAATTGCGCTTGGCCATCTCGACCGTCGGCGCGACAGCCATCATCGGACCTGGCGCGCAGGCGATGACGTAGCCGATCCAGTTGTTGCCGCACTCCGTGCCGCCGACCTGCGCGCCCTTCATGAACACGACGCGCTCGGTCGCCGAAGCCGGCGACAGGTCGTTCATGATGTCGCGCAAGTACGGCGTGCGCGCGGTGCGCCAGCGACCCGGCTCAGCTGACGACGTGCTGGACAACACCCGATCTCGATCCGCCCAATCCGCGACATCGAGAAACGGATCGGGCGTCAGCCCATCGCGCCAGTACCGCGCAACGTCGTCCGAACCGTCGTACAAGCCTTACTCCAATCGCGCGACAAACTCGCCCAGTTCAGACAGGTGTTGCCGCACTTCGCGCTCCAGCGCGACGTGCATGGTGTGTGGATCAATGCCGAGTTCGGCGGCGAGCATCGAGCTGATGCGCGCCGGCCAGTTCAACCAGGCATCGCGCTCGGCGCGTGCCAGCGCGAAGACCTGCGACATGACCTGAGAACGGTCGATCAACTCGCCCTTGAGTTGGGCGATGCGCAGCTTGTGATGCTGCGCCTTCAGAACTTCGTTGGCGGTGCGTGCCTGGGTATAGGTGTTGCCGCCGATGGGCGCGCTGGTCGGCGCCACGGCGGCAACGTCGTCCGCCCCCGGCCGCGTTTCCGCGCGCGACCGCGTGGAAGCCGGCACGCGCTCCTCGGGCGCGCGCGTGCTGGCCGCCCAATCGGCGTCCGCGCGCGCCACGTTGATGGTGCCGTCGGCCTCGGCGGTGATGCGGCCGGCGGCAATGGCCTTGCGCACGGCGGTGTCGGACACGCCGCGATGGCGGCCATAAGCACGGATGGAAATTCCCACGTCAGGATTCGATTCGGGTCAGCCTCCGCGACCGCCGGCCATCGGCGCAGATCAGGGCAAGGGAAGAGGGAACACCCCTGCTCCCGTCGGGAGCAAGGGTGTGCGCTCTCGCGCAGCAGCGGTCAGTTACGGGGCGCGCACATCGCCGCGAGGATAGCGTTCTCCATAGCGTGAATGGCGTTTCGCAGCGTGCGCGTATAGGTGTGGTCCGCGACATCCCATACCTGCATCAGGCGGGCGTGGCGCAACACCCGATTTAGTTGATGCACGGGCAGCGCCGAAAATTCCGGTTCCAGTCCATCGAAGTAGCGCTCAATGGTGGACAGGAGCCAGCGCAGCGTCATTTCGTCCTCGCCAATCTCGCTCGGCACCGGTCGCTTACCGGTCCAGCCCTTGACCTGATCAATCGTGCGCTCCATCGGGGCCAGTTCCTTCCGACATGCATCCACTAGCCGTTCAATCAGATCGGCGGACAACCGCATGGTGCGGAAGGTATCCGTACGCTCAGCCAGCGCACTAGCCAGTCCGTAGCAGGCGAACAGACTCAGCTGTTCGTTCAAGTCCTCGGGTATGGGGTAACTGGACAGCAGTATCCGTTCCAAATAGTCGCCGAGGCTGCGCAGCTCCGCGTCGGCGATAAGGTACTGGTCGTTCATGGGTCTTCCTGGGTAGACCGCGTTGGTGCGGCGACGTCATGAACGCTTCGCTGCGCGAACATCGCAAGCGGAACTTCCGCCCTGTTCGACCGCCGACAGCTGGCAGACAGGTGCGCGGATGAAAGGAAGAGGGAAAACCCCAACGCTCGGTGGACGTTGGGGTCTTGTCTCTACGTTCGTCCTAGCCTGCGTGCTTGTTCAAAGTATCGATCAAGTCGTCAGTATCGAATCGCAGCGCAAGTTCCATGCCCTGCGATTCGAACATGATCTCTATCAATCGCCACGCGCCGGCCGCCATGGCTTTGGCCGCCATCAGTTCTTCCGCGTCGAGCGCGGGCGCAAAATGCCCGCTCATCTCTTCCAGCCGAAGGATGCAGGCGTTCTGCAGTTGGTTCGTATTGCGAAACAGATGCGACTGAGCGGTTTCGATCTTCATGGCGTTCGTCCTTTGGGGTGGAGCCGCAACGTTGCGGCAAGGACATGAACGCTTCCTTCTCCCGAGAAGCCAAGCGGAATCCGGAACGTTCTGTACGAGAAGACAGGTGTCCGACAGCTTGGCCGGACACCCCCGCCTACTCGGGCAATTGGCCCAGTGCTTGCTCCAATCCGCTGACCGCAAAGCTGATTCCGTGCTGGTACTCGCTGTCCCGGGGCCGCAACACATACAACCGCTCGACCGCCGCAAGCGCTTGCTCGACCCACTCGCGCGGCGTCAACTCCCGGCGGCACTGCAAGTAGTCTTCGATTTGCCGCGCCGTGGCCGTCAGAACCGCAGCGACCGCCTCGTTCCGTCGCTTCGGCCGGCGCTTGCGGCGGTTGTAGTCGCCACGAACGCGTCGATGCCAGTGGTTTATCTCTTCCATCGCCGCCGCCATCCGCGCATGCAATTCGATGGCGTCGATTCGCCGCGCTCGGTCAATTCGTGTCCACGGCTCCAGAAAGCGCGTCAAGGCCGCACATCCATCCACGGGGCAAATGCCGTATTCCCAGACCGGCTCCAGGTCCGTAGGTGCTGCCAGCAACCATCGTATCGATCCCGGCAGCCCGCCGAGGGCACGCAAATCTCGCTCGATATCCATTGTGTGTGTCCGTGTGTTGCCGCCCAGCGCGGCGAACGCATGAACGCTTTATATGGACG
>NZ_JAGGRI010000016.1 GCF_018612875.1 Lysobacter sp. ISL-50 | reverse complement strand
CTTCACGTAGTCCGCGTGGCCTGGGCAATCGACGTGCGCGTAATGGCGGTTCGCCGATTCGTATTCCACGTGCGCCGTCGAAATCGTGATGCCGCGAGCCTTTTCTTCCGGCGCCGCGTCGATCGCGTCGTACGCCTTGAACTCGCCACCGAAACGCTCAGCGCCCACCTTGGTCAGCGCCGCCGTCAGCGTCGTCTTGCCGTGGTCAACGTGACCGATCGTGCCGACGTTCACGTGCGGCTTGGTGCGCTCGAATTTACCCTTAGCCATGGCTGTCGCTTCTCGTTTGTGGTCTGTGTGTTGCGGTGGCTGTCGGTAAAGCAGCCGATACTGCGGGATGTGGTGCTCACGAAAGGAATCGAACCTTCGACCTCCTCCTTACCAAGGAGGTGCTCTACCGACTGAGCTACGTGAGCGTGGAACTCGGTGTTGCGGCCCGATCAACCGGGCCTTGCTGCAATGGGGTCGCCAAGAGTGAATTCAATGGAGCGGGAGACGGGATTCGAACCCGCATTATCAGCTTGGAAGGCTGAGGCTCTAACCATTGAACTACTCCCGCGCCGCGTACAGCCATTACAGCGTTGGAACTTGTCGCACTGCCTGTCGAACCGTTGAAGCTTTGTCACCAGACACATGCGGCTTGAAACATCTGGTGGAGGGAGGTGGATTCGAACCACCGAAGGCGTAAGCCAGCAGATTTACAGTCTGCCCCCGTTGGCCGCTTGGGTATCCCTCCGAAAGAGCCCGTAATTCTGGCGTGCGATCTTCAGGATGTCAACGAACTTTCCTACAACTTTTTAAAATCTTTTCCGACCCGCCGACTGCGACCGCGGCCATCCGGGACGGGCCGCGTAGTCTACTCAGACATTGAACCGAAAGTGCAGTACATCGCCCTCTTGGACGCGATATTCCTTGCCTTCCAGGCGCAGACGGCCGGCGTCGCGGGCACCGGACTCGCCCTTGTACTTGATGAAATCGTCGTAGGCGATGGTTTCGGCGCGGATGAAGCCCTTCTCGAAGTCGGTATGGATCACCGCCGCGGCCTGCGGCGCGGTCGAGCCGGCCTTGACCGTCCAGGCGCGCACTTCCTTCACCCCGGCGGTGAAATAGGTCTGCAGGCCCAGCAGCGCGTAACCGGCGCGGATCAGACGGTTGAGGCCCGGCTCGGCCAGGCCCAGATCGGCCAGGAAGGTGTCGCGGTCGGCGTCGTCGAGCTGGCTCAGCTCTTCCTCGATCGCGGCCGACACCGGCACGACCTGGGCGCCCTCGGCGATCGCGCGCTCGCGCACCGCGTCCAGGTGCGGATTGTTCTCGAACCCGTCTTCCAGCACGTTGGCCACGTACATGACCGGCTTGAGGGTGAGCAGGAACAGGTCGCGCAGGGCCGCCTTGTCGTCCTCGGACAGGTCCAGCGCGCGCGCGGCCTTGCCCGCGTCCAGGCCCGCGCGCACGCGGCCCAGGACTTCCTTGCGCACGATCGCTTCCTTGTCGCCGGTCTTGGCCGAGCGCTCGGCGCGCTGGTAGGCCTTCTCGACGCTTTCCAGGTCGGCCAGGGCCAGCTCGGTATCGATGGTCTCGATATCGGCGATCGGATCGACCTTGTTGTTGACGTGGATCACGTCCGGGTTTTCGAAGCAGCGCACCACGTGGGTGATCGCATCGACTTCGCGGATGTGGGCCAGGAACTTGTTGCCCAGCCCCTGCCCGCTGGCGGCGCCGGCGACCAGGCCGGCGATATCGACGAACTCCACCGCGGTGGGAATCAGCTTCTGCGGCTTGACGATCTCAGCCAGCGCGTTCAGACGCGGGTCCGGCACCGGCACGGCGCCGACATTGGGCTCGATCGTGCAGAACGGAAAGTTGGCCGCGGCGATGCCCGCCTTGGTCAGCGCGTTGAAGAGGGTCGACTTGCCGACGTTGGGCAGGCCGACGATGCCGCATTTGATGCCCATGGCTTTTTAATCCGGGAATAGAGAATCGAGAATCGGGAATCGAGAAGCGGGTTCTGACGATTCCCGATCCCCGATTCCCCATTCACGGCTTCGCCGTATGCAACTGCGTCATCGCATCCATGAAATTGCCCTTGACCGCCAGCGGCATCACATCGATGGCGTCGTCGATCGCGCGCAGGATGACCGCTTCGTCGTCCTTGCCGGGACGGCCGAGCACCCACGGGGTGACTTTGTCCTTGTGGCCGGGATGGCCGATGCCCACGCGCAGGCGGTGGAACTTGCCGTGGCCGAGCAATTGCATGGTGTCGCGCAAGCCGTTCTGGCCGCCGTGGCCGCCGTCGAACTTGAGCCGCGCCGCACCCGGCGGCAGGTCGAGCTCATCGTGTGCCAGCAGCGCCTCTTCCGGCTCGATCTTCCAGTAACGCAAGGCGGCGGTCACCGACTTGCCGGACAGATTCATGAAGGTGGCCGGCTTGAGCAGCCACACCGGACGGCCGCCGATCTCGATCTTCGAGGTCTCGCCGAACAGCTTGGATTCAAGACCGAAACGCCCGCCGAACTTCGCATTCAGGGCGTCCACAAACCAGAACCCGGCATTGTGCCGGGTCCGGGTGTATTCGGCGCCGGGGTTGCCCAGGCCGACGATCAGGCGCAATTCCGCCATGACTCACGACAGTCCGCAAACGCAGGCCGGCACGCCGGTGAAGGCGTGCCGGCAAGCGATTACTTCTTGTCTTCGTCCTTCTTCGCGACCTTGGCGGCCGGCACGTCGGCGACCGGCGCATCGGCGGCCGGCTCGGCCTCTTCCTTGCCGTGCTTGGCGATCACGACGGCGACGTCGTGTTCCTTGCCCAGCTTCAGCTCGGGGATCTCGACGCCCTTGGGCAGTTTGATCTGCGACAGGTGGACGATGTCGCCCACGGCCAGGGCCGACAGGTCGATCTCCAGGAACTCCGGCAGGTCCTTCGGCAGGCAGCTGATTTCGACTTCGTTGAGCTCGTGGGTGACCACGACGTCGGCGGCCTTGCCGGCCGGCGACTTGTCTTCGTTGAGAAAGTGCAGCGGCACGGCCACGCGGATCGCCTGGTTGGCGTCAACGCGCTGGAAGTCCAGGTGCATGATGATCTGCTTGAACGGGTGACGCTGCATATCGCGCAGCAGCACCTGCTCGACCTTGCCGTCGAGGTCCAGGCTCAGGATCGAAGAGTAGAACCACTCGTGCTGGCTGGCGAGCCAGATCTTCTCGTGGTCGAGCTGGACCGGCTGCGGCGCGGCGCTGCCGCCGTAGATGATGGCCGGGATGCTGGCGGCACGACGCAGGCGGCGGCTCGCACCCTTCCCCTCGACGTTGCGGCCAGTGGCCTTGATGATGTGTTCGGACATGTTGGTTTACTCACTTTGCAGCGTTAGGACCGCCTCGCGGCGGCTTGGGAGACTCACCCGCGACCAGATGAGCCTTTGGAGCTGGGAATCGGGAATGGGGAATCGAGAATCGGTAGAAGCGATGCCGCGGCGCTGCTTTTACGATTCCCTATTCCCCATTCCCGACTCCCGGATTCAATCCACGTACAACGAACTGACCGACTCGCCGAAGGCGATGCGGCGGATCGTTTCGGCCAGCAGCTCGGCGACGCTGAGCTGGCGGATACGGCCGGTGGCGCGGGCCGCGGCGGTCAGCGGGATGGTGTCGGTCACCACCAGCTCGTCCAGCTGCGACTTCATCACGTTGTCGATCGCCGCGCCGGACAGCACCGGGTGGGTGCAGTAGGCGACGACTTTCTGCGCGCCCTGGCCCTTCAGCGCCGCGGCGGCAGCGCACAAGGTGCCGGCGGTATCGACGATGTCATCGACCAGCACGCAGGTCTTGCCCGACACGTCGCCGATGATGTTCATCACCGTGGCGACGTTGGCGCGCGGACGGCGCTTGTCGATGATCGCCAGTTCCGCATCGTCCAGCCGCTTGGCGATCGCGCGGGCGCGAACCACGCCGCCGACGTCGGGCGACACGACGATCAGATTGTCCGTGCCGTGCGCGCGCCAGATGTCGGCGAGCAGCAGCGGCGAGGCGTAGACGTTATCGACCGGGATGTCGAAAAAGCCCTGGATCTGATCGGCATGCAGATCGACCGTGAGCACGCGGTCGGCGCCGACCGCGCTGAACATCTTGGCCGCGACCTTGGCGGTGATCGGCACGCGCGAGGAGCGCGGGCGGCGATCCTGGCGGGCGTAGCCGAAGTACGGCACCACCGCGGTCACGCTGGCCACCGATGCGCGCTTGAGCGCGTCGATCAGCACCAACAGCTCCATGAAGTTCTCCGCCGTGGGCGCGTTCGTCGGCTGAATGACGAACACCTCCTGGCGACGCACGTTCTCTTCGATCTCGACCTGCACCTCGCCGTCGGAGAAGCGCCCGACGAGGGCCTTGCCGAGCCGGATGCCGAGCTCCTTGCACACCGCCTCGGCGAGCGAACGGTTGGCGTTGCCGCTGAAAACCAGCAGATTGCGATCGTTTTGCACTTTGTTTACTCCGCTTCGCTCTGACCGGGCGGCTCGGGAATGGGGAATCGAGAATCCGGAATCGCCTATAACGTTTCCGGATTCTCCATTCCCTACTCCCGCAACAACTGATGGCAGGGGCGGTAGGATTCGAACCTACGAATGCCAGGATCAAAACCTGGTGCCTTGGGCCTCTTGGCGACGCCCCTGCAGTAAACCAGTTCAGCTTTTTTACTTAGCTTCAAGCGCGCTGCGCAGCGAAGAACGCCTTGCGCCGGCGGCCGTCCAGGCCCGAAGGCCGGCAGGCAGTCGCGCCAGCGCCGCTTCGGCGGATTCGCGCGTGGCGAACTCGACGAAACACCCGCTGCCCGAGCCGGTCAGGCGTGGCGAACCGATACCCGACAGTGCAGCGAAAGCCGCCTCGACGGCGGTTTCACGCTGACGCAGTACCGGCTCGAACGCATTCCCGAGCGGCTTACCCGAAACGAAGTCCGACATTGTCGCGGGCGCGGCATCGCGAGTCAATTCAGTTGACTGGAATAAAACCGCGGTCGGCGCATGAACGCCGGGATCGGCCAGCACGTACCAGGCCGGCGGCAGCTCGATCGGCCGCAGCGCTTCGCCGACGCCTTCGGCCCAGGCGTTCTCGCCGCGGACGAAGACGGGGACGTCGGCGCCGAGACGCAGGCCCAGCTCGGCCAGCCGGTCCACGCCCAGATTCGTGCCCCACAGGGCATCCAAGGCCACCAGGACGGTGGCCGCATCGGAGGAGCCTCCGCCGAAACCACCGCCCGCCGGGATACGCTTTTCGATGACGATATCCGCACCTTGACCGCTGTTGGCCTCTTTTTTCAGCAGCAGCGCGGCCCGCACGGTGAGGTCGTCCTGCTCCGCCACGCCCGCCACCGAGGCGCCGTGGCGGACCACCCGGCCGTCCTCTCGGGTACGCAAACGGATGGTGTCGCCCCAGTCCAGCAGGCGGAACACGGTCTGCAGCAGGTGATAGCCATCGGCGCGGCGGCCGGTGATGCGCAGGAACAGGTTCAGCTTGGCCGGGGCGGGCCAGACGGTCCAGACGGGAGTCGCGGAGGTTTCGGACATGGCGGCGATCGGAAGGACGAAGCGTGTTTCGTTCAGCGCACGGAAGACGGCGGGTTATCGGCCGAAGTGCCCGCGGCGGCGCCCTTCCACTCATCCACGATCAAGCGGACCCGGGCCGAATCGCGGCGCGCGTCCAGCCGCGACGGCAGGTCGCCGCTGGCCGGCCATTGGTAGGCGATGGTCCAGCCGCTCTGTTCGATCGACTGCGGACGGCCGTCCGCGCCGGGGACGACCTTCGCGACCGGGAAATCGCGCGCCGGCAAGCCGCGCAGCCAGTCGGTCAGCGCCGACACCGGGATGTCCCAGCCTGTGGCCTGCAGCAGCAGTTCGCCGGCATCGGCGCCCTCGCGCGGACCGCCGTCCAGGCCTTCCAGGCGCGCGCCTTCGCGGCTGCCGCTCAGGCGCCAGCTCTGGCGGGTGACCGGAGCGCTGAGCGCGACGTCGAAATGGCCGTCGCGCTGGCTCCATTCCATCCGCCCGCTGCCGCCCTTGCCGGCGTTCGACACGGCGACGCGGCCGGTCAGCGACCAATCGTCCTGCGCGCGCACTCGTTCCAGCCGCGCGGTTTCGCGCGCGACCGCGTCGGCGGCCGGCACCACGGTTGCGGAAGGCGCGGGTTTGACGCCCTGCCCCGCGCACGCGGCCAGCAGCGAGGCCGACATCGCGGCGGCGAGCCATTGCGAGGCGCGCGGAGACCGCGTCGTCGCGGCGGTCGTCGCCGCGCTCACAGGCCGTATTTCTTCAGCGCGCGCTGCAGCGAGCGGTTGTCCGCATCGATCTTGCGCGCCTGTTCGAAGTACTTGCGCGCTTCGTCCTTGCGCCCGGTCTCCCACAGCAGCTCGGCCAGATGCGCGGCGATCTCGGCGTCCTTCTGCATGGTCAGCGCGCGGCGCAGCTCGGTTTCGGCCTCCTTGACCCGGCCCAGGCGATACAGCACCCAGCCGTAGCTGTCGATGATCGCGGCGTTGTCCGGCTCGGCCGTGCGCGCGCGCTCGATCAATTCGAACGCTTCCTGATAGCGCGTGGTGCGATCGGCCAGGGTGTAGCCCAGCGCGTTGAGCGCGGCGATGCTGTCGGGTTCGGCGACCAGGATGCGGCGGAAGTCGGCTTCGGCGCGGGCGACGTCGTCGCGGCGCTCCCAGCTCAGCGCGCGCGCGTAGAGAATTTCCGGCTCGTCCGGAAACGCCGCCAGGCCGCGGGCGAACGCGTCGTTTTCGCCGGCGACGTTCTTGTCGTCGGCGCGCAGGTTCGCTTCCAGGATGTAACCGTCGCGGCGGGTGTCGTCGTCGGCCGAGGCGTCGGACTGGATCGCGCGCAGGCTGGCGTAGGCCTCGTCCGAACGCTTGAGCTTGTGCAGCACGTTGGCGCTGCGCAGGCGCGCGATCGAACGCTGCGAACCGCCGGGCACGCCCTGGTACCAGTTCAAGGCTTCGTCGTTGCGCTCCAGGAATTCGGCCAGCTGGCCGAGCAGCAGGCGCCGCGCCGGATCGGGCTTGGCCGCGTCGGCGCGCAGTTCGTCGTAAAGCTTGGTCAGGGTCGGCTTGTCCTCGGCGCGGGCCAGATAGGACGCGCGCAGGGCGTAGGTCTGCTCGTCCTGCGGGCCGCGCGCCAGCACCGCGGCGACGTTCTGGAAATCGTTGAGGCCTTCGTATTGCTCGGCGATCAGCGCGCGCAGATTGGTGTCGGTATCGGCCAGCGGCAACAAGGTGGCGAGCAGTTGCGAGGCTTCCTCGGCCTTGCCATCCTCGCGCAATTGGCTCACCCGCAGCAGGCCCACGCGCGGCTCGCCGGGGAAGCGCTTGACCACTTCGCTGACGATGCGCTCGGTCAGCTTGGGCTGATCCAGCCGCTGCGCCAGGCCGCCGAAGGCGACCCAGGCCATCAGATTGCGCTGCGGGATCTTGCCGCCGTCGACGATCTTCTCGAGCAGGCGCCCGGCCTGCTTCTGATCCTTGGCGCCGGCGGTCAGCACGCCCAGCACCTGGCGCCAGCCGGTGTCGGGCTCGGCGGTCATCAATTCGTTGAGCTGGCGCAGCGCGGCGCGATCGTCGCCGCGGCGCAGCGACAAGGTCGCCTCGGCGGCGGCGAGCGAGTGGCCCTTGCCGCCGAGCTTGCGCCACAGCCCCAGCGCCTCGGCGGCCACCGTGTCCTGCTTGGCGACCAGGGCGATCGAGGTGGCGCGCTCGGCCAGGACCACGTCGCCGGCGGCGCGCGCGGCCTTGAGATAGGCGCTGGCGGCGTCGTTCAACTTGCCCGACTGCAGGGCGAACTCGCCGGCCAGCAACGATTCCAGCGAAGCGCCGGTGGGGTCCTTGGCGGCCTGGGCCTGGATGGTCGCGCGGGTGGCGGCCAAGTCAGCCGCAGTAGGTTGGACCGCCGACGCAGTCGCCGCGGCGGCAGAGGAACTTCCCCCTCCCAACGCTGCCTTCGAAGCCGACGGTTGAGCCTCCGAAGTCGCAGCCGCGGCGGAACCACAGACCGCCAGGGCCAGGGCCAGGACCGTCCACTTCAAGCCGCGCCGCGACCGGGCCTTGGGGGCGCGAGCCGGGGCCCGGCGCTTGCCTTCAGTTCTGTCTATTGGACCGATCGAGCAAATCGAATCGTAGAGAACCACGTGAGGACCATTTCGGCCGGTAGAATGGCGGCCTTCAGCAGCCCGCAGCTTATCGCAAGCACCTGAACCGATGTCCCGCGCCGCACGCCGCCCGATGAAACTTTTTCGCCTCGCCGCGACGACGGTCCGCCGCGCCCATTGCCCGGGATCGATCCGCCTGCGCCCATGAGCTTGTTCGTCCTCGGCATCAACCATCAGACCGCGCCGGTGAGCCTGCGTGAGCGCGTCGCGTTCTCCGGCGACGCGGTGCCGGCCGCGCTCGACGCGCTGCGCGCGCTGGCGCCGGTGCGCGAGGTGGCGTTGCTGTCGACGTGCAACCGCACCGAACTGTACGCGGTCGCCGACGACGACGGCCGCGCGCTGGCCGATTGGCTGGCCACGCATCCGGACGATTGCGGCGATCTGCATGCCTACCTCTATCGTCATCGCGACGCCGACGCGGTGCGGCATCTGTTCCGCGTCGCCACCGGCCTGGATTCGCTGGTGCTGGGCGAGCCGCAGATCCTGGGCCAGGTGAAGGACGCCTGGGCCACCGCGCGCGGCGCCGGCACCCTGGGCAGCCAGCTCGACCGCCTGTTCCAGCAAGCCTTCTCCACCGCCAAGCGCGCCCGCACCGACACCCGCATCGGCGCCAATCCGGTCTCGGTCGCCTCCGCCGCGGTGCGGCTGGCGCAGGAATCGTTCGCGCGGCTGGAAGACTCCACCGTGCTGCTGGTCGGCGCGGGCGAAACCGTGGAACTGGCGGCGCGGCATCTGGTCCAGGCCAAGGCCAAGCGCCTGCTGATCGCCAACCGCACCCTCGCCCATGCGCAGGACCTCGCCACCCGCCACGGCGGCGTGGCGCTGCCGCTGAGCGAACTCGACCGCCACCTGGGCGAGGCCGACATCGTATTGTCGGCCACCGCCAGCCGCGAACCGATCCTGCAGCGCGCGCAAGTGGCCGCCGCGCTGGCCACGCGCAAGCATCGGCCGATGCTGCTGCTGGACTTGGCGGTGCCGCGCGACATCGCCCCGGACGTGGCCAGCCTGAAGGACGTGTTCCTCTACACCGTGGACGATCTGGAACGCGCGATCGAAGACAACCGCCGCAGCCGCCGCGAGGCGGCGACCGAGGCCGAGGCGATCGTCGAACTGCAGGTCGCGCGCTTCGTCGAAACCCTGGCGGCCAGCACCCGCACCGCGCCGATCAAG
This sequence comes from Lysobacter sp. ISL-50, assembly GCF_018612875.1. Lineage (GTDB taxonomy): Bacteria > Pseudomonadota > Gammaproteobacteria > Xanthomonadales > Xanthomonadaceae > Lysobacter. Next base: position 74,288 of record NZ_JAGGRI010000016.1, on the reverse strand, counting down.
CGCCTGCGCGATCACGGCGAACTCGCGCGCGAGGAAGTCCTGGCCAAGGCGCGCCAGCAACTGGGCGCCGGGCAAGACCCGGCCGAAGTGCTGAACTTCCTCGCACACACGCTGACCAACCGCCTGCTGCACGCGCCGACGATGGCCTTGCGCGAGGCCGCGCTGACCGGCAATCCGGAGTTGGCGCGGGCGGCGGATAAGTTGTTCCCGGCGGCGGGAATCGGGAATCGGGAATCGGGAATCGAAACCGCGGATTCGGAATCTTCCGACGATCGTTAGCGGCCCGTTCGCGTCGCGGGCGCTCGCGCTTTTCCGATTTCCCATTCCCGATTCCCGATTCCCGGCAACTCAATGACCCCTACCCTGCGCCGCAAACTCGAAGCCCTGGCCGAACGGCGCGAAGAACTCGAACGCCTGCTCGCCGATCCGGGCGTGATCGGCGACAACGACCGCTTCCGCAAACTCTCGCGCGAATTCGCCCAGCTCGAACCGGTCGCGATCGCGCTGGCCGAGGAAGCGCGGGCCAAGGCCGATCTCGCCGCCGCCGAGGCGATGCGCAACGATCCGGAATTGCGCGAGCTGGCCGATGAGGAAATCGCCGCGGCGCAGGCGCGCCTGCAGCAGCTCGATGTCGAACTGCTCGCGCACCTGATCCCGAAAGACCCGCGCGACGACGGCGACCTCTATCTGGAAGTGCGCGCCGGCACCGGCGGCGACGAAGCGGCGATCTTCGCCGGCGACCTGTTCCGCATGTACGCGCGCTACGCCGAGCGCCAGGGCTGGAAGGTCGAAATCGAATCGTCCAGCGCCGGCGAGCACGGCGGCTACAAGGAAATCATCGCCCGGGTCGAAGGCCGCGGCGCGTATTCGCGGCTCAAGTTCGAATCGGGCACCCATCGCGTCCAGCGCGTGCCGGAAACCGAATCGCAGGGTCGCATCCATACCTCGGCGGCGACGGTGGCGATCATCGCGGTCGAACCCGAGGGCGAGCCGATCGAAATCAATCCGGCCGATCTGAAGGTCGATACCTTCCGGTCCTCCGGCGCCGGCGGCCAGCACGTCAACAAGACCGAGTCGGCGATCCGCATCACCCACATCCCCAGCGGCGTGGTGGTCGAAAACCAGACCGAACGCAGCCAGCACGCCAATCGCGACAAGGCGCTCAAGCGCCTGCAGGCGATGCTGGCCGACGCGGCGGCGTCCAAGGCCGCGGCCGCGCAGGCGCTGGACCGGCGCCTGCAGGTCGGCAGCGGCGATCGCAGCCAGCGCATCCGCACCTACAACTTCCCCCAGGGCCGGATCACCGACCATCGCGTCGAAGGGCTGACCCTGTACGACCTGCCGAACATCGTCGCCGGCGACCTGGACAGCTTGATCGGGCGGCTGATCCACGAGCATCAGGCCGACGAACTGGCGCGTCTGTCGGCGGGTTGACCGCCGCGGCTTCAACGGTGGGGCGGCGCCAGCCGCATTGACCTCGCAAGCCTGAAGTCGCCGCGCCTGCCCGCGTTCCATCGCACAAGCCGTGCGCTGGTTCACAGCCCACACCAAATGGCTATCACGAGTCATGACTGCGCCCGTTGCGAGCGGCCATAATCCGGCATTCCCCGCCGGACCGCCCCTCGCATGAGCCCCACCGTCCGCCGCGCCAGCTCCGCCGACCTCGACCTGCTCGCGCCGCTGTTCGACCGCTACCGGCATTTCTATACCCAGCGTTTCGACGAAGCCGTCTCGCGTGCCTTCATCGCAGAACGCCTGCAGCGCGGCGACTCGGTGTTGTTGCTGGCCACTCTGGACGGCAGCGACGGCGCCGGCTTCACCCAGTTGTATCCGACCTTCTCCTCGGTGCGCGCCGCGCGGGTGTGGGTGCTCAACGATCTGTTCGTGGAGTCTCGGGCGCGCCGACGCGGCGTCGCCCAGGCCTTGCTCAATGCCGCCGCCGACTTCGCCCGCGCCGACGGCGCCGCGCGCCTGGAACTGGAAACCAATCACGACAACCAGACCGCGCAGGCACTGTACGACGCCGCCGGCTGGCAGCGTTTCGATGGCACTCAGCGCTACCACCTGCCGCTGGGCGCGACTTGAAGCCGATGATGTCCGCGCAGTCGCAATGCCCGCCATCGACACCCGTCCGACGCAAACCCCGCCCATGAACGATCCGCGCGCGCAACTGCGCCAGGCGCTCAAGCGCAATCCCGGCGACGCCATGGGCTGGGTGATGCTGGCCGAACACGAACTCGACGCCGGCGACGCCCAGGCCGGCGAAACCGCGTCGCGGCGCGCCCTGCACCTGCGCCCGGGCCATCCCGAAGCGCTGGCGCGGCTGGGCCGCGCGCAAGCGATGCAGCGCAAATTCGAAGACGCGGTGACCAGCCTGAGCGCGGCCGCGCGCGCCGCGCCGGCGCATCCGGGCATCGTGGTGTGGCTGGCGCATGCGCTGGAAGATATCGGCGACGCCGAGGGCGCGCTGGAGGCCTACACCCGCGCCTACACCCTGGCGCCGCGCGAACCGCAGCTGGCCGCCTACCTGCTCAACTGGCGGCGCCGGCTGTGCGACTGGCGCGACCTGGACACGCTCTCGCGCCAGGTGCGCGAAGCGGTGGCGCAGGCGCAGGCCTCGGTCGAGCCGTTCGCGTTTCTCAGCGAAGACACCAGCGCCGCCGAGCAGCGCCGTTGCGCCGGCCTGCGCGCGGCGGTGATCGCGCAAAGCGTGCAGCCGATGCCGCCGGCGCCGGCCAAGGACCCCGCCGCGACCGTGCGCGTCGGGTTTCTGTCCAACGGTTTCGGCGCCCATCCCACCGGCTTGCTGACGGTGGCCCTGTTCGAAGCGATGTACCGCCGCGGCGGCATCGAACTGCATTTGTTCGCGCTCAATGGCGACGACGACAGCCCGATCCGGCAACGCCTGCGCGCGGCCACCGACGCCGTCCACGACGTGGCGATGCAGCCGCATGCGCAGGTCGCCGCGAGCATCCGCCGCGCCGGCATCGACGTACTGTTCGACCTGCGCGGCTGGGGCGGCGGCGGCGCGCCGGAGGTGCTGGCGATGCGGCCGGCGCCGGTGCAGGTCAACTGGCTCGCCTACCCGGGCACCTCGGCCGCGCCGTGGATCGACTACGTGCTGGCCGACCGCTACGTACTGCCCGATTCGATGACCGCCGACTTCAACGAAACCGTGGCCTGGCTGCCGCGCTGTTTTCAGCCGTCCGATACCAGCCGCGAGTTGCAACTGCCGCCGATCCGCGCCGAATGCGGCCTGCCCGAGGACGGCACGGTGCTGTGCTGTTTCAACAACAGCTACAAGCTCAACCCGCGCAGCGTCGCGCGCGCGCTGGAAGTCTTGCGCGGCGTCCCCGGCAGCGTGCTGTGGTTGCTGTCGGGCCCGGGCCGCGCCGACCAGCGCCTGCGCGAATTCGCCAAGCAGCGCGACATCGACCCGGCGCGTCTGGTGTTCATGCGCAAACAGCCGCATCCCGATTACCTGGCGCGCCTGCGCCATGCCGACCTGTTTCTCGACACCGATCCTTACAACGCCCACACCACCGCTTCCGACGCGCTGTGGGCCGGCTGCCCGGTGCTGACCTGTCCGGGCGCGACCTTCGCCGCGCGCGTGGCCGGCAGCCTCAATCATCACTTGGGCATGGAGCATATGAACGTCGCCGACGATGCCGCCTTCATCGCGCGCGCGGTGGCGCTGGGCAACGATCGCGAAGCGTTGGCGGCGCTGCGCAGCGAGCTGGCGGCGCGGCGCGCCGACAGCGGGCTGTTCGACATGGACGGGTTCTCGATGGATTTCGCCGCGATGACCATCGCGATGGCGCGGCGGCAGCGCAAGGGCGAGGCGCCGGCGGTGTTGCAGGGGCCGGCTCGCTGAAAAGCGAATCCCCCCTAGCCCCTCTTTTTCAAAGGGGGTAATCCTTCGGGGTTGTACGGGGTGGGCGGTTCGCGACGACGCTTACGATGGTTTGGTCGCGCGAGTAATCGAAGCCGCGATACTCAAGCAGGTCGCGCGCCCACCCAACGGATTCCCCCCTTTGAAAAAGGGGGGCCAGGGGGGATTTGCTCCAAAACCCCCAACACACCCTAACCCCACTCAACACCATTTGCGCTAGTCTGCGCCCATGACTGCGCAACGCGATTTCATCCCCCTGAACCTGTGCGTGCTGACCGTCTCCGACAGCCGCTCGCTGGCCGAAGACAGCTCCGGCGATTACCTGATCCAGTCGCTCACCGACGCCGGTCACCGGCTGGTCGAGCGCAAGCTGTTGCCCGACGACCGCTACAAGCTGCGCGCGGCGGTGTCGCAATGGATCGCCGATGAAGGCGTCGACGGCATTTTGGTCACCGGCGGCACCGGCTTCACCGGCCGCGATTCCACGCCCGAGGCGCTGCTGCCGCTGCTGGACAAGGAAATGCCCGGCTTCGGCGAACTGTTCCGCGCGATCAGCTTCGAAGAGATCGGCACCTCCACCCTGCAATCGCGCGCCTTCGCCGGCCTGGCCAACGCCACCTTCGTGTTCTGCCTGCCGGGTTCTACCTCGGCCTGCCGCACCGCCTGGGAAAAGATCGTCAGCGCGCAACTCGACGCGCGCACCCGGCCGTGCAACCTCGCCACTTTGCGTCCCCGCCTCAAGGAGTGATGGGCATGTCGCTGGACACCACCCTGCGTTTGCTGACCAAGGCCAGCGGTTTGAGCGTGACCGATCTGGCCACCGCGATTCCGCGCGCCGGCGCCGCCACCGTCAGCGCCTGGTTGCGCGGCGACAAACTGCCCGGCCGCGACCAGGTCGACGCGCTCGCGCGCGCCTTCGGCGTTCCGGCCGGCGCCTTGTTGGCCGATCTGGCCAGCACGCTCGATCCGTCCCGTACCCAGGGCGAACACGATCTGCTCGCCGCCTACCGCGCGCTCAGCACCAAGCAGCAAGGCGCGCTGCTGGAAATCGCCACCGGCCTGGCCGGCACCAGGCGCGGCGCGGCCAAGCCCGCGGCGAAAACCGCCGCGTCGAAAAAGGCCAAACGATGAGCACGCTCAAGCGCAAGGAATACGAGGCCGAACTCGAACCGCTGCAAGTCGAACTGGTGGCGATGGCGCGCTGGGTGCAAAGCGCCGGCAAGCGCGTGGTGGTGCTGCTGGAAGGCCGCGACACCGCCGGCAAGGGCGGCGCCATCGGCGCCTTGTCCGAGCATCTCAACCCGCGCCAGTGCCACATCGTCGCCCTGTCCAAGCCCAGCGAACGCGAAAGCGGTCAGTGGTATTTCCAGCGCTACGTCCCGCATCTGCCCGCCGCGGGCGAGATCGCGCTGTTCGACCGCAGTTGGTACAACCGCGCCGGCGTCGAACGCGTGATGGGCTACGCCAAGCCCGATCAGGTCAAGGCGTTCCTGAAGCAGACGCCGGTGTTCGAGAAGTTGCTGATCGACGACGGCATCTTGCTGTTCAAGTACTGGCTGTGCTGCGACCAGGAAGAACAGGAAGAACGTTTCGCCGAGCGTCTCAACGATCCGCTCAAGCGCTGGAAGCTGTCGCCGATCGACCTGGAAGCGCGCAAGCACTACGAGGACTACACCAAGGCGCGCGAGGCCATGCTCGAAGCCACCCACACCAAGCACGCGCCGTGGACGCTGGTGGATTTCAACGATCAGCGCCGCGGCCGGCTGACCTTGATCCGCGATCTGCTCTCGCGTTTGCCGGATACCAAGCTGCCGAATACGAAGCTGGAATTCCCGCCGTTGAAGGGCAAGCCGGCTAAAGAGAAGTACAAGGTGCTCAAGCCGATTCGCGGCTAGAACGCTTTGGTTCGTCGTCCCCGCGAAGGCGGGGATCCTGGGGCTTCACCGCGACAAGACTCTAAATCTGGATCCCCGCCTTCGCGGGGATGACGGGCTATAGAGACGCGATCCTGGTGGTGTTCGCCTTACGGCCGCGCCTAATCGCCCTGCGACCGCCGAAACGGCTGGAACAACTGCAACAGCCACGGCTTCTGCGCCAACACCAGGCTCACGCCGATGCGCTCTTGCGCCGTCAGCGCCGCGTCGCGCGCCAGCAGCGCGTCGAATTCGCGCGCCACCTCGTTCAAGCGCAGTTTGAGTTCGCGGATGCCGGCGACGCTGAGCGAGCCGCTGAGCAACAGCAGCACGTCCTGCTCGCCGTCGAAGGGATCGGCGAAATAATCGCCGAGCAGCTTCAGGCGGAAATAACGCTCCATCGGCCCGTCGGCGCGCCAGCGGAAATTGCGCGTGGTCAACGGCCGGCCGCGATTGCCGGGCATCAGTTCGATGATGCCGAGCCGGTCCAGCCGCACCAGCAGCGCGGTCCAGCGCGCGTTGTCGAAGGTGAAGTGGGCCTGCACGTCGGCCTGCTTCCAGCGGTTCAAGGTCAGAAACAGCGCGACCAGCAACGCCGGCTCATCGACCAGGGCCTGCTCCTGCGCTTCGCTGAGCATGGCCATCGGCGCGCGCCCGCGCGCGGCCTCGGCGCTGAGTTCGGCCAGGCCGATGTCGAGCACGTCGCACACCTGCTCCAGCCGCTGCAGGCTCATCGCCCGCCGCGAGAACATCCGCTTGACCGCGGCCTCGCTGAGCTTCAGCCGCCCGGCCAGATCGCGATAAGTCAGATCCTGCGCGCGCAAAAAGCGCTTGAGGGCGTCTACGAGTTCGAAGGACAGGGCCATGCGTATCAAATTACGCTACTTAACAGAGAAGTTCGAGCCACCTTGTCGAACAATCTTGCCAAGCGCGCCGGCGCTGCCGATGGTGGCTGCGGACCTGAACGAGGTGGCACGAATGACACGGACTTCCGAACGCCTGCTCCTCCTTGTTCTGGTCGCTGCCGCCGTGGCGGGCTCGCTGGCAGGGATGCCGGCGAGGGCGGCGGTGCAATCCGACGGCCTGAGCCGTCAGTCCGCCGCCAGCCTGGACGCCTCGGTCGAGGTCCCGGTGGCCGCGGCGAACGCGCTGTCGCAGGGCGCAAAATTCTCCGTCACCGCGATCGAAGCCAGCGCCAACGGCGTGGCGGTGACGATCTCCGCGGCCGCGGCCGGAACCTCCTTCGTCGTCGCCTTGTCGGCGGCGCAGGCGAAGGAGCTTGGGCTCAAGGTCGGCTGGGCCGTGGTCGTCACCGTGGTCGCGGCCGGCTGGCTGATCAGCGACGGCCACCTCAACCTCATTTGCTTCGTCCCCAACGACCGCGCGCGCGCCTTGACCCACAGCGCCCGGATGACGGGATGAAGCGGTTCCCTCGTTACCCCGATGTCGCGGCAGGCAGGACGCTGATCGCCGCGATGGCGGTGGCCGTGGTGGTGGGAGTGATGCCCGCACAAGGACGCGCGGGCACTCGCTGCGAAGCCGAGACGATCTCGCCGCAGAAAGTCGCCGCCGCCGCGCAGACCGCCTTGACCGTGGCCGCGGCGCTGGACGAACGCGATGCCCCGGCGGCGCTGGTGGCGCGGGTGGGCACGGATCTGTCCGCGCAGGGCCTGGTCTACAGCCATGTCGGTTTCGTCGTTCGCGACCATCCGGCCGGACGCTGGACTGCGGTGCATCTGCTCAACGAATGCGGCAGCGACCGTTCCGGCCTTTACACCCAAGGGTTGGTGAATTTCTTCTCCGATCATCTGGTCAACCAGGACGCGCGCATCGTCTGGCTGGAACCCGCGCAGGCGCAGCGCCTGGCCGATCGCCTGCGCGCGCTGCCGCGCGATGGCCTGCATCAGCCGCGCTACAACCTGATCGCGCGTCCGGGCAGCGCCGACTACCAGAACTCCACCGCGTGGGTGTTGGAAATCCTGGGCACGACGTTGCCGCAGAGCGCGGCCGGAGTTGATCGCCGCAGCGCCTACCTCGCCGCGCAAGGCGATGGGTTCGAGCCCGATCGCATCCACATTCCGTACTCCAAGCGTGTGCTCGGCGGTCTGTTCAGCGCCAATGTCGCCTTCACCGATCACCCGATCGGCACGCGGCTGGGCGGCAATTATCCCGTGGTGACGGTGCGCTCGATCGTGCGGTACCTGGATCGCAGCGGGCATGTGAGTGCGCAGCGGGAATGGCGCAACGGTGAAGCGATGGGGCGGCTTGGGGCGTTGTAGTTTTTTTGCGCAGATCGGTGATTGCGACAATTCGCCCCCTTTGAAAAAGGGGGCTGGCGCCCGGCGAATAATCGTTTGAGCCGTTCTGTGTCGGCGCCGGGGGATTTGCTTTTGGCCGCGGCAAAAAGCAAATCCCCCCTCGCCCCCCTTTTTCAAAGGGGGGAACAGCTTCGTTGGGGGGGGTTATTCGCGAACGGGCGGGATCTTTCAACCACAAACAAACGCCTCGCTCGCCTCCTCCTCACTTGCATCCTCGCGCAGCAGCCGATCGACCCGCGCCATCGGCGGGCCGTGGCTCAGCCATTGCGCCAGGCGTTCGATCGCGGCGGCATCGCCGACCGCCAATACCTCGACCCGGCCATCGCGCAGGTTGCGGGCGTAACCGCGCAAGCCCAAGGCCATCGCCTGCTCGCGCGCGGACGCGCGAAACCATACGCCCTGCACTTTGCCGGCGACGTAGAAACGCGCCGCGCTCATGTGTGTCCCGCAGACGCACCCGAGTTAGGCTTGGCGTCGCCCGGCTTCGGGCCGCCGGCCTTGGCGATGGCGTCTTCGAGCTTCTTCGCATCCACCGGGCCGAGGAATTTCTCCGCGATCTTGCCGTCGGGCGCGATCAGATACGTCATAGGCAATCCCTTCGGCGTGTCGAAGGCTTTGGGCGGGTCGGCGACATCGACGATGGCGATCGGGTACGACACCGGATGCTGCTTGAGGAAGGCCTCCATGTCGGGCTTCTCGATTTCCTCGTAAGCCAGACCGACCACTTCGATGTGCTCACGCATCGTGTCCAGCGCCGACAGCTCGGGCATTTCCTTGATGCACGGCGCGCACCAGGTCGCCCAGAAATTCACCACCACCCAGCGGCCGCGATGCTCGGACAGGTCGTAGGTCTTGCCGTCGATGGTCGCGATGCGCAGCGCCGGGGTGTCGGATGCGGGTGCCGGTGTCGCCGCGGGCGGCGCGTCGGCCGGTTTGGACTCGGCCGGTTTCGACTCCGCGGCCGCGGTCGCATCGGCCTGCGCCGCCGGGTGGCGCTCATCGGCGGACTTCTGGCAGGCGGCCAACAGCAGGGCCGCGATCGCCGCGGCGAGCAGCGGCGCGGCGGCGCGGGAATTGCGAACGCTCACGATCATGGTTCTTCCTCTTCGGCGTGAATGCTGGACACGCGTCGTTTCATCAGCGCGCGCAACGGCACGCGCAGTTCGTCCATCGCCGCGACCGCGGACTGGCCCAGCGAGTCGTCGCGGCACGGCAGCATGGCTTCGGCGATGGGGATGCGCAGGTTGCAGGCTTCGTACAGTTCCCCCAGCGACAGCTCGTCGAGATCGCGCGCCAGCAGCCATTCGCCGCTCTCGGCGCGGCGCACCACGCTGATGTCGCCCAACTGCCCGAGCATCTGCTGGACCAGGGCGTCGGTGAGCATGGGTTCGAGCTGCTGGATGTCGTCGCTATGCAGGCCGCGGCCGTCCTTGCGCGCTTCGTTGAAACGCGCCAGCAGGCGCAGCAGGCCGTACATCTCGAAGCCCAGCGGCAGGCGCATGGCTATGGGCTGATAGCGGAACGCGGCGATCGAGGAGGCCAGCGACGCGCCCAGCAACACCGCGATCCAGCTCAGGTAGATCCACAACAGGAAGATCGGCACGAAGGCGAGCGTGCCGTAGATCTTCGAATACGAGCCGAAGCTGCCCAGGTACAGGCCGATACCGCCCTTGACCACCTCGAACAGCACCATCGCCAGGAACGCGCCGGCGACCGCGTGGCGCCACTTGACCGTGCGATGCGGCACGACCTTGTAGATCGCCGCGAACGCCAGCCACTCCAGGCCCATCGGCGCGATGCGCAGCAGCAGGCCTTCCAGCCAGCGGCCCGGTTCGGTCGAGAACACTTCCATGGCGAAAAAGCGCGCCGAGATCGCCAGGCTGGCCGCGGCCATCAGCGCGCCCAGGGTCAGCACGGTCCAGTAGACCAGGAAGCGCCCCAGCCGCGGCCGCGCCGAGGGCACGCGCCAGATCCGGTTGAACGCGGCTTCCACGCCGTTGAGGGTGATCAGCAACGACACCACCAGCGCGATCACGCCGGCGGTGGTGAGCTGGCCGGCGTTGGCCGAGAACTGCTTGAGGTAACTCTCCACCGAGCGCGCCGCCGAAGGCACGAAGTTGGAGAAGATGTAGTCGCTGAGGCGGTCGCTCCATTCGCTGAACATCGGGAACGCCGACAACACGCCGAACACCACCATCGACAGCGGCACCAGCGCGAACACGGTGGTGTAGGACAGCGCGCCGGCGGCCTGGAACAGGTTGTCGTCGAGGAAGCGGCGGCTGAGAAAGCGAAAGAAGGTCGCCACGCGCGCGCGGTCGCGCACGCGTTCGCTCCAGCGATAGATCGAGTCCAGTGGTTCCATCCGGGGCAGGTTAACCGATGGGTGTGGGGGCGGTATTCATGGGGGATGCGGATTCGGCGGTGCGCCCTCATCCGGCGCTTCGCGCCACCTTCTCCCGCAAGCGGGGTGAGCGGACGCTGCTTGCGAGCCATCGGCTCGCGCGTCCGCGAACGCCCGAACGCTATGCGTTCGGGCCGGGGTCGGACCGAGGCCCGCCCGCCCCGCCCGCCGCATTCCTCTATCCTTCGCAGCGCAAAGGAGAATTCGATGACCGAAGTTCTGGTGCTTTACTACAGCCGCGGCGGATCGGTGGCGCGGCTGGCGAAGCAGATCGCGCGCGGGATCGGCGAAGTCGCCGGGGTCAGCGCGCGCCTGCGCAGCGTGCCGCCGGTGGCGACGGTGACCCAGACCGCGGCGCCGCCGGAGCCCGAGGACGGCGCGCCCTACGTACAAGCGTGCGATCTGAGCGAATGCGCGGCCCTGGTGCTCGGCAGCCCCACCCGCTTCGGCAACATGGCCGCGCCGGTCAAGCACTGGCTCGACGGCCTGGGCGCGCAATGGGCCAGCGGCACCCTGGTCGGCAAGCCGGCGGCGGTGTTCACCTCCACCGCGACCCAGCACGGCGGCCAGGAATCGACCCTGCTGACGATGATGGTCCCGCTGCTGCACCACGGCTGCGTGATCGTCGGCATTCCCTACACCGAGCCCGCGCTCAGCCACACCCGCGGCGGCGGCACGCCCTACGGCGCCAGCCACGTCGCCGGCAGCCAGGACGATCCGCAGCTCAGCGACGACGAAGCCACGCTCGCGCGCGCGCTCGGCCGCCGCGTCGCCGAGCTGACCGCCAAGGTGAGCCGTTGAACGCGCCCGCGCCGGCCCGGTCGCCGCGACCGCGCGCGGACTGGGTGCTGCTGGCCGCGCTGCTGGCGCTGACCGCGCTGTTCGGCCTGTGGTACGTGCTGCCGGGCCGGCATCTGGTCGCCGGCCTGAGCGTGTTCATGGCGCCGCCGGCGCTGCTGGCCGTCGGCGTCGCCCTGCGCAGCCGCCTGGCCGCGTACTGGGCGGGCGTGCTCGCGCTGTTCTGGTTCTGCCACGGGGTCATGCTGGCCTGGTCGTCGCCGGCCGAGCGCGGCTATGCCTGGATCGAACTGACGCTGGCGCTGGTGGTGATCTTCGCCGCCAACCTGGCCGGGGTGAAAGCGCGTTTCGGCAAGAAAGCCTGAGCCGCGAACCGCCCCGCTTCGCCATACCCGAACGCACGGCCTCCGCCGCGCCGCCAACGCGCGTAACGCCGGCGGTGCCCGGCCGCGCCGCCGCCGGGCCTATAATTCCGTCCTCCCCAGCTACACGCGAACCCCTCGAGATGGATCAGCTCTGCATCGTCACCACCGGCGGCACCATCGACAAGATCTACTTCGACGACAAGTCGGACTACCAGATCGGCGAACCGCAGATCGGCCGCATTCTCGATGAGCTGGGCGTGGCCTTCCGCTACAGCGTGATCCCGATCATCCGCAAGGACTCGCTGCACATCACCGCCAGCGACCGCGAGCTGATCCGCGCCGCGATCGCGGCCCAGGACGCGCAGCACGTGCTGGTCACCCACGGCACCGACAGCATGGTCGAGACCGCGAAGGTACTGGCCACGATCCCGAACAAGACCATCGTGCTGACCGGCGCGCTCAATCCGGCGCGCTTTCGCGGCTCCGACGCCGAGTTCAACATCGGCACCGCGGTCGGCGCGGTGCAGTCGCTGCCGGCCGGCGTGTATATCGCCATGAACGGGCGCATCTGGGACCCGGCCAAGGTCCGCAAGAACGTCGAAGCCAACCGCTTCGAAGCGCTCTGACGCCGCCGCCGGCCGCGGCCGCGGCCAGTCGCCGCCATCGGCAAACCACGATGTGTCGCCGCGCACGGCTTGCAGGCCGTGCGCCGGTTCGCCGACGCGGTCGCGCATTGGCCGGCACATCGATTGAGCAATTCGCCTTTGCTGCGCCGCCCGATCGATTAGCATCAGGGGCTTGTCCTACTGTTGCGGTGATCTTCATGCGTCGATTCGTACCGGCCCTGACGGTGTCTGCCCTGACCTTGTGCACGCTGGCGGCCTGCCAGAAGCCAGCCGAACCCGCCCCGTCCGCCTCCGCGGCGCAGACCGACACCGGCAAGGCGCCCGCCAGCCAGCCCGTCGCCGCCGCGCCCAATCCGCTCGAACCGCCCGAGCGCGTGCTGCGCAACGACGCCATCGGCTACGACGGCTTCAACGGCAGCGCGCAGGCCGGCACCGTCAGCGCCAAGTTCGGCAGCGACGCGCCCACCATCCGCGGCGCCTGGGGCGGCGAGATGAAGGACAACAACAGCCAGCGCCCCGACGCCAAGTGCTACCTGTTGTATCCGGTGCGCGGCGCGATCACCCACCAGTACGGCTTCCTGATGGGCAGCGACGGCCTGGCCGGCATCGATGTGTACGACCCGAAGGCGCTGGCGCCCGGCGGCGGCCACATCGGCATGAGCATCGACGAGATCAACAAGACCTACGCCGGCAAAGTCAAGCAAGTGCCCAATCCCAGCTTCGAAGGCGCCGCCTTCCTGCAGGTCGCGCCGCCCGACGGCAAGGACACCCAGCTGACGTTCGAAACCGATGCGCTCGGCAACGTCACCAACTGGCGCATCGCCAAGCGCGCCGCGCTGGAGCCCGACGAAAGCTGCACGCGCTGAGGCGAGCGCGGCCGCGGCCGACAGCTCGTCAGATTCGACACGAACCCCGGCCCAGGCCGGGGTTCGTCGTTTGCGCGCGCCTTCGACCGCGACGCGAAGCCCGCGCGCCGGACAAGAAAAAACCCCGGCCGGGCCGGGGTCGCGAAGGTCTTCGCGAAGCGCGCCACACGAGGCGGGCCGCGATCGATGCGGCCCGCCGGCGCGATCAGAAGGTGATGCTCCAGGTGTCGATGCGGCCGACGTCGCCGTTGGCGTTGTCGTTGACCCGCAGCTTCCACACGCCGTTGAGCGGCTCGCTGGACAAGTTGAAGTTGAAGCTGCCGCTGACGTTGTCGGCGCTGCCGCCGGTGCGATTGTGGATGTTGTAGAGCGAACCGTCCGGCGCGACCAGATCGACCTTCAGATCGCCCTTGTAGGTGTGGATGATGCTGACCGACACGCTGGCGCTGGTCGGCGCGTTGCCGGTGCGGCCCGACACCGTGATCGGGCTGTCCACCGTGGCGTTGTCGCTGATCGTCACATCGGTGCCGTTGCTGTAGGTCTGGGTGCCCGGACCCGGTCCCGGGCCGGTGCCGGCGGTCTTGCCCAGCTCGCCGAGGAAGGCCAGGCCGAGCTTGGCGAACGGCACGCTGTTGGCCGCCGAGTTGCTCATGTTGGCCATCGTGTCCGACGGCGAATGGATGTACGGCGAATAGCCGCCGCTGGAAGTGCCGCCTTCGAAGTAGATCGCCGCCGGGAAGCCCGCCGAGGTCCACGACGCGTGGTCGGAACAACCGTAGCCGCAGGTGTAGGTGCCGAGGGTGCCGCCGAGGTAGGTCGCGTGCAGATCGCGCAGGAACTGTTGCAGCGCCGAGTTGGAGTAGTCGGTGACCAGGCGCACCGGGTTCGGGCCGGTGGTGCGGTAGTTGGTCATGTCCAGCTGCAGCACGCCGACCACGTTGACGCCGCGGTTCTTGAAATCGTTGGCGATCGCGTTGGAACCGCGCAAGCCGACTTCTTCCGCCGCATAGCCCATGAACTTGATCGTGCGCTTGGGCTTGTAGCCGCTGGCCAGGGCCACCCGCGCCACTTCGGTCAAGGTCGCGATGCCCGACGCATCGTCGTCGGCGCCCGGCGCGTTCATCGCATCGCCGCTGCCGCTGCTGGAGATCGAGTCCAGGTGCGCGCCGAGCACCACCACTTCGTTCGGCAGTTCGCTGCCCTGGATGGTCAGGATCGCCGACGGCTGGGTCGAGCAGTTGGTGCAGCCGGTGTAGAGCTCGGCGCTGACATCGCTGCGGCCGTTGGCCAGCGCGAGCCAGTTGTCCTTGATCCAGGTCGCCGACGTGCGGCCGTGGGTGGAGGCGTAGTAACGGTTCGGATACTGCGTGGACAGGTGATTGATGGTGCCGCGGATGTTGGCCTCGGCGACCTGGCTCAACCACGGGTTGACCGTGGCCTGGTTATCGACGGTGTAGGTCGCGAACTTGTTGTTCATCGCCTCCACGCTGCGCTCGTTGCGCACGAAGGCTTCCGCCTCTTCGCGGCTGTCGAAGGCGACGAAGCCGCCGCAGCGTTTTTCCTTCTCGTGCACGTGACGGGTGACATCGGTGAGCTGATGGGTCTTGAGTTCGGCGATGACCAGCTTGTCGCCGGCGCGGTTGCTGACGCCGCTGGCGCTCTTGGCCAGCGTCTGCACGCCGGCGTCGAAGGTCGCGCGCGAGGTCACGATGTAGACGGGCTTGAACGGGTCGTCGGTCGCGTCGGCCGGGCGTGCATGGTCGTGGCCATGGCTTTGTGCGAGGGCGGGCGATACGGCGGCGGCCAGTGCCAGTGCGAGCAGGGCCGGAACGAACTTCACGGGCGTAGAGGCGGAATGCGGATTCACGAATGGCGCTCCAGGTTCGGCGTCGTCGGCGGATGCTCCGGCATCGGCGCCAGGACGCGGGGTGATGGGAAAAACGACCGCGCGATGCGATCGCCGGAGGACTAGCTGCGCGTGAAAGCGGCGCCGAAACGTGCGTGGGGAAAAAGATCCGAGGCGCCCGGTGTGAGACCCTAATCGCGCGATACCGCATCAACAAGCGACAACCGGTGCGAGCGCACATTCGCGTTCGTGACTTGAGTCATGCAACCGCGCAGTAAACGATTACGGGATAAGCGCGCATGGGGACCAGCACGTTGATGTCGCGAAAAACCCTGAATTTTCAGGGTTTCGGCACTGGAAACACGATGCACATCGCGCGATGCGGCGATGCGCCGCACGTCGCGGATCGGTGGATGGTTTTCGCGGCCGCGCCGCGGCAGAGTCCGATGGTTTTCCAGGAAGCGACGGCATCGCCTCATGTTTTCGATAGCATCGCGTGAGTCTTCGTGAGCCACGGAGCCTGCGCATGCCTACGCTCGCGATGCCGGCGCGATCGCGCCCCCTCGAAAACGAACGCCCCCGGCCGAAGCCGGGGGCGCGTTGTCGTCGTCAGCCGATCACGGGAGGCATGCGCCCACTGCTTCGGCTAAAGCGGAACCACCTTAGAACGTGATGCTCCAGGTATCGATCCGGCCGACGTCGCCGGTCGCGTTATCGTTGACTCGCAGCTTCCACACGCCGTTGAGCGGCTCGCTCGACAGATTCTTGTTGAAGGTGCCGATGAGGTTATCGGCGCTGCCGCCGGTGCGGTTGTGGATGTTGTAGACCGTGCCATCCGGCGCCACCAGATCGACCTTGATGTCGCTCTTGTAGGTGTGATGGATCGTGACCTGGATCGGCGTGCTCGGCAAACCGTTGCCGCTGCGGCCGGACACGGTGATCGAACTTTCCACCGTGGCGTTGTCGGTGATGGCCACATCGGTGCCGTTGGTGTAGGTCTGCGAACCGCTGGTGCCGACGATGACCGAACCGGTCTTGGTGTTGGTGGCGCCGTCGTCGTCGGTCACCGTCAAGGTGACGCTGTAGGTGCCCGCCGCGCTGTAGGTCTTGGATGGATTGACCGCGGTGGACGTGGTGCCGTCGCCGAAGTTCCAGCTGCGCGAGGCGATGGTGCCGTCGCCGTCGGTGGAGGTGTCGGTGAAGTTCACGCTCAGGCCGCTGGCGCTGGAGGTGAAATTCGCCACCGGCGGATTGTTGACCGGGCCGGTGCCGCCGACGGTGAAACGCACCGCGTTCGGCGTGCCCGGCTTGCCCGAGGCGTCGGTGCCCTGCACGTAGACCGTGTGCGGGCCCTGACTGAGCCCGGTGGTGGAGATGCTGCCGGTGACGTTCTCGTTGCTGCTGTTGAAGCTGCCGTCGCTGGCGCTGAGCGCGATCGGCGTCGCCCCGCTCGCCCACGGCGGCGCGTCCAGATACGCGCGCGCCGAGGCGATGTTCTGCACCGCCTCGGTGCCGTTGCTCTGGTTGAAGATGCTGTCGTTGATGTTGGCGGTGATCGTCACCGGCGTACCCGCCGGCACCGTGGCCGAGGACACGTTGACCACCGTGGTATCCGGGCCGCTGGGCAGCGTGTACGGCGCCCACAGGCTGCGCGCGACGTAGCGCAGGGTCTTGAGGTTGTTGGGCAAGGTGGTGCCGGTGAAGCTGCTGCAGCTTTCGAAGAAACTGCCGCCCAGTTCGATCGTATAGGCCGGCACGCCGAGCAGACCGTACATGGTGTCGTCGGTGGTGCCGTCGGTGGCGTACAGCTCATCGGACTGCTGCGGGTAGTAGCCGTTGAAATACGCCATGCGCCGGCCGAGCGTGCGCAGACCGCTCATGTTCGGCGCGGGATTGCTGGTGTCGCCCCACGACCACAGCACCAGGTCGGCGGCGCTGTGGATATCGATGAACACGCCTTGCGTATCGTCGGGCGCGGCCGTGTTGACGTCGTCGGGACGGCGGTCGGCGAAGACGCCGCCGGTGTAGACGCCGTTGCTGCCGCGGGTGCCGGCGACCAGGCCCATCAGATTCTTCGTTTCCGGGTCCGACGCCGGCGTCGGGCCGCGATAAGTCTCCGCGCACTGATTGCCGCTGGAACCGCCCGGGGCGGTGTTCCAGTGATACGGGAAATTGCGGTTGAGATCGGTGCCGTAGCTGCTCGCGCTGCAGCTTCCGCCGTTGCTGTTGTTGACGTTCTTGCGCCACGAAGCGCCCGCTTCGGCCTTCTTGCGGCCATCGGGATTGGCCTGCAGCACCAGTTGGAAGGCGAAGTTGTCGAGCAGCCAGGTCGCTTCCGGATCGGTGCCGTAGCCGTTGACCAGGCCTTCGGCGAAACGGGTGACCAGTTCGGCCGGCGCGTATTCGCGGGCGTGGATCGAACCGAACAGCACCAGCGTGGGCTTGTTCGGCAGCGCGGTGTCGGTGGCGGTGTTGCTCAGCCGCAGCACGCGCATGTCGTAGCCGGTGCCGGCGTTCTGGGTCTTCTGCCAGGTCGGGCCGATGGTGGTGATGCGCGCCAGGTTCGGCTTGTTCGCCGCCAGCGTGTCCATCGTGGAATAGGTTTCTTCCACCGTGCGGAAGCAGGTGAAACCGGGAATGCTCTTGGCGCCGTTCAAGGAACTTTGCAGCGCGCTTTGCAGGCGCTGGAGCCTGGCGGTGGCGTCCTGATCGATTTCGTACTTGAAGCCGGCGCGGGTCAGCGCGGCCAGGTCTTCTGGCAGGGCCTCCACGCGCACCGTCTTGGCCCGGCGATCGACGTTGAGATGCTGGAAGCGCGAGGCGATGCGCTGCAGTTGCGCGGGATTTTCGTACTTGGCGGTGACGAAGACGGGTTGCTCATCGGCGGCCGCGGCGCTGGCGGACAAAGCCAGCAACAGCGGCAACGCGGCGTGTTGGAAGCGCATTGGGAAACTCTCCATGTACCGGTGCGGTGGGTAGCGACGCGGGGCGTGCCTGGTATCCATGCTGCGGATGAGTTCGAAGCACTGACAAGCACCGCTGGGCGCGCGAACGCGGCGCTTTCGTGATGTTCGCAGCAGAACGACGCGGCGAGGATCGATGCGCGAAGCAATCGCGCTTTCGAACGCGGTCGATGCGGGCGATGCGGCGGCGGCCGCGGCGCGCGTGGCTTGATCGCCGCTGCCTCTTTCCCAGGAAAAACGCCGCGGCTTTTTGGGCCGCGGCGTTCGGTCGATCAAACGCGGTGGATCAGAACGTGATGCTCCACTTGTCGATGCGGCCGGTATCGAGGGTCGCATTGTCGTTGACGCGCAGCTTCCACACGCCGTTGAGCGGCTCGCTCGACAGATTCTTCGTGTAGGTGCCGATGACGTTGTCGGCGCTGCCGCCGGTGCGGTTGTGCAGGTTGTAGACCGTGCCGTCCGGAGCCACCAGGTCCACCTTCAGATCGCTCTTGTAGGTGTGGTAGATCGTCACCTGGATCGACGTGCTCGGCAGACCGTTGCCGGTGCGGCCGGACACGGTGATCGGGCTTTCGACCGTGGCGTTGTCGGTAATGGCGACGTCGGTTTCGTTCGTGTAGGTCTGCGAACCCGGCGTGCCGGATACCGTGACCGAGCCGGTCTTGGTGTTGGTGGCGCCGCCGTTGTCGGTGACGGTCAGCGTGACGGTGTAGGTACCGGCGGCGCTGTAGGTCTTGGACGGGTTGGTCGCGGTCGAGGTCGTGCCGTCGCCGAAGTTCCAGCTGCGCGAGGCGATGCTGCCGTCGCTGTCGGTGGAGCTGTCGGTGAAGGTCGCGGTCAGGCCGCTGGTGGTCGAGGTGAAGTTCGCGACCGGCGGAGTGTTCGGCGTGCCGCCGCCGGAATCCAGACCGTCGATGAACTGCGCGCCGGTGTTGCCCGCATCGAGCCAGTCGCTCAAACGGGTGCTGGCCGTGCCGCCGCCGGTCCACGAGGTGAACACGCGGCCGTACTGGTCGCTGCGGTTGGTGCCGGTGGCGCTGCAGCTGGACGGACCGCCGTGCAGCTGGCCGATCACGCGCTTTTCAGGACTGTACAACGGCGAACCCGACGAACCGGGCTCGGTCACGCCGCCGCTGGGCTGCCACTGCACGTTCAAGTGCGTGGTGCCGGCGCCGCCGCCCCAGGCCACGAACGAAGTCGGGCTGGTGGACAGGCTGATGCGCTTCTCGGCGACGTTGGGATGATGAATGCCGATCGCGCTGGAGAAGTTCTGGTCGCGACGGTCCCAACCGGCCCAGTACAGATTGAACGCCGGGTTGGCCGCGGTGTTCAGTTCCAGCAGAGTGAAGTCGGAAGCGGCGTTGGTCGCCTTGACCGTCGAACCGGACTGGTTCTGGCTCATCGAGCCGTCGCCGTTGGCGCCGCTGGCCGGCGTGTTCGGCGCGCGGCAGGTCGAGTTCTGATAGTTCCAGTACACCACGATGCTGGCCGCGGTCGAAGCCGTGGTCATGCCGCAGTGATTGGCGGTCAGGAAGTACATCTTCTTGTCGTTGGCGGTGTTGTTGACCAGCGAACCGGTACACGCCAGCGAGCCGTTCTTCGAATACGCCGCGACCGAACGGATGATGTCGCGGCGGCCGTCGCCGTCGGGACAGACCACGTCCACGTTGCACTGGCCCGACACGCCCTTCTCGCCGCTGGCCGCGGCCAGACGGCGCGCGAGCGGACCGAAACCGACGTAGTCGTGGCCGACCTGGCCCAGCTTGAGCTTGAGCTCGCCGAGCTTGGCGCGCGGCACCACCACTTCGATCACCGCTTCCTGGCCCGGCACGATCGCCGTCCACAGCTGGCCCTGCGCGTTGTTGTCGCGCGCGGTGTATTCGCTGATGAGGTTGCGGTCGCCGGCGGCGGCCTGGGTGGCCGGGTAGACCAGCAGACGGCCGCCCTGCGGCATGTGGTATTCACTGAAACCGAAGTTCAGCGACAGCGCTTTTTCCGAACGCACGCGCTGACGCCAGATGACGTTGTCGGCATCGAGGTCTTCCCACACGCCCGAGTTGAGCGGGGTCATGTCGACCTTGATCGGGAAGGCGAAACGCGGGATGTCGCCGCGCTTGTCGCGCAGCAGGTCTTCGGCCTTCAGCTTGGCCACATCGACCGCGGGCATGGCGCGCACGGCGATCTTGTCCACGCTGGAAATATTGTGATGATCGAAAGCCGCCGGGCGCGAGGCCGGCGCGGCGAGTGCGGCGCTGATCGAGAGTCCGAGCAACAACAAGGAACCACAAATGCGTTTCATTGAGTCTCTCCGTCCGTGATTAGAGGCATGAGCTCGACGCCCGGCAGGGCCGGTGCTGGTATGGCGATAGCGTCGGATCAGGCGGTGGGAACTGGATGCTCCAGTGTTTGATGCAGGCGATGCCGCATGCTTCCCCTTCAGCGTGCGTTTGCAGCTACCACGCGTGGCGCGGATCGATCAACTTTTTGCACCACGGCGCGACTTTGCGGCAGCCGCGTCGCGCACAACAAGACGCAAATCCTCCGAATCGACATCGGATTTGTGCATCGCGTCACGCATACGAGCAAGATTTGTTTCTGATGAAATCGGTGTCCCGAACAGGAAATTGAAACTGAGACATCGCGCGAATTCATAATGCAATGCAGCTCACGATGAACGGGAACTTGCAGATGGGGTGGTGTGAAGGGGCGATGGCGACGCGTTGCGTCGCGGAGAAAAATCGCGGTTATTCCATAGCTGAGCAGCATCATGTTGCGCTGCACTAGTGGATGCGCGGGCGGTACATTCAGGCGCTCGCCGATGCGACGGGCCGCCCGCTATCGAACTTTCCATCGGTGTGCGACAGCCACGGCCTCTGTTGTGGGAGGGAGCTTTAGCCCCGATGCTTTTCGGGCAGGTCGCGATGCGATTTCAGACACAAAGCTTAGTGAATGCGGATGCATGGATATCTGTACGAAGAGCATCGGGGCTGAAGCTCCCTCCTACAACAGACCTCGAAGCGTCCGCGCGAACATGGAAAAAACCGGCGGGGCCACGTTCGGCTTGCAACGTACCGCCCCTCACCCGGCCATCGCTATACGAAAATCCGGACGATGCACGGCTTGGAAACATGCCATCCCATATCGGACTTGCCAGCCGTGTGCGAGCGCCACGGCGTCTGTTGTGGGAGGGAGCTTTAGCCCCGATGCTGTTCGGTCAGGTCGCCGTGCAATTTCAAACACAAGGGTTAGTGAATGCAGATACATGGATATCTGCACGAAGAGCATCGGGGCTAAAGCTCCCTCCCACAACAGGCCCCAAGCATCTACGCGAACATCAAAAAAAGAACCCCGGCCGAAGCCGGGGTTCTGCTTGCAACATATCAGCCCTCATCCGGACATCGCGACGCGATCGCCCGGACGACGACCCGCCTGGATCAGAACGTGATCGTCCACTTGTCGATCTTGCCGATATCGCCGCCGGCGTTGTCGTTGACGCGCAGCTTCCAGGTTCCGTTCAAGGCTTCGCTCGACAGGTTCTTGGTGTAGGTCTGGTTGATGTTGTCGGCGCTGCCGCCGGTGCGGTTGTGCAGGTTGTAGACCGTGCCGTCCGGCGCGACCAGATCGACCTTCAGATCGCCCCTGTAGGTGTGGACGATGGTGACCGCGATCGGCGTGCTGCTCGCCCCGTTGCCGCTGCGGCCCGACACCACGATCGGGCTTTCCACGGTGGCATTGTCGCTGATCGCCACGTCGGTCTCGTTGCTGTAGGTCTGCGGGCCGGTGCTACCGCCCACCGTAACCGACGCGGTCTTGGTGTTGGTGGCGCCGTCGTCGTCGGTGACGGTCAGGCTGACGGTGTAGGTGCCGGCCGCGCTGTAGGTCTTGCTCGGGCTGGCCGCGGTCGACGTGGTGCCGTCGCCGAAGTTCCAGCTGCGCGAGGCGATGGTGCCGTCGCTGTCGCTGGAGCCGTCGGTGAAGGCCACGGTCAGGCCGCTGGCGCTGGAGGTGAAGTTCGCGATCGGCGGATTGTTGACCGGCGGCGTGCCGCCCGAATCCAGGCCATCGATGAACTGCACGCCGGTGCCGCCCGCGTCGAGCCAGTCGCTCAGGCGGGTCGCCGCGGTGCCGCCGCCGGTCCACGAGGTGAACACGCGGCCGTAGTAGTCGCTGCGATCGGCGCCGGTGGCGCTGCAGCTGGACGGGCCGCCGTGCAACTGGCCCAGCACGCGCTTGTCGGGGCTGTAGATCGGCGAACCGGACGAACCCGGCTCGGTCACGCCGCCGCTGGCCTGCCAGAACACATGCAGGTGCGAGGTGCCGGTGGCACCGTTGTAGCCGCTGATCTGCGTGGCGACGGTCGAGTGACTGATGCGCTTCTCGGCGACGTTGGGATGATGGATCGCGGTGGCACCCGCGAAGTTCTGATCGCGGCGGTCCCAGCCGGCCCAGAACAGGTTGTAGGCCGGGTTGGCGGCGGTGTTGAGTTCCAGCAGGGTGAAGTCGGACGCGGCGTTGGTCGCGCGCACGACCGCGCCGGTCTGCGACTGCGCGAGCGAGCCGTCGCCGTTGGCGCCGCTGGAGGACGAGCCCGGCGCGCGGCAGGTCGAATTCTGGTAGTTCCAATACACGACCATGCTCGAGGCGATCGCCGCGGTGGTCATGCCGCAATGGTTCGCGGTCAGGAAGTACATCTTCTTGTCGTTGGCGGAGTTGTTCACCAGCGAGCCGGTGCACCACATCGTGCCCTGCTTGGAATACGCCGCGACCGAGCGGATCACGTCGCGATGGCCGTTGCCTTCCGGGCACACCACGTCGATGTTGCAGCTGCCCGACACGCCCTTGGCCTGATCCAGCGCGGCGTCGCGCGCGAGCTTGCCGATGCCGACGTAGTCGTGGTTGACCTCGCCCAGGCGCAGCTTGAGTTCGCCGGCCTTGGCCCGCGGCACCACCACTTCGATCACCGCTTCGTCGCCGATCACCACCGGCGTCCACAGCTGGCCGTCGGCCTGGTTGTCGGCCGAGGTGAAGCTGCGCACGAAGTTGGCGCTGGAGCCGGGGGTCTGGTCGGCCGGATAGATCAACATGCGCGCGCCGGTCGGCAGCTTGAACTGGGTGAAGTGGAAGTTCAGCGTCAGCGCGTTCTTGGATTCGATGCGGGTGCGCCACACCACGTGGTCGGCATCCAGGTCTTCCCAGGTGCCTGAGGTGAGCGTGTCGATGTTCAGCGGCAGCGCGGTGGCGAAGCGCGGAACTTCGCGGCGCGCGGCGCGCTGTACGTCCTCGGCGCGCAGCTTGGCGACGTCCACCGCCGGCATGCTGCGCAGGGCGATGCGGTCGATGCGGGAAATGCGCGCGTTGTCGAACGCGGCCGGGCGCAGCGCCGGGCCGGCGATCGCGGTGCCGATCGACAGGGCGAGCAGGCCTAGGGTCAGGGTGAATCGTTTCATGTCTGTCTCCGTCCAGTGGGAATGCAGGCGATGGTTCGCCGCGCATCGGCGTTGACGACGATGCGCGGCCTGGTCTTGCCAGGTGCTGCGTGAGCGACGGCCCGCGCCGCCGCGGTCCGGCCCGAGGCGGAACCGGCTGCGACGGCAGGGGCGGCGGCGGCCCGCGTCCGGACCGGCGCCTGTCGCCGCGCCCGCCGATGCACGGCGGGACGACACGCGGGTGACGATGCGCTGCGGTGAGCGCGTTGGAACTTCAACGACGGCGTGCGCGCACGCGGCTTAGAAGGTGATGCTCCAGGTGTCGATCTTGCCGACGTCGGCGGAGGCGCGATCGGCGGCGCGCAGCTTCCAGCTGCCGTTGAGCGCTTCGCTCGACAGATTGAGGGTGAACGTGCCGCTGACGTTGTCGGCGCTGCCGCCGGTGCGATTGTGGATGTTGTAGACCGAACCGTCCGGCGCGATCAGATCGACGATCAGGTCGCCCTTGTACGGATGCACGATGGTCACCGCGACCTGCGCATTGCTCGGCGCGTTGCCGGTACGGCCCGACACGGCGATGCTGCTCGACACGCCGGTCGCGTTGTTGTCCGGGATGTTGACGTCGGCGCCGTTGGTGTAGGTCTGCACACCGCTGGCGCTGACCGTGACCGAGGCGGTCTTGGTGTGGGTCAGGCCGCCGTTGTCGGTGACGGTCAGGGTGACGGTGTAGGTGCCGGCCGCGCTGTAGGTCTTGCTCGGATGGGTCGCGGTCGAAGTGGTGCCGTCGCCGAAGTTCCAGCTGCGCGAGGCGATGCTGCCGTCGCTGTCGCTGGAGCTGTCGGTGAAGCTCACCGTCAACCCGCTGGCGCTGGAGCTGAAGTTGGCCACCGGCGCGGTGTTGCCGCCCGGCGCGCCGCGGAACGCGGCCATCGCGGCCTTGGTCTGCACCAGCACGCGCTGGTTGTGGTTCTTGTCGGCCGTGCCCATCGCCACGCCGTTGTAGGTCACGTCCGGGTTCGACCAGTAGTTCAGACGCGGGCAGCCGCCGCTGCAGTTGTAGGCCATGATCGTGCGCCACTTGGCGCCGCCCGCCGGTTCATAGCGATAACCGTGGCCGTAGGCGTACGGCGTGTTGGTCGGATCGGCGGCCGGATCGTGGCGCGCCGACAGCAGGTGGCCGATTTCGTGCGCGAAGCTGTAGTAGCCGGTGGCGCAGTCGTAATGCACGGTCGCGAACGCGGTGGCCGCGGTCGAGCCGATCGAATGGGCCAGGCCGCAGTTGCCGCCGTCGTCGATGACCAGCACGCTGACGTCGGCGGCGTTGGCGTCGCGACTGGCATGGATGTCGTCCATGTAGCCGTCGCTGGGGTCGGAGAAGCGGTCTTCGTCGGTGAAGTGGCCGTCGCCGGCCGAGGTGTATTCGACGGTGCGGTAGTTGGCCAGTTCCAGCGTGATGCCGACATTGGAGTTGGTGTAGCCCTGGTTGCTCTCGGCCACGGCCAGCTCGACCAGCGCCTGCATGTCGCCGCCGTACGCGGCGATGGCCTGGTTGGTGGCCACGACCTGCACGCGGATGGTCGCGGTGGCGCCCGGATCGATCGCGCTCGGGCCGACGGCGTTGATCGCGGCGCGGGTGGCGGCGCGCATGTCGATCTGCGGCAGGTCGGAATCGCGGTAATTGGCCGGGTGATCCGGCGGCATGCGGCTTTCATCGACCTCGATCACCGCATGGCTGCCATCGGCGAGCGGGCGGATGCGATACAGATGGCCGTCCACGCGCACGTTGCCGGTGACGCCGTTGCCGCGGCGCACCAGGGCGACCGAGTTGCGTTCGTCGTGGCGCACTTCGCGCGCGTCGTGGCCGGCGGCTTTCGCGTTCTCGCGCAGATGGCCCAGCCACACGGTGCTGCCGCGGCCGGTGTCGCGCGCGCTGTCGAGCACGGCGTTGACCAGATGCGAGCCCAGGCGCAGTTCGATCTCGCGCGTGTCGGCGCTGACCAGGCTGGCGTCGGCGCGCTTGAGTTGCAGCGATGCGGTGGCCGGCGCGGCGGCCAGGGCTTGCGCGCGGCCGAGCGCGGAAGCGCCTTGCGCGGACACAGTGGCGGCGCGCGCGGGCGCGGCGTCGCCGATGAACAAGGGCTGCGCGGCGAACGCCGGCAGCGCCGCGATACCCGATGCGAATACGACGGCGCGCGCCGCATTCAGACCGCGCGAGCGGCCGGAAGACTTGCTGGACATGATTGAAACCCCCGAGAGTGGAAAGCCGCAAAGCGGCCGAAAGGTGACTTCAGCGGACCTCGAGGGTGGAGCTGACGCAAACCCGCCCGTGCATCGAAGCTTCGATGCGCGAATGGAACCGATGAGCGTGCGTGCCCTGCCCTTGCGAAGATCCGTTCGCGGGTCGAGGTCGTCGTCTCACCCGCATCACGACGCTAGCGGCTCGAAGCAAGCAGCGGCAATGGCATCGGAGGCGATTGAAGAGCCACGTTCGTGATGCTTGTCATGCATCGTAAATCTGCCTTCGCCGTGTCGCTTTCTTCCATGCAATGCCTGGAATCCGAAGAAATCGTCTTATTGCGCCGCAACGAAAAAACCCCGGCTTTCGCCGGGGTTCCTGAGGTCGTCCACCGCGCCGCACCGGCCGCCGGTTTCTGTGTCGCGCATCAACGAATCGACATCGCGCCTTATTTGTCCACCGGCTCCGGGCTGCGAATGATCGGACCGAGCGAGATGTGGTTGTCGGGCTCGATGAACTGCACATCCGGATCGTTGGCGAAGGTTTCCATCAACCGCACGGCTTCGGCGCGGTCGAGCGCCGGGCTGACGGCGAACACGTCGGCGTGGATGCCCATGCGGTGTTTCCAGGTCAGCTTCAGGCCGCTCTTGTTGGCCAGGCCGGCCTGCTTCGCGGTGCGGTCCAGGCGCGGCTGCACCGCCCCGGCCTGCGTCAGCGGCGCGGTGCCGTCGCGGTACTTGACGATGAACTGGGCGAACGGCCCGGCGCCGACCGGCGCGCCGACCTGGGCGCGGCCCGGCCTGGCTTGAGCGTCGTCGGGCTGGGCGTATTGCGGCGGCGCCTGCTCGGCCTGCGCCGGTTGCGATTGCGCCGCGGCGGGCGCGGCCGCCGGGGCCGGTTTGGCGGCGGCGGATTTCGGATCGGAAGGATTGCTGCCGGATGCCATGCAGGCGCTCACTGTGAAGGAAAGCAACAAAGCCGTGGCGGGCAGCCACCGTGCGCGGATCGAGGATGACATGCGGGCACCTCCTGGGATGGAGTAGGTTGCAACGCATGCGCGGGCGCTGCGGGGTCGATGTAAGCGCGCGGGCACCGAACCTGGGCTGAAAGCGGCGCGGCCGGCTCATTCTTGCACAGCGCGGATGGCGCCTAGCGCACGGCGCAACGCTGGCGCGGCGGGCGCGAACCCGCGATCGCCCTATCCCTCGCCGCGTTCGCGACGCGCGATCGCCTCGATATCGGGCGGATCGACGATCGCCTTGGCCGCGCCGCGACGCACGACGCCGAGCATCGCCAGGCCGATGGTTTCCGTGCTCGCGATCCGGTTCGGCCAAGCCGCGCGCGCCATGCGCCACAGCGGCCTGGTCAACCGGTACAGCGTGCGCAGGCGGGAATCCTTCGGCTCGATCCCGTGCAAGGGCAGGATCGCGCCGGGCCGGAACAGATACGTCGCCTTGAAGCCGAGCCTTTGCAACTCGTTTTCGGTGCGGCCCTTGACCCGCGCCCACATCGTGCGGCCCTGCTCGCTGCTGTCGGTGCCGGCGCCGGTGACGTAGGTGAAGACCATGCCCGGGTTCAACTTCGCCAGCGTGCGCGCGGCCGCCATCGTGTAGTCGTGGGTGATGCGGGTGTAGTCGGCTTCGTTCATGCCCAGAGAACTCACGCCCAGGCAGAAAAAACACGCGTCGAAGCCGCGCAGTTGTTCTTCCACCGCGCTGAAGTCGAGGAAGTCCGCGTGCACCACTTCGCGCAGCTTGGCCTCGCCGCCGCCGGTCGCGCTGCGGCCGACGGTCTGCACCTGCTCGACGTCCGGCGCGAGCAGGCACTCGCGCAACACGCCCTGCCCGACCATGCCGGTCGCGCCGAAGATCACTACCTTCATGCCGTGCGCTCCGAATTCCAATCCGCACCGCCGGCCGCGGTGCGCGCGGGCGCGGCGGTGTCGATCAAGGTGCTCGGCCAGCTTACTCCGGTCAGTCGGGCCGAAACGTCCCACAGGCGCGCGGCGATGGCTTCATCGAGCGCTCGCGCGCCGATCCTGGCTTCGCCCACCGGACCTTTCTGTTCGAACATGTCGCTGGGGCCGTAGTATCCGCCGCGCTTGGCCTGCGGCGCGGCCGCGGCGTAGACCGTCGGCATCGCACCGCTGGCGGCGGAGTGGCTGGTCCAGGGTTGAAGCCAGCGCACGCCCAGCCGCGTGTACCACGCATCGGTGCCGGGTCCGTTGGCGATCAGATCGGTGCGCGCATAGCCCGGATGGGCGCCGTTGCCGATCAGTCCCCAATCGCCGGCATCGCTGCGCCGCTGCAGTTCGAAGGCGAAGCTGAGCATGGCCAGCTTCGACTGCGCATACGCCCGCCACGGTTTGTAGCCGCGCTGCCATTGCAGATCGTCGAAGTGGATATCGGCCAGCAGCTTGTGCGCCAGGCTGCTGACGTTGACCACGCGCGGCGCGGCGCCCTTGCGCAACTGCGGCAGCAGCCGCGCGGTCAGCGCGTAGTGGCCCAGATAATTGGTGCCGAACTGCAGTTCGAAGCCGTCGGCGGTGGTCTGCCGCTGCGGCGGCGTCATCACGCCGGCGTTGTTGATCAACACATCGAGGCTGTCGTGCTGCGCGGCGTAACGCTCGGCGAACTGCTTCACCGAGGCCAGGCTGGCGAGGTCGAGGTGTTCGTAGCGCACCCGCGCGCGCGGATGCGCATCGCGGATGCGGCGCAAGGCGATCTCGCCCTTGTCGTTGTTGCGGCCGGTGACGATCACCTCGAAATCGGCGCCGGCCAACGCCAGCGCGGTTTCCAGGCCGATGCCGCCGGTGGCGCCGGTGATGACGACGCGGCGGCCGGGTTGCGGCGCGAGTTCGCGCACAGTCCAGGGTTTCATCGAATGGGTTCCTTGTCGGATGGATCAGGCGGTGGGGAATTGCGGGATCGGGCCGCGGGCTGCGACGTCGGTCGATTCGCTGACCGCGCGCCAGCGTTCGCCGGCTTGCGCGCGCTCGTCTTGCGCCGTCAGCGCGTAGTGGCGCGCGTCGCTGCCGAGCAGCAGATGCACCGGCGGCTGCGGGTGATCGGCGATGCCCAGCACCACTTGCGCGACCCGCGCCGGATCGCCGGCGGCGGCGTTGGCGATGTCTTGCGCGGAGCCGTCGCCTCCCACGATCTGGCGCCGCACCGCCAGCATGGCGCCGAGCGATTGCTGGTACTCCGGCAGCAGCTCGGGCATGTCGCGCATCGCCTCCACGGCCCAGCCGGTGCGCATGCCGCCGGGTTCGAGCGCGCAGACCTTGACGCCGAACACGCCGACTTCGCCGGCCAGCACTTCGCTGAAACCGCCGACCGCCCATTTCGCCGCCTGATACGCCGACAACCCCGGCGTGCCGATGCGGCCGCCGACGGAGGAGACCTGGATGATGTGGCCGCTGCGTTGCGCGCGCATCGACGGCAGCACCGCGCGCGACAGATTCACCACGCCGAACAGATTGGTTTCGACCTGATCGCGGAAGTCGTCCGCGCCGGTTTGTTCGAACGGCGCGAGGCGGCCGTAGCCGGCGTTGTTGACCAGCACATCGATGCGGCCGAAGGCATCGATCGCGGCGTTCACCGCGGCCTGCGCGGCGGCGGCATCGGTGACGTCCAGGGCGAACGCGCGCACGCGCTCGCCGTAGCGCGCGAGCAGATCGTCGAGCTGCGCCGGATCGCGCGCGGTGGCGAACAAACGGTCGCCGCGCGCGAGCACGGCTTCGGAAATATCGCGGCCGAGACCGCGGCCGCTACCGGTGACCAACCAGACTTTCGACATGACAGCACTCCTTGAGGATGGATACGACGTGGGGAAACAACTAAATGACTGATTACGCACTCATTAAAAGAGCGGAAAAATCCGCCGCGGGCCGCTGCCCTCAGGCGGAGATCGATTTCCAGAACGCTTCGAACCCGGCTTCGCGGTAATGCCCGACGCGCTCGGGTTCGCGGACGACGAAGTCCATCGTGACCTCGGCGATGGCGCCGAGCAGCGCGCCGACGAAGGTGGACGACGGACTGCAGATCAGCCCCTGCTCCACGCTGTTGTGCAGGCGGCTGTTGAACACCGCGAACGCGGCCGCGCCGGCGACGCGGTTTTCGGCGCTGATGCGATCGGACAAGGCCAACGTGCTGATCACCTTGCGCTTGTGCGGATGCATCACGCCCCAGTCGATGTAGGCCACCCAGAAACGGTGCGCCAGCTCGCGCAGATCCTCTTGGTCCACCTGCCGCAGGCCTTCGCTCATCACGTCGCGCATCTCGTACTTGAGTTCGAGATACAGCTGGTTGAGCAGTTCGTCCTTGTTCGCGAAGTAAGTGAACAAGGTGCCTTCCGCGACCCCGGCCTCGCGCGCGATCTTCGCCGTCGGCGCCGCCAGGCCCTGCTCGGCGAACACGCGGGTAGCGGCGCTGAGAATGGCGTTGCGTTTGTCTTCGCTGCGGGGGCGGGCCATGGCCGGACTGGATCAGTTAATGAGTGATTGCTCAATCATAATAGCGGCGGCGGCGATTGCAAGGGCATGGCGGGAGTGGCACCGGTCCCGGTGGTCCGCGTCAATCACAAAAACCCATGCAAGTTATTTATTTTAAAGGTAAAACATGATCATAAGCCGGGACCTGCCAGCGCCGCCGCTCCGACGAACGGCAGCTATCGCAGCAGCCGCCCGCTCCGAACGACGCGATCGGGAGGACGTGCCGCCCCGCCGCGATGCCATCCCGACCAGACCAGACGCAACAAAAAAACGGCGGTCGGATACTCCCCGGCCGCCGCCTCGCCCCATCGCGCTCGCCGGCGCGCGATACCCGCGCGCCGACGAACGCTTTCCACCCGTGGTTCTACTGCCCGTTCTTCGCCGCGTTGACCGCGGCGGCCGCATCGACGATGCCCGGGCCGATCGGCTTGTCGACCGCGGCCGGGAACGCGCGCGCGGTGCGCTTGAGCAGGGAACGCATCTGCTCCAGGGTCAGCGGCGTCGGCGCCGCCGACTGCACCAGCGCGGCGACGCCGGCGACGTGCGGCGAGGCCATCGAGGTGCCGTTCATGGCCTTGTAGCTTTCCGTCCCCGGGCCCTGGCTGCCGCTGTTGTGGGTCGACACGATGTTCGAGCCCGGCGCGGCGATATCGATCCCGGCGCCGTAGTTGGAGAAGCTGGAACGCGCGCCGCTCGAGGTGGTGGAGGCCACCGAAATGACCGAGCCGCAGTTGGTCATCGTATAGCCCACCGCCGCGCCAGCGGTGTCCGTGGCGGTAAGCGTATCCTTGTCGCTGTTGCCGGCCGCGACCACCACGATGCTGCCGCGCGCCGCCGCTCCACTCAGCGCGTCCTTGTAGATCTGCGGGCAAGCGGTCGGATTGCGGCTGCCCAGGCTCATATTGATCACATCGGCCGGGTTGGGATTGGCCGGAACGCCGGGCACGCTGCCGCCGGACGCCCAGGTGATCGCATCGGCGATATCCGAGCCATAGCCGCCGCATTTGCCGAGCACGCGCACCGGCACGACCTTGGCGGCCGACGCGGTGCCGGCCACGCCCTTGGCATTGTTGGTCACCGCCGCGACAGTGCCGCTGACATGGGTGCCGTGCCAGGTCGAGGAACCGTAGCCGCAGTACTTTTTCACGGATTCGTTGGAAAAGTATTCGCTGAAGCTGATCCCGTCGCCCGGATCGGCCGGATTGGCGTCGCGCCCGTTGCCGTCGTTGGCGATGTAGTAAGGATGCGGCAGGCCATCGGCCGGATCGTCGGCGCTGATCATGTCGTAGCCGGCGATCACGTTGGCGTTGAGGTCGCTGTGACTGGTGACGCCGGTATCGATCACCGCCACCACCGCGCCGTCGCCCTTGGTCACGTCCCAGGCCTGGGTGGCGCGGATGCCGCCGGCGCCGGTGCCGAAGCCGAACTGATCCTTGAACTTGGGATCGTTGGGAGTGAGATACGGCACCATCCGGATGTCGTTGCTCACCGCCAACACGTTCTCATCGGCGGCGATTTCCTTCATCAGGGTGATCGCTTCATCGCGGCTCAGCGCGCGGTTGCTCAGCACCACGTCCGTGCCCGTGGCGGTGCGGCGCAGGCGCTTGAGTTGAACCGCGTTGTTGCCACCGCCCAGGCGGTTGCTGGCCGCGCTCGCGGCCGCGCCGATCGCCTGGTTGAAGCTGGCCGCGTCGCGACGCGGCGCGGTGCCGGGCTTGTAGGTCACCAGCAGGCGGCCGAAGCTCTGGCTGCCGTCGGCATCGAGACTGCGCAGATCGACGCGATTGGCCGCGGAGGCCGAACCGGCGGCGCACAGCGCGA
The DNA here is from genome assembly GCF_018612875.1 of Lysobacter sp. ISL-50. Lineage (GTDB taxonomy): Bacteria > Pseudomonadota > Gammaproteobacteria > Xanthomonadales > Xanthomonadaceae > Lysobacter. Next base: position 42,325 of record NZ_JAGGRI010000016.1, on the reverse strand, counting down.
GCGCCATGGCGATGGTGAGTGCGTTGAAAGTGTTGGAACGGATGGACATTGATGCAGCTCCTTTATGTCATTAAGCCGCGATGGCGGCGACGGAGCGGATGCGACCGCGCGAAACATCCCCCGCGGCAACGATCCGGATACGGTGCCGGCCACGGTGTCGGCGATGGCTTGGCCCGGTCACGCTAATGCGGCTTCGAACTCGATAGAGATGCGATCGATACCGCAGTGCGCTGACCAAGTGATAACCCCATCACACGCCATTTGAATTAGGACAAGTCCTAAATCGCGGAGGCCGAGCGCGCCGGCGATGGGCGACGATGCGTCCGGCGGGCGTATCGCCGGCGTCGCGCTCATCGCGTGGTAGTCCCTGCTCCGGTCGGCGCGGCCAGGAGTGCCGCCCCGCCGCGATGCGGTCCCGGCCAGATCGGACGCAAGAAAAAGGCGGCGATCGGAACTTCCCCGGCCGCCGCCTCGCCCATCGCGCTCGTCGCCGGAACCTACTTCTTCGCCGCGGCCACCGCCGCCGCCGCATCGATGAGGCCGGCGCCGCAGCCCGTCGCACACTGGGTCAGCGGGATCGGCCGCGCGCTGCTCTTCAGGATCTGCTCGACCTGCGCCGGAGTCTTGGTCGGCGCGGCGGAAAGGATCAGCGCCGCGACACCGGCCACGTGCGGAGCGGCCATCGAGGTGCCGACGGCCAGGCCGTAACGGTCGGAGGCCACGGTGGAAGTAATAGCATCGGCGGCGCTCGTGCCGAACTCACCCGACGCGCCGCCGGGCGCAGTGAGATCAAGGGTGGCGCCCGACGCTGAGTAGGACGCAAGGGCACCGTTCTTGTCGCTGGCGGCAACCGAAATCACGTTGTTGCAGCCCGCGGGCGTCACCGTCGTGACCTCTTCCTTTTTGTTGCCCGCTGAAGCGACGACCGTGGACCCATTCGCCACCGCGGCGTTGATCGCGGACGTCCACCCCGGAGAGTCGTTGCACAAGGCCGGTAAAGCACCGGCGAGCGAAAGATTGATGACCTTGGCCGGATTGGCGTTGGCCGGCACACCCGCGACACTGCCGCCGGAGGCCCAGACGATCGCATCGTAGATGTCGGACTCTTTGCCGGCGCTTTGCTTACCCAACACACGAATCGGCAAAATTTTTGCGCCGTGGGCCACGCCCGCTATGCCGGTGGCGTTGTTGGTCAAGGCGCCGATGATGCCGGAGACATGGGTACCGTGCCCAACCTTCGACGTATCGATCGGATTGGCGTCGCGGCCATCGCCATCCTCGGGGCTGCCGCAGCCTGAGAGCTTGCCCATGGTCTTGCAATCGGCGTCACTCAGACCGGTCAGTGAACTGATGAAGTCGTAACCCGGCAGAATGTTGCCGTTGAGATCGGTATGCGAGTAGATACCGCTGTCGATCACCGCGACCACCACACCCGTGCCGGTGCTGCTGTCCCAGGCGGTGGGCGCCTGGATACCGGTCGCGGAATCGGCCAGGTTCCATTGCTGGGAAAATTTGCTGTCGTTCGGGAGCATCAGACCCCGCACGGCGCCGTCGCGCTGGACGAATTCGACATTCGGGTCGGCGGCGATCTGGCGCATCAGCGCCGCCGCATCGGCGCGATTGAGCGGCGTATCGGTGCCGATCACCCGTCCGCCCGGCAGGATCATCTGGCGCAACGCCCGCAGACCCGGCTTATCGTCCTTGCCCGACGACCAGGCCACACGCGAGGCGGCCGAGTCGAGCGAGGCCTTCATCGAGGCCGGACTGGTCGCGGGCGCACTGCCGCTGCGGTACTTGACGATGAACTGGCTGTTGCCGTCGGCGTTGAGACTGTCGAGATACGCATGGCCGGCGAACGCGGGTGCGGACAGACCGGCCAGGGCGATAGCGGCGGCGACGGACAGTGCGTTGAAACGCTTGGTGCGTGTGGACATCGGTGGAGCCCCTGAGTGTCATGAGCCGCGATAGCGGCGAAGGAGCGGATGCGGCCGTGCGAAACATCCCGCGCGGCCACGATCCGGGCACGGTGCCGGCCACGATGTCGGCGGTGGTCCGGCGCTGTCGCGCTGGTGCGACTGCGACTCCATGGGAGACGTGATCGATACCGCGGCGCGTGGGTCAAGTGATAACCCGATCACGCGCGGTTTGAATTAGGACGAGTCCTAAACCGCGGATGCGGCGCGCGCTGGCGATGCACGCCGGACCGCTCCGGGTTCGCGCGCGGAACCCGTTCATCGCATCGATGCTTCGCAAACGCTTGCCCGGTTCCGGCCGCGGCCGGCAGCCCGGGTCGGTCCTCCAACGCCACGCCGGAGAGTGTGCTCGATGTGTACTGGGTCGTCGTCGCATCGCGCCGCGCCGACGCGGCCGATGCGATGACGGGTTCCCCGGACTTCCAACTGCCGCCGGAAGTCCGGGCCCGTCTCCCCACCCAAGTTTTCGCCGCCTCGCGCGCGGCGTTCGATCAATACGAATCGCTTGCGTCCGCCATCGCCGCGGCTCAGGCCTTGCCGCTGGGCAACACGTATTCGATTTGCGGATCGCGGGCCAGACGGCGCATCAACGCGAGCGCTTCGGCGCGATCGAGCTGGCGATCGGCACGTATCAGATCGGCGCCGGTTGCGAGGCGGCGCACGCGGCGCAGACCGGCGGCCTGGACGAAGCCGGCTTCGGTGTCTTGCAAGGCGCGATGCAGGCGGTCTATGTCGCGGCGCGCGTGGCGGCCGCCGTGGTATTTCACGATGAACTCTTGCATGGATTGGCCGAGCGAAGCCGCCGCATCGTCCGCGCCTACGCCTACGCTGGGTATCGCGACCGTATCGCCGTCGCTCAAGGCGACGGCGGCGGCGATCGTGGAGATCGCCGCGAACAACGCAGGCCCGCGGGAACAAGGCGATGGAAGAACCGGCATGGATTCGATTCCGAAAGCGGCCGCGTTTGCGGCGTTGCCCTGCGCGCCTGGGCGAAGGGAGTGTGCTGCGGATGGAAGTCCTGGCTGCCACCCTCGGAATTGAAGTTACCCAGCGCGTCGCGGCGGAACCATCAGACGCGTCTGAAAGCACGTTAATGACGTCGAATATCGGCATGTCCGGGATCGATTTCGTTTACCGATACGCCGCGCGCCGGTTGCGAAACCGCGATATAGGCGCTCTGCCGAGCCAGCAACAACACAAAAAATCGATCGAGTCGGCATCCTCGTTGGCCTGCAGGACGCGCAAGAAATGGAGTCGGCGCGCCCGCGTGCAAAGCAATTGATCGAATCTGAATCAGCGGCCCGGATGGCGCTCGCAGATTACTCTGAGTACGACAGGCGCAGCAGGCGAAACCGCTCAGCGCGATTTGACAGGGACATAGTCGCTTTGCTGCTTGCCGCCAGCATCCACCTTTACGCATAGGCGACCGCCGCACAAAGTCACGTCCGCCTGGTTGTAGGCCTTCAGCAAATCGGCGGAAATCTGATTCTTTCGAATCTCGTCGTAGTAGTGCTTCGACAGCCAGGCGCCGCCCGACAAGAGCAGCACCAGACTGCCCAGCGTGATGCCGGTTACCTTCCATACCAGCTGCTTGTGCAATCGCTCCATGCGCTGAAGCTGCTTCGCCAGCGCCTGAGATCCGCTTTGCAGTAAACCGCCCGCTTCGTGCAGCCGCTGTTCGTAGGCGGCGACCGGCTGTTCGATACCATCTCGAACGCTGCCCATCACCTCACCGGGGATACGCCGCATCTGCTCGTCCGCCGATTGCCGCACCATACCGGGGACTTGCTGCGTGAGCTGCCGCAGTTCACGGTTGGTCTGCTCGCAGCGTCGGTCGAATTGCTCCACCAGAGCGGCGATCTTGCTGACCAAGATCGTAGCGGCTTCCTCATTCATATCTCCCCCTCTTCTCGTACCGTTCTTCAAGCCGGTCAGCGATGCATCCGCACGACCGGTGCTTCCATGTGTTGAACGCGTTGCTGGTCCATCTGTTGCTGCGCAGCCAGTTGTTCATGTCTATCCACCGTGGCGACCGCTTCGGCGCGTATCTCCCGTCCCGGCGGCAGGTCGGCCAAGGTCTGGGTCATCTTGCGGAAGCTGGCATCGTCGCCCGACCGCGCCGCGGCCAGCATCCGATCCAGGTAGGCGTGGAAGTCGTTCGTGGGCGAAAGCTCCTGCTGCGCGTTGGGCGCGTGAGCGGGGACGCCATCGTTCGGCTCGCCGCCGTCCCTGGATTTTCCGGGCGACGAACCCGGAGCCGCAGGGACATGCTGATGGCTGTTCTGACTCCCGGGCGGCGTATTGGTATGGTCGAAATGATGCAGGGCCGGCGGCGATTGGCTGGTGTCGTAATAGGACTGCGGCGTGCCGGGGTTGGCGGTGAGCGTAACGCCGTTGCGCTCCATCAAATCCTCGCGCAACCGAAGCTGCCCCATGTCGATCTGCATCCGCGGCGCCACGCCGTTGATCGGGTGCGCATGAGCGCGCTCGCTGGTGATGATGTTGGTTACCGCATTCGCGCCGTAGTAGTTCGGGTAGTCGGAGTCGCCGTGATGGCCGATGCCGGTGGTCTGATGCCGGGTGAATCCTGGGGTGCCTACCGGCGGCTTGTCGAAGTAGTTCTGACCCATCTGCGCCACGTTGGCGGGGGTCATAGATAGACTGGCGTCGGAATTGAAGGTTAGACCGGGGCGGGCTTGAGCTTGTTGAGGATTGGACTGATCGCGCTCAACGAAGTCGAGTACCCGCAAAGTTTTATAATTCTTGGCTAAAGCCCATATGTCCGTGAGGTCAGCGCCGGGCTTTATTTGCTGCTCACGGCTGAGTAACGCATTCCATCCGGCAATTTGGGCTCTAGCCTCGTCCTCTCGCCCCGCTTGGATCACAGCGCCAATGGGAGAGGTGTAGTCGTTGACCGGATTGGTATCCCGCGCGATCTGCCTAGCCAGGTTGTACGCGTTGTCGGTTGCGATTTTCTTGCCCGCAGCATTGAAGCCATGCTGGATTTCATGCCCCAATACGAAGGTAAGGTCTTCCGAACCGAAGCTGGCGGGAGGCACGGCCAGGCTGCTCGGCGGAAGGCTCATTGTGCGAGTCGTAGGGTTGTAGGTGCCGCCAGCCACCGTGCCGCTGAGCGAGGCGAAATGCTGCAAGGGTGCAGCTTGCCCATGACCCGGCGACGTGACGGCCCGCTTTACTTCGGCGGCCAGCACCGGCGATCCGTTGATGGTGGATTGCAGGTTGGTCACCATGTCCTGCGTTACCGCCCGGGTGATGCTGGCGGCGTCCACGTAACTGGTGTGAGCGAAGCGCAGCGACATGTCCTGCACGCGCAATGTGGCGATAAGGTCCACGCTAGGCGTAGTTCCGATTGGCGAGAAGTCGGTAGCCGGCAGCGTGACCACGGCCGATGCGATGTCGTAGGTTCCCGCCAGATTCGCAGTTGAACCGGCTTGCGACAACGCAAAGCCTTTGAGTTGACCGTTGGCCGCATTCTGATTGAGCTGTTGCAGCAAATTTGCATCCCAGGTGATGGCGGCGCGTAGCTGCGCTTCTTGATCAGGATTGATGCCGGGTTGCGCGGCAAATTGTCTAACTGCAGCCTGTAATTGTTGATTTAGGCTTGGCATGGCTTAATTTCCACTCATCCGGCCTACGCTGATCGCTTCTACACAGGCATGATGCCGCTTCGCTTCAGGCATATCGGCTTCGCGGCGCTCGCGAACCAGCACTCCAACATTGCCGCGCGTGAAAATATAGCCCGGTAGCCGAAAGAACCGGCGTTCCTCCGTCGTCCCATCCGGATTTACAGGAGGCATCGGGGAGTCGTATTGCGCCAAGTCTTCACGCTCTACGAACCCCACCTTGTTCAATTCAGCGACATAGGCATCTAGATCCATACCGCAAACCCTGGCCATATCGGCGCGGCCATCGTCATGGTTGAATTCAAAGGCTGCATTCGTATAGCGCGGATACTTGGCATCAATACGATAGCTAAAACTGTATTGCCAGCCGGAGTCTGGCATACGCAAGATCAAGTAGCCTCCACTCGTCTCAGGGGCGTTCACCATCGGCAAGTGCATCATGTCTTGCAAGCGCTCGACTGACAGATCATCAAACGACTTCAAGCTGTCGATCAACTTCAGGAATCGCCGACCGACCTCTTCCGGCGTCAATTCCGGAAATTCGTCCAGCGTGTGCAGACGCGGAGTACCCGTCGAATCGGGGCTGGTCGTGTTCATGGCGGCAATTTCCTCGATCGGCACAGGCGCGGGCCGACTGGTCGAATGCGCACATGCGGACAACGCCGCTAATAGCAGTGTCGAAAACATGAGTGGGTAACAAGCCATGGCTTGCATGGTACCCACCGGCAGCCAAGCCGCAACTCAACGTTTGGGCTCCTGCTGGCACACGCCTTGCCTAGCCCGCCGAACTTGTGCGCACGCAACACAATGACGATGCCGCTACCACTGATGAAGTTCCGCATCAGCCCGCAGCTGGATGTGCTGTTACTCACCCACTGCGGCGCAAAAAGAAACCCCGGCCGAAGCCGGGGTTTCGCTGCATTCCCTTGCCGCCGCGCAGGCGGCATACGCGCGGCCGGATCGCTCCGGCCGCGCGTAATCCGATCATCAGAACGTGATGCTCCAGGTGTCGATCTTGCCGACGTCCAGCGCGGCGCGATCGGCGGCGCGCAGCTTCCAGGTACCGTTGAGCGCTTCGCTCGACAGATTGACCTGGAAGGTGCCGCTGACGTTGTCGCTGCTGCTGCCGGTGCGGTTGTGGATGTTGTAGACCGAACCGTCCGGCGCGATCAGATCGACGATCAGGTCACCCTTGTACGGATGCACGATGTTCACCGAAACCGAGGCATTGCTCGGCGCGTTACCGGTACGGCCCGACACGGTGATGCTGCTCGACACGCCGGTGGCGTTGTTGTCCGGAATGCTGACGTCGGTGCCGTTGGTGTAGGTCTGCGTGCCGGTCGGCGGCGTGGTGCCGGCGGCCGCGGCGACCGCGGCGGCGGCGTCGATCAGGCCCGGGCCGCAACCGCCGCTGCACTTGCTCGTCGGGATCGGACGCGCGGTGCTGGCCAGCAGCGCCTGGATCTGCGCGGAGGTCTTCGGCGTCGCAGCGGCGGCCTGCATCAGCGCGACCACACCGGCGACGTGCGGCGACGCCATCGAGGTGCCCTGCATGTAGCCGTAGCCGTTGTTGGCGACGGTGGACAGGATGCCGTTGGGATCGCCCTCGAACGACTGCGCGCCGCCCGGCGCGGTGATGTCGATGCTCGCGCCCCAGCTGGAGTAGTACGAACGCGCGCCGCTCTTGTTGCTGGCGGCGACCGAGATCACGCCGTTGCAGCTGGCCGGCGTCGCGCCGGCGACGTCGATGTTGCTGTTGCCCGCGGCCGCGACCACGACCGAGCCGTTGACGATCGCGGTGTCGATCGCGGCCTGGTACGCCGGCGTGTCGCTGCACGGCGCGTCGCCGCCCAGCGACATGTTGATGACCTCGGCCGGGTTGGCGTTGGCCGGCACGCCGGCGACGGTGCCGCCGGAGGCCCAGACGATGGCGTCGGCGATGTCGGAATCGCTGCCGAAGCCCTGGTTGCCGAGCACGCGCAACGGCACGACCTTGGCGTTGTACGCAACGCCGGCCACGCCGGCGCCGTTGTTGGTCACCGCGGCGATGGTGCCGGCGACGTGGGTGCCGTGGACGACGTTGGAGGAATCGTTCGGGTTCGAATCGCGGCCGTCGCCGTCGTCGGATTTGCCGCAACCCGGGCTGGCGCCGGCCTGCTGGCATTCGGCGTTGCTGAAGCCGGTGGTGGAGCTGACCATGTCGTAGCCGGGCAGGATGTTGGCGTTGAGATCGGTATGCGACAGGATGCCGCTGTCGATCACCGCCACCACCACGCCGGTGCCGGTGCTGGTGTTCCACGCGGTCGGCGCGCGGATACCCACGGCGCTGTCGGCGTAATGCCACTGGTCGCCGAAGCGGGTGTCGTTGGGCACGGCCAGCGCGTGGCGGATGCCATCGATCTGGACGAACTCGACATTGGAATCGGAGGCGATCTGGCGCATCACCGCTTCGGCTTCGTCGCGGTTGAGGGCGACGTCGCTGGCCACGACCTGCGCGCCTGGCAGCATCATCCGGCGCACCGAGCGCAGGCCCAGCTTCTTGCCCTTGGACGCGGCCGGCAGCGCGGTGCGCGAGGCGGCGCTGCTCAGCGACGACGACACTTGCACGTCGCTGCTGGCGGCCGCGCTGTCGTTCTTGTACTTGACGATGAAGCGGCTGTACGTGCCATCGGCCTTCAGACCGGCCAGATGTGCCTGGCCGGCGATGGCCGGCGCGGCGACGACGGAACCCAGCGCAAGCGCCGTGGCTGCGGCGAGCAGGTGCAAGCGATGATTGCGGTTCGAGCGGGAAGTCATGTGGTGGAAACCCCAAGTAAGCGCCGGCATGCGGCGAAGTGGAACGTTCTTCCGGCGAATTTCGATCTTGCTTGCAGCCCGGAGAACGCTGCGATGGACGCGGACGACGCCGCGAAGCCGGGTTCCAAGCTAACGGTTCGGAAAAATCCGCGGCAAGGCGTCTGGGGAAAATTAATGCGCCTTCAAGACGCTTGCCGTCACACATCTACACACTGATTTTGTGTTGGGGACGACAACGAAAAAGTGCGAAATCACCCTACCCGTGTGCGAGATTATTCGTTGGAGGATCGCGATCGCGAGTAGCTGATGGTGGATGCTGGGGGTTACTTCCACTGATTGAGTGGTGTCTGATGCTATCGATGGCACATGTCATGTGCATTGGCAGTTGGGTGCGTCGAATGGGTCGTGCTGCTTCGATAGTGATGGCGATGCCAGCGTAGGCGTAGGCGTAGGCGAAACATCTTGCCGGTGACCGGTTTCGGCTTGCTATCTGTCGGCCATCGCGGCGGCGAAAACGGATACCCGAACTTCGGCTGTAACCGAAGCCCGGGTCCGTCCTCCAACACCACGCAGGAGCCTGTTCGGCCTGCTGTTTCCGCAGCCCACGCGAAGCGATGCGTCGCAGCAGGTCGAGGTCAACGCAGTCCCGGACTTCCGACCCCCGCCGGAAGTCCGGGTGCGCCCCCACACCATGAGTTGTATCGGGACGACGGCCTAATAACCTGCGTCACCTCGTCACCTCGTCACCTCGTCACCGCGTCACCGCGCCGACTGTCCCGTCTCCGCTTCTTTGCTCGTCATTCCCGCGAACGCGGGAATCCAGGGTCTTTCGTGCGAGAACCTTTGAAGTCGCTGGATACCGAAATAAAGCGGAGCCCGCGTTCGCGGGAATGACGAACCGGGGGTTTTCCCGAAACCTTGAACATGCTCCAGGCCGCCGTCCTTGTGATCAAAACTACGCAACCCCTCACCCCCACACCATCAGACGCGTCTGAAAGCACACTCAATACACCATAAACGCGAGTGTCCGCTCTCGACATCGCATAACGATTTCGCAGCCTCGCCTTCGCCGCATCTCACCGCCAAAACAAAACCCCGGCCGAAGCCGGGGTTCCGTGGAATCCAAAGCGGCCGCGAACGGCCGCCGGCCGGATTCAGAACGTGACGCTCCAGGTATCGATACGGCCCACGTCCAACGCCGCGGCATCGGCCGCGCGCAACTTCCACGCACCGTTGAGCGCTTCGCTCGACAGATTGATGGTGAAGGTGCCGGTGACGTTGTCGCTGCTGCTGCCGGTGCGGTTGTGGATGTTGTAGACCGAGCCGTCCGGCGCGATCAGATCGACCTTCAGGTCGCCCTTGTACGGATGGATGATGTTGACCGAAACCTGCGCGTTGCTCGGCGCGTTGCCGGTGCGGCCCGACACGGTGATGGTGCTCGACACGCCGGTGGCGTTGTTGTCCGGGATGTTGTAGTCGGTGCCGTTGCTGTAGGTCTGCGTGCCCGGGTTGGGGTTGCCGCCGTCGAGCGCATCCAGCGCCGCCTTGGCGTTGACGATGCCCACGCCGATCGGCTGGTCCGGCGTGGCCGGGAAGGCGCGCGCGGTGTTCTTCAGCAGGGTCTCGATCTCGGCCGGGGTCTTCGGCGTCGTCGCCTTGGCCTGGAGCAGCGCGACCACGCCGGCCACGTGCGGCGTCGCCATCGAGGTGCCGCCGTAGGAGGCGTAGCTCTCCGCGCCCGGCGTGGTGGTGCCGGCGTTGAGCGTGGACAGGATGTTCGAGCCCGGCCCGGCCACATCGACCACGGCGCCGTAGTTCGACTTCTGCGTGCTGCTCCACACCGAACGCGCACCGGCGCTATCGACCGCGCCGACGGTGATCACGCCGGTGCAGTTGGCCGGACGCGCGTTGGAGGCGTTGCCGTTGTTGTTGCCGGCGGCGACGACCACGGTCACGCCGCGCGACACCGCGCCGTTGATCGCGGTCTGGTAGGTCGAACCGCAGGTGCCGCTGCCGCCCAGGCTCATGTTGATGACTTCGGCCGGATTCGGATTGGCCGGGATGCCCGACACGGTACCGCCCGATGCCCAGGTGATGGCGTCGGCGATGTCGGCCAGGGTGCCGCCGCAACGGCCGAGCACGCGCACCGGAACCACCTTGGCGTTGTAAGCCACGCCCGACACGCCCTTGGCGTTGTTGGTCACCGCGGCGATGGTGCCGGCGACGTGGGTGCCGTGCCAGCTGGAGTTGCTGTTGTAGCTCACGCCGCAATCGGAGCCGACGAACCAGTCGCCCTGGTCGGCGGGGTTGGAATCGCGGCCGTTGCTGTCGCGCGCGGCGGTGGCGTCGCTGATGAAGTCGTAGCCGCCGATGATGTTGGCGTTGAGATCGCTGTGCGAGGTGATGCCGGTGTCGATCACCGCCACGACCACGCCGGTGCCGGTGCTCACGTCCCAGGCCTGGGTCGCGTTGATGCCCGAGGCGGTGGTGTAGCCCCATTGCTCGCCGAAGCGGGTGTCGTCCGGGGTGAAGAACGCGGTCATGCGCGCGTTGGGCTCGACGAACTCGACGTTCGGGTCGGCGGCGATCTGGCGCATCAGCGATTCGGCTTCGGCGCGATCGAGCTTGCGCGCGGCGCGCACGACGTCGGCGCCGATCGAGGTGCGGCGCACGTGCTTGAGACCCAGCGCGCGGCCGTTGCCGGAGAAGCCGGTGGAGGCGGCGCCGAGCGAGCTTTGCAGGGTGGCTTCGTTGCTGCGCGCGGCGCTGCCGTCGCGATACTTGACGATGAACTCATCCTGCTGGCTGGCGTTGGCCAGGGCGGTGAGGTTGATGCGATCCGCTGCGTAGGCCGATACGGCTACGCAGGACAGGGCGGTCACGGTGGCAGCGGCAAGCGCATGCTTGCGCAGTGCGCGCATGGAGCGGTCGGACATGGATGAAACCCCCAAAAACTGAAGTGCCGCGTTACGGCGTTTACGCGTGGTGGTCTGGGCGGCCACGTCCCTGTCTGCACACCACAGCGTCCACGCTGTTTGTGTACGGACTCGATGCTGTCCCGGCCCGCGCTAACACGCTACGGGGCCAGTTGTAGTGCCAACAAGCACTCAACGCCGTTCATGCAGGGGGTTATATGTGAGATGTGTCCCACATTTAGATTTTTTTGGACGGTGTTGTCCTGGCCGGATCGGGCACACGCAGTTTGTTGCGGCGCACTAAAAATGCGTCGCATCGGATGACAGAGTGTGCGGATGGATGCGGTTTTGTTTTCCTACGTTTTAAGTAGGAAATTAGCTCCGCGGATGAAGGCGCACAGCGACAGCGCAGGCGCCGGACGGCGCGCTCACGGCCGGCGTTCGAGGCAGAACCTGCTCTGCCCCATGTCTGTGTTTCGGGTGTTTTTACTTGTCATTCCCGCGAACACAGGGAATGACGGGCGCAGAGGCTTCGAGCCCGCCCTCAGAGCATCCCGGTCTCGAGCCGCGCCGCCTCGGACATCATGTTGCGGTTCCACGGCGGATCGAACACCAGCTCGACGTCGGCCTCGGCCACGGTCGGAATCATCTCGAGCTTGCTGCGCACGTCATCGACCAGGATGTCGCCCATGCCGCAGGCCGGCGCGGTCAGGGTCATGCGCACCTCGACCATGCGCTGGCCGTCGTCGCGATGCTTGACCACGGCCTCGTAGACCAGGCCCAGCTCGACCACGTTGATCGGGATTTCCGGATCGAAGCAGGTGCGCAGCTGCTTCCACACCAGTTGCTCGACCGCATCGTCGTCGGCGCCGGCGGGCAGTTCCAGCGGCTCCGGCGGTTCTTTGCCGATCGCGTCGGCATCGAGGCCGGAGATGCGGAACAGATTGCCCTCGACGAACACGGTGTAGCTGCCGCCCAGCGCCTGGGTGATATAGCCCACGCTGCCCGCGGGCAGGTTGACCTGCTCGCCTTGCGGCACGAGGACGGCGGCGCAATCGCGCTCGAAACGGACGGGTTCGCTGCTGCGGGAATACATGGCGGAAAGATGGGGATGCCGTGCCGCAGCACAAGTCGCGACATTCTACCGGTCGCGGCCGGCTATGCTGTAGGGCTTGCCCCGTCCACAGTGTTCCGCCCATGACCGTCGCCCCGCCCGAACGCTCCGCCGCCACGCCCGCCCGCGGCCGCCTGAGCCTGTTCTCGTGGCTGATGCTGGCGCTGGGCACGTTCGGCTTCGCCGCGTTCTGGGTGCTGCTGTCGCTGGCCTTCGACCGCCAGTACCACTGGATGGCGGTGATCGGCGCCCTCGATATCGCCTGGATGCTGCGCCTGGCCGGCTGGCGCCCGGGCCCCCGGCGGGCGCTGGCGGCGCTGATCGCGACCGCGCTGATCATCGTGACCGCCAACTGGGGCATCGCCGCGGGCCAGATCGGCGTGCTGATGGGGCTGGACCCGGTGGCCTCGGCGGCCAAGCTGGGGCCGCATTTTTTCTGGAACCTGTTCCAGCTGGCCAACAGCGGCCTGGAACTGGTGTGGCTGGCGATCGCGCTGGCGGTGGCGGCGCTGGCTTCGCGCTGACGCCGCGGCCGTCCTCAGACCGCCGCGTCCTCGAACGCCATCTCCTGCAGGCAACTGGCGAACAACTTCGCCGCCTCCTCGATCTCGGCCACCGACAAGGCGCCGTAGCCGAACAGCAGCCCGGCCCGTTCCAGCGGGTGGACGTAGTACGGCGCGATCGAATACAGCCCCAGGCCGCGGCTTTGCGCATAGGCGATGAAGGCCTCGCCCTCGGCCGCGTTGCGCCCGCGCAGCCACACCACCAGGTGCATGCCGGCATGCGAGTCGTCGATCCGCACGCCGTCGCCGGTCAGGCGCCGTAGCGCGCCCAGCAGCGCGTCGCGGCGCTGCTTCAAGGTCTTGGCGGTGCGGCGCAGATGGCGTTCGAAGCCGCCGTCGGCGAGGAAATGCGCGAGCGCGGCCTGCTCGATGCCGGGCGAGCCGAAATCGTCCACCCACTTGGCGCTGACGAAATCGTCGCGCAATCCCGGCGGCGCCACGATGTAGCCCAGCCGCAGCGACGGAAACAGCACTTTCGAGAACGTGCCGGCGTAGATCACCCGGCGGCTGTCGTCGAGCCCGCACAGCGCCGCGTGCGGCTGCGCGTCGTAGCGGAATTCGCCGTCGTAGTCGTCCTCGAAGATCCAGCAATCGTGGCGGTTGGCGTAGTCGAGCAGCGCGCGCCGGCGCGGCAGCGACATCAGCGCGCCGGTCGGGAACTGGTGCGAGGGCGTCACGCAGATCAGCCGTGGCGGCCGTTCGGGCAGCAGGTCGGTGCGCAGGCCGTCGCCGTCCACCGCCACCGGCACCAGCTTGGCGCCGTGGATCTGCAGCGCTTCGCGCACGGCGAAGTACTGCGGGTCTTCGATCACCACCTCTTCTCCTTCGTCGAGCACCACCCGCGCGGTCAGGCTGATCGCCTGCTGGGTGCCGGCGACGATGATCACGTCCTCGGGCGCGGCCTGCACCCCGCGGCGCAGCGACAGGTACTCGCACACCGCCGCGCGCAGCACCGGCAGGCCCTGCGCGGTCGGGTAGTTGGGCGGCGTGTAGGCGGCCGCGTGCGACAGCGCGCGCGCCCAGGCCGAGGTCAGCAGCGGATTGGTGAAGGGCACGCCGTACTGGAAGCTGTGCAAGGTGCCCGGCGCGCGCCGGCCGGGGATGTTGGCGTGGTCGTGGTAGCGCCGCAGCCGCCGCGAGTAGGCGCTTTGCGCGGCGATCCGCTGCGGCGGCTCGCTGCGCATCTGCACCGGCGAGCCCGGCAGGGCGACGAAACTGCCCGAGCCCACCCGCGCCTGCATGAAGCCTTCCGCGCGCAGCTGCTCGTAGGCCGCCAGCACGGTATTGCGCGACAGGCCGAGTTGCTGCGCCAGCAGCCGGGTCGGCGGAAACCGCACCCCGGCCGGCAAGCGGCCCCCCAGCACGGCGTCCTTGAGCGAGCGGACCAATTGGCCGTGCAAGGGCCCCCGGCCGTCCAACGGCAGATACATGGCGTGGCTCCGGATTGGCCCCCTCGGGCCCGGTCTCGCGCCGAGTGTGCCAAGCCAATCGGCGAGTTGCGAGACGGCGCCTGCGAGTCGGTCGTTCCCGGCACATCGACGGCACGAGACCGGCGCAATGCCGGATTGAGACGCCGATCCACGCCGAATCCGATTGGCTCCTTCGAGGCCAGGGTAATTGGCCCTCCTGATGACAGCTGCGGATGGCTAGCTTAGGGGCCAACCGATGTGGTTCCCCCCAGCCGCGATCCCCCGACGAGGGCCGCATGAGCCTGCATCACCACCGGATTCACTTCGCCGAACACCTGGATCTGTCCGCCGCCCGCCCAGGCCTGCACCTGATCCGCGCCTCCGGCCGCGCGGTCCAACTGGACCTGCCGGCCGGCTGGATGTCGCTGTGGCTGCCGCTGCGCGGGCCGCTGCGGCTGGAATCGACCGACAGCACCTGGGAGCTGGCCCCCGGCCACCTGCAGATCTGGCGCGACGGCCGCCTGCGCACCAGCGCGCGCCTGCCGTGCTGGTGGCTGTGCCTGAGCGGCCCCGAGCAGGCCTGGCGCCCGCATGTGCTCAACGCCCCGGACGAACAGAACAACGACCTGTTCCCGTGGGAGGGCGCGGCGCCGCGCGACGTGCAGCGGCTGATGGTGCGCCTGGCGCGGCTGGTCTCGCAGCCGGCCGAGCTGGCCGCCAACGGCGCCGCGCTGGTGCGCACGCTGTGCTCGCTGCTGCTGGAGCAGCAACGCGAACTGCAGGCGCGGCTGCCGCGCTGCAGCGGCCGCACCCAGCGCCGGCGCCAGCAGACCTTGCTGCGGCTGCTGCGGGTGCAGCATCTGATCCGCCGCCATCCGGAAATCCGCCTCGACCTCAACCGCCTGGCGCGCAGCGCCAACTACTCGCCCTGCCATCTGATCCGGATCTATCGCGAAGTGTTCGACGAAACCCCGACCGAATTCGCCGCGCGCCTGCGCTCGGACCGCGCTTGGCGCATGGTCCGCGAGACCCGCATGCCGGTGTGCGAGATCACCGAAGCGCTGGGCTTCGAAAGCCAGAGCGCGTTCTGCCGCGCGTTCAAGAACTCGTTCGGACTGACCGCGACCCAGGCGCGGCGGATGGAACGGCCGCAGGTGCGCGCGGCCTGAGTCGCGCGTTCCCGGTCGCGCAGCCGGGTATCCGCGCCATCCGTGCGGCACCGGTCGGGGTGACCAATGGGAGAGGCCCGCGCCGCCGCGATACGGCGAAATCGCGGGCATTCGCCTTCCGCACCGACGCCGCCGCTCCGGGCCGGCGGCAGGGAGGCTTCATCGCAATCGCAGCGTCCCGCGCCGTTCCGTCGTCGCACCGCACCCGCAGCACCGACGCATCCGTCCCTTCTCTCACTCGCGAGATCCGTCATGAACTACGCCGCACGCTCCACCCGCTCGTTGCCGTTGTGGACCGCGATCGGCGGCCTGATCGCGGGCACGCTCGACATCTGTTATGCGATCACCTACTGGGGCGTGACCGTGCACGTGCCGGCGCAACGCATCCTGCACAGCGTCGCCTCCGGCCTGATCGGGCGCGAGGCGGCGCTGGCCGGCGGCGCATCGACCGCGGCCCTGGGCTTGTTCCTGCATTACTTCATCGCCCTGGTGATGGCGGCGGTGTACGCCTTCGCCGCGACCCGGCTGGCGTGGATGCGCCAGCGCCCGTGGCTGGCATCGACCTTGTACGGGCTGTGGCTGTTCGTGGCGATGAACTTCATCGTCGTGCCGCTCTCGCGCGCCGGCGGCAAGGGCCTGCCCGACGATGTGGTGTGGATCGTGCTGAGCATCGCCGTGCACGTGGTCTTCGTCGCCTGGCCGATCGCCTGGGCGGTCAATCGCGCGATGAAGGGGGCTTCGAATGCGCGCTGACCGACGCGATCGCGCCTCGCACGGGCAAGCCGCGCGCAGCTTCGGCCTCGGCGACGCGGTGCTGGTCGCCGCGGTCGCCCTCGCCGTCGCGGTCGGCGGCATCGCCCAGGCCGCCGCCGCGCCGGCCGCGGCGCAGAGCGCCGACGCCGGCAAGGACGCGCCCGCCATCGCCTACCCCGCCGGCTACGCGCTGTGGACCCACATCAAGAGCGGCCTGATCACCTCCGCCCATGCCGCCTATCCACGATTCGGCGGCCTGCACCACGTCTACGGCAACGCCGCCGCGCTGCAGGGGTTCCGCAGCGGCAACTATCCCGACGGCGCGGTGCTGGTCTACGACCTGTTCGAAACCCGCGATCACGGCGACGGCATCATCGATCAGGGCCCGCGCCGGCATATCGACGTGATGGTCAAGGACAGCCGCCGTTTCGCCGCCACCGCCGGCTGGGGCTACGCCGAATTCGCCGCCGGCCAGCGCAACGACCGGCTGAAAACCGCCGAACGCGACGGCTGCGCCGCCTGCCACGCGACCCGCCGCCAGCACGGCGATGTCTTCAGCGAATGGGCCAACCAAGCCGAAACGGCCGCGACCGGCTCCTGAGATTCCTGCGTTTCGCCCGGACTGTGCACGGTCCGGGCGCCCGTTCGGGCCGCGGCCCGAGCGCCTGCCCGACCCGGCCCGCCGAGGCCGATCCGCCCGGACCTCGCCCGAAATGCGAGAATCCGCGTTCACCGACCGCCCCGAGCCACGCCCGACCACCGCGCCGGGCGCCGCATCGACGACGGCATCGCAGAACGAATCGGCCTCGCGCCCCGCGCACGGGGCCCGCAGGCATCACCACCGGCGCCACGGGCCCGGCCCGGCAGGACAGACCATGATCAACAACGATGTATTGCGCAGCATCCGCTACATGCTCGATCTGAGCGACAACAAAGTCGTGGAGATCGTCCATCTGGCCGACGCCGACTTCCCGATCGAAAAAGCCGACGTGCAGGCCTTCCTCAAGAAAGACGAAGACGAAGGCTACGCGCCCTGCGACGACGCGGTGCTGGCGCGTTTTCTCGACGGACTGGTGTTCCATTACCGCGGCCGCGACGAAAGCCTGCCGCCGCGACCGCTGGAAAAGCGCGTCAGCAACAATCTGGTGCTGAAGAAACTGCGCGTGGCCTTCGAGCTGAAGGACGTGGACATGCATCAGGCCTTCGCCGACGCCGGTTTCCCGGTGTCCAAGCCGGAGTTGAGCGCGCTGTTCCGCCAGCCCGACCACAAGAATTTCCGCCTGTGCGGCGATCAGATGCTGCGCAATTTCCTCAAGGGCCTGACGCTGCGCATCCGCGGCGGCAACTGACGGCCGCCGCGGGCGCGCAATCCGCGCCCGCCGGACCGCGACGAGGGCTCAATGCCCGCCGTCGAGCCCCTTCAACTCCGACACCAGCGCGCTGGCCATCTCGGCGCCGTCGCCGTAGAGCATGCGGGTGTTGTCGGCATAGAACAGCGCGTTCTCGATGCCGGCGAAACCGGTGCCCTTGCCGCGCTTGATCACGATGGTGTTCTTCGAATTGACCACGTCCAGGATCGGCATGCCGTAGATCGGCGAGGACGGATCGGTCTTGGCGACCGGATTGACCACGTCGTTGGCGCCGATCACCAGCGACACATCGGTGTTGGCGAATTCGGGATTGATGTCGTCCATGTCGGCGATCAGGTCGTAAGGCACGCCGGCCTCGGCCAACAGCACGTTCATGTGCCCGGGCATGCGGCCGGCGACCGGATGGATCGCGAATTTCACCTTGACCCCGCGATCCATCAGCTTCTGCGCCAGTTCCCAGATCTTGTGCTGCGCCTGCGCCACCGCCAGGCCGTAGCCGGGCACGATCACCACGCGTTCGGCGAAGGCCATCATCGCGGCCACATCGCCGGCTTCGATGGGCTTCTGCGTGCCGCTGATTTCCTGCGCCTGCCCGCCGCCGCCGAAGTTGGAGAACAGCACGCCGCTGATCGGCCGGTTCATGGCCTTGGCCATCAGGCGCGTCAACAGCATGCCGGCCGCGCCGACCATGGTGCCGGCGATGATCAAGGCCTCGTTGCCGAGCACATACCCTTCGAACGCCACCGCCAGACCGGTGAAGGCGTTGTACAGCGAGATCACCACCGGCATGTCGGCGCCGCCGATCGGCAGGGTCATCAACACGCCGAGCGCGAGCGCGGCGACGAAGAAGGCGATGATCACCGGCACGTTGAGGGTCATGAACGCGGCGATGCCGAGCACCAGCACCGCCAGCGCCACGATGGCGTTGAAGATCTGCTGGCCCGGGAACACCACGCGCCGGTCCAGGCGTCCGTCGAGCTTGGCCCAGGCGATCACCGAACCCGACAGCGAAATCGCGCCGATCGCCGCGCCGATCACCGCCAGCACCAGGCCCACGGTCGGGGTCTGCATCGCGATCACGCCGCGTTCGATCTGCGCCTGCAGCGGATCGGCCGGCATTTGTCCGGACAGGCGCAGCAGTTCCACCGCGCCGATCGCCGCCGCCGAGCCGCCGCCCATGCCGTTGTACAGCGCGACCATCTGCGGCATGTCGGTGATGGCGACTTTCTTGCCCGAGACCCACGCCAGGATCGTGCCGATGCCGACGGCCAGCACGATCAGCGCCAGATTGTGCAGGCCCGGCAGGAAGAACGTCGCCACCGTGGCGATGACCATGCCCGCGCCGGCCCAGCGGATGCCGCTGCGCGCGGTGACCGGCGAAGCCATGCGTTGCAGGCCCAGCAGGAACAGCGTCGCCGCGACCAGATAGCTGCTCTTGACCAGAATCGATAAGACATCCATCAGCGCGCGCGCTCCATAGAACGACAGCTGCCCGAGCGGCAGCAGGTAACCGAAGAAAGCAGGAGCGGCGAGCAGCCCCAGGCCGGCGAGAACGGCCGCGGCGGCCGCGGCGTATCGAATGAACCGATCATTCAACCGCCCGCCTTGCCGGCCGGCTTCTTGCTGGACTTGAACATCTCCAGCATGCGTTCGGTCACCACGTAGCCGCCGGCGGCGTTGCCCGCGCCGAGCAGCACGGCGAGAAATCCGATGGCTTTCTCCAAGGTGGTGTCGGCGTGGCCGAGCACCATGATCGCGCCGATCAGCACGATCCCGTGGATGAAGTTGGAACCCGACATCAGCGGCGTGTGCAGGATTACCGGCACCCGCGAGATGATCACGTGGCCGGCGATACCCGCCAGCATGAAGATGTACAGCGCCACGAACCCGTCGCTCATCCGATCTTTCCCCATGCGGTGTCATCCGCATCATAACCGTCCGTGAATACGGCGCCACCGCTGTCAACCGATCCGGGGCGGGGGCGTTTCCGGTTTGTGTAAGCGCCGCACATTCCGGTGCAGGTAAATGCCGATGCCGAACGCGACGAACCGCCATACGCGCCCCGCCCTTCCGCCCGGCCGCCGTTGAGGGACCCCAGGTGCTGCTACCGCCAAGCGCCCGTATGCTGGAGGCCGTGAGCGTCGAAAACGACCCGCTGCCGCCGAGCGACCCGCTCGATCACCGCTACGACCAGCGGCGGAACGGGCGCGTGCGCGAAGGCGGGCCGGCCGAACCGGGCTCCGCCCCGTCCGAAAGGCCGCGCGATCGCGCGCCGCCGGACGCGCCCGCCCCGGCTTCCGCCGCGGACCCGGCCTGGCACGACGACGCGGCGCCGCTGGAAGCCGTTGGCGGATTCGAGCCCGAAGCGGCCGCGCCGGCGGCGCGCCTGCCGGCGACGATCGAGGAATTCCTCGCCGGCCTGGGCACGCGCGCGTTCCGCTTCGCCGAACTGGGCCTGCGCCATCGCGAAGACGCGCTGGACGCGGTGCAGGACGCGATGATGAAGATGCTCGGCTACCGCGAGCGCCCCGCCTCGGAGTGGACGCCGCTGTTCTGGAGCATCCTGCGCAGCCGGATCGTCGATATCCAGCGTCGCCGCACCTTCCGTCTGCGTTGGCTGATGCCGGCTCCGCGCGACGACGACGATGCGCCGATGGACTGGGCCGACGACGGTCCCGACCCGCAGCGCACCCACGACGGCCGCGAGGCCTACGGCAAACTCGCCGACGCGCTGGGCAAACTGCCGCGCCGGCAACGCGAGGCGTTTTCCTTGCGGATTTTGGAAGAACTCGACGTCGCCACGACTGCGCGGGCGATGGGTTGCAGCGAAGGCGCGGTGAAAACCCATCTGTCGCGCGCGCGCGAAGCCCTGCAGCGGCAATTGGAGGAATGGCGATGAACACCCACGAACACTCTCAGGACCGCGCAAGCCCGCCTGCGGATGCGGACGCGCGCTTCGACGCCGCCATGCGCGATCTGCACGCGCACGCCGTCGAACGCGTCAGCCCGCAGATCCGCGCCCGCCTGCGCACGATCCGCAGCGAGGCCGCCGCCCAGCCGCATCGGCGCGGCGGCCTCCTCGGCTGGACCCTGGCCAGTTCCGGCGTGGCCGCGGTCGCGCTCGCGCTGGGCCTGCAGTTCGCCGGCAGCGGCGCTCCGCCCGGCAGCGCGCCGGTCGCGACCGGCCCGGCCGTCGTCGCGTCCACCAACGCCGCGCCGGCCGAGACCGGCTACGACCCCGACACCGCGGTCGCCGCGCTCGACGAAAATCCCGATCTCTACCTGTGGCTGGCGTCCAACACCGACGCCCTGCCCCGGACTCACACGGAGTAAACCGCCATGCGCCGCTTCGCCCCGCTACGCCGCGCCGGATTGGCACTCGCCCTGGGCGCGCTCGCGCTGCCCGCCGCGCTCGCCCCGGCCTGGGCGGCCCCGCCGCCGGGCCCGGCCGCCAAACCCGCGGTCAATCTGCCGGCCTGGGACCAGCTCAGCCAGGCCCAGCGCGAACAACTGATCGCACCGATGCGCGACCGCTGGAACAGCGCGCCCGAAGAGCGCCCGCGCATGCTCGAACACGCCCGCCGCTGGCAGCAGATGACGCCGGAAGAGCGCCAGGACGCGCGCCGCGGCATGAAGCGCTGGGAGCATCTGAATCCGGAAGAGCGCGGCCAGATGCGCGCGCTGTTCGGCCACATGCGCGGCCTGGACGACAACGCCCGCCGCGCGCTGATGGAGAAGTGGCGCACGATGACGCCGGAACAACGCCGCGCCTGGGTACAGGCCAATCCGCCGCCGCCGAAGCCGGAGCGGTCGGATCGGCCGGATCGGGGGCCCATGCCGCCTCGGGATTGAGTGATGCCGGGCTATAGGGAACGCAGATTCAAAAGTACAGAAACAGCGTTCCCTCCGGCCGTCATTCCCGCGAACGCGGGCTCCGCTTTACTTCCGCGGAGCCGAACATCCAGAGACTTCAGCGTCATCCTTCCAGATTCGTCATTCCCGCGAACGCGGGAATCCAGTGACTTCAAGCGTTCTCGCACGAAGAGCCCTAGATTCCCGCTTTCGCGGGAATGACAAGCAAAACGACTTCAAACGTTCTCGCACGAAGAGCCCTGGATTCCCGCCTTCGCGGGAATGACAAGCAAAACGACTTCAAACGTTCTCGCACGAAGAGCCCTGGATTCCCGCTTTCGCGGGAATGACGAGCAAAACGACTTCAAACGTTCTCGCACGAAGAGCCCTGGATTCCCGCGTTCGCGGGAATGACGAGCAAAGGCGAAGGCCGGCATCGGATGCCCGACGCACGACGCAGCAGAACACCGCGGAACTCAGAACTCAGAACTCAGAACAAAGCCAGCGTGATCGGCCACCGCAGCGCCTACCCACTCCAAGTTCCACCGTCATCCCCGCGAAGGCGGGGATCCAGGGCTTCATCGGGGCAGGACCATGAAGCCTCTGGATCTCCGCTTTCGCCGGGACTTCAAGCCCACGCGCCGGTTCACCGCGCGAAACAGCGCGCAGCCCCGCCCTACTTCAGTTCATCCTCGACCCGCGGCGCATCCGGCCGTTGCCGGTCCAGCGATTCGCGATAGCGCACGCAGCCGCGCAGGAACGCCGGCCATTGCGGCACCGCGATCTGCGGTTGAATCCGCTCGGGCAACAGATTCCAGAGCTGCGGGTGATGCCAGCACAACGCGTGCCCGCTGCTGTCGCGATGCGCGCGGATGCCGGCGCGCAGGCGCCGCACTTGCTCGCGCAACTCCTGCGCGCTCATCGATTGCAGGTCTTCGTCCATCATCGCCGCCTCGCCGTCGCTGATCTGGACCCGAGCCTGCGGCCTGCGGCGTTAATTCCATGCGTGCCGCCCATGAGCGCCGCGTAAGCCGCATCGGTACGGCGGCGCCTCAGCCCTTGCCGTCGAGGCGATGGCGGGCCCAGGGAAATTCGCGCGCATGCAGGGCGAAATACGGGCTCGGCAGATTCACGCCGACTCCGGCCAGACCATCGTGCAAGGCGTGTCGGATGGCTTCGTCGCCGGGTTCGGGCGGCTTGGTCAGGAACAGCGCCTCATGCGGGCGATAGCACAGGCTGTATTCGTACTCGACCGCGCCGCCCCAGAAGAACGCCGAGTGGTACAGCACCGGCACCGACAACTGCGCCGACAATTCGCCCAGATAACGGCGCAGCGACGGCGGCGGCAGCGAATCGACATCGTCGGCCGGGTTATCGGCCGACGCCGGCTCACCGGTGGTGCATTCGAGCAAGTACGCCGCCAGGCGCCGGCCGATCCGGTCCGGCTCCGGGCCTTGATGCTCGCGCGGCTGCAAACGCGACCAGTCCAGCGACGGCACGCCGTACCAGGAATCGTCTTCGTCGTCGCTGCGCGTGTCGCGCACTGGACGGATCGCGATCAGGCCGCCCTCGGGCAGCTCATGGCGATGCTCGTCGGAGAACCAGGCGTGGCCGTCCAGATCGCGCACCCAGTACGCGTACGGCGCCAGCAGCGGATCGCCGGACACCCGCGCGAGCGCTTGCGCGGTGGCCGGCAGCAGGATTTCGTCGGCGAACCAGGTCATGCGCGCTCAGGCCGTCGCGGCGCGCTCCGGCCAGATCGTCTTGGCCAGCAGTTCGTCGCCCCAGTCGAAGTTCACCGCGCCGTCGTTGACGAACAGGCTGACGAAGTTCAACACGTTGCGCGCATACATCTCGCTGGCGTGGACCGCGCCGCTGCTGGCCAGATTCAACGGCCCGGCGACGGTCACGCCGTCGGCGTCGATGGTCTGGCCGGGTTGGGTGAGTTCGCAGTTGCCGCCGGTCTCGGCGGCCAGATCGACCAGTACACTGCCCGGCTTCATCCCGGCGATCATCGCCGCGCTGACGATCTTCGGCGCCGGACGCCCCGGTACCGCCGCGGTGCAGACGATCACGTCGATGTTTTTCAGATGCTCGCCGAGGCGGCGCTGCTGTTCGGCGCGTTCCTCATCGGTGAGCTGGCGCGCGTAGCCGCCCTCGCCCGCGGCGCTGACGCCCAGGTCGAGGAACTTGCCGCCCAGCGATTCGATCTGTTCGCGCGTTTCCGGGCGCACGTCGAAGCCTTCCACCGCCGCTCCCAGGCGCTTGGCGGTGGCGATGGCCTGCAATCCGGCCACGCCGGCGCCGACGATCAGCACTTTGGACGGGCGGATGGTGCCGGCCGCGGTGGTCAGCATCGGAAAGAAGCGCGGCGCCAGTTGCGCGGCGATCAGCACG
This sequence comes from Lysobacter sp. ISL-50, assembly GCF_018612875.1. GTDB lineage: Bacteria > Pseudomonadota > Gammaproteobacteria > Xanthomonadales > Xanthomonadaceae > Lysobacter. The sequence continues at coordinate 18,370 of NZ_JAGGRI010000016.1, read as the reverse complement.
GCCTTGTAACCGGCCATGCCGGCCTGCGAGCTGAGCACGTCCATCGCCTGCGCGCGGGTGGTGCGCGGCAGGCGTTCGAGCGGGAAGGCGTTGAGCTTGCGCGCGACGATGGCCTCGCCGCGCGCGGCATCGGCCTGCGGCTGCAGCAGCCCGACCAGCGCCGCGCCTTCGCGCAGTTGCGCCAGCCGCGCCGGGTCAGGCGCTTGCACGCACAGCACCACGTCGGCCTCGCCGGTGGCGGCACTGGCGTCGTCGGCGAGTTCGGCGCCGGCCTGGACGTAGGCGTCGTCGGTGAAACTCGCGGCGCGGCCGGCGCCGCGCTCGATGCGCACGCGCGCACCGCGGGCGACCAGTTTCTTGCAGGTCTCCGGCGTCAGCGCTACGCGCTTTTCGCCGGATGCGGTTTCGCTCGCAACGCCAATGGTGATGCCCGACATGCTCCGCTCCGTGCCTCGTTCGATGCATCCTAGCGGAATGACCGGGGCGCGTGCGATCTCGGATCGATGACGGTGCGCCGGGGGATGTCGCGGAAGCGGATTGGGATCACAGCGCGGCGGGGGACAGGTCGGCTCGGAGGGCCGGTGTCGGCTACCTGCAAGCGCCGAAAGTCTTTTGTGAGAGGGGAGCTTTTTTGTGGAAGGGGCGCTCTTGTGGGAGGGGCTTCAGCCCCGATGCTGTTCGGTCAGGTCACTGCAGGACCACGACAGCGGACCGGAAAGCATCGGGGCTGAAGCCCCTCCCACAAAAGACTTCGGGGCTTTCGCCCCGATTCGTGTTCATGCGTATGCGCGAATCCGATCGCCCGCCGGCTCAGATCACCCGATCCAGATGCCGCCGCACCTGCCGCATCGCCTCGTCGAAGGCAGTGCGCTCGGCGCCGACCAGCAGCCGGCCGGACGCGGCCAGGATCGCCAGTTCTTCGGCCGAGGCCACCAGGGCGCGCACGCCGCGCCGGTTCACCAGCAGGAAACGCGAGGTCAGCGGGCTGACCCAGGCGACCTTCACCGCGATGGTCTCGCCCTGGATATTGGTCAGGCGCAGCCAGTCGCCCGGTTCGAGCTGACGCATGCGCTCGGCCAGCAGTGGATCGTGCGCGACCTGGGCGCTGCCGCTGGCCAAATACAGACGACGCTCCTCGGCCACGTCTTCTTCGATGTCCGACGCGCTCGGCAACGGATGCTCGCTGCGTTCCTTGTCCGGCGTGGACAAGGCGCGCACCAGCCCGGCCATGCCGTGCTGGGCGGCGCTGTCGTCGAGCCCGGAACTGGCCAGGCACTGGACGATGATCGGCTGCAAGGCGAGCAGCTGATCGGCCAGTTCGCGGCCGCGATTTTCCGCCGCCAACTTGTCCGCCATCACCAGCGCGTCGCCCAGCGCCATCGCCTGGGCGCGGCGCTTGGGGTCGTCGTTTTCGCGCAGCATCACCTGCACCAGATGATGCCGCCACGGCGTGGCGATGAAGTCCGCCACCGCCTGGGTCAGGCGCGATTCGCCGATGCGTTCGCGCACGGCCTGATCGGCCTGACTGCGCGCCGCGCCCAGGCGCTCGCGGCCATAGGTGGCCTTGGCCGCGCGCTGTTCCTGCAATTCGATCCGGCGCCGGTGCTGCGACAGCATCGCGTCGAGCTCGGCATGGGCCAGTTCGAACACGGCGAGGTCTTCGTTGTAGTCCGAGACGATGCGCTGGGAAATCTCCGAAGCGCGCTCGAGCAGATCGCGGTCCTGCGGCGTTTCGCCGTCGTTGCCTTCGCAGGCCTCGGTGATCGCGTCCAGCAGGCGCCGCGCCGGATGTTCGCGTTTGACGAACACCGCGTTGTCGGTCAGCGCGATCTTCACGTACGGCATCACCAGCCGCGCATACACGCGCCGGGCGCGGTCCTGCAGGGCGTGGTTGCGGAACAGCGAGTCGAACAGCAGCGCGACCAGATCGATGGCGTCGTCTTCTTCCGCGCTGAAACAGGTCTGGTCCGGATTGAAGCCCAGGCGCCGGGCGCCGTCGTAGAGCTGATCGCGGATGGTTTCGCCCAGGCGGCCGGACACGGCCAGCGCGCGCGCATAGGCGTCCGGCGGCTCGGGCTGCAGCAGCGAGGCCATGCCGAGCACCTCTTCCACCCGCAGTTCGCGTCGCGGCGCCATCGAGCGCTGCGGCTGTTGATGCGTCGGCGGCAGGCCGCCGGCCTTGATCAGGCCTTCGCGCCAGGCGTGCAGTTGCGAGCGCAGCTCGGCCAATTCGCTGGCCATCGCCGCGACATCGGCCTGCGAGGCCTGCTGCTGCGCGCCGTAACCCGCGCCTGCGTGAGCGGCGTGCGGATCGCCGCCGTAACCGGCGCCGGGCGCGCCGTTGTAGTCGTGGGGCACGGACGCGGCAGCCTCGCGATGCGGAACGGTGTCGAACACGTCGTCGAGCGTATTGCGGTCGCGGCGTTCCTCGGCCGCGCGCGCCGGCGCGTTGGGCGCCGCGCCGCCGGCCATGCCGACGCCGTAGCCGGCCGTGGCCAGCAGATTGTTGATGCGCGCGTACAGGTCGCCGAGCACGCGCGACAGCTCGTATTCGTACTGGCGGAACAGCCGCAGGCGCAGGCTTTCGTTGACCTGGGCATCGCTGTACAGCGCGGTGAAGGCGCGCACCAGGCGATACGGTCCGGACGGATTGGCGCCGGCGGGCGCGCCGATGGCCTGCGACAGCATCTTCAGGCGGCCGTCGAGCATTTCCAGCGGACGCAGATAGCGCTGTTCCAGCGCTTCGGTCAGGCGCTCGCCGTCGAGGTCGAACGCCAGTTGCTGCTCGCCGACCAGTTGCAGCGGCGAACCGCCCAGGCCGCCGACCGCCGCGCCGGGCGAGCGGAACGCCTCGAAGCCCAGGCCGACGTGCTGGCGAAACGCCATGACATGGCTGGCCTGTTGCTGGCGCAGCACCCACAATGCGGCCTGATCTTCGAAATGGTGATTGCGACCGTCGCCCTTGAGCGAATCGGCCTTGAGGGCTTCCTCGATCGGTCCGTACAGGGTGCCAGGCAGCCCCCCGAGTTGCTCGAGCGTCTGTCGTTTGATTTCTTCGAGCACGCGCGACGGGTCGGTGCGCGTGGTCTGAACGACGCCGTGCAAGTGACCGGACACGTACGGAGTTCCCCCTGGTGAATGCGGCATGTCCATTTGCGACTGCCGACGTCAGGATAGTGCCTAGATGCGACCGTTTATGTGTCGCCGTTCATTTTTGTGACAAGAGTTCAACTTACTTAAATGGCCATTCCCCACCCCGACTTGCTAACCGCTCTCGACAGCCGTCGTTCGATCCCCGCCAAGCAGCTTTCGGCGCCGGGACCGGACGAATCAACACTCAACCGTATGTTGACCTCCGCCGTGCGCGTGCCCGATCACGGCAAGCGCGTGGCCTTCCGCTTCCTGACCATCCAGGGCGACGCGCGCCACACCCTGGGCGAACGCCTGGCCGCGCGCGGCATCGAGAAATTCCCCGACGCCGGCGCGGCGGCGGTGGAAAAAGACCGCGGCCGCTTCTCGCATGCGCCCTTGATCGTCGCGGTGATCGCCCAACTCGGCCCGGACGAGAAAATCCCCGAGTTCGAGCGCACCCTCACCGCCGGCTGCGTCTGCTTCGCCCTGCTGCAGGCCGCGCAGGCCTTCGGTTTCGGCGCGGTCTGGCTGACCGGCTGGCCGGCCTACGACGAACAGGTCGCGAGCTGGCTGGGGCTGAAGGCGGATGAGCATGTCGCGGGATTCATCCATATTGGTACGGCGAAGATCGACGCGCCCGAGCGGGAACGCCCGGATGTGGCGGCGCTGCTCAGCGACTGGTCGCCGGTCTGAGGGGCCGCGTGTTTGAATGAGCGCATGAACGACGCACCGCGCACGCCGCTGTATCTGGTCGATGCCAGCCTGTACGTATTCCGGGCCTGGCATTCGATACCCGACGACTTCCAGGACGCCGAAGGCTGGCCGAGCAATGCCGTGCACGGCTTCGCCCGCTTCCTGCTGGAACTGATCGAACGCGAGAAGCCGCGCCACATCGCCGTCGCCTTCGACGAAGCGCTGGACTCGTGCTTCCGCAACGCGCTGTATCCGGCCTACAAGGCCAACCGCGAGCCGGCGCCGGACGCGCTCAAGCGCCAGTTCGGCCATTGCAAGGCGCTGTGCAGCGCGCTGGGCCTGTCGGTGCTGGCCGATGTGCAGTACGAGGCCGACGATCTGATCGGCAGCGCCATCGTCGCCATGCGCGGCCACGGCTATCGCGGCGTGATCGTCTCGGCCGACAAGGATCTGTCGCAGTTGCTGGTCGATAGCGACGAGCAATGGGACTTCGCCCGCGGCGTGCGCTGGACCGCCGACGGCGTGCCCGCGCGGCAGGGCGTGCTGGCGCGGCAGGTGGCCGACTATCTGGCCCTGACCGGCGACGCGGTCGACAACATTCCCGGCGTACCCGGCATCGGCGCCAAGACCGCGGCCGCCCTGCTCGGCCACTTCGACACCCTCGACGCGCTGCTGGCGCGGGTGGAAGAAGTGCCGTTCCTGCGCCTGCGCGGCGCCGCCAGCGCCGCGGCGCGGCTGCGCGAACACCGTGCCCAGGCCCTGCTGTGCCGGCAGCTGACCACGATCGCGGTGGACGCGCCGCTTGGCGACAGCAGCGGACACTTCGTGCGCGGCCAGGCCGATGCGGCGAACCTGCAGGCGCTGTGCGACCGCCTGCGCTTCGGGCCGATGACCCGGCGCCGGCTGTTCGACGCGGTCGGGCTCGACTTCGCCGCGTCACAGGTTCCGTCGTAGCATCGGGGCCCGCGGCCCGGGCCTCGATCGCATTGCCGCCCGCGCCGGCCGGACGCGATAGGCTTGCACGGCGAGCGCAGCGTCCATCGCTGCGGCCAGACCGGCCCGCCGCGTGCGGACCGGCCGACATCGAACTCACCATCCAGCGCAGCGGGCTCCGCGCCCGCGACGCGACCGAGCGAGGAACGCAATGACGTCAGCAGATCACGCAGCACACGACGAACCGGTCGAGACCATCTACACCGGCCAATGGCTGCGCATGATGCGCCGGGGTCACTGGGAATACGCCGAACGCACCCACGGCAAGGGCATGGCGGTGATCATCATCGCCGTCACCCCCGACGACAACATCCTGTTCGTCGAGCAATACCGCGTGCCGCTGGCCGCGCGCACCATCGAAATGCCGGCCGGCCTGGTCGGCGACGACCACGCCCACGACACTTTGGAATCGGCCGCCCAGCGCGAGCTGGTGGAAGAAACCGGCTGGAACCCGGCCCGCGTCGAAGTCCTGCTGACCGGCCCGACCTCGGCCGGCATGAGCAGCGAACGCATCGCCTTCGTGCGCGCCAGCGAGCTGAGCAAAGTCGGCGCCGGCGGCGGCGTCGCCGGCGAGGACATCATCGTCCACGAAGTCCCGCGCGCGCAGGCGCCGGTGTGGCTGATGCAGAAACAGGCGGAGGGTTTCGAACTGGACCTCAAGCTGTGGGCGGGGCTTTGGATGATCGAGCGCAATCCGGATGGGTCGGCGGCGGGGTGAGTCCACCATTGAGCCATACGAATGGCGTCCGTGGCCGCCGCACCGGGTCCATCATGACGTCCTGCATTCAGAGAAGCACTAAAAAAGCGTAGTTTTTCGAACTATTTCGTTCGAAGCCCCGCCGCTAAGCTGCCGACGTGTTCCTGGTTTCGCGTTGGTGGCGATGCATATTCTGGTATGCGGGGGGGCCGGCTACGTGGGTTCGCATACGGCTTATGTACTGGCCGAACGCGGCCATGAAGTAACCGTGCTCGATAATCTCAGCAGTGGCCACTCACAGGCCGCGCGCTGGGGACGGCTGATCGAAGCCGATCTGATGCGGCCGGGCACCCTGGACGCGGCCTTCGAACGCCCGGTCGACGCGGTCATGCATTTTTGCGCGCGCTCGTTGGTCGGCGAATCGGTTACCGCCCCCTATGACTACTACGACAACAACGTGGTCGGCAGCCTCAACCTGCTGCATGCGATGCGGCGCCACGAAGTCGAACGGCTGGTGTTTTCATCGACCGCGGCGGTGTTCGGTCAACCCGTCGCGGAGCTGATCGACGAAGCGCATCGCAAGATGCCGATCAACCCGTATGGCGCCAGCAAGCTGATGGTCGAGCGCATCCTCGCCGATGCCGCGCACGCCTACGGTCTGCGCTCGGTCTCGTTGCGCTACTTCAACGCCGCCGGCGCCGCGGCCGAAGCCGGGATCGGCGAATCGCATACCCCGGAAACGCATCTGATTCCCAACGTGCTGCGTTCGGCGCTCGGGATCGGCCCGCCGCTGAAGGTGTTCGGCCACGGCTACCCGACGCCGGACGGCACCTGCGTGCGCGATTACGTGCACGTGCTCGATCTAGCCGACGCCCATGTCCGCGCCATCGAATTCATGCACCGACATCCAGGCGCGCATGCGTTCAACCTCGGCAACGGGTCCGGCTTCAGCGTATTGCAGGTCATCGAGGCCGCGCGCCGCGCGACCGGGCAAGACATCCCATTCGAATTCGCCCCGTCCCGTCCCGGCGACCCGGCGACGTTGGTCGCGGCCAGCGACAAAGCGCGCGCGCAACTGGGCTGGCGCCCGGGCTTCGCCGAACTTGGCGATATCGTCGCAAGCGCCTGGAAATGGCACAGGGCCCCCGCCTACTAGATCGGTATCGCACCGATCGCCGGTGCGGGGCCTGCATGAAACCTCGCCTATGAAAATTCCGCACTTTCTCGCCAGCTACCTCAAACAAAGCAAGCAACTGCTGGAACGCCACGATGAGGCGCAGGCGATGTCGCTGGCGGTGGGCGGCGACTTCGACGCGGTCGGGACCTTGGAGCTTTGCCTGCTCAGGCAATGGGGCCTGCAGCCGCAGCATACAGTCGTCGACATCGGCTGCGGCAGCGGGCGCCTGGCCAGCAAGCTGTCGGCTTACCTGACCGGCCGCTATGTCGGCCTGGATGTCGTGCCCGAGTTGCTTGAGTACGCAAAAAAACTTTGCGTGCGTGAGGACTGGTCGTTCTACCCCGCTCCGGGCACCGGCATCCCCGAAGCCGACGACTCGGCCGACTACGTGGTGTTCTTCTCCGTATTCACCCACCTGCAGCACGAGGAGACGTTTCGCTATCTGCGCGAAGCCGCTCGCGTGCTCAAGCCCGAGGGCAGGATCGTCTTCTCGTTCCTGGAGTTCCGCATCCCCTCGCATTGGTACATTTTCGAACACTCCGTGGCCGACGAGCGCACAGACAAGGTACTCAACCAGTTCATCGACCGCGACATGATCGCTGCGTTCGCGAAGGCCCTGAATCTCAAGATCCTGACGATCCAGGATGGCGATCTTGCGCATATCCCTCTGGATCGCCACGTGCGCTGGGACGATGGTCGCGAAATGTCTGAACGCGGCAATCTGGGTCAGTCAGTCTGCGTGCTCAGCCATTGATTCGCGACCATGAAGAGCACCACCGGGTCAGGCGTAGTCCTTGACCCGATTGCACACCGCCGCGACATCCACTTCGAAGGGAACATGCGGCGCGGAACCATGGCCGGACACCGGAAGCCCCCAAACGAAACCATGGCGCAGGCCCAGCGACGAAAACAGGCTGGTATGCGCGTAGCTCCAGTTCGGTGACGATTCGATTTCTATCACCACCGCGTCGCGTGGCGCGAACACGGTATTGAACATGCCCGCCCCCGAGCAGCCGATGATCAGCGAGGCGTTCGCGAAGGCCGTAATCTGCTGACGCACATTGAGTTGATCGGGATGAATGATCTCGACCCCCAAGGCCCGAAGCTCGCTCTCGAGCGCTTGCTCGTTCAAGCACGTCCGCCCGCTTCGCGCGCCCAATCCCGCGCGCCTGGACACATAAAGACGTCGGCCCGACCAGGCGCGGAACCGGTCGGCCAACCGCGCAAGATCCGCTCGTGCGCTGGGCTCGAGATACAGGCTGTTGGTCGGCTCGGACATGTACAGGGCCGACGCGCATGTGTAGTTCCGACCGGGGTCATGGGGGACGATCCGCTCGCGCGACAGGCCGATGAGATCGAACAGGTCCAGACGCTGGGGCCCGCCGCAATAGGCCAGGATTCGATCCAGACCCATTTCACCGAAGCGAATGATCTTCGGCAATATCCGGCACAGGTAGCTGCCCCAGTTCGAAGGCTCGTTCGACACCGCCAGGCCGATTTCCGCGTCGATGCGATCAACTGGCCGGGGGACGAACCGGATCGCGCCATCCTCGAGCCGCATGCCCGATCGCAGATCGCAACGCAACAGGTCGGCGGGTCCGTCTTTCTGCGGCAGAACGCGATCGACGAACCAGGCGTCGTCGGACACGATGTTGCGAAGCCCGTCCAGCACCTCACCGCCTTCAAGACGCAATAGAAAACTCTCGAAATCTATGCGGGCCGGCAGCTTCGGGATGCGCCGCTCCAGCCCGAACGGATCGTCGTCGAATAGAAGTTTTTGTTCGCACAAGGCGGAACTGGAACCTTCCAGCAGACAGCGCCATCTGCCGTCTTTGCGAGGATCGCCTACTAGCTCCAGTTCCTGAGTCGCTTGCGCTTGCGTCATTCGATCAACGTCCTGCAGGCCAGACCATTGCGGTTCAGAAAATCCCGATAGCGCTGCGCCAGCTCCCGGCGATTTCGATCGAACTCGGCGCCGTCGAATTGCCACAAACCGGCCAGCTGCGACTTCGTAATGCCGCCGCCGAAGTCCCGCGCATTCAAGTAGGGGACCTTCATGATCTGGCAAAGCTCCAGCGTTCTCGAATCGTGCGCGATGCAAATCGCCGGAATGCCGGCCTGCAAGGCAAGCATGATCCCGTGGATGCGCGCGCCGATGACCAAGTCGTAGCGCCGCATGTACTCCATCCAGGCCGACACGTCGAAAAAGGACCGGGCGTGACGCATGAGCCAAGCCTTGAATTGCCCGACATCGAGGTGCGGAGCGCAAAAGTCCCGGCATTCACCGATCACCTGGTCGGATACGGCATGCAGGTCGCCTCGCCCCAACGCGACCATCTCGAATGGGCTTTGCATCACGTAAGCGCCATCGGTGGCGGCGGCGATGCTGGCCAGGGACGCTTCCAGACGTGCCAACTCCTTCCACTGGTAATGTCCGGCGACCACGCAGACCCGATCGACGCCATCGAACCGCGCGGTCAGTTTTTCCCCGAGCGCTGGGTCGTTGTTGATGAACAAGGTCGGACAACCCAGCACCTCCACGTTGTCCGCGAAGCCCAGCGATTCCATGACGCGTCGCGAGAACTCGCCCCGGACCGAGATGTTCGGGGCCGCGCCTGGCGCGCGCCGCACCAGCTCGCGTATCCATGCGACCGTGCCTTCGGGAACATTCGGGATCGTCATGTCCAGATTCGATTGCGCGCCCAGGCCCAGCGCGACGAGCTTCATTTGCGTGCCGGCGATTCTCGTGGCTTCGTGCTGCATGTCGATATGCACGCCGACCTGATTGGCGCACGGCATCACCGCCAAACGGCCGCCCGCATGAAATCCGGCGTCGGGCTCGCTCCACTCGACGTTGTCGAACAGTCCCAACTGCTGCGATATCGCCCAATGAAACGCAAGATTGCCGGTATTCTCCCCGACCTTGCGATAACAATCGGCGCTGCTCAGCAAAGCGCTGTTATGCAGCGATGGAGATATACCGAACAGAAACGCTCCCTCGTTTTTGATCACTCCCTCGTGCAAGACATCAACTCCAAGTGTTTTTGCGCGCAAATACGATGTGTATCCGGCCGCTCGATGCCCGAAGCCAACCGGGCCCACAGCCCATCGGACAGACAGTTGATCATGGCATCGCCCCATTGTTTGACGTTGCCGACACTGACATGCAAGCCGTCGATGCCATGCCGGACCTTCTCGGCCATTCCGCCGATGTTCGACACCAATAACGGCCTGCCATGCACGAAGGCCTCCTGGATCACCATCGGAGAGTTCTCCCACCACACCGAAGGCACCACCACCCAATCGACGCCGGCCATGCGATCTCGCAACTCATGGGGCTGATAAGAACCCATCCACTGCACCACGCCCTTTTTGATCAGCGGGTCCGCCAGGGCCTTGATCGTGTCGCGAAACTCGCCGCTCTGCGCTTCCAGATTCGCTCCATGGACTTCCAGGACGATGCTGTTGCGCTTGTCCTTCGGCAGTTCGTGCAACGCCTTCAGCAGCACGTTCAGCCCCTTGTAGGGATTGATCTGGCCGAAATAGCCGAAGCGGTTGCGTCGCTCGCCGGCCTCGATCGAGCGCGCCGGCAAAAGCTCGCCGTCGCCCTGGCCGTTCTCGATGACGCTGATGCGGTCCTCGGCAACGCCCCAGGACACATATCGCTGGCGCAGGAACTTCGACGGCGAAACGAAATGATCCACGTAATCGAAATGGCGCTGGATGAAATGCTTTCGGCGCCACAGGTCCTGCACGCTCAGCTGCGGGAAACAGCCCCGGCAATCTTCGAACGATTCGCGACTGCATAGCTGTCCGCTGGTCTTGATCATCTGCCCCTGGTTGTTGCAGATGGCCATGTACTCATGCAGGGTCAAATAGACCGCTATGCCCGGATCGACATCCTTGATGACACGCAAGAATTCCACGCCAAGATGCGCGTAGTGATGCGCATGCACGGCGGTCGGCCTCAGTGCGCCGATCAGCTCGGCGAACGCCTCGGTGACGCTTCGTCTTTGCGCGGCCTTCAACATGGTCCAGTCGTGGATACCCTGTTCCCATAGGTACTCGCCCTTCCGGCGCAGCATCATTCCGCCGCCCTGCCCCCGGCCCCGGTCGGCGCTGGCCAGAAACCAGGCCTCTTCCACCTGGTCGTTCTGGGAATACCCGCGATACATGTTGTAGGCGGCGATCTCCCCGCCTCCGAGGCTGAAATCGGGATGGCGGTGCGACATCACCAGAATTCTATGCGGCCGGCCGGACGGCGATACCGGCATCAGCCTCGCAGGGTCGAACCTCTCGAAACGATTCATGCGGCCGCCTCGCCCACTGACGCCTCGATGAGCCCGCGCCAGCGCTGCTGGTGCCGCATTGCGTTCCACAGGGTCACCCGCATCCGATAGCTGCCGTCGCCCAGAACGCTCATCGATTGGCGCTCAAGATGAACCAGCTCGACACTGGGCAGATACGCAATCGACAAGCCCGCGTCGCGCAATTTCAGGCACAGATCCGAATCCTCGAAATCGCCGATCAGATAACCGCTGTCCCAACCGCCGACCGCATCGAAATCGGCCTTGCGCACCATCATGCATGCACCGGTGATCGCCGGCATCAGGGTCAGGCCGACGTGCGGGTCCAGTTCTGGATCGAGGCCGAGGTACGGATGCCGGTTGATCCAGACCGCGTATTCCTCCAGGCGCTCGAATTTCATCCCGGCGTGCTGGATGCCTCCCTCGGCGAATATCAGGCGAGGGCCGACCGCGCCGATGTCCGGCCGGGCATCGAGGACATCGAGCAGCGGTTGAATCCATCCCGGCGATTGCGGAAACACGTCGCTGTTGAGGAACAGCAAGCACTCGCCTCTCGCCATCGACGCCCCCAGGTTGTTCGCCCCGGAGAAACCTCGATTCACGCCGCCCCAGGTCCAGCGAAACGGCACCTTGTACAGGCGATGCATCTCCTCCGCGAAGCTAGCGAACATGGGCACGAGCCGCGGATCGTCGATTACGTACAACAACTCGACATGCTCGCGCAACCAGTCGTCCCTTACCCATTCGACCATCTGGTTCTCTATGAAGTCGAACCGCGCATACAGCGGCACGATCACGCTGACCCGCGGATCGGGCGTCACGACGCCCATCTGCTTACGCAGCACGGGAAACTGATCCCACGCATTTCGCGAACGTTGTATCAGCGCGCCGAGCACCGGCCCTTCCACCAACTCGTGGTGCCGCGACAGTTCCGCTTCCGGCATCGAGATTCCGAACAGCCAATGGCTTATAGCCGAGGGGTCCGAGGACATTTGCGTACAGGCGATCTGATGCAACACGTGCACGCCGCTGGGGCTCATCGCCTTGAGCGTGAACGACCGTACCGGGCCGATATCGGTGAAGTGGGCGACGAACCCGGAACTGAGCGCGCGCGGCCCGAACTGCGAACCGACGCTGTCCATCACATCCTGGCGATCCCGCCAGGACACTCGATCCATCGAATGGACGTTGCCCAGATCGTCCTCCAACCAGAACGAAACATCCGGCGCCGACACGCGCCAGCCGCATACGATGGCATGTTCGGTATTCGAAGGAACGATCGCGCTCTCCAGATAGCCGCACGCCAGATGCGGAGCGGATTCTGTCGCCTGCGCCGTCAGCCGCTTCCAATCGTCGCTCGCGAACGCGAACTGCCGCGCCAGCAACGCGCGGGCCGGGCCCGGGATCGCAAGCAATGTCGAATCGATCTGGCTTGCGTCCGCTATCTGCAAAGGGATACGTCCGCGCTGCCCGGCGACGATCCAATCCAGATTGAGCTCGGCCGCTTCCCCGGCCTCGGCGATCATGACAAAACCCAGGTCGCCTTTGGCGTCGGGAAAATACTGCGAAACGTCGCCTCGCTCGATATTGTGCGTCGAACTGGAAATCCGCTTCTTGCCCGCCGTCAACGCGAGCTGGAATTCGCCGATTTTCCAGCCGCAGACCACGATCGACCTGCCCCATCGCATCGTTTGATCCACCATGATCCGGGCGGCGCGTTCACCGGCGAGCGTGATCACCACCGGCCTTCGTTCCGACGAATTGCTCGCGGCTTCGGGCAAGGCGGGATGAGCCGATCGGCCCGGGGAGAATCCGAACTTCATCTTGTTTTTCCGTGAGAGTAGAACGCACGAGCCTGGGTAGACAGAACACGGCCAGCGCATTCAAGCCCGCCTGGCGGGGCGACGATTTCCGCTGCTCGATTCATATCGTCTCGATCACGCTTCCGACGGCCATCTGCAATGGATAGCTGACCTGGTTTCGCGAATTTCCGATCGACACTCGCAGACGCACCGCGATATCGGACGGTTCGACAGGCGCATGGCCCGGCAGCGAGAATTTGAAACCGAACCGCCCTGCCCGCTTGGCAGTGGCCCGCAGGACATCGTCGCGACCGATGCGATCGAACCGGTCCAGAACGTGACGCTGCCCGTCGATCTCCACGCACAGCCGCTCCACTTCGCGCTCGCCACTGCCGATCGCCCAGCCTTCCACTTCGATCAGACTCTCGCGCAGACTGATTCGCTCGACGAATCCGCGCACGTCGCCGAACAAGCGCAGCGACAGCAGATACCAGCCCGGCGCCGGCAGCGCGGCGGCGGCGGGCGGGCGCAGTTCGAACTGCGGATCGTCGCCGTCCGTCCGGTACTCGCAACGCGTCTGCGTGCGCTGGACTTGCAACTGGTGCACGGGCACCAGTTGCAGTTGCCCGTCTTGCGCATCTACCAAACCTTCGTCCCCCATCGTGCCCTCCACACGCCCGTCCGTGTCGCGCGGTGTCGAATTCGCCGCGACGCGTGCTTCCCCTGTTTCAATCGGTGAAGTGACCCAAATAAATCCTGATTAGAGAATCACACCCAGATCAGAAAACTGTCAAGCACGCGAAAACCGCCCGATCGCGAGTCCGCGAGTGCGGTTTATCGTGGAAAACCTTGATGTGGTTTGCGTCCGCCCGAGCGGATGGCGCATTGGACGTGCCCTGAACCGGCACGAAAATACCTGGTTATCCGGCCATTACTTATGTAAGCCGCAGCGATGACCGCGGCGCCGACCACGCGATTGCGCGCGATCGGAGAACCGCCGGCCGGCTGCGTTCGCCGGAATCGACACCGGGAACGCAGCCATCCTGATCAGAAAACGTGCCTGTGGATGCCTTACGCGAAGCGATCCGTCGCCTTGACCAGGGCGTCCACGTTCTCGTCCTCGAACGCCGAATGCCCCGAAGCCGGAGTGATGGTCAGTTCCGCCTTCGGCCAGGCCTGCTTGAGTTCCCACGCGTTCTGCACCGGGCAGACCACGTCGTAGCGGCCGTGCACGATCACTCCGGGAATGTCCGCGATCTTGTGCGCGTCGCGCAGCAACTGGTCTTCGACTTCGAAGAAACCGCCGTTGACGAAGTAGTGGTTCTCGATGCGGGCGAAGGCCAGGGCGAACTGGGGATCTTCGTGGCCGCTGACGAAATCCTGGTCGACGTGCAGGAAGCTGGTCGCGCCTTCCCACACGCTCCATGCGCGCGCCGCGTCCAGGCGGGTCTTTTCGTCTTCGCTGGTGAGGCGGCGATGGAACGCGCTGATCAGGTCGTGGCGCTCGACCGGCGGAATCGCCTTGAGGTAGTGCTCCCACGCGTCCGGGAACAGGCGCGAGGCGCCTTCCTGATAGAACCATTCCAGTTCCCAGCGACGCAGCATGAAGATGCCGCGCAGGACCAGCTCGGTGACGCGCCGCGGATGGGTTTGCGCGTACGCCAGCGCCAGGGTCGAACCCCAGGAGCCGCCGAACACCTGCCAGCGTTCGATGCCGAGCTTGGCGCGCAGCTGTTCGATATCGGCCACCAGCTCCCAGGTGCCGTTGCCGACCAGGTCCGCGTGCGGCGTGGAACGGCCGCTACCGCGCTGATCGAACAGCACGATGCGGTACTTGACCGGATCGTGGAAGCGCCGCATCTTCGGGCTGCAGCCCGCGCCGGGACCGCCGTGCAGCAGCACCACCGGCTTGCCGTCGGGATTGCCGCACTGCTCGTAATACAAGGTGTGGCGGTCATCGACCTTGATCGTGCCGGTGTCGAAGGGTTCGATATCGGGATAGAGCGTGCGCATCGGAAGCCTCTTGTGCGGGATACCGCGCAGTCTAATCAAGGCCGGCGCGGCTTGCTGTGCACGCGGCCGGGCGAAGCCGGCGATGCGGCGAGGTATGGCGCGACGCGGCGAAGACCCTGGCTTTGCGCAATCGGCGCGATGGTCTCGAAACGGTGCAGGCGCTACGGCGCGGTCTCGGGCATGCGCGCCAAGGTGACGCGGTCCCGGTCTTCCCAATCGCGCTCGGTCGCCGCATCGACCAGCCCGGCGGCGAGCAACAGCCCGCGCACCGCCGCGCCCTGCTCCCATCCGTGCTCGATCAGCAGCCATCCGCCCGGATGCAGGTGCGCGGGCGCGCCGACCGCGATGGCGCGGATCGCATCGAGCCCGTCGGCGCCGGAGGCCAGCGCGCTCAGCGGTTCGTAACGCAGATCGCCTTGGCGCAGATGCTCATCGCGTTCTTCGATATACGGCGGGTTGGTCGCGATCAGATCGAAACGCTGGCCCGCCAGCGGCGCCCACCAGTCGCCTTCGCGGAATTCAACATTGGCCAGGCCCAGCGTCCGCGCGTTGCCGCGCGCGATCTCCAGCGCCGCGGCGCTGACATCCACCGCAATCACCTTCGCGCGCGGCCGCTCCGACGCCAACGCCAGGGCGATCGCGCCGCTGCCGGTGCCCAGGTCGGCCACGCTCAACTCGCGCTCTCGCGGCAGCCGTTCCAGCGCCAGTTCGACCAGCCGCTCGGTTTCCGGGCGCGGGATCAAGGTCGCCGGAGTCACCCGCAGGTCGAAGCGCCAGAAGCCGCGGTGGCCGATCAGATAAGCGACCGGCTCGCCTTCGATGCGGCGCTCGAGCAGATCGCGGAAACCTCGCGCCAACCGCGCATCCAGGCGGTAGTCGTCGTGCGCGAACAACCAGCTGCGCGAACGGCCCAGCACGTGGGCGAGCAAGATTTCGGCCTCGGCCGGATCGATGCGGCTGCGCGCCTCGCGCAGGACCGCCGCCACCGGCAGCGGGGAAAACGCGGCATCGCGCGGGGGCTCTGGGTCGGAAATCATCGCGACATGCTACCGGAGCCCGGCCGGAAGCGGCCTCGCAAGCCACTCGCAGGTGCGGCTTCGACCTGTCCATCGGCAGCGATGGCGTCTTGTCGCGGCATCCCATAACGGCATGGCTCGAAAGCGCGGCCGCCGTTCGGTTTCCACACCCGCCCCGCCCCTCGCATCGCACGCGGACACAGCGCGCGAATCCGACTCCGCGTCGCCTGAATCGCGCAGCGGCTTGCTGCGCCGCAACGCGTCGTTCGCGCAATCCGTGCGCGTGTTCGGATTCCGCCATCGCCGCGCGAATCCCCGCAGCGCCTTGATTGCTCGGGAAAAACCTTGAAAGCGCGCCTTGTTTAAACGTTTTTACCCGTTTAAATCGATCTAAATATTGACATGCCGGAATCGCCGCTCGCACTGTCAGCGCGTCGCCGCGCTTGGCGACGAGCGCGCATTCCCGGACCGCGAACGTCATCGCGGCAGGCCGATGCGCATTACCACCATTGCGTCGCCTTGACGCCCACCGCAGGGGATCGCTCCATGTCGAAGAAGTCGAACCAGACACCGTCCACCGCCAGTCGCCGCTTGATGCCGGCGCTCGCCGCGCTGAGCCTCGCCCTCGCCGCGCCGGCCGCGATCGGTGGCGAGTCGGCGATCTTCGGCGGAGGCCCGTTCTATTCCGGCGGCCAGACCGTCATCAACGGCCTGCGCGATTCGGGCTTCACCACGGTGTTTCTGTGGAGCATCCACATCGAGGACAACGGCGACCTGGTCTACAACGACATTCCGGTGGTCAAGAACGGTGCCTATGCCGGCGCCGACGCCGATTGGCCGGCGCGACTGGCTTCGCTGAAGACCGCGCCGACCTCGGTCAAGCGCGTGGAAGTCTCGATCGGCGCCTGGGGCGTGCCCGACTTCGAGCGCATGGCCAAACTGGCCAACGGCACCGCCGCCGGCTGCGGCACCACCATCGTCTGCGGCACCGGCAGCACCAGCATCCTGTACCGCAATTTCCAGGCGCTGAAGACCGCCACCGGCGCCGACGCGGTCAACTTCGACGACGAGAGTCATTACAACGTCGCCGACACCACCACCTTCGGCCAGATGCTGGTCGGGCTGGGCTACAAGATCACCTTCGCGCCGTACACCAATCAATCGTTCTGGAAGGGCGTCAAGGACAACCTGGGCAGTTCGGTCGATCGCATCTACCTGCAGGTGTACGACGGCGGCGCCGGAAACGATCCGGCGAACTGGAACACCGCGATGGGCATGACCGTCATGCCGGGCTTGTGGACCAAGCACGGCAGCGGCTGCACCTCGGGCGACAGCCCCTCGCAGGTGCAGACGCGCATGGCCGGCTGGAGGACCAACGCCGGCATCAGCGGCGGTTTCCTGTGGTTGTACGACGACATCCAGAAGTGCTGGGCGCAGGGCACCACCGCGCAGTACGCCTCGGCGATCAACGCCGCTGTCAGCGGCAACACTCCGCCGGTGGCGAACTTCGGCGTCAGCATCAGCGGCCTGACCGCGAACTTCAGCGATTCCTCCAGCGACGCCGACGGCAGCATCGCCTCGCGCAGCTGGAATTTCGGCGACGGCGGCACCTCCACCGCGACCAATCCCAGTCACGCCTATACCAGCGCCGGCAACTACACCGTCACCCTCACCGTGACCGACAACGGCGGCGCCACCCACACCAAGGCTTCGACCGTGTCGGTCGGCGCGGGCAACGTCAACCTGGCGCTCAACAAACCGACCACGAGTTCGGCCGCGTGCAACAGCAACGAATCCGGAGCCAAGGCGGTCAACGGCAGCGTTTCGGGGGGCAACACGGACAAGTTCTGTTCGCTGACCTCGCCGTCGTGGCTGCAGGTCGATCTGGGTTCGGCGCAGACCGTCAGCAGCTTCACCATCAAGCATGCCGGCGCGGGCGGCGAATCGGCGACGTGGAACAGCAAGGCTTTCACCATCCAAACCTCGAGCAACGGCACGAGCTGGAGCACGCCGGTGACGATCACCAACAACACCGGCAATTCGTCCACCCATTCGATCACGGCGACTTCGGCACGGTACGTGAAGCTCAATGTGACTGCGCCTACGCAGAATACGGACCCGGCGACTCGGATTTATGAGTTCGAGGTGAGGTGAGTAGCGTCAAGGGGATCTGATCGGCGCTAGGGCGCCGGTTTTGGGGCTGGGGTGTCAGGGGAGATCGGGGCCACCGTCATGCAGCGCATGGCGGTGGCTTTTTTTGTTTTGGCCTGGATGCGCGACGGAGCCCGCAAAGCCGTTGTTGTTGTTGTTGTTGTTGTTGTTGTTGTTGCTGTTGCTACCGTTGCCGTGCCGTTGCCGTTGCCGTTGCCGTTGCCGTTGCCGTTGCCAAGATTTTGCTTCGGCTTCGGCTTCGGCTTCGGCTTTGGCTTCGCCTTTGCTGTTGCTGTTGTTGGGCGCCGCTTGTAACTCGCGAGACCAGGGACACCCGGAGGGCGGCGCACATGGACGTGCGCCGGGTGCCACCTTGGGCAGGATGCCCA
>NZ_JAGGRI010000015.1 GCF_018612875.1 Lysobacter sp. ISL-50 | reverse complement strand
GCCGCGCGCTGGGCCTGCGCGGCGAGCGCGTGCAGTGCGCCGGCTTCGATGTTGTCGCCGCGCCGCAACAGCGGCTGCGCATCGCGATAAACCTGCAGCGCGCTCGCCGCATCGCCGTGCGTCAGCGCCGCGCGCATCCGCGCCTGCGCCCACTGCAGGCGCAGGCCGGCGTGGCCGAGCGCGGCGATCTGCGCATCGAGCCCGGGATCGGGCATCTGCCCGGCGGCGGTGCTTTGCAGCGCGGTCTGCAACTGCAATACCCGCACGCCGGATCGGCGCGCATCGCGTTGCGCGTCGGAATGGGCGCGGCGTTCGCCGTCGCGATCGCCCGCGCGCCGCGCCAACTGCGCGCGCAACAAGGCGGCGATGCCGCGTTGTTCCGACGAAGCCGCGGCCACTTGCGGCGCCAGCGCGTCCAGCGCCTCGCGCGCGTCGCCATCGGCGTCGGCGCGCAGCAAGGCCTGCGCGCGCAGCAGGCCAACATCGACTTGCCCGCGCGCATCGCGGCGCTGGGCGAACAGGGCGCCAGCCTGATCGATCTGCTGCAGGGCCGCGCCGATCCGCCCCTGCATCAGTTCCAGCTCGGCCAGATTGCGCCGGCTCACCGCCGCTTCTTCCATCATCTGCTTGGACACGGCATCGTCGAGCGAGGACTGCAACCGCTCGCGCGCCTGCGACCACTGGCCGCGCGCGGTCGCCAACTGGCCGAGGTTCTGCAGCGTGCGGATGCGGCCGGTTTCGTCGTCGAGCTTGGAATAGGCCTCGCGCGATTGCACCAGATAGGCCTCGGCATCGTCGTAGGCGCCGAGTTGGTACTGGGCGAAGCCGATATCGTTGAGCGCCTGGGCGATGCCGCCGGCATCGCCGGCGCGTTGCCAGGCCGAGAGCGCGCGCCGGAACGCGGCCAGCGCGACTGGATAGTCGCCGCGTTCTTCCGCAAGCAGGCCCAGTTCGTTCTCCACAGCGGCCAGACCGTGACGATCGTCGAGCGCGGCGTGCAGTTCGCGCGCTTGCAGCAGGCTACGCCCGGCTTCGTCGAACTGTCCGGTCAGCACCAGCACGTTGCCGAGATTGCGCAGACTGGTGGCCAGTCCGCGCCGATTGCCGACCGCGCGGCGCAGTTCCACCGCCTGCCGGTACTGGGCTTCGGCGTGATTGTTCTGTCCCAGGCGCGCATAGCCGATGCCGAGCGCGTTGTCGGTCTCGCCTTCGCCGTAGCGGTTGCCACTGCGCTTGAACAACACCAGCGCGCGCACCAGGTAGTCGTCCACCGCTTGCTGCGCCTGGCCGTGCAGGATCGAGTACTTGCCCAGTTCGAACCACGCGCGCGGGTCGTCGGGATCGCGTGCTGTGAGCGCGCGCAATTGCGTGATGGCGCCGGCGGCGTCGCCGCCCGCGCCCAGCGCACGGGCCAGGCCGAGTGCGGCGCGGGTGTCGTCGGGACTCGCGCCGGCGCGTCCGCGCCAATACGCGATGGCCGCATCGGCGTCGCTGTCGAGCTGAGCGCGTTCGGCGCGCAGGCGTTGCAGCAGCAGCGGTTGCGCGACCGCTGCGCGTTCGCCTTGTTCCAGCGCGGCGTAGCCGGCGTCGATGTCGCCGCCGGCCTGCGCGGCTTCGGCCAGCGCGAGCCAGGCCGCGGCGAAGTCGGGTGCGCGCTCGGTGGCTTCCGCGAACGCCTTGCGTGAGGCTTCGATGTCGCTGCCGCGCCGCGCCAGTACGCCGCGGCCGTAGGGCGCGAGCGACGGCGTCGAATGGCTTGGCCACGGCGATAGCGGATTGGAACCGGCGTCGACTCCGACCCCGAGGGCACGGGCGAATTCGGCCGACGAGAACAACCCGGCCACCGCGGCCAGCGGTTCGGCCGCTTGATTCGCGGCGACCGCGGTGCTGTTGCGGTCTGGGCGGATCGATGCGCTGGCCCGCCACTGCGCGCCGGCGCGATCGAGCCGGATCGCCAGCGCGCGATCGGCCACCGCGACGCGCAGCAGGCTCGCCGTATCCGGCGGCGCCGCGCCGCTGGGATCGAGTTGACGCAGCGCTTGCTGGCTGCGTTCCTCATCGACCACGGCGATGGTGGGAGCCAGTTCCAGCGATTGCCGCAGCAACGCGGTCAGCGCCACCTTCAGGGCGGGATCGAGCGCATCCGCGGGCGCCTGCAGCGGCATCACGAACAATCGGTGCAGCGGCCGCGCCGTGGCCGCGGCGCTTGCGCTCGGCGGCGGTGCCGCGCGCGGCCACCACAGCGCGCCGGCGGCGATCGCGGCCGCGAGCGCGGCGGCGCTGGCCGCGCCGATCCACATCGCGCGCGTCGGCCGCCAATCGCGCGGCACGTGGCGCGTATCGATCGCGCGAATGACTTCGTCCGCGCTGCCGATGCGATGCGCCGGCTGCGAACGCAGCAGCCGATCGACCAGACGCACCAGCCATTGCGGCGTGTCCGCGCGCAGCCGGCTCACCGGCGGCGGCGTGCGCGACATGCGCTGGGCGAGCACTTCGCCGACCGTGCCGCCGTCGAACGGCATCTTGCCGGTCAGCATTTCGTGCAGGATCAATCCCAGCGCGTACAGATCGCTGCGCGCGTCGGCGCCTTCGCCGCGCGCCTGTTCGGGCGAAAGATAGTCGGGCGTGCCGACGATCGCGCCGGTCTGGGTCAGGCCGCTGCCGGCCAGCGAGCGGGCCACGCCGAAATCGCTGATATAGGCATCGCCCTGGCGATCGATCAGCACGTTGGCGGGCTTGAGATCGCGATGGATCACACCGCGCGCATGCGCCGCCGCCAGGCCTTCGGCGATCTGGCGGGCGATGCGGATCGCATCGTCGAAGGACAGCGCGCCGTCGCGGTCCAGGCGCTTGTCCAGCGCTTCGCCGTCGATCAGGTCCATGCCGATCAGCCACTGCGTGTCGTGGCGGACCAGATCGTGGATGCGCACCACGCGCGGGCTGGAGACTTGGCGCGCGGTCAGCAGTTCCTGGCGGAAACGTTCGAACGCGTCGCCGCGCGCGGCCAGCTCCGGCCGCAGCAGTTTCAGCGCGATGTCGATGCCCAGCGCGGTGTCGTGGGCGCGGTACACCACGCCCATGCCGCCGACGCCGAGCAGCGACTCGATGCGAAAACGCCCGGCCAAAACGCTGCCGGGCGCCAGGGCGTGGGCCTGGTACAGCCCGGTCGCGGTGGCGTCGGTCATGGCGTGGTGATCTGCGCGCCGACGATGCGGGTCCAGCGCGGCGCGGCGGTCGGCGGCGAATCGGGCGCGAGTGCGTCGAACGCGCGCTGCGCCAGCAGCCAGACCGCGGCGCTGTCGGCGAACGCGCACAGCAGTTCCAGATCGAATTCGCTGATCGCCTCGCCGGGGCCGCGGCGGTCGGCGTAGACCGCGCCGAGCACGCGCCCGGCATGCAGCAGCGGCAGGCAGATCAGGCTCTTGAGCCCGCCGGCCAGCACCGAGGCGCGGCGCGCCAGCCACAATTCGTCCGCGATCCAATTGACCACGATGGGCCGGCGTTCGGACAGGCAGCGCTGGACCGCGCCGACGCTGCCGGAGAAGCGCTGTCCCTGCAGGGCGTCGGGATCGAGCATCAGGCTGGCGCGGACGCTGAAGTCGCTGTCCTGCGCCAGCAGCAGGAAGCCGCGGCTGCAACCGGCCAGTTCGACCACGCCGCGCAGGATGTCGTCGGCCAACCCGGCGCCGGCTTCGCGCGCGATCGGGGCGACGGCGGGGCGCTGAAGCACCGGCGCGTCCGCGTCCGGGTCGGCGCCGATGCCAAGCCGTCCGACTTCGATCCGCCGCGTCCACGCCGCCGACAGATCGCGGCGTTCGCGCTGGCGTTGCTGTTGTTCCTGCGCGCTGGCGTCCTCGTGCACCGAGAACTCGCACAGCACGTCGCCGAAACGCAGCCAGCAGTCGCTGCGGTCGAGGTGGGTGTCGCTGATCTCGATGCCGTCCACGTGCGAGCCGTTCTTGCTGCCCATGTCGAGCAGATGCCAGCCGTCGGCGTCGTGACGCAATTCGGCGTGGCTGCGCGAGACGGTGGGGTGTTCGATGCGCAGATCGCAATCGGCGTCGCGGCCGATGCGCAGGCGCGCGCCGGCGGGTATCCACCGGCTGATGGCTGCGGCTTCGGGCGGGTAAGCGATCAGTCTCGCCGGCATGGCCGCATCTTACGCGGGGCGGGGCGGACGCGGCAGCGGGGCGCGAGACGGAAATCGAAGGCGCGCGCGCAGGAAGCGAGCGACGTTCGCCATCGACTGGCGCTCAATGCTCACTTCCGCGTACGGGTTGTCGCCGCCGGCGGGCGCGGCTCAGGGGCCGTAGTCGCGCATGAAGGCGATGCTGAAGCGCAGCGTCGCCGCGCCCGCGGCGAGTTCGCCGGCGTGGTTGTGGTGGCTGCGGGTGGCGCGCCACTCGTCCGGCAGGTAGCTGCCGGCGCGCGATTGCGCGCGGCTGCGCACCGCGTCGGCTGCGCTCAGGGCGGCGGCGTAGTCGTTTATCGCCAGCGCGCTTTCGACATCGTCGAGCAGCGCGTCGAAGGCGGCGCGTTCGCTCCACGGCAACAGATCGACCCGATCGCGCAGGCGCTGCACCTTGGCGGCGATCGCCGCGCCGGTCGGGCGCAGGTCGAGCAGGATCAGGAACTGCGAGAAGCCGCCGTAAGTGCCGCGGGCACGCACGCTGCCGGCGGCGATCTCATCGGTGATGTCGTAGAACGCGCCGCCCAGCGGCGCCTTGAACAGGCGCAGGCGGCTGCCGGCGGCGTAGGGCAGGGCGTGGGTGTGGACCTCGACCCGGCCGGTGCCGTGGAAACTCAGTCCGCCGTAGCGCGGCGGCTGCAGGGTGATCAGCAGCGGCAGGCTCGATTGCAGCTTGGTCAGGTCAACGTTGGGCAGGCGCGCGAGCAGCTCGGCATCGCTCAGGCTCACCAGCTTGGCGCTGGCGCCCAGGCTGGACGGGCTGAGCCCGTAGGCGTCCTCGAAATCGAGCAGCACCTCGGCCAGGACCGTCCCCGGCAGCCCGGGCAGGGTCACCGAGGCCTCGGCATGGTTGCCCGACGCGCTGACGCTGACCGGCAGGGCCTGCGCCTGCGCGGCGCCGGCCGCGATGAATCCCAACGCCAGCGCGCAACCGCTCAGCCAGCGGGCAACCCGGTGCGAAGTCCGCGGCGGCGCGATCGAATGCTTCATGTCCTTTCCCCCTGTACGGCGGCCGCCTCGCGCAAGGCTCAGGGCCGAAACTGAACCCGTTGGCCGGGCCCTGGCGATCCCGGGCGGCGGCCGCGCCGGCCTGGGCCGATACGGACCGTGCGGAACCCGGCGCTTCATTCGGCGCGGATTTGTTGCGAATCCGGCACCTCGTCGCACCGATCTTGCGGCGGCGGTCCGGGTTTGACCAGCCTACTGCGGGTTTGCCGGCCGGTCTGTAGGGGTTTTTCCCTATGCGCGCTGGGCAGTCTTCCGGATGTCGCCGCCACCGCCGCGGACGCCAAGGTGGGCCATCCGGCCGTCATGGCCACGCAGGGAGTCAGGTCCGACATGCGACACAGCCGCCGCAACATCCTCAAACTGTCCGCCCTGGCCATCGGCATGATGGCCAGCGGGCTCAGCTTCGCGCAGGCCCGTCTGGGCGCCGCGCTGCAAAGCGCGCTCGACAGCGCCGAAGCCGCCAAGCCGCTGGAAGTGATCGTGTCCTACAACCAGCCCGGCCCGCTGCGCGCCACGCAACTGCAGGCGCTGAAGCTGCTCGGCATCGATCAGGGCGTGAGCATGCGCGCATTGCCGATCGCCGGCGCCCTGGCCACGCCGGCGCAGATCCGCGCGCTGGCCCAACGCGGCGACGTGCTGTCGATCCACCTCAACAAGCCGCTGACCTACTACAACCAGGAAGCGCGCGAGCTGTCCGGGGTCGACCGGGTGCAGGCCAATCCGGGCGATTTCGGCCGCACCACGCCATTCACCGGCAAGGGCGTGACGGTGATGATCAACGACTCCGGCATCGACGCCACCCACGCCGATCTGAAGTACGGCCAGCGCGTGGTGCAGAACGTGCAGGCGCTGACCAACCTGCATTCGGTACTGGATTTCCTGCCGGTGACGGTGCTCGAAAACCAGCTCAACACCGATATCAGCTCCGGCCACGGCACCCATTGCGCCGGCACCGTCGGCGGCAGCGGCGCGCAGTCGGCCGGCTTGTATCGCGGCGTCGCTACCGGCGCGGATCTGGTCGGCTACGGCTCGGGCGCGGTGATTTCCATCCTCGACGCGGTCGGCGGTTTCGACTACGCGATCTCGCACAAGAACAGCTTCGCCGCGCCGATCAAGGTGATCTCCAATTCCTGGGGCAGCTCGGGCAGCTTCGACCCGACCGATCCGGTCAGCCTGGCCACCTACGAGGCCTACAAGAACGGCATCGTCAGCGTCTTCGCCGCCGGCAACGACGGCCCCGGCGCCAACACGCACAATCCCTATGCGCAGGCGCCGTGGGTGATCTCGGTCGGCGCCGGCAACAAGGACGGCACGCTGGCCGACTTCTCCTCGCGCGGCAATCCGGGCGAAACCGGCCAGTTCACCATGCCCGATGGGCGCAGCTGGACCTACGTCAACGAGCCGACCCTGGTCGCGACCGGCGTGGACATCGTCTCCACTCGCGCCCTGACCGGCGCGCTGCCGCTGCTGGCGACCCAGCAGGATCTCGCCCTCGGCGCGCGGCTGCCGTTCTACACCCACATGAGCGGCACCTCGATGGCGACCCCGCACGTGGCCGGCATCGTCGCCTTGCTGTTCGAGGCCAAGCCGTCGCTCAAGCCGCTGGAGGTCAAGCAGATCCTCAGCCAGACCGCCAACTCGATGGCGGGCCGCCAGCGTTTCGAAGTCGGCAGCGGCCACGTCGATGCCTACGAGGCGGTGGGCGTGGCCAACGCCTACTGACGGCGTATCGGGCGGGAGCCGCGAACCCTCCCGCCCGCTTCACGTCCGCGGCGCCGCGTCCCCGGCGCCGCGGACGGCTTGCGTGCGCAGCGCCGCGCTCTCCAGTGCTTCGAATCGATTGTCATGAACGGATATCCGGGTGTGTTCGGGTATCCGTTTTTTTGTGGTGCGGGATTTGAGCGGTGGGGTGTTGGCGGGGCCGAGGGCGGGGTGATCACCCCGGGCGCTCTACGAAAGACGCTGACGCGGAGGGCGCCGGTTGCGGCTTATCGACGGGCGTCGAGACGGTCTAAACGTTGAGGCACGACAAATCGTCCGGGGTCGATTACGGAAGTCGTCGAAAGGAAGATGTCGTCGGGCGCGGCTTATCGAACGGACGTCGAGGTAGAAACGCCGCTGCCGCCGTGTTCAAGGAGTTTTTGCCCGTGAGCGGCCGAAGGGACGGCCAGGGCGGCCGATCGCGCATCGCTCGCGGGTGCGGCCACGCGCGGGCCAGGCGTGGCCTGGCGGATCGGAGAAAAAGAAGGGACCGCCGCTCGGGCCAACAGCGCCAGCGCCGAGACGGCGGCCAGTACGAGGAGATAGCGGGGCAGCGCGCGGAACGAGTCCAGAACCCAAATCGCTGCCTTCATGCACGAACCCCGCGTACTCCACGCGGGGCAGACCGAACAGCCGTCCTGGCTGTCGGCGCAAATTCCGTTTTGCCGTGCATACCGCATCCCCAACATCTGTAATCAGTAGCCCCGGCTCCGCTGGCTCGCTTGCTCAAGGCGACGGCCTTTTTCCTTTGCTGAGCGGCATCCGTGTCATTCGCAGACCGTGCTGCCGGGGCGTGCACAGATTGGGCTTGTGCTTAGACGAAAGCAGTAGGCCTACCGCGCGGCCGCGTGTAGGACTTTTCTGACCCCTGTCACGTCGTGGCGGCCGTCGGGGGAGTACAGGGGCGGCCGGGCGGGGCGGGCGCCTCTGCGTTTTTTTGCAGGGACGGGGCGAGTTCCAGGCTCGATCCGGCCCAGGCTTCGTTTCAGGCGGACGGTCGATCCGGCTCACGGGCCGGATGGCCGATGGGCCGCCCTGCTACCCGCGGACTTGGCCACGGCCAGGGCCGTCCGGTTCGACCCGAGCGCATCGCCAAGGCTGCGACGCGACCGGTCAACGCAAGCTCAGGACTTCGCCTCTTCCGGCATCGTCCCGGCCGCGCGCATGTCCTGCTGAGCCTGTTTGATCGCCTTTACGTCCAGCGGCAGAATCCGCCCGATGAAGCACGGCATCTTGATCGCCTGCGGTCCGAGCACGGTGACTTTGTCGAAGCGCTGATGCACGCGCCCCATCTGATTGCTCACCGAAATGGCCTGGGCGAAATCCAGGTCCGGGCAGCGTCCCTGCAATTCCAGCAGATAGGCCTGATTGGGTTTGGTCCACAGCGCCAGCGCGCTGTCGCCGAGCGGCGTCCAGCCGTCGATGCGGCCGAAATACTGGAAGCTGTCCACCGCCGCGCCGGCGTGTTCGCGATACAGCGCCAGCCGTTGCGCGTCGTCCAATTTCGGACCGGTGCTCGCGCATCCGGCCAGCGCTAACGTGGCCGCGAGCAGCGAAGACATCGTCAAGGAAAATCGTTTCATGATCGGCTTCCTCTGGCGGTCGGGGGCCGCCGCCGCGATGGGTGTTCGCGCACATGATGCGCCTGGCGTATCGGCCCGCCGCAGCGGGCGCGCGCATCATTCAGCGACCGGGAGGCTTGCCATCCCCGTCGCGCCTCCGTATCATGCCGCCTCTCTCACGGGTTGCCCGTGAAATGGCCGGGTAGCTCAGTTGGTAGAGCAGGGGATTGAAAATCCCCGTGTCGGGGGTTCGATTCCCTCCCCGGCCACCAAGATTCAGTTCGTGGTGGTTCGGCCTGATCCGCGGATATCTCGAAAGCCTCCAGAAATGGGGGCTTTTTGTCGTCTGGAGTTCGTGGGCGTTCGCGCCGAGCGCTTGCGGCCGCAGCGCGAACGGGCGTGTGCGTGCGCAACGCATCCCAGCGGCCTGCTGCCATGGTCGCGTATCCGCATCGGCGAGTTTGCACAGGCGAGCTGCATGATGCGGAACGCGTCTTCGCCGGCACAGCTCACTCGCGTTCGAACTGCTTGATCTCGTCTGAAATCGGGAAACGCGCGCCACAGCTGCACGGCGATTTCCTGCGCCAGATCGGCGCGGTCTTCGTCGCCGCGGCAGTGACTGTTGGCGATCTTGTAGACGAGGCCGTGGTGGGCTGCAGCAGCACCTCGAAACGCTGCCGCGCCTGCGCCACTTCGTTGTCGCCTCCGGCCTGGTCGCTGCGCGCCGATTTAGTCCCTGTGTGCTCCATCGCCTGCCGGTTCCTGGCCCCGTATGCATGGTTATTCGCGCGACGGGGCGAATCGTCACACCTCGCTGAGAACTATGACGGACAGGTTTCCCGGGCCGCGAGAACTACCCCTCGAAGCGGCTCTCAGCGGGGCGATCGCGGTCGTATCGCCTTGTCAGCGCGAATGACGGCAGCCAGGATTCGCGCCGGACGATCCAGCTTTCGTAGGTGGGCGTGAGTTGATCCGGCGCATCCAGCGAACCCAGGCTCACTTCGATTTCGTCCTCGCAGCGGGCGAAAACCGACGAGCCGCAGCGGGGGCAGAAAAACCGCCCGGCGTAGTCGCGCGTTTCGCCATCGACCGTTACCGCATCCTCGTGGAAGATCGCGGATGCGTGAAAAAGCGAGCCGTGATGCTTGCGGCAATCCAGGCAGTGGCAAAGGCCGACCCGGTAGGGGAGCCCCGACGCCACGATGCGGACGTTTCCGCACAGACAGCCGCCCGTGAATCGATCCATATCGCGCCTCCTGTGAATCCAGCGATGGAATGTTCACCACCAGCGCCGATGGTATTGCATTCGCACGCGCCGGGCTCGCCAGGATCAATCAATCGCCGCCGCTTTCACGCGGCCAGGAAACGCTCGCGCCGCCGATCGCGAAGGCAGGTTCGTTCGTCGCGGAACGAACCTGCCTCATCGTGCGGCGCTTATTGCCCCAGGCGAACCATCGCGGGCGTGCCGATCGATGGCCTGGGTATCATCGAGCGACTGGCTGCGTTCAAAAACCGCCCGGGTCCGGGTTGGACCCGAAGCAAATCTGCGTCCAGATCACCGGCTTGCCCACGGGCGCGCCCCAGCCGGCGGGCTGCGGCGACGTGCAGCCATGGCTGATGTACTGCATCGCGACGACGGTGCCGTTGCTGTCGAGGTAAGCCCTCAGCTCCACGTACGGAGCGCCGGACGGCTGCGCCACGGTGGCGAATACGAATCCCATCGACAGCACGGCGGCGGTCAGGGCCGCAGCGATTTTCTTGTAATGCCGTTTCATTGATGTCTCCTTGGCGATAAGGGCAGGTCGATAACGTGCGCGACGCCGGCTTGGGCGGCATTACCAAGTTCGCAGTGGCGGGGCGAAACCCGACATGGAGTCGAAAGTCGGCCTGCTGCCGATGCTGAAACGGGGCGGGCTATAGTTGCGGCGTCCGGCGCGCTTTTCGGTGCGCGGGGCACGAAGCCCTGTACAGCGGCCAAGCTGTAGGGGCTTCGTTTTTTCTTTTCGCAATCGGACGACGCGGCGATAAGCGAATGCCTGTCGCTCAATATCCGCCGAAAATCAGCGATTGATGCGCGGCCGCGCCCGCGATGGTTCCATCGCCGACCGCCAACGGCAGCGAACCGCCGGGCCGGGCCGCATCGCCGCAGGCGAAGACGCCCTGCGCCGTGGTCGCCTTCATGGCATCGGTTCTGATCGTGCGGCCCATCGGCCCTTCGTCGAATTCGCAGCCCAGCATGGCTGCGATGGGGCTGGCGACATCGGGCGTGGTCAGGGTAAACAGGCCGTCGAGGTTCGCGATGCGGCCATCGCGCAGCACCAGCGCCAGCGAGCCCTCGATCCGGTCGATCCGGCTGCGTTCCAAGGTCACGCCACGGGCTTGAAGTTTTTCCAACTGCTCGGCGTCGGGTTCGAAGGCGTCGTTCAAGAACAGCGTCGTCGGACCCCAATCGGGAAGCAGCAGCGCCAGGTGCATCGACATGGGCGAGGTCGCGAGAACGCCGATCGGTCCCTGATTCAATTCGTAGCCATGGCAATAAGGGCAATGGAACACATGCTTGCCCCAACGCTCGGCGAGGCCGGGCACGTCCGGCAATCGATCGACGACGCCGGTCGCCAGCACCAGCCGCCTCGCTTCGAGCGGCGGCATGCCTTCCATATCGAGCCGAAACCCGTTGCCGGTGCGTTGCGCGCCGGCGACTTTTCCATCGAGCCAGCCGACGGTGCCGTACGCGAGGAGTTGCTCGCGTCCCTTCGCTGCGATCGCCGCCGCTTGCGTACCGTCCTGAGTGAGAAAGCCGTGCGAGTGCGCGGCGAAACGGTTGCGCCGTTGTCCGGCGTCCACGACCAGGACCTTGCGGCGCGCCCGCGCCAACGGCATCGCGGCGGCCAGGCCGGCGTAGCTGCCGCCCACAACAATCACGTCGTACTGCATGAAGCGTGCTCCTTTCGATGGAGGCCTCATCGCTGCTCGGCGGTGAGGCAGGGATAAGCGATGCGCTGGCGACGCCCGGCAGGGCTGGGCAGCGAACGTTTCCGCGCTCGGACGCATCACGAAACAATTGAAGTTCCATGATAACTTGAGCCTGTGCTTCGCGCAACTTATGATGTTACGAGTGGGCCGGCGCCGCCGGCCGGTTCGAATGCGAGGCGTCGTCGATGAGAAGCGACAGCAGACTTTCGCGGATGCTCCACGTCCTGCTGCACATGGCGCGCCACGATCAGGCTTTCACCTCCGAGCAGATTTCCAAAATGCTCAACACCAACCCGGTCGTGGTCCGCCGCACCATGGCGGGGCTGCGCAAGGCCGGCTACGTCAGCTCGGAGAAGGGCCACGGTGGCGGATGGCGGATCGCCTGCGATCTGAACGCGGTCACCCTGCTGGACGTGCACCGAGCGGTCGGCGGCCCGCAGATCTTCGCCATCGGCAATGAGAGCGCGAATCCCGAATGCGCGGTCGAGCGCGTCGTCAATGCCGCGCTCGACGACGTGCTGCGCCAGGCCGAAGCGCTGCTGATCGAGAAGTTGGGCGCGATCGCCCTTGCCGATCTCGCGCACGAGTTCGATGCGCTGTGCACCGCCGCCGGCTGGGGTATCGACGGCCCGCGCGCGAAGTGAGCTTGCAGCCGGCTCGTGGTTAGCTAGGCTGTCGTATCCAACACCACGGAAGTCCGCCATGCCGTTGCGAACCAGCCGGGTCATCCTGTTTGGCGACTGCGATCCGGGTGGAGTGGTGTACACGCCTCGCATCGCTCACTTCGTCGTGGAGGCGGGGCTCGCCTTCCTGTCGCAGGCGCTCGGCGGGCCGGCGGCGCGGCGGCTGTTCGGCATGGGCGTTCTTCCGCCCGCGCGTGCCCTGTCGATCGAATTCCTGCATCCGATGACCTGGGACGAGGCGATCGATATCGACGTGTCGGTGGAACGCGTGGGCGAGCACTCATTCACCCTGTCGGTCCGCGCCGCCAACGCCGAGGGTATCGCCACCTTCCGCGGCACGATCACGCAGGTCACCGTGTCGCCGCAGACGATGCGGCCGGTACCGCTGCCGCTTGAACTCAGGGCCGCTCTTGAGAAAACGCTGAGCGGCTGAGGCTTCAGCTGAAGCGAGCCCGGCAGTCGGGTTGCCGTTCTGCGTTCGGAAAGTCGCGTCGACGGCATGATCGCCGGATAAGGGTTTCTCCTGCGCGGCGACAAGCCTTGCCGCTGCGCAGATTGCCCGCCGCATCGCGACGGCGAGGGCACGCGAACGCGGCGCCGAGTCGAAACCTGAGCATCCATATTCGCGCGCGGCGGCTAGGCCGGGCCCGGCGAAAAGCGCCTGGGCTCGCATGCAGCGATTGCGAGCGCCGGCCCCCGGTTGCCGACGACGGCGCGCCAATGAACTTGTGCCAGGTCCAGCGACTGCGATGTCGATTCCGGCCGTCCTGCTTCGTCGTGTAGGAACCCGCCGAGGATTTGCGCGCATGAACCGCCCCACGACTGCCTCTTCCGTTTCCCTGGATCGCAATTGGCCCCTGGTCGCCGCCGGCGCCCTGATGGGCTGCGTGGCGATCGGCGCGGTGTTCTCGCTGGCGGTGCTGCTGCAGCCGATGAGCGCCGCCACCGGTTGGTCGCGCGCCGGCTTGTCCAGCGCGATGACCTTGGCCTTCCTCAGCATGGGCTTCGCCGGTTTCGGCTGGGGCATCCTGAGCGACCGCTTCGGGCCCAGGGTGGTCGTGCTGGCCGGCTCGGTGCTGCTGGGGCTGGCCTGCGTGCTGGCCAGCCGCGCCGGCAGCCTGCTGCAATTCCAGCTGACCTACGGTGTCTTGCTCGGCGCGGCCGCGGCCAGTTTTCTCGCCCCGGTCATCGCCGCCACCGCCGCCTCGTTCGAGCGTCGCCGCAATCTGGCGATATCGCTGGTCTCGGCCGGCATGGGCGTGGCGCCGATGACGCTGTCGCCGCTGGTGGCCTGGCTGGTGACGCACTACGACTGGCGCAGCACCTTGATGATCGTCGGCGTGCTGGCCTGGGCGCTGACCTTGCCGGCGGTGTGGTTCGTGCGCACGGTGCCGATGGCCGCGGCCGCGGCCGAGAGCGTCGCCGCCGGCGAATCGATGAGCGCCGGGCAGGCGCTGCGATCAAAGCCTTTCATCGTACTGGCGGGAGCGTTCTTCGCCTGCTGCGCCGCGCATTCGGGGCCGATCTTCCACACCGTCAGCTACGCGGTGGGCTGCGGCCTGTCGGTGACGGCGGCGGTGACGATCTACAGCATGGAAGGCGCCGCCGGGCTGGGCGGGCGCTTGTTGTTCGGCGTGCTGGCCGACCGCTGGGGCGCCAAGCCGGTGCTGGTGGCGGGCTTGCTGGTGCAGGGGCTCGCGGCGGTGTCGTATCTGGCCGTGAACCAGCTCGACGGCTTCTACGCGGTGGCGATCGTGTTCGGCATGGCCTACGGCGGCACCATGCCGCTCTACGCCTCGCTCGCCCGCGACGCGTTCAGCCCGCGCATCCTCGGTACCGTGCTGGGCGCGGCGACCCTGCTGTCGAGCCTGGGCATGGCGCTGGGGCCGCTGATCGGCGGCTGGCTGTACGACCGCTACGGCAGTTACATCTGGCTCTATGTGGGTTCGATGGCGATGGGGCTGGCGGCGGCGGCGATCGCGATGCTGTTCCCGGCGGCTCGCCGGAGCCGGGGCGGCGGCGGCCTGCGTCCGGCGCTGCAGCCATGAGCGCCGCGGCGGCTACGGCGCCTGCAGATCGGCCGACCAGTAAGTCACCGCGTCGAAGTCGTTGACGAAGATGCCCGGCGATTTCGGCCGCAGCACGACCCCCCTGGGATCGCGGATCTGCAGGGAAATCTGCTTGATCTGCTCGCTGCCGTCGGCCAGTACCGTGACCTCGACCTGGCGGATGCAGGTGAGCAGGCAAGGCCAGCCGTCGCCGTTCACGGCTGAGATCGTCCAGCCCGAATTCCTGATGGCCATAAGACCTCCCGGATGCAGGTTGCTCAACTTCGGGTCAACTGCCGCTTTCAACGTCCCCGCCGCCCTTATACCAAACTGATTACCGATTGCGCATTCCGTCGGCGGACCGCATCCGGCGCCGCCGGATCGCGCGGCCGCGGATGATGCGGAATTGCAACGTGCCCGCTGAAGCGCTTCGCGCGCGCCGATGATCGGCCCGGCCCCGCGGCGGGTTCGCTGCGCGCCGCGCCATGAATATTCAGTCGGGCCCGCGTTCGCCTTGTTAGGTGATAGGCATCTCGTTTGCGGCGGCGATCGAAAACAGTGAAGGCGCGCCGGAAGTTGGGTGCGGGCTTGTGCAGCAACGCATCCCAGGACGCGCCGACGCGTGCCGCCAGCCTTGGGCAGGTCTGGCCGAGGCTGGGCGCGCGCAACGAAGCGGTGCGGCACGCGAAGACGACGCTGCAGCAGGCCTGCACTGTCGTCATGAACGACCTCTACAGTAGCTAGGTGAGCGAAACGCAATCGCCCAGGGCCGCGTAGGCGCTTGGATCGGTCGCTTCGGCGACCGACAGCGCGTCTGCGCTTGAGATCGTGACCTGTTAGGGTGGTTGCAGCTTGCTCCTCGTGCAATGCGTTGGAGTGTTACGTATCTATAACGAAAGAACATCGCACGCTGTGCCCGGATTCATCGCTTGCCTTGCGCATCGCGGCGATGCGTTGGCGGTGCAGTGTGCACAGAACGAAGGTCGGGCCACGGGCCGCGAAGCGGATTCCGAGCCTGCCGCGACGCCCGGCAAACTTCATGTCCCCGGATGCGGTCGCGCGCAGCCCGCGCCAGACGTGCGCCGCGGCACCCGGATGCTGATGATCTATCTGCGGGACCATTCCTTCCCTCCAACCTGGGTCGGGACGGCGTTCGATATTGCAATCGCAACCGATCGGCCATGCTGGTTCCAATTGGACGACGCCGGCCGCGGGGCTCGTGCTTCTGGGCATCGCCCGCGCCACTGGATGGTGAGCGCCTGGAACCGGCCACCTGTTTTCAGACCATTGAGGCAACTATGCAGATCGAGATTCTTGGCCGCCCCATCAACGTCAGCGCCACGCCGCAGGTGACGACATGGGCGCGCTACAAACACGAACTTGAAGCCGCGCTCAGATCGATGGGCCGGGACGGGATGGCGTTGATCAGCAAGTACGACCTGATCGACTGCGTCGAGGTGCCCACCAGCGTGTGCGTGCGGATCAACGTCGATCTGGAACAGCTTCGCGGGGCGAAGTAGCCTCGCCCCGGCGGGCGAATACGCACTGCGTGGCGGCATGCCGGGCCCGGCGACAGGGCAGGTAGGGTCGCCCGCGTTATCCGCGATCTTTCCATCGCCGCCAGCGGCGGCATGCCGCGCCGACGCGGCACGGCCGCGACGTGCCGACGTTGCACGAACGCATCGGCCAGACTGGGCAAACAATCGCGGCCTCCCTCACGGACATGGCCAAAATTTATCCAGCCGCGACGCCGGCATTACTCGACGCGAACCCGCGCCGACACGGTCAACTGTGACCACCGCCCCCGAGCTGCCCACGCGCGCGTGATCGATAAGGAAGCTTGACGTGCTGGGCAGTTCACCAGTGGCACGCTGCGTAGACTCGATATCCTATTGAGGGGGCATTCAATGGAATATCTGAAGGCGCTGGCGGAGCTCGGCGTTTGGTTGGCGGTCTACCCATTGGGCGCAGGGACGCTCGCCCTGACCGGCCACGATGCCCGGCATCTTCGTCGCAACGTCTTGATCGTGATTTGCACCGGCAGCGCGATCGCCACCGTCTTGCTGATGGCCCTGGCCGCGATGGGCCTGTTCGCGCCGACCTGGATCGGCGCCGCCGGCTGGATCGCGCTGGCGGTGTGGAGCGTTCGCAATCGGGCTTGGACCCAGGCTCTCGATCGCCTCAAACACATCCGCCTGCGCGGCGCGTCGGCGCTCAGCGGCTTGGCCGTCGTCGCGATCCTGGCCGCGGCCACGGGCCTGTACGCGTTTTTTCCCAAGGAGAGCCTGCTGGGCGAACGCGACGAGGGCATCTACGCCCAGCACGCGCTGCATCTGTTGCGTACTGGCGGCTCGGCGGTGGATCTGGCGGGGATGGGGCTGGCGGCGGAACCGGGCATGCTGGCGATCGAACAAGGCCGCGCGGCGGAACTGCCCGGTATCTATCCCACCGGCTCGCGCTGGGCGTTCCAGTTTTCCTCCGCGACGCCGGTGTGGATGGCGACGCTGGCGGCGACGCTCGGCCCGCAAGGAATCTTCCGCTTCAACGCCGTGCTGGGCCTGCTCAATTGCATGGCGCTGTATGCCTTGGCGCGGCGGATGTTGACGCCGGCGCGGCGGGTCTGGGCGATTCCGGCGCTGGCGGTGTTCGCGTTCCAGCCGGCGCAGGTGTGGATATCGCGAAACTGCCTGAGCGAGCCGCTGTGCAGCTGGTTCGTGCTCAACGGCCTGCTCGCGGCGATGATCGCGATGACGTGGCGCTCGCGCAATCTGGGCCTGCTCGCCGGCGGACTGATCGGCGCGAGCGCGCTGGTGCGGATCGACGCGGTGGTGTTTCCGCTGGCGGTCGGCGCGGCTTGTCTCGCGGCGGTGTTTGTCGATCGCTCGCGGCGCGGCCTGGCCTCCAATCCCGCCTTGGCGGGCATGGGCATGGGATGCCTGGCGGCGGTGTCGCTGGGGCTCGGCTATTTCCAGGTGTTCGTGCAGCCGTATCTGGCCGGCTTGTTCGATCTGGTGAAAGCCGCCGTGATCGCCACCGCGGTGTTGGCCTGCGCGACGGTAGTTCTGCAACGGGTGCGTGCGCTGCGCTTGTCCAAGGCGGTGGTGCGCAATTCGGCGGGAACGGTGGCGTTCGTGGTCGTGGCCTTGTTCGCCTATGCCGTCTGGATACGCCCGCATTTGCAACCTTATGCGCTGATCGAATCGAAGCTGGTGCCGCAGTTGAACGGTCAGCGCGACTACCGCGAAGCCAGCGTGCTCAGTGTCGCCGCCTATCTGTCGTGGCCGGTGGTCGTGGCCGCGGCGTTGGGCGCGGCGATGGGATTGCGCGCGGTCTTGAACGGCGCAGTGAGTCCGATCAAGGGCTGGGCGCTGGTGTTCCTGCTGATTCCGGCGCTGGTGTACCTGTCGCGGCCGATGGTCTCGCCGGATCACATCTGGGCCGCGCGGCGCTGGGTGCCGACCGTGTTCCCCGCCGCCGCGGTGTTGGCCGCGATCGCCTGCGCGATGCTGTCGCGGCGTTGGCGCGGCCCTTACGTGCATGCCGCGGTCGGCCTGGTCACCGTCGCCGTCAGCGCGCATCTGCTGCTGCAGCAGCGCGAAACGCTGCGGCTGCGCGAGGATGCCGGCATGGTCGCGCAGATCGGGGAAATCGCGCGGCGTTTGCCGGACGATCGCGTCAGTTACGTGGTGGGCTCCGGCCCCTTGGCGAGCGCGCTGTTGACCGGCTTCGGCCGCCGCGTCGTGCCGCTCACGGTCGTCGGGCAGTTCGATTGGACCGGAGTGTGTCCGCGCGTCGCCGGACGCGTCGAGCAGGGTTGCTGGGTCGTTCACCCCAAGGGAATGAGTTTCGGCGAACGCGGCGCGACCTGGCTGGCCGACGTGCCCATCCAACGATTGCGCCGCAAAACCTCGGTGGTTCCGCTGGCGCGCGGCACTCACGAGGAACGCAGCGACTGGAGCATCAGCAAGATCGAGCCATGAGGCGGCGTTGTCCGCCCGCGTCCCGATCTTGCGTGCGCATGAAGCAAGGCAGTTTGTTCTATCGGCAGGCCGGCGGCGAGGCTTTCGTCGCGGCATCTGACAGGAGTTCGCCCTATGAACGCACGCAGATTGTTTCGCACGCACGACATCGAAACGTGGCGGTCCGGGCACCCTGGCGTCGTCGAGACCGCGCCGGCGGCGGTGCCGGGCGAGTTCCGCAAGCCGATCAAGGTGGTGATCCAGATTCCCTGCCGCGATGAGGCCGAGCAACTGCCCGAAACCCTGGCGGCGCTGCCGGCGTTCCTGCACGGCGTGCACGAGGTGGAGTGGCTGGTGATCGACGACGGTTCCTCCGACGATACGACCGAGGTCGCGCTGGAACACGGCGTGCACGCGGTACTGCGCCTGCCGGAGAACCGCGGCCTGGCCAATGCGTTCTCGATCGGTCTGGAAGCGGCCTGCCGCCGCGGCGCCGACATCATCGTCAACGTCGACGGCGACAACCAATACGACGCCGCGGCGATTCCGGCGCTGGTCGCCGACATCCTGGCCGGGCGCGCCGACATCGTGGTGGGTTGCCGGCCGATCGAGCGCATCGCCCATTTCCCGTGGTGGAAGAAACGGCTGCAGCGCCTGGGCAGCGCGGTGGTGCGGGCGGTGTCGAACGTGCGCATCGACGACGCCACCAGCGGCTTTCGCGCCTACAGCCGCGATGCGGCGATGCGGCTCAACGTCTACTCGCGCTACACCTACACCCTGGAGACCTTGATCCAGGCCGGACAGACCGGGCTTCGCATCAAGTCGGTGCCGGTGGAGGTCAATCCGCCGACGCGCCCGTCGCGGCTGATCCGCAGCGTTCCGGAGTACATCGCCCGCTCGGTGCTGACGATCCTGCGATCGTTCCTGATCTATCGTCCACTGGAATTCTTCATGCTGCCGTCGGTGCTGTGCGCCTTGCTGGGTATCTCGATCGGCGCGAAATTCACCTTCGACTATTTCTACGGCCAGGGCGACGGCCACATCCAGTCGCTGATCCTGGCGGCGATGCTGATCATGGTCGGCACGATCGGCGGCGCGGTGGGCTTGTTGGCGAACCAGCTCGCGGTCAACCGGCGCTTGCTGGAAGAACAGCAGCAGAGCCGGCGTCGCGCCGAATGGCGGCCGATGCCTTGAAGCCGGTTTGGTATGTCACGCGCAAGTTCCCGCCCTCGCGCGGCGGGATGCAGCAGCTCAGTTATCACATCGCCGCCGAACTGGCGGCGTTGCGGCCGTTGACCCTGGTGCGCTGGTGGGCCGGGCAATGGGGATTGCCGCTGTTCGTGGCGTGGGCGCTGTTGCGATTGTGTTGGGGCCTGCTGCGCCGGCGAGTGCGGGTCGTGCTGATCGGCGATCCGGTGCTGTCGCTGCTGGCGGTGCCGGCGCGCTGGGCCGGCGTGCCGGTCGCGGCGGTGGTGCACGGGCTCGACGTCACTTATCCGAATCCGGTGTATCAATGGTATCTGCGCCGATTTTTCTGGCGACGCCTGGATGCATACCTGTGCATCAGCCGTTTCGTGCGCGATCGGTTGCTCGGCCGAGGTATCGCAGCCGCGCAATGCGCCGTGATCGTTCCGGGCGTGTCCGCGCCGGCCGACACCCCGGCGCTCGCGCGGGAGCCCGGGTTGCGCCTGCTGATCCTCGGACGGCTGGTGCGGCGCAAGGGCGCGCTGTGGTTCGTGCAGCGGCTCATGCCGCGTTTGGGCGCATGGAACGCCGACCTGCGTCTGGACATCGTCGGCGACGGCCCGGAGCGCGCGGCGATCGAACAGGCGATCGCGCAGGCGCAGCTCGGCGACAAGGTGCGATTGTGGGGCGATGTGGACGAAGCGCAGAAAGCGCGGCGCCTGGACGAATGCGATCTGGTGCTGATGCCCAATCGCCGCGTCGAAGGCGATCCGGAAGGCTTCGGCCTGGTCGCGCTGGAGGCGGCCATGAGCCGGCGCTATGTCCTGGCCGCGGATCTGGAAGGCCTGCGCGACGCCGTCGGCCATGCCGATATCGGCGCGCTGTTGCCGCCGCAGGACGCCGAGGCCTGGTTCTCCGCGATCACCGCGCTGCTTGCCGATCCCCGCCGTCTGCGCGAACGCGGCGATGCCGCGCGTGCGTTCGTCGCGACGCATTGCTCATGGCGCGCGATGGGCTTGCGTTATGCCGAGCGGCTGGATGAGCTGGTCTAAGACCGCCTCGGGTTTCTCCAGGGGCCTGGGCTGGGTTCTGGGCCTGATCGCCCTGGCGCTGGTCGCCTGGCAAGCGTGGACGCGCCAGGATCAATGGCTGCCGCTGTGGCGTCAGCTCGGGGCGCTGGATCTGCTCGCGGTGTTGCTGCTGTGCCTGTCGATGCAGGTGTTGTTCGGCCTGGGCTGGCACGTGTTCGCGCGCGGACGATTCGTTGCCGAACACATCCTCGGCGATCAGTTGCGATGGGGCCAGAGTCTGCTGGCCAAGTACCTGCCGGGCAAGATCTGGCAGGGCGTGGCGCGCGGCATGTTGTATGCCAACGAGCGCGGCGTCGGCGACACCTTCGCCTTGTTCGTGCGCGAACAGTTGCTGTCGCTGGGCATCAGCGCCTTGATCGCGGCGGTCGCGGCGCCGGCGGCGCTGCCGGCGGATTTGGGGCTGATGTTTCAGGTCGCGTTCGTGGCGTTCGCCGTGGCGTTGACCGCGATCGCGGTGTGGGCGCGCCTGCCGGACTTCATCGCCTCGCGACTGCCGCGCAGTCTGGCGGGCTGGAACGCGGCGCGGCCGGCGACGGCGACGATCGCCAAGGTCTGGTTATTGCAGTTCGCCGGGTATCTGGCCATGTGCGCCGCGTTCGCGGTGCTGGTGAACGGCTTCGGTTTGCGGCTGGGCGGGCTGCAATTGGCGGCGGCGCTGTGTTTCGCCGGATTGGCCGGCGTCGCCGCGGTATTGGTGCCGGCCGGACTGGGTGTACGCGAGGCCGGTCTGTTCTGGTGCCTGAGTCCGTTGATCGGCGCCGGCAACGCGGCGATGTTGGCCTTGGCCTGGCGGGTCGCGATCACCTTCGCCGAGGCGGCGTTCGCCGCGATCAGCTTCGCCTGGGGCGCGTGGCGCCGATAACGTAATGCGTCGGGCGCGAAGCGGGCTCCGCCTGCCAGGCAGGCGGAGCCCGATGCTATGTCGCCAGGTATGCGATCAGAACTCTTCGATTATCGAGTGGTTGACCAGCAGCGGCGGATTGGAGCCGTTGCCGGTTTCGCACGTCACGCCGTAAGGCAACGAAAACGACAGCAGGTTGCGCGACTCGACCTTGAGCGTCCACAGGCCGCTCACGCCGTTGTTGCGCGTGCTCTTTTCGCCCAGGTACACCTTCTGGAACGAGCTGATGTTGTTGCCGCCGGCGACCACGTTGCCCTGCGGATCTTCCAGGCGCATTTCCAGTTGCGGGGCGTTGGTGCCGTTGATCCGGCACTGCACCCAGTCCGGATGCTGCAGATACAGGCCGAACTGATCCTGGCCGCTGGCCAGGCCGAGCACCGCGCCCAGCGCGCTGGAGGTGGAGACGCCGACCTTCTTCGAACGCAGGTCGTCCGGATCGGCTTCCTTCGCGATGCGGAAATCGCCGTCGAAGCTGACGTTTTCCTGCGTGGTGCAATAGGCGACGAAACCCGGATTGGAACCGGCCGTGGTTTCGCTGAACACCGCTTGCACGTTGCTGTAGTCGCCGGCCGGCGCGCCGGCGGCGCTGAACACATCGAGGAAACGGATGGTCTCGTTGGTGCTCAGGTTCGTGGTTTGCGGCGTGCCGAGCGCGGCGCCGCCGGCGGTGCGCAGCGACCAGGTCACCGTCACCGGTTCGCCGACGGAACCGACGAAGCAGTTGGACTGAAAGCCCGGCGCGGCGGCCTGGCGGCGCAGGCCGGAAACGCTGGAGGTGCTGGCGCCGCCGGTCAGCGAACCGATCTTGAAGCCTTCCACGGAGAAGCCCAGGCCGCTGATGGCCTGAATGCGGGAATAGACGGAGATCGGAACATTCGCCGCGCTTTGTTCGACGAACGACAACTGGCCGTAGTTGCTGGTCGGGCTGACCGGCACGCCGCACAACGAGGCGAGGGAGTTTTCCGAGACCGCGCCCGGAGCGATGCTCAGCGTCGTGCAGGGGCGTTCGCCGGCGTACGGCGTTCCTGGTGCACCGTAATAGGTCACCTTGACGCTGGCGGTGTCGCTGCCGCCGTTGCGCACGAACAACGTCGACGAATACGTGCCGCTGTTGACCGTGAGCGGAACCCGAATGGTGGTGCCGTAACCGTCGGTGCTCTGCGCGAGCGCGTTGGCGCTCATCAATGCCGTGGCCAACACGCAATACTTATAGGCTTTCATAGCAGAAATCCTCTTTCGTCCATAAAGGCCATGAGCGCATGCTCATGGATGGTCGCTCCAACCCGGCCGTTATCGAGCCGGTGTCCGGGCTAACGCACTGTTCGTCGCCGCCGACGCCTGAGTCCGCTTATTGATTAAGCAACTCGTCGGGGAAGGGTTTGGTGCCGGCGACGACGGCTGCGATATCGTCTTTGCTGATCGCGTAGATGCGGGACACCGCATCGGGATGCTGCTGCATCTGAGCGAGCAACTGTCTCTTGAGTTGTTCGCGCGTGCCGGGCGAGAGGTTCAGGCCCTGGTTGTAGACGATCTCGTGCTGCTTGCCGTCGGGACCCGTGTAGGTGCGCGGCGGCTGCGCCTGGCTGGAGATGTTGCGCGCGCGTTCGGCGGCGAGGGTTTGCGCGCTGGGCGCGGTGGTGCCGGTGTTGGGGCTGTGGCCGGCCGATGCGGCATCGGACGCAGTGGGATCGGTAGACAGCGCGCTGGCGGAGGGCGTCGGGACCTGGTCTTCGCTTTGCCGGTTCTGGCTCCAAGGCTTCCACGCCAGGGCGATGAGAATCACCGCGATGCCGCCAAACAATACCTTAGGAAGGCGCGTCGTTGCGGCCATGTGGTCCCCCTGATTGAAGTCGAAGCGGTGTTCTTGTCTCGCGGACATCGCTGCGGCGTCGTTCGCGGCAGCGTCGATATTGAAAAGCTTTTTATCGCTTCGGCGGTTCCAATAACGTGACAAGCGGCGGTAAAGCGAGGCGCAAACTCCGCGCTTTTGTTTAGTGCAACAGACAGCTTCTATGAATTGAGTATTGGGTCGCGCGCGCGGTTTTGATTCGCGCCGGATTACGCGTTTCCCCTCGGGAAAACGACGGAAAATGTTTCGGCGAAGAAAAAATTCGCGCGAAATATCGGCATGGCCGTTTGTTTTCTCTTTTCGCGTTTTGTTTCTTTTTATGGGCTCGGTAAACATATGCGGTGGGTCGGAGCGCGCGTGTTCGTGCACGCTCGCATTCGCGTCGATCGTCGAAGCTGTCGCGCTCGATCGCCCCGCGCGTTTTCGACGCCGCGAATCGCGCGCGGCGAACATTCCGCCGCACGGCCGCGCCCGCCGGCGGCCGCACGCGGTTGACATGGCCGCGCCGACCCATTACGTTCCGCTTCCCCAATCACCGCCGACCGGCGGGCCCAGAGGGATACCATGTCTGAGAGTGTAGCCACCCGCTAATCCTTCGCTTTCGTGAAGGTGGGTAACGCGTCGAGTCTGTTCGCCATCCGCGCAAAGCGGGTGCGCGTCGTCGCGTTCGTTCCGGCTACAACCGACATGTCGAATGAATATTTCCAAGTTGGAGCAGCGCGTCCTGCACGCGCTGGCTCAGGGTGGGGAAATCCACCATCGCCGCGCCGATGACGGCGCGCGCATCGTCGCTATCGATTGCTACAACCGCGACGGATTGCGTCTCGCGGATTGCTCGCTGACGGTGTTCCAAAAACTCAAGCGGCGCCAGTTGATCGCTTCCAGCGACAGCGGCCCGTATCGCATCACCCATCTGGGACGGCAGGTCGTGCGTCCCCAATACGACAATAGGTGACCGGCATGCTGAGCCTGCTGATGTTCAGTGCTGTCCGCGATCCGGCGCCCGCGTGCGGGCAGGAGGACGATATGCAAGTTCTGATCGAAAACGAATCGCACCGCGCGCAGATCCGCGCGGTCACCCAGGCCGCGTTCGGCGGCGACGAAGAGGCCGAGCTGGTCGATCGTCTGCGCGAAGACGGGCTGGTGCGGTTGTCGCTGGAGGCGGTCGAAGATGGGCAAGTGGTCGGCCACGCGCTGTTCACCGCCTTGGCGGTGAGCGTGGACGGCCGCGAGGTCGATGCGCTGTGCCTGGCGCCGGTGTCGGTGCGTCCGGATTACCAGAGCACGGGCGTGGGATCGATGCTGATCCGCGAAGCGCTCGCGCGTCTGGCGCACAGCGGTTTCGAAGCGGTGGTCGTGCTCGGGCATCCGGCCTACTACCCGCGCTTCGGCTTCAGCGCGGCGTTGGCGGCCAAACTCGCCGCGCCGTTTTCCGGCGAGGCGTTCATGGCGCTGGAACTGGTCGAAGGCGCGCTGCGCGGCGAATCGGGACGGGTGAGCTATCCGCCCGCGTTCGGCATCGGCGAGGGCCACTGAAGGTTGTCGTCATCGCGGAAACCCAAAGCCCGGCGCATGCGCCGGGCTTTGGGTCGCGGGCGGCGCGCGGCGGCGCCGACGCGGCGAGGTGCGATCGGCGCGCGGCTCAGGGATTGGGGTTACAATTCAACTGGGCGTAGGTGAAGTAGCGCGTGCGCGTTCCCCAATT
The DNA here is from genome assembly GCF_018612875.1 of Lysobacter sp. ISL-50. Lineage (GTDB taxonomy): Bacteria > Pseudomonadota > Gammaproteobacteria > Xanthomonadales > Xanthomonadaceae > Lysobacter. The sequence goes on along the minus strand of NZ_JAGGRI010000015.1, from coordinate 67,413 downwards.
GAAGGGCTCGCCGCAATGGCCGTAGCCCATGCCGCCGACTTCTTCGCTGTGGCTGGCGTCGGAGTAATAGATGAAGACGTAACCCTGGCCCGGGCCCGCATGCGGCAGCGCGGCGGCGGCCAGCGATACCGCCATGCCGGCGGCGAGCAGGATCAGCGACAGTTTGCGCTTGGACGATTGCGTGACTTCAGACATGACAACTCTCCTTGTGGCCTGCCCGCGCGCGCCTCGCGTGTCGGCGACAGCGGCGCCGGGCAGTGGTCTGAACTGCGATGGATGAGCCGGGCGAACCGGCTCAGGGAGGCGTGCAGGTGGTCTTGTAGTAACTCGACCAGGGCGTCATGCGGCCCCAGGAATACGGGTCGCCGCAGTTGCCGTAGATACGCTCGCCGACGACCACCGTGCGGCTGGCGTCGGAGTAGAACGTGAAGTTGTAGCTTTCGTCGTTGTTCGGTACCGGCAACGCGTAGGCGGCGGCCGTTACGGCCAGACCGGCGGCGAGCAGGGACAGCGACAGCGTGCGCATCCGCGCTTTGTTCGTCTTGAACATCGGCCTCTCCTTGATGGCGTGAAGTACGTGCCTGGTTTCCGGTCGCGACCGGAATCCTGGTTCTACACGAAACCGCTCGCGCGCTGAGGTGCCGAGGTGGGGTACTGGGTCGCAGATTGGAGCGGCGCGAACTAATGATCGCGACGCAACCGCTGTTCAGGCCTCGGGCACGTAACCGGCCGGCTTCTCGGCGCCGCCGCCGAACAGGAACTTCTCCATCTCCGCTTCCAGGAAAGCGCGGTGCTTGGGGTCCAGCGGCGAGAGCCGGTTTTCGTTGATCAACATGGTCTGGTGCGCCAGCCACGCCGCCCAGGCGGGTTTGCCGATGTTGGCGTAAACGCGCTTGCCCAGTTCGCCGGGCCAAGGAACGAAGTCGAGGCCTTCGGTCTCGCGCTGTTCGTACTGGCAGAAAACGCTGCGGCTCATGGGGACATCCTGTTGAGGTGAACGGTGGAGGTGGCCGCGGCGGCCGCGGTCAGGATTCGATCAGTTTGCGGATCGGCGCGGGAATGCCGAGCGAGGCGAGTTCATCGCGCGCGAACCAGCGCAAGTCGTCATTGTCGCCGACCGCGTCGCGCAAGGCGACTTCGCGCCAGCGTCGCGGCTGCAATTCCAGCTTGTAGTGGCTGAAGGCGTGCGCGACCGGCGCCAGCGCCGCGCCGTCGGCGAATTCGCCGCGCACGTGCGCGCCGAACCATCGCGCGGCCTGGGCTTCGTCGTCGCTTTGCGGCAAGGTCCACAGCGAGGCCCAGATGCCGGCCGGCGGCCGCCGTTGCAGCAACACGCGGCCGTCGCGATCGAGCAGCCACAGCACCTGCGCATAACGCTGCGGCGGAACCTTGCCGGGCTTGGGCACCGGCAGTTCGGCGACGCGGCCCTCGATGCGGGCGAGGCAATCGTGCTGCAGCGGACACAGGATGCAGGACGGATCGGCGCGCGTGCACAAGGTCGCGCCCAGATCCATCTGCGCCTGGGTGTAGTCGGTCATGCGCTCGTGCGGCAGATGCGATTCGGCCAGCGTCCACAGTTGCCGTTCCACCGCCGGCAGGCCGGGATAGCCGTCGATGCCGTGATAGCGGCTGAGCACGCGCTTGACGTTGCCGTCGAGAATCGCGTGGCGATCGCCCCAGGCCTGCGAAGCGATCGCCGCGGCGGTGCTGCGGCCGATGCCGGGCAGCGCGGTCAGCGCGTCGAGGTCGCGCGGCAGATCGCCGCCGTGGTGCTCGACGCAATATTTCGCCGCGGCGTGCAGGTTGCGCGCGCGGGCGTAATAGCCCAGGCCCGACCACAGCCCGAGCACGGTGTCGAGCGAAGCGGCGGCGAGCGCGGGCACATTCGGCAAGGCGGCGACGAAGCGTTCGAAGTACGGTGCCGCGGTCTTGACCTGGGTCTGTTGCAGCATGATTTCCGACAGCCACACCCGGTACGGCGAGCGCGGATGCTGCCAGGGCAGGTCGTGGCGGCCGCTGACGTCGAACCATGCCAGCAGGCGGCTGGCGAAGGTGTCGTCGCCGTTGGCGGCGGTCGCGTGCGCAGCGCCGGCGGGCGCGGCGGTTTTCTTCGCGCGGCCGGTCTTGCCGCTGCGGGTCGGGGCGGAGTCGTTGGCGCTTTGGCTACGGGAGGTCATCGGTTTTCAGCGCGCCGCGGTCGGCGCCGTGGGTTGTGGCGGATCGTCTTCGATTTCGATCTCGACGCCTTCCAGGGTGGCGCCGGAGATTTCGATCGTCGGTGTACTCATGTGTCCGCTCAAGGGCGGCAGCAGCGAGCCTTCGCCCGCGTCCAGCCATCGCAGCACGGCGGGCAGGCGGAAGCTGGCGTCGAAACGGGTTTGATCGCGTTGCAGCCGCAACGCGGCGGGACCGGAGAAATCCGCCTTGCCTTCGTAATCGAGCCGGAACGGCAGCGGCGAATCGGATTGGCCGAGCGGCGGCGGCAGCGCCGGCCAGCCGGCGGGCCAAGTGGCGAGCGTTCCCTGCCAGTGCAGTTGCATCGCGTCGCCGAACGCGAAGCTGCCGTGGGCGTCGAGGTCGGGGATCAGGCTTGCGGGCGCCGCGGTATTCGGCGCCGAGGCCTGGGCCGCGGATGCATTCGAAGCCGCATCATCGCCGCGCAACACCGCGCCCATCGGCGCCAGGCTCAGCTTGCCGTCGCGATAACGCAGCGGACCGGCCAGGCCGTAGACGAAGGGCAGGTCGGTATCGCCGGCGCGGTAACGCGCGTTCGCGCCCAGGCGCAGACGATCCAGGCCGAGGCCGTCGAAGCCCGAATGCAGCAAGGCGCCGAGCCGCACGCGCATCGGCAAGGTCCAGTCCCGGGCTTCGACCGAGACTTGCCCGGCCATGCCGACGCCGCGCGCCAGCGAAGGCCGTTGCAAGGTCGCGGCCACATCGAACGGGATCGCGACGCCGTCGCTGAGCACGCGTCCGTTGAGGCGGCCGCGCACCGGCTTGTCCGGGCCGAGTTCGGCGAAATCCACGCCGAAGTTTTCCACCGACCAGCCTTCGCCGATCAATCGTCCGCGAACGACCCGCGCGCCGCGGCTCAAGGACGGAATCTTGACTGGCTCGGTCGAAGGCGGGCGCGTGGCCAGCCAGTGATTCAAGGCCGCGATATCGATCTGCGGCGCGTCGAGTTCCACCCGCTCGATGTCGAGCGAATCGCCGGCGGCGCGGATCGTCGCCCAGGGCAGGGACAGATAGGCGCGTTCGGCGCGCAGCAAGGGTTTTTCCGCGCCGGGCTCGCGTACCGACAGATCGCGCACCACGATCATCGGCGTGCCGCGCAGTCGGTATTCGCTGACGCCGCCGGCGCTGATCTCAAGGCCGAGCGCATTGCCGGCCTGGGCGAGCACGATCCAGCTGACCTGGCTCGGCCGCGACAGCCAATGCAGGCCGATCAGCGCCGCCAGCAGCAACGCAAGGAAGATGTAGATCCGCTTGCGCGAACGGCGTTGCGGCGGCGCCGTCGTTTCGGCGGGCATCGCGCCTCAGCCGCCGAGCGCTTCGGGCAGCAGCGCGTCGACGAAGGCTTCCGCGTCGAACACGCGCAGGTCTTCCGGGCGCTCGCCGATGCCGGCGAAGCGGATCGGAATGCCGAACTCGCGCGCCAGGGCGAACACCACGCCGCCCTTGGCGGTGCCGTCGAGCTTGGTCACCACCAACCCGGTTACGCCCACGGCGGCATGAAACTGCCGCAGCTGCGACAAAGCGTTTTGCCCCGTGGTGCCGTCGATCACCATCAGCACTTCGTGCGGCGCGGTCGGATCGACCTTGCCGAGTACGCGGCGGATCTTGCCCAGCTCGGCCATCAAACCTTGTTGCGTGTGCAGGCGGCCGGCGGTATCGGCGATCAGCACCTGGGTGCCGCGCGCCTTGGCCGTCTGCAGCGCGTCGAACGCCACCGATGCGGCGTCGGCGTTCTGGCCCTGGGCGACCACCGGCACGCCGTTGCGTTCGCCCCAGGCTTGCAGTTGCGCGACCGCGGCGGCGCGGAAGGTGTCGCCGGCGGCGAGCATCAGCGGCCGGCCTTCGTCGCGCAAGCGCTTGGCCAGCTTGCCGATGGTGGTGGTCTTGCCGACGCCGTTGACGCCGACGGTCAGCAGCACGAAGGGCTTGGCGTCGACGTCGATCACCAGCGGCTTGGCCACCGGCTGCAGCATCGCGATCAGCTCGGCGCGCAAGGCGCCCAGCAGCGCCTGGGCGTCGGCGAACTCGCGCGACTTCATGCGCTTGCGCAGGCCTTCGACCAGGGCGGTGGTGGCGCCGACGCCGACATCGGCGGTGATCAGCGCGGTTTCGATCTCGTCGAGCAGATCGTCGTCCAGGCGCGGGTTGCGCGAGAACAGGCCGCCGAAGCTGCGCGCGAACACACTGCCACGCAGGCGGTCGCGCCAGCCCTGCTTGCCGGCGGGCGCGGCCGGCTTGTCGATGTAGTCGGTCGGCGCGACCGGCTCGGTTTCGGCCGAGATGGTCTGCTGCGAAGGCGCGTCCGGCGCGGCGGCGGGCGGCGCGAAGGTTGCGGCCGGTGCCGGTGCGGGCGCCGAAGGCTGCGGCAGCGGCGGTTCGATTTCGTGCAGCGCGGCCACGACCTCGGGCGGCACCGGCGGTTCGGCGGCGAACGCCTGCGGGCTGGGTGCCGGTGCGACCGGCGCGGACGCATCGGCTTGCGGCGCCAGGCCCGGCGACGGCGCCTGGGTGGGTTGCGCGTCGGCGTGCGTATCGGCCTGCGCGTCGGGAAACGCGGCGGCCAATTCTTCGGTGGTGAAGCCGCGCTCGGAGGATTTCTCGGCGGCGGTTTCGTTTTTCTTGCGGCGGAAAAAACTGAGCATGAGACGGGAGATGGGGCCATGCGCGAGAATCTCCACATGCTAGCACCGGCCCCCGGACAGTCCCGATGAACAATTCCCGACGCGGCCCGCCCGGCCCCCCGATCGGCCCGTCCCGGCGCGGCGCGGGCGGCGCCGACGCCCCGACCGGCAAGGTGCGCATCATCGGCGGGCGCTGGCGCGGTACCCGCCTGGACGTCGCCGATTCGCCGGGCCTGCGCCCGACCTCCGACCGGGTCCGCGAAACCCTGTTCAACTGGCTGTTGCCGGCGCTGCCGGGCGCGCGCGTGCTGGATCTGTTCGCCGGCAGCGGCGCGCTGGGCATGGAGGCGCTGTCGCGCGGCGCCGCTTCGGCGGTGCTGGTCGAACGCGACCCGGCGCTGGCGGCGAACCTGCGCGCGCTGGCGGCGCGGCTGCAGGGCGGCGAGGCGGCGCGGATCGTCCAGGCCGACGCGCTGGGCTGGCTGGCCGGACAGGCGCCGGCGGGCGAGGGCGGGGCCGGTTTCGATCTGGCCTTCGTCGATCCGCCGTTCGCGGCCGGGTTGTGGGACGCGGTCTGGCCGGCGTTGTTGCCGAGGCTGGCGCCTTCGGCCTGGCTGTACGTGGAAGCGCCGATCGCGACGGCGGTCGCATTGCCGCCGCCGTGGTCGCCGTATCGCGAAGGCGCCACGCGCGAGGTGCGCTACGCGCTGTATCGGCGCATGGACGCTTGATTCGCCGGGTTTGCGGCGCGCGCCCGGGACGGCCGGGGGCGTCGCCGCGACCGCGCCGCGGGCCGTCCGGCGGGCCGTGACCCGGCCGCACGGACGGCTGCTACACTGCGCCGCATCCGGCGGGGCGGCCTCAACCCGCTCCCCGTCATTCCAGCAGTGAACGACACATCGAATGAGCTCGGCCCGCAACCGCATCGCCGTCTATCCCGGCACGTTCGACCCCATCACCAACGGTCACGTCGACCTGGTCGATCGCGCCGCGCCGCTGTTCGAACGCATGATCATCGGCGTCGCCGAGAGCCCGGGCAAAGGCCCGGCGCTGCCGCTGGCGACCCGCGTGGACCTGGCGCGGCAGGCGGTGGCTCACCATGCTCATGTCGAGGTACGCGGCTTCAATTGCCTGCTGGCGCATTTCGTCGCCGAAGTCGGCGGCGGCGTGCTGCTGCGCGGGCTGCGCGCGGTGTCGGACTTCGAATACGAATTCCAGCTGGCCAGCATGAACCGCCATCTGATTCCCGAGGTCGAGACCTTGTTCCTGACCCCGGCGGAGCAATACGGCTTCATTTCGTCCTCGCTGGTGCGCGAAATCGCGCGCCTGGGCGGCGACGTTTCCGGCTTCGTGCCGCCGGCGGTGGCGCAAGCGCTGCAGGCCGAGTGGCAACGCAAGAAAAACTGATCACTCAACGTCACACCCGAACCGAACCCAAGGGGCCTACCGATGAAAACTTCCTCCCGTCTGCTGTTGATCGCCTGCCTGGCGCTGCCGTTCGTGGCTGCCTGCCAGAAAGAGGAGAAGAAGGAGGTCGCGGCTGAAGCCGCGGCGTTGTCGGCGCCCAAGACCAGCGACGAAAACGCCTGGAACGCGTACCTGACCGACGTGGTCAAGCGCAATCTCGACGGCGTCAACGGCAGCACCTACGTCTACGTCCTGCCGGCGCCGGATTCGCCGACCTTCCAGCGCGACTACGACCTGATGCTGGAGAAGTCGCAGGCCGACATGTCGCGCGGCATCCTGGAAGGCAACCTGGTCGCGTTCGGTTCGCCCGACTCGACCAAGACCGCCGACCTGGCCGTGGCTTCGTTCGCCAAGGTCGATCCGGCCACCATGAAGGGCGTCAAGTTCATCTTCATCGGCGCCGCCGCCGACAACGAGCGCGTCAAGGCCGCGGTGACCGCGGCCGGCGTGAACTACATCTTCGTCGAAGCGAAGTAAGCGCGCGGTTCGGCCGCTTGCGCGGTCGGGCTTGCAGTCGCATCCGGATCGGGCCGCCTTGTGCGGCCCGATTTCGTTGGTGGAGTGAGTGCCTCTTTGAAAGTGGATGCCCCCTTTGAAAAAGGGGGCGGCGCCTGTGAAGAGTGGGTTTCGCGAGAAGCCGCAGCGCGGGGGATTTGCTTTTGCGGGGGCGCGGCGATCTGACGTAAAAAGCGAATCCCCCCAGCCCCCTTTTTCAAAGGGGGGAACAGCAATGCGACGGGGGGCAGCGCGGGGCACCGAATCCATGAACAAATCCGCCCACACCCGCCAAATCGCCCACCCCCGGCACGCAGCATCCCGGCTCGCCGCTATGCCGGGCGCGGCGGGGGGCCTACACTGAAGGCCTTGCCGGTACAGCGAATCGCGCGGTTTCGCCGGCACCCGTGAACCCATGTCGCTGAAGATCAATGAGCTGTGCGTCAACTGCGACGTCTGCGAGCCGGCCTGTCCCAATCAGGCCATCTCCCAGGGCGAGAGCATCTATGTGATCGATCCGGCCCGCTGCACCGAGTGCGTGGGCCATTACGACGAACCGCAATGCGTGGTCGTGTGCCCGGTCGAATGCATCGACAAGGACCCGCAGTTCGTCGAATCCGAACCGCAGCTGCTCGAAAAGCTGCGCCGTCTACAACAGGAGTGAACCCGATGCGAAAGGCGCCGCGACCGCGAGCCGGTCTGATGTCTGCCTGCTTACTGGCTTCGTTGTTGCTGATCGCCGCGCCCGCGCTGTCCAAGGCGCCCGTCGCCAAGGCCGCGCCGGCTCAGACGGCGAAGTCCGCCGCCGCGCATCCGCCCGGCACCGTGATCGCCAGCGCCCACGCGCTGTCGGCGCAGGCCGGTCTGGAGATCGTCCGCCAGGGCGGCAACGCCTTCGATGCGGCGGTCGCGGTGTCCTCGACCTTGTCGGTGGTCGAACCGGTCAGCTCCGGCATCGGCGGCGGCGGCTTCTTCCTGCTGCACGACGCCAAGACCAACCGCGACATCTTCCTGGACGCGCGCGAAACCGCGCCGGCCGCGGCGACGCCGGCGGCGTTCCTGGACGCGAAGGGCGAACTCAACCGCGACCGCTCCGTCAACGGGCCGTGGTCGGCGGGCATTCCCGGGTTGCCGGCGGCGCTGGTCCATCTGGCGCAGAAGTACGGCAAGTTGCCGCTGAAGACATCGCTGGCGCCGGCGATCCGCATCGCCCGCGAAGGCTTCCCGGTCTACGCGCGCCTGGAAAAAAGCTACGGCAGCCGGCGCGAAGTGATGGAGCGTTACCGCGGTACGCGCGAGGTCTATCTGGCCGACGGCGATCCGCCCAAGGTCGGCGAAATCTTCAAGCAGCCCGATCTGGCGCGCACGCTGGAACTGCTGGGCGACAAGGGTTTCGACGGCTTCTATCGCGGCGAAGTCGCGCAAAAGCTGCTCGCCTCGGTCAAGGAAGAAGGCGGCCAATGGAAGCCTGAGGAACTGTCCGGCTACCAGGTGCGCGAACGCGAACCGCTGCGCCTGAAGTACCGCGGCTGGGACATCGTCACCGCGCCGCCGCCGTCGTCGGGCGGCGTGGCCTTCGCCGAGATCCTGCAGATTCTCGAAGGCTGGGACCTGAGCAAGCTCGATCCCGCGCACCGCACCCACATCATCGCCGAGGCCATGCGCCGCGCGTATCGCGACCGCACCATCTACCTGGGCGATCCGGACTTCGTGAAGATGCCGCTGGCGCGCCTGACCAGCGCCGATTACGCCGCCGGCCTGCGCGCCACCATCCATCCGGACAAGGCCACGCCCAGCGATCTGCTGTCGGGCCAGCCGGCGCCGCTGGAAGACGACGAGACCACGCACTTCTCGATCATCGATCACGACGGCAACCGCGTCTCGGCGACCCAGACCGTCAACCTGCTGTACGGCTCGGGCCTGGTCGCGCCGGGCACCGGCGTGCTGCTCAACAACGAGATGGACGATTTCGCCCTGCGCCCGGGCACGCCGAACGCCTTCGGCGTGATGGGCTTCGCCGCCAACGCACCGGAAGCGGGCAAGCGCATGCTCAGCTCGATGACGCCGAGCTTCATGGAGTCCAAGGACAAAGTGATCGCGGTCGGCGCGCCCGGCGGCAGCCGCATCATCACCCAGGTGCTGCTGGCGGTGCTGGCCTACGACGCCGGCCTGGCGCCGCAGAAGGTCGCCGATCAGCCGCGCATCCATCACCAGTGGCTGCCCGACGTGATCTCGGCCGAAGCCGGCGCGCTCGACGCCGACACCGTCGCCAAGCTGCAGGCCATGGGCCACAAGGTCAACGCCGCCGAATCGCCCTGGGGCAATCTGCAGACGGTGATGTGGAACAAGCAAGACAACACCTTGTCCGGCGGCACCGATCCGCGCAATCCGGTCGGCCAGGCCGCGGTGCTGCTGAGCCGGCCCTGACGCCGGCGGCCGCCGCGCGATGGCGCGGCGGCCATGCGGTGCAGTAGATTGCGCCGCATGGGCAGCAGCCCAGGCAAGGACAAGGGAAACAGGTCAGTGAGCGACGAGAACAAGCCTTGGTACACCCGCGTCACCGCGATTTCGGTTGCCGCGGTCGCTTTTCTGGTCGCTCTGACCACGCTGGTCAACAACGTGCGCGAGATCGGCGGCCTCAAGGACAAGACGCCGTCCGCGCCGACGACGCAGACACCGGCCGCGACGGCCGCGGTCAAGCCGGACCTGCCCAAGGCGCCTTCGCGCTATTCGGTGCTGCTGACGCTGGAAAAGATCGAAGTGATCAACGACGGCACCAGCGGCAGCACCTCGTGGTCGTTCCAGGTCAGCGCCGGCGGCCAGGATCTGTTCGAACTGCCTTCGCGCGACTACATCGACACCGAGGAAGGCCGCAACGTCACTCCGCGCGGCAGCGACCCGTCGATGGGCCGCGTGGTGCTGGTCCCGGGGCAGGAGATGCTGATCAAGATCAACGGCCGCTCGGCCGGACTGATCAGCAAGCTGTCGGCCAGCGGCACCGCCACCCTGGTCGCCGACAAGCCGCTGGCGCCGGTGCGCGTGGTCTCCGCCGATGGCCGCGATGGCGAGTTCATTTTTCACTTCGCTAGCGTGGCGACGCCGCAGTGAAGCCGGGATTAGGGATTGGGGATTCGGGATTGGCAGAAGCAAGGGCTTCGCGAAGCTGAAGTTTTGGCCTGTCTTGCGGACGGCTTTTACGAATCCCGAATCCCGTATCCCCAATCCCGGCTAAAATGAGCCATCCCCCGCCAATGCCCGCAGCCCGGGCGGTGCAGCCATGAAGCTCTGGTCGATCCTCGGCAACTCGCAGAAACTCGACGGCGGCGCGATGTTCGGCAACGCGCCGCGGGCGATGTGGGCCAAATGGTCGCCGCCCGACGAACAAAACCGCATCGAGCTGGCCTGCCGCGCTCTGCTCGCCAGCCCGCTGGCCGGCAAGACGGTGTTGTTCGAGGCCGGCATCGGCGCGTTCTTCGAACCCAAGCTGCGCGAGCGCTACGGTGTGGTCGAAGAGCGCCACGTGCTGATCGATTCGCTGGCCAAGGCCGGCTTCGCGCCGGACGATATCGACGTGGTGGTGCTTTCGCATCTGCACTTCGATCATGCCGGCGGACTGCTCGCGCCGTGGGCCGAAGGGCAGTCGCCGCGTCTGTTGTTCCCCAATGCCTCGTACCTGGTCGGGCGTGAGCACTACCAGCGCGCGCTGCAGCCGCATCCGCGCGATCGCGCCAGTTTCATCGCCGAACTGCCGGCGCTGCTGGAAGCCACCGGCCGCCTGGAACTGGTCGACGGCGAGTATTCGAAGTTGCTCGGCGCTAGCGTGCGTTTCCATTACAGCCACGGCCACACGCCGGGGCTGATGCTGGGCGAGATCGTCGGCCCCGAGCAGGTCGAGGGACAGGCGCACGGCGGCGTGGTGTTCTGCGCCGATCTGATTCCGGGCCGGCCGTGGGTGCACGTGCCGATCACCATGGGCTACGACCGCAACGCCGAACTGCTGATCGACGAGAAGAAAGCCTTTCTCAGCGACAAGCTCGAACGCAACGTGCATCTGTTCTTCACCCACGACCCGGGTTGCGCGCTGGCGCAGGTGGTGCGCGACGACAAGGGCAAGTTCGGCACCGTGCACGAAGTCGCCGAACTGCAGGCGCGGGCGCTGGCTGCATGAATTCGCGCCGCGCCGCGCGGCGCTGGCGCGCGATCGCGCTGGCCGCGATGCTGGCCTGTGCGGGCGCGGCCTGGGCGCAGGACGCGGAAGACGGCGAACCGGTGGGCGAACCGCTCAGCGGCAAGGCGCTGAGCGATCGCGATTTCGGCGTGCTGACGCGGCAGTTCGGCCTGGACCGCCGGGTCGAGATGTATCAGTGGCGGCGCGAGTTTGGTATCGCCGCGCAGGGCGACGGTTACGAGCGGGTGTGGAACGCGGCGCCGATCGATTCCAGCGGTTACTCACCCGGTCACGCCAATCCGTCGCGCATGCCGCTGGAAAATCGGCGCTGGTGGTCGGAGTCGGCGACGCTCGACGGCAAGCCGCTGGGCAGCGAGGTGTTGCGCGCGATCGGCGAGTGGCGGGTGTTCCGGCCCAATTTCAGCCGTTTGCCGTCGAACCTGGCGGCGACGTTTCAGCCCGAGGGCGATGGCCTGGGCAGTTCGGAGAATCCGCTCGATCCGCAGATCGGCGATTTGCGCGTGAGTTGGCGCGAACTGCGGTTGCCGCCGCTGGAGGGCAAGCTGGAATTGCGCGAAGGCGCATGGCGTTTGCGCCCGGAGGCCGCCGCGGCGGCCTTGAACGCGGCGCCGGCGCGCGAGCCTGTTGCGCCGGTGGCGGCGGAGCCTGAAACCGGCGGCTGGTCGCCGGGGTGGTTCGCGGTGGCGGTGGTGTTGGCGCTGATCGTGTTGTATCGGCTGCGCAAGCGGCGGCAGGGGCGGGGGTAGCCTCGCGCGAGCTGAGCGAAAAGCATCGGGGCTGAAAGCCCCTCCCACAAAAGATTGCGTAGCTTCGGCGTCTGTTGTGGGAGGGGCTTTCAGCCCCGATGCTTTTCGCTCAGCAAATCATGAGCCCACACTTCAAGCGTAATGCTTGGTCCCGAAAATCTTATCGCCCGCATCGCCCAACCCCGGCAGGATGTAGCCGACTTCGTTGAGCCGCTCATCCACCGACGCGGTAAACACCTCCACATCCGGGTGCTTCGCCTCCAGCGCCTTCAACCCTTCCGGCGCCGCGACCAGGAACAGCCCCTTGATGCGCTTGCAGCCGGCGTTCTTGAGCAGATCCACCGTCGCGATCAGGCTGCCGCCGGTGGCGAGCATCGGATCGAGAATCAGCGCGGTGCGCTCGTCCATGCGTCCGGTGAGTTTTTCGTAGTAGCCGACCGGCTGCAGCGTCTGTTCGTCGCGCTGCAGGCCGACCACGCCGACCTTCGCCGCCGGAATCAGTTCCAGCACGCCCGGCAGCATGCCCAGGCCGGCGCGCAGGATCGGCACCAGGGTGACCTTGGCGCCCTTGATCCGGCGGGTGACGACCGGCCCGGCCCAGCCTTCTACCACAGCCTCCTCGGTTTCCAGGTCGGCGGTGGCTTCGTAAGTGAGCAGGGTCGCGACTTCCGAAGCCAGCTCGCGGAACGACTTGGTGCTGTTGTCGGCGCGGCGCATCAGACCGAGTTTGTGTTGGACGAGCGGATGGCGGACTTCGACGATTTTCATTGGGCGGCCTGGGTGCGGGGACGGGCGATTGTTGCCGCAAAGGATTGACGGTTGCGGGGCGGGGCGCAAGCGTGACGGTCCGGCGCCGCGCCGCGTCTGCCGTTGCCCCCTTTGAAAAAGGGGGCGGCGACGCGAAGCGGCGCGGGGGATTTGCTTTTGCTGTTGCTTCTGCGGCGGGGAAAGCAAAAGCAAATCCCCCCTGGCCCCCCTTTTTCAAAGGGGGGAATCCGCTAGGTCGGGATGGTCGGTGCTGACAGTTCAGTCGGCGGTGGCGTAGAGATTATCGCCGTCGGCTAAAGCCTGCTCGACGAAGCGCGAGAACTCATGCACCTGAGTGGGATCGGTGAACTTGCCCCTGATCCGTGTCAGCTCCGCTTGCAAGCGAGGCAGCTCGCCGAGCAACAAAACCGTATCGGCGTAGTAGTCGTGCAACTTGTGCAGCAGCGGATACTCGCCGCGCGGCTGCGCCCGGGCCAGCAACTGCGAATGCAGCATCTCGTCGATGGCGAACATCTTGCGCGAGGTGTGGATCTCGCGCTCGTGGCGGGCCTGGATCAGATCGAGCGCCATGAGCGGAGCAGGCCGCGCAAGCCCGGCCGCGTCATCGCCGCGGCCGGCCTGCGCATCGGCTTCAGGCCGTCCGCACGTACTGAATCTCGACCCCATCGCTGCCGCCGATCGCCGCGCGCAGCACGGTGATCAGCGAGCCGGCGTTGAGATGATCGATCTCGATCATGTCGACCACGGCGTGGTCGATCCAATAGTCCTGGTCCTTGCTGCCTTCTTCTTCCAGCGCGGCCACCAGGATCTGCAGCTCTTCTTCACTGATCTCGCCGATGTCGGCGCCGGTTTCCTTGTTCGACAAACGGATCATTCCATGGGCTCCTTTGGAGCAGCAGTGAGTGAAGCAGAGTGAGGAGTAAGTAAGAGCGAGAAGCGGCTTTCGCTCACTCCCCGCTCCTCTCCACTCACTCCCAAAGGCCGTCAGGCCGCCGCGGCCTGCTGCGCGCGCGGGCCTTCGCGCAGGGCGCGGCCGACCATCGATACCAGCAGCTCCAGCTCGTCGCTGCCGATGGTGAAGTTCGGGGTGAAACGCAGCGAGTTGACGCCGCCGTGGATCACGCCGATGCCGCGCTCGCGCAACCACTCTTCCGTCGAACCGGCGCCGAAGCACTTGAACTGCGGGGCGAGTTCGCACGAGAACAGCAGGCCGGTGCCCTGGACCTTGGTGATCAGGCCGCCCAGCTCGCTCTTGAGCTTCTCCAGCTTGGCGATGGCCTCGGCGCCGCGCGCGCGGATGTTGGCGCGCAGTTCCGGGGTGACGTGTTCGAGCACGGCGACGGCGACGTCGAGCGCGCGCGGGTTGCTGGTCATGGTGTTGCCGTACAGGCCCTTGCGGTATAGCGAGGCGGCGCGATCGCCGACGGCGAGCACCGACAACGGGTACTGGCCGGCGTTGAGGGCCTTGGAATAGGTCTCCATGTCCGGCGCGTCCAGGCCTTCGAAGCCCGGGTAATCGATGATCGACAGCACGCCGTGGGCGCGCAGGCCGGCCTGGATCGAATCGACCAGCAGCAGCGAGCCGTGGTTGCGGGTGAGTTCGCGCGCGGCGGCATAGAACGCCGGCGGCACGCCGCGGCCCGGGTCGCCTTCGCCCATCACCGGTTCCAGGAACATCGCTTCGATGAACCAGTGGTTGGCTTCGGCATCGCTGAAGATTTTCTTCAGCGCGTCGATGTCGTACGGCTCGACCGTGAGCACCGAATCCTCGCCGCGGTAGCTGGCCAGGTGCTGGCTGTAGGCCTTGCGCGAGGAATCCGAGTACAGCGCCGGGCGCTCGGTGCGGCCGTGGAAGCTGCCCTTGACCACCACGCGCTTGATCGCGCGGCCGGCGTGCCTGGCGCCCGGGTCGGTCATCAGCTTGCTGTTGACGTCGGCGATGCGCGCGGCCAGCGAGACCGATTCGGAACCCGAATTCAGGCAGAAGAAGCGCTCGTACGGACAGCCGTCGCGGTTCACGCCGATGGCCGCGCGCAGGGCGCGCTCGAAGCGCAGCTGCGACAGCGACGGAGTCATGATGTTGGCCATCACCTGCGGCTTGGCCATCGCCGCGATCACCGCCGAGGGCGTGTGGCCGAAGCCGAGCATGCCGTAGCCGCCGGAGTCGTGCAGCACCGCGCCCTTGAGGGTGATCACCCAGGGGCCGCGCGCGGCCAGGGCGATGTACGGGTTGACGCCGTCGTCGGGATAGAAATTGACGTAGCCCTGCTGGACGGCGTCGATCTGCGCGTCTTCGTCCAGGTCGAGCAGGTCGGCGTGCAGATCGCGCACCAGCGCGTACTCGGCGGCGGCGGCGGCGATGGCTTCGCCCAGATCGGGATGGGTGACGGCGAAGCGGGCGACGGTGTCGTCGTCCAGGCCGACGGTGCGGCGCTTGCCGGCGTGCGCGCGCAGCGGCGCGAGTTGGCTGAGCAAATTGGT
The DNA here is from genome assembly GCF_018612875.1 of Lysobacter sp. ISL-50. Lineage (GTDB taxonomy): Bacteria > Pseudomonadota > Gammaproteobacteria > Xanthomonadales > Xanthomonadaceae > Lysobacter. The sequence continues at coordinate 52,411 of NZ_JAGGRI010000015.1, read as the reverse complement.
CATCTCGATCTCCAGAAGGTCGTCGGCGTCGTGCCGTGTGTTGCGTGGGAGACCGGTCCGCCTTCATGGCTGGACGCTCGCGGTTGCAGCAGCCCCCAAGCTGCCAAGCGCCATCTCTCACATCGAACGAAGAGGACCAGGACGCAGTCCCCGCGTAACTCGTTGAAACCCCGAAACATCGCGCAAAATTTTTGCGTAAGGCCCCAGCCTTTTGACGATTTTTCGTTTCATTTCAATGATTTATGTGAGTCTATCATGTCCTTGGTTCGCCGATAACCCCCTGCGTACGGAGGTTCGCACGGGCCGCCCGGGCCGCGTTTCGTGCCGCTGGTGACGCTTGTCACCGGCGATGAATGTCTTCGTGCACTGACGCGGAACGATCGCGAAACCGACAGTGGCCGCACCTTCCGGCAAGCGCGTGGGGTTCGGCCATGAATGCGATCCATCCCTTTCATCGCGTCGTCGCCGCGGCCGCGCGGCAGCCGGGTCCGGGCGACGTCCCGGCCGCCAAGGCGGCGCGTCCGGCGCATGGCCGCGCCGGCGGCGCGCCGCCGCGTCGTTCGCAATACCAGCCCATTTTCCCAGGCCTGCGCCGGCAAGAGCGCGCCGGCCCGCAGCGCAGCCTGTGACCGACGGCTGCCGCAGGCGTACCTTTTCATGGAGATCCGTATGCATTCGATGACATCGGCCAGGTTCGGCCAGATCCGAACCCAGCGCCGCACCGCGCTGAGCGTCGGCCTGCTGCTGGGCCTGCTCGCCAGCGCCGCGGCCTTCGCCGCGCAGCCGCCCACCGCCGCCGCGCAGACGCCGGCCCCGGCCGCCGCCCCCGCCGATCCGTCCGCGAGCGCGCCGTCGCTGCAGTTCGCGATCCGCCAGGTGCGCGTGTTCGACGGCGAGCGCGTGCTGCCGTCGGCGACGGTGCTGGTGCGCGACGGCCTGATCGCCGAGGTCGGCGCGAAGGTGAAGGTGCCCGACGGCGTGCCGGTGCTCGACGGCGCCGGCCAGACCCTGCTGCCGGGACTGATCGACTCGCACGTGCACAGTTGGGGCGACGCCCGCGGCGACGCGCTGCGCTTCGGCGTGACCACCGAACTGGACATGTTCACCGACCACCATCTGCTGGCGACGGCCAAGAGCGAACGCGAAAGCCGCGCCAAGACCACGCAGGCCGATCTGTGGTCGGCCGGCACCCTGGTCACGGCCAAGGGCGGCCACGGCACCGAATACGGTTTCGCGATCCCGACCCTGGACGATCCCGCCCAGGCCCAGGCCTTCGTCGATGCGCGCATCGACGAAGGTTCGGACTACATCAAGCTGGTGCTGGAGCAGTCGCGCGATGCCCACGGCAAGGCGCGCATGGCGACGCTGAGCGAACCGGCGCTGCGCGCGGCGATCCAGGCAGCGCATGCGCGCAAGCGCCTGGCGGTGGTGCATGTGTCGCTGGAAGAAGAGGCCGCGCTGGCGATCGATGCCGGCGCCGACGGCCTGGTTCACGTCAACGGCGATCGCATCGACGATCCCAAGCTGATCGCCGAGATCAAGCGCCACCGGGCCTTCGTGGTGCCGACGCTGACCGTGATGGCTTCGGTCGCCGGCAGCGGCGAAGGCGCGCGCCTCGCCGCCGATCCGCGCGTGGCGCCGTGGCTGCAGCCGCCGCAGAAAACCATGTTGGACAACGGCTTCAAGGCGGGCGCGGGCGTCGCCGACCGGCTCAGGAATTCGATGGAGAACGTGCGCGCGCTGCATGCCGCCGGCGTCCCGCTGCTGGCCGGCACCGACGCCGGCAACCCCGGCACCGCGCACGGCGCCAGCGAACACAACGAACTCGATCTGCTGGTGCGCGCCGGCCTGAGCCCGGTCGAAGCCCTGCGCGCGGCGACCTCGGTGCCGGCGCGCAGCTTCAAGCTCGACGATCGCGGCCGCATCGCGCCGGGCCTGCGCGCGGACCTGCTGCTGGTCGATGGCGATCCGACCACCGACATCACCGCGACCCGCGCCGTCCGCGCGATCTGGAAGAACGGCTATTCGATCGCGCGCGCGGTCGGCGCCGGCCTGCCGCAGGTCAAGCCGGGCCCGGTGGCCTTGTTCAAGGACGGCAAGCCCGGGCCGAGCTGGATGGCGTCCAACGACGCCTACCTGGGCGGCAAGTCCAGCGCGCGCCTGCTGGCCGGGCAGGGCGAGGGCGGTTCGGTTCCGCTCGCGGCCCAGGGCGAGATCGCGGCCGGCGCGGCGCAGCCCTGGGGCGGGCTGATGTTCATTCCCGGCTCGGTGCCGCTGGGCGCGGCCGACGCGCGGGCTGTGCATGAATTGAGTTTTCGCGTGCGCGGGCAGGCACGCAGCCTGACCCTGCTGGTGTTCTCCGGCGCCGACATGAGCGGCCAGCCGGGCCTGCAGATCATTCAAAACACCGCGCAATGGCAGCAAGTACGCGTGCCGCTGGCGAGCATGCCCAATGTCGATCTGAGCCGTTTGCGCGCCATCGCCTTGAGCGCGAGCGGTGAGCCGGGGCCGTTCTCATTCGAGATCGAGGCCTTCGAACTCCGCTAAAGTCCGCATCGATCGTGGCACGGGGGTGCCTGAATCATTCAGATCCACACGTGGGCCACGCCTCGATTCCACACCTACAGGTGAAGACGTGGCTGCAATACCCGCCGTACATGCATTGATCAAGGCCCGCTTCGGCGGGGCGCGATCGAACTTCAGGACTCCGACCATGCGCCTGCCCGGACCGCCGCTGGACACCCACGACAACCTGCTCGGTTGGCATCTGGCGTCGCTGCTGTATCTGAGCTTCGTCTTCATCCCGCTGTTTTCCTGGCCGGCGCCGTGGTGGATCTTCGTGCTGGCGACCTGCTCGGTGCTGGTGTTCCTGCCGATGTACTGGGCGTTCTACCGCGGCGGCGCCAAGTTGCGGCTGTGGCTGGTGCTGGCGGTGGCGGCGGTGGGATTCGCGACGGTGCCGTTCGGCATCGGTGGCGGCACTTATCTGATCTTCGCCGCCGGCATGATCGCCAGCTTCCTGCCGCTGCGCCGCGGCATCGCCCTGGCGATCGGCCTGTTCGCGATCTTCGGGGTCGAGTCGATCATGACCCTGCCGGCGGTAGGCATGCCGGTGTTCAGCGTGATGATCCATCTGCTGGTCGGCTCCATCGTGTTCACCGGCGTGCTGGCCGCGCGCTCGCGCGAGCGCCGCAACGCCGAGTTGCGCCTGACCCAGGAAGAAGTGCGGCGCCTGGCCAGCCTGGCCGAACGCGAACGCATCGGCCGCGACCTGCACGATCTGCTCGGCCACACGCTGTCGGTGGTGGTGCTCAAATCGCAGTTGGCCGCGCGCTTGCTGGAACACGACAAGAACGCCGCGCAGGATCAGATCTGCGAAGTCGAACGGGTCGCGCGCGAAGCGCTCACGCAAGTGCGCGAAGCCGTCGCCGGCATCCGCGCCAACGGCCTGCAGGCCGAACTGGCGGCGGCGCGGCTGGCGCTGCTGGGCGGCGAAATCAGCCTGGACCACAAGCTCGCGCCGGTGGACATCCCGCTCAACGTCGAAGCGGTGCTGGCGCTGGCCTTGCGCGAATCGGTGACCAACGTGCTGCGTCACGCGCGGGCGCGCCGGGTCGATGTCGAACTGACCCAGGACGCGCGCGGCGGCATCGTGCTGCTGATCGCCGACGACGGCCGCGGCGGCGTATCCGGCGAAGGCCACGGCCTGACCGGCATGCGCGAACGCCTGCGCTCGGTCGGCGGCATGCTCGAAATCGAAAGTCCGAACGGCGCAGGCACCCGCCTGAGTCTGCTGGTGTCGCGCGAGGCGCTGGCCGCCGCGCGGCGTTTGCCGGCGCCCGCCGCCACTCTCCCCGGGGCCGCGCGCGAGCCGGCCCTGCTCGAACGAGGTACCGCATGATCCGTCTGTTGCTCGCTGAAGATCAGGCCCTGGTGCGCGGCGCGCTGGCCGCGTTGCTGAACCTGGAACCCGACATCGAAGTCGTCGCCGAAGCCGGCGACGGCGCGCAGGCCTGGGAGGCGGTCAAACGCATCCAGCCCGATATGGTGGTGACCGATATCGAGATGCCGGGCATGACCGGCATCGATCTGGCGATGCGGGTGCGCGATTCGGGCATGCCGACGCGGGTGGTGATCGTCACCACCTTCGGCCGCGCCGGGTATCTGCGCCGGGCGATGGACGCGGGCGTGCGCGGTTATCTGCTCAAGGACGCGCCGGCCGGGCAATTGGCCGAGGCGCTGCGGCAGGTGCATCGCGGCGGCCGGGCGATCGACCCGCAGCTGGCGGTGGCGGCGTGGAGCGACGAAGACCCGCTGACCGAGCGCGAGCGGCAGGTGCTGCGCCTGGCCGGCGAGGGGCTGTCCACGGCCGAGATCGGCGAGCGCCTGCATCTGAGCCAGGGCACGGTGCGCAATTATCTGTCCGAGGCGATCGGCAAGCTCGACAGCAGCAATCGGATCGAGGCGTATCGGCGGGCCCGGCAGAATGGGTGGTTGTAGGAAGAACAAAAGCTAAGAGCGAATCCCCCCTGGCCCCCCTTTTTCAAAGGGGGGAACCCGCTTTGATGGGGGCGCAGGGGCAAAACGGTCGCCAGTTTCTCCGAACCCCGCTTTTGCTGTTCCCCCCTTTGAAAAAGGGGGGCAGGGGGGATTTGCTCTTACGCCCCAAGACAACTTTTGGCGATCCACCCCAACACCCGGATAATGGCCGCCTTCCCCGAGACCGAATCCGGCGCCCGTCGCCGTCGTGTCCCGCCCGCGTCCTTCGGTTTTAGCCGGTTTCCGACCGCTTCGGCCGCTGCGGCGCTTCGCGCTCAATCTCTCCGGTTTCCTTGAAAAAGTCCGATTTCCATTACGAACTCCCCCCCGAACTGATCGCCCAGGCGCCGCTGGCGCAGCGCTCGGCCAGCCGCCTGCTTGTCGTGCCGCCGCTACCGGCCGCGCGCGAGGACCGGGTCTTCAGCGACCTGCCGCAGATGCTGCAGCCCGGCGACCTGCTGGTGTTCAACGACACCCGGGTCATCCCGGCGCGCCTGTTCGGCCAGAAAAGCACCGGCGGACGGGTCGAAATCCTGATCGAGCGCCTGCTCGGCGGCAGCGAAGCGCGGGCCCAGCTCGGCGTGAGCAAGTCGCCAAAGGAAGGCGCGCGCATCGCCCTGGACGCCGGCGGCGAAGCCGAAGTGCTCGGCCGCGAGGGCGAGTTCTACCGCCTGCGCTTCCACGTGCCCGAGTCGCTGGAGCAATGGCTGCTGCACGCCGGACGCCTGCCGCTGCCGCCGTACATCCAGCGCGAACCCGGGCACGACGACGCCGAGCGCTACCAGACCGTGTTCGCGCGCGAAGTCGGCGCGGTCGCGGCGCCGACCGCCGGCCTGCATTTCGACGAAGAACTGCTGGAGCGGCTGCGCGAACGCGGCGTGCAATTCGGCCACGTGACCCTGCACGTGGGCGCCGGCACCTTCCAGCCGGTGCGCGCGGACCATCTCGATCAGCACGTGATGCACAGCGAGTGGCTCAACGTCGGCGCCGGCCTGGTCGAACAGATCCGCCGCACCCGCGCCGCCGGCGGCCGCGTGATCGCGGTCGGCACGACCGTGGTGCGCGCGCTGGAAAGCGCGATCCGCCTCAACCGCGACGCCGACGGCGAACTGCGTCCGTTCGCCGGCGAAACCCGCTTGTTCATCCTGCCGGGTTATCAGATCCGTTCGGTCGATGCGCTGATCACCAACTTCCATCTGCCCGAAAGCACGCTGCTGATGCTGGTGTCGGCGTTCGCCGGCAAGGAGCAGGTGTTTTCCGCCTACGAACACGCGATCGCCGAGCGTTACCGGTTCTTCTCGTATGGCGATGCGATGCTGCTGTGGCCGCAGGCGTCGTGATGCGCTCGTCCGGCCGCGCGCGCGGCGAGCCGCGTTGTCCTCTTTCGAATCATCGCGGCACTGCGTCCGCTTACTCCGGAGCAAGCGCATGAGCCGCATGTCCTTCCAACTGCTGGGTAACGACGGCGCCGCGCGCCGCGGCCGGCTGACGTTTCCGCGCGGCACGGTCGAAACCCCGGCGTTCATGCCGGTGGGCACCTACGGCTCGGTCAAGGGCATCATGCCCGAGCACGTCGCCGAACTCGGCGCGCAGATCATTCTCGGCAACACCTTCCATCTGTATCTGCGTCCGGGCCTGGACGTGATCGGCGATCACGGCGGCCTGCACGGCTTCGCCCGCTGGAACGGGCCGATCCTGACCGACTCCGGCGGTTTCCAGGTGTTCTCGCTGGCGCACCGGCGCAAGATCACCGAGCAGGGCGTGACCTTCGCCTCGCCTGTGGACGGCAGCAAGGTGTTCCTCGGGCCGGAGGAGAGCATGAACATCCAGCGGGTGCTCGACTCGGACATCGTGATGATCTTCGACGAATGCACGCCGTATCCGGCGACCATCGATGTCGCGCGCAAGTCGATGGAACTGAGCCTGCGCTGGGCCGAGCGCTCCAGGCGCGCGCACGAAGGCAACGACGCGGCCTTGTTCGGCATCGTCCAGGGCGGCGTGCATCACGACCTGCGCACGCGCTCGGCCGAAGCCTTGCGAGCGCTGGACTTCGACGGCTACGCGGTCGGCGGCCTGGCGGTCGGCGAGCCGGAGGAAGAACGCAACGCCATGCTCGAACACACCTGCCCGCAGTTGCCGGAAGACCGTCCGCGCTATCTGATGGGCGTGGGGCGGCCGGAGGATCTGGTCGAATCGGTCGCGCGCGGCGTGGACATGTTCGACTGCGTGATGCCGACCCGTAACGCCCGCAACGGCCACTACTTCACCGCTCAGGGCACGGTGCGCGTGCGCAACGCCAAGTACGAGCGCGATCTGCGCCCGATCGAGGAAGGCTGCGACTGCTACGCCTGCCGCAACGGTTTCAGCCGCGCCTACCTGCGCCACCTGGACCGCTGCAACGAAATGCTCGGGCCGATGTTGGGCACCTTGCACAACCTGCGCTACTACCAGCGCCTGATGGCGCAGATGCGCGCCGCGATCGAGCAGGGAACCTTTACCGCCTTCCGCGAGTCTTTCTACGCCGCACGCCAGTAGAAAGCCGTTCGCCCGCATGAAGAAAGTCGTTCGCCCGCGTAAGCGGGCGAACTCTCCGTCCCCCTCTCCCGTTCACGGGAGAGGGCAGGGGTGAGGGCCCGCCCCGCCGTTTCCTGATCCCGGCCCCTCCCGGCCCGGCCCAGGAATCGCGGACAGCCCCCAACGGCCGACCAACCGCATCCGGCCCGCCCGGACAGCGGGGAACCCATTCGAAAGCGTGCGCCGCGGCCCATTTCGGCCCCGGCCGTGGCCCCAACCCAGCCGTGGCATAATCCCCGGCTATTTTTCGTTTCAGGACATTCAGATGAATCTGCTCGACCTTCTGATCAGCCCCGCTTACGCCCAAGGCGCCGGCAGCGTTCCGACTCCGGCTCCGGGCGGCCTCTTCGGCGGCGGCTTCGGCGGCCTGGTCCTGCCGCTGGTGCTGATCGCCGTCATGTACTTCCTGATCTTCCGCCCGCAGATGAAGCGCGCCAAGGAACACCGCGGCATGCTCGAGAAGCTGTCCAAGGGCGACGAAGTGCTGACCAACGGCGGCATCGCCGGCACCGTCACCGATATCGGCGAAAACTTCATCACCGTGGAAATCGCCGCCAACGTGCGCATCCGCGTGCAGAAGGGCGCGATCGCCAACGTTCTGCCCAAGGGCACCTTGAAGTCGGCCTGAGCCGACGCCACGCCATCTTCAAACGCGGCGGCCGGGGAGGTCGCCGCAGGGGTTCTCGATGCTGACCTTTCCGCGCTGGAAATACTTCGCCATTCTGGTCGTGCTGATCATCAGCGTGATCTACGCGCTGCCTAACGCCTATCCGCAAGATCCGTCGGTGCAGATCACCGCGGCGCGCACCGGCGGCACCGCGATCGACGCGGCGCTGGCCAAGAAGGTGGACGGCATCCTGGCCGGAGCCAAGATCCCCTCCAAGTCGATCAAGGTCGAAGACGGCAACCTGATGGTGCGGCTCAACGACACCGATCAGCAGACGAAGGCCTCCGACTTGCTGCGCCCGCAACTGGGCAGCGACTACGTGGTCGCGCTGAGCCTGGCGCCGACCGTGCCGAACTGGCTGGCCTCGCTCGGCGCCAAGCCGATGCCGCGCGGCCTGGACTTGCAGGGCGGCGTGCACTTCGTGATGCAGGTCGATCAGGCCGCCGCGCTGGACAAGCGCCTGGAAGCCTATGTGGAAGACGTGCGCGCGACCTTGCGCGACAACTCGGTGCCCTACACCTCGGTCGTGCGCCGCGGCAACGAAGCCATCGTCACCACGCTGGCCGTCAACGCCGACGCCGACAAGGCGCAGAAGCAACTGCGCATCGCCTTCCCGACCCTGACCCAGAATCTCGACGCGCGCACCCTGACCCTGGAAGTGCCGCAGTCGGAGCTGCAGCGCATCTCGCTGGAAGCGATCGAACAGAACCTCACCACCCTGCGCAACCGCATCAACGCCTTCGGCGTGGCCGAGCCGGTGATCCAGCGCCAGGGCACCGACCGCATCGTGATCCAGCTGCCGGGCCTGCAGGACACCGCCGAAGCCAAGCGCCAGATCGGCGCCACCGCCACCTTGGAATTCCGCGCCGGCGTGGGCGACCGCGCCGCCGCCGCGGCCGCGGTGCGCGACCACAACGTTCCGCCGGAAGCGCGCGTTTACTACGACCAGAACAAGCAGCCGGTGCTGCTGTCCAAGCGCCTGCTCGTTTCCGGCGATCAGCTGATCAACGCCGTGCCGGGCACCGACTCGCGCACCGGCCAGCCGCAGGTGAGCATCACGCTCAACGCCATCGGCGGCCAGCGCATGCTCAACCACACCCTGGAAAACGTCGGCAAGCCGCTGGGCATCGTCTACGTCGAACAGGTGCCGATCACCCAGATCGTGGACGGCAAGGAAGTGCGCACCACCCGCACCGAAGAGCGCGTGATCAGCAACTCGACCATCCAGGGCGTGTTCGGCAAGGAATTCCAGACCACCGGCCTGACCCGCGAAGAGTCCACCAGCCTGGCCAAGCAGCTCAAGTCCGGCGCGCTGGCCGCGCCGATGACCTTCGTCGAAGAGCGCGTGGTCGGCCCGAGCCTGGGCGCGGACAACGTCAAGCGCGGCACCACCGCGGTGATGTTCTCCTTCATCTTCGCGCTGACCTTCTTCCTGATCTATTACCGCATGTTCGGCCTGATCACCTGTCTGGCCCTGCTGCTCAACCTGCTGATGGTGATCGCGGTGATGTCGCTGCCCTTCGTCGGCGCGACCATGAGCTTGCCCGGCTTCGCCGGCCTGGCCTTGTCGGTCGGCATGTCGGTGGACGCCAACGTGCTCATCAACGAACGAATAAGAGAAGAGTTGCGCGCCGGGATGCCGCCGCAGTCGGCGATCGCCACCGGTTACGACAAGGCCTCGGGCACCATCTTCGACTCCAACATGACCGCGCTGCTCGCCGGCCTGGCCTTGCTGATGTTCGGCACCGGTCCGCTCAAGGGCTTCGCGATCACCATGATCGTGGGCATCCTGACCTCGGTGTTCACCGCCGTGACCGTGTCGCGCGGCATCGCCACGCTGATCTACGGCAACCGCCGCAAGCTCAAGTCCATCGCGATCTGACGGGAGAACCCAGACATGAAAATTTTCCCGCTGACCCTGCTGCCGAACGACGCCAACATCAACTTCATGAAGATGCGGTGGGTGTCGATCGTCATCGCCGCGATCATCATGTTCGTCGCGATCGGCGCGATGGTGACCCGCAACTTCAACTTCGCCCTGGACTTCACCGGCGGCAATCTGGTCGAGGTGCATCTCGAAAAGCCGGCCAATCTCGATGAGGTGCGCAACCGCCTCGCCGCCGACGGTTACGACAGCGCCCAGGTCCAGACCTACGGCGCCGGCAACGAACTGCTGATCCGCCTGCAGCCGCGCGAAGGCGACAGCACCGCGGCCGCCACCAGCCACGCCGCCGAGTCGGTGATGAAGGCGGTCAGCGTGGGCGGCAACACCGGCAAGGTGCTGCGCAACGAGTTCGTCGGCCCGCAAGTCGGCAAGGAGCTCGCCCTCAACGGCCTGTATGCGCTGATCTTCGTGATCGTGGGCTTCCTGATCTACATCGCCTTCCGCTTCGAATGGAAGTTCGCGGTGGCCGCGATCATCACCACCTTGCACGACGTGATCGTGGTCGCCGGCTGGTTCGCCATCAGCGGCCACGAGTTCGACCTGACCGTGCTGGCCGGCATCCTGTCGGTGATGGGTTACTCGATCAACGACACCATCGTGGTGTTCGACCGCGTCCGCGAGAACTTCCGCTCGATGCGCGCCGACCCGGAAACCGTGCTCAACAAGTCGATCAACCAGACCCTGTCGCGCACGGTGATCACCTCCTTCGTCGCCTTCCTGACCGTGATCGCCCTGTACATCTACGGCGGCGGTTCGCTGCGCGGCATGGCCGAATCGCAGATGCTCGGCATCGTCATCGGCACCTTGTCCTCGATCTTCGTCGCCTGCCCGCTGTTGACCCTGGGCCTGCTGAAGGTCACCAAGCAGGACTTGCTGCCCAAGGCCAAGGACGACGCGGCGCTGGCGCGCCGGCCGTAAGGGTTTTTGGTTTGATGTACGAAAAAGGCCGCGCATGTCGCGGCCTTTTTCGTTTGAGCCAGCGTTCGCGTCGCTGGCGGTTTCGAAGACGCCCTTCCGCATTGCATCATGCGTGCTCGGCATGAATCGAGAGAGCGGCGATGAGCGCAAGCAACCAGCAACAGATCAACGACTGGAACGGTCCTATCGGCGAGCGTTGGCTGACCTATAACGAGTGGCTCGACGAGCGCACCGCCGCCTACGGCCACGCCGCATTCGACGCGGCCGCGATACAGCCCGGCGAGGCGGTGTTGGATATCGGCTGCGGCGCCGGCGCGACCTCGTTCGAACTCGCACGGGCGGTAGGCGCGGGCGGCTCGGTGATCGGCGTGGACGTGTCCGAACCGCTGATCGGTCGCGCGCGCGACCGCGCGCGGCCGCTCGGCCTGCCGGTCGAATTTCGTCTGGCCGATGCCAGCGCGCCGCAGTTTCCGCCGCGAAGCTTCGACCTGTTGTTCTCGCGCTTCGGCGTGATGTTCTTCGACGACCCGGTCGCCGCCTTCACGCAATTGCGCAAGACGCTCAAACCCGGCGGCCGCCTCGCATTTGCGTGCTGGCAAGAACCGGCGAAGAACGATTGGTACGTGCTGCCGTTGAACGCCATCCACGGCATCGTCGAGCAGGCGCCGATCGACACCCAGGCGCCCGGCCCGTTCAATTTCAGCGATCCGCAGCGAGTGCAGCGGATCCTGAGCGAAGCGGGCTTCGGGCAGATCGAACTGCAACCCTTCCAGGCACCGTTCTATTGCGGCCGCAGCGACACCCGCGAAGCCGTGGTCGAGGATGCGCTGGCGCAAGTGTTCCGCGTCGGCCCGGTCTCGCGCCTGCTGGCGGCGCAGAGCGAGGAGATTCAAGAGCGAGCTACCGCGGCGATTCGCGAGGCCTTGGCGGGGGTCGCGACGGAGCAGGGGATCGAGGTAGGCGGCGCGACTTGGGTGGTTACAGCGCGGTCGCCTTGATCTGCGTGTATTGAGTGGCCAGAGGAAGTCGGAATGAAAGGTTTTTCTGTCGGCATCGATTTGGAATCATCAAATAAGCGGCGCGGCCACCGCCAACGACGCGCTCGGAGTTTTTTGGTTCCAGGATCGATAGCTCAGCGGTTAGGTCACCCAATAAAAAACGCCGCGATAATCGCGGCGTTTTTGTGTGCAACGGTTTAAGCGAATCAAGCGCTCAAGAATCAAACACCGCCGCATACCCCGTATTAACAATCCGATTCTGCAACGCATCTGCAATCTTCAGATTCCCCGCGACGATCTGCCGAGGCGGCAACCCGCGGTTGTCCATCGGCCCGGTCGAGCGGCCCTTGAAGTCGGTGACCTTGCCGCCGGCCTCGCGCACCATCAGCACGCCCGCCGCCACGTCCCAGGGCTTGAGTCCCGCTTCGAAGTAGGCGTCGGCGCGGCCGCAGGCGACGTAGGCCAGGTCGAGCGCGGCCGAGCCGGTGCGGCGGACGTCTTCGGCGTCCACCAGCAGGTTGTCCAGGCACTTGAGGTGGGCGCTGGCGCGGGCGCGTTCGCGCGGCGGGAAGCCGGTGATGAGCATGGCGCCGGTCAAATCCTTGCGCTCGGCGATACGCACGCGCTTTTCGTTGAGCTGGGTGCCGCTGCCGCGACTGGTGGTGAACAGGTCGTTGCGCAGGGGATCGAAGATCACGCCGTGGGTCGGTTCGCCGTTTTCGCACAAGGCGATGGACACGCAGAAGTGCGGGATGCCGTGCAGGTAGTTGCTGGTGCCGTCGAGCGGGTCGATCACCCAGGTGAAACGGGCCTGGCCGAGCGGGCCGCTTTCTTCGCCGAGGATGGCGTAGTCGGGCGTGGCGCGGCGGAATTCCTTGATGATTTCGGCTTCGGCCAGGCGATCGACTTCGCTGGCGTAGTCCATGCGGTCCTTCTCGACGATGTTGAGCGCGTCCACGCGGTGCATGTGGCGCAACAGGACGTTGCCGGCGGCTCGGGCGGCTTTGACCATGAGGGTGACGGCGGGTTTCTGCATGGCTTACGGCCTCGAACGGATGAGGTGGAGAAGGACTGACGGGGGTAAAGAGCGGGCCGGCGCCTGTGGCCGGGGCGGGGAGTTTACCATTTGCGCATGAACCACGATCCCCGCGACGAACTCGCCGGCGCCCAGGCGCCCGAAAATGCCAACTCACTTGAGGCAGCCGCGCCCGCCGCCGCCTCCACGCCCACCCCGGCCGAGCCGGTCGATCCGGCCGCCGCCCACACCCGTATCGTCCTGGTCGGCACCCAGCACCCGGGCAACATCGGCTCGGCGGCGCGGGCGATGAAGACCATGGGCCTGTCGCGCTTGGTCCTGGTCGCCCCGGAAAAACCGCTGGACCGCGACGCCTACGCCATGGCCGCCGGCGCCGACGACGTCCTGGAAGCGGCCATCGTCCTGCCCGATCTGGCCGCGGCGGTGGCCGACTGCCACTGGGTCCTGGGCTGCACCGCGCGCAGCCGGCGGATCGCGCTGGAGGAACTGGTGCCGCGCGACGCCGCCGCGCGGGTGGACGCCCGCGCCCGCGGCGGCAGCGAGGTCGCGCTGGTGTTCGGGCGCGAACGCACCGGTCTGGACAACGAAGAATTGCAGTTGTGCCACGCCGCCGTGCACATCCCGGCCAACCCCGACTACAGCTCGCTGAACCTCGGCGCGGCGGTGCAGGTGCTCAGCTACGAGCTGCGCATGGCCGCGTTGGCCGCGACCGCCGCCGGCGGCGCCTTCGAGCGCCTCGATCCGCCGGCCTCGCACGCGCAGTTGGAGGGCTTCTTCAGCCAGCTCGGCGAGGCCCTGGACGCGATCGACTTCCACAAGGGCCGCGCGCCCGAATCGGCCATGCGCAAGTTGCGCCGGCTGTTCCTGCGCGCCGACCTGGACGAGCGCGAGGTGCGCCTGCTGCGCGGCGTGCTGGCCGATGTGGAGCGCATGGCGATGTTGGCCGGGCAGCGCCGCTGAGCGCGTGTGCGTTGGAAGACGCCGGCCGCCGCGAACGCGGCCGGCGAGGGGGCAACGTGGAAAGTATCGGCAAGGCCGCGGTTTCGATTACGCTGCCCTGGCAATCCGGCCAGGTGACGACGATTGATCGCTAGCTCGCGGTGTTTCGGTTGGCTGTTCGGGCTCGCCCTGCTCGGGGTCGGGGGTCCGGCGGGCGCGTCGTCGGCGACGGCCGATGCGCACGGCCGCGCCGAAGGAGGCAGCGACGCCCACGTGCTGGTGCTGGGCCGGATCAGCGACGACCCCAAGGCCCATTACGAGCAGCTCAAGCCGCTGCTGGACTATGTCGTCCCGCGCATGGCCGACGTCGGCATCCGCGAAGGCCGCATCCTGATGGCCAAGGACGTGCAGCAGATGGGCAGCTATCTGCGCCGGGGCCGGGTCGATTGGGTCAGCGAGACCGCCGGCACCGCGATGCTGCTGCATCAGCGCGCCGACGCCCGGTCGATGCTGCTGACCGAGCGCGACGGCGTCAGCCACTACCACAGCGTGTTCTTCGCCCGCCGCGACAGCGGGCTGCGCTCGCTGGACGATCTGAGCGGGCATAACGTCGCCTTCCAGCGCCCGTCCTCGACCAGCGCCTACTTCGTGCCGGCGGCGACCTTGCTCGAACGCGGGCTGAGCCTGGAAATCCTGCTGTCGCCGACCGACCGCATCAACCAGGGCGCGGTCGGCTACCTGTTCGCGCGTTCGGAACTCAACATCTCCACCTGGGTGCACAAGCGTCTGGTCGATGTCGGGGTGATGAGCAACCTGGACTGGAACAACCCACGCCGGGTGCCCGATGCGTTCCGCCGCGATCTGGTCGAGATCGGCCGCAGCGAAGAATATCCGCGCGCGGTGGAAGTGGTGCGCCACGATCTGGACCCGAAAGTCGCCGCGCGTCTGCGCGAGGTGCTGCTCGACGCCGCCGGCGATCCCGATGCAGGCGAAGCCTTGCTGCGTTTCTTCAAGACCACGCGCTTCATGCCGATCGACCCGGCCTCGCAACGCGCGCTCGATCACCTCGCCCTGGGCGTGGCGCGCGTGCGGGCGGAGGTCGAATGAGACTGCGCGCGGGCTTGCAGGCCAAGTTCCTGTCGATCATGGGCCTGGCCTTCCTGGTCGTGGTGGTGTTGATCGCGTTGCTGCTGTACCGGCAGGAGCGGATTCAAAGCGAAGTAGTCGGCGTCAGCCGCGACGCGATGCGCGACAGTTTCGTGGAAAGCCTGCGCCGCCACGGCGAAGGCGAGGTCGCCCAGCTCGCCGGTTCGCTGACCAACCCGGTGTACTACTTCGACCTGGACGCGATCGGCGAGCTCAGCCGCGCGGCCATGACCAACCCCGGCGTGCGCTACGTCATCGTCTACGACAACGAAGGCAACATCGTCCACGACGGCAGCGAGGAAATTCCCAGCTACGGCAAGCGCATGGACGATGCGATGGCGGCGCAGGTCGTCGCCGCGCGCGCCATGCACACGCAGTGGGGCGTGAATACCTTCGACGTGTCGGCGCCGATCAAGATCGGCCAGCAGCGGCTGGGCGGCGTGCGCGTGGGCTACGACCTCAAGGCCATGCGCACCTATCAGGACGGCGCGCTCGACAAACTGCGCCAGCGCCTGGACGCGTTGGGCCGCCTGCAATTGCTGTGGGTGGGACTGCTGAGCGTGGGCCTGCTCGCGCTGGGCGCGCTGATGGTGTGGCTGATCCAGAGCTGGCTGGTCAAGCCGATCCGCGAACTGGCCGACGCCGCGCGCGCGATCGAAGACGGCCAGTTCGGCCAGTTCGATCATGTGCCCGCGGCCGGCGATCACAACGACGAAGTCGGCGATCTGATGCGCGCCTTCGGCCGCATGAGCCAAAGCCTGGCCCGCCACGATCGCGACATCCGCCGCATGGCCTACACCGACGCGCTGACCGGCCTGGCCAACCGGCTGGCGTTTCGCGAATCGCTGGATCAGCGGCTGCTGCATCTGCGCGGCGACGGCGGCCAGCTGGCCTTGCTGTTCGCGGACATCGACGATTTCAAGCGCGTCAACGACACCCTGGGCCACGATGCCGGCGACGAAGTGCTGCTGCAGTTCGCCCGCCGTATCGACGAAACCGTGGGCCGCATCGGCGGCGAACTGGCCTTGCTCGCGCGCTTCGGCGGCGATGAGTTCGTGATCCTGGTCGAGGGCCGCCGCGAGCGCAACGGCGAGGCGCGCACCGTCGCCAGTCATCTGGCCGAGGTGCTGGTGGCCGAACTCGGTCAGCCGATCATGGTGCATGAGCGTCAAGTGTTCCTGGGCACTTCGATCGGCGTGACTCTGTATCCGGAAGACGCTTCCGGCGCGACCGCGCTGATGAAAAACGGCGACATCGCCATGTACCAGGCCAAGGTCGCCGGCAAGAATTGCTATCGCTTCTACAGCCGGGCGATGGATCAGGCGGTGGAGCGCCGCGTGCATCTGGAGCATGAGTTGCGCGGCGCCTGGGATCGCGGCGAACTGAGTCTGGTCTATCAGCCGGTGTTTCGATTGGGCGACGGCAAGATGGTCGGCGCCGAGGCGCTGCTGCGCTGGAAGCATCCCGAACAGGGCTTGATCGCGCCGTCGGTGTTTATCGACGTGGCCGAGCAGAGCGGCCTGATCGAAACCCTGGGCCCGCAAGTGCTGCGCGCGGCCTGCGAGGACGCGGTGAGTTGGCACGACGCGCACCCGGGCAAGGACCCTTTATTCGTCTCGGTCAACGTATCGCCGCGTCAGTTGCGCAGCGGCGACCTGCCCAACGTGGTCGCCGCCTGCCTGCACGAAACCCGATTGCCGGCGCAGCATCTGCATCTGGAGCTGACCGAGACCGCGGTGATCGGCGACGAGACCCACGCCAGCAACCTGCTGTCGCGGCTGCGCGCGAGCGGCGTCAAGGTGTGGCTGGACGACTTCGGCACCGGCTTCTCCGGCCTGAGCCATCTGCGCCGCGTGCCGGTGGACGGCGTCAAGATCGACCGCAGCTTCATCGCCGACGTGTTGCGCGACCCGGACGATCTGGCGCTGACCACCGCGATCATCGCCATGGCGCATTCGCTGGGCATCATCGTGGTCGCCGAAGGCGTGGAGAAGGAAGGGCAGTACGCCGTGCTGCGCGAACGCGGCTGCGATCTGGCGCAGGGGTATTGGCTGGGGCATCCGGTGAACGCGCAGGAGTTTTTGGCGTTGTTGGGGTGATGGTCGGGCGTTGAGATGTAGTTATCCACGCTGTCGTTGCGTCGCATCTTTCCAGACCGTCATTCCCGCGTAGGCGGGAATCCAGAGACTTCAGCGTCATCCTTCCAGGCCGTCATTCCCGCGAACGCGGGAATCCAGCGACTTCAACGTCATCCCACCAGCCCGTCATTCCCGCGAAGGCGGGAATCCAGAGCCTTCAGCGGCATCTTTCCAGACCGTCATTCCCGCGAAAGCGGGAATCCAGCGACTTCAACGTCATCCCACCAGACCGTCATTCCCGCGAACGCGGGAATCCAGAGCCTTCAGCGCCATCCTTCCAGGCCGTCATTCCCGCGAAAGCGGGAATCCAGAGACTTCAGCGTCATCCTTCCAGGCCGTCATTCCCGTGAACGCGGGAATCCAGCGACTTCAAACGTTCTCGCACGAAAGGCCCTGGATTCCCGCCTTCGCGGGAATGACGATTTCGGAAATTCGAAGTGGCGGGCGAGATTCAGAAATTCGAAGTATCGGGTGGGATTCGGAAATTCGAACCGCGGGTGAGATGACGTCACGGCTTCGAAAGCTCAAAGCAACGACAGAGGCAACCCTCACCCCAACTTACCCCGAGCCAACGCAATCCACTCCGCCGCCGCGGTGGCCAGACTGCCGGACAACACCCCGAACACCACCACCGCGATTCCGCCCGCGACCCAGGCGATCGCCATCAGCTTGCCGTCGCGTTCCAGCAGCGCGAACGCGAACAACAGCAGCAAGGCGCCGAACAGGAAATTGGTGAACGGAATCGGCAGCGACAACAGGATGCCGAGCAGCACCAGCAGCAAGCCGGTGAAGGCGTTGGCGGCGCGATGATCCAGCAGCGCCGGCGCGCGCGGGCTGACGAAACGCTCCAGCCGCGTCAGCCACGGCGCGAGCAGATTGCGGAACTTCACCATCGCGCTGCGATGCGGCCCGCGCCGGGCGATGAAGCCCGGCAGCCACGGCTTGCGCAGGCCGATCAGCAATTGCAGGCCCACCAGCACCACCAGCGGGCCGCTGATGGCGCCGCCCACGCCCGGGATCGGGATGAAGGCGGGCAGGGTCGAGACGAACAGCAGCATGCCGAACGAGCGATTGCCCAGGCCGTTGAACACGTCGCCGAACTTGACGACTTCGTCCGGGTCGCCGGCGACGATGGCGTCGAGCAGGGCACGGGTGCCGGCTTCGTGCGGGCGTTCGCGGCGGCGGCGATCGCCGCCGCCGCCGTCGTGGCCCTGGTGCTGCTGCGGATCGGGCCCGCCGCGATCAGCCGCCGACGTCATCGTCGTTGGACTCGGCAGGCTTGAGTTGCTGCTGCTGTTGCCGCTGCAACAGCAACTTGTCGATGCGCGGGCCGTCCAGGTCGATCACCTCGATCCGCCAGCCGGTCCAGGAGAAATGCTCGCCGACGTGCGGAATGCGGCCGAAGTGGGCGATCACCATGCCGGCGACGGTGTGGAAGTCGTGCTCGTCCTCGTTCGGCAGGCGTCCGCCGCCGATGACTTCGCGCAGTTCTTCCAGGCCCAGCGCGCCATCGACCAGGTACGAGCCGTCCTCGCGCTGCACCACCGGGCCGGGCTGATCGTCCGATTCGGTGGTCTGCACGCGGCCGATCACCGCGCCCATCAGGTCGTTGACCGTGATCAGCCCGGTGACGTCGCCGTATTCGTCCACCACCAGCGCCAGCGACTGCTGTTCCTCGCGGAAGATTTCCAGCAGCTTCAGCGCATGGGTGGACTCGGACACGAACAAGGCTTCGGTGAGCTGCGCGAACAGGTCCGGCAGCCGGTCCTCGCCCAGGCTGGCCAGCAGCGACTTGGCTTCGAGCACGCCCAGAACGTCCTGGTCGCCGCCGCGGTACACCGGGAAGCGCGAGAACGGCGATTCGCGCATGGTCGCCAGGTTGTCCTCGATGCTCGCGCCAGCGTCGAGCCAGGTGATGCGGGTGCGCGGCGTCATCAGGCTGTCGGTGGTGCGGTCGCCGAGGCTGAGCACGCGATTCATCATCTTGCGTTCGTCGGCGTCGATCACGCCCTGCTCGTGGCTTTCGCTGACCAACAGCCGAATCTCCTCTTCACTGATCTCGCTGCGCGCATCGTCCTTGATGCCGAGCAGGCGCAGCACCAGGCGGTTGATGGCGCCGAGCGTGGCGACCACCGGCTTGGCGAAACGGGCCAGCCCGGCCAGCACGATCGCCACGGAGCTGGCGATCTTCTCCGGATTGGTCAGCGCCAGCCGCTTGGGAATCAGCTCGCCGAAGATGACCTGCGCGGCGGTGATCAGGCCGACCGCGGTGCCGATGCCGATCGGGCGCGCGTATTCGATCGCGCCGGGGAACACGCCGCCGAGCCAGCCGGCGATGGCCAGGCCGATCGACTCGCCGCCGAAGGTGCCGGTAAGCACGCCGATCAGGGTGATGCCGACCTGCACGGTCGACAGCAGGTTGTCCGGGTGCTCGGCCAGTTGCAGGGCCATGCGCGCGCCGCGGCTGGTCTCGGCCATCTGCTTCAGGCGCAGCTTGCGCGAAGTCATCAGCGCCATCTCCGACATCGCGAAGAAAGCGTTGAGCACGATCAGGGCCAGGACGATCAGTAATTCCAGCATCGGCAGCGCCTCCAGTGGCCTGTGGGTTCACGGAAGCAGCGGGGGCAATGATGGGAAGGGGCCAGCGATGCGTGGCCAGGCGGCGGTTTTGGGTCGTCGTCCATGGTGTGGTGCGGGGAAGGGAAGGGTGGCCGGGCCTGAACAAGCCAAACCGGGCCGGCGCCGATCTTAGCAGGCCGGCGCGGCGGCCCTTCGTGAAAGCCGCCGGCGTGGGCGGAACTGCAAACTCGGGCGGTTCAATGGGGGCGCCCGGATCGCAGGACCGAAGCGCCGAGGTGGGCGGGCGGACATCAAACCGTCATAATCGCGCCCGCAAACCCCGCCCCGGCCCGCCGCGGCGCCCGCCACCGGTCCGGCGCCGCCGTACCGAACCCCGAATCCGCCGAGGCCGGCCCACACCGTCCCTGGCCCAGAGGCTCCCCAGCATGTTCTCCCTGCAGACGATTTTCGGCCAAGGCAACCAGTTCTACACCCTGCTCGAAGAGGCCGCGGTGGCGGCCCACGACAGCACCAAGGCCCTGCACGAAATGCTCAAGGCCGCCGACCGCCAGCCGGCCCTGGACGCGTTCAAGCTGGCCCGCCAGCGCGAGCGCGAGACCTCCGACAAGATCAGCCAGGAGCTGGTCGACAGCTTCATCACCCCGATCGAGCGCGAGGACATCGAAGCGCTGTCCACGGCGCTGTACAAGATCCCCAAGCAGGTCGAGAAGTTCGCCGACCGCTATTCGCTGGCCACCCGCCACCTGGAACAGATCGACTTCGCGCCGCGCGCGGCGATGCTGGAGCAGGCCGCCGGCGTGGTGGTGAAGATGGTCCACCAGCTGCGCCATCTCAAGCTGGAGCCGATGAAGGCGCTCAACGATCAGCTGCGCGCGCTGGAGAACGAGGCCGACCGCCTCATGCTGGAGCTGTACCGCGACATCTATTCCGGCCAACTCGACAACCTGCAGATGTTCCTGCTCAAGGAGTTCTTCGAGATCCTGGAAAAGGCGATCGACCGCTGCCGCGAGGCCGGCGTGGTCGCCTACCAGATCGTCCTGAAAAACTCCTGAGGCGCGCGCGATGCTTACGCTCGTCATCGTGGTAGTGCTGGCCGCGCTGATCTTCGAATACGTCAACGGCTTCCACGACACCGCCAACTCCATCGCCACGGTGGTCGCGACCAAGGTGCTCTCGCCGATGCAGGCGGTGATCCTGGCCGCATCGACCAACCTGATCGGCGCCCTGTGGGGCACGGCGGTGGCCAAGACCATCGCCTCGGGCCTGATCGACGCCGGAGTGGTCGAGGTCGGTTCGCAGCTGATCCTGTGCGCCTTGCTCGGCGGCATCATCTGGAACCTGATCACCTGGTGGCTGGGCCTGCCGTCCTCCTCCTCGCACGCGCTGATCGGCGGCCTGTGCGGCGCGGCGCTGGCCGCGGCCTCCAACAACTGGCACGCGGTGGTGTGGTCGCATCCGGCCGAGCCGATCTGGAAGAGCGCCGGCGTGCTGTGGAAGGTGATCGTGCCGATGTTCACCTCACCCGTGCTGGGCTTCACCGCCGGCTTCCTGGTGATGGGCGTGCTGTTCGCGCTCATCTCGTTCATGGCGCGCAGCGGCGGTTTCCTGCGCCGCGCCGCGCGGCCGCGCTGGGTCAACAGCTTCTTCGGCAAGGCGCAGCTGGTCAGCGCCGCCGGCATGGGCTTCGCCCACGGCATGAACGATGCGCAGAAGACCATGGGCATCATCGCCCTGGCGCTGATGAGCGCGCAGTCGGCCGGAACCCTGGACAACCTGCCGTCGTGGCTGGCCTTCCTGCATCCCTCACCGGGCGCGCTGGCCAACAACGACATCGACCTGTGGATCAAGCTGACCTGCGCCGTGGTCATGGCCGCCGGCACCGCCGCGGGCGGCTGGCGCATCATCAAGACCCTGGGTCACAAGCTGGTCAAGCTGCATCCCATCCACGGCTTCGCCGCCGAGACCAGCGCCGCCTCGGTGATCATGCTGGCCTCGTCGCTGGGCATTCCGGTGTCGACCACCCACAACATCTCGGCCGCGATCATGGGCGTGGGCACGGCCAAGCGCTTTAACTCGATCAAGTGGACCGTGGTCGAGAAGATGATCTGGGCGTGGATACTGACCATCCCGGCGGCCGGCGGCATCGCGTATATCCTGTTCGAGACGATGCGGTTCCTGGGCTGGATCTGAGTCCGGCGAACGGATGCGAAAAGGCCCGCTGATCGCGGGCCTTTTTCGGCTTTTGTGGGAGGGCCTTCAGGCCCGATGCTTTTGGCTCAGATCGAGGCGATCTGAAAGAAAAGCATCGGGCCTGAAGGCCCTCCCACAAAAGCTCTCCCACAAAAGCCGCCCCCCACAAACAAAAAGCCCCCCGATATCGGAGGGCTTCAGGGCTTGCGCAATCGCGATCAGAGCAGATCGCCGTCCGCCGACAGCACGCGCTCCATCCGGTCGCCGACGCCGCCGATTTCCATCACCAGCCGCTGCACTTCGGCCGCGTCCAGCGTTTCCAGCGGGCGGTTCTCGCACAGCTGCAGATAGGGCACGCCGTCGAGGTCGCCGATGGCCAGATAGCCGACGTGGCTTTCCCAGTTGAACGCCAGCGCGCGGCGCGCGTCCAGGCCGGTGGTCGGCGCGATCGCGGTGCTGACCCGCAGGAACGGGCGGCCGTCGTCGTCCTCGAGCTCGGACAGGAAGATGGCCTGGTGGCGGGTGCCCTGTTCGAGCGAGAGCTCGATGCAGATCACGCCTTCGTCGTGGACGGTGAGGTGGAACCCGGATCGGGTCAGTTGGTGGCGGATCTGTTCGAATTGCATGGGGGCGACTCCAGCGCGTTGCAGCGCATATGCTACCGCGATGGACAGCGAAACTGCCGCCAAGCTCATCCGCGCCGCGATCCGCGCTATTCCCAAGGGCGAGGTCGCCGGCTACGGCGAGGTCGCGCGCCGCGCCGGCCTGCCCGGGCGCGCCCGCCTGGTCGCGCGCCTGCTCAGCGAGAACGACGACGCCAAGCTGCCCTGGCACCGGGTGCTGCGCTCGGACGGGCGCATCGCCTTCCCGGAGGGCTCCAAGGGCTATCGCGAACAGTCCCAGCGCCTGCGCGCGGAGGGCGTGCGGGTCGAAAACGGCCGCGTGCGCGGCCAGCGCGCCGCGCCGAGCGTGGACGCGCAGATCTGGGGACCGCCGCAGGACTGAACGGGGCTCGTGCGCAAGCGCGTTCTGCACGCCGTACTCACGTCATCGCGGCTTCGCCGCGGCTACCATAGCGGCCGATTCGAGGAGCCGCGATGTTTTCCAGTATTCCGTCGGTCACCAGGAAACTGCTGATCGCCAATGTTGTTGTATTTCTCCTGCAATCCTTGTTGAGCCTGAGCGAATCCACGCGCGGCTGGGCGTTGTGGTTCGAAATGTGGCCCTGGGTGCCTTCGCAGTTCACCGTCGATGGCCCGGGCTTCATGCCCTGGCAGTTGCTGACCTCCGGTTTCATGCACGGCGGCGTCGGCCATCTGGTGTTCAACATGCTCGCGCTGGTGATGTTCGGCGCGTCGCTGGAATACGAATGGGGCGCCAGGCGCTACGCGATTTACTACTTCATCTGCCTGATCGGCTCGGCGCTGCTGCAGCTGCTGTTCGCCTCGATCGCGATCTACGAAGGCCAGCTGTACGTCACCCTGGGCGCATCCGGCGCGATCTACGGCCTGCTGCTGGGCTACGGCATGCTGTTCCCGAACCGCCGCGTGACCCTGCTGCCGTTCCCGATCGTGCTCAAGGCGCGCACGCTGGTGATCATCTACGCGCTGGCCTCGGTGTTCTACGGCGTATTCACCACCGGCACCGGCGTGGCCCACTTCGCCCACCTGGGCGGCATGATCGTCGGCTGGTTCGTGATCCGTTACTGGCGCGCGCATCCGCCCAAGAGCGGTGGCACCGGCGGCGGCCCCCGCCGCGACCCGCGCGTGGACGCGCTGCGCGAGCGGCGCAAGGCCTCGAAGTTGCGGGCGGTGAAGTAGGGCCTTGTATTCGGCCACGCCGGCCTCGATCACGGTAGTTCCGTGAGCCGATCAGGAGCGAGGTCCATGCCGATACCCGCCGCGACGTGGTTGCCGATTCTCAGTTACGCCGATTTCTGGGATGTCCCGCGATGGCTGCTGGCGGGCGGCCGGGACCACGGCTTCTGGCTGCTGGAATCGCGGTTCGACGATGACGCCGACGAGTATTCGCCGTTCTTCCGCGTGAAGTTCGTCGGCAACGAACCCGGGGCCGCGCGCGCCGCTTTCGATGCGGGTTCGATCGCGGGCGAGGCGGCCGCCGACGAACTCATCGCTGTGCGCGACATCCAGTTCGATCCTACCGTCCGCGCCCGCCTGTTGCGCCGGCCCGGCCAAGCCGAACCGACGCGCTGAGTTCCAACGAGCCGGTTAGAACCCCGGCCGCAGCTTCACCTGCTCCAGTTCCTTCTTCAGCGAGCGCCAGAACAATCCCGGCGCGATCCAGGTATAGGCGCAGAACGCCAGCCACGCGTAGGAAATCGGGCCGGTCCATTGCGGATAGCCTTGCTGCGGCAGGGCGATCAGGGCGACGCGGTAGATCAGGAAAATGCCCAGCAGCAGCACCACCGCGCGGGTGCGCGAGCCGGCGCTGACGAAGCTTTGGAAGCGCCACCACAACCCCAGCAGCCAGCTGCGGCGCGCCTTGACCGCGGCCATCAGGGTCAGCGCGTCGGTGTCGGTCGGGTCGATCTGCAAGGCCCACGCGGCGTGATCGCGGGCGCTGTCGGTGCGGCCGCCGGCGAGTTCGCAATGGCCCAGCACGCACAGGGCTTCGACGTGTTCCGGATTGGCGTGCAGCACTTCGCGCGCCAGCGCCTCGGCGCGCGCGCGGTCGCCGCGGCGCAGTTCCAGCGAGGCGAGCAGGGCCGGGTAGTCGGGATCGTCCGGATCGAGTTCGCAGGCCAGCCGCGCTTGTTCCAGCGCCTGCGCGTCGCGGCCCCAGGCCAGGTACAGACGCGCGAACGCGTCGGCGATCTGGGCCGAATCCGGATCGAGCGCGCGCGCCGCCTGCAGATGCGATTCGGCGGTTTTCAGGCTGCGCCTGGCGATCGCGGCGATCGCCGCGGCCAGGTGCGCGAACGGCGATTCGGGTTCCAGCTCCAGCGCGCGCCGGGCTTCCAGCTCGGCCGCGTGCAAGCGCTTGCGCTTGACCAGGCACAGGGCGAGGAAGGCGTGCGCGTCGGCTTGCTCGGCGTCTTCGCCGAGCAGGCGCAGCAACGCGTCGATGGCTTCGTCGATCTGGCCGTGCGCGTAGTAGCGCTCGGCCATGCGATACAGGTAGTCGCCGCCGCGCGCGCTCATTGCAGCACCAGCTTCAGCATCGGCGGCCATTGCGACATGTCGAGCGCGCCGCGCCCGACCACCGCCAGCAGGATCATCAGCGGCAGGCCGTTGCGCGCTTGCCCGCCGTAGTACTCCCGGATTTCGAAACAGCGCTGCTGCATCAGGTACAGCGCATAGGCCACGCCGAGCTTGAGCAGCAGGATCGACAGCATCGCGTACGGCACCTGCGCCGGCGACAGCAGGTCGTGGTATTCGCCGGCGTAGATCGCCAGCGCCAGCAGCGGGCCGCCGATCACGCTGACGGCGATGCAGCCCCATTCGCGCCAGCGCGTCGGGCTGCCGAGCGCGGCGCTGTTGAAAGCGAACCACAGCAGGCCGAAGCCGCCGCCGGCCAGCATCAGGGTCAGCAACGGCCACAGCGGATCGACCGCGTAACGCGACCATCCCGACGGCAGCGGCTCGTCGGGCAGGCGATAAGCGCCGGCCGCCATCAGCCGCCTCCGTGGCGCTTGAGGAATTCCAGCACTTCGTCGTACTGGCCGCCCTGGTTGGCGTAGCGCGCGTGATTGCGCGCGGTGGTCAGCCATTCCAGCGTGGTCGAGCGAGTGTCCTTGAGCGCGCTGCGCAGGTGGTCCATGGTCAGCGGCGACTCGCGGCCTTGTTCGATCGAATCCTCGATCGCCTCGTCGATCGCGGTCTCGACCAGATTGCGCAGGTCCGCGCCGGAGTAGCCCGAGGTCAGCCGCGCCAGTTCGGCGGTCTCGATGCCGTCGGCCAGCGGGCGCTCGCGCAGCAGCAGGTCCAGGATCGACCGCCGCGCCGAATCGTCCGGCGGCGGCACGAACAGCACGCGGTCGAAGCGGCCGGGACGGCGGAACGCGGCATCCACCGCCCACGGCACGTTGGTCGCGCCCAGGATCAGCACGCCCTGGTTGTTCTGGGCGAAGCCGTCCAGCTCGGTGAGGAACTGGCTGACCAACTTCGCCGAGGTGGCCTCGCGCGAGTACTGGCGCTTGCCGCCGATCGCCTCGACCTCATCGAAGAACACCACCGCCGGCGCGGTGCGTCGCGCGGTTTCGAAGATCGCGTGCAGCTTGCGCTCGGACTCGCCGATGTACATGTCCAGCACGTCGGTGATGGCGACGTTGTAGAACCGCGCGCCGCATTCGCCGGCGGTGGCGCGCGCCAGCAGGGTCTTGCCGCAGCCGGGCGGGCCGTACAGCAGGATGCCGCCGCCGGAGCGGCGCTTGAAGCGCTCGAACAAGGACGGCTTGAGGAAGGGAGTGATGATGCGGCGGCGGATCTGATGCTTGACCTCATCCAGACCGCCGACATCGTCGAACCCGATCCGCGCCTGCGTCGGCTGCAACAGGCGCGAGACGTCGTCGGCGTCGGTGTCGTCGTTGGCGAGGCTGGCCTGCAGTTGGCCGGACTGGATGCGCCTGGCGTTGGCGAAGGAAATCACCTTGCCGGCCAGTTCCGTCGCCAGCGCCGAATCTTCCAGCGCCGGATTGAGCGCGATCGCCTGCTGGTACAGGCCGCGCGCCTGATCGCGCTCGCCCTGGGCCAGCAGCGTGCGGGCGCGGGCGAACAAGCCGGCCGCGGAATTTTCCGGCGCCACCCGCAGCACCAGTTCGTCGCGCCGGTGTTGCAACAGCAGGCGCAGCGCGGCGTCGCGCTGGGTGGCGTCGCTGAGCAGCACCTCGCCGGACAGGTCCAGCGCGCGGCTCAGCGCATCGGGATCGGACTCGGCCAGGCAGGCGTTGACCACCAACATCCCCAATGCGGGGTTGTGCGGGCTGGCCGCCAGCGCGGCCAACAGATCGTCCAGGGAGGTGTCGGGCATGTAGGCATCCTGGCCGGACGGTGAGGTCGCGGCAGCGTACTGCAATGACCGGGGCGAACCGGTCGGGATTCACGATCGTACCGCGACATCAGTTGCGGTTCGGCAAGGCTCGCGCCTACAGTTCGTCACAGCGGCCGTATTCCAGGGGGAACGACGCCCCGGGAACGCGCGCCGTCCCTTCAGCCGCTGTTGCCCGCTTGCGCCGCCCGCGCCGCCAAGGACCCAGGCCGCCCGTTATGAGTCTTCCGAATCTTCCCACCGACGCGCAACAGGCCGCGGCCCGCGTCCGCGACGCCGTGCACGCGGCCACCACCGGCCTGGTCGAGCGCGAGCAACTGGCCGAGCTGATCGTGCTGGCGGCGGTCGCGCAGGAGCACTTGCTGATCCTGGGCCCGCCCGGCACCGCCAAGAGCGCGGTGGTGCGCCGGGTCGCCGCCGCGCTGGGCGGGCGTTATTTCGAATACCTGCTGGGCCGCTTCACCGAGCCGTCGGAATTGTTCGGCCCGGTCGATCTGCGCCGGCTACGCGAGGGCGTGGTCGAAACCGACGTCACTGGCATGCTGCCCGAGGCCGACGTCGCGTTCCTGGACGAAGTGTTCCTGGGTTCCACCGCGATCCTGAACACCTTGCTCGGCGTGCTCAACGAGCGCCGCTTCCGCCGCGGCCACACCCAGATCGCCTGCCCGCTGCGGGTCTGCGTCGGCGCCTCCAACGCCTTGCCCGACGACGAATCGCTGGCCGCGTTCGGCGACCGCTTCCTGCTGCATCTGTTCGTCGAGCCGGTGCCGGATCATCAACTCGAAGCCTTGCTCGCCGGCGGTTGGCAGGCCGAGCGCGCGACCCTGAGCCACCGCACCGAGCTGGGCGATATCGACGCCCTGAGCCAGCGCGTGCCGCAGGTCGGCATGGAGCGCGCGCGCAGCCTGCTGGCCGATGCGATCCGCAAACTGCGCGGCGCCGGACTGAGCCTGTCGGACCGGCGCATCGTCAAGGTGCAGCGACTGATCGCCGCGGCCACGGTGTTGGCTGGACGCGAGGTCGCGGACGAAGCCGACTTGTGGCCGCTGTTCTACGTCATGCCGACCCGCGAGGCGCAGGCCGCCGCCCAGGACGTGCTGCGCGATTCGCTGAGCGCGGCGGCCAATCCGACCCTGCGCGCGGCGGTCGAGCACGCGGTGCTGCAACCGGTGTCGCGGGTGGCGCGGCTGATCGAGGCGGCGCGCAGTTGCCTGGACAGCGACGCCGCCGCGCCCGGCGCCGGCGTGATCGCCGAAGCGCTGCTGCGCGAGATCGACGCCAACTTCGACCCGCGATCGATTCCGGCCGAACTCGCCGCGCAACGCACGCGCCTGATCCAGCGGGTGTCGGCTTCGGCATGAAGTGGGACTGGCGCCCGCAAGACCCGCCGCCGCCGCCGCAGGGCGCGGTCGGGATCGGCCCGCAGGCTTCGCGCGCGCTGCTGAGCGCGCTGGAGCGGTTGGACGACGAGGTGCGCGAGAGCCTGATGCTGACCGCCAACGCCGATGTCGCGGTGGTCACCGGCGCGGCCGCGAACCTGCCGTGGTTCGAGGGCGTGGCCTACGTGGCGCCGTGCGAACAGGCGCCCTCGCTGTGGCTGGTCACCACGCAATGCCCGGACCTGCCGATGGATCTGCTGCAGCGCCAGATCGCCCGGCGCCATCCGCAGGCGCCGCTGTTGTTGCTGCGCGAACCGGCGCAGATCGTGCCCTTGCATCGCGCGCTGCCGGCCAGCGCGGCGCTGATCGCGCAGATCCGCGCGATGTGGCAGGACTGAGCGATGCAGCTGCCGGAAACCTTGACGCCCTGGCGCGCATGGCTGGATTGGTTCGACCCGGAGCTGGCGGTCATCGTCGGCGGCCTGCTGCTGCGCCTGCATCCGCTGCTGGGCGCGTTCCGCCTGCGCGCGCACGCCGGCCGCGCCGAGCCCGAGGGCGTCGATGATCTGCGCCGCCGCGGCAACTATGATCGCCTGCTGCTCAGCGAATGGGCGCTGGCCGACGCGGCGCCGGAGGAGTTCGACCGCCGCGCCGCCGGCGGCGAGCATCTGTTCCTCAATCCGAAACTGGTCGCGCGCGAAGTCGATGCGCTGACCGTGGCGGTGTTCGACTGCGGCCCGTCGCAACTGGGCGCGATGCGGCTGGTGCACGCGGCCATGTGGATTCTGCTGGCGCAGCGCGCGCAGGCGGCCAAGGCGCGCTTCGCCTGGGGCGTGGCGCACAAGCCCGGCGAGTTGCACACGGCCGATTCGCCGGAGCAGTTGCGGCGCTTGTTCGCATCGCGCACCTTCGAACCGGACTGCGCCGCGGGCGACGCGCAGGCCGATGCGGCCGCATTGCCGCCGCGCGAACGCCTGCACAGCGAATGGGTGAGCGCACTGGATCAGGCCGATCCCAGCCCGGGCGAGCGCTGGTCGATCGGCCTGCACACGCCCGGTTACGGCCTGGGCCATCGCGTCGATGTGCTGCGCGCCGGCGCGGACGAATTGTCGGTGACGATCGCCTCGCGGCAGGCGCGGCGCGAGACGCGGTTGCGGTTGCCGGCGCCGGACTGGTCCGCGTCGTTGCTTCAAGGCCAGTTCGATCGCACGCAGCCGGTGAGCGTGGAGTCGCGGACCCAGGCCGGCGGCATGCTGTCGCTGCGACATCCGCCGTTGATCTCCTTCAACGGCGGTCATATCGCCGTGGCCTGGGCGAAGGAGAGCGCGGCGAACGTGTATCCGGTCCCGCGCCCGTCGGATCGCAAGATCAAGCTGTCCGTACCCAAGACTACGCGCTGGAGCAAGAGCAAGACCTTGCGCGCGGCGACCTTGAACGGCCGGCATTTCGCCGGACTGGTCGTGCTGCCTGGGCATGTGGAGTTCTGGCAGATGTCGGTCTTGCTGCGCGCGCCGCGCCAGAAAGACGACCGTGTCGAATCGCCCCCGGCGGAGGGCCGATGGTGGCCGTCGGTTCTGCTCGACGGCAGAGGCCAGGCGCAGCGCTTGTTCGTGCTCGCTCCCGACGGACGCTTGCTGGCCTGGACCCGCGGTCCCGGACACCGCGGCCGTCGCAGCGACCTGGCCGTGCCGCAAAAGATCGGGCGCTATCCGATCGAATTCTGCACAGTCGCCGAGCACGTCCACGCCTTGGCTCAGTCCTCGCCCGGCGAGGTCTTTTATCTGCGCCACAGCGACGGCTATCTGGAATTGCAGGCGATCGGGTTCGGCGGCGATCGGCTGATCGAGCGCGTGGCGGTCCAGGGCGCGGTGAACGCGGCATTCGTGAATGCCCGAACCTGCGGGGACCATTGGGCGGGCGGCTTCTGCGTCGAACGCACGCTGGGCGGACACGGCGGCGAACGTTCCAGCGTGTGGCGGGTGTTCGTGCGGCCGCTGCTGCGCGATCGATCCGACGCGCCGCAGGCCAGCGAGTACGAAGCGGTTCTGCCGGCCGACTGGAAAGTGGTCGGCCTGGGTTCGGAACATCTCGGTGAGCAATATCTGATCGCGCTGCGACCGGACCGCAGGACGCTGATGCGCGTCGGCGCCAAGCATCGCAGCACGTTGTATCAGGCGTCGGCGCCCATCGTTCAGGTCACCGTGGCCGCTGGGACCGACCTGATTGCGTTGATCGATCAACAAGGGCGCTTGGTCGTGGTGCACGAGCGCAATCCAAGGGTACTGGTGCTCGAGGGGGCGAACCATGCCGGCTGAAACTTCCACCGGCGGCGACATGCCGCCAGACGCGCGCAGCGACGTGCGTCATCCGCTCTGGCGCGGCTGGCAGACGGTCGCGGGCCTGTGGTTCGCGGCCGATCCGATGCCGCCGCAGCGACGGCTCGAACGCATCGCGCGCGCCTGGACGCCGGGCTGCCGCGCCTGGCGCTTCGACGAGGGCGACGTGCTGTACTTCGACGCGCCGCGGCCGATGCAGTGCGAGCAGGCCGGCGGCGCGCCGTTGTGCAGGATCGGCGCGCACGGTTTGTACGGCGGGCCGCTGACGGCGCAGGAACTGGCCGCGCTGGCGCCGGCCGATGTGCATCTGGCGATCGGCGGGCGCCTGCGTTCGCTGAATTTCGCTCAGGCGCAGGCGCTGGACCCGTCGCTGATTCTCGACATCGACGACTACGCGCTGCACGACACCTTCGATTGCAGCCGCATCCAGCGCGCGCCGCGCCAGGACCGGCTGGCGAGCAAGGCGTTGCGCGAGGTGCTGGGCAAGCGCATCGGGCCGCCGAGCGCGGAGCGCGAATCGTTCCTGCATTCGGCCGGCGAGCGCGAAGCCGGACGCGGCGGCGCGGCGAAAGCGAGCCTGCGCGAGCGCGTCATCGGCACCCGCGACGGCATCGCCGGTTGGCTGCTGAACCGGTTTCCGTCGCTGGCCGGCGGCGGCGCGGGGCAGGGCGGACGCGGCGGCGCGCAGGGTTCGCAAGGCGGCGTGTCCGCGCGCGGCGGCGCCGTGCAACCGCAGCGCTGGCGCCAGTGGCTGGTCAAGGCGGCGCTGGCCAGTCAGGCCTCCAAGCTGATGGGCATGCGCCACGGCATGTACCTGCGCCGGTTGATGGAGCGCTTCGACGAAGGCGACCTGACCGAAGCGCTGCGCCACGCCTTGCCGATCGACGGCGACGGCCACGATTCGCTCGGTCAGGCGTTCTCGCTGCCGGGGCGCCGCGACCGGTTGAGCCTGAGCCGCGGCAAGGGCACGCACGCCAGCTTCGATTTCGGCGACTACGCGCGCGAGATGCTGCGCAAGCGCTACCGGGCCGCGTTCGAGGCGCTGGACCGGCAGGGCAAGATCGACGAAGCGGTGTTCGTGCTCGCCGAGTTGCTCAACGCGCGCCAGGAAGCGCTGGATTACCTGATCCGTCACGAACGTTTCGCCCAGGCCGCGGAACTGGCGCTGGGCTGGGACATGCCCGCCGACACCATCATCCGTTTGCTGATGCTGGCCGGCGACAGCGAGCGCGCGGTGCTGGTCGCGCGCCGCGACAACTCCTTCGCCGCGGCGATCGCGATGCTGGAATCCTCGCATCCCGAACACGCGCTGAGCCTGCGCCGGCAATGGGGCCAGGCGCTGGTCGAACAAGGCCAATGGCTGGCGGCGGTGGACGCGGTCTGGCCGGACCCGGAATCGCGCGAACAGGCCGCGCGCTGGCTGCTCGCGGCCGAATCGGCCGGCTCGCTGTTGTCGGCGCGCGCGCTGGTGCAGCGCGCCACCTTGTTGCCCGATACGTTGCAGCATTACGCCGAACGCATCGCCGTCTATGCCGATCCGTCCTCGCCGGCGCCGCCGCGCGCCGCGCTCGGGCGTGCGCTGGCCGATTGCCAGTCGCGCAATCCGGCGCT
Source organism: Lysobacter sp. ISL-50 (assembly GCF_018612875.1). Taxonomy (GTDB): domain Bacteria; phylum Pseudomonadota; class Gammaproteobacteria; order Xanthomonadales; family Xanthomonadaceae; genus Lysobacter. Next base: position 20,408 of record NZ_JAGGRI010000015.1, on the reverse strand, counting down.
GAGCCTGCTCGCCACCCACGTGCTGCCGGCGCTGGCGGCCGATCGCGGGTTCGGCGCGAACGAACTCGACGTGCGCGAACTCAACCGCATCCGCGATCTGTCCGACGACCCGTGGCTGCGCGCCGATCTGCCGGAATGGAAGGTGCCCGCGATCGCTGCGGTGCGGCGGCTGTGGACGGCGGCCGAACCGGTGTCCGAACGCATGCCCGACGAGATCGGCCTGCGCGCGCCCAGCGACGTGGTCGCGCTCGGCGAAGGCCGTTATCTGGTCGCGCTGGGCGAAGCCGGCGCGGCGGTGTTCGATCGCAACGGGCGCTGCCTGCGCCGTTACGCGGTGCCGGCGTTCCGGCTGGTGATCGGCGACAGCGGTCAGGTCGCGCTGGCGTTGGCCAAGCGCGATTCGGTGTGGCGCATCGCCCGGCTCGATCTGGTGAGCCATGAAATCGCCGACCTGGGCGCGATGCCGCTGCAGTTCTTCGCCGATCGCTTCGACGGCATCGCCTGGTCGGTGGTGACCGGCGATCGCATCGCGGTGATCGACGCGACGCGGCCATCGCTGGACGTGCTGTGGAGCGTCGGCGATCTCGGCGGCCCGGTCGCGCAGGCGCGGTTCCTGCAACACGACGAATTGTTCCTGGTGCCCGGACGCGCTCAGATCGTGGTCTGGCATTACCGCACCGCGCCGCGGCGTTCGCTGGTGTCGCGCGAACCGGTCGCGCTCGACGACGGCCAGTCGGCGCTGCTCGATCCGCAGATGATCACCGCCAAGCTGCGGCTGGCCGCGAACGAAGACGGCGGCGTGCGCTTTGGCTGCACGGTGGGCCCGCACGATTGCAGCATCGATCTGGCCGCGCCGGAACCGGGCACCGGCGAGCCCGAATGCGGCGTGATCCCGCTCGCGAACGGCTTCCTGGTGATGGTCTACGGCGTCTACCGCATGCGCTTGTACCTGGTGCGCCGCGGCACCGAGATGCGCGCGCGCTGCGTGGCCGAGATCGACTGGCCGCAGACCCAGGTGCAGGTGCGCGAGCAACCCGACCGATTGGTGTTGTTCGATCGCGAAGGTCGGGTGATGCAGATCGATACGCAGACTTCCAGGCTGCGTTGTCTGACCTTGCTGTAGCGGCGATAGCGGCAACAAAAAAGCCCGGCATCCGCCGGGCTCTTTCGTGTGCGATGCCGCGGCTCGATCAGGGGAAGACCTTGATCTGCTGATCGGCCTTGCGGGTCATCGCCGTGCCGGCCTTGCAGCCGAAGGTCTCGCCGAAGGCGGACAGATTCGACAGCGGCAGGTTGGTGCGCCACACGCCCGGCGCGTGGATGCCCGAGGCCGAACGCTGGGCCGCGACTTCCGGGCTCAGCTGCTGCGCCCACAGGCCGGCCCAGCCCTTGAAGAAGGCCTGATTGGCGTCCTTGCTCGCCGCCGGCTGAGCGGCGCGGTAAGCGGCCCAGGACAGTTCGACGCCGGCCTGATCGGCGATGGCGACTTCGCGCACCTGATTGCCGTTGACCTTGGTCGCGCTCAGTCCCGGATACGACTCGGCGCTGTACTGCGCGGCGACGCGGCTGCCCAGTGCGTCCCAGGCCGAGACTTCGGTCGGCGTCCACCAGTCGCGCACTTCCTGCCTGGCGTTAACGTAGCGGCCGCGGCTGTCGAAGCCGTGCGTGAGTTCGGCGCCGACCAGCGAGCCGTAGGCGCCGTACTGCGCGGCCTCGGGCTTGCTCAGGTCCAGCACCGGCGCCTGCAGCATCGCCGCGGTCACGATCAGGCGGTTCTGGGCGATGTCGTAAGCCAGCGAGGGCTCCTGCGGCAGCACGTCCCAGCGGCGGTCGGCGTTGCCGCGGCCGATGCGCTTCATTTCCTCGCGATGGCGCCAGGTGGAGGCGATCAGCATGTTGCTGCCGAAGCTGCCGCGGCCCATCGGCTGCACGCTGTAGTCCAGATCGCGCTTGGGCGTGCCGACTTCGATCTTGAGCTTGCCCAGCTTGGCGCGTGCTTCGGCCTTGGCGCCGTCGCTGAAACGGGTGTCGGCGTCGATGGCCTTGCCGAGCGCTTCGCGCACTTGCCCGGCGATCTGCTCGGCGCGCGAATCGGTGGCGGCGGGCAGGTAGCGCGCGGCGTACTCGTGGCCGACCATCGGGCCGGCGGCGAGGGTGATCGCATCGAGCACCGCCTGCTGGCGCGCGGGCTGCTCGCGCTGGCCGCGCAGGACCTTGCCGCGGAAATCGAACTCGGCGTCGCGGAACGGCTTGGCCAGGTACGGCGCCATCGAATCGCCGATGCGCCAGCGCAGATACACCTTCCACTGGTCGGGCTTGAGCGTGCCGATCAGCTTGTCGAGTTCGGCGAACAATTGCGGATTGGCCAGCGAGACGCTGTCGTCGCTGACGCCCTGGGCCTTGAGGAAGTCGCTCAGTTGCAGGCCCTTGTAGGTCTTGGCCAGCGTGGCGACCTGCACCGGCGCGTAGTTGGCGCGCGGATCGCGCAGGTCCGTCAGCGGCTTGGAGGCGCGGGCGATGCGGGTTTCCAGATCGATCACCCACTGCGCTTCGGCCGCCAGTTTTTCCTTGGGCGTGCCGGTCAGGGTCAGGATCTTCTGCACGTAGTTGTTGTAGTGACCCAGCAACTGGCGCGTGTCGGCGTCGGCGCGGGTGTAGTAGGCCGGATCGGGCAGGCCCAGGCCGCCCTGGCTGAAGTAGCCGATGTGGCGTTCCAGGTCCTGCAGATCGATGTCGGCGCCGAAGTTGAACAGCACCGGGATGCCGACCTGATGCAGCGCGGCGATCGAAGCGGGGATTTCCTTCGCCTTCTTGATCGCGTTGATGCGGCCCAGGAGCGGCGCGATCGGCTGCGAGCCGTCGCGCTCGACCGCCGCTTCGTCCAGGCCGCTGGCCCAGAAGTCGCCGAGCAGCTTCTGCACGTTGCCCTGCGGCGCGGTCATGGCGGTGTTGAGCAGTTCCAGCTGCTGGCGGCGCGCGTTGGCGGCCAGGGTTTCCAGCGAGGACACCGAGCCCGCGCCCGACAGCGGATTGGCGCGCAGCCAGTCGGCGTTGGCGCTGGCGTAGAAATCGGTGCAGGCGTTGGCGGCGGCCGGAGCCTTGGGCTTGGCGGCGGCCTTCTTCTTGGCGGCATCGGCGGCGGGCGAGGCCAGACCGGCGATCAGGCTCAGGGCGAGGGCGCAGGCAAGCGGGCGTAGGTTCGACATCGCGTATTCCATCCTGGGGATGCGCGAGTTTAACAACTGGGGTGGGGTGGGCGGTGAACGGGTTGGGGGTTCGGGTGGCGCGGGGCGGGGGCCGCTATGGGGGGAATCCGCGTGCCCGTACAGCTTCCTGGTGCGGGCCGGGCGAGTGCGTGGTGCGTCGTCGTGCGCGAGACGAGCGTCGGGGGCCTGGCGCGGTGGCGCGATGCCGGAACGTGTCGCGCGTGCGAAGCCGGCGCCGCGTGCGCTGCGATAGTATCGACGGCTCCCGCAACGCCGCACCGGAACGCGCATGTACCTGCCCAGAGCTTTCGCCGAAGCCGATCTCGCCTCGCTGGACGCGCTGGTGGCGCGCGACAACTTCGCCACCGTGATCACCGTGCGCGACGAGGTTCCGACCCTCTCGCATCTGCCGGTGCTGTACCGCCGCGACGGCGACCGCATCGAGATCCGCGGCCACTGGGCGCGTCCCAACCCGCAGGCGAAGCATCCGGGCCCCGCGACGCTGATCTTCCATGGCCCGCACGCCTACGTGTCGCCGTCGTGGTACACCGACAAGGAAGAGCAGGCGCGCGTGCCGACCTGGAACTACGCCGTGGCGCATCTGCGCGGGCAGTTGCAGACCTTCGAGGACACCGAGTTCCTGGCCGGCGTGGTGTCGGACCTGAGCGATCTGCACGAAGCCTTGGTCGGCCGCGATTGGCGTTTCGAACCCGAGCGTGCCGATCATGTCAGCCAGTTGCGCGGCATCGTCGGATTCCGTTTCATCGCCGATGCCACGGTGATGAAGTGGAAACTCAGCCAGAACCACCCCGAAGCCAACCGCGCCGCGGTAGCCGCCGAACTGGCCGCGCAACCGCGCGAAGCCAGCCGCGAAATCGCCGCGTTGATGCGGGCGCGGGAGCGCTCGCCCGATTGATGTCGTGGGGGTAGTTGTTGTGGCGACGCTCTTGTAGGAGGGGCTTCAGCCCCGATGCTCTTGTCACAGATCGCCGCGACTAGATCGAAAGGCATCGGGCCTGAAGGCCCTCCCACAAAAGCAGGCCCCCACAAAAATCCCGCGACTGACACGGCGGCTGTTGTAGGAGGGGCTTCAGCCCCGATGCTCTTGTCACAGATCGCCGCGACTTGATCGAAAGACATCGGGCCCGAAGACCCTCCCACAAAAGCAGACCCTCCCACCAAAATCCCGCGACTGACGCGGCAGCTGTTGTAGGAGGGGCTTCAGCCCCGATGCTTTTGTTACAGATCGCCGCGATTTGATCGAAAGGCATCGGGCCTGAAGGCCCTCCCACAAAAGCAGGCCCTCCACAAAAATCCTGTGGTTGGCGCGGTAGCTGTTGTAGGAGGGGCTTCAGCCCCGATGCTTTTGTCACAGATCGCCGCGACTTGATCGAAAGGCATCGGGCCTGAAGGCCCTCCCACAAAGACAGGCCCTTCCACAAAAATCCTGCGGTTGACGCGGCGGCTGTTGTTGGGGGGCTTCAGCCCCGATGCTCTTGTCACAGATCGCCGCGACTTGATCGAAAGGCATCGGGCCTGAAGGCCCTCCCACAAAAGCAGGCCCTCTCACGAAAATCCTGCGGTTGACGCGGCGGCTGTTGTGGGAGGGGCTTCAGCCCCGATGCTCTTGTCACAGATCGCCGCGATTTGATCGAAAGACATCGGGCCTGAAGGCCCTCCCACAAGAGCAGGCACTCCCACAAGAAATCCTGCTGCCCTGAAAAAACAGGCGCCCGCACCTCGCGCGAACAAAAAAAGGCCCGGGAATCCCCGGGCCTTCTTTCGTTCGGCACATCGTCACGGCGCGGCGTTTCTTCAAAGGGGCGAATTGTCGTGGCGCGCTCGATGGAGCGCATCGCGAAAACCCCGGGACATCCAGAGTCTTGTCGGACGATGCGCGTAAGGCGGGACATCCCGCTGTGTTTCGTGCGGTCGCGCACGAATCGCGAAGCCCAGCGGATGCGGGAGCAGCTATTAGGACTTGTCTGAGTAGGGCCGCCATCGGATGGCGCGTTTATTCAAGCAGGTGTTCCTGGCGGATTGCGGATTGCATTCGCGGAACGACCGAAGGTGGGGCTGCCGGGATTGCACTCGCCCCCCTGGGTATTTCGTATTTCCTTGATGTCAGGAGACTTGGTATGAGAAAGCTTGTTTCGGTGTTTTTGTTGTTTGCGGCATTGAGCAGCGGCACGGCTGCGGCGGCTGATGTTGTCTGCGGAACAGGGTATGTCACCAGAATAGGGCTCAGGCCCGGTACTTCCAACGTACTGGCGTTCACGACGCAAAATGAGCCCGCGGCTTCCTCCGCTTACTTCACGTGGGGTGGAGTGAAGTGGATGAACATGGTGTTGGACGGCGACCCCCAGCGCTCTTCGTATCTCGCGCGAGACCTGCAGTTGGCATTTGCCTCGCAGATCCCGATTCAAATCAATAACCACAAGGGCATCTGTTACGGGTCGGCGGAGGATTTCAGCATCCTTCTATGCAGCGTGGAATCGGACTGCAAAGCCTCCAATTAATGCATCGCCTGCCCCGCCGAAGTTTCGCTCGCGGCGGCGCATGCCTGGAGCAACGCTGCGTTTTTGGCTTCCGGATTCGCGCGACAGCGCAAGCCTGCAAGCTCCGGGCCATCCATCAGACGATAGCGAATGCGCGCAAGTTCGCGTTCGAGTTCGAACCTTTGCAGCCAACGCGTCGCGATGGGCGACATCGCACCCGGACGGGCGGAATTTTCATGCGTCACCAGGTTCACGAATGGGAGCGGCAATGATGAGCGGAAACAGACCAGCGGCATGGCTGAGGTGGAGCCTCGCGCTTTTCTTCTCGGCCTCCAGCCTGTGCTTTGCGCAGCCGGGACACATCGACAATGCGCAGTACGCGCGCGTGGTAGGGCATGGAGGCCTGCGTGGCCGGCATGCGCCACTCAAGTGGGGGCGGCTGGTCGGGAGAATAAATCCCGCAACCGGGTCTTACTCGATGTCTTACGTCACTGGGGATCGGTATGCCGATATCGTTATTCCGCCAGGGCCGGGAGTCGCCGGGCAGACCATACATTACGATTTCGCGCAAAATTACCTGACGGCCATCAGGCTGTGGGCCGGCGAGAATTACCTGGGGAATCGCGATGCGGCCCGGGCAGCCAATGGCGTTCCTTATCACGCGGGCGGGCCGCAGGATGCGACGGTTGAATTCCGTCTGTTTCCGGTAGAACACCAGAACTGCAATGTAATGGGTTACGCCATCATCGAAAGCAGGCCGATGTGCGTGTTGCTCAATCCGCACGCCATAGGGGTCACCGTCTCGGAACACTATGCCGTATCGCGCGCCGCTGGTGTGGTCGGTGACATATCCGTGGCCGAATACCTGGACATGCACGTGCGGCAAACCGTCATCCATGAAGTCGGACACGCGCTGGGTTTATTGCATACCTCGGAGCAACTGGGGCCTATCACTGCGGATGAGTATGTCATCGAGATTATTCCTGCGCCGAATACGACAGACGCCGATCCGTCCATCATGACCACGCGGCCGGGTCCCGAGCCGGCGGGCGGGATTTATCTGTCCCAGTTGCGTCAGCGGTTGGGGCGCCCGGTCACCCTCGACGATATCCGGCCCAGCGAACGCGACTTGCAGGGCGCGAGTTTGCAGTGGCGCGGACTGACCCAGCGCGATGTGTCGGATCGGGTGCTGCGTTCGATGACCCGCTGCGTGCCGGCGCCTAATTGCACCGCGCACGACGAGTTATAGAACCGGGTGCGGCGAGCGCGCGGATGCGGATTGCGAGCGCGGAACCGGATCGACGCGATGTGCCCGGCCACAGTGGACGCATGAGGCGCCCGAGATCGCATTCGGATCGCATGGACGACGCACGAAGCCGCTCTTGCGAACAAGATCCAGTGCCACGGTCTAAACTCAACGACTCATCGGCGAACAAAAAGGCCCGGGAATTCCCGGGCCTTTCTGCTCATGCCGTGCGATCAGGCCGCGGCGCGGCGCGGCGAGGCACGAATCACCAGATCACCACCTGCTTGTCGCCTTCGCGCACCATCGGCTGGCCTGGCTTGCACGAGAACGCGGCGGCGAAGCTCGGCAGGTTCGACGGCGCGCCGATCGCGCGGAAGTTGGCCAGGGCGTGCTCGTCGGTCTGCAGGCGCACCTTCTTCTCTTCCGGGGTGAAGTTGCGGCGCCACACGGTGGCCCAGTTGAGGAAGAAGCGCTGGTCGCGGGTCAGGCCGTCGGTCTTCGGGTCCGGCGTGTCGCCCGCGGCCTTCTTCATCGCGTCATAGGCCGTCGCCAGGCCGCCCAGGTCGGCGATGTTCTCGCCGAGGGTGTGGGTGCCGTTGACGTGCTGGCCGTTGCCGGCGTCGTAGCCGTCGAACTGCTTGATCAGCTTGGCGGTCAGGCCCGAGAACGCCTTCGCGTCGGCCGGGGCCCACCACACTTCCATGTTGCCGGTCGGCCCGAAGCGCGAGCCCTGGTCGTCGTAACCGTGGGTCATCTCATGGCCGATCACCGCGCCGATGCCGCCGTAGTTGGTGGCGTCGTCGGCCTTGGGATCGAAGAACGGCGGCTGCAGGATCGCGGCCGGGAACACGATCTCGTTCTGCAGCGGGTTGTAGTAGGCGTTGACCGTTTGCGGCGACATGCCCCATTCGGTCTTGTCGACCGGCTTGCCGACCTTGCCCAGGTTCCACTTGTAGTTGAACTCGTTGGCGGCCTTGACGTTGGCGTAGTAGCTGTCGCGGCCGGTGCTCAGGCCGCTGAAGTCGCGCCACTTGTCCGGGTAACCGATCTTCGGGGTGAAGCTGGCCCACTTCTCCAGCGCCTTCTTCTTGGTGTCGGCGCTCATCCAGGCGAGGTTTTCGATGCGGGTCTTGAGCGACTGGCGCAGGTTCTCGACCAGCGCCTGCATGCGCTGCTTGGACTCGGGGGTGAAGGCGACCTTGACGTACAGCTGACCCATCGCTTCGCCGGCCTGGCCTTCGATCACGTTGAGCACGCGCTTGCCGCGTTCCTTGAGTTCCTTCTGGCCGCGCAGGGTCTTGTTGTAGAAGTTGAAGTTCTCCTGCACGAACGCGTCGGACAGGTACGGCGAGGCGCCGTCGATGGTGTGGAAGCGCAGGTAGGCTTGCCACGCGGCGACCGGCGTTTCGCCGATCATCTTGCTGACTTCTTCATGGAAGCCCGGCACCGCCAGCGAGAACATCTTCGGCACGGCCACGCCCTGCGACTCGAAATACTTGGTCCAGGAGAAGTTCGGGGTCAGCTCGTCGGCCTTGGCCGGCGCGATCGGGTTGTAGTACAGCGAGACGTCGCGCGAGAGCTGCTCGCGGGTCTTGGAAGCCTTGGCCAGGCGGGTTTCGAACGCGATCACGTCCTTGGCCTGCTTGGCTGCATCTTCAGCCTTGACGCCGCCCAGTTCCAGCACCTTGGCGATGTGCTGCTCGTAGGCGTCCAGCTTGTCCTTGAACTTGGCGTCGGTGTAGTACGGCGCGTCCGGCAGGCCCAGGCCGCCCTGCGAGGCGTAGGCGATGTTGTTGGCCGAATCCTTGAAGTCGGCTTCGGCGCCGAAGCCGAACAGCGGGTTGTCGCCGGTCTTGGACACTTCGCGCAGGTAGGCGGCGATGGCTTCCGGGCTGTTGATCGCGTCGATCTTGCCCAGGTCGGCCTTCAGCGGCTCGATGCCCTGGGCGTTGATCTTGGCTTCGTCCATGCCGGTGGCCCACAGGTCGCCGACGATCTTCTCCACGCCCGTGCCCTTGGTGTCGGCCGAGGCCTGTTCGGCCAGCTGGCGCTGCACGCCGTCGGAACGCTCGTCGAGCATTTCGAACGCGCCCCACGAGGTGCGGTCGCCCGGGATGGCGTTGGCGGCGAGCCACTTGCCGTTGACGTAGCCGCCGAAGTCGGTGCACGCGTCCTTGGTGGTGTCCAGGTCGCTCATGAGGAAGCGGTTGACCGGCGGCAGCTTGCTTTCGTCGAGCTTGAACTGGACGGCTTCGGCCGGCTTGGCGGCGGTGGCGTCGCCGCCCGCGGCCGGGGTGGCGGTTTCCTGCTTGCCGCAGGCGGCCACCGCGGCGGCGATGGCGAGGGACAACAGCAGGACTTGCGGTTTGTTGAAGGTCACAAAGGGCTCCGGCCGGAAGGGCGTTGGCGAGAAACGAACGGGGATTGTCACGGATTTCGGGCCGGATTGACGCGGCCCGCGCCGGGACACCGGGCGGACGATAGTCCCGATCGGGGCGTGAGAAGGGTGTCGAAGGTCATGTGGGGTGGCGCGGGAATGTTCAGTTTTGCCCGATTTGTGCATCGAATAAGCGCGATGCAGCGGTTCGGGCTCGCCGTTGCCTTCTCCCGCTGGCGGGAGAAGGTGGCCCGAAGGGCCGGATGAGGGCCGCCGCCGCTTGCCCTCACCCTGACCCGCCCCGGCTCAAACGCTGGGCGTTTGAGCGTTCCCGGACGCGAGCCAGTGGCTCGCAAGCCGCGTCCGCTCACCCCACAAGCGGGAGAGGGAACACTACGGCTCGGCTCGTGGCCTCAGCTCACCAGATCACTACCTGCTTGTCGGCGGCACGCACCATCGGCTGCCCCGCCTTGCACGAGAACGCCGCCGCGAACGCGGGCAGATTCGACGGCGCGCCGATCGCGCGGAAATCGGCCGGCGCGTGTTCGTTGGAATTGACGATCACCTTGAGCAGATCCGGCGTGTAGCGATCGCGCCAGCTGGTGGCGAAGCTGTAGAAGAAACGCTGGTCGCGGGTCAGGCCGTCGGTCTTGGGATCGGGCTTGTCGCCGACCGCCAGGCGCATGGCGTCGTAAGCGGTGGCCAGGCCGCCCAGGTCGGCGATGTTCTCGCCCAGGGTCAGCTTGCCGTTGACGTGCAGGCCGGGCGCGGCCTCGTAGCCGTTGAACTGTTCGATCAACTTGGTGCTGCGCGCGGCGAAGCCCTTCGCGTCCTCGGGCGTCCACCAGTTGACCATGTTGCCGGACGGATCGAAGCGGCTGCCCTGATCGTCGTAGCCGTGGGTCATCTCATGGCCGATCACCGCGCCGATGCCGCCGTAGTTCATCGCCTCGTCGGCGTTGGGATCGAAGAACGGCGGCTGCAGGATCGCGGCCGGGAACACCACTTCGTTCTGCAGCGGGTTGTAGTAAGCGTTGACCGTCTGCGGCGACATGCCCCATTCGGTCTTGTCCACCGGCTTGCCGATCTTGCCCAGGTTCCACTGGTAGTTGAACTGCTCCGCGGCCAGGGCGTTGGCGTAATAGCTGTCGCGCCCGGTCTTCAGTCCGCTCCAGTCGCGCCACTTGTCCGGATAACCGATCTTGGGCGTGAAGCTGGCCCACTTCTCCAGCGCTTTTTTCTTGGTCTCGGCGCTCATCCAGGTCAGGTTTTCGATGCGCGCCTTCAGCGCGGTGCGCAGGCCCTGCACCAGCGCGTCCATCTGCGCCTTGGACTGCTGCGGGAAGGCGACCTTCACGTACAACTGGCCCATCGCCTCGCCGGCCGAGCCGTTGATGGCGTTCAACACGCGTTTCCAGCGGGCTTTTTGTTCTTTCTGCCCGACCATGGCCTTGCTGTGGAATTCGAAGTGCTCGGCGACGAAGGGATCGCTCAGATACGGCGATGCGCCGTCGACGGTGTGATAGCGCAGATACGCCTGCCAATCCGCGGCCGGCGTGTCGGCGAGCATCTTGCTGACCTCCTTGTGGAAGTCCGGCATCGCCAGCGAGAACTGCGCCGGTATTTCCACGCCCTGCGACTTGAAGAACTCGGTCCAGGAGAAATTAGGCGTCAGCTCGTTGGCCTTCGCCGGGCTGATGGGCTGGTAGTACAACCCGACGTCGCCCTGCAACTGCTCGCGCGACAGCGACGCCTTGGCCAGCCGGGTTTCGAACGCGATCACCGCCTTGGCCTGCGCCGCCGCATCCGCCGCGGCCGTGCCCGACAGTTCCAGCACCTTGGCGATGTGCTGCTGATACGCGGTGAGTTTGTCGCGCTTGTCCTGATCGAAGTAATAACCCTTGTCCGGCAGGCCCAGGCCGCTTTGCGTGGCGTAGGCGATGTTCATCGAGGAATTCTTGAAGTCGGCCTCGCCGCCGAAATCGAAGATCACCCCGCGACCCTCGGCGGCGGAGGTGCGCAGATAGGCGGCGATCTTTTCCGGCGTGTCGAGCGCGGCGATCGCGCTCAGATCGTTCTTCAGCGGCTCGATGCCCTGGGCGTTGATCTTGGCCTCGTCCATGCCGGTGGCCCACAGGTCGCCGACGATCTTCTCGATGCCGGTGGCGTGCGCGTCCTGGCCGGCCTGTTCGGCCAACTGGTGCTGCACCGCCAGCGAGCGTTCGGCCAACACATCCGACACGCCCCAGGAAGAGCGATCGCCCGGAATCGCATTGGCGGCGAACCACTTGCCGTTGACGTATTGACCGAGGTTGTCGCAGACGTTCTTGGACGGGTCCAGATCGCCGACGGCGAAGCGCACCGGCTGCAGCAGTTTGCTTTCGTCGAGCTTCAGCGTGGGCGCCGCCGCGGGCGGCGCGGCGGTTTGCGAACTCGCCGCCGGTGCCGGCGTTTCGGGTTTTGCGCAGGCGCTCAGGGCCGCGGCGATGGCGAGCGACAGCAGCAACGGGGACGATTTGAATCGGGTCGTGACGAATCGGGTCATGGCGTACTCCTGCCAGGCGAACTTGAGGTAGATGACGAAACGGCGGCTCTCGTTGCGGGCCGTCGTCGTCGGTCCCCAGCGCGATGTCTCGACGATAGACCGGTTCGCAGGCGCGGAAGGGTGTCGTCAGTCATGTGGGGTGATTTGCACCCTGCGATGCGTGCGCTGAGCCGTTGCGCAACAAGCGTGCCATCGAGAGCCGGACTGGTTCGCACGCATGCTAAGTTCGACGCCTGGATCGCGGCCGCCGCCGCGGCCGGTCCACATCAGGAGCACAACCCATGCGCGTTCATTTCCACGGCGCCGCCGGCGAGGTCACCGGTTCCCTGCACGAAGTCGAGGCCGCCGGCCATCGCGTGCTGCTCGATTGCGGCATGATCCAGGGCAGTCCCGAGGCGGAACGGCGCAATCTCGATCCGTTCGCCTTCGACGCCGCCGCGCTCGATGCGCTGGTGATCAGCCACGCCCACATCGATCACATCGGCCGCGTGCCGTTGCTGGTCAAGCGCGGCTTCCGCGGCGCCATCCACGCCCAGGAAGCCACCGCCGACCTGATGCGGATCATGCTGCTGGATTCGGCATCCATCGCCGAGAGCGAAGCCGAACGCGGCAACCGCAAGCGCCAGCACGGCGAGCCCGAACTGATTCCGCTGTACACCCGCGAAGATGTCGAAGCGACCATGCAGCGCGTGCAGCCGCTGGCCTACGACACGCGCCGCGAAATCCTGCCTGGCGTGGAAGTCGCGTTCCGCGAGGCCGGCCACATCCTGGGCTCGTCGGTGGTCGAGCTGTACGCCGAAGACCGCAAGCTGGTGTTCTCCGGCGACCTGGGCCCCAAGGGCACGCCGATCCTGCGCGATCCGGCGCCGATCGACCGCGCCGACCTGGTGCTGATGGAATCCACCTACGGCGACCGTCTGCACAAGGACCGCGCCGAGACCATCCTCGAACTCGGGCGCATTCTCGAAAGCGCCTGGAGCGACGGCGGCAACGTGCTGATCCCCGCGTTCGCGGTCGGCCGCAGCCAGGAACTGCTGTATTGGTTCGCCAAGTACTGGGACGAATGGAACGTCGGCCGCTGGAAGATTTTTCTCGACAGCCCGATGGCGGCCAAGGTGGTCGCCGTCTACGACCGCCACACCGATCTGTTCGACGAAGACGCGGTGCGGGTGTGGAAACAGAAACCCAATCCCTTCCATCTGCCGAATCTGCAGCTGACCGAATCGGCGCAGGACTCGATGGCGATCAACCAGCTAGAACGCGGCGCGATCGTGATCGCCGGTTCCGGCATGGCCAACGCCGGGCGCATCCTGCATCACTTCAAGCACAACCTGGGCAAGCCGCAGACGCACGTGGTGTTCGTCGGTTATCAGGCCGAAGGCACGATCGGACGGCGATTGGTCGACGGCGCGAAGTGGGTGCGCATCCACGGCCGCGACGTGCGCGCGCTGGCGCAGCGCCACACCATCGGCGGACTGTCGGCGCATACCGATCAACACGGCTTGATCGAGTGGTACGGCCAGATCGCCGGCCATCCGCCGCTGGCGCTGGTGCACGGCGAAGACAAGGCGCGCGAAGCGCTGGCCGGCGAGATCGGCGAGCGCTTCGGCGTGAAGGTGGAACTGGCGCGGCCGGGGATGACTTTGCAGGTTTAGGTGCGGCGATGGAGGCTGACCAATCGCGTCCATGACCCGCCGCCGCCACCCCGGCTATGCGAAGAATTTACGCCGCGCCGTCGCGGCGAAATAGCACGTTTATGCCAGCCTGTCGCAAGCTGCGCCCCGGACCATCAACAGGCAGCAAGCGTGAGCATCGTGATCGTACAAGGCGCCCATTCCGACTAGGCGCCGTTGGGCGCGGACTTCTACGCCGGGCTGCGCCGGCTGGCGGCCGCGGTCGGGCGCCGCCTGGACGTGCGGCCGTGCGCGAGCCTGCGCGAGTTCGTCGCGCAACTGGGCTGCGCGCGCGCGGGCAACGCCGAGTTCGTGTTGATCGATCCAGGCGAACTGGCTTCGCAAGCGCTGGCCCAGCCCGAACCGCTGCGGCAAGCGCTGGACGCATTGCCCAGCGCCTACATCGAAGTCCACGACGGCAGCGCCACCACCCTGGACGAACGCCTGCGCGCGCATGCCGCGCCGCTGGCGACGATCGTGATCAACCGCGATCTGGCGGCGAGTTACCGCATCGCCCTGGGCATCGCCTTGCGGCGATTGGGGCGCGGCTGAGCGTCGCGGTCGCGGCGCGCTGCCTCAATGCTTCGGTTCGGAGCGGGAACGCCGCAACGATGCGGTTTCCCAACCGGCGACGATCATCAGCACCACGGTCGTAACCGCGCCCAGCACCAGCGGCGACAGATGCAGCGGCGCGGCGGCGAGCGCCAGCGCGGCGAGCAGCAGCAAGCCGCCAAGATGCGAGAACGGCGGGAAGCGGCGGGTGTTGGTCACCCACTTGAACAACGCGCAGCCCAGCAGGTACAGCGCGGGGCCGCCGATGATCGCGACCACGCCGGCGGTTTGCGCGTGATCGGGATGCACCAGCACCAGTTCGTCGGCGACCGCGCACACGATGATGCCGCCGACGATCAGCAGATGCAGATAGGTGTAGGCCAGGCGCGCCTGGCTGGCGGTGTCCTGGCCGTGGGTGATCCGGTGTTCGCCGCGCGCCGCGCCGCTGTCGAAATAGATCCACCACATCGCCACGCTGCCGAGGAAGGCGATGCAGAACGCGGCGATGGTGGTGGGATTCCACTCCAGCTTGGCGAAGGTCGCGCCGGTGATCAGCACCGATTCGCCCAGCGCGATGATGATGAACAAACCGCAGCGTTCGGACAGATGGCCGCCTTCCACGTCCCAGTCCGACAACGACGAGCGGCCCAGGCCGGGCACGCGGAAGAGCGCGATCGGACCCAGGTATTCGATCGCCACCGCGCCCAGCCACCACCACGCCCGCGACTCGGATTCGGCCAGTCCGCCGGCGATCCACAGCACCGCCGACATCGCGAACCACAGGGTGATGCGGATGAAATTAAGGAAATTGCCCGGGCCGCGGCCGCCGCGCAGCGCCCACAGCATGAACGCGCTGCGGCCGACCTGCATGGCCGCGAACACCACGGCGAAGGCCAGTCCGCGCTCGGCGAACGCGTCCGGCAGCGCCGACGACATCATCAGGCCGCCCAGCATCAGGCCGAAGATGGTCAGCCGCACCGGGATTTTTTCCGGGTCCAGCCAGTTGGTCACCCACGAGGTGCAGATCCACAGCCACCACACCGCGAGGAACAGCAAGCCGGTGCGCAATGCGCCGGTCGGAGTGAGGTGCTCGAGCAAGGTGTGCGAAAGCTGGGTGACCGCGAACACGAACACCAGATCGAAGAACAGCTCGGCGTAGCCGACCTTGGCGTGGCCTTCGCGGATGCGCAGCAGGGTGGGGCGGGGCGGGGTCATGGGCGGGCCTGGGCGGGCGATGGCAGGGCGCGAAACGGGCGCGGATGCGCCGCAGGATACGCGGACGCGATGTGTCGGCGGCGTCAGGGCGATCGCAATGTCGCGCGGCGATGGCGGCGGCGAGCGTGCCGCGCGGATCTGCATAAAGGTGCCTGGATTACTCAAGCAAGCTGCATTGCGTAAGCCGTGCCATCGGTCACCGCGACCAACCGCCCTGGGGCGGCGCGGAGGGCCTGGCTAGCATCGATCCGGATCGCGACGGTCGCGGCACTGGCCCGTCGCGCGCATCGCCCTCAACGGAGTTCCGCATGCTCACCATCCGCGACCTGACCAAGACCTACGCCAACGGCGTGCGCGCGCTCGACGGCATTTCCCTGGATGTCCCGCGCGGCATGTTCGGCCTGCTCGGTCCCAACGGCGCCGGCAAGTCCTCGCTGATGCGCACCCTGGCGACCTTGCAGGAAGCCGACGCCGGCACCGTCGTGCTGGAAGGCGCCGACGGCCGCGCGATCGACGTGCTGCGCGAAAAAGACCTGGTGCGGCGCCAACTGGGGTATCTGCCGCAGGACTTCGGGGTCTATCCCAGGGTCAGCGCCGAGGACTTGCTCAATCACTTCGCCGTGCTCAAGGGCCTGAGCCAGCGCAAGCCGCGCCGCGAGGTGGTCGAGGGACTGCTGCATCAGGTCAATCTGTGGGCCGCGCGCAAGCAGAAGCTAGGCACGTTCTCCGGCGGCATGCGCCAGCGCTTCGGCATCGCCCAGGCCTTGCTCGGCGATCCGCGCCTGGTGATCGTCGATGAGCCCACCGCCGGCCTGGATCCGGAAGAACGCAACCGCTTCCTCAATCTGTTGGCGGAGATCGGCGAGAACGTGGCGGTGATCCTGTCGACCCACATCGTCGAGGACGTCACCGATCTGTGCCCGACGATGGCGATCGTCAACAAGGGCAAGGTGCTGCTGGCCGGCGAGCCGAACGCGGCGATCGAGGCGCTCAAGCAGCAGGTCTGGCGCAAGCAGGTCAGCAAGGCGGCGCTGCCCGGTTACGAGACCCGCTTCACCGTGCTGTCCACGCGCCTGGTCGGCGGTCAGCCGGTGATCCATGTGTTCAGCGCCGATGCGCCCGAGGAGGGCTTCGAACGCGTCGCGCCGGATCTGGAAGACGTGTACTTCCAGCGCCTGCGCGAACACGCGCGCATCGTAGCCTGAGCGGAGCGAATGCCATGATTCGTGAATTCTTCGTCTTCGAACTGCGCCAGCAGCTGCGCTCGCCGCTGCTGTGGCTGATCGCGCTGATGTTCGGCCTGCTCGCCTTCGCCCTGGGCAGTTCGGATGCGGTGCAAATGAGCGGCGGCATCGGCAACGTGCACCGCAATGCGCCGGTCACCATCGCCCAGTCGCTGGGCGCGTTCAGCATGACCAGCCTGTTCGTGATCGCGGTCTTCGTCGCCAGCGCCTTGTTGCGCGATTTCGAGATGGGCACCGCCGATCTGTTCTTCTCCAGCCCGATGCGCAAGCGCGATTTCCTGCTCGGCCGCTTCAGCGGCGCGCTTGCCGCATGCCTGCTGGTGTATGCCTTCGCGATCGCGGGCCTGCTGGTCGCGCCGTTCATGCCCTGGGTCGATCCCGAACAGTTGGGGCCGTTCTCGCTGCGGCCGTACCTGTGGAGTTTCCTGGTCATGATGCTGCCGAACCTGGTCTTCATCGGCGCCTTGCTGGCGCTGCTGGCGGTCACCGGACGCAGCCTGCTGTTCGTGTACCTGGGCGTGATCGGCTTCTTCGTGCTGGGCGCGCTGGCCAATACCCTGGTCGCGGACCTGGACAACGACTGGCTGGCGGCGATGCTCGATCCGTTCGGCGATACCGCCTTCGCGCACTCGGTGCGCTACTGGTCGTCGGTGGAACTCAACAGCCGGTTGCCGGAGTTCGGCGGCTTGCTGCTGCTCAACCGCCTGGTCTGGAGCGGCGTCGGCATCGCGATGATCGCGGCAGCGTTCGCGCTGTTCAAGCCGCAGCGCACCGGCACCGGCAGGGGCTGGTTGCGGCGCCGGAACCGGCCCGCCGTCAGCCCGCCGCGCGCCGGCGTCGTCGCGGCCGCGCCGCGCGTGTGGCCCTCGTTCGATGCGGCGACCTCGTGGGCGCAGTTCCTGCACGCGTTGCGCTTCGATACGGTCGGCGTGCTCAGGAGCGTGCCGTTCCTGATCATGCTCGCCTGCGCGATGCTCAACTTCGTGGTCGGCGCGGACATGACGCAGAGCGCCTTCGGCACCAAGACCTATCCGACCACCTCGCTGATGCTGACCGCGCTGCAATCGAGTTTCAGCGCCACGCTAATCCTGGTGACGATGTTCTATGCCGGCGAACTGGTGTTCAAGGAGCGCGGCGCCAAGCTGGCCGAAGTCGTCGACGCGATGCCGGTGGCGAACTGGGTGCCGCTGCTGAGCAAGTTCCTGGCGCTGGTCGCGGTGGTGCTGGTGTTCCAGTGCGTCGGCGCGGTGACGGCGATGGCCTTGCAACTGGCCAAGGGCTATACCGCGCTGGAGCCGCTGCTGTATGCGCGCGGCCTGTTGCTGGGCGCGATATCGTTCGTGCTGATGGGCGGGCTGGCATTGGTGCTGCAAGTGCTGAGCAACAACCGGTTCATCGGCTACGGCCTGACCGTGCTGGCGTTGATCGTGCAGGCGACGATGGGCCTGCTGCGCTTCGAACACAGTCTCTACAACTACGCCCGCGCGCCCGACGCGCCGTATTCGGACATGAACGGCTACGGCCACTTCCTGGCCGCGCGGTTGTGGTTCCAGGGCTATTGGGGCCTGCTGCTGTGCGCGCTGATCCTGCTGGCGGCGGCGTTCTGGGTGCGCGGGGTTTCCACCGGCTGGCGCGATCGCCTGCGCCTGGCGCGCGAACGCCTGCGCGGCGGCCCGCGCATCGCCCTGGCGGCCGCGCTGGCGGCGTGGGCGGCGAGCGGCGCGTGGATCTTTTACAACACCAACGTGATCAACCGCTACCTGCCGTCCGATGCGGCGATGGACCAACGGGCCAACTACGAGAAAGCGTTCGGCAAGTACAGGGATCTGCCGCAGCCGCGCATCGTCGCGATCCGCAATACCGTCGATCTGCATCCGGAAACCTTGCTCGCGCGCGCGCGGGGACGCTACGACATCGTCAACCCGCATGCCGCGCCGATCGTCGAATTCCACCTCGGCTTCGGCCCGGATTCCAGGCTTGAACGCGTGGAGTTCGGCGGGGGCCGGCTGATCGGCGGCGATGAGCGCCTGGGCCATCGCATCTATCGCCTGGACCGGCCGATGCAGCCCGGCGAACGCCGCGTGCTGGAGTTCGTGCAATCCTCGTCGGTGCGCGGGTTCGCCAACAAGCCCGATCGGCACGAAGTGGTCGGCAACGGCACGTTCTTCGATTCGGGCGGCTACCCGCACTTCGGCTACAGCCAGGGCTGGCAGTTGCAAGACCGCGGCGAGCGCAGCAAGCGCGGCCTGGGCGAAGCGCCGCGCACGGCCAGGCTGGAGGACCGGGCGGCGCGCGCCAACCATTTCATCGCCAACGACGCCGATTGGGTCGACTTCAAGACCACCGTGTGCACCGCGCCGGACCAGATCGCGCTGGCGCCGGGCTATTTGCGCAAGCAGTACATGCGCGATGGCCGGCAATGCTTCGACTACGCGATGGACCAGCCGATGCTGCCGCTGTATTCGTATCTGTCGGCGCGCTGGAAGGTGCGGCGCGACACGGCCGCCGGCGGCGTCCGTATCGAGGTCTACCACGATCCCAGGCACGCGTACAACGTCGAGCGGATGATCGTGGCGGTCAAGAAGTCGCTGGCCTATTACCAGGCCAACTTCACCCCGTACCAGCATCGCCAGGTGCGGATCATCGAGTTTCCGAGCTACGCCGGATTCGCCCAGAGCTTCGCCAACACCATCCCGTTCTCCGAGTCGCTGGGCTTCATCGCCGATCTGCGCGATCCGGAGGCGATCGACTACGTGTTCTACGTGACCGCGCATGAGGTCGCGCACCAGTGGTGGGGGCATCAGGTGATCGGCGCGGATGTGCAGGGGGCGGGCATGCTGTCGGAATCGCTGTCGCAGTATTCGGCGCTGATGGTGATGGAGCACGAATACGGCCGGGCCAAGATGCGGCGTTTCCTCAAGTACGAACTGGACCGTTATCTGTCCGATCGCGGCGACGAGCGGCTCGAGGAACTGCCGCTGTACCGGGTCGAGAACCAGCCCTACGTGCATTACCGCAAGGGCTCGCTGGTGTTCTACCGCTTGCGCGAGGAACTGGGCGAGGCGGCGGTCAACCGCGCGCTGAAGCGGTTCTTGCAGGACAAGGGTTATCAGTCGCCGCCGTACACGACTTCGGCCGAGTTGCTGGAATACATACGCGCCGAGGCCCGGCCCGACCAGCAGGGCTTGATCACCGACTTGTTCGAGAAAATCACCTTCTACGACAACCGCGTGGTGTCGGCGTCGTCGAAGAAGCTCGCCGACGGCAAGTACGAAGTCACGATGCAGTTGCATGCGGGCAAGCTTTACGCCGACGGCAAGGGCAAGGAAACGCCGGGCGCGGTGGACGACTGGATCGAAGTCGGCGTGTTCGCGCGTGGGCCTTCGGGCAAGGAGGCCGATGAGCAGGTGTTGTCGCTGCAGCGCAGGCGGGTGACGAAGGCGGAGACGAAGGTGACGGTGGTGGTGGATCGCGAGCCGTATGAGGTTGGGTTCGATCCTTACAACAAGTTGATCGATCGGGTGCCTTCGGATAATCGCAAGCGGTTGTGAGGGGCGAGGGCTGAGTTGGCGTTTGCCGTTGCTGCTGCCATTGCCATTGCCGTTGCCGTTGCCGTTGCTTTTGCGGTTGCTGGGCGCCGCTAGTAACTCGCGAGACCAGGGACACCCGAAGGGCGGCGCACATGGACGTGCGCCGGGTGCCACCTTGGGCAGGATGCCCAATGTGGCACCTGCCTGCGCAAGCACCGTACTCGTGGCTTTTGACTCGAAACAGCCTAAAGCCCTTTCTTTGGTTACTTTCTTTGTGGCTTTGGACAAAGAAAGTGACCCGCCGCTTTATGGCGGAAGCGTT
>NZ_JAGGRI010000014.1 GCF_018612875.1 Lysobacter sp. ISL-50 | reverse complement strand
CCGGTTCAGACCGCCGCTTCGTCGCTCGGGTCGAGCGGGCGCGCCGGCATCGCGCGCGGGTTCGCCGGCTCGCGCTTGGGCGCGGCGCCGCCGAGTTGGTACCAATCGACCTTGCGGGTCACCACCATGATCGTCGCCAGGATCAGGAACAACAGGCCGGCGCCGAGCACCAGCGCGTTGTCTTCCGAGATCAGCAGGCCGTACAGCGATCCGTACAAGGTCACCAGCATCGCGCCGAAGCCCAGCGCGCGCACCACGCCGCCGAGCACCGCGCTCAGATAGAACACCAGCAGGCCGATGCAGGCCACGCTCGCGATCAGGTACGACAGGCCGAAGTCCATGTGCTCGCTCAGGCTCACCAGCAGCAGGAAGAAGATCGCCAGCGCCAGGCCGACCAGGCCGTACTGGATCGGGTGGATGCGCAGTTGCTTGATCAGCTCGAACATGAAGAAGCCGACGAAGGTCAGCAGCACGAACAGCAAGCCGTACTTGGTCGCGCGATCGGCCTGCGAGTAGACGTTGACCGGGTCCTTCAAGGTGATCTGCACCGCGTTGATTTCGCCGCCCACCGTGCTGTCGGCCGCGTCGTTGCCGACCACCTCCACCGACGGCAGGATCGCGCCGGTCAGGTACTGGCGCTGGGCGTTGGTCGCGACCGAAGACACGCGCCAGTCGGCGCGAAAGCCCGTGTCGCCGATGCTGTCGGAACTGGGCGGAAAGCTGCCGCCGTAGTTCGGGTGCGGCCAGCTCGAACGCAGCGAGAAGCGGCTGTCCTTGCCCAGCGGCACCAGCGCCAGCGACTCGGTGCCGCCCAGGACGAAGTCCAGATCGGTCTGCAGACGCAGGCTGGTGCCCGCGGCCGGCGCGGCCAGCCGCGCGTGGATGCCGCCGCCGTCGCGCGCGCCCAGGCCGTCTTCGATCGCCACCTCCATGCCGTCCAGGCGCAGCTTGGGATCGCGCAGGCCGCGCACGTCGGCGAAGGCGTAGCTCAGCCACGGCTTGCCGATGCTGCGGGTGATGCCCGATACGGTCATGCCGGGTTCGGCGACCGGATTAGCCGGGATGTTGGCGACGAAATCCGCCTTGGCCTTGCCGGTCCATTCGTACACCAGCACCTTGTACAGCCCCAGCGGCCGCACCTTGGGCGCGATATCGCCCTCGACCGCGAGCTTGTTCGGGAAGTAAGTCCAGCGCCCCTGTTCGCGATGGGCGACGCGCTTGATGTCGCCCTTGTCGTCCTTTTCTTCCGAGATCCAGGTGTCCTCGTAGGGCACCACCAGCGCCGGGCCGGAAAAGGCCTGGGCGCCGGCGTAACTGCGCGCGACGGTGGCGACCGCCTGCGCGCGGTACGTCTGCCGGTCGCTGATGATCCCGCCGATCATCAACAACGGAATCAATATCGCCAGGGTCATCCCCAGCACCATCAACATTTTCAGCCAAACACGCATGTCCTTGCTCCAGTCCGCGATGTGGACGGCAGGTTGAAGGCGCTGTGCGGAGCGAGGATGGCTCATGCGTGCGGCATCGGTGAAGCAAGGGTGAAGCGGCGCGCGAGGACTGACGCGCGGCGCGTTGAACGGTATTCTCGGCACGTCGTCGAAGGTCGCTCGCGGCATCGCGATCGGCGACGAACCAACGCAGAAAATCCCCCACTCGCCCCGCTTGTCGCTTTAGAACGGACTGCCCATGAACGCCACGCCCGCGGCCGCGCGCGACGTCATCAACGCCGACAGGATCCGCGCCGCCATCGCCCGGCGCAGCCGCAATCGCCAGGACCACGCCGACATCGCGCGCTGGCTGCAGACGCATTTCTTCCGCTGGACGATCAACAGCTTCGAGCACGTCCTGCCGGTGCGCAGCGTCGAGGGCTGGCGCACCTGCGTCGGCGAGCCGTCGCCGCCGGCGTGGTTCCTGAGCAAACTGGCCGCCGCGGCCGCGCCGATGATCTACATCGATCCCGAACACCATCTGCTGCGCGATCGCGAAGCGCGCATGGTCGAGTTCTTTCACGCGCGCCTGGGCTCGCGCCTGGCGGGAAAATTCCACCGCATCACCTTCGCCGACGCGCAGGCCGCCTGGAGCAAAGACCACGAACGCATGCAGCGCCGCAGCCGGCGCGGATGGTGGCCCAGTCAACCGCACGCCCTGGCCGACGTGGTCGCCACGCCGCACGGCCGCTTCGTCGAACTGCGCGCCAGCGGGCGCACGCTGCGCGGGGAATTGGCCTATGAGTCGTTCCACATGCAGCACTGCCTGGGCCAGTTCGCCCAACGCGACCGGCTCGAAGGCGGTTACGGCGAGCACTATGCGCACAGCTGCGAGCAGGGCCGGATTCGCTTGTTCAGTCTGCGCGATCACAACAATGGCCCGCATGTGACGGTCAGTTTGATCGAGGACCTGGGCGAATGGAGTCTGGATCAGGTCAAGGGCAAGCAGAACGCGATTCCCGACGCCAAGTATGCGCGCGACGTGCTGTGCCTGCTCAATGCCGTGCGTCCGCGCGACATCGGCAGCCTCGATCTGTCGCGCCTGGGCATCGTCGCGCAGAACGACGGCTTTGAAGTCGCCTACGTCGCGTTCGCCGATCTGCGCGATGCGCCGCGGCGGCACGCCTTGCTCGGCGCGTTCCCGCATCTGTTGGCCCAGCACCCGCAGCCGGAGCCGTTCGCGCAATGGCTGGCGCTGGCCGGCGGCGGCGCGGTTGTCGGCGAGGTCGCCGCGCCGCACGGGCCGGTCGTGGCGGCGCTGCATGCCATGCACGCGAACGAGGCTTCGATGCCGGATCGCGCGCGGTTGTCGGCGACGTTGATGGAGGTCTTTCCGCAATGGCTCGCGCCGCCGGTCGCGGCTGAAACCAGCGCGCCGCAAGGCGGATGGTTGCGATGGCTTCTGACGCGAAGCGACGCTTCGGCGGCAAACCAAGCGACACCGCATCGCCAGTGGGCGCTGGCCGTTCCCGAACTGCTGTTCTATCGCCTCGGCGTGGACGGCGACAGCCGCCGCGGACGTCTGGCCGCGCCACCGGGAACCGGCGACCGTTTGCGCGCGCAGATCGAATCCGAACTCGGCATCCGCGATGGCGAGGCCGACGCCGCCATCCGGACCTTCTGCGAAACCTTCTTTCGCGTGCCCTACCTCGCGCATCCGCTGCTGGTGGCGGCGCAGCAGGAAGCGCAGGAAGCTCAACCACAGGAAGACCCGCGGCGCGATGCCGCGCGCGACCTGCTCGCCTGGCATGCCATGCGGCAAAGCCATGTCCTGCGCCTGCTGGTGGCCTGGAACCTGCTGGACGAAACCCGCGGCTGGGCGTTGTTGCTGCTCAACGCGCAGCGCGTGCGCGACTGCTTCCACGATTGGCCCGACTTCGGTTCCGCCGCCGCCCGCGGTCACGCCACCTGGCTGCACTGGAACGGCCGCGAAGCCCATCGCGCCAAGGCCACCCAGGTCGCCTTGCAGGATTTCCAGGACGAATACGACTGTGCGTGGAAGCGCCTGCCGTGGCCGGCATTCGACCTCGTCCAGGCCATCGCCGCGCAACCCATTTACGCCACCGCATGACGGCGGCCAACTCATCTGCTCAGGAATCGTCCATGGCCGAAATCGCCGCTCTGACCGTCAACGAAGCCGTCGCGAAACGCGATTCCATCGATTACGACACCTGGATGCGCGATCAGCGCTGGGACGATCTGGAGCGCGCGCTGACCACGCTGCGCGATCAGCCCGACGAAACGGGCGAGCGCGACTACGCCACCGGCTACCGGGAATTCATCGCCTACACCCAGCGCAGCGGTCGCGCCGCGCTCGATCAACTGCGCCAGTGGCAGGCGCAGCGGCCCGACAGCCGCTTCACCGCCCTGCTGGAAGTCGCCTATTGGGCCGCGTGGTTCGAGCAATACCGCAGCACCTCGACCGCCGATCAGGTGACCCCGGCGATGTGGGCCTGCGCCCGCACCGCGCAGGACACGCTGCTGTGCGCGCTGGTCAGGATGCTGGCGCGGGAGCAAACGGCGTGGCCGGCCATCACCAGCGTCCTCTACACCGTGGCCGCCATCGGCGAACCGAAGTGGTGGAAACGCTGGCTGTTGAAAGGCGAAGCGCCGCGATCGCTGCCGTCGCACGCAAAGCCGGGCGACGAGATCGGCGAGCGGCTGGCGCAATCCGGCGCGGCCGAAGCCGGCGCGCAATACCTTCAATCCCTGCCCGACCGCCTTGCCGACGTCTTGACCGGCCCGGCGCTGGCGTGGCGGCGCGCGCAGTCCAACGACGACTCGGCCGCGCTGCAGTACTGGCTGCGCGTGGCCCTGGCGATGGACCCGCAAGCGCTGGACGCGGCGGTCGCGTACATCTCCCTGCGCATGCCGCGCTGGGGCGGCAGTTGGGAGGAAATGCTCGCCTTCGCCGACTCGCCGCTGTGCGCGCAGTTCGATGAGCACGATCGCAACACCTTGCGTTTCTTCGCCTGGTTCGACGAGTTGGAAGTCGAGGACAGCGCGATGCTCGACGATCCGCGCGTGCTCAAGCATCACCAGCGCCTGGGCCAGCGCCTGCTGGAACGTCCGCTGCGCGAAAACCTGCGCGGAAGAGTGCACAAGTATCTGGCCTATATGGAGGCGAAAGGCGGCCGCATCGATGCGGCCTGCGCGCACTACGCCCTCAGCGCGCCGCACAACGAGTACCAGGAATGGGAAATCATGCGCGCGACCACGACGTGGTGCGGCAGCGATGACAAAGGCCCGTGGCTGGGGCAGATCGCCGAGCTGAACCGTCTGGTCACGCCGCACGGCGCCGCGCTCTACGGCCTGCTGTGCCTCAACGGATGGGCCGGCGTCGCGCGGCGGCCGGACGTCGCCGACGGCTGGTTCGAACGCGCGGTGAAGATGACGCCCGACCTCGGCAACGTCCGCGACTCGCCGTTCAATGCCATGGCCGAGCTGGCGGAAGTCTTCGGGCCCGACGCGCTGCTGCCGATGTGGCTCAAGGCCGCCGAACTGGGCGATGCATCCTCGCAGTTCTGTTGCGGCAATCATTTCGCCGAAGATCGCTCGCGGGCGATCGAGTATTTCCGTCTCGCCGCCGACAACAATCACGAAGTGGCGATGTTCAACGTCGCTTCGCTGTCGCTGATTCCGATCCGCGACGGCGACATCGTCGGGACGCAGGCGAACGCCGCGGCGGCGCTGGCGCAGGACTATCTGGACCGGGCCTTGGCCCGGACGGAAGAAGTCGTGCAGCACGACTACACCGAGTTCACCGAAGGGCAGTTGGAAACCGTCAAGGACTTGTACGGCACGCTGCTGCACAGCGACTGGCCGCCGCTGTCCGCGCGCCGGCGCGCCCTGCCGCAGGTGCTGAAGTTCGCCGAGGCCGGCCGGATCAATTCGATGATCTCGCTGGCGTGGTGGTACGGCGACAAGACGCTGGACGGATATCGCTTCGATGAGGCGGTGCGCTGGGTCGAGGCGGCGCGGCATATCGATCCGGACAACGAATACGTGGCCCGCGTGCGCGAGTTCGTCGAAGGCGATTCGTTCTGGAGCCGGCTGAAATTCGGCATGGCGCAGCGCAAGGCCAAGCGCCAGGGCTTGCCCGGACAGGACGATACGGTGCTGTAGCGGCCGGCCGTTGCCGCTCAGCCCGGCACGGACAGACTCGCGCGCACGCCGCCTTCATCGCGATTGACCAGCTCGGCGCCGCCGCCGTGCAAGGACGCGACTTCGGCGACGAAGCACAATCCCAGGCCGCTGCTGCGGCTGCCGCCGGCCGGACGCGGCAGCGAATAGAACCGCTCGAACACGCGGCCGACCGCGTAGTCCGGCACGCCCGGGCCGCGGTCGCTGACTTCGATGCGTTGCGTGTCGCCGTCGCGGCGCAGGCGCAGCACGATCTCGCCGCCGGCCGGGGAGAAATCCGCGGCGTTGTCGATCAGGTTGATCAAGGCCTGCCGCAGCAGGAACGCATCGCCGCTGACCGGCGCCAGATTCGGCTCCATATCCAGCAACAGTCTGGCCCCAGACCGATCCAGGCGCTGCGCGCATTGCTCGGCCGCTTCCTGCGCGATCGCCGCCAGCGCCACCGGTTCGGGCTTGTCCAGGCTCTGCCGATGCTCCACCGCCGCCAGCGCCAGCAGTTTGTCGATCATCTGCGCCAGCCGCTCGGCCTGGCCGCGGATGCTGCCGGCGAAGCGCGCGCGATCGGCATCGGACATGCCGCCTTCGCCGGGCGGCGATTCCAGCAGCTCGGCGCTGCCGCGGATGGCCGCGAGCGGACTCTTCATTTCGTGGGTCAGCGTGTGCACGTACTGCTCGACGTACTGCTTGCCTTCCAGGCGCGAACGCATGGTTTCCAGCGCGCGCCCGAGCTCGCCGAATTCGCCGGCCGCGCGCGGCGGCGCGGCGCGGCCACCGGCGGTGACCGCGTGGGCGTAACGCCGCAACAGGCCGATCTGGCGCGACAACCACCACGACACGCCCACGCCGATCAGCAAGGCCGCGCCCATCAGCACGAAGCCCCAGCGCGTCACCACCGACTGGCTGCGGGCGATGAACGGCGCGATCGCGCGATTGGGCTTGGCCACGCTCAACACGCCGACGATGCGCCCGCTGTCGTCGCGGATCGGCGCGGCCACGTGCATCACCGTGTCGTCCGGATCGCCGCCCTCGCCCGGGCTGGAGCGCGCGCCGTAGCGGCCGCGCAAGGTCAGGTAGACATCGTTCCAGCGCGAGTAATCGCTGCCCACGTCCTGGCCGGTGCTGTCGAACACGACGATGCCGCGCGCGTCGGTGACATAGACGCGATAGCTCGACGCCGGCTTGCGGAACCCCCAGATCGCCGCGCTGACCTCGCGCGAGGCCAGGGCGCGCGCGCGCTTGGCGAAGTCGCCGTCGTTGATGCGGCCGGCGAGGAAATCGTCCGAAGCCAGTTCGGCCAGGATGTTGGCGGTATCGACCAGCGTGTCTTCCATCGCCTGGCGCACGCCGGGCTTGACCTCGGCCACGAACACCCGCGCCAGCAAGGTCGCGGCGAGCGCGACGATCAGGAAATAGCCGAGGAAGATCCGCAGGCCGATGCGCATGCGCGGCTCAGTCGTGTTCCAGCGAGTAGCCCAGGCCGCGATGGGTGCGGATCGGGTCGCTGTCGGCGGCGACTTCGCGCAGCTTGGCGCGCAAGGTCTTGATGTGGGTATCGACGGTGCGGTCGCCGCTGTCGAGCGCGTCGCCCCATACCCGGTCCATCAGCTGCGCGCGCGACAGCACCGCGCCGGGGCGCTGCAGCAGCGCGGCGAGCAGGCCGTATTCGTAGCGGGTCAGGTCCAGCGCCTGGCCGCGGAAGCGGATGCGCTTGCCTTCGGTGTCGTGGACGAAGCCGGCTTCCGGCTCGGCCGGGGCGCTGCCGGCGCCGGCCCGGCGCAGCACCACGCGCACGCGCGTGGCCAGTTCGCGCGGCGAGAACGGCTTGGTGACGTAGTCGTCGGCGCCGATCTCCAGGCCCAGGATGCGGTCGGCCTCGGCGTTCTGCGCGGTCAGGAAGATCACCGGCAGATCGCGCCCGCGGCGCAATTCGCGGCACAAGGCGAAGCCGCCGATGTCGGGCAGGCCGATGTCGAGCACGGCCAGATCGAAGGCGGTGCGCTGGGCCTCGCGCAGCGCCTCGCCGCCGGTCAGGCAGTGCACGGCCTCGAACCCCTCCGCGCGCAGCGCGTAGAGCACGGTGTCGGCGATGGCGGATTCGTCTTCTACCAGGAGGATGCGCATTGGGGCGGGAATGGGGAATCGGGAATGGGGAATCGGCAAGGCGCCTGCGTGGGCTAATGATGCCCTGCCCGGCTTCGAGCTGTCGCTTCCGCAAACGCCGTTCACGGATCGATCTACCGTCATAATGACGTATACAGCGGCCTACGCGCCGCCGCTTTTCCGATTCCCGATTCCCGATTCCCCATTCCCCATTCCCCATTCCCCACAACCGGCAGCCGAATGAACTACCGCCACGCCTTCCACGCCGGCAACCACGCCGATGTGCTCAAGCACGTCGCCTTGCTGGCCCTGTGCGACGCGCTGACCGCCAAGCCGGCGCCGCTGTTCGCGCTCGATACCCATGCCGGCCGCGGCCTGTATCCGCTGGACGGCAACTCGGCGCTGCGCACCGGCGAGGCCGAGGGCGGCATCGGCCGCTTGCTGGCCGAAGCGCCCAAGCAGCCGGCGATCGGCCGCTATCTGGCCGCGGTGCGCGCCTGCCGCAGCGAACACGGCCCCTCGGCCTATCCGGGCTCGCCCTGGCTGCTGAGCCATGCCCTGCGCGCCGACGACCGCATCGCCGCCTGCGAGCTGCAGCCGGAGGAAGCCGAGCAGCTCAAGCACAATTTCGAGCGCGATGCGCGCATCGCCGTGCACCAGCGCGACGGCTACGCGGCGATGAAGGCGCTGCTGCCGCCCAAGTTCGGCGCCACCCGCTACAACCGCGGCCTGGTCCTGATCGACCCGCCGTTCGAAGCGCAACTGGAAGAATTCGACACCGCCCTGGGCGCGCTGCGCGAGGCGCAGGCGCGCTGGCCGCAAGGCAGTTACGTGCTGTGGTATCCGATCAAGCGCCGGCGCGCGCTGCAGCCGTTCTACCGCCGCGCCGCGACCTTGCCGGCCAAATCCATCCTCACCGCCGAACTGCTGGTGCGCGCCGACGATTCGCCGCTGCGCATGAACGGCAGCGGCCTGCTGGTGCTCAACCCGCCGTGGCAGTTCGACCGCGTCCTCACCGAAGCGCTGCCGGTACTGGCGCGCACGCTGGGCGAAACCGCCGACGCCGGCTCCGCCGTCACCTGGCTCAAGCAGGCCGATTGAGGCCGGGCGCCGGGCCCGCGCGCGGCACCGCGATTTCGCGCTGCACCGCAGCGATAAAGCCGCAGCGCGCGCGGCGAACGCCATCGCCGATTGCGTTTGCCCGCATCAACCGCGCCGCCGGCGATTTCGATTCTGGCGCGCGCGCCGTCGCGCACCGGGGCCTGCGCCGCGCTCATTGCGGTGGCGAAACCCTCACCCCGAAGTCACAGTTCCGCGCGCGCCGGCTTGCGAGCCGCGCCGGCGCGGGCGTATCACGGCTGCGCCCAATGACGGGCGTGGAGAGGGAATTCGCCATGTTAAGGAAGAAAGTCGCCATTCTCGCGGTATGCGCCTTCGCCTTCGGTATCGGCCTGGCCACCAGCGCGGTCGCCGCCTGCAACAACACCTGCCGGCTGGGTTGCGAACGCGCTCACGACACCTGCACCGGTGCCGGTTGCGAACTGGCCTATCTCCAGTGTTATCGCCGCTGCGGTTGCGTGTTGCCCTGATCCCTGCGATCGGCCGCGCCCGGAGGGCCACGGCTCTCCGGGCGCTGGTCTGCGCCGAACCCGACGCGGCCATCTTCGCCGCCGCTCAGCGCGGCCAGGGCACCGGCCGGCGCATTTCCACCAAGTCGTAACCCGGCGCGAAACCGTCGGCCTCTTCGCGGATGACTACGAATCCGTGGCGGGCGAAGAAATCGCGGCTGAAGGTCGAGGTTTCGATCCGCACCGAGGCGAACGCGGGATCGGCGTCGATCCGGCGCAGGCGCTCGCTCAACAAGCGCTCGCCCAGGCCGCGACGATGCAGATCGCGACGCACCATGCCCCAGCACAGCACGGCCACGCCGGTGTTCGGATCGGGATCGCGGGCCGGATCGGCACGCGCGGCCGCGTAACCGCCGCAGGCGACGATGCCCTCGCCCTCCAGCTCCAGCACCAGATAGTCGGCAATCGCATCGAGCGTGTGTTCGAAATCCGCGCGCTCGATCTGGGCGAAATAGTCCGGCACGTTGCTGGCGAACAAGTTCAGGCAGGCCTCGCGGTCGGCCGGGGTGTAAGCGCGCAAATGCATCAATAGCAGTCCCAGTGATACGACACCCGGCTGAAATCGGCGCGGGCCAGATCGTCGGGGTCGATGAAGAAATTCGCGATGCCCGAATCGCCCCACATCATCTCGTCGTCGCTGTCGAGCTGCAGCAGCAACACGCGCCGGTCCGAGGCCTCGCGCGGGTCTTGCTGGGTGAAGTCGGGATAACCGCCGAGCTTGCTGCCGGTGCGTTCCAGATAGTTGGCGACGGCATCGTGCAGATCCTCATCGGAAGTGCGATCGTCCGGGTGTTGCGCGGCATACAGTTCGATCACGCTGTCCACGTCGCTGCCGAGCGTTTTCTTCAAGCCGGCGTCGTTGAGGCCGATGGCTTCGTGATCGGCGCGAAAAACCATGCGCCGCGGCTTGGCCGGATCGAACGGCAGCGAGTCCTTGCCGGCCAGCGCCGGCGGCGGCGCGATCGCCGGCGCGGAGGCGTCGGGCCAATACACCACGCGAAAACCCTTCTGCTGCGCCAGCGCCTGCATACGGTCGCTGCCGTGGGCGTCGTCGAGATTGGCGCCGTAGAAGTCGTCGCCGGAGATAAAGAACTGCAGCAGACCGCGCTGCGGATAATCGGCCCGCTTCGGCGGCTGGCTCAGGTCGATCTGCGCCAGCAGGAACATCGGCTGGCCCTTGCCATCGCGCGGATAATCGCGGCCGGCGGCCCAGTACGCGCGGCCGCCGACCTTGCTGAGGTGGACGTCGTCGTTCTTGAGTTCTGCCAGGGCAATATGCGCGACGGGACGCTCGCTGCGTTGCAGAGCATCGGCGACCGGCGCCAGGATCGCCTTGGCCTTGGCGTTTTCGTCGTGCGCGGAACAGTTCGCGGCCGGCGTGCGCTGGCCCTTGGGCTCGGGCACCCTGACCTCGACCTTGTGCGGCTCTTCGAGTTTGCGCACCAGCGCATAGCCCGCGCCGCCGAGCACGGCCGCGACCGCCGCCACCAGCGCCACCGACACCATCACCGCCTTGCCCGTCTTCATCGTCCGTCGTCCCCACCGATCGCGTCGATCGTGTCCTGGCGGATTATGGACAAGAAAAAGCCGGGACGGCCAACGCCGCCCCGGCTTCGTGTATTCGCGATGGCGGTCTGGCGCGGCTCAGTCGCCGAGCTTATTGTCGGGCTCGAAGAAGCTCCAGCGCACTTCCGGGAAGGCCTGCTTCATCGCCCGCTCGACCGTGTTGATCTGCTCGACCAGCGAACTCACGCTGGCCTCTTCGCGCATCTGCGCCTGCACCGAGACCATGACCTCGTTGCCCAGCTGCAGCGTGATCACGCTGATGATCCTGGCGATTTCCGGGCGGCCATCGAGGAATTCGCGGATCTGCTGCTGGCGCAGCGGGTCCACGCTCTGGCCGATCAGCATGGCCTTGACTTCGATGGCGACGAACACCGCGACGATGATCAGCAACGCGCCGATGCTGACCGTGCCGATGGCGTCCCAGATCGGGTTGCCGGTGACCACCGTCATCATCACCGCGGCCAGCGCCAGCACCAGGCCCAGCAGCGCGGCCAGGTCTTCGCCGAAGATCACCACCAGTTCGGCCTGGCGGCTCTCGCGGAACCACTGCCACAGCGAGCGATTGCCGCGCGCCTTGGCCACTTCCTGCAGGCAGGCGCGCATCGAGATGGCCTCGGCGACGATGCCGAACACCAGCACGCCGGCCGCCCACCACC
Organism: Lysobacter sp. ISL-50; assembly: GCF_018612875.1. Lineage (GTDB taxonomy): Bacteria > Pseudomonadota > Gammaproteobacteria > Xanthomonadales > Xanthomonadaceae > Lysobacter. Next base: position 45,290 of record NZ_JAGGRI010000014.1, on the reverse strand, counting down.
ACTGCTTGAGCGGCTCGGGATGCTGCAGTTTGTGGATGCCCTCGTACAGCGAGAACATGCCGCCGACGGTGAACAGCATCACCGCGACCAGGAACGACCAGAAGTAGATGGCCTTGCCGTAGCCCAGCGGATAATCCGGCGAAGGCGGACGCTTGGACTGTTTCAGGCCGAGGATCAGCAGGCCCTGGTTACCGCAGTCGGCCAGCGAGTGCACGGTTTCGGCCAGCATCGCGCTGGAACCGGTGAAGAACGCGGCCACGCCCTTGGCCACCGCGATCGCGAAATTGGCGCCAAGTGCGAACAGAATCGCGCGGGTCGAATCGCCACCACCTGCCATGACTGAACTGCTCCTTCGGGTCGAGCGGCGCAGTCTATCATTGCCGATGCTGGCGATTGGGCGGTCGCGAAGCCCGCGCCGCGGCCCGATGCCGCGACGCGGGTTTCGCTCAGAACCGGTACGTCACCGTCCCGGTCACGTTGCGGCCGTTGCCGGTGAAGCAGTCGCCGAAGGCTCGGCATGGGGCGTAGTACTGCTTGTCGGCCAGATTGGTCACATTGACGGCGAACGACCACTGCGGCTGATCGAACGACACCAACGCGTCGGCCAGGGTGTAGCCGGGCGTGCGCAGGCTGCCGTTGCCGCCGACCGACAAGGTAGAGCCGACATGGCGCGCGCCCAGGCCCAGGCGGATGCGGCCGCTGTCGCCCCAGTCGAACTGCTTCACGCCCCACACCGAGCCCAGTTCCTTCGGCACGTCGGCGAGCTGGCGATCGACTTCCGGCGCGAAGTTGCTGCGGGTCACCTTGGCGTCGTTGTAGGCGTAGCTGGCGGTGACGTAGAAATTATTCGGCAGCGTGTGGGTGGCTTCCAGTTCCACGCCCTTGGAGGACACCTCGCCGGTCTGCACGGAATTGAGCACGTTCTGCGGATCGTTGGTCTGGCGGTTCTTCTCGCGGATGTCGTACAGCGCCAGGGTCAGCATCGTCTGCTCGCGCGGCTGCCACTTCAGCCCGACCTCGTACTGCCGGCCCTGCTGCGGCTTGAACGGCTGGCTGAAGAAATCCAGGCTGCCGATCGGCAGGAACGATTCGCTGTAGCTCACATACGGCGACCATCCGCGGCCGGCATCGAGGATCAGGCCGGCGCGGTAGCTGGTGGCGAAATCCTCGGTCTCAGGCTGGTCGCCGACCTGGGTTCGGGCGCGATCGCGGCGCGCGCCGAGCACGGCGGTGACGCGTTCGCCCCAGCGAATCTGATCCTGCACGTACACGCCGAGCTGGGTCTGGTCCTGGCGCGACTGCGGCGCCAGCTGCGGCAGCGTGTAGTCGCCGTACACCGGCGCGTAGGCGTCGATCGGCGTGGTCGCGGCGAAGCCGGTCATCGCGGTCTGGCGAAAACGCAGATAGTCCACGCCCGCCAGCAGCGTGTGGCGCAACGCGCCGGTGTCGAACGCGATCTGGAGGTTGTGGTCGGTGGTCAGGGTGTCGATGTCGGGATTGTTGATGTAGGCCGAGCGCGCCAGCAGGCGGCCGCCGGCGTCCAGGAAGGGGTTGTCCGGGTTGGAATAGACGTCAGGGTAGATTTCCGTGAACTCGGTGCGCGACCTGGAATAACGCAACGCGCTGTTGAGCTTCACCGAGTCGGAGAACGCGTGCTCCAGCAGCAGCGTGCCGCTGGCCTGGCGGCTGTCGAGACGATCGGCGCCGGGCTCGCCGAGCAGGCGGTGCGAGGGAAGCCGGCGCCCGGGCGGCGCGTGGATCGTGCCGGCCACCGGCAGGAACTGCTGGCTCGATCCGCTCTCGTCCTTCTGCAGCAGGCCCAGGAAGGTCAGCTGGGTGGTATCGCCGATGCGCCAGGTGATCGACGGCGCCAACACCAGGCGATCGTCGGGCAAGCGATCGGTCTGCAACTGCGCGTCGCGGGCGACGGCGACGATGCGGCCGGCCACGGTGCCGGCGTCGTTCAGGGCGCCGGTCAGGTCGAACTGCACCTGCTTGCGCTGGTTGCTGCCGTAGCTGATCCCGATCTCGCCCGCGCTCTGGAACTGCGGGCGCTTGCTGATCAGGTTCAACACGCCGCCGGAACCACCCGCGCCGTACAGCATCGAGGACGGGCCGCGCAGCAGTTCGGCCCGTTCCATGGTGTAGATCTCCGGGCGCGGCACCAGGCTGGAGCCGACCTGCCGGGTCATGCCGTCCTGGAACGACACCGGATAGAAGCCGCGCACCATCGAGCCGTCGCCGCGGGTATCCAGGCCGTAGGCCTCCGCGGCCGCGCCGGCCGAATAGCGCAGCACTTCCTGCAGGTTCTGCGCGCCACGGTCGGCGGCCTGCTCGGCGGTGACGACGCTGATCGCCTGCGGGGTCTGGATGAGACGGGTGTCGGTCTTGGTCGCGGTGGTGGCACGGTCGGCGGTCACCACCACCGCGTCCAGGCGCTTGGCCTCGCGCTCGGCCGGATCTTCGGCGTGGGCGAGGCCGCAGGCGCAGGCGGCGATCAGGCCGAGGGCGAGCGGATGCGGGCGCGGCAGGGAAAAGGTCATGGTCTGAATCCGGAAACGAAGGTGGGTGGCTGCCGGCCCGGCGTGGCGCGACCCGGGCGCGGCAAGCTTTCGATCGCGCGCGCAGCCTCGCGCCGCCTGGAGGGGCCGGCCGGGACTCGGGAAGGGTCGGTTGGCGGAAGGCCAGCGCAAGCAGGCACTGGCGTTGTAGCTGGCCGAGAGGCATTGTCAAGCCGTGTTCACACGGCCATCATGCGATCCATTCTCATTTTGACCGCCGACTGCGTCAAGAAAGTCGCTGCACCGGCCCCGCAGGGCCCACCCTTCACCTTGCGGGACGGGATTCAGGCTGTTCGGCGCCGCCGGTCGGACCGGCGATCGCCCATCACGAAGATGAAGGGCCAAATTCGTCACAATGTGCCACTATCCCATCATGGCAACGCGTGAACGCTTACCGCCCTGGCATGAACGCCAGCGCCTCCCGAACGGGCGCGAGGTACTGATCCGTCCGGTCAGGCCCGAAGATGCCGAGCCCCTGCGGGCTGGGTTCGCCCTGCTCCAGCCCGACGAGGTCCGGCAGCGCTTTCTGTATGCGCTCAAGGAACTCACGCCGGAGATGGCCGAGCGCTTCACCCGCATCGACCCGCGTACCGAATTCGCCCTGGTCGCCGCCGAGCCCCTGCCTCCGGGCGAGGCCCTGGTCGGCGCGGTCGCCCGCGTCGCCCTCGACGAGCGCAGCAACAACGCCGAATTCGCGATCCTGGTCAGCCGCTACATCGCCAATATGGGCTTGGGCCGCTACTTGATGACCCGGCTGGTGAAGTGGGCGCGCGGCAAGAAGGTCCACCGGCTGTACGGCGACGTGTTCGAACACAACACGCCGATGCTGTCGCTGGCGCAGTCGCTGGGGTTCGAGCGCGAGTTCCAGCAGGACGCGCCGGGCCTGATCCGGGTGTCGCTGGATCTGCGCAGCAAGGCCGCGCGCGCGGTCGGCGACGATCCGGCCCCGGCCAAGAGCGAAAGCTGATCGCCGGGGTTCATCCGATCGGCGGCTCGCTGCCGATCGCGAGGCATTGGACGCAAGCGCCGTCACCGCGTCCCCATCGTTGCCAACGCCGCTGAAGCATCGACACGGCGAAGCCGCGACGAGGCACCCCTCGCCGCAACCCCGCTCATCGCCGTCGTCGCTTATGGCGGCGCCGCGCAATCCATGTACGAATAGGTCTTCTGACTGGTGCGGATGCCCCACGGCAGCGGCATCGGCGCACCGGGCGCGCATACGCCCTGCACATCGCCGCCGACCGCCTCGCCTTCCAGCCAGAAGGTGGTGATCAGCAGCTTGCCGTTGGGAATCACCGGCCCGGCCGAGCCGGTCGAGGCGAACATCGTCAGCGCCAGCAGCGACACGGCGAAGGCGCCGCGACGCACGCGCGCATCGCGCAGAATCTTTCTCATCATGATGGCTTTCTCCTGGAAGATGCCGCGCAGCCGCGCGGCGGTTGATTCGGCGCCTGGCGCCTCCATTGAAAGAGGCGGCGACAGGGCCTTGTGCGATCGCGCCGGACTTTGCGGTTGCAGGCCTTCCATTGCTAGCGTCCCCGGCATCCCTGCGAAGCTTCCACGCGGACCATTGCGGACCGCCCCCGCCCGGTATAGCGCGTAACGTTCCCCGCTTCCGCGACCGCATGCGCAAAGCGCGCAAACCCTGCGCGACGTATCCCTTTACACTAGCCGCCCCCTATGCCACCTACGAAAGAATCCGTGTCCCTGCTGCCCAAAACCGGCCAGCAGCGCGCCTGGTGGCGCGCGCCGGCCTCGCCTTCCGCGCTCGCCTGGGCCATCGCCCGCGCCGCCGGCGAATACGACGGCCCGCTGTTGGCGGTCGCGCGCGACAATCAGGGCGCGCATCAACTCGAATCGGATCTGCGCACCTTGCTCGGTCAGGCCGGCGCGCTAAACGGCGCGCTGCCGGTGCTGCCGTTCCCCGATTGGGAAACCCTGCCCTACGATCTTTTCAGTCCGCATCCGGACATCGTCTCGCAGCGCCTGTCGGCGTTGCACCGGTTGCCTTCGCTCAAGCGCGGCATCGTGGTGGTGCCGGTGCAGACGCTGCTGCAACGCGTCGCGCCGCTGCGTCATGTGGTCGGCGGCAGTTTCGATGTGCGCGTGGGTCAACTTCTTGACTTGGACAGCGAAAAACGCCGGCTCGAATCGGCCGGTTACCGGCACGTACCGCAAGTGCTGGACCCGGGCGATTTCGCCGTGCGCGGCGGCTTGCTCGATGTCTACCCGATGGGCGCGGACTCGCCGTTCCGGGTCGAACTGCTCGACGACGAAATCGAGACCATCCGCGCCTTCGATCCCGAATCGCAGCGCTCGCTCGACAAGATCCAGGGCGTGCATTTGCTGCCGGGGCGCGAAGTGCCGCTCGACGACGCCTCGCTCAAGCGCGCACTGGACGCGCTGCGCGAACGCTTCGATCTCGATACCCGGCGCAGCGCGCTGTATCAGGATCTCAAGGCCGGGCTGGCGCCGTCGGGCATCGAGTACTACCTGCCGCTGTTCTTCGAACACACCGCGACCTTGTTCGATTACCTGGGCGACAAAGTCCTGCCGGTGATCGCCGACGGCGCGATGGAAGCGGCCGATCAGTTCTGGACTCACACCGGCGAGCGCTACGAACAGCGCCGCCACGATCTGGAACGGCCGCTGTTGCCGCCCGACGCGCTGTACCTGACCCCGGTCGGCCTGCGCGAAAAACTCAACGACGCGCCGCGCGTCGAGTTGTGCGGCGAGCAACATGCGCAACGCGGCAAAGCGGTCGCGCTCGGCGATCAGCCCGCGCCGACCTTGCCGGTGGCCGCGCGCGACGCCGCGCCGGCGCAGGCGCTGAAGTCGTTCCTGGACAGCTATCCCGGCCGCGTGCTGATCGCCGCCGACACCGCCGGCCGCCGCGAAGCGTTGCTGGAAGTGCTGCAGGCCGCGGCGCTGACGCCGAACGTGGTCGCCGACTGGACCGCGTTTCGCGACGGCGACAGCCGCTTCGCGATCGCGGTCGCGCCGCTGGACGACGGTTTCGCCCTGACCGAGCCCGCGCTCGCGGTGCTGACCGAGCGCCAGCTGTTTCCCGAACGCGCCTCGCAACCGCGCCGGCGCAAGCGCGTGGGCCGCGAGCCCGAAGCGATCATCCGCGACCTGGGCGAGCTGTCCGAAGGCGCGCCGATCGTGCACGAGGATCACGGCGTCGGCCGCTATCGCGGCCTGATCGTGCTCGACGCCGGCGGCCAGCCCGGCGAATACCTGGAAATCGAATACGCCAAGGGCGACCGGCTGTACGTGCCGGTCGCGCAGTTGCATCTGATCAGCCGCTACTCCGGCGCGTCGGTGGAAACCGCGCCGCTGCATTCGCTGGGCGGCGAGCAATGGACCAAAGCCAAGCGCAAGGCCGCGGAAAAGGTCCGCGACGTGGCCGCCGAACTGCTGGAAATCCAGGCCAAGCGCCAGGCCCGCGCCGGCTTGGCGCTGGACGTGGACCGCTCGATGTACGAGCCGTTCGCGGCCGGATTCCCGTTCGAGGAAACGCCGGATCAGCACGCTTCGATCGAAGCGGTGATCCGCGACCTGGGCAGCAGCCAGCCGATGGACCGCGTGGTCTGCGGCGACGTCGGCTTCGGCAAGACCGAAGTCGCGGTGCGCGCGGCCTTCGTCGCCGCCACCGCCGGCAAGCAGGTCGCGGTGCTGGTGCCGACCACCTTGCTGGCCGAGCAGCACTACCGCAATTTCCGCGACCGCTTCGCCGACTGGCCGCTCAAGGTCGAAGTGCTCTCGCGCTTCAAGAGCACGAAGGAAATCAAGGCCGAGTTGGAGAAGCTGACCGAAGGCAAGATCGACGTCGTGGTCGGCACCCATCGCCTGCTGCAGGGCGATGTGCGCTTCAAGGACCTGGGTCTGGTCATCGTCGATGAAGAACAGCGCTTCGGCGTGCGTCAGAAGGAAGCATTGAAGGCGCTGCGCGCCAATGTGCATCTGCTGACCCTGACCGCCACGCCGATCCCGCGCACGCTCAACATGGCCATGGCCGGCCTGCGCGATCTGAGCATCATCGCCACCCCGCCGGCGCATCGCCTGGCGGTGCAGACCTTCGTCGTGCCTTGGGACGACATGCAACTGCGCGAAGCGTTCCAGCGCGAGTTGTCGCGCGGCGGTCAGGTCTACTTCCTGCACAACGATGTCGAGAGCATCGGCCGGATGAAACGCCAGCTGGAGGAGTTGGTGCCCGAAGCGCGCATCGGCGTCGCCCACGGCCAGATGGCCGAGCGCGAGCTGGAAAGCGTGATGCTCGACTTCCACAAGCAGCGCTTCAACGTGCTGCTGTGCACGACCATCATCGAATCGGGCATCGACATCCCGAACGCCAACACCATCATCATGAATCGCGCGGACAAGTTCGGCCTGGCGCAGTTGCATCAGCTGCGCGGCCGGGTCGGGCGTTCGCACCATCGCGCCTATGCGTACCTGGTGGTGCCGGACAAGCGCTCGATCACCTCCGACGCGCAAAAGCGCCTGGAAGCGATCGCGTCGATGGACGAACTCGGCGCAGGTTTCACCCTGGCCACGCACGATCTGGAAATCCGCGGCGCCGGCGAATTGCTGGGCGAGGATCAGAGCGGGCAGATGGCCGAGGTCGGCTTCAGTCTGTACACCGAACTGCTGGAACGCGCGGTGCGTTCGATCCGCCAGGGCAAACTGCCCGACGTGGATTCCACCGACGCGCGCGGCGCCGAAGTCGAACTGCATATTCCGGCGTTGATTCCCGACGACTATCTGCCCGACGTGCACACCCGCCTGACCTTGTACAAGCGCATCAGCGGCGCGCGCGGCGTCGATGAGCTGCGCGAATTCCAGGTCGAGATGATCGACCGCTTCGGCCTGTTGCCGGATGCGGCGAAGCATCTGTTCGCGGTGGCCGAGCTGAAGCTCGCCGCGACCGAACTGGGCATCCGCAAGCTGGATCTGGGCGAAAAGGGCGGACGCCTGCAATTCGTCGAACGGCCGAACGTGGACCCGATGTCGATCATCAAGATGATCCAGGGGCAACCGAAGCTGTATCAGATGGATGGGCCGGACAGGCTGAAGATCAAGCTGGATTTGCCCGATCCGGTGGCGCGATTGGCGGCGGCGAAGGGGTTGTTGACGTTGCTCGATACCAAGCACTGAGCGTTGGTCATTGCCCCCTTTGAAAAAGGGGGCGGCGCCTGACGTCGGCTGCGATGTCTGACTGAACGGTCGCGCGGGGGATTTGCTTTTGCTTGTTCGCGATGATCGGGCGGAAAAAGCAAATCCCCCCTAGCCCCCCTTTTTCAAAGGGGGGAACTGGTTCGCTGGGGATTTTGTAGGTGTGCGGCGCGGCTGAGGGACGGCGCTTCGCGGGCGGCATTCGCAAGCCCGGTTCCCCTGACATTCCACACTCACACCATCGCCGCGTTCGCTCCACCATCGGCGCCTCCTTTCCCCGCCGAGCCCCTCATGCCGTCCAGTCACGCACGCTCCTTCGCCCTCGTGTGGCTGACGCCGCTGCTCATCGGCATCGGCTTTACCGCAACGGCCGCCATGAAGATCGAACTCTCGCAACGCGCCGTGCTCAATCTCGCCGCGGTCAAACAGATCGCCCAGGCCGCCGAGGACAAGGCGCGGGCGCAGGGACTGCGCGTGTCGATCGCGATCGTCGACGACGCCGGCCGGCTCATGCACTTCCAGCGCATGGACGGCACGCCCAATTCCAGCGTCGAGGTCGCCATCGGCAAGGCCGTGCACGCGGTGAACTATCGCCGCGATACCGCCTTCCACCAGAAGCTGCTCAGCGAGGGCAACAACGTCGTGCTCGGGCTGCCGGGAATCACGCCGATCGAAGGCGGCGTGCGCTTGCTGCACGGCGATCAGGTGATCGGCGGCATCGGCGTGTCCGGGGCACAGGCCGCGCAGGACGGCGAGATCGCCCAGGCCGGCGCGGATTTGCTGAAATAAGCCGCGCGGCGAACCGGTCGCAGTAAGCTCGGCAGTCGCCTCAGCGAACGAATCCATTCACAGGACTTCCCTATGCATCCGATCCCGCGTCTGGCCGCCATTGCTCTGTGCGTTTCGCTCGCCGCCTGCGCGAGCGCGCCGCCGGCGCCGGGCGCCAGTTACGTGGTCGTGCGCCACGCCGAAAAGGCCAGCGACGATCCGCGCGATCCGAATCTCACCTACGCCGGCCGCGCCCGCGCCGAGCGCCTCGCGGTCTGGCTGAAGAACGAGCCGCTGCGCGCGGTCTACGCCACCGCTTACCGGCGCACGCAGCAAACCGGCGAACCGGCGGCGCACGCGCATGGGCTGAGCACGACGACCTACGACGCCAAGCTGCCGGCGGGGGAATTCGCCGCGCAAGTGCGTCGCGATCATCCGCAGGGCACCACCCTCATCGTCGGCCACAGCAACACCGCACCGCTGATCTCCGCGGCGCTGTGCGGCTGCACGGTGGAGCCGATGCCGGAAACCGAGTTCGACCGGCGCATGCGCATCGATGTCGACGCGAACGGCCGCGCGCAGCTCACTCAGACGCGCGATCGGTGACCTGAAGCGCGTTACGCCGCGGTTTTGCGTCTGGACGCGCGGACGCCGATCGCCCAGCATGCGATGCATGCCCGAATGGAGCCGTCCGATGAAGCCGCTGATCGTCCTGCCGCTGCTGTCGTGTGTCCTCGCCCTGACCGCATGCGCGCATGCCGGGCCGGCGGGCGCTTCCGCCGCGACCGGCGGCTCCTCCGGCGCCGCGCCTGAGACCGTGCGCGCCGGCCAGTCGGTGTCGCTGCAGCCTGGCCGCAGCGTGGTCCTGTCCGATCGCTCGCAACTGCGCTTCGTCGCGGTGACCTCCGACTCGCGCTGCAAGCCCGACGTGCAATGCATCTGGGCTGGCGAGGCGGTGCTGGAATTCCAATTTACCGGCGCCGACGGCCACAGCAGCGCGCTGTCGTTCAACAGCGCCAATGATCGCAGCAAGAACGCCGGCGCCTGGGCGTTCGAACTGCAGTCGCTGGATTCCGCCGATCCGCCGACCGCCAAACTGCTGGTCAACGCGAAGTAAGCGCGATGCTGCGCGACGGCACGGTCGGGTCGTCGCCGCGGTGAATTAACGAGCAGCGGCGTGAACAGCCGCACGCGCAACGAAGGCACGAGCGCGCCATCCCACGCGCACCGTGCCAGAGCCCGCTCCGCGCTCCGCACGGCACCCGCGCTCATCGCCCCCGCCGATCGAGCCCACACAGGCGCCACTCAAGCGTGCCCGCTGCAACACCGAGTTGCAGGACCGATAACCCGATTGCAGAAAAGTCGTGCCAATCTGCCTGCATCAGCCTTGCAGGAGTGCCCGCCATGACCACGATCATCGCCCCGCGCGTTCACGACCTCGGCGGGTTCCAGGTCCGCCGCGCCGTGCCCAGCATTCAGGCGCGCTCGGTCGGGCCGTTCGTGTTCGTCGATCACATGGGACCGGCGGTGTTCGCGCCCGGCCAGGGCATCGACGTGCGCCCGCATCCGCACATCGGTCTGGCCACGGTGACGTTTCTGTGGGCCGGCTCGATCGGCCATCGCGACACCCTCGGCAGCGTCCAGGACATCAATCCGGGCGACGTGAACTGGATGACCGCCGGCCGCGGCATCGCCCATTCCGAGCGCACCCCGCAGAAACCGCGTGCCGACGGCCACCCGCTGCACGGCATGCAGACCTGGGTCGCGCTGCCGCGCTCGTTCGAGGAAACCGCGCCGGCCTTCCATCACCACCCCGCCGCGACCCTGCCGCAGCAGCGCCGCGACGGCGCCTGGCTGCGCATCGTCGCCGGCCGCGGTTTCGGCGAGGAATCGCCGGTGCGCGTATTCGCCGACACGCTGTACGTGGCGATCGACCTGGACCCGGACGCCGAGTTGGATATCGAAGACAGCCACGCCGAGCGCGCGCTGTATCTGCTCGAAGGCGAGGCCCAGCTCGACGGCGCCGACCTGCCCGAGCGGCATCTGGTGGTGCTCGATCCCGGCACCCGTCCGCGGCTGCGCGCCAAGACCGCGCTCAAGGCCATGCTGCTCGGCGGCGAGCCTCTCGACGGCCCCCGTCACCTGTGGTGGAACTTCGTCTCAAGCTCGCGCGAGCGGATCGAACAGGCCAAGCAGGACTGGGCCGAAGGCCGTTTCGGGCAGATCCAGGGCGAGCACGAATACATTCCGCTACCTGAACGCTGACTTTTCCGAATCTGGCGTTTGTCAATCCCCGCGAACTGGACTAAGGTCACATCTGATAAGGCTCGCAACACCGCTTAACCATACATCCGGTTGCAGGGGGAAGTGTCGTGAAGTCATGGGGAAAGAGCCACCGCGCATTGCCGTGGCTGGGTTTTTTATTGGTTTTATCCGCTAACGCACAACAGGCCGCGCCAGCCCAGGGCAACTGCCCGATGCTGCCGGCCGACACCGGCTTGCGTTGGGAGTACCGGGGCAGCGCCGATTCGGACTTCTGCCGCGCCTTGCGTGCCGATGGGTCGGAGGCGTTCGGTCTCTACATCGCCAGCAAGTCGCCGTTCGAGCCCAAGCGCAGCGATCGCGCCGAAGCGGCCACCATCGACGGCAAGCCGATTCACTGGTACCGCGGCGAACTCGCCGGCAAGCCCAACGTGCAGGTCCGCGAGACCTTGCTGGAAGTGGGCAACGGCAAGATGGCGCACATCTGGATGCAAGCCAGTTCGCCGGAACAGTTGAAGGAGGTACTCGGCCAGACCGAGGGCCTGCGATTTCCTTCGACCCGATTGAGCGTCAACAAGTAACACGCCGCACATGCAGCGATCACGTCCCCTGGGCGTGATCGCTTTTTGCTGTCTCGGCACACGATCCGTGACGGATTGCTCATTTTTAAAGAATCGGCCAGCATAAGAATGGCCTGGCTGAACAGGGTCGAGCTGCCCGGTTCCAATGCTGAACAGGGCGATCGTCGATCCTAGGGCCTGCCTGCCCCACAACTCAAAAGGAAGACGATCATGATCAAGCGACTCGGTGCAGAGTTCATCGGTACGTTCTGGCTGGTACTCGGCGGCTGCGGCAGCGCCGTGCTGGCGGCGAACTTCGGCGGCGCCGGCAATCCACTCGGCATCGGCCTGCTCGGCGTATCGCTGGCGTTCGGCCTGACCGTGCTGACCGGCGCTTTCGCGCTGGGACACATCTCCGGCGGCCACTTCAATCCGGCGGTGAGCTTCGGCCTGTGGGCCGGCGGCCGTTTCCCGGCCAAGGACCTGTTGCCCTACATCGTCGCCCAGGTGATCGGCGGCATCCTCGCCGGTTTCGTCCTGTTGCAGATCGCCAGCGGCACCGGCGCCTTCAGCATCGATCCCAACGCCGCCGGCACCTTCGCCAGCAACGGCTACGACCTGATGTCGCCGGGCGGTTATTCGCTGACCGCCGCGTTCCTGACCGAAGTGGTGATGACGGCGATGTTCCTGGTGATCATCCTCGGCGCCACCCACAAGAACGCACCGGCCGGCTTCGCCCCGATCGCGATCGGCCTGGGCCTGACCTTGATCCATCTGATCAGCATCCCGGTGACCAACACCTCGGTGAATCCGGCGCGGTCGACCGCGGTGGCCTTGTTCGCCGGCAGCGCCGCGATCGGCCAACTGTGGCTGTTCTGGGTCGCGCCGATCATCGGCGGCCTGCTCGGCGGCGCGGTGTATCGCTGGCTCGGCAAGGACGACTGAAGGTCCGCATCGGGTAACGAAAAAGCCGCGTCATGCGCGGCTTTTTCGTTGCATCGGCCGGATCGCGCCAACCGCGGCGCGCCGACGTCAGCGCGCGGTCTTCTAGCTCACCGCTGCTTCCGCCACTTCGATCGCGGTCTGCTGCAACTGCGCCGCCAGGCGCGCGTTGCCGACGCCTTCGGCGGCTTCGAGCATCTGGTACACCGCCTGCAGTTGCTTGATGCCGCGCGGCGGGACTTTCTTGAGCTTGCCGCCGACGATCACCCAGCCGCCCGCGCCGGCGGCGACGCCGGCCGATACGAAGGTGGCGACGATGGTGAACTGCTTGGGATCGATTCGGGTAGCCATGTGCTTACGCTCCTTGTGGACGTGCGCCGCCGCTCTGCGCGACGGCACGCGCGTCTTCGCCCGTCGCCGCGGGCTTGCAGCGATGATGCGTCTTGCGATAGCAAACAACGCGCGCGCCGCGCCGTCGCGGCCATCGCCGGAACGATGCGCGCATGCAACATCGCCGGCGGGATCGGATCAAACGCGGAAACGAAAACGCGAAGGCCACGCATGAGCGTGGCCTTCGCTGTCGCTGCATCGACGCGGCCCTGTCAGAACTTGCCTTCCTGGAAATCGACGAAGGCCTGCATCACTTCCTGCTTGGTGTTCATCACGAACGGGCCGTAGCGCGCGACCGGCTCGCGCAACGGACGCCCGGCGACCACGATCAAACGGCTGCCCTGCCCGGCATCGCGCAGCTTGAGCACACAGCCTCCGGACAACACCGCCAGTTCCTGCGCGTCGAGCGCGCGCGCGTCCTGTCCGTCGCCGATTTCGATTCCGCCTTCGTAAACGTAGGCGAAGGCGTTGTGGCCTTCGGGCAGTTCGTACTCCCAGCCCGCGCCGGCGTCCAGGGCGATGTCGAGGTACACCGGATCGGTCGCCGGCTGCGCGATCGGGCCGCGCAGATCGCCGATACGGCCGGCGATCAACTTGACCTGCACACCGTCGGCCGGACGCAGTTGCACGATGCGATCGGGCGCGAACTCCTGGTACTTGGGCTCGGTCATCTTCTCGCGCGCCGGCAGATTGACCCACAGCTGGAAGCCGCGCATGCGCCCTTCTTCCTGCTCGGGCATTTCCGAATGCACCAGGCCGCGGCCGGCGGTCATCCACTGCACGCTGCCGGGCACGAGCACGCCTTCGTTGCCGTGGTTGTCCTTGTGGCGCATGCGGCCGTCGAGCATGTAGGTGACGGTTTCGAACCCGCGGTGCGGATGCTCCGGGAACCCGGCGAGGTAGTCCTCAGGCCGGTCGGTGCCGAATTCGTCGAGCAGCAGGAACGGGTCCAGGTCGGGCAGCTGCTGGCCGCCGATGACGCGGGTCAGGCGAACCCCGGCGCCGTCGGACGTGGGCTGTCCGCGCAGCTTGCGGCCGACGCGGGCGTAAGCGGTGGGGGTGGCCATGATCCTCTCTCCAATGGGTACGCCGGATTGGCGATGGGCATAGGATCGCACTACATTTTCAGAACGATAGCATTGGCGGCGCAATCATCCATCACATCAATGGAACGATGACCGATGTTCGGGCGCCTGCGTTTCGGCGCCGGGCGGGAACGGCCCTCACCCTGCCCTCTCCCGCGAGCGGGAGAGGGAATGCAGGGCGTCGGGGGGGCGTCAGCGCGGTTGGGTTCGCGAACTCAGCGCCGCATCCGACTGTAGACGTACACCGTCGCCGGCGGCACGTTGCGCAGCACGAAATCGCCGCGCCGCACCTGCAGGCGCAGCGAACGCGCGACCGCATCGGCGACCGGCGCGGCCGGGCCGTAGGTGAACTGCACGAACACCCCGTCCTCGCGCAGGCATTCGAACGCCGCACCGAGAATGTCGCGCTGCAAGGGATGCGGCATGGTCAACAGGCCCAGGCCGGAGACGATGGCATCGGCCTTGCCGGCGTCCAGATAACCCTGCTCGCGCGCGAGCTCCGGCAGCAGGCGCGCGTCGCCCAGCAGCACCGGCACGCGCGGGAAACGCATGTGCAGGTGCGCATGCAGTTCTTCGTTGAGTTCCAGCACCAGCAGGTCTTCGTCGCGCACGCCGGCGTCGAGCAAGGCGCGGGTGATGGCGCCGGTACCGCCGCCGAGTTCGATCACCCGTTCCACGTCGTCGGGCAGCTCGGCGATCATCGCTGCGGCCAGTTCGGCGCTGGACGGCGCCACCGCCGCCACCCGCAGCGGGTTCTTCAGCCATTGGCGGAAGAAGGTCCAGGTCCCGGGCTTGCGATGCGACTTCATGCGTCACGCTCCGCGCCGCGGCCGTTGATCGGATCGACGGCCATCAGCGCGGCTCCAGCCGCCAGCAGCGGTGGATGCGCGCGTCGCGCTCGAAGTCCGGCGGAATCGTCTGCGCGCTGATGTCCTCGCAACGGGCGAACTGCGCGATCGCGTCGGTGTCCAGGCGGAAACGGCGGAAGTTGTTCGAGAAGTACAGCACGCCGTTGTCGGCCAGGCGCGCGACCGCCGCGCGCAGCAGGCGCACGTGTTCGCGCTGGATGTCGAAATCGTCGGCGCGCGCGGAATTGGAGAAGGTCGGCGGATCGCAGAAGATCAGATCGTAGCGGCCGCGGTCGGCCTCCAGCCATTGCATCGCGTCGGCCTGCGCCAGCCGGTGCTGCGCGCCGCCGAGGCCGTTCTCGCGCAGATTGTCCGAACACCACTGCAGGTAGGTCGCGGACAGATCCACCGTGGTGGTTTCCTGCGCGCCGCCGACCGCGGCATGCACGGTCGCCGCGCCGGTGTAACCGAACAGGTTGAGGAAACGCCGGCCGCGCGATTCTTCCGCGATGCGCAGGCGCATCGGCCGATGATCGAGGAACAGGCCGGTGTCGAGGTAATCGAAAGGATTCACGCGCAAGCGCGCGGCGCCTTCGCGCACGACCACGAACTCGCCGCGCTGGTCGAGCTGGCCGTACTTGCTGCCGCCCTTGCCGCGGCTGCGGGTCTTCACCGCCAGCCGCTCGCGCGGCACTTCGAATACTTCGCGCGCCGCGGCCAGCAGTTCGTTGAGGCGGCGGCGCTGATCGGTTTCCGGGATGTCGGCGGGCGCGGCGTACTCCTGCACGTGCAGCCAGGTGCGCGGCTGCGCCTCGTCGCTGAGGTAGACGTCGATGGCGGCCGAATATTCGGGCAGATCGGCGTCGTAGGCGCGGAAACACGTCACCGCTTCGCGCTGGCGCCAGTTCTTGAGCTTGCGCAGATTCTTGCGCAGGCGATTGGCGACCATCTGCGCGCCTTCGCTCAGCGGCTGCGGCGCGGCGTCCTCGGCCTTGGCTTTTTGTTCGGCGTGACCGACGCGGGCGATCGGATCGCAGACGATCAGCGCGCATTCGATCGCGCCGTTGAACACCTGGTACTTCTTGCTCGCGCGCAGTCCGGTGGCCTGGGCCAGGGCCGGGTCGCCGCACAACAGGCTGGCGCGCCAGGACGGGACCACGCGCTTGAGCGCATCGCCCAGGGCGCGATACAGCGCGGCGTCGGCGGCGAGGCGGGCGTCGTAAGGTGGATTGCAGACGACCAGTCCAACTGGGGCAGCAGAGAAACCAGGCGCTTCGCCTGCCCCATCGATGCCCGGCGCTCCGCCGCCGTCGTTCCCACGATCAAGGGATGGCTCTGAAGTCTCTGGATTTCCGCCTTCGCGGGAATGACGGACTTGAGACTGCGCGGGCGCGGCCTGCAACGGGCCGGCTTGAAGTTGCGCCGGCAAGGCCTGCAACGATTCCACCGCGCAAACGCCCCACTCGATCGCCCCGGCCAACCCCGCCATCGCCTCGTTCTCGCGCGCCGCGCGAATCGCATGCGGATCGATATCGCTGCCGGCGAACGCCGGCCGCAGCGCGGCCAGTCCGGCGAACTCGCGCGCGCGCGCGGCCTCGCATTGCGCGCGCCAGCCGGCGAAATCGAAACCGCGCCAGCGCGTCGGCGGCAGGTTGCCGTGACGCAACAGGCCCGGCGCGACGTCGGCGGCCATCAGCGCGCCTTCGATCAGCAAGGTGCCGCTGCCGCACATCGGGTCCAATAACGATCCGCCCTGAGCGTAGACCTTCGGCCACTGCCCGCGCAGCAACACCGCCGCGGCCAGATTTTCCTTCAACGGCGCTTCGCCCTGCTTCTGCCGCCAGCCGCGGCGATGCAGCGGACCGCCGCCCAGATCGATCGAAACGATCGCCTTGCCCTTGCGCACGACCAGATTCAAGCGCAGGTCCGGCGTTTCGGTATCCACGTCGGGCCGCGCGCCGGTGCGCGCGCGCATCACATCGACCACCGCGTCCTTGACCCGCTGCGCGGCGTAGCGCGCGTGGGTGATCGCGTCGCCGGAGACGTGCGCGTCCACGGCGAGCGTGTGCACGCTCTCCATGTGCGACGGCCAATCCAGGGCGGCGACGCCGGCGTAGAGCGCGTGTTCGTCGGGACAGTCGAACTCGGCGATCGGCCACAGCACGCGGCTGGCCAGGCGCGACCACAGCACCGCGTGCTGGGCGTCGGCGAGGCTGCCTTCGACGTTGGCGCCGGCGGTGGCGGCGGTGGCGCGCTGGCAACCCAGGGCGATCAGTTCGTCGGCCAACAGGTATTCCAGGCCCTTGCCGCAGCTTGCGTAGAACTTGCTCATGCGAATGCGTTACTCACAGACTTTGCAGCAGACGCGAGAAGGCGTCGGCGCTGCCTTCCACATGCGCGGAGAGGCGATGGCTGTCGTCGACCAGGAGCAGGCGCGCGCGGCGCGGATAAGCCCAGGCGACGACGTCGGCGGCGGGGATCAGTTCGTCGTCCCAGCCATGAATGATGCTGATCGGCACGTCGGCGGCCTGCAGCCTGGGCGCGGGACCCATCGCGATCGGCGGCGCCATCAGGAACATGCCGGCGGGTTTGACCTGCAGCGACACCGCGCCGGAGATGTACGCGCCGAGGCTGGAACCGGCCAGCACCACCGGCCCGCGTTCGGCCGCGGCGCGCGCCAGCCCGAGCAGGCGCTCGATGCGCGCGTAGACGTCGCCCAGGTCGCTGACCTCGCGCCTGGCGTCCAGATCGCTGTAGTCCGGGCGCTCATGCGTCCAGCCATGGCGTTGCGCGACCTCGGCCAAGGCGGTGACCTTGGTGGCGTCGGGGCCGCTTTCGAAGCCATGAGAAAGAATGCAGTGTCCTGGGGCGATCATCTTGGAGCCGAGGTTTAGTAGGAGCGGATCACTTCGAAAGTTCAGAGATGCAATGTCCTGGGGCGATCATCTTGGAGCCGAGGTGTGGCAGTAGCAGTTAGCTTCTGAAAGTCCGAAAAACCAAACCTACGACAGCAATCGTTTTTCAAAGCTGCGGCACCAAAAATCGCAACCCATCGCGCATGCAAACCAGCATCTCCCGCCGCATCCGCGTGTCAAATGAACATCCGGTAATGTGGGATCGCCTCGCCGATGCGAAGCGGGCGGTATCCGGCGGCGAACGTGCGATCAACAGACGCGAACCTTCATCCATCGCCGCGGCATCGCACCACCGGCTCGCATGCGGATGCGGTCCCGCGCGCCGATCGGCGGCTCAATCGGCAGGCGCATCGATCACCGGGATCAGCGCGTCGCCGCGCCGGATCGCGCCGCCTTCGACGATCCGCGCGCACAGGCCGCCATGGCCGCGCATCGCGTTGTAACCGCCCGGGCCCAGCGCGGCTTCCATCATCGAACACGGGTCGCATTCTTCCGTGGTTTCCAGCAGCGCTTCGCCGAGACGGAAGCGCCGGCCCTTGAGCGCGATCAGCGGCAGGCCCGAGATCACGATATTGCGGCGCAGGCGCGCCGGCTCGACCGCATCCAGCCCGGCCAGGGCCGCGATCACCGGCAGGTGCTCGGCCTGGATCAGGGTGATGCCGCGCTTGCCGCTGCCGCCGGCATAGCGATCGCCGTCCAGACCGGCGCCGGCCACGGCGACCACTTCGTCCAGCGCCTGCATCGCCACCCCGCGCGCCGGGCGCACGCCGATCCACTCGACCCGGCCGGGCCTGGGCAGCGTGGCCATCAGCTTTCCTAGCGCCGAATCGGCGGGAGGCAGGGTCATATCGGGCTCCGTGTGAGGCCGAATGGTAGCATCCGCAGGCATGCCGCCCCTGAACCTCACGCCCGCCCCGTTGCCCTATGAAACCCGGCTGCAGGCGCGCGATCCCGCCTCGATCGACCTGCTGGTGATCCACTGCACCGAGCTGCCGGACCTGGCCACCGCGCGCGAATACGGCGAGCGGGTGCTGTACGCCGAATCCGGCACCGGCAACAGCGGCCACTACTACATCGACCGCGACGGTTCGGTCTTGCGCTACATCAGCGAGGACCGCATCGCCCATCACGTGCGCGGCTACAACCCGCGCTCGGTCGGGATCGAACTGGTCAACACCGGGCGTTATCCGCACTGGCTGGATTCGCGCCATCAGCGCATGGACGAAGACTACGCGCCGGTGCAGATCGAGGCCTTGATCGGCCTGTTGAACGATCTGCGCGCACGCCTGCCGTCGCTGCGCTATATCGCCGGGCATGAGGAACTGGATACGACCCAGGTCGAAGCCAGCGACGATCCTTCGGTGCTGGTGCAACGCAAGCTCGATCCGGGGCCGTGGTTTCCGTGGGCAAGGGTGCTGGCGGCGTGTGGGTTGGAACGGTTGCCGCGGTAGATTTCGGTAACGGCGAGGTCTGCGCTGGAAATGCTGGAACTGGAAGGTTTCGCGTTGGTTTCTGGACCAGCTGCAGATCACATTGGTTTCGAGATGGCACGCAACTACCCACCGTCATTCCTACGCGACGAGCGCGATGTACTCACCTACCGTCATTCCCGCGTTCGCGGGAATGACGGACTGGAAAAATGACGCTGAAGCCTCTGGATTCCCGCCTTCGCGGGAATGACGGTCTGGAAAGATGACGCTGAAGCCTCTGGATGTTCGGCTCCGCCGAAGTAAAGCGGAGCCCGCCTTCGCGGGAATGACGATCTGGAAAGATGGCGCCTAAGTCTCTGGATGCTCAGTCCGCCGAAGTAAAGCGGAGCCCGCCTTCGCGGGCATGACGGCTTGGAAGATGGTGCCGAAGCCCCCAGCGCCGCACCCGCCCGGGACTGTGCCGACCGTCCCGCTATACTGCCCCGACCACACTTTCCCGCCCGCCCATGACCTCCTCCCCCGTCTCCGAACTGATCGAACTGCTGTCGCTGGAGCGGCTCGAGGACAATCTGTTCCGCGGCCAAAGCCGCGACATCGGCACCAAGTACGTGTTCGGCGGGCAGGTCCTGGGCCAGGCGCTGTCGGCGGCGCAGGCCACCCTCGACACCACGCGCGCGGCGCATTCACTGCATGCGTATTTCCTCAAGGCCGGCGACATTGAGGCGCCGATCGTCTATCAGGCCGACCGCACCCGCGACGGCGGCAGTTTCTCGGTGCGCCGGGTCACCGCGATCCAGCACGGCCAGCCGATCTTCTTCCTCGCCGCGTCCTTCCATGAGGACCAGGACGGCGCCGAGCATCAGCTGTCGATGCCGGAAGTGCCCAAGCCGGAGGACATCGAACCGGCGCCGGCGGTGCCGGCCGAGGTCATGGCCACGCTGCCGAACAAGGTGCAACGCTGGTTGTCGCGGCAGGGGCCGTTCGAATTCCGCCATGTGTATCCGCGCGATGAGCTCAATCCGCCGAAACGGCCGCCGTTCCAGCAGGTGTGGTTCCGCCTGAGCGAACCGGTCGGCGACGCGCCGGAACTGCATCGCGCGCTGCTGGCCTACGCCTCGGATTTCCATCTGCTGGGCACCACCACCTTTCCGCACGGCATCAGCTACTACCAGCCCAACGTGCAGATGGCCTCGCTCGATCACGCGCTGTGGTTCCACCGCCCCTTCCGCGCCGACGACTGGCTGCTGTATTCGATCGACAGCCCCAGCGCGCACGGCGCGCGCGGGCTGGCGCGCGGGCAGATTTTCGACCGCCACGGCCATCTGGTGGCGAGCAGCACGCAGGAAGGCTTGATCCGCGTGGTCAAGGACGCCGCCGCGGCCGGCGCAGTGCCGGCGAAGGAATGACATGAGGCAGGTTTTCAGCAGTCCGCGTCTGGAAAACGTCGAAGGCGTGGCGCAGTTGCTGCGCGATGCCGGGATCGAGATCCGGGTCACCAACGACCGTTCCTACAAAGGCAACCGGCGTTCGAGCTTCAGTTATCGCGAGCAACCCGGCGAGCGCCCGACGGTGTGGGTGATCCGTTCGGAAGACCAACTGCGCGCGCGCGATCTGTTGCGCGAGGCCGGCTTGATCGACAGCACCCGCGGCGAACAGGCGACGCAGGCGCCGTACCGCTTCCGCTCCGATGTCGATGCCAGCCGCATGCCGTCGGACAAGCGCGCGCTGCGGATCAAGGTCGGCCTGCTGGTGTGCATCGCGGTGGTGCTGGGCCTGGCCTTGTTCCAGGGGCTGCGCAATCGTCCGGTCCCCGCGCCGCCGGTCGATCCGGCCGAGGCCGCGCTGGCGACGCACAAATTCGACGGCGGCGTCGCGGCGACGCCCGAAGCGCTGGCGCAGACGGTGTTCGCGCAGCAGTTGGCGGAAGCCGACCAGACCACCCAATGCCTGCGCGTGGATCGCCGCGACGCGCCGCGCAAATTGCTCAATGCCCTTGCCCGCTCCGGCCTGCGCCTGCTGCCCTACAGCCAGTGCGTCGAAGTCGCCGACGAAGACAAGGGCAGCCTCGCCCGCGACGGCGCGCCGGCCGAGCTGATCGAGGTACATGCGTTCCGTCCGACATCGAAAGACGCCGGCACGATCGAATATTCGGCCTATCACCACCGTCCGGCCGCGGCCTACAAGACCCTGGAGGTCAAGCGGGTCGGTGGCAAGTGGACGGTGGTGAAGACGGTCAAGACCGTGCGCTCGATGGGCTGAGCGCGCAGGCGGGCGAAGTTCTGGCCTGATCCGGCAGCGCGCGCGAGCGCGCAAGGCGATCGATCCAGTCTGGCCGCGAAGATCGCGGCCAGACTGCAGCGGGCGTATCGCCGGAATCGCGCGGTTTGAATCGCCAAGCGTCGCCGCTCGCCCACGCCGGCTTCAGCGCAGCCGAGTGCCGATCACCGGTTCGCGATCACCGTGCCGTCGACCACCAACGTGCCCCGGACTTCGACGCAGAAGGGGCCGGAAACATCGGCGCGCCAGTACGGCGAAATCTGTCCCATCGCCGCGACTCGCAGGCAACCGGCCGGATCGTTGCTCGCCACCAGGCCCCGCAGCGGCGCGGTGTCCCCGGGCCGCAGCTCGCGGGTGACGAACACGATCGACACGGTTCCCGAAGGCGGCAACTTGCGGCCGTCGGCCGAGAACGTGTGATAGACCCGGTTGATGGCGCCATTGGACGCGGCGCAGCTTTTCGCCGGTTCCTGCCCCGCCGGAAACAGCCAGCGCTGCGACACCTTGTCGTAAACCGCTCTCTGGCAGTCCAGCGGGTTATTGGCGATCACCAGATGGCTCTCGGTTCGGGTGCCGGACGCATCGGCCACCACGCGTTCCAGCCGTTGGGCATAGAGGCCCTCATAGGCCCGGGAAATGGGGGTCGAAGCGGGAACGACGATCGGGTCGCCGCCGGCGGCCGGCGCGGACGCCGGTGCCAGCGCGAGCGCCGACAGCAGCGCTGAGGCAAGAAACGATTTCATGGTCATGGAAGTCTTCCTGTAGTGATCCGATGAGACGGCCGCGCGATGCGGCCGCCGCCTTCGCGCGTCGGCGAAGGCAGATCATTTGCTCGCGAACCCGGCCGCCCCGGCATCGATCGCCCCGCCCGGAGCGAGCGATTTTCGCCAAGGCCATCGCAGTGCGCCGGCTTTCGGATTAGTCCTATCCCGGTGCGGCGGTTGCGGCGCGCTCGCCCGCGGCGGCAGGGGCCGGTCACATCCGCCGCCGCGCGCCGTCATGGTTTCCAGACCTCGCCCGAGGCCGTCCCAGGACCCGCGAACATGCGCTACCGTCCCGATCTCCGCCACCGCCCCTTATCCGGACCCTGCGCGCGATGAACGCCGAAGCCCTCGACTCGCTGATCGGCCACGACCTGCCGGCGGCGGCGCGCGGCGACACCGCGGCGTATTCGCGCATCGTCGGCGCGTGCCAGAACTCGGTCACCGCCATCGCCCTGGCGATGGTGCGCGACGTCCACGCCAGCGAGGACATCGCGCAGGAAGCCTTCCTCAACGCCTGGCAGAACATCCGCAAGCTGCAGAACCCGTCCAGCTTCCTGCCGTGGCTGCGCCAGATCACCCGCAACCTGGCGCGCGACCACCTGCGCGCGCGCCAGCGTCTGCCGCGCGGCGTGGACGACATGGAGGCGGCGATCGCCTCGGCCGCCGATCCGCAGCCCAGCGCGATCGAGCGCCTGATCGAAGGCGAGCGCGCGCACGTCGCCGCCAAACTGATCTCGGCCCTGCCCGACGAAAGCCGCGAGGTGCTGTTGCTGTACTACCGCGAAGGCCAGAGTTCGCAGCAGGTCGCCGCCCTGCTCGGCCTCAGCGACGCCGCCGTGCGCAAGCGCCTGTCGCGCGCGCGCAACAGCGTGCGCGAGGAATTGATGGACCGCTTCGCCGCCTTCGCCACCGCCAGCGCGCCGACGGTCGGCTTCACCACGATGGTCGCCAGCGCGCTGGGCGTGATCGCGCCCAGCGGCACCACCGCGGCGATCCTGGGCGCCGGTTCGCTCGGCTCGGGCCTGGCGAGCAAGCTCGGTGCCGGCGGCATGGGCGCGGCCGGCGCATCGGGCGGCGTGCTCGGCGGCATCCTGGTCTTCTTCGCCGAACGCGTGCTGTCGCCGGTATCGCAGGCGATCGGCGGCGAACCGATCGACGGCGCCGCGCTGAGCGCGCGCATCCACCTGCTGTCGCAGTACACCGGCGTGTACGGCCTGAGCGGGGTGATCGGCGGCATCGTCGGCGGCGCGGTGACGATGATGCTGATGAGCCGCTATCTGATGTCCTACGCCGGCAACGACGAGGAACGGCGCGCGATCCGCCGCATGATCCGGATGGTGTCGATCAGCGGCGCGCTGATGGCGGCCTCGATCCTGGTCAGCCTGGAAGCCAGCCGCGGCTGGATGCTGCCGGTCGCGTGCACCGCGTTCACCGTCGCGGTCACGACCTGGCAATGGCTGGCGTACATACCGCGCGTGCTGGCGCCGAGCATCGAGCGCATCCGCCGCAGCCACGGCTACGACCCGCGCGACAGCTGCGCCTACCGTTGGCTGGTCGGGCCGCGGGCGCTGGCCTACAGCGTGCTGATTCTGGTCGCCGCGATGGCTTTCATCCTCTGCCGCGAAGGCCGCTTCGGTTGATCGCGACCGCGTTTCCGGCGCATCGCAAAAACCACGCCGCGGCGGTGTCCCCTGGCCCACCGCCGCGGCGTGGCGCGCCCCCGCGCCTTGCTCTCTCCCCCCCGATTGCGCACGCGCCGCTCGCCCCGCGAATCCGCTCAAGGCGGCGGATAAGCCTCCGGCGCCGAAGCGAAGTTCACCGGCACCGTGATCGTCGCGCTCGCGCCGCTGGCCAGATCCACGCTCAGACTCACCGCCACGCCGCCGATCGCGCCGCCGCTGGCGGGAGTGCAGACGCCGGTGCCGGCGCTGATCGCGCAGGTCCAGGCGGCGGCGAGGCGGGCGCCGTTGGGCAGGTTGTCCTCGACCAAGGCGGCGCTGACCGGATCGGGCCCGTCGTTGCGCACGGTGATCGTGTAGCTGACCGCGCCGCCGGGCGTGTAGCTGGCGCTGCCGTCGTCCTTGACGATCGACAAGGCCGCCTGATTGCGGCTGTTGGTGAAGGTGCAGGTCAGCACGTCGTCGGCGACGAGACTCGCGGCGGGAATCGTGTAGACCGTGCCCGCCAGCGTGCCGACGACACTGCCGCCGGCGTTGCGGCAGACCGCGGCGCTGAGGCGATAGCCCGCCGCCAGCGTGGTCTCGGCGATGGTCACATCGGTGCCCAGGCTGCTCACGGTGTACGGCTGCAGGCCGGCGCTGCTGCTGTCGCCATCGACCTGCACCGCCGTGCCTGCGGTCACCGTGGTGACGGTGCCGGCGGCCTGCGCGGTGTTGCTCAGGGTGAAGCCGAAACTGTCCACGCCGCGCAGGCTGATCTTGTCGAGCCTGATCTGCGGCAAGGCGGCGACCACATCGCGGGTGGGTTGATCGCCGGGCGCGGCGAAATCGGCGTCGGTGGTATCGAGCAGGTCTTCGCCGAGGGTGGCGGCGCGATGCGACACGCTGCCGAGGTTGTTGATCACCGTGCCCGCCGCGACACCGGCATTGACCCGCGCGCGAAAACGCAGGCTGAAACTCTCGCCCGGCGCGACCGTGCCGCCGCTCGCGCCGTTGGCGCCGGTGCCCAGGCGGAACACCACGCGATTGTTGGCCGCGTCGAACTCGGCCTGATCGTCGCCGGCGGCGTCGCTCTTGGCGCCGGCATTGGCGCCGCTGAGGATGCTCAGGCTGCCCGGCTCGAAGGTGGTGTTGGCCGGGATCGCGTCGATGAACACGGTCGATATCGACGGATCGTTGCCGGTGTTGCGGGTGCTGACGGTGAATTCGAGTAACTCGCCCGACAGCAGGCTGCCGCCGTTGAGGTCGGTCGATCGCTTGAGCAACTGGTCCTTGAGATTGGGTCGCGACACGTCGGTGGCCAAGGTGATCATGCCGAAGATCAGCACTTCGTCGATGCTGCCGCGCGCGCGGATCAGGGCCGAAGTCGCGCTGTTGGGCAAGGGCACGCTGGGCGCGGTGAAATCCAGGTCCATGCCCAGGGTGTCGAGATAATTCGGCGTGCGCGCGGCGACGTTGGCGCCGCCGCGGCTGACCGAGCTGTTCCAGAAATTGTTGACCGGATTGGCCCCGTTGGAGACGTTGCTGAGCGAGGCGGTGTTGCGGCCGAATTGCAGGCCGGCGCTGCCGTCGGTGGTTTCGTCGCCGTCCCAGCCGAGCAGGCCCAGGGTGGAATTGACCGGCCCGGTCGCCGGGGTGATGAATCCGCTGAAGGCGATGTCCACCGGCACCGAGGCATCGCTGGCGCTGAGCAGGCCGTCGTAGATGTTGAGATTGCGCGGCACGGTCTGGGCCGGATCGCGATAGGCGACCACCAGCGACCAGCCGCCCCAACTGCTGCCGCTCGCGCCGAGCGCGCGCTGTGTGGTCTGCACGTTGGCGACGGTGTAGACGCCGTTGCCGGCGGCGCGCACCAGCGCGGTGACGTCGTCGAAGCCCTGGTAGGCCGAGCCGCCGAACGCGCCGGCGGAATTGGTCAGCAACTCGTCGGCGCTGAGCGCGCTGTAGGCCGCCGCGCCCGGCGTCCGCAGCCGCACCGCGTTGCGCGACAGCGACGCGCTGACGCCGCTCCAGTACAGACCGGCGAACAACACCGTCGCGCCGGCCGGCAAGGCCAGGGTGGCGCTGCTGGAGTTGAAGGTGCTCGCATCGGTATCGACATCGACGTAGACCATCGCGATGGCCGGGTCCTGGTTCACCACGGTCCCGCCGCCGTTGCGCGCCTGCGCGCACAGGGCGGCGTTGCCGCCGCAATGCAGATTGATGTTGCCGAGGCCGACGATGTCGCCGTTGGCCGCCGGGTTCTGATAACGCGGGGCGAAGGCGCGATCGGCCCGGGCCGGCGACGCCGGCAGCGACGCGCACAACGCCAGCATCGCGATGAGGCCGGCGCGGCGCCAGGCCGGCAGGCATTCTTGTCTTGCGGAACACGCAGTCCCTGTGTGCCATGGCGCCATGATGCATTCCCCTTATGCGACATCTTGGCATCACGACTTTGCGATGCCACGGCACCACTCTTATCCGCAAACCATAGAAAACTAAAGCCTGCTCCCGGCAATTTTCGAAAATAAAATAGTTGTCCGCACTAAGCGTGTATGAAGTACACACTAAGTAAGCAGTAACGATGTAAAAGTCGCGAATCTGCCTTAAATCGCGGGGATTTATCCGCAACCGCGCCCGGCGCCAAAACGGGTTGCGCGCGAAATCGCGCCGGCATCGCGGGGACTGTTCCGCAAAATTGGTGCGCTCTTATTGACCCAAACGCGCCAATACGCACCTATCGAAATCGACGCCACAGATGCGCTCGCGCCGCTTCGGATCGACCACAAAAAAAGGCGCACATAAGTGCGCCCGCTAGGGAAAAACAAGCACACGCCTCAGTATGCTTGTTCCGGAAAATCCGGCGTGTCGGCTTGTGCTGCCATCACCGATCGCGCCTGGGTTCGTTGCCTGTGATTGCATCGGGAACCTGAGCGGACGACTGCGACCTGCATCCGCGCGTCATGCGCCGCCGGATCGGACCCTGCCTGCGGCGCGGCAAAACCGATCGCTCGCGCTTAGCGATGCGGGCCCGGCTTGAGGTCGGCCTTGGTCAGGAAGCCGTCGCGATCCTCATCGAGGAACGCGAACTCGCTCGCCAGGCGCGGCATCTTTTCCTGCACTTCGAGCTTGCTCAGCTTGCCGTCGTGATTGAGATCGGCCTGGGCGAACTTTTCGTCGAAACGCTTGGCGCGCTCGGCTTCGCGCTTGGGACGCTCGCGTTCGAAGTAACCGCGCAGTTCGCTGCGCACGATGTAGCCGTCGCGGTTGGCGTCGATCTGGGCGAAGGACTCGCTCAACCGCGGCGACTTGGCGGCCTCGGCCTTGCTGATTCGTCCGTCGCCGTCGCTGTCGAGCTTGGCCGCGCCGCCCGCGCCGCCGCGATGGCCGCCGTGCTCGCGTCCGCCGCGACGCTGCGGGCGTTCGCTGGCGTCGAGCTTGCCGTCGTGGTTCTTGTCGAGCGTGTCGAAGTGCTCGGCCAGGCGCGGGAACTTGGAGGCTTCCTCGCGCGTGATCACGCCGTCCTGGTTGGTATCGATCTTCATGCGCGGACGCTGCTGCGAAGCGGCATCGTCCTGGGGCGCAGCGATGGCCGCACCGGCGAACATGGCCGCGGCCAGCGCGGCGACATAGAAGGGGGAACGGTTCATGCGTTGACTCCTGCGGTCGGCGCCACCGTGGCGCCGATGACCGGATCAACGCCCTGGCCACGTGGCGGTTGACAAGGCGATGGGAATATTCATCGCCGCGACAGGCGCGGCGAACGCTGGATTCGTCCCGCCGCCTCGCTTTCCGCCCCGATCGCCGAAACCGGAGCCGCCTGCATGCGCAACACACGAAGGCAGCGCTATGCTGAGCCCATGGGCACGCAACCGCAGCCTGACAGCGACGACCTCCGCCTGTTCCACACCGGCGAGCACGCCTGCGGCTACTGGCCGGAGCGCACCGCCCGCGATCTGGTGCTGGACCCGCGCGACCCGCGCCTGCGCGACTGGTATCCGCACGCGCTGGGCTGGGGCTTCCGCCGCTCCGGCGACATCGTCTACCGCCCGCACTGCAGCGGCTGCCGCGCCTGCGTGGCGGTGCGCATTCCGGTCGATCGCTTCGTGCCCGACCGCAGCCAGCGCCGCTGCCTGGCGCGCAACGCCGACGTGGAAATGCGCGTGTGCACGGCCGAGCGCAGCGAAGAACAACTGGATCTGTACAAGCGCTACCTGGCCTCGCGCCACGCCGGCGGCGGCATGGACAGCCACGGCGCGGTGGAGTTCGACCAATTTCTGATCGGCAGTTGGAGCGAGAACCGCTTCCTGGAGCTGCGCGAGCCCGGCCACGGCCGCCTGCTCGCGGTCGCGGTCACCGACGTGGTCGATCAGGCGCTGTCGGCGGTCTACACCTTCTACGACCCCGAGCTGTCCGAGCGCAGCCTCGGCACCCTGGCGATCCTGCGCCAGATCGAATGGGCGCGGCGCGAGCGGCGCGGCCATCTCTACCTCGGCTACTGGATCGCCGGGCACCCGAAGATGGATTACAAGCGCCGTTACCGACCGTTGGAGGCATTCGACGGTCGCGATTGGCGCGTTTTTACACATTTGTAACACTCGTCTCGTTCAGGTCGTGTATCTCGTAGCCCCGTCGTGACCACGACGTGCGGGACGGCGCCCTCAAGGCCTGGCATGGAGTCGCCACCCTCATTACCTTTCGCCACATGGAGTCCGCAATGAAATTGAACACCCTGTTCCTGGCTGCCGCGATCACCCTGTCCCTGGCCGCGTGCAACAAGCCGGCCGACAAGCCGGCCGAGGCCGCCCCGGCCGCCGACGCCGCCGCTCCGGCCGCGACCCCGCCGTCCCCGACCGACGCCCCGGCTCCGGCCGCGATGCCGGCCGATGCCGCTGCCCCGGCTGCCGCTCCGGCCGCCGCCAGCGTCGGCGTTCCCGAGTGCGACGACTACCTGACCAAGATCAGCGCCTGCTTGAACGACAAGGTGCCCGAAGCCCAGCGCGCCGCGTTCCAGACCGGTCTGGACCAGAGCCGCAACGCTTGGGCCCAGGCTGCTTCGACCCCGCAGGGCAAGGCCGCGCTGGCCACCGCCTGCAAGACCGCGCTGGACCAGAGCAAGGCTCAGTACGCTTCGTTCGGTTGCACGCTGTAATAGCGGCGATCGCGCCGGCGGCGGTTTAGCCGCCGGTGTTTCGCAGCATTCGACGCCCCGGCTTGCCGGGGCGTTGTTGTTTATGGGGATGGGCGCGCGCAGGAAATTCGCCCCCTTTGAAAAAGGGGGCGGGCGCCAGCGCAGACCCGCTACAGACGAATCAGGCTGCGCCGGGGGATTTGCCGTTCGGCGCGACAAAAGCAAATCCCCCCCTGCCCCCCCTTTTTCAAAGGGGGGAACAGCAAAGGCAGCAGCAAAAAAATGCGGCGTCGCCCGACCCACGCTGTCACGAACCGCATCACCACCCATGCGATCATGCCCCCCATGTCCAGACCCCACCTCCCCTACTGCGCCGCCCTCATCGCGGCCCTGCTCGCGGCCTGCACGCAAGTGAACGTACACGGCGATCCCAAAGCCTGGGCGCAGTCCCAGAACGACACCGCCAGCGCCGCCGACGCGCGCCTGCGCGTGGCGACCTACAACACCTCGCTCTACGACGACGCCGACGGCGGCCTGATCCGCCGCCTGCAAGCCGGCGACGGCAACGCGCGCAAGATCGCCGCGGTGCTGCAACGCGTGCGTCCCGACCTGGTGCTGCTCAACGAATTCGACTACGACGCGCAACAGCGCGCGGCCGATCTGTTCCAGCACGACTATCTGGAAGTCGCACAGCCCGGCGGCGGCGAGGCGCTGCGTTATCCCTATCGCTATCTCGCTCCGGTCAATACCGGCGTGCCGAGCGGACTGGATCTCGACGGCGACGGCCAGTCCGGCGACGCGCAGCGCGCCGACCGCGCGCGCGGCAACGACGCCTGGGGCTACGGCCTGCATCCGGGGCAATACGGCATGCTGGTGCTGTCGCGCTATCCGATCGACGTCGATGCCGTGCGCAGCTTCCAGAAGTTCAAGTGGAGCGCGCTGCCCGGCGCGCGCCAGCCGCGCGATCCGAAGACCGGCAAGCCCTGGTACACGGCGAAGGTTTGGCCGCAGATGCGGCTGTCGTCCAAATCGCACTGGGACGTCCCGGTGCGCACGCCGCTGGGCGTGCTGCATTTCCTCGCCGCGCATCCCACCCCGCCGGTGTTCGATGGCCCCGAAGACCGCAACGGCGCGCGCAACCACGACGAAATCGCCCTGTGGGCGCGTTATCTCGACGGCGGCACGCCGTCGTGGCTGTGCGACGACCAAGGCCGTTGCGGCGGATTGGCCGGCGACGCGCGCTTCGTCATCGTCGGCGACATGAATGCCGATCCCGTCGATGGCGACGGCGTGCCGGGTTCGATCAAGCAACTGCTCGATCACCCGCGCGTCGATTCAAGCCACGTACCGAACAGCGAAGGCGCGGCCCAACGCGCGACCTTCTACGGCTTCCCGCGCAAGGGCAACATCCACGAACACACCGGCGATTTCGGCCCGAAAGCCGGCACCCTGCGCCTGGACTACGTACTGCCCTCGCGCGGCTGGACCGTGCGCGAGACCGGCGTGTTCTGGCCCAGATCCGATAGCGAAGAGGCGAAGATTTCCGAGGCCAGCGACCATCATTTGGTTTGGATGGATCTGACGAACTGATGCGGAGTAGCGGTTCTTCATCGTTGATGGGCGGGTCGTGGACGGATCGTCGTACCGCATCGCCGGCCATCGCTGGCCGACGGCTGGCTGCCGCATCCGACCTGCGTGATGGATGTCGCTCAGACCGATGACGGCTTCAAGGTGATCGAGTTCAACACCTTCAACTCGTCGGGATTCTATGCGCACGACATCGGCAAGATCGTCGCGGCGGTGACGGCGCATTTCACGGCGCGACCGTTCGGCGCCCAGCGGGACTGACGTCAATGGCTCGGGATGCGGCGTTCGGCGCTTTCGAACACTGGTACGGCTCGCCGATCGGCGAGCCGCTGCGTGCCGCGATCGCCGCGCATGGTGGAGACGAAATCGGTCACGTGCGCCTGTATGCCGCCGACGAAATCCTCGAACGCAACCAGACCTACGAGACCCAGGTGTATTGCCCGGGTTACGTGACCATCGGCGACGACGGCGGCGGTCGCGCGGTCGTGGTCCATGGCGCGCTTGAGCCGCCGACCGTGTTCGTGGTCGGGCACGGCAGCATGAGCGCAGACGATTTCGTCGAGGTCGGCGCCGGTCTGAAAGACTGGATCGCCGACGGCTGTCCCGTCGGCTGATAGCGCGGATTGAGTGCTGGCATTTATGGTTCCGGCGCATCGGGCCGGAAAGCATCGGGCCTGAAGGCCCTCCCACAAAACAGCCGGCATTTGCGGTTTCGATGCGCCGGATCGGAAAGCATCGGGCCTGAAAGGCCCTCCCACAAAAAGCGCAATCCGCCGGCCTCGACGAAGCTCACGGCTCCGCGCGGAATTCCCGGATCACTTCGATCAGTCCAACGATTTCGTCGTTGAGCGCTTCCAGCTCCTCCGCCGGCACCCACCACTCGGTGTGATGCGCGCCGCCGACTTTCTGGATCGGATAGCGATCCATGAACGCCGCACGCACCTCGAAGCGGGTGACCGCGCCGTAGCCGCTGTCCTTGACGTTCCAGCGCTCGGCGATTTCGGCCGCGTATCGCTCGTTGGTGACCGGATAGAAAATCGGCTGATCCGGCAGGCGCGCCGGCCAGCGCTTGAAATCGCTCTCGCGCAATTTCGCCAGTTCGTTCGGGCCGACCGGGCGATACAGGGTGACGGTGTCGTCCTTGCTCATCTCTCGAATCCTTGTGGGCGCCGGCTCCGCTGGCACCTCGTCGATTACCGATCCACGATCACGCAACGGATTCCGACGATCGCCGGAATCGGATGCATCGTCAACGGATCACTCCGGCTTTTTCGCCGCGATCACCGGCTCCGGCGTCGCCGGCACCGTGGGCGCGGGCTCGGCCTCGGGCGCGACCACCGGCGGCGCGGCGGGCGCCGCGGCGCTCTTGGCCGAGGCGATCGTCGCATTGCGCGCCAGGCGCGAGCCGAAGCCGAACGAGGCTTCGCCGTGCGCGGAGACGATCATGCGCACCATGCTGCCGGGCACCATCAGCTCCAGCGACAGGTCGCGACCGTCGGAGGTGCGGCCTTCCAGCGTCATCTCGGTGAACGCGCCGCCGGTGTCGATCTCCTTGCACAGCACGTGCATGCCGGCCGGGCCGTCGAGCAGGTAAGGACGAATCGCTTCGCCGAGTGCTTCCAGCGCTTGCGGGAAGAAGAAAACGGCGTACCCCTGTGTATCGTTCATCATCGCTCCGGTCGGGACGGGTGCTTCAGTACGATCGGACCGCGCTCAGCGCAGTTCGATCCGCAGTTGCGAGGCCGCTTCGCGCGCCTTGGCGCGGGCGTGGTCGATGTCGGCGCCCAGCGCCAGGGTCACCGCGACGCGGCGATGGCCCTCCACGCGCGGCTTGCCGAACAAACGCAGTTGGGTGTCGGTCTGGCCCAGCGCGGCCTCGACGCCGCAGAACACCGGCACGCCGTGACCCTGCGCCAGCACCGCGCACGAGGCCGAGGCGCCGTGTTCGCGGATGGTCGGAATCGGCAGGCCGAGAATCGCCCGCGCATGCAGGGCGAATTCGCTCAGGTCCTGCGAGATCAGCGTGACCAGGCCGGTGTCGTGCGGGCGCGGCGAAACCTCGCTGAACCACACCTCGTCGCCCTTGACGAACAACTCCACGCCGAACACGCCGCAGCCGCCCAGATCGTCGGTGATCGTGCGCGCGATCTCCTGCGCACGCGCCAGCGCGACCGGATTCATCGGCTGCGGCTGCCAGCTCTCGCGGTAGTCGCCGTCGCGCTGCAGATGGCCGATCGGCGCGCAGAAGGTGACGCCGGCGACGTGGCGCACGGTCAGCAGGGTGATTTCGTAATCGAAGTCGATGAAGCCTTCGACGATGACGCGGCCGGCACCGGCGCGGCCGCCGGTCTGGGCGTAGTCCCAGGCCTTGTCGATCTCGCCGGGATTGCGCACCAGGCTCTGGCCCTTGCCCGAGGACGACATCACCGGCTTGATCACGCACGGCAAGCCGAGTTCGGCGACCGCGGCGCGGTAGTCCTCGACGGTATCGACGAAGCGGTACGGCGAGGTCGGCAGCTTCAGCGTCTCGGCGGCGAGGCGGCGGATGCCTTCGCGGTCCATGGTCAGGCGCGCGGCGCGCGCGGTCGGGATCACCCGGGTGTCGGTGCCGCGCTCGGCGAACTCGCGCTCCAGCTCGACCAGGGTCTGGGTGTGGATGGCTTCTATCTCCGGCACGATCAGGTGCGGGCGCTCGGCCGCGATCAGGGCGCGCACGGCCTGGCCGTCGAGCATGTCCAGCACGTGGCTGCGATGGGCCACCTGCATGGCCGGCGCGTCGGCGTAGCGGTCGGCGGCGATCACTTCCACGCCGAAGCGCTGCAGCTCGATCGCCACCTCTTTGCCCAGTTCGCCCGAACCGAGCAGAAGCACGCGAAAGGCGTGCGGGGACAGCGGCGTACCGAGCGTGGTCATGCGTGCAACCTTGAGGCGAGGGGATGCGCCTAGTCTAACTTTCCATGACGGCCCCGCGGCCGCGGGCTATGGCGACACCGGCCCGCATGCGATGCTGTGAAGCATGCCCTCCTCCCCCGTACGGCACCCTGCGCGTGCCGCCGCTTCCGCCTCCGAAACCGCGCGCGCGCCGGGCGCGGCGCGGCCGTGGCGCTGGCGGACGCTGGCGTTGGCGGCCCTGGTCGCGGCGGTGCTGGGCGGCGTCGCGGCGGTGTCGTGCTCGGGCCGCTCCGGCCCGCCCGCGCCGGGCAGCAGCCAGCTCAGCGGCATGTTGCTGGACCCGCAGTTGTCCGAGATCAGCGGCCTGGCCGCCTCGCACCGGCATGCCGACGTGCTGTGGATGCACGACGACGGCGGCAATCCCGAGCGCCTGTTCGCGGTCGACACCCACGGCGACCGCCTGGCCACGCTGCGCATCGAGGGCGTGACCAAGACCGACTGGGAAGACATCGCCGCCTTCGATCTGGACGGCCGCCATTACCTGCTGATCGCCGACACCGGCGACAACGGCGGCCTGCGCCGCACCCTGCAACTGCATATCGTGGAAGAGCCGGAGAAGATCGAGAACGCGCGGCTCAAGCCGGCATGGTCGATCGCCTTCCGCTGGCCCGACGGCGCGCGCGATTGCGAGGCGGTGGCGGTGGACATCGCGCGCCGCCAGGTGCTGCTGATTTCCAAGAAACGCCAGCCGCCGGAGCTGTTCTCGCTGCCGCTGATGCCGGCCGGCAACGCTCTGCAGACCGCGACCAGGCTCGGCGAGCTGGCCGGCATTCCGCAGCCTGACGCCCAGCTCAAGCGCGACAACCCGATGCGGGCGCGGCTGCAGGGCCAGATCACCGCCGCCGACATTTCGCCCGACGGCACCACCCTGGCGGTGATGACCTACCGCTACCTGCTGCTGTACCCACGCCAGCCGCGCCAGAGCTGGGCCCAGGCCGTGGCCGGCGCGCCGCGGGTCCGCGACCTGCCGTGGCTGCCGCAGGCCGAAGCCCTGGGCTGGGCCGCCGACGGCCGCAGCCTGTATGCGACGGGCGAGTTCATTCCGGCGCCGCTGTATCAGATCGCGCCGTAGGGCCGCGTCGCAGCCCCGAAGTCTTTTGTGGGAGGGGCTTTAGCCCCGAAGTCTTTTGTAGGAGGGGCTTCAGCCCCGATGCTTTTGGCTCCGAAACCGGGATCTGCGAGGTCTGAGCGAAAAGCATCGGGGCTGAAGCCCCTCCCACAACAGCAGCCCTTCCACAAAAGCGGTCCCTCCCACCCCAGCGCCATGCCGACGAGCGGTCGAACACATCTGATATCAATCTGATATCAATATCTCAGACAACGACCGAGCCAACGCCATGAAAGAGAACCCGACCCAGTCCCTCCCCGGCATCCCGGTGCTGCTGGGGTGCCTCGCCGCCGGCGCGCTGGCCGCCTCGGGATTTTTCGGCGGCGTCGCCAGCGGCCACGACCTGGGCGTCGTGCTGTCGCTGCTGCTCGGCGCCAGCACCTTCTTCGTTCTGTTCGGCCTGTACAAGATCGAACCCAACCAGGCCGCGGTGCTGAGCCTGTTCGGCCGCTACATCGGCACGGTCAAGGAAAACGGCCTGCGCTGGAACAACCCGCTGTACGCCAAGCGCAAGGTCAGCCAGCGCGTGCGCAATTTCGAAAGCGGCAAGCTCAAGGTCAACGAACTCGACGGCAGCCCGATCGAAATCGCCTCGGTGATCGTCTGGCAGGTCGTGGATTCGGCCGAAGCGGTCTACAACGTGGACGACTACGAAACCTTCGTCCACATCCAGTCCGAATCCGCCCTGCGCGCGATGGCCACCAGCTATCCCTACGACCAGCACCAGGAGGGCCAGCTGTCGCTGCGCAGCCATGCCGCGGAGATTTCCTTGCACCTGCGCCAGGAACTGCAGGAGCGTCTGGCCGATGCCGGCATCAACGTCGTCGATGCGCGCATCAGCCACCTCGCCTATGCGCCGGAAATCGCCCACGCCATGCTGCAGCGCCAGCAGGCCAACGCGGTGATCGCCGCGCGCACGCGCATCGTCGCCGGCGCGGTCGGCATGGTCGAGATGGCCCTGGCCGAACTGCAGAAGAACGGCGTGGTGCAACTGGACGAAGAACGCAAGGCGCAGATGGTCAGCAATCTGCTGGTGGTGCTGTGCGGCGATCGCGGCGCCCAGCCCATCGTCAACGCCGGCACCTTGTACTGAGGACGCGCGAATGAACCTGCCCGCCAACGCATTCATCGTCCCTGGCGTGATGGTGATCAGCGCCATCCCGATCCTGGTCGCCGCGGTCCTGGTCGCGCGCGGCAACCTGCACTTGATCAACGGCCTGGACGCCTCGCGCCTGCGCGATCCGGCGGCGGCCTGCGCGCGCTTCGCGCGGTTGCTGGCGCTGGTCGCCATTTCGATGTTCGCCGCCGCGCTGGGCTACTACTGGGCGCACGGCAATCCGAACCACACGATGATCGTCACCGTGGCGCTGCTGGTCGCGGTCAACGCGGTCGCGGTGGCGATGATGCTGGCGCTGGCCGCGCTCAAGCGCGACTACCGCCCAAGCGGGCAAGGCGACGCGAAAGGAACTCGCAGCGAGCGGACGCGCGGCCGGTGAGCGAAAAAAAAGCCTATCCGCTGCGCATCAGCGCCGACGTCCTCGCCGCCGCGCAGCGCTGGGCCGACGATGAGTTGCGCTCGCTCAACGCCCAGATCGAATATGTGCTGCGCGACGCGCTGCGCAAGAGCGGCCGGCTGCCGCGCCAGGACCCCACGACGCCCGAGGAAGACGCATGAGCCCGCAGTGGAAACACCACGTCACCGAACTGACCTACCAATTGTTCGAGGCGCCGATGCGCGAACGCATCCAGGCCGAACTCGACCAGCGCGGCGCGCAGGGCTGGGAGCTGGTCGCGGTCGAGCACGATCCGGCCATTCTCGGCACGCGCCTGTATTTCAAGCAGCCGGCGTAAACAAATCGTTAGCGCATGAATCGCGGCAGGCTCGCGCGCGCCGCCAATCTGGCATGCCACCGCCGCAGCGGCTAACCTGCCTGCATGCGCGGCCACGGCACTCTCCTGATCAACACGCCCGAGATCGAACTATGGCCGGGCGGCCTGCTGCGCGCGCGCAGCAATCACGATGCGCGCGCGCTGTCGCGCGCGCGCCACGTGCTGCGGCGCAAACGCGACGGCCGCTTCCTCGCCGCCGATCTGCCCGAAGGCCTGTTGCCGCTGGTGCACCGGCTGATGCGCGAGGACGGCATCGACGCCGCGCTCGACGCGCTGGACTGCATCGTCGAATACCGCCGCGAAGGCTTGGTGCGGGTCGGCGAATTGCCGCTGGGCCGGCTCGAAGAACGCCTCGCCGGGTTGGGCCTGGACGCGGACGGCTATGAGTCGCGCACCGGTCTTGCGCTGATCGCCGAACCCGATCGCCTCGCCCTGGCCGGCTTCGACCGTTTCCGCCGCCCGCTGTGGCTGCATCCGGCCGCCGCGCGCGCCTGGACCCACCTGCGCGAAGCCGCGATGCGCGACGGCGTCGTGCTCGATGCGATCTCCGGCTATCGCAGCCACGATTACCAACTGGGCATCTTCGAACGCAAACTCGCACGCGGGCAAAGCGTCGAAGACATCCTCAACATCAACGCCGCGCCGGGTTACAGCGAACACCACAGCGGGCTGGCGCTGGACATCGGCGCGCCCGGCGAGCCGCCGGCGGAAGAATCCTTCGAACACACCGGCGCCTTCGCCTGGCTGCGCGAGCAGGCCGGCGGATACGGCTTCGTCATGAGTTATCCGCGCGGCAACCCGCACGGCATCGTCTACGAACCCTGGCATTGGCGCCATGAGCCGGTCTGAGACCGCCGCGCTGCGCGTGTCATCCGTCGCGCGCCGCGCGCCGACGCACTCCCTTCCCTTTCGTTCGCCCTGAACCATGATGCCGCCCGATACCAGACACTACAGCGACGCCGGCGTACTCGAAGCCTGGCACGAGAACGCCGAACCGTGGACCGAAACGGTGCGCAGCAAGGCGATTGAAAGCCGGCGCCTGGTCACCGACCACGCCATCGTCGATGCGGCCCTGCGTCTGGCGCCGCGCTCGGCGCTGGACCTGGGCTGCGGCGAAGGCTGGCTGACCCGCGCGCTGGCCGAGTGCGACATCCGCGCCTGCGGCGTGGACGCGGTGCCGGCGCTGGTCGAGGCCGCGCGCCAGGCCGATCCCGGCGCGCCGGCCGACCGTTACGCCTGCCTGAGCTATCAAGCCATCGCGCGCGGCGCGCTGGATGCGCGCTACGACCTGGTGCTGTGCAATTTCTCGCTGCTGGGTTTCGAAGTGGTCGCCGAATTGCTCGCCGCGATCCCCGACTTGCTGGCGCCGGGCGGCAGCGTGCTGATTCAAACCCTGCACCCGCCGCTCGCCGGCGGCGACGCGCCGTATCGCGACGGTTGGCGCGACGGCGACTGGACCGGTTGCGGCAAATCCACCGGCGCCGCCGCGTTCGGCGAACCGGCGCCATGGTATTTCCGCACCATCGGCAGCTGGATCAGCCTGATCCGCAGCAGCGGCCTGGAACTGCGCGAATTGTCCGAACCGCTGCATCCGCAAACCCGGCAACCGGCGTCGTTGATCCTGGTCGCGGCCGCGCCGGAGCCGCCCCGGAGTTCCGCTGAGCTGCGCGAACAGCGCGACGGCGCGGACTGATCCGCCGTAACGATCGCAATCGCACCGACACCCGCTGCACACCGGAGAGGCAATGGACGCCGACAGCCGCCGCACCCTGGAACGCTCGCATGCTTCCTGCGCCGATCCGGACCGGCGCAAAGTGCTGCAAGCCCTGGCCGCCTCCGCCGCCCTCGCCGCCGCCGGATGCGCGCGCGAATCGCCCGATCGCGACGAACGCCGCCTGCACGACATCAGCGGCATCGATGAAACCAACGTAGCGCGCGTGCTCAAGCCGGCCTCGGTCGCCGCCGTCGCCGCCGCGTTGCGCGCCAGCCGCGGCGTGGTGTCCATCGGCGGCGCGCGCTGCAGCATGGGCGGGCAGATCGCCTGCGAAAACTCGCTGCATCTGGACATGCGCGGCTTGAACCGGCCGGTCGCGCTCGACCTCGCGCGACGACGCGTGCGCGTGCAGACCGGCATGCGCTGGCGCGACCTGCAGGAACTGATCGATCCGCACGGGCTGGCGGTGTCGATCATGCAGAGCTACAGCAGCTTCAGCATCGGCGGCTCGCTGTCGGTGAATTGCCACGGCCGCTACGTCGGCAAAGGCAGCCTCATCCACAGTCTGCGCGCGCTGCAACTGGTGGACGCCGACGGCCAGATGCATGAGCTCGACCGCGAACATCGCCCCGACCTGTTCCGCGCCGCGGTCGGCGGCTACGGCGGCCTGGGCGTGATCACCGAAGCCGAGTTCGACCTCGCCGCCAATCACCGCATCGCCCGTCGCGCCGAACGCGTGGCTCTGGACGAATACCCGGCCTGGTTCGCCGAGCGCGTGCTCGCCGATCCGGCCAGCGTGCTGCACAACGCCGACCTGCTGCCGCCGCGCTTCGACGCGCCGGTGGCGGTGACCTGGACCCGCTGCGAGGAACCGCTGACGCTGAGCGAACGGCTGGTGCCGCGCGACGGCGACTATCGCCACGACCGCAAGATGATCTGGAGCGTGTCGGAACTGCCCGGCGGTTCGTGGCTGCGCAAGCGCTACTCGATTCAGGAGATGCTGCGCGAACGCGAAGTGGTGTGGCGCAATCACGAAGCCAGCCTGGACATCGCCTCGCTGGAGCCGCGCACGCGCCGTTACTCGACCTATCTGCTGCAGGAATACTTCGTCCCGGTGCCGGCGTTCGCCGCGTTCGCGCGGGCGATGACGCGGGTGCTGCGCGACAACGAAGTGCATGCGCTGAATATTTCGATCCGGCATGCGCCGGCCGACCGGCAGTCGCTGCTGAGCTGGTCGCCGACGCAAGTGTTCTCGTTCGTGCTGTATCACAAGCAGCGCAGCGGCGAACGCGAGGACGCCGTGGCCGGGCAATGGACGCGGCGGTTGATCGATATCGCCCTGGATCACGGCGGCCGCCACTACTTGCCGTATCGGCTGCATGGCACGCGCGAGCAGTTCCTGCGCGGCTATCGCGCGGCGCCGGAGTTCGCCGCGCTCAAGCAGGCGGTCGATCCGCGGGGGCGGTTCCGCAATCGGATGTGGGACAAGTATTTGCCTGGGTGATGGCGGGTTGCTTGGCGATCTGTGCCAAGAGCATCGGGCCTGAAAGGCCCTCCCACAAAAGACCTCGTGGCTTCGAAGTTTGTTGTGGGAGGGCCTTTCAGGCCCGATGCTTTTGGCTCAGATCGCGACAGCCCCCAACCTCAATCCTGCGACCGATCGACCTTCGTCTTCGGCCCATCGGCGATATCCGCGATCCGCCACAGATACAGGCTCGCATAGCTGCGATACGGCCCCCAGCGCTCGCCGGTTTCGGCCAACGCCTTCGGCGCCGGCATCGCATCGAGTTGGTCCACCCGCTGCGCGCCCTTGCGGATGCCCAGATCGTCCACCGGCAGAATATCCGGGCG
Source organism: Lysobacter sp. ISL-50 (assembly GCF_018612875.1). Classification (GTDB taxonomy): domain Bacteria; phylum Pseudomonadota; class Gammaproteobacteria; order Xanthomonadales; family Xanthomonadaceae; genus Lysobacter. Next base: position 5,422 of record NZ_JAGGRI010000014.1, on the reverse strand, counting down.
GCCCAGGCGGAACATCAGCATCATTTCCACCGTCCAGCGGCCGATGCCGCGGATCGGCACCAGCGCGGCGATGATCGCGTCGTTGTCCATCGTGGACATGCGGCGCAGATCGGGGATCTCCCCGCGCTCCTCGCGCGCGGCCAGATCGCGCAGCGCCAGCAGCTTGTTGCCGGACACGCCGCAGCCGCGCAAGGTCGCGTCGTCGCAGCGGCCCAGGGTGTCGAAATGCAGGCGCGTGCTGGCGATCGCGGTCTCGACCCGGCCGACGATGGTCGATGCGGCCTTGCCGCTGAGCTGCTGGAACAGGATCGCCCGCGCCAAGGCATCGACCGGGTCGAACTTCTGCCGCCAGCGCGGATCGGTCGGGATCGGCCCGTTCTCCAGCCGATCCACTTTCTTCATCCACGCCCCGAGCTTACGGTCGCGCTTGCTCAGGTACGCATGCGCGGTCGGCGCGTCGAATCCACGGACATGTCGCGGCATCTCAGCGCCTCAATGCGTCGGCGGCGTACGCCAGCCAGGCCAGGATCATCAGACTGCCGCCGAACGGCAGCAGCGCGGTCGAGGTATTGAGGAAATACGCCGCCGCCAGGCCGCCGGAAAACACCGCCACGCCGATCAGCACCGCCAACAGCGCCAGCCGGGTCAACATCCGCCGCGCCGACGGCGCCAGCGCGGCCAGGGCGATGCCGTGGCCGAAGGCGAATACCGCCGCGGTCTGCAGGCGCGATTGCGAATGCGCGTCGGCGACGTGGGCGGCATAGGCCGACAGCGCGATCGCGAGCGCGGCCAGCAGCGCGCCGGCGGCGACGAGCGCGCGCGCCGACAGCGGCGGCGATTCGGGCGAGCGCCCGTGGCGGGATTCGGAAGCGGGAAGATTCATGCGGGCGGACGCGGCCGGATCGTGGAGCGGCCCACGATAGCAGCCGCGGCCGCGCGCGCCGACCGCCAACGGCGCTATTGCCGGCGCATGCAACACAAAAAAACGCGCCGCGGATAGCCGCGGCGCGTTTGGATGGCGAACGCCGCGCAAGCGGCGTCGCGGGGTCTTACTTGACCGGCCAGTACACGTCGAACTGGCCCAGGGCCGGATCGAAGCTCTGGTCGATACCGGCCTTCCAGGCCTCGTACGGACGGTCGCTGGTGGCGTAGCCGCGGGTCAGCGCCCAGGCGCGAACGGCGTCGCGCACCGGCGGCAGCGCGGCGATGTTGTGGCCGCCGCTGGTGGCGACGACGACCTTCGAGGCCGGCAGCAGCGACGCCTTGACCGGACCTTCGACCTTGACGTCGATCGCGGTCGCCTCGGTGCTGGTGTCGCCCTTCTTGCGCACCACCTGGACGGTGTCGAAGTCGTAGGTTTCGCTGCCGAACTCGTTGGTCACCACGCGGATCGGACCGACCGCCTCCAGGCCGTTGGCGGCGATGACCTTGTTGATCCATTCCATGTTGGAGTGGATCTGGGCCTTGATCTTGTCGTTGTTGCGCTCGACCGCGGCGTTCACGCTGAGAATGTTCTCGGCCGGACGATCGATGACCTTGGGCGCGTTGGCCGGGTCGGTCTCGGACAGCTTGGAGTAGTCGTAGTTCGGCACGGTCGCGAGCAGGTTGCTCAGCTGCGCCAGACCCATCTTCATGTCTTCGCCGACGTTGCTGCTGACGTACAGGCCCGAATAGCGGCCCAGCAGGTTCCAGCCGTAATCGACGTCGTAGGTCTGAGTGATCTCGACGTTGCGATTGTTCTTGCCGGTGGGCCTGAGGGTGAACTCGCTGCGCTTGTTGTCGCCGCGTTCGGGGTTGCTGATCTTGTAGCCGACCAGCTTGCCCGGCTCGCTCTTGACGATTTCCCAGCTGCCGTTGCCCAGCGCGCGTTCCTTGGACGAATACTCAAGACGGGCGCCCACGCCCTCTTCCTTGCCGACGAGCTTGATCTCCATGGCGGGATCGCGGCGTGCGAGCGGGTTCCATTCCTTGAAGCGACGCATGCTGTTCAAGGTGTCGAACACGATGGTCAGCTTGCGGTTGGTCTCAACCGAGTGCGACAGATGGCGGCTCGCCGGCAGCACGATGCCGACGATCAGGAACAGCGCGGCGACGATCGCCAGGGAAATCAGGATCTCGATCAGACGGGTCATTCAGGTTCTCCAGGGCCGGGCCCAGGTCGGGCCAGGGGCGCAGACCCACAATCGTAGCAAGATAAATACCGGCAGGGGCAGCCGTCACAGCCAAGAAAGATCATCGAAGCGTCCGCGATCCCGGTTTGGCCGCGAAAAGCCTTGAACTTGACGGCTTTTTGCCGGCTCGCGCCGGCATTCGCAAGCGTACGCACGCGCCGATGCACAAATCAGGACAAGCGCCGCGGGCCACCGGTGCGCGCGAATGCGGCGGATCGCTCGGCCGTCGTGCGCCGCGGCGGCCCGGGCCGCGAGCGCCGGATCAGACCAACTGCAGCTCGAACGCCTTGAGCACGGCCCGGGTGCGGTCGCGCACGCCCAGCTTGGACAGGATGTTGGACACGTGGTTCTTGATCGTGCCCTCGGCCACGCCCAGCGAATTGGCGATCTCCTTGTTCGAGAAGCCGCCGGCCATCAGCCGCAGGATCTCGGTCTCGCGCTCGGTCAGCGGGTCCGGGCGGTCCAGGCTGACGAAATCGTTGCGCATGTGCTCCAGGCCCGAGAGCAGGCGCTGGGTCATCGCCGGCTGGACCAGCGAACCGCCGTCGGCCACGGTCTGGATCGCGCCGACCAGTTGCTCCAGCGACACGTCCTTGAGCAGATAGCCCTTGGCGCCGGCCTTGAGCCCGGCCAGGACCAACTGGTCGTCGTCGAAGGTGGTCAGGATGATGGTCGGCGGCAGGTAGCCCGAGCGCGCCAGCGCCTGCAGGGCCTCCAGGCCGGACATCGCCGGCATGCGCATGTCCATCAGGACCACGTCCGGGCGAATCGTCGGGATGATCTCGACCGCCTGGCGGCCGTCGCCGGCCTCGGCCACGACCTCGATGCCTTCGGCCAGGGCGAGCAGCGAACGCACGCCTTGCCGGACCAGGGTCTGGTCATCGACAAGCAACACGCGGATGGGGGTGGACGTCATGTCAGAGCTCCTTCGCGGACCATGGCGGCCGCGGTGGCGGGCAGAGTCAGATGCAGGCTGAAGCCGGCGTCGGCCCGGGTTTCGATACGCAATTGGCCGCCGTACTGCTGCAACCGCTCGCGCATGCCGCGCAGGCCGTTGCCGGCGATCAGGTGATCGGCGCCGCGGCCGTCGTCGCGCGCGCTCATGAGGATCTGTTCGCCGCTGCGGCGCACATCGATCCACAAGTGCTGCGCGCCGGCATGGCGCACGGTGTTGGTGACGATCTCCTGGGTGCAGCGCAGCAGCACGTGGGCGCGCTCGGGATCGTCCAGGGTCAGGGGCGTTTCGATGTCCATGCGGATGTCCAGCGCCGGTACGTTTTCGGCCAGCGGGCGCAGCGCCAGCGACAGGTCGATGGCGCCGTTCTCGCGCAATTGGCTGACCGCCTCGCGCACGTCGGTGAGCAGCAGCCTGGCCAGAGTATGCGCTTGCTGCACATGCTCCTTGACCCGGCCTTCGGACAGATGGCCGGCGACTTCCAGGTTCAGGCTCAGCGCGGTCAGGTGGTGGCCCAGCAGATCGTGCAGTTCGCGCGAGATGCGCGTGCGCTCGTTGATGCGCGCGCTTTCGGCCAGCAGCGCGCGGGTCGCGCGCAGCTCGGCGTTGAGCCGGCGCTGGTCCTCGCGCGCCTGGGCCTGCTGCATGGCCACCAGCGAGCTGACGAACACCAGGCTGGAGAAGCCGGCATAGGCCACCGACTGGACGATGGCGACCATCAGCGGCTGGCCGATGGCGATCACGAACACCGGAATGATCGACAGATTGCTCAGAATCAGCCACGCCACCCCGATCCGCAGCGGCAGCAGCCACGGCAGCAGCCCGGCCACCACCATCAGCAGAATGCTGCCGATGCCGCTGTTGGAGTAGTAGCCAACCCCGATCGCGCAGGCGGTCAGGACCAGCAGCAGGGCGTGGTCGGCCGGTCCCGGCCGGCGCTGGCCCAGGCCGCGGCTGGCCCACCAGTAGACCGCGCCGAAGGCCAGGTGGATCGCCACCCAGCGCAGGATCAGCAGGAAAAAGGTGTGTTCGCTGCCGCCGGGCAGGGACGACGCCGCCTCCGGCTCCAGCCACATGATCACCAGCCAGCACCCCGCCATGCCCCAGGTGAACAGCCCGGCGAAGCGCATGAGTTGAGTAGGAGTGAGGCGAGCGAGCATGAATGCATGCTAACGGCATGGGCCCTCCCGCGGAGCCGTCCAGAAGTCATGCACTTGGCGTTCGCGGCAAAGGGATGCCCGTGCGATAATCGGGCCGCCGGCACGGAACGCGTGCCGGTTTTTGAATACTTGGAGCGTGGAATGTCGATCGTCGTCCGCGACGTGCGTGAGCACGAGCTGGATTCCGTCCTTGCCCTCAACAACGCCGCCGGACCCGCGATCCTGCCGCTGGATGCGGCCCGTCTGCGTCATTTTTTCGATACCGCCGAGTACTTCCGCGTCGCCGAGCGCGACGGGACCCTGGCAGGTTTCCTGATCGGCATGGGCGCCGGCAGCGATCACGACAGCAGCAATTTCCGCTGGTTTCTTGAGCGCTACCCGGATTTTTTCTATATCGACCGCATCGTCGTCGCCAGCCGCCGCCGTGGCGGCGGTGTCGGCCGCGCGTTCTATGCCGACGCCCAGAGCTATGCCGAGCTGCGTTACCCGCAGCTGGCCTGCGAGGTGTTCCTGGAAGGCGGCAACGACCCAGCCCTGCTGTTCCACGGCAGCTTCGGCTTCCGTGAGGTCGGCCAGCACGTCATGCAGGAGGCCAGCGTGCGCGCGGCCATGCTGATGAAACCGCTGTGCAGCTACCCCTGGGTGCGCGACACCTACGGCGACGCCCTGCCCGAGGCCAGCTGGCTGACCCGCCCGCGCGTGCCGGTGGCCCGCGTCCAGGCCGACGCGCCGCGCCCCACCGGAACCTGCCCGTGAGCGTGGCCGTGGATTACGAACAGGCCGGCGAACTCAAGATCGGCCAGGTCGGCATCGCCAACCTGCGTATCCGCACCCTCGACGTCGAACGACTCACCGAAGAAATGCGCAGCCGCGTGCAGCGCGCGCCGAACATGTTCGGCCGCGCCGCGGTGGTGATCGATTTCGGCGGCCTGAGCCACACCCCCGATACCGCGACCGCGCAAGCGCTGCTCGACGGCCTGCGCGCCGCCGGCGTGCTGCCGGTGGCGCTGGCCTACGGCACCAGCGAGACCGACCGCCTGGCGCAGGCGCTGGGCCTGCCGCTGCTGGCCAAGTTCCGCGCCTCCTACGAGCGCGGCGAAGCCGGCGCGGACGCACCGGCCGCGCCGGCGCCCAAG
>NZ_JAGGRI010000013.1:467-184226 GCF_018612875.1 Lysobacter sp. ISL-50 | reverse complement strand
GCTGGCGCGCGGGACCGATGTCGATAAGCCGCGCAATCTGGCCAAGGCGGTTACGGTCGAGTAAACACCGGCGCAGTGAGCGAGAAGGAGTGCGAACGGAATCGGCCGGCGAGCCAAGTGTGACGCTCGCCGGATTTCGGCATTGTGCGTCGCGTAATGCAATTGCCAACTACAAGCATCACGCTCGCTCAGTCGGCGATCGGCCGACGACATCAAGGAAACGTAGATGAATAGCAAGAAGCTATTGTTGGCGATGACGCTGATGTTTGTCGCCGCGGCGAGCGCGCCGCTGTTCGCGAAAGACAGTTACCTGCCGGCGCCGGGCGAAGTGCGCACTTACTACCAGAACGGCGTCGAGGTCGGCCGTGCCGTGCATAACCAGTGCACCGGACAGATCAGCATCCAGGGCACCGTGACCTCGGATTACGTCGGCTCTTTCACCGTCAGTTGCTGATTCCGGACTATTGCATGCGGTGAAGCCGGGGCTGGAGTAGAGCGGCCGCCGGCATCGTCGCCAGGCTTTTCCCGCGCTGCTTCGTCGCGCGGTTGCATCCGGCATGGATGCAACCGCGCGATGCGGAACGCGCGATAGCGACCATCGCGGCGTGGCCGCAGGGATCGCCTTGTTGCGATGGCTCGTTGCAAACGCGAATCATTCTCACATATGATGGGTGACCCGCATCTCATGCCCGCCGCCCATCATGCTCGTCCGATCCTGCCTCGTCGTTTCGCTGGCAGCGGCGCTTGCGCCTGCCCAGGCGCAATCCCCCGCAAATCAGGCCAAGGATCAGGCCGCGATCACCGAACTCGATTCGGTCCAGGTGCTCGGCCGCGCGCAGCGCCTGTACAAGGCCGATGAAGCCGCCGTCGCCACCCGTACCGACACACCGCTGGAGCGAGTGCCGCAGTCGGTGCAGGTGCTGCCGCGTGAACTGATCGACGATCAGGCCGCGCGCCAGGTCACCGATCTGTACCGCAGCATCAGCGGCGTCAGCTATTTCAGCTACGCCGGCGTGACGCTGCGCGGCTTCCGCCAGGAGAACGTGCTGTACGACGGGCTGCGCGGCGATCCGTACTCGGGTTTCTCCGTGCCGCAGCTGTTCAACATCGAGCGCATCGAAGTGCTCAAGGGCCCGGGCGGCGCGCTGTACGGCGGCGGCGATCCGGGCGGAGTGATCAACTACGTCAGCAAGAAACCCAAGCGCCAGAGCGAGCGCAGCGTGGAAGTGCAGGCCGGAAACTACGGCTTTCGCGCCGCTTCGGTGGAGCTGACCGGCCCGCTGGCCGGCAACGAACGGCTGCGATATCGCGTCGGCGCTTACGCCGACGACGAATCCCCGTTCCGCCGCAATACCGATTCGCAAAGCCTGATCGGCGATGTGGCGATAGCGATGGACGTGGGCGACACCGGCGAGTTGACCCTGCAGTACACCGACGTCACGCAGGATCTAGGCGGCAACCGCCTGCGCGGCGTGCCGGTGGACGACAACGGCAATTTCCTCGCCGCGATCGACTGGAACCACAACGAACCCACCGATTACCTCGACATGCGCGCCAAGGTCGCCTCGGCCAAGTACACCGCATCGCCGAGCGACAGCCTCGACATCGACGTGTCCGCGCGCTGGTTCGAGAACAGCGAAGCGCAGCAGTATCACGAGCCGATGGGCCTGATCGACCGCGACCGCGACGGCGTCGCCGAATGGATGACGCGCCAGTTCCGCGACCAGTTGCGCGATAACCGCGCGCTGGCGGTCAACGCCAACGCGGTCAAGCGGTTCGCCTTCGCCGGACTGGATCATCAACTGCTGTTCGGCGCCGACGGTTATCGCGTCGACAACGATTTCACCAGCCGCACCGCCAACGCCGACACCGCGCGCGGGCCGGTGCCGGGCATCGATCTGTTCCATCCGGTCTACGGCCTGACCTCGGCCGCGAGCTATCGCCTGGAGCGCCTGCCGCGGACCGGCACCAGCACGCGCGGCCTGCGCTACGGCGCGTATGTGCAGGACGAAATCACCTTGTCGCAGCGCTGGTATCTGCTGGCCGGCCTGCGCTGGGACGGCTTCAAGGACGAAAACCGCCTCAACGGCGCCGACGTGGACGGCGACGATCTGAGCTGGCGCGTGGGTGCGACCTACACCGCGCAGCCCGGGTTGAATCTGTACGCCAGCATGGCCAGCGGATTTCTGCCGCAGACCACGGCCAACCAGAGCGACAGCGTCGGCGGGCCGTTCGATCCCGAGCGCAGCAAGCAATGGGAAGTCGGCGCCAAATCGACCTCGACGGCCAGCGGGTCAAGCCCTACACCGTGTTCGATCTGAGCTGGCAAACGCACTGGCGCGACTGGAAATTCCAGGCCAACGTCAAGAACCTGTTCGACAAGGTCTACGCCGCCAGCGGTTTCATCGAGCGCAACGGACACTTCCCCGGCGAGCCGCGGCGAGTGTACGTGCAGGCGCAATACAGCTTCTGATGCGCCGCGCCGACCCGTGAACGCGCACGCGCCAGCCGCTTCGGCCAGCCAGAAAGCCATCGCACGGCGGCTGTGGTTCGACCTGCACAGCTGGGTCGGGCTCAAGCTCAGCGTGTTCATGAGCTTCGTGCTGTTGACCGGCACCCTGGCGGTGCTGGCGCATGAGATCGACTGGCTGCTCAATCCGGAAATCCGCGTGCAGCCCGGCGCGCAGCGAGCGAACTGGGGCGCGATGGTCGATGCGGTGCGACGCGATTATCCGGCCTGGACCTTCGAGTCGATCGAACGCCCGGAAGCGGCGCGCTTCGCCGCCCAGGCCTCGATGCGCACGCCGCAAGGGCGCCTGCGTTTCGTCTGGGTCGATCCGTATCGCGGCGTGACGACCGGCGACACCGGCTGGTTCAACGCCCATCGCCTGCTGCGCAACACCCACCGCCATCTGATGATGCCGACCAGGATCGGCGTGCCGATCGTCGCGGCACTGTCGATTCCGCTGCTGATATCGCTGCTCAGCAGTCTGTATATCTACCGGCATTGGTGGCGCGGATTCTTCAGTCTGCCGCGACCCGAGCGGCCGCGGCGTTTCTGGGGCGATCTGCATCGCTTGCTCGGCGTGTGGAGCCTGGCCTTCATCGCGCTGATCGGCCTCACCGGCCTGTGGTATCTGATCGAATCGCTCGGCGGCGCCGCGCCGGTGGTCAAGGCGCCGACGGCCGCGCACGCGCGCAACATCGCCGCCGATGGCGCCGCCGTGGATCGCGCGATCGCGCAGGCGCGCGACCGCTGGCCCGGCTTCGTGGTCGAAGGCGTGGTGCCCGGCGGCAAGGACGGCACCTTGTTGCTGACCGGCCAGGCCGACGCGGCGATGGTGCGGCCGCGCGCCAATGCGATCGCATTCGACGCCGTGTCCGGACGCTGGCTCGGCGCCCGCGACGCGCGCGCGCTCAGCGTGCATCAACGCATCTCGGAGATGGCCGACCCGCTGCACTTCGGCGACTTCGCCGGCTTTTGGCTGAAGCTGGCGTGGTTCGTGTTCGGCGCGATGCTGACGGCGTTGAGCCTGTCGGGCGTGTATCTGTATGGACTGCGTATCGCCGACAGCTGGCGTTCGGCGCAGCGCAAACGCGAGCGATCGGCATGAGCCCTTGGCGCGCGATCTGGATCGGCATGGGCCGCTGGCGTTGGCTGTGGCTGGCGTTGTTGCTGGTGTGGATCGTATCGATGCCGGCGGAGATCACGCGCTGAGGCAATCGATCGCACAGCGCGATCGAGGACAGGATTCGGCGCCCGGGCTACGTTCTCTTCACGCCGCCGTGGCCCGGCGCTTACCGCCGCTCGCCTAGCCTGGAGCGCAATCACGGCAACGCGGGACGCGGGCATGCACATCATTCTGGGCGGTACCGGACACGTGGGCTCGGCGGTGGCCGGGACTTTGCTGGAACGCGGCGAGGCGGTGACGGTGGTATCGCATCGCAACGCCGAGCGCGAATATTGGGAAGCACACGGCGCGAACTTCGCCGTCGTCGATGTCACCGACACGGGCGCCTTGCGCGAAGTGTTGAAGCAGGGACGGCGCCTGTTCCTGCTCAACCCGCCGGCCGCACCGGACACCGACACCGATGCGGTCGAAAAAGCCAATCTGCGTTCGATCCTGGCGGCGATCGAAGGCTCGGGCCTGGAGAAAATCGTCGCCGAGTCCACCTACGGCGCGCAGCAGTGCGAGCGCTGCGGCGACCTGGGCATTCTCTACGACATGGAACAGGCGCTCAAAGCGCAATCCATCGCCTGCAGTGTGATCCGCGCCGCCTACTACATGAGCAACTGGGACGCGTCGCTGGACAGCGCGCGCGAGCACGGCACGGTGCGCAGCTTCTATCCCACCGATTTCCGCCTGCCGATGGTGGCGCCGCGCGACCTGGGCCGGGTCGGGGCCGATCTGTTGATGCAAGAGGTGGACGAACAGGCGCTGCACCATGTCGAAGGGCCGCGCGCCTACTCGCCCGCGGACGTGGCCGTGTGTTTCGCCAGCGCGCTGGGTCGCGAGGTCGCGGTCGAAGTCGTGCCGCGCGCGCGCTGGGTGGAGGGCTTCCGCGAGATGGGCTTCTCCGAGCCGGGCGCGCGCTCGTACGCGCAGATGACCGCGCTCACCGCCGACCAGCGCTATGAGCCGGCCAACGATCCGATACGCGGCGAGATCGGCTTGCGCGAATACATTGACGCCCTCGCCGGGCGCGATTGAACGAGCGGGTGCCGGCATCGCTCAGCGCCGGCGCGGCAATCGATGCGGCATCGTTGTCGCGGGCCGCGCGCGGCCGCCGGAATCGCATTCAGACCGCGCCCGGCCCCGCGCCGGAAAAAGTGTTTCATCCGTGAAATGTCCTCGGCCGCGCGGCACCCTCGTTTAATCGGGGGTGATCGGCGCCCTTGCGGCGCTACCGATCGATCAAAGGAAACGATGCGGCGCCGCGGCGACGCGTCTTACAGCGCGCCGCGCTGAATACAGGGAGAGACGCATGCCGCTGGGACGCTTGCTCAACATCAATCAGATCGTCGCCGGCATTCGCCCGGCGCCCGCCGCGGCCGCGATCAAGGTGCCCGGCGTGGTGATCGCCGCGCCGCCGGCCGTCGCCGCGCCGGCGGTGGTGGCCGCGCCGATCGCGGTCGCAGCGCCGGTGTTGATGCCGGGCGCGATACGGATGAATCCGGCGATCCTGCGCGCGCAGCCGGCGATCGTCGCGCAACTGGAAGGCCGCACCCTGCGTCCGCGCTTGAACGATCTGCGCCCGGACCTGTTTCCGATCAAGACCGGCGCCGGCTTCGGCCGCGCCGAGTCGCCGCATCCGATCAGTCCCAATCAGACTCCGGACGATCGTTGCCTGTTCGAAGACCCGCGCAATCCGCAGCAACGCTACTGGCTGCCGCGCTATCGCCTGCGCAACGCCAACGGCCAGTACGAGGTCAAGACCGCGCCCGGCCAGGACGGCTTGTGGGCGGTGAGTCTGGCGCTGGAAACCTTTCCCGCGCCGCAGATCGCCGACGCCGCGCGCAGCGCGCAGATGCTCAGCGTGAATCGCAGCGCGGTGATCGCTTACCGCGTGCCCGGCACCGCGATCGAACAACGCCTGCCGGCCGGCGAAATCGTCGAAGACCCGCGCGGCGGCTGCGTGGTGATGCTGCACCTGAGTCTGGCCGAGCGCGACGGCCTGTTGCGCGCCTTCATGTCCGCCGACGCGCAGTGCAAGCTGATCGTGTCGCGCGGCTACACCGTGGCGGTGCCGCTGGCAGCGACCGCATCGCCGGACGTGCCCAAGCGCCAGCTGATGATGGTCAAGGGCCAGATGCAGTTGGCGCGCGCGCCGATGGCCGAGATAGCGATGGCGGCGCCCCGAGGCGAGGCGATGGTCGCGCGCGCGGCGGTCGTCAAGCCCGGTCTGGCGTCGGGCCTGCGCATGGCGCCGGCCGCGCTGCGGCCGGTCGGCGGCGAGTCGATCATCGAGGGCGATGAAGTCTGGCGACGCAAGCCGTTTCCGCGGCCGCGGCCGATGCCCCTGCCGCAACCGCTACCCGAACCGCCGCCGCCGCCCGCGCCGGAACAACGCTACGACGTCTCCCATCAATTGCAGGACTGGGCGGTCGCGCTGTTCTTCGAGCCGCAACTGCATTCGTACATCTATCCAGCCGGCAGCGGCGGCTCGGCCTCGCCGGCGCGCTGGGTGGTGCACTCGTTGCGCTATCCGACCGGCACTGGACGCAGTCATCCCTATTTCCAGGATCTCAGCGACCCCAGCCGCATCTACCACCTGCCCGACGCGTTCAAGCTGGCGCGCCGCAGCGAAGCGCCGCATGCGCCGTCGCTGGTGTTCCAGGTCGATCAGGGCGAGAACGCCGAACAAGTGATGGTCGATCTGACCTGCGAAGTGCGCCCGGTCACCGACGGCGAGCGCCTGCTCGCCGCGCGCCGCGAACTGGCCGACAAAGTGCCGGCCAGCGCGGACAATCCCCAACGCGAATTCGAACTGCGCCTGCTGCGCGCCAGCTCGACCCTGCAGATGGCGCTGCTGCGCAACGGCGCAGTGCGCTCGGAAACCGTGCCGGCGACCATCGACTGGGACAACGGCTTCACCGTCAACGAGCGCTTCGAGTTCAAGGATTTCCAGGACGTGTTCGGTGTCCTCATGGCCACGACCAACTCCAACCTGCTGCAAGGCAGCGTGGTAGTCGCCAGCGGCGTCAACGAGAACGTGATGGTGCCGGTCAAGCTCAACTTCGCCGACATGGAAGGCGAGTTGTTCCAGTCGATCGAAACCCCGGACCCGCAGACCGGCGCGGTCGCGGTGAAGCTGCTCAACGCCACCGAAAGCAAGTTGCGCATCACCCAGCTGCCGACCTGGATCACCCGCGGCGAAGGCCTGGTGAGCGGCCGCATCGAAGGACTGGACCTGAGCCAGCCGATCGAAGTCGCGCCCGATCAAAGCCTGAGCTTCACCGTGCAGCCGACCGCGCCGCTGAGCGGCACCGAGCCGGCCGACGCGATCTTCAACACCGCCTCGGTGCGCAGCATTCCCGACGGCGAAGCCATCCTCAAATACACCCTGGACGATTCCATCGACCAGGAAACGGTGCGTCCGGTGACGGTGATGACCGCGCCGGAGGTGTTGCTCAACAACGCCACCGGCCAGGCCGGCGGCGAGATCCTCAACATCGTGGTCGAGTTCCGCGGCAACCGCCGCGTGGTGCTCGGCGCGGCCAACCTGAGCCAGGACATCGACGTGCCGGTGCCGTTGATGGACATCCTGTTGCGCAAGGACAGCGAGGGTTTCTACGAGTACCGCCAGACCGTGATCTACAAGTCCGGGCAGAAATCGCCGCCGCCGCCGTGGCGCCGCGACGACAGCGGCGTGTTGTTCGTGACGGCGGTCTGAGCCATGTCCTTCGCCTCCCGCCCCGACTGGCGCCAACCGATGCTGATCGGCGAACGCGTCGCCTATGCCGCGTTCGATCAGCCGGGAAAATTCCGTCTGCCGCCGGTGTCGCTGGCCGCCCAGGCCGGCGACGGCGAATCGCCGCTGCGTCTGGACATCGTCCAGCAGGACCGCGGCGCCGCCGGGCTTGAACGCTATTCGATTCTGTCGCTGGGCTTCGCCGCCGAGTTTGCCCTGGCGCAAGCGCGCCAAGCGGCCTTCGATGCCGGCCAGCACGCGGACCTGTCGCCGCTGCCGGTGGAAGGCGGTTGGCTGCGCCTGAGCGCGGTGCAGGCCTTGAACCTGCCGCCGGCGCTGGGTGAATTGCTGCCGCTGGATGCGGCCAGCCTGGGCGCGGTGAATCTGGCCGTGCGCCTGGACAGCGCGGCGACCGATCTGTTCGTGTCGGCGCTGCAGCGCGGCCTGCTCTCGGTCGGCGCGCAGGCGTGGCTGCGCGTGCGCGGCGTCGCCGATCGTCTGCCGCTGAGCATGAGTTTCGATCCGGCCGCCTTGCTCGCCGCGATCCGCGCGCTGACCGGCGGCGCGGCATCGATCGATCATGCGCTGCTGCGCCAGCGGCTGATCGACGCGCCGCAGACGCTGGGGCTGGGATTGGCCGCCAGTTCCGGCGACATATTGAAACAACCCTTGGCCGATGCCGTCATCGACCGCATCGCCGCGCGTTACGCCAGCCCGCAACCCTCGGCGCCGGATGCGCCGACCGGCGTGCGCCTGGTGTTCGACGAGGCGGCGATGGCGCCGGGCCGGGTGCAGTGGAATCTGGCCGAGCCGCAGCTGGCGCCGCGATTGATCGTGATCGAAGCCGATCCGCTCGGCCCGCTGCGCACGATGGCCGCGGCCGACCTGCACGACGCGGTGGTGCGCCGTCACGACGTGCGCGCGCTGGCCAGCGGCTGGCGCAGCGTGACGGTGCGGGCGAATCTGCCCGACCGCCGCGTCGGCGTGGTTTCGGCGCAGGTGGAATTGCAGCTGCCGGCCAAGCCGCCGGCGCGCATGTTCACGATCAAGACCAGCGCGCCGCTGACCGCGGCGGATCGTCCGATCGCGGTCGATCTGCGCCTGTCGCCGAGCGAGGCGCTGTCGTATCAATGGCAGACCACGGCGATCGTGCTCAGCGACGGCCGCGCCGAATCGATCAAGGGCCCGCCGCGCAAATCCGATCGCGAACATCTGCTGATCGGCCCGGACGATTTCGGCCTGCGCCTGATTCCGGTCGAAGCCGAACCGGCGTTTCTGGCCCAGGCCGATATCGAGGTCGAATGCATCGGCACCCGCAAGGGCAAGCCGTGGGCGGTGCGCGCGAACTTGAGCGACGCCGCGCCGGACCTGGCGTTCGCGGTTCCCTTCGATGTCGATGGCGCGACGATCCGCGCCACCGCGCGGGCCAAGAGCGACGGCACGCGCCGCTCGATGCCGGCGGTGGAGGCCGACAGTCTGCGTCTGGACGCTTTCAGCTTCGACGGCAGCGGATCGCGCGAGTTGGAGCTGAGCTGCGAGTTCGACGATCGCGCGAACATGCGCACGATCGAGATCGCGCCGGAAGACGGCATCGACGATGCCGGCAAACGCAAGCGAGTGAAATTCAGCAACCATTCGCCGCAGGCCCGCTGGACCTGGCTGTCGCTGTCGCCGTTCCGCAGCGGCTATCGCTGGCGTTGGGACGCGCAGTCGCCGTGGTCGCCGGTGCTGCAACCGGACACGCCGTTGCGTTTGCGCAGCAGCGAGGCGGCCACCGCCAGGATCGGAGCAGGAGCATGAGCATGGACAAGGACAGCGGCGGCACGGCGGCCTCGGGCGCCGATACGCCATCGGGATTCGAACAGATCCTGGGCGTGCTGGTCGCGCGCGGCGACGGGCCGACGAGTTGGCTGTATCGCCCGCGCGCGCCGCAGCTGTCGCTGTCGGCCGACGGCCGCGCCCAGTTCACCCTGATCGGCGCCGGCCCGGTGACGATGCTGGCGCTGACCGCGATGTGGGGCGTGCCATCGGCGACGCTCGACGCGGTGCGCGCCGAACTGGCGGCGCGGGCGCAGGTGCCGGTCGCGCAGTTGAGCCTGTCGCCGGCACCGATCGAGATCGGCGAGGTGCGCCTGATGCTCGGCGATGGCCAGGGCCACTACGTGGAGTTGGCCAAGGCCCGCTCCTCGGGCGTGCCGCCTTACCACGCCGCGTTCAATCTGATGCTGGATCAGGCCCAGGCCGAGAAAGTACGCAAGGCCTTGAACGGCGAGCGCGGTTGGCTGGAACTGCGTTACGCGGCGACCGAAGCGATCGCGACGCGCACGGCCCGTTCGAGCCAGAGCAGCGAGTCGGTGGACGTGGACGTGTCGCTGCGCGACGCCGAGGGCGACGCCAGCGCGAGCGCGAGCTGGCGCAGCGAAGGCAGCGTGGAGGCGCTGTCGGGGTATCACGAACCGCAAACACGAACGTATTCGGCCGATGCCGCGGATTGGGGGCTGCCGAAGCCTTGAGCCACAGCAGCAAACGTTACGTCGCCGACGACGGACGATGGGCCCGCCGACGGCGTTGATCGCTTCGCCACCGCGACGTTGCCGGGCAAACGCAACGCGCGGCCGCGACAGCGATCGAAACGGCGCGATGGTGCGCCCGCGGCGATTGCCGCAAGACCAGCAGGGAGCCGAACGCGATCCGCATCGCGGCGGGTCGGCTCGTGCTCGAAATAGCGATCGGCGGCCATCGGGCGCGGATCGTCGGGGAAGTGCGAGCGCCGAAGATGTTCGCGAAAAACAGCTTAAAAACAGCGGTTTTTCGTGTCCGGTGCGGAATGCGGGAAGCGTTTGAAAGATTCGAGAATATTGGTTGACACCGCCACCACCTCATCGCGTACGGCAACAGCGCACCGCGCGGGCAAGGAAAGCGCGCATCAGGATTGAACGATTCAGGACATCAGGATAAAGGAGCAGGTCCATGCTTAAGATCGATAACGTCGACACCATTCTCGACTACGTGGTTTACGGCGACGACGCCAACGACTTCACCTACTACATCATGCCCAACTCGCCGAACTTCGCGAAGATGGCCAGCGGCGGATTGGCGCTGCGCTTCGTCGAGTACGGCCAGATCCGCGAGGACGGCGGCAAGAAGTTCGGCGGCTTCATCGCCTTCGATACCGAGTTGTCGGTGCCGACCGACGTGCAGACCAAGATCACCGCCGAGCTGCAGAAGAAGCTGGCCGAGAAGTACAAGGGCAAGACCGTGCCCAAGGTCGCGATCGCGCCGGTCACCTGGACCGACGGCACCGTCGAGCTGCTGCTGACCGAGGGCGGCGCGCTGGTGGAGAAGATCCGCGGCGCCGGCAAGCCGTCGATCTACGGCAAGAACGTGGCCTCGTTCATGGTCGAGCTGAGCGAGCTGGGCACGGCGATCTTCAAGGAAACCCTGAGCACGGGTTCGGCTTCGGCGGTGCAGGTCGTCTACAAGATGAACCTCTACATGCGCCTACCGGAAATGAAGGCCTGGGGCACCTGGAACGCCTCGGAGTTCTACAGCTTCTTCCAGGACATCAACACCGAAGACAATTTCTGGAGCCAGGACAGCTACACCGAAGTCGTCAACTCCAGCCGCTACAAGAACGACGTCACCAAGACCCACTTCGAGTTCGTGCAGGCGCCGAACCTGAGCGCCGAGGACAACGCCAAGCTCGAGTCCGACATCCGCGCGATCATCAACAAGCAGCTGGAAGCCGCGGTCCAGCGCAACATGCTCAAGGAGATCGCCGACGTCGATCCCAACACCAAGGAGCTGCGCGAAGGCCAGGACATCGAGGACATCCGCCGCACCGTCAACAAGTCGCAGATCGCCAACGTGCGGGTGGAGTGGAGCGAGGCCAAGGCGGTCATCGTCAACCGCAACCCGCAGGGCATGCTGCCGACCATCACCTCGTTGATGGACGACAAGAAAAAGCCGCTGAAGTGGGAGGACTACTACTCCAAGATCAACCTGGACGAGTTCCTCAAGACCGTGCAGGTGGTGATGCGGGTCAACGCCGACTTCGCCAACCTGCCGATCCACAGCGTCGAGGTCAAGATCCGCTATCCCTATGGGCCGAACAAGAAGGTCCAGGAGTTCGTGTTCACCAAGCCCGACGACGTCGCCAAGTTCGAGGCCTTCGTGTTCGAGGGCAAGCGCGACTTCACCTATCAGGTCACGGTCAACTACAAGGGCGCGACGTTCAAGCAGGTGTCGGAGGAAATCAAGACCGACGACACCAACCTGACCATCAACGTCGACGACCTGGGCATCCTGGCGCTGGACATCGGCCCGGGCGACATCGATTTCGCGCAGGTGCCGCGCACCCAGATCACGGTGCGCTACAAGCACGGCAAGACGCCGGTCGAAGCCAAGTTCAACATGACCAAGGACACGCCGAACTTCGCCCTGCGCAAGATCATCGGCAAACCGCGCACGGAAGACATCGACCTGGAGTTCCTGTACACGCTGGCCGACGGCCGCCAGGTCAAGAAGACCGCGCAGCAGCAGGCCAAGGAGCTGTACGTAGACGATCCGTTCTCGGCCAGCAAGACGGTCAGCTTCCGCGCCGCCGGCGACCTGGCGGCGGAGATCGCCTCGATCACCGTCGACGCCAGCTACACCGACACCGCCAACAAGTACAACCAGAAGACCATCGTCACGCTGTCCAGCGACATGACGTCCTTCGACTGGACCTTCCCGGTGGTGGACGAAACCCTGGGCGAGGTGAAGTACTCGGTGACGACCTTGTTCGCCGACGGCACCAGCAAGGAAGAATCCGAGAAGACCGCGACCCGCTCGACCATCCTGGTCGGCAAGAAGCTCGATCAGCTGGAAGTGGCGGTGGTGCCGGACCTGCTCAACTGGGACGATCTCAAGATGGTCAGCGTGGCCTTGTCGCACGGCGCCAAGCGCGTCGACCTGCGCTTCAAGCCCGGCGATGAGGAAAAGAACTGGAAGCTGCCGCTGACCGAGGGCGAAGCGCCGGAGTACAAGGTCACCATCACCTACTTCCTCACCGACGGTACGCGCAAGGTGGTCGGACCGCAGACGAAGGACGACATGACGATCTTCCTGGAACTGCCGACCGACTGAGGTTCGCCGCGAACCTCGCACCAACGCGGCGGACCCGCGCGAACGCTTCGCGCGGGTCCATCGACGCCCACCGCTCACGCTTGACTCGGAAGGAGTCCGATCATGCTTCTCCTCGACAGCCGCACTCGCGAGATCAACGGCATCTCGGTCTTTCCCGACCATGCCGATCCCGAGCAGTGGTATTACATGCCGCTCAACCCGCACCTGACCACGGTGCGCGACGCCACGCTCGGCGTGGACGTCCCGCAATTCCTGCTGATCGGTTTCCGCGGCGACGCGGGCACCGGCGGCTTCCTCAACTTCGACTGCAACCTCGGCGCCAGCCAGAAGCAGATCGACGATCTGGCGCGCGAGATCGCCAACGCCGAGAACCTGCGCAACAAGCCGCGCATCGCGCCGGTGCCGTTGGAAGACGGCTCGGTGCGGCTGATGATGCTCGGCAAGGCGACCGGCGATGTCGGCCCGACGCCGGGCGCGGGGCCGCAGTTCGTGCTGAAGATCGACCAGTCGGCCAAGCCGGCCCTGTACGGCACCAACCAGGCCTCGTTCTCGGTGCGCCTGGATCAGGACGGCTTCACGGTGATGGAGCAGTGCCTGGAAGGCGAGATCCTGCCGGTGGCGGTGATCTACCAGCTGGATTTCCTCGGCCTGCGCCCGGCCTACAACATCAGCCTGAAGATCGATTGGGACCGCGTCCAGAAGCACATGGACGAAAGTTTCTCCGGCGGCAACATCTTCTTCTCCACCGAGATCGGCAAGGCGGTGGACGAGCTGGTGGAAAGCCGCGCGATCGTGCTGGAGGCGGACACCTTCGTCGCCGAAGGCGAGGACACCAAGGGCATCATCGACCGTCGCGACGCCGCGCTGGCGCAGGTGCGCAACATGGTCACCGACGCGTTCTTCCAGGTCAGCCTGCCGCCGTGGACGCCGGAGAAGAAATCGGATTTCGAAGCCGGCCTGGACGCGATCGGAAAGTTCGCGTCGCGGTCGTCGGCGATGGCCGCCGGCGGGCCGATCGGCGCTCTGTTGCCGAGCTTCAGCTACAAGCGCATGGACTACAAGCGCGTCGATAAGAAGAAGCTCAACGTGAACTTCTCCGAGCGCGTGGCGATCAAGCGTTCGATCTATCCGCAGGGGCACCTGGCGGCGTTGTTCAAGACCATCCGCGAAGGCAACGTGCCGCGCGATCGGCTGGTCAAGCAGATCAGCCTGGACAACGACTTCTTCAAGAAGCGCCGGGTCAAGGTGATCTCGCGCGCCGACCTCGCCGCGGACGACATCGGCAGCGTCAACGTGCGCGTGCGCTACGGCGACAAGGCGCAGAACGCGCTGTTGGGCGCCAACGCCGGCGAAGCCAGTTTCGAGTGGCTGAGCCAGCTCGACAAGGGCGTGATGAAGCGCGACGTGCAGGTCGAGTACGAGGTTAGCTTCAAGGGCGTGGATGCGGCCGAACGGCCGACCAGGCTCAAGTCCAAGCCGCAGATCTTCGATGTGGAAAACGTCGAGATCATTCCGCGCGACCTGTACACGATCAACACCGTGCCGGTGTTCGCGGAAAACTTCCCCTGGGAGCGCTACAGCTCGGTGGACGTGTTCCTGCGTTACCGCGATCCAGCCAACAAGATTAATCAGAACGACTTGGTGCGGCTGACCAAAGACGTGCAGTCGGGCGCTTGGAAAATGTTCATGCTCGACCAGAGCAAGACCGCCTATGAAGTGCGCACCGTCTTCCACGGCATCAGCGGCGGCGACACCGTGCGCGACTGGACCGCGCTCGACGAGCCGCAGGTCAGCGTGCGCAATCCGTTCCCTACCCGGCGCGTGGTGCAGGTGATCCCGAACTTCAACTGGAACGAGGTGCAGGAGGCGTTCGTCGATCTGCGCTACGTGGACAAGGCCAACAACCTGCAGGAAGAAATGCAGATGTCGTTCCAGGAAGGCTCGGCCTCGCAGACCTTCGCCGTGGACCTGCGCAATCCCGAGGTCAAGGGCGTGTTCTACAGCGTCAGCATCCTTTACAAGGACGGCCGCGACATCGAGGAGATTCCCGAGTCGGTGACCAACACCAGTCGGATCATGCTCAAGGGCGGCATGAAAGGAAGGCGCATCGTCACCGTCAAGCCGCCCCTGGATTTCGCCAAGCGCAAGATGCGCAAGGTCAAGGTCTCGCTGCGCTTCGAAGACTTCACCGGCGGGCTGTCGTTCGCGGAGGATTTCGAATTCACCGACGCGCAGGCCTCGGGCGAGTTCGAGTACGACTACCTCGACGCGGCGCGCATGCGCTACGAGTACAAGGCCAGTTATCTGCTCGAGAACGGCACCAACAAGAGCGTCAACTGGGCGCCGAGCGAAGTCACCGATCTGGTGTTGAAGATGCCCTGACGCCGACACCCGCCGCGCCGCGACCCTCGCGCTCTGGCTCGTCATCCCCGCGAAGGCGGGGGCGCGGACTTCAGCGTGATGGCGCGATAAAGCCCCGGAGGGATGACGGGGCGAGGGTGGACGGCGGTGGCGGCATCGGTTGCGTCCATCGCACAAGGAAATGTTTCCCCGCGCGCTTCGAGCTGCGTCGGGAGCTCACGATCTACAGGAGTTCGTCATGCTCAGCCTCGAAAAGCCGATCACCATCGACGGCATCACCGTCTTCCGCGATCACGCGGACAAAAGCCAGTTCTGGTACCTGCCGGGACCGGTCGCGCTGGCCACGCGCCAGCCCGACGGGCGCAAGGAATTCAGCTTCCTCAAATACCGCGTCGCCGACGCCACGGCCGCCGACAAGGGCGGCGGCTTCGTGATGTTCGTGACCACGCTGCAACTGCCCTCGTCGATGGAGTCCAGGATCATCGGCCGGCTCAACGCCGAACCGGACGTGAAGCTGCCGGTGCGGTTGACCTGCGCGACATTCGAAGAAGGCTCGGTGCAGTGCGTGGCGTTGAACGTGCAGGGCGCCGGCGGAACCTCGGCGCAGCCCGCGCAGCCGGGCACCTTCAACGCGGTCGAGCACATCCTCGGCGCGTCGGTGCCGTCGATGGATGCGGCCAACCGCGCCGCTTTCAGCCTGAGCCTGTCCTCGGAAGGCGCGACCATCCTGGAGTCCGCGCTCAGCGACGGCATGACCCCGATCGGGGTGATCTACAACTTCAAGTACCTGGCGATGCGGCCGGCCCTGAAGGTCACGATCACCGCCGATTTCGAGCGCATCTACAACCACTTCAGCGCCAGCCTGGAAGGCCAGTACGCCTGGTTCAAGGCCGGCGTCGATGCGGCGTTCGAATCCTTGGTGCAGAACGGCGTCATCGACATCCAGGTCGAGGCCTTCACCGATGCCGACGACAAGCGCGACCAGGAAAAGTGGGCGCTGGATTTCTTCAAGGAAGATCTGCTGAGCAAGTGGTTCGAACCGACCCTGGTGCCGGGCAAGCTCGCGACCGATGCGGCCAACGCCGGCGGTGGTTCGAGCGGCGGTAACACCGGCGGTACGGGTGGAACCGGTGGCGGCACCGGTGGAACCGGCGGCGGCACGGGCGGCACGGGCGGCGGCACCGGTGGAACCGGCGGCGGCACGGGCGGTACGGGTGGCGGCACCGGCGGAACCGGCGGCGGCACGGGCGGCACGGGCGGCGGCACCGGTGGAACCGGTGGCGGCACGGGCGGAACTGGCGGCGGTACAGGCGGTACGGGTGGCACCGGCGGAACCGGCGGTGGCACGGGTGGTACGGGTGGTACGGGTGGCGGCACCGGTGGAACCGGCGGCGGCACCGGCGGTACGGGTGGAACGGGTGGCGGCACGGGCGGAACCGGTGGCGGCACGGGCGGCACCGCCCCCGGGGGCGGCTTCAGCGGCGGTGGCAGCACCGGCGCGAGTTCCGGCGGCGGCACGACGGGCGGCACCGGCGGCGGCACCACGCCGCCTCCCGCGCCGCAGATTCAACGCGCGGCGCTCAGCGTCGATTCGACCGAACCGGCGCCGTTGCCGGCCGGCCTGTCGGTCACGCACACGCCGGCCGCGAGCGGCCTGGCCGAAACCATCACCGTGACCGGCGCAGGCGCGGTGGTGAAGGTGGACGATCAGGTCGTCGCCGCCGACGCGCAGGGACGCGTCGCCATCACGGTCAATCCCGATTCTTCCAAGCGCATCGATGTCGAGTGGCCGGCCACCGCGCAGGAACAGACCTTCGGCTTGTTCTTCGATTTCGACAAACCCGCCGAAGCCGGCTGGAATCCCAACACGCCTTCGCCGCAGTTCCGCGCCTACGTGGACAACACCACCACCGACCCGCGTTATCGTGACGCCTCGGGCACCTTGCGCATCGAAGGCGACGGCAACTGGACCGGCAGCGAACGCGGCGCCGATCGTCTGATGGCGTGGATTCGCGGCTTGCCGGCGCCGCGCAATCTCAACTTCCAGGCCTACGCCAGCCACGAGCATGTCAGCGGCGCGAACGAAACCCAGCGCGAACGCTACAACCGGCGCTTGTCGCAGCGGCGCCTGGATGTCGCGCTCGCGGTGGCGCGTCGCGCCGGCGCGACGTTCACCATCGCGGCGCAGGCCGCCAACGGCGATGTCCCGGCCAGCAGCCGTCCCGGTACGCATTCGGCGATGGGCGGCGATCCGGACAATCGCGTCGTGCACGTGACCGGCCGCGCCGCCGGCACCACGCCCAATCGCTGGCACGGCCGTCTGAGCCGTCCGGCTTCGGTGACGCCGCCGGTGACCCCACCGGTCACGCCGCCGGTGACACCGCCCGTCACGCCTCCGGTGACGCCGCCGGTGACCCCGCCGGTCACGCCGACCTTGCCCACGCCGCCCACGGCGGTGAGCCTGTCGCTCAAGCTCAAGTTCGTGCGCCAGGAAGAACGCAAGAAACTCACCTTGCGCTACAACCGTTCCGAAGCCACGCGCCGCACCTACGCGCCGCAGGGTTTCTTCGGCCTGATGCTGGGCGATCTGCGCGACAAGTCGAAGTACTTCAAGGAAATCGATCTGGACGATCCGTTCTTCCGCCAGTTCGCTGTCGAGGCGAGCATGCCGATCGCGTTCGAGCCGATCGATCTCAAGTCGGCGCAGGTCGCGCTGGATTACGGCGACAAGACCAAGCCGCGCGATCACAAGCACGCCGATTTCGTGTTCACGCCGGGCGAAGTCGGGGTCAAGCGCTTCGAAGTGTTCATGAACCAGACCCGCGACATCGACTACGACGCCGCCTACCAGTACCACTTCGATCCGCAGTCCGATTGGGCCGCGGATAAGACCTCGTACACGATCCCGGCGGCGAAGACCGAAGACCGCACCTTGTTCGTCAATCCTTACGAGCACGTGGAGTTCCGTCAGTTCACCGCGACCCCGGGCGATATCGACTGGGACGTGGTCGAAGCCATCGACGTCAAGCTGCAGGCGCGCGGCTACGCCACGCCCGAGCCCAAGACCACGCTGACCCTGACCGCGAACTCCGGGCCCAAGACCTGGCGTCTGCGCGGCGCCAAGCCGGCGCCGGCCAATCGCGGCGTGACCTATCAGATCGTGCAGCGGCGCAAGGGCGCGGCCAATCCCGATCCGGCGACGCCGCCGGTCGAGATCGATGTGCCCGAGCTGTTGATCCACGACAGCTTCGAGGACGCGCTGCAGCTGGAGTTCATCCCGGTGTTCGATCCGGCCATGGTCAAGCGCGTCTTCATCGACGTGAAGTACGAGGACGGCGCCTACAAGCGCAGCGAACGCATCGAGATGGCCGGCACCCAGACCGACCCGGTCAAGCTGCGCATCGCCCTGAAGAACGCGGACAAGCGCAAGTACCGCCGCCGCTTCACCTTCGTCGGCATGCAGGGCCAGTTCGATCAGCGCGCCTGGGTGGACGACACGGAAGAACTGGTGGCGGTGCAATAAGCCGATGAACGCGACGATCGCCACCACCGGCCAACCACGGCGCGACGCGAGGCAGCCGATGAACCACGATGCGGATGCGGCGATGGGCGCGGGCGCGAGCCCATCGCAGGCGAGGAGTGCGGCGATGTTGGCCGCGCCGGTCGTCGCCACCTTGCAACGCCTGCGCGCGGTGCTGCCCGCGCAGGCCGACGCGGCGCGGGTGATGCTCGCCGGCGTGCTCGCGCCGCTGCACGACTCGTGCTGGCCCGAGGTCGCCTGGAGTTTCAGCCGCCTCACCAACACCGGCCTGCCGGTGGAGTTCGCCTGGACCTCGCGCGAGGCCGCGGTGCGCTGGACCGCGGAAGTCGCCGCGCCCGAAGTCGATGAAAACGAGCGGCTGGCGATCGCCGCGCAAGCGCTGGGATGGCAGGGCGATCTGGCGCCGTGGTTCGAGCATCAGCGCGGCCACCGGCTCAAGTTCGGCGCCTGGGTCTCGGCGCGTCATGGCGATGGTCTGGCGACCAAGCTCTATGTCGATCTGCCCGACGGGCGCCTGCCGCCGGCATGGCGCAAGCGCCACGCGCTGTTCGATTCGGCATTGATGTTCTGGCGCATGTGCGGGGTCAATCCCGACGGCAGCGTGGAATGCTATGCGCGCGCCAGCGAACTCGATCTGGCCGCGCTGCGGATGTTGGCGCAGGCCAGCCTCGGCGATGCCGGACCGATGATGCGGCGCGTGGCGCAGGTGGTGCCGGCGAACGATCTGCCGCGCCCCTCGGGCATCAGTCTGGCCTTGTCCGCCGACGGACAGGTGCGCGCGCTGACCTGGTTCACCTTCGCCAAGGCGATTTTCCGCGACGACGCGCAAGTGGCCGCGTGCATGCGCGGGCTCGGCGAAGGGCTGTCGGCGCAGGTCTACGAGGCCCTGGCCGCCGGTCCCGCGGACGGGCGCTGGCGCCACGGCATGGTCGGCGTCGGCGCGGACATCGCCGGCAACACCTGGGTGCAATGCGGTTTGCGGCCGACGTGAAGCGCGCGAGCGGATGCGCAATGCGGGAGTCCGCGATCGATGGAGCGATCACGATGCATGTTGTGAATAGAACCGACGATGCGGGCCCGCGCCGCGGGCCCGGTCGCGAGCGCAGCGCGTGCTTCGACGTTGCCGCATCCGATGAGCGCATCGCGACCAGCTCCGGCGTAGTCGATCGCCTGCCCAGCGCCTATCTGATCGAAAGCCAGGTCAGCCAGGGCGGGCAACAACGCCGCGACCGCAACGGCTTCGTGACCGCATTGGGCGTGCGTGCGCTGCGTCGCCACGGGCTGCCGGTGCCGGGCGCGATGCTCGATACCCTGCAGGCGTGCCGATCCTCGCGCGGCGGCTTCCGTTTCTGGCCCGAAGGCGCGCAACCCGACTGGGCGCCGGTGTTGCCCGACGATGTCGACGACACCGCGATAATGGCGCTGGAACTGCTGCATGCCGGGCGCATCAATCTGGACGATGCGCGCCGCACCGCCTGCATGACCATCGCGCGGCGGCGCATCGCGCGCTTTCCCGCGCTGCGTCCGCCGTGGCTGCGCGTGGGCACCTTCGCGACCTGGAGCCGCGAGGGCGCGGCTTTCGACATGGTCGATTGCACCGCCACCGCGAACGTTCTCGGCTTCCTGGCCGCGGTCGGTCTGTCGCATCTGCCCGGCGTGCGCGAAGCCACGCAAATGCTGAGCGCGGCCTTGCGCTGGGCCGGCAATGAGGAATTGCGCGCGAGCAGTTTGTCGCCGTTCTATCCCGATCCGATCGAACTGACGCTGGCGCTGGAGCACGCGGCGCGATCCGGCGCGCAGGGTTTGTATGAGCTGCATGCCGCGGCCGCGGCGACCGGTTGGGGTGCGAACGCGGAACTGCGCAGCATGCGCCCGGAGCATCGAGTGTGTTCGAGTCCCTACGGCGTCGCGGTGTGGCGCTCGCCGGAGCTCGCGCGCCTGCGCGGCTGGGCGCGCGAGAGGGGCAAGGCGCGGATTCCCAAACCGTTGCCGCATTGGGTCGGGGATTTCGAATCCGAACTGACGTGCAGCGTGTTCGATTGACCACGCCAAAAAACGAAGCCCGGCGATGCCGGGCTTCGTTTCGAACCATCGCGCTCGGCTGTCGCCGCAACGATCAGGGCTTGGGCGCGTAACGCAGGGTCAGGAACCACTCGCGGCCGGGCTGGTTGTAGTACGACACGGTCTCGTACTCGCGATCGAACACGTTGGCCACGCGCGCCTGCAGGCTCAGCGAATCGCTGAACGCGTACTCGGCGCGCAGGTCCATGGTGCCGTAGCCGCCGACACGGACGGTGTTGGCGACATCGTCGTAACGCGAGCCGTAACCGACCGCGGTGGCGCCGATGCGGAACTTGCCGAACGCGCGATCCAGGTCGATGCGCGCGCTGTGCTTGGCGCGGCGCGGCAGGTCGTTGCCGCGGAAGAAACCGACGCGATTCTCGGTGTCCAGATAGCTCGCGCTCGCCGCCAGGGTCCAGCCGGCGAAGCTCGTGTCGATGCCGATCTCGGCGCCGCGCATGCGCGCGCGTTCGATGTTGTTCGGCAGGTTGATCGCCGAATCGAAGGTGATCAGCTCGTCGACGCGGGTGTCGAAGCCGTCGATGCGCGCGTTGAAGCCGTCGCCGCGGTAGGCCAGGCCGACTTCCCAGGTCTTGGATTCTTCCGGCTTCAGATGGGCGTTGCCGAAGAACGGGAAGTACAGCTCGTTGAAGGTCGGCGCCTTGAACGCGGTGCCGTAACCCACGGTCACGCGCCAGCTCTCGGCGAAGTTCAGGCCCCACGCGGCGCCGCCGGTGGTGTGGCCGCCGAACTGTTCGTTATCGTCGCGGCGCACGCTGGCTTCGAAGGACTGGTTGCCGAAACGGCCCTGGTACTGGACGAAGCCGGCCTTGTTGTCGCGATCGGTTTCGTCGTAGGAGGTGTCGCTGTCGAGGCGGTCGCGCAGCCAATCGAAGCCGGCGGTCAGCAAGTGGCCTTCGGCGAGGGTGAAATCGGCCTGCAAGGTCGCGCTGTCGCGATCGGTATCGAAATGGCCGACGCGCGCGCGGGACGTTGTGTTGGCCGGGCCGACGAGGCCGTTGACCAGGTAATTATCCGAACTGTCGACATTGCGGCCGGCGGTCAACTGCACGTGCACGGCTTCCGACGGACGCCAATCGACCTTGCCGCCGATCACTTGCTGGACCGTCTCGGAATAATTGCCGAAGCTGCCGTCGTACTCGTTCTGGCCTTCCGCGCGCAGCGCCTGGCCTTCGATGCTCCACTGCTCGTTGATCTCGACGCCGCCGCGCAGCGACAGCGCGTGGCTCTCGTAGCCGTCGCGATCGGGCTCGTCGGTGAAGCAGCCGGCGAACACCGGGAAGCCGGCGCCGCGGCAGGCGTTGATGCCCTGGGTCTTGCGGAAGCTGTAGTCGGCGCCGAACCAGCCGCGGCCGCCGCGGCCGCCGAAGCCGCTGCCGTATTCGATGGTGCCGTCGCTGCCGCCGCCGACGTGCACGCGCGGGGCGAAGCCCTGCTGCTCGCGACGGGTGAACACCTGGATCACGCCGCCGATGGCGTCGGCGCCGTACAGGCTCGAACGCGGGCCGCGCACGATTTCGATGCGGTCGATCAGTTCCAGCGGCAGATCCTGCAGCGCAGCGAGGCCGGAGGTCGGCGAGCCGATGCGGATGCCGTCCACCAGCACCAGCACGTGGTCGGATTCGCTGCCGCGCAGGAACAGCGTGGTCAGCTTGCCGGCGCCGCCCTGGTTGGCGATGGTGATGCCGGCGCGGCCGCGCAGCAGATCGTTGAGATCGCGCGCCTGGCTGCGTTCGATGTCGGCGCGGTCCAGCACTTCGACCGGGGTCAGCAGGTCGTTGACGCTGACCGCGGTGCGGTTGGCGGTGACCACGACCTGGTCGAGATCGGTGGCGCCGCCGGCGGGCGCGGCGAGGGCGGTGGCCGGCAGGGCGAGGACGCCGGCAATGGCGAGGGACAGATTCAGGCAACGCATGGGTATGACTCCAACGCACGCGCGATCCAGCGCGTGGCGACAACGGCTGATGGGCGGCGGCGGGGAAGGGACGTGCGGGCAGCGAAACGAGCGCGCAAAGGCGCTGCAGCCGCCGCAATGCCCTCCGCATCGCAACCTGTGGCGCACCGAGGCCGGTCTCCGGACTCGCAAGCGGAGCCGATGCGATCGACTCCCGGGCGCGGCGCCTTCCCGTGCCTGTGCACAGTGGCGGTGGCCGCGACCTGACTTGCTTACCGTTGCGGGGGCAGTGCCGGAATGGGCGGGGCGGGTCGGATCGTCCGACCGGACCTGAGCGCGTCACCGGCTTCCCGTTTCAACCCCGGCGGCCGCAGCCGTGGGGTCACCTCGAAGCGGGGCGCAGTGTACGCGATGTGGGGGCGGGGCGCCTGGGCTGCTCTCACCCAACCCCGCCCCGGCCCGAACGCATGGCGTTCGGGCGTTCGCGGACGCGCGAGCCAATGGCTCGCAAGCGGCGTCCGCTCACCCCGCCTGCGGGAGAAGGTGCCCCGAAGGGGCGGATGAGGGCGCGCGGCCCAACCTACCGCACCGCGAACCCGCACTCGACCCGGATCAATCGTTGCGATCGTCCGCGTCGTGCGAATCATGCCCGTCGTCGTCCGACGGACCGTCGCGGTCGTTGCCGCCGTCTCGATCGCCGTCGTCGCGATCATGCCCAGCGCCGAACGCGGTCGGCTCATCGAACCGCTCTTCCTGCGCATGCATCGTCGTATGCACCGGCGCGGCCGCCGGCTTGTTGCGCGGCGCCGGCAGCAGCGCGGTCGCGGCTTCGGCGGCCAGGATCAGCTCCTGGCGGCGTTCTTCGCTGATTTCCTGCCAGTGGCAGTCCAGCAGCGCGCCCTCGATCGCGTACAGCAGGTTCAAGGTCGGTTTGAAGCCGGCGCGCTTGACCCGCATGAACGCCTCGACGGTGCCGATCGCGGCGATGTCCTCGTGCGTGCGCAGCCCGACCTGGCGCAGCCAGGCCGCGCTCTTCGGGCCGATGTTGCGCATCTTGGGGGCGGCGGTCATGCCAGCGACTCCAGGTAGACCCGCGCCAGCGCTTCCAGCCCGGCCTGATCGTCGGCGTCGAAGCGTTCCGGCACCGGGCTGTCCAGATCGAACACGCCGATCAGCTCCTCGCCCCGCAACAGCGGCACCACCACCTCCGAACGCGAAGCCGCGTCGCAGGCGATGTGGCCGGGGAAGTCGTGCACGTCGGCGACGCGCTGGGTCTGGCGGCTGGACGCGGCCGCGCCGCACACGCCCTGGTCGAGCGGGATGCGCACGCAGGCCGGCAGGCCCTGGAACGGGCCGACCACCAGTTCGCGGCCGTCGTAGAAATAGAAACCGACCCAGTTGAGCTGCGGCAGGGACTGGTTGACCAGGGCCGACAGGTTGGCGGCGTTGGCGACGCGGTCGCGCTCACCGTCGAGCAGCGCACGCGCCTGCTCGACCAATTGCGCGTACTGCTCGGGCTTTGGGCCCGAAAGTGCTGAGGCTGTATACATCTTCGGAGTGTAGCAGCGGTGCTCGCCACGACTACCATGGCCAGCCGGCAGTGCCGGAAAAGCGCGAGGTCAGTCACAAGCGCCAGACTGCTCACGCGCGGCAACCCGCCGTCGTACCGTCCCCCAGCGACTTTTCGGACCCGAATCCCGATGCCTTCGCGAGCGTATCTCCCCGGCCTGTTCGTCACCGGCACCGACACCGGCGTGGGCAAATCCGTCGTCAGCGCCTCGTTGCTGCATGCGATCCGCGCGCTCGGCGCGCGCGCGATCGGCATGAAGCCGGTGGCGAGCGGCTGCGAACCCGGCGCGCAAGGCTGGCGCAACGAAGACGCGCTGCTGTTGCAGGCCGCCAGCGATCCCACGCCGCGCTACGAAGACGTCAATCCGTACGCGCTGCCGCAAGCGCTGGCGCCGGAGATCGCCGCGGCCGAAGCCGGCATCGAGATCGGCCTGGAGCCGATCCTCGCCGCCTACGCGCGCCTGCGGGCGCAGGCCGAGGTGATGGTGGTGGAAGGCGTCGGCGGTTGGGCCGCGCCGATCGACGCACGGCTCGACCAGATCGATCTGGTGCGCGCGCTGGATCTGCCGGTGGTGCTGGTGGTCGGCTTGCGCCTGGGCGCGATCAACCACGCTCGCCTGAGCGCGCGCGCGATCGCCGCCGACGGCGCGCGCTTCATCGGCTGGATCGCCAACGACATCGATCCGCGGATGGCGCGCATGGACGAGAACTTCGAGATCCTGCGCCAGCGCATGCCGGTGCCGTGCTGGGGCCGCGTGCCTTACTCGCAGCGTCCCGATCCGGCGCGGCTGGCGTCGTCGCTGCGGCCGCAGGTGTAATTCGCCGGCATCGCCGCGGCGCGGACAACAAAAAACCCGGCAGCGTGCGCTGCCGGGTTTCGTGTATCCGCGTAACCCGCCGGAGAGAGAGACGTTGCGATTACTTCGCCGGAGCGACGCTCGCCTTGGTCGCGGCCTTGGCGGCCTTCTCGACGTTGGCCTGGGTGGCCTTGGCGGTGGTTTCGATCTGCGACTTGGCGAGTTCGGCGATGGCTTCGTTGGCCTTCAACGTGCGGCCGAAAGTTTCCTGACCGGTGCTGACAGCGCGCTCGACGTTTTCGCGAGCGATCTGCACGCCCTTCGGCCACAGGGTCTTGAAGGCTTCGGCATCGCGCGCTTCGGCGGCTTCGCCGAAGAAAGCGAAGGTCGCGTTGACGCGCTCTTCGATCGCGGCGATCTGCAGACCGAACACGGCCTCGGCGTTGTCGAGGGCCAGGCGGTTGACCTGAGCGGCCGTGTCCGCGAACTGGCGCGTAGCGGCGGCGAACTGTTCGTTGAATTGCTGGTACATGGCTGAGCTCCTGAGGGAAGGTCCAGACGAAGAACGACTGGATTGTGCGGTGCAGCATATGCCCGGGTTTGTTGCGATGCAACATGGAGCCGACGAGCGGTCGCAAGCCGTTCAGAAATCCTGCCTATTCAGCAAGTTGCGGCTCAGTGACCCGCAGCGGCAAAGCGCCCGCAGGGCGCCGCGGTGCGTGCGAATTCGCCGCTCGCGGGCGGCCCCGGCAGCTTGGCGCGTGTGTCAGAAGCGGGGCGGGCGGATGACGGCGGCCGGTGACGGTCGACGCGATGGCGGTCAGTAGCCCTGCGCTGATCGCGATCGCGGAAACCCGCGCCGAAAACACGCACGCCGCGCAAGGGCGCGGCGTGCGGGAAGGGTATTAGCATGGACGCGAGGGCTCAGGCCCGCGCGCCGGTCCGGATCAGCCGCGGTAACGGCAGCCGGCGGTGCAGGTTTCGTGCACGACGATTTCGCTCAGCAGCGGCAGGACCGGCTTGAGCTGATCCCACACCCACACCGCGAGCCGTTCGCTGGTCGGATTCTCCAGGCCCTCGATGTCGTTCAAGTAATGGTGATCGAGCCGGTCGTAGATCGGCTGGAAGGCCTTTTTGACGTCGGCATAGTCCATCACCCAGCCGGTGTGCTCGCCGAGTTCGCCGTGCAGATGCACCTCGATCCGGAACGAATGGCCGTGCAGGCGCGCGCACTTATGCCCCTCGGGCACGTTCGGCAGGCGGTGGGCGGCTTCGAGAGTGAAGACCTTGAAGATGTCGATGGCAGTCATGGAGGCAACCGGTGGAGCGGTGCGGGCGCTGGCCGTCGAGCGGTCGGCGCGTGGGTGATCGGGCGATGCGTGTCGCGCGCGAATCCGGATTCGTTCCGGCCGTTCGCTGCGCGCCAGTGTGCTCCGCGGGCCGCATACGAAAAAGCCCGCTGCGCTGGCGGGCCCGGGT
The DNA here is from genome assembly GCF_018612875.1 of Lysobacter sp. ISL-50. Classification (GTDB taxonomy): domain Bacteria; phylum Pseudomonadota; class Gammaproteobacteria; order Xanthomonadales; family Xanthomonadaceae; genus Lysobacter. Next base: position 157,963 of record NZ_JAGGRI010000013.1, on the reverse strand, counting down.
GTTGCGGCGCTTTGTCTTATGGTGGCTATGGGTGGACTCGAACCACCGACCCCAGCATTATGAGTGCTGTGCTCTAACCGGCTGAGCTACATAGCCACGGGGAACCGCGAATTCTTCATGTCCGGGGCCGGGTTGTCAATCCTTACGGCGCGCTTTGCCCGACTTGTCGTCTGCCTCACCCCGTGGCAGAGTCGGACACAGTGAATTTGGAGTCCGCATCGTGATCGATCCGGACGGCTATAGGCCTAATGTCGGCATCGTGCTGATGCACCCGGACGGCCGCCTGTTCTGGGCGCGCCGCGTGCATCGCGACGGCTGGCAGTTCCCGCAAGGCGGGATGAACACCGACGAGACGCCGCTCGAGGCGATGTATCGCGAGTTGCGCGAAGAAACCGGCCTGCTGCCGCAGCATGTCGAAGTCCTGGGCGCAACCCCGGGCTGGCTGCGTTACCGGCTGCCGCGGCGGGCGGTACGGCGCAACGACCGCCTCGTATGCATCGGTCAGAAACAGGTGTGGTTCCTGCTGCGGCTCACCGGGCAGGAATCCGATCTGTGCCTGGACCTGACCGACAAACCTGAATTCGATAACTGGCGCTGGGTCGATTTCTGGTACCCGGTCGAGCACGTCGTCATCTTCAAGCGCGGCGTGTATGCCAGCGCGCTGCGCCATCTGGCGCCGTTCGCCCGCCATGTCGCCGGCCCCCAGGCGGTGCCGGCGCCCGACCCCAATGCGCGGGCCAGCGAAGGCCAGTTCGCCGGCCGGGCCCATCAGCGGCCGCGGGCGCGGCCTTGCGGGCCGGGCACCCCGGTGCGCGGCGGCGGTTCCGAGTCCAGCGGCTGAGGCCCATCGGGGCGGAGTTCCCTTGAACGCCGGCACGGGTTGGGCTGGCATTAATTGACAATCATTCGCATCCGTGGCGGAATGCTTGTGCAGCCAGCCGGCTGCATGCCGAAGACCCCGCCCGTGTACGTCTGCATCTGCAATGGAGTCACCGACCGCGATATCCGCCAGGCCGCCGAGGCCGGTTGCCGCAGCGTGCCGGAACTGACCATGCGTACCGGCGTCGGCGCCAATTGCGGCAGTTGCCTGGAGCTGGCCAGCTCGCTGCTGGAACAGGCGCGCAACGTGCGCGAATTGCCGCTGGCGGTCATGCAACAAGCCGCCTGAGCGGCCGCGGCCGGTCCGGCCGCTGCACACCACACGCAGTGCCTTCCGACCGCCCGCTTCAGGGCGGTTTTCGCATGCGCGCCCGCGAACCCGGCCAGCGGTCGCATAACCCGGGCATGCGCCGACGACACTGATTCTCGACTCCCTTTGCGCACGATTCGCGTTTCGTCATGGCTTTTTCGAAAGGACTACAGTGCCGGCCATTGCAACGTCGGAGCCCGGCCATGAAAGGCGACCCCAAGGTCATCGAATTCCTCAACAAGGCGCTCTTCAATGAGCTGACCGCGATCAACCAGTACTTCCTGCACGCCAAGATGCTGAAGAACTGGGGCCTGAAAGAACTGGCCGAGCACGAGTACCACGAGTCGATCGACGAGATGAAGCACGCCGACAAGTTGTCGGACCGCATCTTGTTCCTCGACGGTCTGCCGAACTTCCAGGCGCTGGGCAAGCTGCGCATCGGCGAAAATCCGCGCGAGCTGCTGGCCTGCGATCTGGCGCTGGAACTCGAAGCGATTCCGCTGCTGCGCGAAGCGATCAAGTACTGCGAGACTGTCAGCGACTACGTCAGCCGCAAGCTGTTCGCGGACATCCTGGATTCGGAAGAAGAGCACGTGGACTGGATCGAAACCCAGCTCGCGCTGATCGAGCGCCTGGGCGAGCAGAACTATCTGCTGACCAAGATCGAGGAATGAGTTCGAAGCATTGAGAAGACGGCGAGCGCGATGTTCGCCGCTTCCTCGCGGTTCCACGGTTCAGCCAGCCAGCGACGTTCACACCGAAGCCAGCAAGCCAGCGCCGTACTGAGGCCATCGCGAATTTCGTGCTGTCATCAAACAAAAAGCCGTCGGCGCTGAGCCGGCGGCTTTTTTGTTTGCTCAAAGATTCGATTGTCGCTGGCCGAAAAGCATCGGGGCTGAAGCCCCTCCCACAAGAGCCGGCGTCGCATCGAGGGCTCTTGTGGGAGGGGCTTCAGCCCCGATGCCTTCGGCTCAGATCGCAGCAGACCCAAACCCCGCACTTCACCCCGACGCCGCGACACCGGCCTCGGGCTTGCGCCAGATCCACCACAGCGCCATCGCGACCAGCACGCTGATCAGCATCTTGTTTGCTGGAAGATTCGATTGTCGCTGGCCGAAAAGCATCGGGGCTGAAGCCCCTCCTACAAAAGACTTCGATGCGACGCTGGCTCTTGTGGGAGGGGCTTCAGCCCCGATGCCTTCGGCTCAGATCGCAGCAGACCCAAACCTCGCGCTTCACCCGACGCAGCGACCCCGGCCTTGGGCTTGCGCCAGATCCACCACAGCGCCATCGCGACCAGCACGCTGATCAGCATCTTGTTTGCTGGAAGATTCGATTGTCGCTGGTCGAAAAGCATCGGGGCTGAAGCCCCTCCTACAAAAGACTTCGATGCGACGCTGGCTCTTGTGGGAGGGGCTTCAGCCCCGATGCCTTCGGCTCAGATCGCAGCAGACCCAAACCCCGCACTTCACCCCGACGCCGCGACCCCGGCCTTGGGCTTGCGCCGGAACAGCTTGCGCCAGATCCACCACAGCGCCATCGCGACCGCTACGGTGATCAGCGCCACGATGCCCAGCGTGATCCAGGGGTAGGCGAACACCAGTGCCAACCCACCAACCACCGCGGTGTCCTCGGCCACCGACGCGGTCCAGTTGCTGACCGGTTCGGGCGAGGTGTTGAGCAGGGCGCGGGTGCCGGACTTCAGCACGTGGCTGGTCAGCGCCACGCCCGCGCCCGCGGCCAGGGCGCCGGCGCCCAGGTGACCGTCGGGCGACATGGTCGCGGCCGCCAGAAACGCGCCGACCGGCACGCGCAGCAGGGTATGCAGCAAGTCCCAGCCCGAGTCCACGCCGGGAATCTTGTCGGCGAAGAACTCGCCCACGGTCAGAAGGCCGCACACGCCCAGCACCCACGGCGACTGGGTCGCCTGCAGCGCCTGCGGCAATTCCAGCCAGCCCAGGGCGCCGGCGATGCCGACTCCGAAGACGGTCAGATAGACCCGGACCCCCGACAGCCAGGCCAGAACTACGCCAACTGCGAACAGGTGCGCATCGGACATCGTGGCGTTCCCGTTAAGATTTAGGGTTGAGTATAGGGAAAGCCGGCGGTGTGAGCCGTCGTAGTCCGCATGATCCAGTCCGCATGAGCAAGACCCCGCCGCCGCGCTTCGTCATCGTCCAGCAGCAGCCGGACAAGCGCCCTTATATCTGGTCCGCCGTCGGCGTGGCGTGGGCGCTGTCGCTGGTCGTGGCCTGGCTGTGGTCGCAGTCGCTGGCCGCGCCGAAGCTGCCCAGGCTCAGCGCCGAGCTCGACCAGACCAAGCGCGAGCTGCGGGTCCGCTCCAAGGCGCTGGAACAACTGGAACAGCGCGAAGCCAATTTGCAGCGCTCCGACCAGGTCAGCCGGGCGGCCAACAAGCAGGTGCAGAACTCGTTGGCCCAGCGCGAGGAGGAAATCTCCGATCTGCGCGCCGACGTGGCCTTCTACGAACGCCTGGTCGGCGCGACCGCGCCGGCCAAGGGCCTGAACGTGCACTCGGTGGAGTTCACGCCCGAGACCGGCGGCACCTGGCGCTACCAGATCGTCCTGACTCAGAATCTCAACCGCGGCGCGGTCAGCAGCGGGGGGCTGCAGTTCCAGGTCGAAGGGGTTCGCGGCGGCAAGCTGGCCGCGATCGGCTGGGACGAACTGCACCAGAAGTCCAAGGCGCCCGCCCAGGACTATTCCTTCCGCTACTTCCAGCAACTCGACGGCAGCGTGATGCTGCCGGCCGGCTTCACCCCGCAACGCGTGCGCATCTCGCTGCACGGGGAAAACGCCGCGATCGAGCAGCATTTCGCCTGGAAGAGCGGCGTCACCGTAACCGGGGAAACTTAAGCGATGTTCAAGACCAACAGTAAACCGACCCAACTGCGCGAAGGCCAGGTCGACACCATGATCGGCTCGCAGGTGGTGATTCGCGGCGACCTGCATTTCAGCGGCGGGCTGTATATCGAAGGCCGCGTGATCGGCAAGCTGGTGGCCCTGGACGGGCAGCCGGCCAGCCTGACCCTGGCCGAGAACGGCGTCATCGAGGGCGAGGTGCGCGCCCCGGTGGTGATCATCAACGGCCAGCTCGACGGCGACGTGTATGCCAGCGAGCGGATCGAACTCGCCGCCAAGGCGCGCGTTCAAGGTAATGTGCACTACAAGGTGGTCGAGATGACGGCCGGGTCGATGCTCACCGGACGACTGATCCACGCCGAATCGCCGACGGCCGCGCTGCCGGCGCCTGAAGCGCTGATTACCGCGGACGCCCGGATGGATTGAGGGCCGCCGCTCCAGCCCCCAGACGGTGCGGATGAGCGACGAAACCTCACAGTCCGCGCCGTCTCCGGGAACCCCGGCCGATCGTCCCGCGACGCAGCGGCCGGCGAGTGCCGCGCCCGATCCGGCCACTGGCCACGACCACGCTCCCGCCGGAGCGACGGCTCCGCCGCCGTCCGGCGCGGGCGATGCGGGTCACCATCGCTGGCGCCTGCCCGCCGCCGTGCTGTTGGCCGCCGCGCTGGGCTTCGGCGCCTGGGGGCTATGGCGATCGCTGAGCGAAACCCAGGACACTCCGCCGCCGCCCGGCCCGCAGGCGGCCAGCCTGACCCCGCGGCAAATGCAGGCCGACCTGGAACAACTGCAGCAGCGCGTGGCCACCCTGGGCCGTTCCGACGCCATCAGCCGCCAGGCCAATCGCGATCTGCAAAGCGCCCTGGCCGAGCGCGATGAGGAAATCGCCGGCCTGCGCGCCGACGTGGCCTTCTACGAGCGGCTGGTCGGCGCCACCGGCCAGCGCCGCGGCCTCACCGTGCACACCCTGAAGATGCAGCCGCAGGATGGCGCGCCCTCGGCCTGGCACTTCACCACCACCCTGACCCAGAACCTCAACCGCGGCGCGGTCAGCGCCGGCCGCCTGACCCTGGCGCTGGAAGGCACCCGCGCCGGCAAGCTCGAAAAGCTCGCCTGGGCCGACCTGCGCCAGCAGCCCGACGCGCCGGGCACCGCGTATTCGTTCAAGTACTTCGAACAGGTCGAGGGCGACGTATTCGTCCCCGCCGGCCTGACCCCGGTCCGGGTCACGGTGCGGTTGACCCCGCAATCGGGCGCGGCGGTCGAACAATCCTTCAGCTGGGCGGAGGCGACCCGCGAGACCGTCGTCCCGGCGGCCACGGCCAATCCGGCCGGCTGAGGCCGCGGGCCGGCCCGATCCGGCCGCCGCGGCCGGCGATATCGCCGCGATCGGCCGCCCAGGCGCGCCATCGGACCGCACCAGCCAATCGCAGTGTTCGTCTGGCGCGCTTGAATGCGCGCGCGGCGGCCTTATCCTTTCAACATGGAAATCACCACGCTCAATGCCGCGCCGGGCTACCAGTCCCTGGATCGGCCGCTGCAATTCACCTCGTCGGCGGCCAGCAAGGTGCGCGAGCTGATCGCCGAGGAAGGCAACGATGCGCTCAAGCTGCGCGTCTACATCCAGGGCGGCGGCTGTTCGGGCTTCCAGTACGGTTTCGAATTCGACGAGCAGCAGGGCGAGGACGATCTGGCCGTGCAGACCGACGGCGTGACCCTGCTGGTCGATCCGCTGAGCCTGCAATACCTGATGGGCTCGGAAGTCGATTACACCGAAAGCCTGCACGGCTCGCAGTTCGTGATCCGCAATCCGAACGCGAAGACCACCTGCGGCTGCGGTTCCTCGTTCGGCGTGTGACGACTACCGCGCAAGCCGCTTCCGCGACCGATCGGCCGTTCGCCTTCGTCGAGGGCGATGCCGCGTGGCAGGCGGCGCTGGATCGCGCCGACCATCTTCGCGATCAACCCGAAGCCTTGTCCGAGCTGTGGCCGCGGGCGCGGGTGATCGTGCTCGACGACTCCGGCAACGCGCTGGCCGACGACGACGGCAGCCTGCGCGCGCCGCTCGGCCGCGAACTCAGCGACGGTCCCGGCGGCGTGGGCGCGGCGGTGTTTCTCGGTCTGGCCGCGGACGGGCAGGCCTGGTTTTCCATCGACGCCGAACTGGTCGCCTTCGACGCGCCGCGCCGGGTCGATCTGCGCAGCGCGGCCGGGCACTGGCCGTTGCTGCAGGCCAGCGTGTTCGCCCAGGCGCGCGCGCTGCAGCATTGGCGCAGCCGCCATCGCCATTGCGGTGTGTGCGGCGGCGAAGTCGCCTCCGCGCGCGCCGGCTGGCAGGGGCGTTGCGGGCAATGCGGCACCGAACATTACCCGCGCACCGATCCGGCGGTGATCGTCGCGGTCAGCGACGGCGAACGCCTGCTGCTCGGCCGCCAGGCCGGCTGGCCGGCGCGGCGTTATTCGGTGATCGCCGGTTTCGTCGAACCCGGCGAATCGCTGGAGCAGACGGTCGCGCGCGAAGTGCTGGAGGAAACCGGCGTGCGCGTGCGCAGTTGCCGTTATCTGGGCTCGCAGCCGTGGCCGTTTCCGAGCGCGCTGATGCTGGGCTTCGCCGCCGAAGCCGAGCCCGACGAACCCAAGACCGGCGATGAGCTGGAAGAAGCGCGCTGGTTCACCCTGGACGAAATCCACGCCGCCTGCGCGCGCGGCGAACGCGCCGCCACGGCCGAGCCGGGCGATGACGACGGCCCGCTGCTGTCGCCGAGCATTTCCATCTCGCGCTGGCTGATCGAACACTGGCGCGTGGCCGCGCAGGCGCGCGCGGGGCGTTGAACCACGCAAGGGCGTGCGTGGTCGCGCCGGTTCTGAGCGGTCATTCTGCTGAGTTTTGTAGGAGGGGCTTCAGCCCCGATGCTTTTCGATCAGCAGCCGCGAACCATCGAAGCGATCGGATCGAAAAGCATCGGGGCTGAAGCCCCTCCTACACAGACCTCGAAGGCTCGCGACCGCGCCTGCACGCGGTCGCGCTAGAATCCGGCCAGTTCATGTTTTTCTTCGCCTCGCCAGGAGCGTCGCCCCGATGTCCGTCACGCTGATCGCCGCCGTCGTCGCACTCGTGCTCGGCCATCTCGCGCAGTCCCTGGCCGCGTCGGTGCGTCATTACGGCTGGTACGGCGACTGGCTGCGCTGGATCGACAGCCGCTTTCCCGAAGGCAGCTTCTGGCGCGGACGCTGGGGCCTGCTGATCGCGCTGGTGCCGCCGCTGCTGGCGGTCGGCCTGTTCCAGTTGGCGCTCGATGAACCCCTGATCGGGCTCGGCGGGCTGGTGTTCGGCATCGTCATCCTGTTCTACGCCTGGGGCCCGCGCGATCTGGATCTGGACGTGGAAGCGCTGGCGTCGGCGCGCGACGGCGCCTCGCGCCGCGAAGCCGCCGCCCGCCTTTGGCCCGAGGGCGCCACGCCCTTGCTCGACGGCGGCTCGCTGGTCGAGGCGGTGTTCCGCAGCGCGTTGCGGCGCTGGTTCGGCGTGCTGTTCTGGTTCCTGCTGCTCGGCCCGGTCGGCGCGCTGGGCTATCGGCTGGTCGCGCTGGCCGCCGAAGGCGAGGCCTCCAAGCAGTTGTCCGGCGACACCCTGGCCGGCGCGCGCACCTTGCTCGCGCTGCTGGACTGGCCGGTGGCGCAGCTGCTGACCCTGGCGCTGGCCCTGGTCGGCAATTTCGATACGGTGCTCGGCGCCTGGCGCGAAGCCGGCGGCGCGCGTTTCAGCCTGGACAACCGTTTCCTCGGCGCGGTCGCCCGCGCCAGCGTCAAATGCGAGCTGGCCGAGGAAGCGGCCGACTACGTGAACGAATCCGGCGTCGCCGCTCCCGCGCAGGGCGTGGCGCTGATGACTACCGGCGAAGTGCCCGAACTGCGCGACGCGATGAGCCTGGTCTGGCGCAGCCTGCTGGTCTGGCTGGCGGTGTTGGCCTTGTTCGTGATCGCCGGCTTCGTCGCCTGAACCCCGGCGCGGTGGCCCTGCGCCGCCGCGATGCCGCGTATCCCCGGAATGCGACCGCCTGAGCGGAAACCGAACGCCGGCGCACGTTCGGGGTAGGGGGGGCTCGTCTGGACTGCGTTTAGACGCACAGGTTCCGCGTAAACCGCCGCGCATTGTCGTTCGCCGCCGGCCACCCCGGTGTCGGGCGACGGTCCTGCCGAGGGGGCTGGACACGACTCTTGCGCGACGGCTTTCACGGAACCTGATTCGCGCGTTGGTCAGCGCGATCGCGGCAGCAGCCAGACGGCGCGGCGGCGATGAGGTAACGCTTTACCCGCGCACGAGAGTCCGGCGATCAAGACCGGGCCTCGTGTGCGGACTAAACCTCACTCATCGGATGCGCGCTTCATCACGCTAGCGGAGGATTCGGATTGGTGAATCGCTTCACGTCCCAGCTTCTGGTCGGTCTGAGTCAGACCGATCCCGGCCCCACGGGTTTTGCGCCCGGCGTTACCGCGCAAGACGACCTGAGCTTCGTTCACCCGCCCGTTGCGGCTGGGCTAGTATCGAAGCAGGTAACCAGGGCATGGGTGAAGGTGGACGTGGGCCAGGATTCATCGGCGGCGAATCAGCCCGCGACGACGCGGCAGGAGGACGATCACTTCGTCGGCTTCCTGCGCGATCACCGCGAGCCGCTGATCGCGTTTTTGCGCAAGTCCGCCGCCTCGCACGAGGACGCGCAGGACATCGCGCAGGAAACGATGATGCGCATGCTGCGTTATCGCGACCAGCCAGCCGACGCGTTGAAGATCCTGATGTACCGCATCGCGATCAACGCGCTCAACGATCGCGGCCGGCGGCAGAAAACCCGGCATGCGCCCGAGCACGTGAGTCTGGATGAGGATTACCACGCGCTGCCGTCGCAAGAACCCAGCCACGACCAGCGCGTGGCGACCGAGCAGGAACTGGCGCTGGTGCGCGCGGCGATCATGCAATTGCCGATGCGCAGCCGGCAGATTTACCTGCTCAACCGCGTCAACGGAATGAGTTACACGCAGATCGCACGTCACTGCGGTATTTCTGTAAAGGCGGTGGAGAAGAATATAGGCCGGGCGCTCGCGCTGTTGCGCGTGCGCATGAAGGAAAGCGGCTACGAGAGCTTGCAAGAACAATGACTACTACACTGCCCACATCGACGACGACCCCGACAGCCGATCCCGCAGACGGCCGCGCGGAAGCGTGGGTGGCGCGGCTGGATTCGCCCGAATGCACCGCGCACGATCGCGCCGAGTTCGATCGCTGGCTCGACGCCGCGCCCGAGCACGTCGCCGCCTACGTCGCCGCCGAGCGCGCGCACCAGGCCGCGGCGCAACTGGCCAGCGACGAAATGCTGCAGGCCGCCGCGCGCATCGCCTGGCGCGCGACCGGCCGCGAAAGCGCGCGCTCGCGCTGGTGGATGCCGGCGGCGATGGCCGCCTCCTTGCTCGTCGCGACCGCGGTCGGGGTCAACTGGCTGCGCACGCCGGCGCCGGCCAGCGACGCTCGCTACCTCACCGCGGTCGGCGAACAGCGCTCGCTGCGTCTGGCCGACGGCACCCAGGTGATGCTCGACACCGACTCGGTCATCGTCGCGCGCTTCAGCGACGAGCGCCGCGAGGTCGAGGTCGATCGCGGCCGCGTGCAATTCCAGGTCGCCGCCGACGCCGCGCGCCCGTTCTCGGTCAAGGCCGGCAACGGCCTGATCCGCGACATCGGCACCACCTTCCAGGTCATCAAGACCGACAGCACGGTCAACGTCGGTTTGCTGGAGGGCGAGGTGATCGTCTCCAACGGCGTCGCCCAGGCCGGCAGCACGCTCAAGCCCGGTCAGCAGCTCAGCTACGACCACAGCGGCCGCATGAGCCCGCCCGAGCCGCTGGACCTCAGCGCCGCGCAGGCCTGGCCGACCGGCGATCTGGTGTTCAAGAACCGGCGTCTGGACGCGTTGCTCATCGAGATGAACCGCTACTCGGCGACCAAGCTGCGCCTGGCCGATCCGGCCCTGGGCAAGATCACCGTCAGCGGCGTATTCCACATCGGCGACCAGGCCGCGTTGCTGGAGGCCCTGGAGCAGGGCTGGTCGTTGCAGTCCGAACAGCGCGCCGACGACGAGATCGTCCTGCATCGCAAGTCCGGTTGAGTCCCCTGTGTGCCGTAGCGATGCTATGGTTGGATCGCGCCTACAGACAGGGGGCGTACCGGTTCAGCTGTAGCCCGATCGATGCGGTTGGTGGATGGCCAAGATTGCGTATGCGTTCATCGTTTCCGTCGCGCTGACGTTCTCGCCTGTTGCCGGGGCTTTGCAGGCCCCCGAAGGCGATATTCCAGCCGATGGCTACAACATCCCTCCCGGCGCGTTGGACGACGCGCTGAACGCGTTCGCGTCCCGTAACCGTTTGCAGCTGATCTACGCCCCGGCCCTGGTGGCGCGGCGGCGCAGCGCGGGCCTGAAGGGCCGGCCCGGCATCCGCGAGGGCCTGGCCCAGTTGCTGGACGGGACCGGCCTCACCGCAGTGGCCGTAAAAGCCAATGTCTACTTGCTGCAGCCGGCGCCGCGTCCGCGGCCCAGGCCGGTGCCGCAGGCGTTCGTTCAGAAGCCTCAGGCAATGCCCAAGGCACCTACTACGACGGAATTAGACACGGTCCATGTGACAGGAACACGCATCGGCCGCGCCGCGTTCGAAAGCTCGCTGCCGCTGACCCTGATCACCAACGAACAAATCCGCGCCAGCGGCCACCAGACCCTGTTCGATCTGCTGCGGCTGACCCCGGGCATGACCGGCCATCACCCGCGCAATGTCGCCACCGAAGGCGGCGCCAGCCAGGTGCCGTCGGCGGCGGCGGCCTCGGCCAGCCTGTATTCGCTGGGGCCGCGCGCGACCTTGTTCCTGGTCGATGGTCGGCGCATGGCCAACTACGGCTTGGTGTCCACCGACATGGGCGCGCTGACCGATCTCAACGGCATTCCGCTGAGCATGGTCGATCACATCGAGATCGCCCACGGCGGCGCCTCGGCCATCTACGGCGCCGACGCCATGGCCGGCGTGGTCAACATCATCCTCAAGAAGGACTACCGCGGCGCCGAAGTCGGCGGCAGCTACGGCGTGTCCCAGCGCGGCGACGCCGAGCAGCAGCGCGAGTACGCCAGCTTCGGCGAGCAAACGCCCGGTGGCGGCAGCGTGTTCGTCAGCATCGACCACTTCACCCGCAATCCGCTGATCGGCAGCCAGCGCGAGTGGAGCACGCTGGACCAGCGCCGCTACGGCCTGCTCGACGGACGCATCCCGTCGGGTTTCGACGACTTCGAGGCCGGCGGCATCCGCGCCGTCAACGGCTGCAAGAGTCGCGACAAGACCGCCCGCGGCATCGACTGCAGCCTGGACATTCCGCAGTACGTCAGCCTGCAGCCGGGCATCACCAGCAACGCCTTCTACACCCACTTCCGCCAGCCGATCGGCGAGAACGCGGAGTTCTATGCCGACCTGCGCGCGACCCGGGTCGGCCTGGAGATGCAGAACGCGCCGTTCTACGCCTCGGTCAACCTGCCCGAGGATCATCCCGACGCGTACAAACCCAAGCCCTACCTCGATCTGAACTACTGGTTCTCCGAAGTCGGGCCGGTGCGCAACCGCACCGTCACCTCCACCCGCGATTTCACCGCCGGCCTCAAGGGCTACCGCGACAAGTGGGAGTGGGACGTGAGCCTGTCGCGCCGGCGCAACAAGGTGGTCAATCGCATCGACGGCCTGATCAACGAGCCGGCGATCAACGCCGAGGTGAAGACCTTCCACTTCAACAAGACCGAAGGCAACGCGCCGGAGGTGCTCGACGAGATTTCGCCGCAGGTCACGATGGGCGGCCAAATGATCCTCGATACGGCTTCGGCCAGCATCGAAGGGCCGCTGTTCGCGTTGCCGGCCGGCGACGTGCAGATCGCCGCCGGCGTCGAAACGCGCCGCGAGCGCCTGAGCAACCGCCCGGACCAGTCCTTCGTGCAGGGCAACGTGGCCTTGGCGCAGCAACTGGACGAACGCGAGGCCAGCCGCAACACCTCGGCGATCTACGGCGAGGTCAACGTGCCCTTGCACGACAAGCTGTGGGTGGACGCGGCGTGGCGGCTGGATCACAACGGCGGTTACGGCAATCAGATCTCGCCGATGTTCGGCGTTCGCTGGCAACCATGGCAGTCGCTGATCCTGCGCGCGTCGATGGGCGAGGGCTACCGCGCGCCGACCCTGGCCGAGTTGCGCCGTCCGCTGGTGATCGATTCGGAAGGCTACGTGCGCTCGGACCCGAGCACCCAGCCGTGCCTGATCGATCTCGGCCCGGTGTGCATGATCGATCGCCGCGCGACGATCAACGCCGATCTGCGCCCGGAAACTTCCACCAGCCGCAGCCTCGGGCTGATCTGGACGCCGAGCGAAGACTTCACCGCCACCGTCAACCGCTACCGCATCCGCCGCCGCAACGAGATCCTCGCCATCGACGCGGTGTCGCGCCCGGACCTGTTCCCCAAGGCCATGGTGCGCGACGAAGAGGGCTACCTGATCGCGGTCGACACCTACCTGGACAACATCGGCAGCACCGAAGTCAGCGGTTGGGAAATCGACACCGAATACCGGCTGCAGACCCAGCGCCGCGGCAACTTCGCCTTCCGCCTCAACGGCCATTACATGGACCGTCTGCTGCGCCGGCCGCACCCGGCGGAGAAGGAACTGGACTACTCCGGTTTCGGCACGCCCAACCGCACCGTGCTGGGCAGCGTGCGCTGGACCTATCGCGACTGGATCGCCACGCTCAACCTGCGCTACATGGGCCCGGCCACGGTGTGGATCACCGAGCCCGGCCAGACCTGCCCGACCATCAACGGCGTCGTCGGCCGCTGCCGCACGCCCAGCGCGACCTTGCTCGGCATGGATCTGGCCTACGGCGGTTTCGACAAATGGCTGATCGGGCTCAACGTCAGCAACCTCAACGATCGCCGGCCGGTCAATTACGACTACAGCTACGGCGGCTACAGCATCGTCGATGACGACCCGGTCGGGCGTTATTACCTGGTCAGCGCGATGTACCGCTTCTAGCGCCGGCGGCTCGCGGCGGCGCCGCGGTTCAGCCCGGCGCGAGCCAGGAAAACGGCGGCCACGGCAGATTGCGCAGCACCCAGAACGCGGCCAGCAATCCCAGCCAGGCCTTGCCGTTGCCCAGGATCGCCAGCGCGCGCCGCGGCAGCGGCAGGCGATAGCCGAGCCCCTGCAACACCAGCAGCGGCAGCGCCGGGATCAACAGGCCCAGCAGCGGATTCATCGCCATCATCTGCGCCAGATCGCCGTGCGCCAGCGCGTGCAGCGCGCGGGTCATGCCGCAACCGGGGCAGTACAGGCCGGTGAGGTGATAGAACATGCAGCCCGGCAGCGGGCTGCCGGCGGCATTGGGATCGACATGGCGCAGCACCCACACCCCGGCCGCCGCCGCCGCGGTGGCCGCGGTCGCGGCGACGGTGAGGGTGAGATGGCGCTGGCGGGCGCTGCGGTCCATATCGATGCGTGCGGCGGCGCGCCTCAGCGCGACTGCACTTTTTGCAGTTCCTGCAGGAACTCGTCGGACATCATCGACATGCCGTTGATGAAGAACGACAGGATCGTCCAGATCAGGCCCAGCGCGACCAGCCCGGTGCCGACCCAGCACCAGATCTTCGCGGTTTCCGACGCGCGCCGCGCGCCGTCTTCGTCGCCGGCGGCGTACTTGCTGTTGACCTGATTGCCGAACACCAGCGCGACGATGCCCGGCGCGGCGCCGATCAGGCAGCAGAAACACGCGCCCAGCACGGTCAGGGTGATCGACCACGGCAGGTAGTTCGGATACGGCGAGGCGGCGGTGACGACGGGCTGATTCATGGTGTCCTTCCCAGGGCGATGGCCGGACGCCGACGGCGTCCGCTCGCGGGCATCCTAGCAGCGCTCCGCCGCGCCGGCACGCCGCGCGTGGAGGCGATCAGGCCTGATCGCCGCGCAACGCGCGCACCTGCGCCTCCAGCGACGGCGCGGTAACCTGCGCGCCGTCGCGCGGCGCATCGGCGATCACCTCGACCTGGGCGCGGAACCGCCGTGGCACGCGCATGCGCGCCAGCCGCGAGTCGCGCTTGCTCCACATGCTGGACCACATGCCGCGCAAGGCCATCGGGATCACCGGAACCGGGTTGTTCGCCAGTATCCGCTCCACGCCCGACTTGAACGGCGCGATCTCGCCGTCCTTGGTCAGCGCGCCCTCGGGGAAGATGCCGACCAGTTGGCCGTCGGCAAGCGCGGCTTCGATGTCCTCGAACGCGCGCCGCATCAACTCGGGATCTTCCTTCGCGCCGGCGATCGGAATCGCCTTGGCGGTGCGGAAAATCCAGCTCATCACCGGGATGTTGAAGATCTTGTAATACATCACGAAGCGCACCGGCCGCGGGATGCTTGCACTGAGGATCAACGCGTCCATGTAGCTGACGTGGTTGCACACGATCAGTCCCGCGCCCTCGTCGGGAATGCGTTCGGTGCCCGACACGCGCAACCGGTACAGGGCGCGCACCAGCACCCAGCTCAGGAAGCGCATCAGGAATTCGGGCACGAGGGTGAAGATGTAGATGGCCACGATCGCATTGGCGATCGCCAGGGCCAGGAACACCTGCGGAATGGTCCAGTGGAAGAAGCGCTGCACCACCACGCCCAGCACCGCCGCCAGCACGATGAAGGCCGCGTTCTGGATGTTCATGCCGGCGATCACGCGCGATAGTTCGTTCTTCGGCGAACGGTTCTGGATCAGCGCGAACAGCGGCACCACGAAGAAACCCGCGAACACGCCGATGCCGACCAGGTCGATCATGATCCGCCACGCGCCCGCGCTGTGGACGAAGGCGGAGACGTTCAGGCCGGTCGCGGTCGCGGCGCCGGTGCGGGCGAAATACAGATCGATCATGAAGGCACTGATGCCGAACGCGCCCAGCGGCACCAGGCCGATTTCGACCGTGCGCGCCGACAGCCGCTCGCACAGCATCGAGCCCACGCCGGTGCCGATCGAGAACAGCGCCAGCGCGAAGATGTACAAGGTCGGGTCGCCGCCGAGATTGGTCAGCGCATAGCCCGGCAATTGCGAGGTCAGCACCGTGCCGACGAACCAGAACCACGACACGCCCAGCACCGAATTGCGCACCGCCGGCTGGCGCCGGGTCATGCGCATGATCTTCACCGACTCGGGAATCGGGTTCCACTGGATCTTCAGGTCCGGCTCGCCGGCGTCGGCGCGCGGAATCAGGCGGCTGACGAGGTTGCCGGTCACCGCCAACACGATGATCGCGGTCGCCGCGACCACCGGCCCGTGCGTACCGGCGAGAGTGAAGATCAGGCCGCCGAAGATCATGCCGGTGAGGATCGCGATCGAGGTGCCCATCTCGACCAGACCGTTGCCACCGGTGAGTTCCTCCGGCTTGAGCACCGAGGGCAGGATCGAATACTTGACCGGCCCGAACAGCGTCGATTGCAGGCCGGTGCAGAACAGCGCGATCAGCAGGACCGTCATGCTCTGGGTCAGGAACCCGACCGCGGCCAGGCTCATGATCGCGATCTCCATCGAGGTCGTGATCCGGATCAGCTTGTGTTTTTCCAGCTTCTCCGCGATCTGCCCGGCGGTGGCCGAGAACAGGAAGTACGGCAGGATGAACAAGGCCGGCGCCAGGTTGGTGTAGAGCGTGCGCTGCGCATCGTCCACGCCCAGATAGAACAGCAGCCCGATGATCGCCTGCCGGTAGACGTTGTCGTTGAAAGCGCCGAAGGCCTGGGTCAGGAAGAACGGCAGGAACCGCCGTTGGGTGAGCAACGCGAACTGGTTGTGCGCCATGCCGTCCTGCTTTGTCGGATCTGGTCCGCACATCGATGTGCGGCTCGCGCGAAGGATTCGCGTGGGGAGCCTAGCAAACCCGGTATCGCGGGGTGTAGCGGGTTCGGGCGGGTAGCGGAAAAGTAGCCCCGGCATTGCGTGCGCCTAGACCCCCGCCATCCACGCCAACCCGATCCCTCACGTCCCCGCCTTTGCCGTTCCCCCCTTTGAAAAAGGGGGGGAAGGGGGGATTCGCTCTTGCTCCCCTCACCCAGCCGCCGCATCCCGCCAATCCGCCCCTTCCGCCGCTTTCGCATGCGCGATCCGGCTCCACTCCGGCTCCTGCCGCCAACGCCGCGTGCTGCGCTGGAAGAACTGGCTGTTGGGCACCTGCAGCACCGTGTCGTCGCCATTGGCATGGCTCTCCTGCAAGGTGGTGAAGATGAAGTTGATATCCACCACCCGCCCGCGCAGCCCCGGCTTGTCGCCGCCCTCCAACACCTCGATATAGTCGTACAGCCGGAACGGCCGCGTCGTCAGAATCAACAGCGCGCAGAAAATATTCGACAGCACGCTCCAGGCCGCGAAGAACGCCACCGCGCCCACCGCGACGAACCCGGTCAAGGTCGTCCACACCACCGAACCGGAGATGCCCATCCGATTGAGGAACAGCAACAGCGCGCTGATGTAGATCACCGTGCTCAGCACCCGGCGCACGCCGATGGCGAACGCCGGCGCCAGGTCGTAGCGCGTGGACAGCCGGCGCAGCAGATGCCGCAGCACAGTGGCCAGCAGCCACGCCGCGACGAGGATCGCCAGCGCTTCGCCCAGTTTCGCGGCGATGTAGGCGGCTTGGGCGATGGTGGGGTACATGGTGTGGGTCGCCTCATGGCTGCGGGGTGGCCCGACAGTGTAAGAAGGCGGGAGTTAGGGCGCCGTGCCTGAGAAGCATGGTGCCTGCGCCGACGCCGGAAGGAACCGCAACGCGTCAGGGGTATGGCAAGCGATCGCGGTCCGGCAGTGGATCGTCCACTTACCGGCGAATCGAATCAGGCAATGAGTCGGCGTCTAGCCGCCATCGCGCGGACGGCCGCTCAGCTGGTAAACGTAGGCCTTCACTTCCGCGCCGTCGCGCAGCGTGGCCGAGGTGAGTACGCGTTCGTAGCCCTCGCCCTCGAACTCATCCAGGCGCGGCCAATGCTCGGCCAGCGCGTCCGAGCTGAAAACCAGCCCCTGGACTTCATCGCCGAGCGCATCCAGGACGATGCCCGGATAGCCGGCGGCCGCGCCCCAGCCTTCTGGATGCAGCGTGCCGCGAACGAAGGCCGGCACCCAGGTGCCGGGCACCTGCGCGAGCACATGCGCGTTGGGCTTGCCGGGGGCGAGTGTTCCGTAGACGAAGAGTCGTTGCGTCATGGTCGTGACCTAGAGCCGATGCCTGCGTCCGGCCGCTTGCGCGATGTGGAAACCGTCAGCCGGCGGGTTGGTGCGCGAGCGCGGCCACGGCGATGATCGCGGCGAGAGCCAGCATAACCACCCAGCCGTGGCGTTGATAGAACGGTATCGGATTGCGGCCGATCAGCGCCTCGGCGGCGCGCGGATTCACCACCCAGCCATGCGTGCAATCCGGGCACACCAGCTGATACTGCCTCGACATCACCCAGCCGAACAGATGGTAGAGGTGGCCGTGCTCGTACTTGAGGCGAAGTCCGAAATCCTGGTCCTGCCGGCATTGCTGGCAGTGCTCGCGCTGCGACAGGTCGAAGTCCAGTACCCGCTTGCTGGTGCCCCAAAGAATCATCCGCCGTCTCCCTGGCAATCGATTGCCGTCCAATGCCGGAATTATGCCGGCCGGCGCAGGCCGGGGCGATGGGGGCGCCGATTGGGATATCGTCCATCGGCCCAAGATCGCCGCCGTCTTGTCTCTTGAGACGGGCCGGTGCTGTAGTTGGAAGTCGCGCAGACGTTGCAGCCGAGGGCCAACCTGGCGCGGCACGCGCAGTCGCCCGAGAATGCGCCCCTTTGAGCACCACAGACGATCAGCCATGACCTACGTCGATCCAAACCTCGTTTTCGCCTGGCAAGCCGCGCATTCCATCGCCCGCGGCTCCCCGCCTCCGGTCCACGATCGCGGCGGCTTCCGGGTAGATACCCATTCGGAAAAAGAAGTGAAGCGCTGGGTATTTCCGGAGCTATGCGATGGGTTGCGCGAAATCGCCAATGAGGTCGTGGCGCCACGGCATTACCTGAAGCTGTGCGGCTCCGACGAGGACCTGCGCAGCGCCCTGCCTGCGCGCTGGGAGATTCAGCCCGCGAACTATTTCATGACGGCGGCGACAACCCCCGATACCAAGCCGCTGCCGGATGGCTACAGGATGGAGCTTCATCGCGCCGGCCCTGTCGCCCGGGCTTGCGTCATCGCACCGGACGGCATTGTGGCGGCCAACGGATGCGCGGCGGAAACCGCGGAGGTCTTCATCTACGACCGAATCGAAACCGCGCAGGAACACCGGCGGAAAGGCTTGGGTATCGCGGTGATGGCCGCTCTCGGGACTGCGAGAAACTCTCTCGCAAGCACGCAGCTTCTGGTCGCGACAGAAGACGGCCGCGGCCTTTACGCCAACCTTGGCTGGACGGTGCTCGCACCGTTCGCTGCCGCAACGCTTCCGGACAATTGAATCGATACGCGGACTGACCCTTCAGTCCGGCCAAAGCTCGCTTGCGACTGAGGCGGCAGGGGCCGCCCACGCGCTTACCCGCGCATTTGACTATCTACCTACCAATAGGTAGTCTGCCGCTTCCTCAGGCTGAAACGACTCTCATGGCCATCTCCCCCCTTGGTTGGCTCCACACGCTGGGAAGCCTTCCCGCGATCCCTCTCGCCGCCTACATGCTGGTCAAGCAGGGGCGGATCGCCCCCGAAACCCGGGCCGGACGCGCCTACTTCTGGTTCATGCTGCTGGGTGTGCTCACGGTCTACCCGATCGCGCATCAGCCCATCAGCTCGATCGTCGCGACCGTCACTCTGGCGGTGCTTCTTGTGGGCTACGGGATCTCGCGATGGCGCACGGCGCCGCGCGCGTGGAAGTACATCGAGACCGCATCGCTCAGCCTCAGCGTATTCCTGCTGATGATCCCCACCGTAAGCGAAACCTTGCGCAGGCTGCCGGTGGGCAAGCCGCTGGTGACGGATTTGAAAGACCCGCTTCTGCTCGGTACGCAGGGCGCGCTGTTCCTGGCGCTGATCGTCGGCACCGCCTTGCAGATGCGCGCGTTGTATAAGCACAGACCCATTCGAAGCAAGGCAGGCGGTTGATGTCCCCATCCAGATCCGATCCGCAGGCGCCGTACTCGCCCAAAGCCCTGGAAATCATTCAGCGCACGAATGAGCTGCTGGCGTCGGGCGGCTACAACGGTTTCAGCTATGCGGACATCGCCGAGCTGGTCGAGGTGAGAAAGGCCAGCATCCACCATCACTTCCCCACCAAGGCGGATCTGGTGAAGGCGACGGTCGTGCTCCATCGGGAGGCGACGCGGCGTGGCCTGCAGTCGCTCGATCAAGCGATGCCCGATCCTTTGGAACGGCTCATCGCCTACAGCCGTTTCTGGGCGCAATGCATCGAGCAGTCCAGCCCTCCGATTTGCATTTGCGCGCTGCTGGCGGCGGAACTGCCGGCGGTTCCGGCGGAAGTCGCGGACGAAGTCAAAGGGCATTTCAACGATCTGCACGCCTGGATGACCGCGGTCATGGACGAAGGCGAGTCGGCCGGCAAGATACGATTGACCGACACCGCATCGGCCGAGGCCGCCGTGTTCATGGCGTCGATACACGGCGCCATGCTGGCCGCCCGGGCCGCGGGCAACGCGTCGCTGTTTTGGGACATCGCGAAGCTGTCCACCGATCGGCTGAGGAAGCCGTAGCGGCATCGACGACTCGCGCGATGCCGCGCGCACGGACAGAAGCACTAAGCCGCCGGCGATGATTCCCCGGCCGACTGGGCCTGCTGAAACGCCGCCAACTGCGCTTCGAACGCGCGCTGATAGGCGGGCCGCGCGGTCGCGCGGGCGACATACGCGGCGAGGTTCGCAAACTCGTCCACGATGCCGGAGCTTTGCAGTCGCAGCAGTACCGTCACCATCAGCAGATCGCCGGCGCTGAAATCGCCGTCGAGCCAGTCGGCATCGCCGAGGCGGCGGGAAAGCTCGCCGAGCCGACCGCGCGCGCGCTCATCCAGGATCGCCAGACGCTGCGCATACCACGTCTGCTCGCGATCGAAAAGCCAGGCCGTGGAGCGTTCGACGATCGGGGGCTCCACCGTGTTGAGCGCGGCGAACATCCAGGCGATGGCGCGCATGCGCGCGTTCGCATCGGTCGGCAGCAGGCCCGCGTGGCGTTCGGCGAGATGGAGCACGATCGCGCCGGACTCGAACAGCGCGAGATCGCCTTCCTCGTAAGTCGGAATCTGCCCGAAAGGATGCAGCGCCAGATGCCCGGGCTGCTTCATGTCGCGGAAAGAAAGGAAGCGGACCTCGTAAGCTTGCCCGACCTCTTCGAGCGTCCAGCGAATGCGCATGTCGCGCGCCAGTCCCTTGCCGCGGTCGGGCGAGCGTTCGAATGCGATGATGGTCGGGGTCATTCGGTCTTCTCCAGTTGATTCGAAGTCGTGAGCGCGCCGGGCCGGGCATTTCGGGCCCGCCTGCAGGGGGCAATAGTCAGCCTTTCTTGTTTAGACGAATGGCCGGAACGGAAATCGACAGGAGCCGAAGCGTTATCTGTTTCGCGACCTAGCATCCGCTTCTGGCCGAAAGCCGGCGTCCGGTTCGACGGGCAGGTCTTGTTCGACGCGAAGAAGTTCGACCGTTTCCAACGGCATCCCCGGCCTCGGCTATGGTGGCGAAGCGCGATATACGCGCGGCGGTATTCGTAGCCGCAGCTGTCCACCATTGATCGAGACGCCAACGCATGAATACGTCGCCATCGCCAACCGGAACGCAGCGAACCGATGGCTTGGCCGTCCGGATCGGCGCACTGGTTCCGCTGAGCCGGCCGGGTTGGGTCGAGGCGGGGCGACACTTGCTGGCGGGACTCGAACTGGCCGTTCGCGACATCAACGACGCCGGCGGGATCGTCGGAAGACCTCTCGAACTGATCGTCCGCGACACCGCCGCCGATCCGCAGCGGGCCGCGGCGGCCGTGGACGAACTGGCGGACCTGGGCGTGGCGGCCTTGGCCGGGGAGTATCACAGCGTCGTCGCTCGCGCCGTCGCCGCCAGGGCCGATGCCCTGCGCCTGCCGTTCCTGTGCTCGTCGGCGGTGCTCGACGCGCTGACCGAACAGCCGACGCAATGGGTCGCGCGCCTCGCTCCGGCGCAGTCCCGCGGTTGGCGGATCTACGCCGACTTTCTCCTCAGCGCGGGCCATAGCCGAATCGCCGTGGCCATCGCGCCGAGCGTCTACTGGGCATCGGGCGTCGGCATTCTGCGCGACCGCCTCGCTCCACACGGTGGCAGCGTCATCGAGCTCGACATCAGCGCGCTCACCGCCACGCAGGTGTGCGAGCAAGTCGTCGCCCATGGCGCGACCGCTGCGCTGCTTCTGGTCGGCTACCCGGAACCGGCCGCGTCGATCGTCAAATTGGTTCGCAGCGATCCGCACTTGGCTGCGCTAATGCTGGGCGCCCCGGCCGGACAACCGGAATTCGCCGAATGGGCGAGCCTGCTCGGCGTCGACGGCGCCGCGATCCCGTTCTTGCGCTACCTGCCCGAGCGCCTCGGCCCGCTGGGCGCGCGAGTCGAAGAGGCCTTACGCGAGCGGCTGACCGAAGCGCCGTCCTTCGTCGCTTTCGAGGGTTACGACACGATCACCGTCCTAGCCGATGTACTGCGGTCCCACGGTGCGGACCGGGCGCGCATCGCCGAAGCCTGGCCGCAGGTTGACGTCGAAGGCACCCGCGGGCGGATTCAGTTCGCGCGCACGCCGGGCATCAGCGTCTGGCAATGGGCTTGGGCGCCGATCCAGGTCGTGGATCGGGACCCGGCGGAACCGGAGCGGTTTCGGATACACCACGCCGGCTGAGCGTGGCCGCCGCGGCGTCGTGCCTGCGGTTGTCGTTCTCCGTGAGCCTGATCAAGAAGGCGGGCTACCGGGTGGCGCTGTTGGTCCGTTACGCAAGCGTGCGACAGCCTGAGCGTGCATCGCCGGCTCGCGTCGCGGGCCGGTCCTGAGGTCATTCCTCGCGTTCGAAAATGTCTGCGCCAAGTGAAGATTCCTGCGCGCTGGCCGATCTTCGCCATCGTTCATTTCGCGTCCAGCCAGCTTCCCCTGGCTACTCTGGGCCGTCACCTTGCGAAGAGGAGGTCCGTATGTCCGCCGACACCAAGACGCCGTTGGATCACGTCAACGCGACGCTGAATCAGCTCAAGGAAATGCGCCATTACTCCAAGAACTACGTGAAGCAGTTGACCGCGCAGTGGCTGCTGTTCGATGGGGAACTGTCGAAGTTGAAGCAGGCCGAGCGGATCGAGGAGTTGATGACGCGGCAGGGCGAGTTGTATGACGCCCTCGACGCGGAGATCGCCGAGTTGGAGGAGGTGGCGGTTTCGCTGCAGCCGGTTTCCGATGAGCCGGCCGGGACGGTGCACTAGTCCATCTGGTGCGGCAACGGTTGCGCCGCCCCTGCGGGCAGAAACGATAAGGCCGGGAGAACTGAGTTCTCCCGGCCTTTTTCTTGCGAATAACCGCAGCGGCGACGTCGCTCGCGCAGGCGAAATAAAAAACGGCCGGGAGCGTCGCGCTCTCCCGGCCGTTCTGGTTCTCGAAGCGATCGGCTGCGCTCAGCTCGCCGCGCTTCCCCGCTCGCGCTCGATCGCGCGCCAGCCGATATCGTTGCGATGGAACTCGCCGTCCCAATGGATCTTCGCGAGCGCGGCGTAGGCCTCGCGCTGCGCCTGCGCGACGTCGTCGCCGATCGCGCATACGCACAGCACGCGGCCGCCGGCGGTCAGCGTTTCGCCGTCCGGGCCGAGCTTGGTGCCGGCCTGGAACACTTTCGCGTGCGCGGGCTGCGCTGCGTCCAGCCCGTGGATGACGTCGCCGGCCTTCGGCGTTTCCGGATAATTCGCCGCGGCCATCACCACACCCAGCGAGGGGCGCGGGTCCCACTGCGCTTGGGCGCGGTCGAGCTTGCCGTCGAGCGCGGCTTCGACCAGGTCGAGCAGATCCGAGTCCAGGCGCAACATCACCGGCTGGGTTTCCGGGTCGCCGAAGCGGACGTTGAACTCGATGACTTTCGGCGCGCCGTGCGCGTCGATCATCAGCCCGGCGTAGAGGAATCCGGTGAACGGAACGCCGTCGGCGATCATGCCGTTCACGGTCGGCATCACCACTTCGCGCATGACGCGTTCGTGCACTTGCGGCGTCACCACGGGAGCGGGCGAGTACGCGCCCATGCCGCCGGTGTTGGGGCCGGTGTCGCCGTCGCCGACGCGCTTGTGGTCTTGCGAGGTCGCCATCGGCAGCGCGTTCCGGCCGTCGACCATGGAGATGAAACTGGCTTCTTCGCCGTCGAGGAATTCTTCGATCACCACGCGCGCGCCAGCGGCGCCGAAGGCGTTGCCGGAGAGCATGTCGGTGACGGCGGCTTCGGCCTCGGCCAGCGTCATCGCCACGATCACGCCCTTGCCGGCGGCGAGGCCGTCGGCCTTGACCACGATCGGCGCGCCTTTCTCGCGGATGTAGGCCAGCGCCGCATCGACCTGCGTGTGCACGGCGTAGTACGCGGTGGGAATGCCGTGGCGGGCCAGGAAGTCCTTCGCGTAGGCCTTGCTGCCTTCGAGCTGCGCGGCCGCGGCGGTGGGCCCGAAGATGCGCAGGCCGGCGGCGCGGAAGCGATCGACCACGCCGGCGACCAGGGGCGCTTCCGGGCCGACCACGGTCAGGGCGATGTTTTCCTGGCCGACCAGTTCGAGCAGGCCGTCGATATCGGTGGCGGCGACGGCGACGTTGCGGCATTTGCGCTCGTACGCGGTGCCGGCGTTGCCGGGCGCGACCAGCACTTCCTCGATGCGCGGCGACTGGGCGAGCTTCCAGGCCAGCGCGTGTTCGCGTCCGCCGGAACCGATTACGAGGACTTTCATGCTTGCTCCGAAGAAACGAGGGGAAGGAGGCGCGGAAGGTGGATTTTACGACGGTGGGAGACAGGCGATGGTGCTGCGGCGGTCAGTGAATCGTCGAACCCGGCGCGATCACCCCGTCCTTGCGCATCCGCGCGATCGCCAGATCCGCCAGGCTGTCCCACAACGGCGGCGGCAATTGGTTCTTGCGCAGGTTCCACAGCAGGGCGATCGACTGGAAACGGCCTTCGCGCCAGGTCAGCGTCGCGCGCCAGGACGGTT
The DNA here is from genome assembly GCF_018612875.1 of Lysobacter sp. ISL-50. GTDB lineage: Bacteria > Pseudomonadota > Gammaproteobacteria > Xanthomonadales > Xanthomonadaceae > Lysobacter. Next base: position 133,628 of record NZ_JAGGRI010000013.1, on the reverse strand, counting down.
GCAGGTTCTGCGGGTCCAGCAGCTCGACGCGGTAGTTCTGTTCGCTGACGGTGTGGCCGTCGAATTTCAGATCCTGCAGCGACACGCGCAGCACCGGCGCGTTGGCGTCGCGGATCGCCTGCGCAGTCTGGGTCTGGTATTGCGCGGCGGCATGGCGGTCGGACAGGCGCGTGGTCTGGCCGAAGCGTTCTTCATCGCTGCGCGCGGCCACCTCGCGGGTTTCATAACCCAGTTGTTCGAAGCGCTTGGCCAGTGCGCGCGCGACTTGCACGGTGTAGTCGCGGCGCAGGCCGGCGCCGATTTCCAGCGCGACGTCGGGTTCGACCACCATCACCGTGACCGCGCGGCCGCCGAGGCGGTAATCGCCCAGCGATTCGCTTTCCACCGCTTGCCGGCGCGAGTACTGCCACGCGCCCCACACCGCCATCACCGCGATCAGCACGGCGAGCACGCTGAGTTTGCGGACCAGCGAGCGCATCAGGTTGCGGCCCAGCGACGGCGCCGCGCCGGTCGCGGCGGCCGGATTCACGACCACCGGCGTCGGCCGCGGCTTGGCGCGGCCGTTCTTGCCGGAGGAATCGGATTTGGAAGGATCGGACATACGCGTTGGAAGGCGGGCGCGAAAGCGATTCGCGCCCGCGCGGATCTCAGTGACGGAAGTGGCGCACGCCGGTGAACACCATCGCCAGGCCGTGTTCGTCGGCGGCGGCGATGACCTCGCCGTCGCGCATCGAGCCGCCCGGTTGGATCACCGCCTTGATGCCGGCCGCGGCGGCGGCGTCGATGCCGTCGCGGAACGGGAAGAACGCGTCGGAGGCCATCACCGAACCGGGAACGACCAGGCCGGCTTCCTCGGCCTTGAGCGCGGCGATCTTGGCGCTGACCACGCGGCTCATCTGGCCGGCGCCGATGCCGATGCTGCGATGGTCGCGCGCATAGACGATGGCGTTGGACTTGACGAACTTGGCGATGCGCCAGGCGAACAGCAGATCGCTCAACTGCGCATCGGTGGGCGCGAGCTTGCTGACCACCTTGAGCTCATCGCGGCGCACTTCACGCAGATCGCTGCTCTGCACCAGCAGGCCCGAGCCGATGCGCTTGAAATCCAGGGCGTTGCGGCCCTCGCCGTGGGGGATGCGCAGCACGCGCACATTGGCTTTCTTCTTCGCGTACTCGACTGCGGCGTCGTCGAAGTCCGGCGCGATCAGCACTTCGACGAACTGGCGGTCAAGGATGACTTTCGCCGTGGCCGCGTCGAGCTTGGTATTGAACGCGATGATGCCGCCGAAGGCCGAGGTCGGGTCGGTGGCGTAAGCCAGTTCGTAGGCATCGCCGCAGGCCACGCCTTGCGCGACGCCGCAGGGGTTGGCGTGCTTGACGATCACGCAGGCCGGGTGCTCGAACTGGCGCACGCAGTCCCAGGCGGCATCGGCGTCGGCGAGGTTGTTGTAGCTCAGTTCCTTGCCCTGCAGCTGGACGAAGGTGGCCAGGCTGCCCGGCAGCGGCTGCAGGTCGCGGTAGAACGCGCCCTGCTGGTGCGGGTTTTCGCCGTAGCGCAGGTCCATGACCTTGACGAAGCTGGCGTTGTGCTGGGCCGGGAAGGCTTGCGCGCTGCCGTCTTCGGCGATCGCCGACAGATGGTTGCTGATCGCCGCGTCGTACTGGGCGACGCGGTTGAACGCGGCCACCGACAGGGCGAAGCGGGTCTTGGCGCTGAGCGCGCCGGCGTTGGCCTGCAGCTCGGCGATCAGGCCGGCGTACTGCGCCGGGTCGGTCGCGACCGCGACGCGGGCGAAGTTCTTCGCCGCCGAGCGCAGCATCGCCGGGCCGCCGATGTCGATGTTCTCGATGATGTCTTCGAAGCTGCTGGCCGGGTTGGCCGCGACTTTCTCGAAGGGATACAGATTCAGCACCAGCAGGTCGATCGCGCCGATGCCGTGCTGGGCCATCACCGCGTCGTCGATGCCGGCGCGGCCGAGCAGGCCGCCGTGGACGATGGGATGCAGGGTCTTGACCCGGCCGTCCATCATTTCCGGGAAGCCGGTGACCTCGGATACGTCGCGCACGTTCAGCCCGGCGTCGCGCAAGGCCTTGGCGGTGCCGCCGGTGGACAGCAGTTCCACGCCGTGTGCGGCCAGGGCCTGGGCGAGTTCGAGAAGGCCGGTCTTATCGGACACGGACAGCAGGGCGCGACGGACGTGAACCGGCGTGCCGGTGGAGCGATCGGAGGTCATGCGGGGAGGAGGGCAGCGAAGGGCGCGGGAATTATAGCTGGGCCGTGCTGGTGGGCCGGGGGCGCTCGTGCATGGAAGGGGTTTTTCGGGGGATTGGGGCGTCGGGCGGGTCAAGATCAAAGGCTCAAATCTCCCGCGTCCTGCGGACGCTCGCCCCCTTTTCTAAAGGGGGCAAAAGGCAGAGGCGTCGGTCCCTTCCCGCCCCGCCTTTGCCGTTCCCCCCTTTGAAAAAAGGGGGGCAGGGGGGATTTGCTCTTCCCCAACCCACTACCCAGGCCACCCACGCTGGCCCCAAAGTCGAGCATTCCGATACCGCCCCAACCCGCCGCCCTCGCGCCCACCCTCGCCCCCCAGCCGCTAAGCTGGTCCCCGACCGCCCGAGAGGGTGCGGAGGAACGCACAAGGAATGGCATCGATCTACGCGTTGAAGGGACGCTTCCAGGCGCTGTTGCGGCCGATGGTGGGCGCAATGCACGCGCTGGGCGTCACCGCCAATCAGGTCACCGCCGCCGCGGCGCTGATCTCGCTCGCGCTCGCCGCGCTGGTGTACTGGGGCGCGCCGCGCCAGCCCTGGTTGTTCGCGCTGTTGCCGGCATGGATGTTCGTGCGCATGGCGATGAACGCCATCGACGGCATGCTCGCGCGCGAATTCGGCCAGCAGTCGCGGCTGGGCGCCTACCTCAACGAATTGTGCGACGTCGTCTCCGACAGCGCGCTGTATCTGTCGCTGTTCGCGCTGGCGGGCCTGCATCCGGCGCCGTTGCTGGCGTTCGTGTTGCTGGCGGTGTTGACCGAATACGCCGGCGTGCTCGGCCCGATGATCGGCGCGCCGCGCCGTTACGATGGGCCAATGGGCAAGAGCGATCGCGCCTTCGTGATCGGTCTGCTCGGCTTGCTGCTGGCGTTGGGATGGATCGGCGCGCGCACGACGGAACTTGCGCTGACGCTCGGCAGTCTGATGTGTGCATGGACCGTGGTGCGCCGCGTGCGCGCCGGTTTGCTGCATGATGCCGCGCAGGAAGTCGTGCGCCGACAAGGAGAACAATCATGAGGACGTGGTCATGAGCGAAGCCCAGGAACATTATTTCGCCAGTTTCGACGGGGTCGAACTGTTCTATCGCCACTGGCCGGCGGGCAAGAGCGACGGCGGGCCGCGCAAGGCGCTGGTGTTGCTGCATCGCGGTCACGAGCATTCCGGACGCGTGCAGCATCTGGTCGCCGAACTGGGGCTGGACGGTTTCGACGTGTTCGCCTGGGACGCGCGCGGCAACGGCCGCTCGCCCGGCGAGCGCGGCGACGCGCCGGGTTTCGAAGCGCTGGTGCGCGATCTGGATCGCTTCATCGCCCACATCCACGCCCGCCATCAGGTCGCGGTCGAAGACATCGCCCTGATCGCGCAGAGCGTCGGCGCGGTGGTCGCGGCGACCTGGGTGCACGATTACGCGCCGCGCCTGCGCGCGCTGGTGCTGGCCTCGCCGGCGTTCAAGGTCAAGCTGTACGTGCCGCTGGCGCGGCCGGGCCTGAAGCTGATGCAGAAGCTGCGCGGCAACTTCTTCGTCAACAGTTACGTCAAGCCGCAATGGCTGAGCCACGATCCGGAGCGGATCGAAAGCTATCGCACCGACCCGTTGATCGCCCGGCCGATTTCGGTGCGGGTGCTGCTGGGCTTGTACGAAGCCGCCGACCGCATCGTCGCCGACGCGCAGGCGATCACCGTGCCGACCCAGTTGCTGGTGTCCGGCGCGGATTTCGTCGTCCATCGCGGCCCGCAGGACCGGTTTTACGAACGCCTGGGTTCGCGCATCAAGGAACGCCACCTGCTCGCGGATTTCTACCACGACACCCTGGGCGAGAAAGGCCGCGCCGCCGCGGTCAACCGCATCCGTGCGTTCGTGCAGGCGCGTTTCGCCGAGCCGCTGCAGCGCGCCGATCTGCTCGACGCGCATCGGCACGGGCCCAGCTTCGAGGAATCGGAAAAACTGTCGTGGCCGCCGCAGCGCTGGTCGCTGGCCGACCTGCGCTGGCGCTTCGTCCGCGCCAGCCTGCGTTTCGGCGGTAAATTGTCGCAAGGTATCAAGCTGGGGCTGGATACCGGTTTCGATTCGGGCAGCAGCCTGGACTATGTGTACCGCAACGAGGCGCGCGGCAGCGGGCCGCTCGGCCGCATGGTCGATCGCAATTATCTCGAAGCGATCGGCTGGCGCGGCATCCGCGTGCGCCGCACCCATTTGCACGAATTGCTGCGCGAAGCCATGCGCCGCCTGCGCGCGGACGGGATGGCGGTGGACGCGGTGGACATCGCCGCCGGTCACGGCCGTTACGCGCTCGAAGCGCTGGCCGGCGGCGCCGAACGCGCCGACTCGATCCGCTTGCGCGACTACAGCGAGCTCAACGTCGATAAGGGCCGCGCGCTGATCGAGGAGCTCGGCGCCAGCGCGCTCGCCCGCTTCGATCAGGGCGACGCCTTCGATCGCAACGCGCTGGCCGCGCTCGATCCCAAGCCGACCCTGGCGGTGGTGTCGGGCCTGTACGAACTGTTTCCCGACAACGCGCTGGTGCGGCGTTCGCTGGACGGTCTGGCCGCGGCGGTGCCGCCGGGCGGCTTCCTGGTCTACACCGGCCAGCCCTGGCATCCGCAACTGGAGTTCATCGCCCGCGCGCTGACCAGCCATCGCGGCGGCGAGGCCTGGGTGATGCGCCGGCGCAGTCAGCAGGAGATGGATGACCTCGTGCGCGCGGCGGGCTTCGTCAAGATCGACCAGCGCATCGACGCCTGGGGCATCTTCACCGTATCGCTGGCGCAGCGAGTCCAGCCATGACCGTCGCGACCGCGCGCCGCCCGTGGGCGCGGGCGGCGTTGTGGCTGCTGTTGCTGGGGCCGCTGTTCTTCCTCAGCTACGGCTACGCCAACTCGGTCGCGGCCGCGCGCGCGGACTTGCCCAGCATCGTGTTCGGCTGGGAACACGCGATCCCGTTCTGGGCCTGGACCATCGTGCCGTACTGGTCGATCGATCTGTTCTACGGCATTTCCCTGTTCGTGTGCCGCGACAAGCGCGAGCTGGACACGCAGGCGTTTCGCCTGCTGACCGCGCAGGCCATCGCGGTCGGCTGCTTCCTGCTGTTTCCGCTGCATTTCACCTTCACCCGTCCGGACACCGGCGGCGTGTTCGGCTGGCTGTTCGACGTGCTGCTGGGCTTCGACAAGCCGTTCAACCAGGCGCCGTCGCTGCATATCGTGTTGCTGATCGTGCTGTGGGTGCGGTTCGCCCAACATCTGAGCGGCGTCTGGCGCTGGCTGTTGCATGGGTGGTTCGCGCTGATCGGCGTGTCGGTGCTGACCACGTATCAGCATCACTTCATCGACCTGCCTACCGGCGTGCTCGCCGGCTGGCTGTGTGTGTGGCTGTGGCCCGAGCGCATGGCCGCGCCGTGGCGCGACGCGGCGCTGGCGCGCGATCCGCAGCGCTGGAAATTGGCGGCGATCTATCTGGCCGGCGCGGCGCTGTGCGCGTGGGTCGCGATCAATCTCGATGGCTGGGCGCTGTGGTTGCTTTGGCCGGCGGCGTCGCTGCTTTTGGTCGCGGCCGATTACGCCGTGTTCGGCGCGAACGGCTTCCAAAAGCGCGACGACGGCCGCCTGAGCCACGCCGCGCGCTGGCTGTACGCGCCGTATCTGCTCGGCGCCTGGGCCAACTCGCGCTGGTGGACGCGGCGCGCGCCGCAGCCGGTGTGGGTCATCGACGAACTGTGGCTGGGCCGGGTGCCGGCGCGCGGGCAGCGCGATGGGTATGCGCGCGTGGTCGATGTCAGCGCGGAGCTGCCGCTGCGGCCGTGGCGCGAGGGCGATGTGGTGCGGCCGATGCTCGATCTGGTCGCGCCGACGCCGCGGCAACTGCGCCGGGTCGCGGCCGATATCGAATCCGCGCGCGGCCGCGGTGAAATTCTGGTGTGCTGCGCCCTGGGCTATTCGCGCAGCGCCGCAGCGGTCGCGGCTTGGCTGCTGCGCAGCGGACGCGCGGCGACGGTCGATGAGGCGATCGCGATCCTGCGCCGGGCGCGTCCGGCGATCGTGCTGCGCGAGCGCCATCGGCGCGCGCTGGGCCTGATGATGCGCGAGGCGGCGCCGCCGCCGGCCGCGCTCGGAGAACAGACGGCATGAGCGCGGACCGACCCAACGACGCGGCCGACGTCGCGCCTATCTCCGCCTTCGAACTGCGGGCGATGGCGGCGCTGCTCGCGCAAGGGCGCTGGTTGTGCGCGGCGTCCTTGCTGCTCTGGCTGGCGGCACTGCTGGGATTGATCCTGGGCGCGGCAACGCCGCCGTGGGTGCCGATCGCCTGGCCGCTGAGCCTGTTGGCGGGGCTGGCGCAGCTGTACTACGCGATCCGCGTGGATTTCGACGCGCGCCTGCTGCAAGCGCTGGCCGAATCCGGCGACGACGCACACGCCGCCCGCCGCCTGGACGCCGCGCTGCTCGGCTTGGGCTTACTCAAGCCCGGCCATGAAGGCCGCGATTGGCCGCGGCGCTGGCGTGGCGCGCGCGGCCTGCTGTTGCGGCAGGCGCTGGTTTTGATCGTACAGTTCGCGGCACTGATCGCACCCTTTGGACGAGTGTGGCTATGAATCCGACCGACGCTGCGCAATGGACCGAGGAGGATCGCGCCCTGTGGCAGCGGCTGCGCGACTACCGTTTCGGCGGCGAACATCCGCAGGCCTATGTGGACCGCATCGCCCACGCCATCCAGTCTTCGCGCGAAACCGCCGAGGCGGCGCTGGAGGAGTACCGCCGCTTCTGTTTCCTGGCCGTCGTTGCGACGCACCCGGTGACGCCGAGCGAGACCATCGACAAGGTCTGGCACGCGCACATGACCGACACGCGCGACTACTGGCTGCGGTTCTGCCCGCAGGTGCTCAAGCGCGATCTGCACCACACCCCGTCGTTGGGCGGGCAGGTCGAGGATTCGCGCCATCAGCAGCAATACCGCGACACGCTGGACAGCTACCGCAGCTACTTCGACGAGCCGCCGGCCGCATTGTGGCCGCCGGCGCGGGTCGAGCCGCCGCCGCGCAAGCCGACGGCGCGCGATGAGGCGCGGCTGCGCCTGCTGACGCCGTGGGCGTCGGCGCCGGGCGGGATCGGCATCGGCGTATGGGTGGCGAGCGCGGCGCTGATCGCGCTGTGGGTGCTGCTCGCCCCGGCGCAGGGAACCTTCAACGTACTGAACTGGCGCGGCGGAGCGTTCCTGGCGTTTTATTTGTTCGCGCTGGTGTGGGGCTTCCTCGCCGGCAGCGCGGTCAAGCGGCTGATGCGCGGGCCGAACACGCGCGACGGCAAGAGTTACGACGACTTCGTCGAACTCGGCTTCCTCGCCGGCGGCGCCGAGCGCGCGGCCGATGTGGCCATCGTCGAGCTGATGGAGCGCGGCGTGCTGACCCTGGACTATCAGGGCACCGCCTACGCCGCCGCGCAGCAGCGCGATGAAGTCTGGCTGCGCATCGACGCCGCCCAGGCCGCGCGACTGACGCCGCCGCTGCGCACCGCCGCCGACGTGGCCGCGCGCGAGCAGACCATGAGCGCGACGCTGAAAGCGCTCGAGCGCGCCTACACGCCGATCGCCGCGCAACTGCGGCGCAAGGGCTGGTGGCTGCCGGCGGCGCGCGAATGGCAGATCCGCCTGATCGGCAGCGCGCCGTTGCTGGCGCTGGCGGCGCTGGGCGTGATGAAACTGATGATCGGGCTGGCGCGCGACAAGCCGGTCGGGTTCTTGTTCATTCTGCTGATCCTGACCGTATTCATGTACCTGGGCCGGCTGCTGCGCGCGCAACCGCGCACGCGCGCCGGCGAGTGGGTGTTGTACGACGCCAGCGAGGAGCTGTCCGGCGCGGAGCCGATGCATCGCGCCGCGTTGATGGGCACGATCGGCCTGATCGGCACCGACTACAGCGAGTACCACACCTTGCGCACGCCGGTATCGAGTTCGTCCAGCAGCGATTCGAACAGCAGCGGCAGCGGTTGCAGCAGCGGCGATGGGGGCGGCGGTGGCTGCGGCGGTTGTGGCGGCGGTGGCGATTGAACGCGGCGCGGGTGAAGGCAGCACGATTGAGTGGAGCACGACGATGACGAGCGAACACGGACCTGACGAGCAATCCCGCGACGGCCATGAGGCCTCGCCGCGGCCGCCAGCCGGCGCCACGGCCACGCCGCGCGACGAATGGTTGACGGCGCTGGCCGCGCGGTTGCGCGCGCGCGGCGCCACGCCCAACGGCATTTCGCTGTTCGCCATCGGCCTGTCGGCGCTGGCCGGCGCTTCGTTCTTCTTCGCCTTGCGCGATCCGCCGCATTACGGCGCGGCCTTGCTGCTGTTCGCGGCGCTGTGCCTGGGCGGACGCCTGCTGTGCAACCGGCTCGACGGTTTGCTCGCGCGTCGCGGCGGCATGGTCGGCAAGGCCGGCGAGGTCTACAGCGACGCGCCCGACCGCCTGGCCGATGCGCTGGTGTTTCTCGGCGTCGGCTACGGTCTGGCGGCGTGGTTGCCGTGGGCCTCGGACCTGGGCTGGGCGGCGTCGCTGCTCGCGGTCGGCACTGCCTACGTGCGCGTGCTTGGGCTGGCCTGCGGCCTGCGCGAACACGACGAAGGGCCGATGCCGCGGCGCACGCGCATGATCGCCACCGCGATCGCGGCGCTGCTGTCGGCGGTGGGGCTGGCGCTCGGGCATCAGATCGTGGTCGCGTGGTTGCTGCTGGCCGCGCTGGGCGCGGTGATCGCCGGCGCGGCGTGGACCATCGGCCTGCGTCTGCGCGCGATCGTGCGCGAGCTGGAGGCACGATGATCTCGCAACTGCTGGCCGACGGCTTCAGCGCCGCGATCCGGCTGCTGACCGGCGCGCGCGCGCTGTGGCGCTGCTCGCCTTCGGCCGATCACCGGGTCTATTACGGCAATCACGTCAGTCACGGCGATTTCGTCATGATCTGGTCGGCGTTGCCGCCGTCGCTGCGCCGCGACGTGCGGCCGGTGGCCGGCGCCGATTATTGGCAGCGCGATGTCCTGCGCCGCTATCTGATCCGTGAAGTCTTCAACGGCGTGCTGATCGAACGCGACCCGGCGCAGCGCAAGCAGGACGCGATCGAGACCCTGTGCGAGGCTGTCGATGGCGGCAGTTCGCTGATCCTGTTTCCGGAAGGTACGCGCAATCAGAGCGATGAGCCGCTGCTGCCGTTCAAGAGCGGCCTGTATCACCTGGCGCGCAAACGGCCGGAGCTGGAATTCGTGCCGGTGTGGATCGACAACCTGGCCCGGGTGATGCCCAAGGGCAAACTGCTGCCCTTGCCGCTGCTGTGCACGGCGACCTTCGGCGACACCCTGCGGCTGGAGGCCGACGAAGACAAGCAGGCCTTTTTGCAGCGCGCGCGCAACGCCTTGCTGGCCTTGTCCGAGCACGGCCAGGGGACGGCGGCATGAACCAATGGCTGGGATTCGCCCGCGAGTTGCCGCATTCGGTGCTGTTGTTCTCCGGCGTGGCCGGCGTGCTGCTGATCGCGACGGTGATCGCCGAATGGCTGCGCTGGAAAACCCGCGACCGGCCGAGCGCGGTGATCGCCAATCTGGTCGCGCGCATCCGCGCGTGGTGGGTGATGGCGCTGGTGGTCGGGGTGGCGTTCGTGATCGGCCGCAGCGGCATGATCGTGTTGTTCGCGCTGGTGTCCTTGTTCGCGCTGCGCGAATTCATCACCCTGGCGCCGACCCGGCGCGGCGATTACTACGCGCTGCTGGCGGCGTTCTATCTGGCGCTGCCGTTGCAGTACTGGCTGGTCTATATCGACTGGTACGGGCTGTATACGCTGTTGATTCCGGTGTATGCGTTCTTGCTGCTGCCGATCCTGTCCACGATCGGCGGCGACACCACCCGCTATCTGGAGCGCACCGCCAAGGTCCAGTGGGGCCTGATGATCTGCGTGTTCTGCATTTCCCATGTGCCGGCGCTGATCAACCTGAATATTCCCGGTTATGAAGGGCGCAATCTGCTGTTGATCGCGTTCCTGGTGATCGTGGTGCAATCCTCCGACGTGCTGCAGTACGTATGGGGCAAGCTGTGCGGCAAGCGCCTGATCGCGCCGAAACTGTCGCCGTCGAAAACGCTTGAAGGCTTCATCGGCGGCGTCGCCTCGGCGACCGCGCTCGGCGCGGCCTTGTGGTGGATCACCCCGTTCAATCCCTGGCAGGCCGCGGCGCTGGCGCTGGTGATCAACCTGATGGGCTTCTACGGCGGCCTGGTGATGTCGGCGATCAAGCGCGACCGCGGCATCAAGGATTGGGGGCATATGATCGAAGGCCATGGCGGCGTGCTCGATCGATTGGATTCGGTGTGTTTCGCTGCGCCCGTGTTTTTTCATTTGATACGGTATTGGTGGGTGTAGCCCGACGCTTTGCGCGCACTGCGCGCAGTCGGGCTACACGCCCGGCCATGGATGGCCGGGCCGGGCGATCCGAAGCCCGCGCAAGTCTCACCATGGACGGCAGCGAGTAACGCAAGAAGCGCCGTACGCGCGCACTGCGGAGCAACCCACACGATTCAAGAATGAGTCCAATGAATTCCCAGTCGCTACAAATGGACGACACCGTCTACAACCACCTCAACCGCCTGTGCGAAGCCGGCAACCAACTGACCGAGCAAGGCCGTTTCGACGCCGCGGTGACCCAGTTCAACGACGCCTGGGAACTCGTGCCGGAGCCGAAGAAAGACTGGGAAGCCTCGACCTGGATACTGACCGCGATCGGCGATTGCTATTTCCACCTGCGCGATCTCAAGTCGGCGCGCTCGGTGCTGGAATACGCGATGCAATGCCCCGGCGGCGTGGGCAATCCCTTCATCCACCTGCGCCTGGGTCAGGTGTTGCTGGACACCGGCGAAGCCGATGCGGCCGCCGATCAACTCATGCGCGCCTACATGGGCGCCGGCGCCGAGCTGTTCGCGACGGAAGACCCCGAATACCTGCGCTTTCTCGGCACCCGCGCGCAACTCTAGGCATCCGGCGCGAACTCAGGTCCAGTCGAAAGTCAGCAGCGCCCGCTGTTCGACCGGCTCGTAGAACAGCACGATCAGATCCGCGCCGGTCTTGCGGTAATTCCAGCCCGGCACCGAGGCCACGTGTTCGAAGCGGCGGCCGCTGGGACTGAGCGGCCACACCGCTTGTTCCACGCCTTCGGCTTCGCCGTATTCGAGCGGGAATTCGACCGTTTCTTCCCAGTTGTAGCCGGCATCGGCGAAGCCGCCGAGTCGCTCGACCAAGTCCAGTGCGGTGGTGTCGTCCGAGGGCGCGTTGCCGAACCGGTTGAGCCGCACAAGACGGCCGTGTTCGCGGTAATAATCGCGCGACACGCGGTAGGCCCGCTCTTCGGCGAGGTAATGCTTTTCCAGTTCGGCGCGATCCGCGCGCAGTTGCGGCGGCGTTTCTTCCAGGCTGCGTTCGAGCAGGAAATAGCGCGCGTCGCCGAGCAGGCGGTAACGGCCGTCCTCGATCGCGAAACCGATCCAGTTGCTGCGCAGCAATTCGCCGTGGAATTCGTCTTCGGTGTATTGGCCGACCAGCCCGTCGCAGGGCTCCAGCGGGCTGAGCAGATGCAGCCAGCCCGACCATTGCGGACGCACCGCGCTCAGGTCGATCGACACCAGCGGATGCAGATGGCGGTGCAGCGATTCCTGACCGGGCGCGAACACGCTGTCGGCGTCCGGAAACGGCCGCAGGATGAAACCGGGTCGGGTGAAGTCGTCCTGCATGTCGCGTGCCGGCCGGAGGGACCGGCGGATCATCGCATGGACATGATGACGCGCAGTCGGCGGCGCGATCAGTGCGCGGCGGTGGATTGCGGGATGAATCGTCGCGGCGGGGGCCTGCGCGGCCGCCGTGCGATGCGGCGGTTATTCCAGGCCGTATTCGCGCAGCTTCTTGCGCAGGGTCGCGCGATGGATGCCGAGCATCGAGGCGGCGCGGCTCTGGTTGCCGTCGCAGTGCAGCAGCACTTCGGCGAACAGCGGAATTTCCAGCTCGCGCAGCGCGATTTCGTACAGGTTCTCGGTGCCGCTGCCGTTGAGGTCGCCCAGGTAACGACGGATCGAAGTCGCGACGTGATCGCGCAACGGAACGCGAGGTCCGGAGCGGGCGGCTTCGTTGCGGTCGTTGAGTGCGTTCAAGTGCTTCCCCGTAGCAGGTTCTGTCCGCCGGTTGCGCCGACGGGAGGGGGAGTCTAGCGCGCTGGAGTCGCTATAAACAACGCGACGGTTCGATATTTCAACGGAAATCGAAAGTGAACGCGACTACGTGCGGCGCCGGTTCGCGCACGTCGAACTGCACCGCGGCGCTTTGCCCCGGTGCGATCAGTTCCTGCGGCCGAAAACCCTTGCGGTAGTCCCTGGGAGAGAACGCGCGCTGGCCGACCCGGCGGCCATCCACGTCCTCCAGACTCAGCACCAGGGTCGGCCAGGGCTGGGGCCAGCGCGCATCGTTGCGGAATCCGGCGGAAACGCGCAGCACGCCCGCGCGGTCGGCGACCGGCAGCACGTTGCGATTGAGCATCGTCAGCGCGGCCGGTTCGCGCCACGGCGGAATCTCGCACGGCAGCACGCCGCACAGCGTCGCCACCAGCGGCCGCCAGCGCGCGTCGGCGGCGAGTTCGTCGCGCTGCGCGAGCAGCAATTGCAACGACAAGATCAGCGTGAGCGCGACCGCGAGCAGCGGCCCGCTCCAGTGCATGCGCGGCGCGGCGGCGCGCGCGCGCGCCTGCTGGCGGGCGAAGCTCGGCGCGCGCCGGCCACTGGATACGGCGGTCTCGGGTTTGCCGTTGCGCGCGGCGCCGCGCTTGGCCGGCCGCGCCGGCGCGGGCGCTGCTTCGGTGAGCGGCGGCAGCGGCGCGGATGGAATTTGTGCGGATGCGACGGGCGGCTCGGTCGACGCGGACGGATCGGATGACGATGAGTCCGCCGGTGCGTCGGCATGCGCTGCCGCGGGCGTGGATTCGTCGCCGGCCTGATGGGCGTCGTCGTCGCCGACATCGGCGATGACGATTTCGCGCTCGGCGCTCGCGTCCGCGCCGGCGCTTGCGGCCGGCGTGTCAAGCGGCGGCTTGGGCGCGCGCTGCGTCGTCGCCACGGTGCCGGGCCGGCGCAACTCGCCGGGCTCGATGGCGTGCGCGGCCGTTGGGGCGACCGGCGTTGCGGCCGGCGGGTCCGGCGGGTCCGGCGTCGCGCCGGGTTCAACCTCGGCGCTGAGCGGCGTCGCCGCGGCCGCATCGCCCGCATCCGCGGGTTCGCTTTGCAGCGCGCCGTTGCAACGCGGACAGGTCCGCGGCGGACCGTCCTTGGCGACGATCAGCGCGACCAGATATCCGCAGTGAGGGCAGGCGACGAACATTCGCGTTATTCAACCATGTCGCCGCGCTCAGCGACGACGGATGCCTGTGACGCGGATCCAGTCTTCGAGACGGTCGGCGCGCAGCTCGTCGAAGTCGGCGGCGTAGCGCGCCAGCACCTCGTCCTCTTGTCCGGCCAGGATGCCCGACAAGGCGATGCGTCCGCCCGGCGCGACGCGCGCGGCCAGGGTGTCGGCCAGCGCGATCAGCGCCGAGGCGAGGATGTTCGCGACCACCACCGGATAGGTCGCCGCCGGTTCGTCCTGCGGCAGATGCACCTCGATGCGCGCGTCCACGCCGTTGCGCTCGGCGTTGTCGTGGGTGGCGATCAGCGCCTGCGGGTCGTTATCCACGCCGACCGCGTGCGCGGCGCCGAGCTTGAGCGCGGCCAGGGCGAGGATGCCCGAGCCGCAGCCGAAGTCGAGCACGCGGCGGCCGTCGAGCTGGCCTTCGTCCGCCAGGGTGTCCAGCCAGGCCAGGCACAGCGAGGTGGTCGGGTGGGTGCCCGAGCCGAACGCCAGCCCCGGGTCCAGCCGCACCACCGCCGCTTCGGGCGTGTCGGCCTGCGCGGGCAGTTCGTGATTCCACGGCACGATCCAGGTGCGGCGGCCGAACTGCAGCGGCTCGTATTGGTCCATCCACGCGCGTTCCCAGTCCTGGTCTTCGACCTGGCGAAAGCGCACCTGGGTCCAGTCCAGGCCGGGGTCGAAGGATTCCAGCGCCGCCAACACGATCAGCGCGTCGGTCTCGTGCGGGAACAAGGCGCTCAGGACGATGGACTGCCACAGCGGGGTTTCGCCCACGCCCGGCTCGAGGATCGCGTGCTCGTCGCTGGTGTCGGCATCGGCGTCGAGCATGGTCACGGCGAGCGCGCCGACATCGTCCAGCGCGGCTTCGAAACGCGGTTGTTCGGCTTCGCTGCAGCGCAGGGTGAGTTCGAGAAAGGGCATGAGGCGCGGTGGGTGATCGAAAGCGGCGGCCATTATTGACCCGTTTGGCCGCGATCAGATAGCGCGCGGCGGGCTCGCGTGTCGTGGGCGGCGGGGTCTTGCGGGTGGAAGCGGCCGCTGCGGCGGGCTTGGCGGCCGCGTCGTGGGCTGCCTGGGCTGAACAGGGCCCCGGCAGATCCCGGCCGCGTAACGCGCCAGGCAAGCGTGCGCGGGCGCTTAGGCCGGATTCCATGCGGCGCCTGGTCCGCGCCCTGTATCGGCTGCGCCGACCTGTTCAGGCCGGGCATGCCCGCATCGTGATGTCTGGCACATTTTATATGGACGCGGACATCTGTCGGGAGCTTGACTTATCATCGGTGCCTCAACGATGAGCCGATGTGCCTCTCCAGCCCGCGTGGCCGGTCCGGTACGGCGGCCATCACGTCCGTGCCGGCCCCGCGCCGCCGCCGTCCGCCCGCCAGGATCCCGAGTCACGCACTTGATGTCCGATGCCTACACGACCGGCTACCTGCAGACTCCGCATGAAAGACCGGCGGTCGCGCGCGTGAGCGGGCGTTCGCTGGCCGCGTTCGTGGGCCTGACCCTGCTGGCCGGCGCTTTCGTCTATGCCGGCCGCGGCGGCGTGCCGGACGACACCGCTGTGGCAGCGCCGGAGATCGGCCAGTCGCCGCAGGCGCGGCCCCAGCCGTCGGCGCGGCAGGGCGACCTGGGCCGCGACGACACGATCCGCGCTCCCGCGCCGCGCAGCAAAGCGCACCTGCCGGCGCAATCGCCGCTGCGTCAGCAGTTCGAACAGGCGCCGGACCTGTACGCCTATGCGCAGACGCTGCGCACGCGCGCCGACGCCGGCGAGCCGGAGGCGATCTGGCTGCTGACGCGCGTGTACGACTACTGCGCGAACTATTCCAACGCGCCGGTCGATTACAGCAACGACACCCGCACGATCGATGCGATGAAGATGCGCAGCTCCGCCGCGATGGCGGCCGCGCGCGCGCGCGTAAGCCAGCGCTGCGCGCGCTTCGCGCCCGAGGACAACCTCAGCTACTCGATGATCGTGGTCAAGCGCACCGAAGCGGCCAAGGCCGGCAGCCTGCCCGCCGAAGCCTCGCTGCTGGCCGCCGGCAAGCCCTTGGAGGAGACCGAGGAATACCGACAGAACCTGGTCGATCGCGTGGTGCGCTCCAAGGACGCGGAGGCGTATTCCGCGCTGGCGCCGGGCATGGGCATCGCCTCCAACGGGCGCAGCGCCGGATTCGGATACAACCGCGTCGCCGGCACCCAGTTCGCCGAACTGGCCTGGCAGCTCGCGGCATGCAAATTGGGCCAGGACTGCGGTCCCAAGGGCTCGTTGATGACCTCCTACTGCGCCAACGGCGGCATTTGCTCGCAAGACCCGCAGCAGGATTTCGCAAGTTTCGTTTACGACGCGGCGATCCCGCGTCAGGGGGCGGACGTGGTGCAGGAAATGGTCGATTCGCTGACTGGCGAAGAGAGGACGAAATGAAACGCGAGCACGTGATAAGCACGGCCAAGGTCGGGTTCTGGGCGCTGTTGTTGAGCGCCTACTCGGTCGGCGCCGCGGGCGTAATGATCGATGTGTTCGGCGAGGACTATCGCGACCTGTCGCAGGTGGCGGTGACCTCGGTGGACTCCAAGGCCGAACAGCGCTCGCTCAGCGCGGCGCAGATCGCGGCGGTCTACCGCGCGCAGAGCGGCGCGCCGTTCTCGTCGCTGCCGCCGGGCAGCACCTTCAAGGTGGTGTGGCCCGACGGCTCCAGCGAGTACGTGATGGTCGTCAGCCCCTCGTCCACCGGCGGCGTGCAGCCGATTCCGGGCACCCAGGTGGCGGCGGGCAAGAGCGGCAAGCGCTCGAACCAGCCGCGCAACGTGCCCGGCGCATCGGACCTGACCGAGACCGACGTACAGGAAATGGCGACCTGGCTGGAAGCGGCGAATTGATCCTTGCCGGTTCTGTCGCCGATGCATGCGCGCCGCTTGCGCGCGGCGGGCGGCTGTCGCGGGTGGGTGCCATGGCCGGGGCGCAAGGCTCCGGGCCGCGCGGTCGCGTCTGATCCGATCGCGGTAAGCCGTGGCGGGATGCCGGTTGTCCGCATCCGCTGCAAAAGCACGAAATCTTTTGTAGGAGGGCCTTCAGGCCCGATGCTTTTGTTTCCGCTCGCACCGAAGCTTCCCGGCTTTTGAACGAAAGGCATCGGGCCTGAAGGGCCCTCCCACAAGAAACCTCGTCGTTGCGAATGAGTCCGCGGATTCGCGAAGTCTTTTGTAGGAGGGCCTTCAGGCCCGATGCTTTTGTTTCCGCTCGCATCGAAGCTTCCCGGCTTTTGAACGAAAGGCATCGGGCCTGAAGGGCCCTCCCACAAGAAACCTCGTCGTTGCGAATGAGTCCGCGGATTCGCGAAGTCTTTTGTGGGAGGGCCTTCAGGCCCGATGCTTTTGTTTCCGGTCGCATCGAAGCTTCCCGGCTTTTGAACGAAAGGCATCGGGCCTGAAGGGCCCTCCCACAAGAAACCTCGTCGTTGCGAATGAGTCCGCGGATTCGCGAAGTCTTTTGTAGGAGGGCCTTCAGGCCCGATGCTTTTGTTTCAGATCGCACTGAAGCTTCCTGGCCTTTGATCGAGAGGCATCGGGCCTGAAGGGCCCTCCCACAAGAAACCTCGTCGTTGCGAATGAGTCCGCGATTCGCGAAGTCTTTTGTAGGAGGGCCTTCAGGCCCGATGCTTTTGTTTCCGCTCGCACCGAAGCTTCCCGGCTTTTGAACGAAAGGCATCGGGCCTGAAGGGCCCTCCCACAAGAAACCTCGTCGTTGCGAATGAGTCCGCGGATTCGCGAAGTCTTTTGTAGGAGGGCCTTCAGGCCCGATGCTTTTGTTTCCGCTCGCATCGAAGCTTCCCGGCTTTTGAACGAAAGGCATCGGGCCTGAAGGGCCCTCCCACAAGAAACCTCGTCGTTGCGAATGAGTCCGCGGATTCGCGAAGTCTTTTGTGGGAGGGCCTTCAGGCCCGATGCTTTTGTTTCCGCTCGCATCGAAGCTTCCTGGCCTTTGAACGAAAGGCATCGGGCCTGAAGGGCCCTCCCACAAAAACAAAAAGCCCCTTCTCGCGAAGGGGCTTTCGTCACCGCTCAGGAAGCTCCGCGACCCCATCGCAAAACCGCGCGACGGGCCCGCCGGATCAGACGATCGAAATCGTCTTCTCCTTCTGCTCCTTGAGCCGCTTTTCCAGGTAATGGATGTTCATCCCGCCCTGCTGGAAACCGGCATCGGACAAGATGCGCTGCTGCAGCGGGATGTTGGTCTTGATGCCGTCCACCACCATCTCGCTGAGCGCCACGCGCATGCGCGCGATCGCGGTGTCGCGGTCGGGGCCGTGCACGATCAGCTTGCCGATCATCGAGTCGTAATTCGGCGGCACGCGATAGCCTTCGTAGATATGGCTGTCGACGCGCACGCCCGGGCCGCCGGGCGCGTGGAAATGATTGATCGGGCCCGGGCAGGGCATGAAGGTTTCCGGGTCTTCGGCGTTGATGCGGCACTCGATGGCGTGGCCATCGAGCACGATGTCGCTTTGCTTGATCGACAGCTTGCGGCCGGCGGCGATCATCAACTGTTCGCGCACCAGATCGATGCCGGTCACCAGTTCGGTCACCGGATGCTCCACCTGGATGCGGGTGTTCATCTCGATGAAGTAGAACCGTCCGTCCTCGTACAGGAACTCGAACGTGCCCGCGCCGCGATAACCGATGCGGATGCAGGCTTCCACGCAGACCCGGCCGATCTCGGCGCGCTGCTCGGGCGTGATGCCCGGCGCCGGCGCTTCCTCGACGACCTTCTGGTGACGACGCTGCATCGAGCAATCGCGTTCGCCCAGATGGATGGCGTTGCCCTGGCCGTCGGCGAGCACCTGGATTTCCACGTGACGCGGGTTTTCCAGGAATTTCTCCATGTACACCATGTCGTTGCCGAACGCGGCCTTGGCTTCGGACTTGGTGGTCTGGATCGCGGCGTTGAGATGCGCTTCGGTGTGCACCACGCGCATGCCGCGACCGCCGCCGCCGCCGGCGGCCTTGACGATGATCGGGTAGCCGATTTCGCGCGCGATCTTGATGTTCGCGGCGTTGTCGTCGCCGAGCGGACCGCCGCTGCCGGGCACGCAGGGCACGCCGGCTTCCTTCATCGCGCGGATCGCCTCGACCTTGTCGCCCATCAGGCGGATGGTCTCGGCGCGCGGGCCGATGAAGATGAAGCCCGATTGCTCCACGCGCTCGGCGAAGTCGGCGTTCTCGCTGAGAAAGCCGTAGCCTGGATGGATCGCCTGGGCGTCGGTGACCTCGGCCGCGGCGATGATCGAGGCCATGTTGAGGTAGCTCTCGGACGACGGCGCCGGGCCGATGCAGACCGACTCGTCGGCCATGGCCACGTGCTTGAGATTGCGGTCCACGGTGGAATGCACCGCGACCGTGCGGATGCCCAGCGCGTGGCACGCGCGCAGGATGCGCAGCGCGATTTCGCCGCGATTGGCGATGACGACTTTATCGAGCATTTGGGTGCCAAGTTCGGGAATGGGGAATGGGGAATCGGGAATCGTAAAAGCGCATACGGTTTTTCATGACGATGCCTCGCGCTTGCTGAGTACGTTCATCAAGCCGGTGAGCTTCGCGAATACTCGATCGATCAATTCGTTGAGCGGCGGCGATGGTTCGGCGAATCCAAGGCGCACGGCGATCTGCTGCTGCGTATCCAATTCCGAAAGCGAGCCTCGGGCGATCGAAAGGAAACGCAGATATTCCTTTGTAGAGCGCCGTGCCGCGCCTTCCGCCACGTTCGACGGAACGCTGATCGCCGCCCTGCGCAGTTGTGAGGTCAGGCCGAACCGCTCGCTGTCGGGAAATCGGGCCGAGAATCGGTAAATCGTCTCCACGAGATCCATGGCGTCGCGCCAGACCTCCAGGCCCTCGTGGGGCCGCTTCGACGATTCCCGATTCCCCATTCCCCATTCCCTATTCCCGTCGCGATCGGCGATCAGCCGATCACGAACAACGGCTGATCGAACTCGATCGGCTGGCCGCTTTCGGCCATGACCTTGAGCACCGTGCCGGATACGTCGGCTTCGATCGGGTTGAACATCTTCATCGCTTCGATGATGCCCAGCGTGTCGCCGGCCTTGACCGCCTGGCCGACGGCGACGAAGGACGGCTTGTCCGGCGCCGGCGAGGTGTAGAAGGTGCCGACCATCGGCGCGCGCACGACGTGGCCGTCGGGCAGGTCGCTGATGGGCTTGGCGCTGCCGCCGGTGGCCGCTTCGGTCGGCGACTGCATCGGCATCGGCTGCGACGCGCGCGGTTGCTCGGGCTGCGGCGCGTACATCGGCTGCGCCATCGCGTAGCCGCCCTTGGGCGTGCGGGCCAGGCGGACGGATTCCTCGCCTTCCTTGATCTCGATCTCGGCGAGGTTGGATTCCTCGAGCAGGTCGATCAGTTTCTTGATTTTGCGCAGGTCCATGAAGCGGGCCTCTGGTTTGGATCTTGGGTGCGGGCCGCGCGAGGCGGTCCGGGCGAATGGGGGATCAGGGTGCCAGCCGCTTGATTGCGGCTTCGAGTGCGTAGCGGTAACTATCGGCGCCGAAGCCGCAGACCACGCCGAGGGCCAGGTCGCTGAAGTAGCTGTGGCGGCGGAAGTCTTCGCGGGTATGCGGGTTGGACAGGTGGATCTCGATGAAGGGGATCGCCACCGCCGCCAGGGCGTCGCGGATGGCCACGCTGGTGTGGGTGAAGGCGGCCGGGTTGATCAGGATCAGGGCGGTGCCGTCGCCGCGCGCGGCCTGGATGCGGTCCACCAGGACGTGCTCGGCGTTGGACTGCAGGCTCTCCAGGGCGTGCCCGGCGGCCTGCGCGCGTTCGCCCAGGCCAGCGTCGATCTGCGCCAGGGTGGTGCGGCCGTAGACCTCGGGCTCGCGCGTGCCGAGCAGATTGAGGTTGGGGCCGTGCAGGACCAGGAGCTTGGCCATCGGGACCGGGCGGTTGCCTTCAAAGGGCGGCAGTTTGCGTGATGGCCGCTCAGCTGTCCAGGAGTTGCCCGCCAAATCGGCGAAGTTGCCGCGATTTAAGCGGTTGTTTGAGTGGTGGCTCTAAATGCCGGCAGGATCGGCGCGACAGGTGAATTTTCGGTGCCCGTTCGCCACCGTTGGCGGCATGCCGCCGCGTAACTGCGAAATTCCACCGAACTCCATTCGAACACGACCGGGGGGCGGCGGGCGGGCCTGGGGCTCGTTCATGTTGCGGCCGCGGTCGCAGATCGGTGCGCGGGCCCTGTCGCGCCGAGGGATCAGTTCGCCCAGCCTTCGATCTCGCCGTCCTCGAACGGCCCGATCCGCTGTTTGACCAGCTTGCCGTCGGCGCCGATCAGCACGCTGTAGGGCAGCACGCCCTTGAGGTTGCCCAACTGCACGCCGGCATCGCGCGGGCCCGGGGTGTCGAGCAGGATCGGGTAGCCGACCGGCACGCGTTGCAGGAACGCGGCGACGTCGGCGGCGTTGTCCAGGGCGATGCCGACCACTTGCGTGCCGTCCGCGCCCTGGCCCTTGGCGTAGCGGCTGAGCTCGGGCATTTCCTTGATGCACGGCCCGCACCAGCTGGCCCAGATGTTGATCAGGATCGGGCGCCCGGCATAGGCCTGCGGCAACTGCACCGGCTGCCTGTCCAGGCCCTGCAATCGCAGCGGCGGCATCGCCGCGCCGCGCGCGGCCACGGCGAGATCGGCCGGCGGCTTGGGCGAGTCGCGCTCCATGCGTTCCTGCATTACGCGCTGGCCCAGGTCGGTGCGCATCAGCCAGCCGTTGCCGCTGACCCACTGCCCGGCGAACACGCCCAGCGCGCCCGCGGCGGCGGCGATCAGCACGATCTTCAGCGCGGAGGGAATGGCCACCGCGCCGCCTCAGCGCGCCGCTTCGCGCGCACGCGCGGCGCGTTGGGCGAACTCGGGGGCTTTTTCGAAACCGACCAGGCGCAGGTCGCGGCGTTCGGCGCCGTGGGCGAAGTACAGCGTCATCGGCGGGCCGATGATGCCCAGCCGCTTCATCAGCGCCTGATCGAGATCGTCGTTGGCGGTGACGTCGGCCTTGAGCAGGACGAAGCCGTCCAATGCCTGATGCACCTGCGGTTCGGGGAAGGTGTACTTCTCCATCTCCTTGCAGGCCACGCACCAGTCGGCATAGAAGTCGAGCATCAGCGGCCGGCCGGCGCTCTGCGCGGCGGCGATTTCGCGGTCGAGGTCTTCGCTGGACTTGATCTTGCGGAACGGCAGTTCGGCCGGATGCGCGGCCGCGCCGCCGCGCAGGCCGGCGAGCGGGCGCAGCGGGTCGGTACTGCCGGCCAGCGCGCCGACGATCTGCACCGCGCCGGTCAGGCCCAGCAGCAGCGCCGCGATCCAGCCCAGTCCTCGCACGCCGTCGCCGAACGCGCCGCGGCTGAGCGGCAGCGCGATCATCACCGCCGCGCCGATCAGCAACGCGCCCCACAGCGCCAAGGTCGCCGGGCCGGGCAGGATGCGTCCGAGCATCCAGATCGCCATGCCGACGAACACCAGCCCGAACGCGCGCTGCACGCCGACCATCCACGGCCCGCTGGTCGGCAGGCCCTTGCCGGCGGCGACGCCGAAGGCGATCAGCGGCGCACCCATGCCCATCGCCAGCGCGAACAAGGCCGCGCCGCCGAATACCGGGTCGCGGGTCTGGCCGATGTAGAGCACCGCCGCGGCCAGCGGCGGCGCCACACACGGGCCGACGATCAGCGCCGACAGCGCGCCCATGATCGCCACACCCGCCCACGAGCCGCTGCGCTGGCGATTGCTGACTTCGCCGACCAGATTGCGCAGGCGGTGCGGCAACTGCAGTTCGTACAGGCCGAAGCTCGACAGCGACAACACCAGGAACAGCAGCGCGAACAGCACGATCACCCACGGCGTCTGGAAGGCGATCTGCAGATTGGCGCCGACCAGCCCGGCGATCACGCCGGCGATGGTGAACACCACCGCGCTGGCCAGCACGTACACCAGCGACAGCGCGAACGCGCGTTTCGCGCCCAGGCCCGGGCCCTGGCCGACGATCAGGCCGGACAGGATCGGCACCATCGGCAGCACGCACGGAGTGAAGGCGAGCAACAGGCCGAAGCCGAAGAAACTCAGCAGCGCCAGGTAGCGATTGGGCCCGGCCAGGGTGGCGGCGAGCAGGCTGTCTTCGGCCTGCGGCGCGGCGGCGCCGGTGGCGGGCGTGGCCTTGGCTTCGGCGGCCGCGGTCGCGGCGGCGAGCCTGGAATTCGCGTTGGCGCCGGTTTGATCGATCGCGTTCGCCGGCGCGGGCGCGACGGGGTCGGACGCGGCGCTGGCGGCGTTGGCGCCGGCCGCGGTGGAGGCGTTGTCGCCGCTGGCCGCTTCGGTCGCGGCGATGGCCGCGGCCAGGGTCGCGGTGCTGGCGCCGGTTTTCGCGGCGTCGGCGGGAGCCGCGGCGGTGACGGTGCCGGCCGGCAGATCGACGCTGATTTTGCGGGTCATCGGCGGATAGCAGATGCCGTCGGTCTGGCAGCCCTGGAAGCCGGCGGTCAGCACGATCGTCGCCGCGTCGGCGCTGCGGCGGATCAGCGGCAGCGGCACGTCGATCTGTTCGAAGAACACGGTGACCTCGCCGAAGTGTTCGTCGCGGTGCGCGGTGCCGCGCGGCCATTGCGGCTTGCCGGCGGCGATCGCGGCGTTGTCGGTCTTCAGCGAAGTCTTGTCGCGATACAGGTAATAGCCGCGCGCCGGGGTGAAGCGCAGCAGCAGGGTGTTGCCGTCCTGGGCGATGGCTTCGAAGCCGAAGGCCTGTTCCGGCGGCAGCGGCAGCGCTTCGGTCGCGCCGACGTTGGCGTTGCCCGGCGCGCTCAGCGGCGAGGCGGCGCCGAGCAGCGGACTGGAGGCGCCGGCGCGCGCGCCGAAATTCGCCAGCGGCGCGGCCGCGGGCACCGGATCGACTGCCGCCGCGTTCGCATTCGCCGCCGTCGCGGCGATCGCCGCCGCGCCGGGCAAGGCGACGGTCAGCGTGCGCGTCTGCGGCGGATAGCACACACCGGCTTCGGCGCAGCCCTGGTATTTGATCGTCAGCGTCGTGCTGGCGCCGCGGCCCTTGCCGGGCAGCACCGCGTTGAGGTCGCTGTGATAAGTCTCGACGTCGCCGAAGAACTGGTCCTTGTGCGCCTTGCCCTTGGGCAATTGCAGCGGCTGCGCGGCGAAGCCGGCGTCGGCCTTGACCGAGATGCGATGGCGATAGAGGTAATAGCCCTTGGCGATCTTCCACGAGATCGCGATGCGATCGGGCGCGGGCGCATCGGCCTTGAGCGCGAAGGCTTCGTCCACCGGCAACAGGTCGCGCTCGTCCACCGCCAGCGCGGGCGCGGACAGCAGCAGGGCGACACCGGCGAAGGCGAGGGCGGTCAGACCGGCGCGCAGGCGCCGGCCCGGAAACGGGTGGTTGGTCATCGGTCGGGAGTCTGTTCGTTGACCCATCGCATGTAAGGCTCGGAGACGTCGCGGGGTTCGACCACGACGACCTCCGGCAGTTCATACGGATGCAGTTCGGTGAGCCGCTTGATCAGGGCGCCGTGGACGGTGACGCGGGTCTTGATCAACAGCTGGACCTCGGTCGCATGTTCGATCCGGCCCTGCCAGCGGTAGGTCGAGCGCGCGCCGGGGATGCGGGTGACGCAGGCGGCCAGGCCTTCCTCGACCAGGGCCAGGGCGATCGCGTCGGCGCTGGTCTGGTCGGGGCAGGTGCTCAGCACCAGCAGGGGCAGGGTATCGGGCATGGGCCCAGTGTAAGGGGCCGGCACCGCCGGCGAGGAACCAGTTGCACCGTTTAACGCCGGCCAGTGCGCGCAGGCGGCGTGCGCGGGCGCCGGTTTGCTCAATCGGCCGGCTGGTGTTCGCGCAGAAATTCCACGAACGCCCGCAAAGGCGCCGGCATCTGCCGCCGGCCGGGGTAATACAGATAGACGCCGGGAAACGCCGGAGTCCATTGCGGCAGCAACTGCAGCAGCCGGCCTGCGACCGGCGGCTGCGCTCAGCCGCCGTCGCAGCTGGTTTCCTGCAGCGCGCACAGATGATCGACCCAGGCGCGCACCCGGCCCGCTTCGATTCCAGCGGTCGCGGCGGGTTTGATCTGCAAGTGGGCGCGCAACTTGCTGTCGGGCGCGTACTCGACCTGCGCCCATTGCCCGGCGCAGGCGATCAGGCGGCCGTGGTCGAGGAACCCGTCGCTGTCGAAGCTCATGCCGTCTTTTCCGATCAGCACCGCCGGCGACTTGGTGTCGGGCCGTTGCCGGCCGACGCTGGCTTGCGATTTCACCGTCAGCTTGCGTCCGCTGACCCAGCCGGCGCCCTTGAACATCGGCCGCGCCGCGGCGTCGAGCAAGGCTTCGTTGTCGTGCGCGCCGGCGATGCGGAACCAGCCGTCGGCGCCCGCGGTGACCCGCACTTCGACCCTGGCGCGCAGCGGCGGATCGTCGGCGCTGAGCTTGGTTGGCGGCAAGGTGCCGAGCACGCGATGGGCGGTGCCGGGCCCGGCGCGGACGTTGAGCCCGGCCGGATCGGTCTCGTTGACGAAGGCGCCGAACGCGCACGCGGTTTGCGCGGCCGGCGCTTGCGCGCGAACGGGCGCGGCGGCGGACAGCAGCGCCGCCGTCACAGACAGTGCGAGGCTCGCGGCGATGAAATCGGTACGTGGCATATCCGATGTCCTGTGGCGGGAACGTCGCGACGAAACCCGGTGCGATCAGATGACGAGCGGATCGGCGTGCGCATGCGAGCGCAGCCGCGCGGCGTAATCGGCATCGGCGAACGACTCGCCGCGGCGGTTCGGGATCGACCTGGGCTTTCTCATGACGACCGGTTCCTCCTGGATGCCCGCTGCGCGCGAACGACGGCGCCGCTCGATGGTGTTGCCGCGCGCCAAGGATCGGGCAATCCCGGGCGGGCGTCCACCGCTCGCGCGGATGCGAAGGCGGTGGATGCGTTTTCTCCACCGCGGCGCGGGTATAAGGTGACGCATCCAGGAGAACCCCATGCTCGCTTCGCCCCGACTTTTTTCTGCCGCTTTGGCGGCGTGCCTGTGCGCCGTTGGTCCGCCGGCGTTCGCGTCCGAGCCGGCCGCTGCCGCGGCATCGCCGCGGTTGAGCAGCGAAATCAGCCACGGCCGCTTCGTGCGCACGCCGGTGCGGTTGCCGGCGGGCGAGGTCAAGCGCTTCGTGCTGTGGTTCGCCGACGGCCTGGATCTGGCGCGGCGCAAGGCGCGCATCGAGGCGCTGGTCGCCGACGGCGCGATGGTCGCCACCGTCGATGTCGTCGCGCTCGAAACCTTGCTGCGCAAGGACGGCGGCGCGTGCAATTTCTCCTCCGGCGATGTCGAGAATTTCTCGCGCTACGTGCAGGCTTATTACCGTTTGTCGACCTATCACTTGCCGCTGTTGCTCGGCGACGGCGAAGGCGCGGCGCTGGCGTATGCGATCGCCGCGCAGGGCAACGCCAGCCTGTTCGCCGGCGCGGTGTCGGTCGATTTCTGCCCGGTCCTGCGCTTGCCGCGCGCGCTGTGCGCGAACGGCGCGCTGAAGCTGCGGGCCGAGGCCGGGCTCGCGCATCTGCAGGCCGCGCCCTTGCAGGTGCCGTGGCTGGCGGCGGCGCCGCGCGCGCGGGAAAAAAGCTGCAAGAGCGATGAGGTGAACGCCTTCGTCAAGGCGATCGCGCAGGCGCGCATGTTCGCGCGCGCCGGGCAGGACGACGCCACGCCCGGCCTGCGCGCTGCGCTGATCTCGCTGGGCGCGCAACGTCACGCCAGCCTGCCGCCGCCGCCGGCCGATCTGAAGGGCTTGCCGATCACCGAAGTCGCCGCGGCCCAGGGCGGCAACGCCGACACCTTCGCCATCTTCGTTTCCGGCGACGGCGGTTGGGCCGATTTCGACAAGAGCGTCGCCGCGCGCCTGAGCAAGGCCGGGGTGCCGGTGATCGGCCTGGATTCGCTGCGTTATTTCTGGACGCCGCGCACGCCGCAGAGTTTCGCCGTCGATATCGACCGCATCGCGCGCTACTACGGCGCGCAGTGGAAACGCGAGAACGTGCTGCTGATCGGCTTCTCGCAAGGCGCCGACGTGCTGCCGGGCGCGTACAACCAACTGCCGCCGGCGACGCGCGCGGTGGTGCGTTCGACCACGCTGATCTCGGCCGGACAGAACGCCGAGTACGAATTCCATCTGTCCAACTGGATCGGCAACAGCGGCAAGGGCCTGCCGATCGCGCCGCAGGTCGCGCGCATGCCGCCGAGCCGGGTGCTGTGCATCTACGGCAGCGACGACGGCGATGCGCTATGCCCGAAGTTGCCCAAGGGCGCGGCGCTGATCGAGAAAATGCCCGGCGACCACCACCTCGGCGGCGACTACGACGGCGTGGCGGCGCGCGTGCTGTCGGCGTCGGGGATTTCCACCGGCACGGCCGCGGCCGGCGCCACCGTCGCGCCCTGAGCCGGTGGTGCGCTGTCGGGGAAGCGCGCGGTGCCGCGTTCGTGTTCGTCGTGGCGGCGCGGGTCCAGCGAGATCAGCCGGGTCACGTCGAGCAAGGCCGACGGCAGATGCATGCCGCCGGGCGCGGCCAGATAACGCGGGCGCCAGACCGGATCGAACTTGGCCTTGAACCGGCGCAGGCCGACGAAGCCGTAGAAGCGTTCGCCGTGGCGCGCGATCAGATTGGCGAAGCGGTTCCAGCGTCCGGCCAAGCGATGCTGCGCCAGTCCGGATAAGGGCGCCATGCCCAGGCAGAAACGCTCATAGCCGTGTTCGCGTCCCCACATCAGCAGTTCGGCGAACATGAAATCCATCGCGCCCTTCGGCGCGTCGCTGGCGTGGCGCATCAGGTCCACCGACAGCTCGCGACCGTTGGTCGCGGTCCACAGATTGGCGAAGGCGACCACGCGGTTTTCGTGCTCGACCAGGGCGATCGGCAGGCGCTTGAGGTAATCGGGATCGAAACTGCCGAGCGAGAAGCCTTTTTCGTCGCCGGATTTTTGTTCGAGCCACTCGTCCGAAATTTCTTCCAGTGCCGGCAGCAGCGCTTCGACTTCCTCCACCGGGGCGATGCGGAAACTCAGGCCGGAGCGCTTGCCGCGATTCCAGGCCTGGCGCAGGTCGGCGCGGGTTGGCCCCTGCAGGCTGAAATCGGTCAGCGGCACCAGCGCTTCTTCGCCGAGTTTGACCAGGGTCAGGCCGAGGTCGAGGTAGGTCTGCCAATGCTGTTCGCCGACCTGGTAGAACACCGGGCGCACGCCAAGCCGGTCGGCTTCCTCGCGGAAACGCCAGATCAGCGCGCGCGCCGCGTCCGGCGGGCCGACCGGATCGCCCATCGAAATCAGCGAGCCGCCGTAGCGCTGCATCATCACGAAGCCGCGTTGTTCCGGATCGAGCAGCAGCGCCTTGTCGCCGGTCAGCGCCAGATGCGCCTGACTGTCGTCGGCGCCGGCCAGGATCGGCCGGATCAGCGCGAGCTGAGCTTCGTCCGCGTTCGGCAGCGGCGCGCGCGCGGCGTGCATCATGCGCGCCAGCCCGAAGGCGATCACGGTGACGCTGACCAGCAGCATCGCGCGCAAGGCCCGCGGCGCGTTGCCGGAGACCAGGAATTCCCACCACAACTCGTTGCGGTATTCGACGTGGCTGTAGGCGAAGAACATCAGCCACACCGCGGCGATCAGCACCAGGCCCAGATTGCGCAGCCAGCGCCACGACCAAGCTTCGTCGAGCAAGGCGCCCTGACGATAGAACTCGCGCCGCGCCGCCCACAACGCCACCGCCACCAACGGCGGCGCCAGCGCCAGCAGCCAGTGGCCGCCGCGCAGCCACGACGGCAGCGGCAGCAGCACGCACACGCCCAGGGCCAGCGCCCAGGCGGCGTGGCTGCGGCGCTGCAGGCCTTGCCCGATCAGCAGCAGGCCGACGCCGCCGAGACTGGCGAGCAATTGCGAGGTTTCGATCAGCGACAAGGGCGCGGCGGCCAGCCGATGCCGCGGCTTGGGCAGGGTGCCGTCGATGATCAGCGCGGCGCCGAGCACGAACGCGGCCAGCGCGATCACGTGCGGCAGCCAGGGCCGGATCGCCAGCCACGCGGTGCGCAAGGCGCTGGCGCGGCGCGCGACCGGTCCGCGCGCCGAGCCGAACAGACCCAGCAAAGTCGCCAGCGCCAGCGGCGCGGCGTAGTAGGTGATGCGGTACGCCACCGCCGCCGCCAGCAGGCTGGCCGGCGCCACGCCCGGCAGCAGCTTGAGCAGGCTCCATTCGAACACGCCGATGCCGGCCGGCACGCTCGACACCAACCCCGCCAGCACCGCCACCAGATACAGGCCGACGAAACCGATGAAGCCGGTGCCCGAGGCGGCCGGGATGTCCGGCGCCAGCAGCACGTACAAGGCGCCGCCGGCCAGGGCCAGTTCGACCACGCTCAGCGCGGTCACGCTGAGCACGGTGCGGCGGTCGGGCAGCCACAGCGCGTGTTCGCGCAATCGCAGCGTGCGGCCTTCGCGGCCGACCGCGAACAGCAGGCCGAGAAAGGCGATGGCGACGGCCGCGCCGATCGCGCGGATCGCGTCTTCGCTCAGCGGCAGCAGCAACGCCGCCGGCGCGGGTTCGAACATCAGCGCGCAGGCCAGCAGCACCCAGGCGCCGAACACGAAGCCCAGCGTGCTCATCAGCACCACTTGGCCGATGTCGGCCAGGGACAACCCGGCCGCGCCGTAGCCGCGCAGCCGCACCGCGCCGCCGGTGAGGGCGGCGAAGCCGAGGGTATGGCCGACCGCGTTGGCCAGGAACGCGGTGACGATCAGCCGCAGCGGTTTGACCTTGCTGGCGTTGCGGCGCAGGCCGACCGCGTCGAATCCGACCAGGCAGGCGTAGCTGGCCAGGCTCAGCGCGAACGCCAGGCCGATGCGGGCGGCGTCGATCTGCTGGAAGGCGTGGCGGATCGAGCGATAGCCCTGTTCGGTGAATTCGCCGGCGAGCGCGTGCAGGGCCAGCGCCAGGATCGCCAGGCTGGCGATCAACGACGCGACGCGGCGCCAGGGCGAGGCGGGGCGTTCGGTGGAGGAGCTTGAAGGGGGCTGGGTAGTCATCGTTGCGGGGGTGGGTATCGGTAAAGCTTTCAGCAAATGGTGCGAAAACGGAATGAGGGGGCAGTGTGAGGGGAACTGGGAGTTGCGGTACGCGGGTTAAGAGCAAATCCCCCCCTGGCCCCTTTTTCAAAGGGGAATCGATCTGGTGGGGGCGTCGGTTTGCCGGGTGGGTTAGCGCGCGAACCATTGCCCCCTTTGAAAAAGGGGGCGAGCGCCCGGTGCCGCCACGAAGTCGAAGCGAACCCACCGCGCGGGGGATTCGCTCTACCCGCCGCGACTCACCTCATCCCCCGCAATCACCCGATCCCACACCGCCGGCCGGCCAATCGTCTCTTCAAGAAAATCGATAAACGCCTCGACCTTCCGCGGCCGATACTCGCGCCCCGGATACACCGCATAGATCCCGATCGGCAGCAGACTCCAATCCGGCATCACCTCGACCAGTTCCCCCGACGCCAACTCATGCGCGACCGCGAACGTCGCCGTCTGCAGAATCCCGCCGCCGCGCACCGCCGCATCGACCAGCGGCACGCCGTAGTTGGCCTTCAGCCGCCCGCGCACCGGCACCCGCAGCGGTTCGCGATCGCGCTGGAATTCCCAGGTCGGGGTGTCGCGGAACAAGGTGTAGTGCAGGCAGTCGTGGTCGATCAGCTCGGCCGGCGCGGCCGGGGCGCCGCGCCGATGCAGATAGTCGGGCGAGGCGACCAGGATGCGCCGGGTCTCGGCGATCCGCCGCGCCACCAGGCGCGAATCGCTGAGCGCGCCGATCCGGATCGCGGCGTCGAAGCCGGCGCCGATCAGATCGACGAAACGGTCGTCGAACTGCACGTCCAGCGAGATCCCCGGATAGCGATCGAGAAACGCCGGCAGATGCGGGATCACGTACAGCCGGCCGAAATTCATCGGCACCGACACCCGCAGCTCGCCGCGCGGCTGCGCCGACAAGTCGTGGACGCGTTCGCCCGCGGCCAGGATCTGCGCCAGCGCCGGCGCGACCTCGGCGTAATAGT
This sequence comes from Lysobacter sp. ISL-50, assembly GCF_018612875.1. Classification (GTDB taxonomy): domain Bacteria; phylum Pseudomonadota; class Gammaproteobacteria; order Xanthomonadales; family Xanthomonadaceae; genus Lysobacter. Next base: position 102,847 of record NZ_JAGGRI010000013.1, on the reverse strand, counting down.
GGCGGCCCGATTCGGTCAGGCTCAGGCGCCGGGTCGAGCGATTGAGCAGCTTGGCGCCCAGGCGCGCTTCCAGGGTGTTGAGCCGGCGCGTGATCGCGCCCGGCGTCACCTGCAGCTGCCGGGCCGCGGCGGTGAAACTGCCGTGCTGGAGGATGGCCTCGAAGGCCTCGAGTTCGGAGTACAGGCCGCCGATCATTATTGAGACACTCTCAATGATGAGTTGTCTGGCTGATCCTATATCAACGGATGACTCAACAATAGCCTGTGCATCCCGACCCCACGCTCCCAGGAACCCCGTCATGGATGCCTTCCAACTCCAAGGCCACAGCCTCGACAGCCTGCGCCGCCTCGACCTGCCCGAACCCCAGCCCGGCCCCGGCCAGGTGCGGGTCCGGGTCGCCGCCGCCTCGATCAACTACCGCGACTACGCCCTGGCCACCGGCCGCTACCAACCTGAGCTGCCGCGCCCGTTCGTGCCGCTGTCCGACGGCGTCGGCCGGATCGACGCGCTCGGCGCGGGCGTGGCCGACTTCGCCGTCGGCGAACGGGTGATCGGCCACTACACCACCGCCTGGCGCGAAGGCCCGTTCAAGTCCGAGAACCACCTGAGCAAGCTCGGCGGCCCGCTCGACGGCTGGCTGGCGCGCTCGATCGTGCTGCCGGCCGACGCGATCGCGCGCGCGCCGCGGTTTCTCGACGACGCCGAGGCCTCGACCTTGCCGGTGTCCGGTCTCACCGCCTGGACCGCGCTGCGCAAACTGCAGTTGCAGCCCGGCGCGAAGCTGCTGGTGCAGGGCACCGGCAGCGTCTCGCTGATGGCGCTGCAACTGGCCGCCGCGCGCGGCGTGGAGGTGATCGCGACCACCGGCGATGCGGGCAAGGCCGAACTGTTGCGCTCGCTCGGCGCGCGCGCCGTCGTCGACTACAGGCAGCGCGCGGATTTGTCCGCGGCGGTGCGCGAACTCACCGGCGGACGCGGCGTGGACGGCATCGTCGATGTCGTGGGCGGGCAGCAATTCCTGCAGTTGTTGCAGGCCGCGGCCGACAACGCCCACATCGCGGTGATCGGGTTTCTGCAGAGCATGAACGTGGACGGCAATGTGATCGGCCCGATCATGGCGCGCCAGCTCAACATCCACGGCGTCAGCGTCGGCAGCTTGCAGGATTTGCGCGCGTACCTGGACGAGGTCGAAGCCCATCGCATCCGTCCGGTCGTGGGCGCGCGGTTTTCGTTCGAAGACGGGGCGCGGGCGATCGCGTCGATCGCGGAGGAGCGGCAGGTGGGCAAACCGGTGGTGATTTTCGATTGAGCGGAAGTCTTTCGAGGTCTCTTGTAGGAGGGGCTTCAGCCCCGATGCTCTTCGCTCAGACCTTGTCTAAGTTCACAGCGATCTGAAACAAAAGCATCGGGGCTGAAGCCCCTCCTACAAAGACCTCGAAGTCTCTGCAAAAAACGAAGGCCCGCGATCGCGGGCCTTCGTCGTATCGCAATGAACCGCGGGCGCTTACGGAATCAGCTGGCAGCTCGCCGGCTTGGCCGAGTTGAACAGCGAGGCCGTCGCCCATTCCGGATGATCGATGAACGGGTTGCGGTTGCCCTGGAAGCTGTAGATCACTTCGTTGCGCGCCTTCTCGGCGGCATCCGGCGGATCGGCCTGATGCCACGACAACAGCGTGGTCAGCAAACCCATGTACGCCGGCGACGAGGAGGTGATGACGATCTTGCTGCGGTCGTCGGTCAGTTCCAGATCCGGCTCGCTCTGGCCGTTGTTCGGATCGGTGCCGCCTTCGTAGCGGATCGCCATGTACAGCACCGCGCGCGCCATGTCGCCGCGGCGCTTGCCCCAGACCTGGAACGAGCCGCTGTTGCCGTCGGGCGTCTTGAACCAGTTGGAGTTGCCCGGATACACGCCGCTGCCGCCGCCGCTGCCGTTGTTGACTTCGGTGACGCGCTCGCCGCAGCCGCTGGACAGCGAGCAATCGGCGAAGGGCTTGTTGCCGCGATCGGCGTTGTAGCCGGCGTCGGTCAGATACAGCATGTGGGTATCGGTGTACGGCGCGTACGGCAGGCCGAGGTTGCCGGTCGCCGTGCCGAAGCCGAGCGAGTTCGGCCAGGTGTGTTCGCGGTTGTACTTCACCCCGCTGCCGCTGCCCGCGCGGTCGGTGATCTTGACGAAGCTGCGGTTCTTGTACGCATCGAGGATGCGGCCGGCGTTGTTCGGATCTTCGTCGGCGATTTCCAGGATCGACCAGGTGTTGGTGGTGCCGCCGCTGTACGGATAGACCGTGTGGCCCTTGATGGTCTCGTGCAGCGAGCAACGCAGCTGGCTGGCGCTGCTGGTGTTGACGTGCGAGTAGTAGCCCGTCGGCGCGCCGCCGCCGCTGGCGACGTTGAAGTTGACCACCGTGTTCGCGGCCGGCGTGGCGCCGCCGGCATCGGTGACCTTGCTCGCCACGACGGTGAAGGTGCAGGCCTCGCCGGCGTGCAGCGCGGTGCCGGTGGAGGCGGTGATGGCGGTGCCGCTGGACGGATAGGTCAGGGCGACCGCGCCGGAGGTCGCGCACTGCAGCGTCAGCGCGCCGCTGGCCAGCGTCACCGCTTCGCTGAAGTTCGCCGCCAGATCGCCGGCGGCCGGGAAGCTGGTCGAGCCGTTGGACGGCGTGGTCGAACTCACGCTCGGCGGCGTGTTCGGCGCGCTGCCGGTGAAGGTCTGGCCGTTGTTGCAGGCGCCGAAGGTCTGGGTCGCCGAGCTCTGCCAGGTGAACTGCGAATACGCGCTGCCGTTGCCGGACAACTGCAGCGAGGTGCCGGCCGCGGCCGAACCGGATTCCGACACCGGCAGATTGGTGCTGGTCTTGCCCGAGGCCGGGCCGTTGCTGGCGGTGATTCCGCCTTCGTAGCTCAGGAACTGCACCACCGCGCCGCTGCCATCGACCAGGGCGAAGCCGTCGTTGGAGCCATTCTGGATGCCGTTGGTGGGATAGCTCAGCGTGGCGATGCGCACGCTGCCGCCGCAGGTCACCACGCTGCCGGCCGGGACCAGATCGTTGTCGTAGCTGGTCGCCGACGACGGCGTGCTGCCGTTGTAGAGATAGACGCGGTAATTGCTGAGCGTTTCGCCGGCCGTGGCGACGACCTCGATGCGCTCGCCGACATCGCCCGATGAGGTGGCGTCGTCGTAATGGAATTCGTTGATGAACACGGCGGCCGGGGCCATCGTCGGCAACAGCGCGGCGATGGCGAGCGTGAGAGCGCCGGTGCGGCGCGCGGACATGAGAGTGGAACAGCCAGCAACGGACTTGGGCATCGATACGGCTCCTTTTGAGTGGCATCGCGCTCGGTCGCCGTGCGGCGAACCGCCGGCGCGATTCGGGCGCCCTCCCCAGGGCGCGTCGGTCGAGTCTAGTCGGGCTTTGTGACAGCGTCGGCCCGGGGAGCGGCGACGGCATCGCGAAACAGCGACGGGGGTCGCGCTTGGCCACATGGACTGTGCCAGCAGGGCGGCGCCTTTAAGCTTTTGTGGGAGGGAGCTTTAGCCCCGATGCTCTTCGTTGTGGGAGGGAGCTTTAGCCCCGATGCTCTTTTTTCAGATCGCTGCAAGCGGAACGAAGAGCATCGGGGCTAAAGCTCCCTCCCACAAAAGCTCTCCCACAAAAGCCCTTTTGCAAAAGCTTCTTCCCTCAAGCCGCCCCGCGCGCCTTGCCGCCGCTGCTGCGCGGCCGCCCGGTACGCAACTCCGCCAATTGCTCGGCGACCTCCACCAACGGCGCCCTCGACCGGGTCGGCGCCTCGCGGAACGCGGCGATCAGCCGCAGTTCCAAGGGATCGTCGATCAACAGCGCATCGGCGGCGGCGACCGAATCCATCGCCGTGTCCTGCGACAGGCTCATCTTGCCGCGGCCGGTGGCCAGCCACTCGAACTGGACGCCCGTCACCATCGCCACTTCGCGCAGATGGGAGACGCTGGGGAACTTGCCCTGGGCCGATTCCCAGTGCCCGACCGCGCTGCGCTGGACGCCGACCGCCGCGCCCAGCGCAGCTTGCGACAGACCGGCGTGGCGACGGGCGAGACGTATGCGCTGCTGCGGCGTCATGTGACAGTTTTGGGCAGTTTTTAGGGAGTTTTTCCGCTACTGCTACCGATATTCACCCGGTGAGCAATAGACACAAGACCTAGTGCGTTTTCGCTAGCGTTGCGTGCCGGTGCAATCAATAAATACAACAGCTTAGCCGTTCGAACAAGTGTAAGAGCCAGCAAAAGTAGCCAAAAACACGACCCGGTGGTGTAGCAACCGTGATGAGGACTTCGGAATATGGCACCTCGCCGATACGGACTTCGGCAAGACACGAGGTCGGTTCGGGGGACGGGCGCAGGATCGCGCCATGCGCAGGACGGCCATCTCCGCACCAAAGAGCGCGTTCCACGGGACGCGCTCTTTCTTTTTGTGGCGCCGAATCGCGGCCGCGGCCGATGCGCCGGGATCAGCCCAGCGGCCGCAACTGCTCCTGCAGCGATCGCGTCTTGTCGGTGACCACGTCGCCGGTGTGCTGCGTGGTCTTGCGCTCGATCAACAGCAGATGGCATTCCTCGTCGGCGATCGGGTTGTGCCGCACGCCCTTAGGCACGACGAACATCTCGCCCGCGCCCAGCTCGACGCTGCGCTCTTCCATCTCGATCACCAGCCGGCCCTTGAGCACGTAGAACAACTCGTCCTCGTCGGCGTGGCTGTGCCAGGCCAGGGTGCCGTGCACGCGCGCGACCTTGATGTAGGCCTCGTCCACCTCGGCCACCACCCGCGGCGACCACAGTTCGGTGAGCGATGCGGCGATTTCGGCGGGGGAGGTGACGGACGACATGGTCGGGTCCTGGCGAAGGCGGGGATCGGCAGTCTAGTACGCGCGCGGCCGGCATCGCGGTTGGCGCGGGCGTGGATTATCGTGAGGCCGGATCTCTACGGAACGCCCGCATGTCTTCGCCCCCCTCCAACGCGCGCGCCCTGCCGCCGCCGCGCCCGGCGCGCAGCGACGAAGCCGCGCGCCTGTGGGCGCTGCGCACGCGGGCGGTACGCGCGACCTGCATCAGCCATTACGACGCCGCGACCGTCGCGGCGTGGTCGGCTTCGCCGTTGCCGGATTCCTACGCGCGCATGATCGCCGCCGGCGGCGCGGTGCTGATCGAGGACGACGGCGAATTGCTCGGCTACGGCATCGTCGATCTGGACGGCGCCGAGGTCGAGGCGATGTTCGTCGATCCCGCGCACGGCGGCCGCGGCCTGGGCGCGCGGCTGATGGGCGAGATCGACGCGATCGCCCGCGCCCACGGCCTGCCGGCGTTGACGGTGGCGTCTTCGCTCAATGCCGTGGCGTTTTATCAGGCGATGGGATTCCAGGCGATCGGCGAAGACGCATACGCGCATCCCAGCGGAGTGAGTCTGGCCTGTGTGCGGATGCACAAACGCTTGTAGCTCGCCGGTGTCGGCGATGCGGCCAGCCTCACGCCATCGAATCGATCCACTCGCGCCACCGCGCATCGCGAATTTCCAGCACCTCGAACAAACCCACGGCGCGCAAGGCCGGCAAGGCGTCGCGGATGTGCTGTTCGGCTTGCGCGCGCAACGATGCGGCGGCGCGCGGATCGCTCAAGGTGCGCGCATTGGCCAGGGACTGATCGACGACCCGGCCGACCCGCGCGGCCTGGGCGAGTGGGCCGAGCACGCGCATCTGTCCGGGCGCAGCCTGAGCCGCCGCTTCAGCGCCGAAACCGGCTACAGCCTGCCGCAGTGGCGGCAACGCGCGCGGCTGATGCGCGCGCTGGAGCGGCTAGCCGCCGGCGAAGCGGTGACCGCGGTCGCGCTGGACCTGGGCTACGACAGCGTCAGCGCTTTCATCGCCATGTTCCGGCGCCATCTGGGCGCGACGCCGACTCAATACCTCAAGTCCCTGCACGACTGAGGCGAACCGGCCGGGGCGTGCGCCGCCCGAGGCCTGAACCCGATCCGCGGCGGCCGCCCTGTCATCCCGATTTCGCCTGGCGATGGGAGCCTGTCGGCGTCCGGCGCCGATCCTGGGGCCGGAACCGGTCCGGTCCCGGGCGGGCGGCGCGAAGGATTTATTCGCCCGCCCCCTTGAAAGCCCGCCGGCGCCCCTCATTAAGCGTGCAGTCCCGGCTTGCCGGGCGCTTTTGTCCCCGCCGTTGGCACTCGACGGGGGCGACTGCTAAAATTACCGTTCTTTCTCCACCCATTCAGTCACTTACAGAGGTCGCCATGAATCTCAAGCCGCTTTATGACCGCGTTGTGGTCAAGCCGATCGAAGCCGACGAAGTCTCCGCCGGCGGCATCATCATCCCCGACGCCGCCAAGGAAAAGTCCACCAAGGGCGAGATCGTCGCCGTTGGCGAAGGCAAGGCCCTGGACAACGGCAGCGTGCGCGCGCCGAAGCTCAAGGTCGGCGACAAGGTCATCTACGGCCAGTACTCGGGCAGCTCCTACAAGCAGGACGGCGTCGAATACAAGATCCTCAAGGAAGACGACGTTCTCGCGATCGTCGGCTGAGCGAGCCGGGAATCGGGAATGGGGAATCGGGAATCGTCAAAGCGCTTGCGCTGACGTTCCCGCCCATGCCGATTCCACCGCTTCTGCTCTTTCCATTCCCGATTCCCCATTCCCAATTCCCGGAGTTTCACCATGGCTGCCAAAGAAATTCGTTTCGGTGAGGACGCACGCGCCAAGATGGTGCGCGGCGTAAATATTCTCGCCAATGCCGTCAAGGCCACCCTCGGCCCGAAGGGCCGTAACGTCGTGCTCGAAAAGAGCTTCGGCGCGCCGACGATCACCAAGGACGGCGTGTCCGTCGCGAAGGAGATCGAACTGGCGGACAAGTTCGAGAACATGGGCGCGCAGATGGTCAAGGAAGTCGCTTCCAAGACCTCCGACAACGCCGGCGACGGCACCACCACCGCGACCGTGCTGGCCCAGGCGCTGATCCGCGAAGGCATGAAGGCGGTCGCCGCCGGCATGAACCCGATGGACCTCAAGCGCGGCATCGACAAGGCCGTGGTCGAAGCGGTGGCCGAGCTGAAGAAGCTGTCCAAGCCGTCGTCCACCAGCAAGGAAATCGCCCAGGTCGGCGCGATCTCCGCCAACTCCGACGCCGACATCGGCGACCTGATCGCCCAGGCGATGGACAAGGTCGGCAAGGAAGGCGTGATCACCGTTGAAGACGGTTCGGGCCTGGAGAACGAGCTCGACGTCGTCGAGGGCATGCAGTTCGACCGCGGCTACCTGTCGCCGTACTTCATCAACAACCAGCAGTCGATGTCGGCCGAACTGGACGACCCCTACGTGCTGCTGTACGACAAGAAGATCTCCAACGTCCGCGACCTGCTGCCCGTGCTGGAAGGCGTGGCCAAGGCCGGCAAGCCGCTGCTGATCGTCGCGGAAGAAGTCGAAGGCGAAGCGCTGGCGACCCTGGTGGTCAACACCATCCGCGGCATCGTCAAGGTCTGCGCCGTCAAGGCTCCGGGCTTCGGCGACCGTCGCAAGGCGATGCTGGAAGACATGGCCGTCCTCACCGGCGGCACCGTGATCTCGGAAGAAGTCGGTCTGCAGCTCGAGAAGGCTACGATCAAGGATCTGGGCCGCGCGAAGAAGGTGCAGGTCTCCAAGGAGAACACCACCATCATCGACGGCGCCGGCGACGGCGATTCGATCCAGGCCCGCATCAAGCAGATCAAGGCGCAGATCGAAGAGACCTCGTCGGACTACGATCGCGAGAAGCTGCAAGAGCGCGTGGCCAAGCTGGCCGGCGGCGTTGCGGTGATCAAGGTCGGCGCTTCGACCGAAATCGAAATGAAGGAAAAGAAGGCTCGCGTCGAAGACGCGCTGCACGCCACCCGCGCTGCCGTGGAAGAAGGCATCGTCCCGGGCGGCGGCGTCGCGCTGCTGCGCGCCAAGGCGGCCATCGCCGGCCTGAAGGGCGCCAACGAAGACCAGAACCACGGCATCCAGATCGCCCTGCGCGCGATGGAAGCCCCGCTGCGCGAAATCGTCACCAACGCCGGCGAAGAGCCGTCGGTCATCCTGAACAAGGTCCAGGAAGGCGCCGGCGCGTTCGGTTACAACGCCGCCAACGGCGAATACGGCGACATGCTCGAGTTCGGCATCCTGGACCCGACCAAGGTCACCCGCACCGCGCTGCAGAACGCGGCTTCGATCGCCGGCCTGATGATCACGACCGAAGCGATGGTCGCCGAGCTGCCGAAGAAGGACGAGCCGGCGATGCCGGGCGGCGGCGGCATGGGCGGCATGGGCGGTATGGATTTCTGATCCACCGATCGCCGTGAAGCAACACCAGGAACCCCGCCGAAAGGCGGGGTTCTTTTTTGCCCGGACCCTCGTGAGGGGGCTTTTGCAGGAAAGGCTTTTTGCAGAAGGGGGTTTATGGGAGGGCTTTTGTGGGAGGGGCTTCAGCCCCGACGCTTTTCCTTCAGATCGCCGCATCGGATCGGAAAGCACCGGGGCTGAAGCCCCTCCCACAAAAGCGTCCCCATCGATTTACTCCGCCCCGCCCGCGCTCGACAATGCGCTCGCCCCCGACGAAGACTTCCCGCATGCGCGTATCCGTACTGCTTCTGCCCTGTCTGCTGATCGCGCTGACCAGCGGCTGCGCCGTGGTCAAGGTCAAGGAGCGCGGCTTCGGCGAGATCGCCGCCGAGCGCAATCTCGATGCGCTCAACGGCGGCAAGCTGAGCACCTCGGCGGCCACCGCGCTCGGCTCGGCCGGGCTCGACCCGGACCAGTGCGCGAAGGACGCCGCGCCGTGCATCCAGCAACTGCGCGCGCTCGCGCCGATCGAAGACTGGCTGGCGACCGCGTCGGAACTGCAGTTGCTGCGCATGAACGCCGCGCCGGCGACGCTGAGCAAGGCGGCCGAAAGCGCGGGCTGGTCCAGGCGCAAGGCCGCGGCCACCGGGTCGGGCGATGCCGGTCTCGCCCCGGCCTCGGCCGAGGTCGCCGCGCAAGTCGCCAGCGACGAGCGCACCCGCGCGGCGATCGAGACCGCGCGCTATGCCTACGCCTATCTGTTCCTGACCCCGCGCACGCCCGAGCAGCGCGTGTTCGAAGCGCGCCAGGAGCGCGTGCTGCAGTACTACAACCGCGCGGTCGATGTGGTCGCGCAATCGGCGTTCGAAGCCAGCCGCGGCCAGGTCGGGGCGACGCCGCTGCACGTCGGCGGCATGAACCTGGGGATCGGCCTGCACGGCTACGAAGCCTCCGAGATCGGCAAGCAACCCGAGGCCCTGCTCGCCTCCGACAGCCTGGGGTTCGACAATCTGCGCGCGGTGTATCGGCGCGATGGATTCGGCACCGGACTGGTCGCGGTGTTTCCGCGGCGTTCGCCGCAGGCCCCCGACGCCGAGGACGTTCCCTACCGCGATACCCGCTATCTGCCGGTGACCGCGACCCTGCGCTTCGCCGGCGACGGCCTCGACGGCGTGCTGGCCAGCCGCGAGGCCAGCATGGACATCTACAACCCGTATCGCATCGACAGCGAGACCATCGGCGGGCGCAAGGTGCCGCTGGCGGCGAACTACTCGGCGGCCTACGGCGTGTGGCTGGCGCGTTCGGAACTGGCGCGGCTGAGCCTGTCGAGCCTGCTGCGGCCCAAGCAGGCGCGCAGCTTCCAGCCGCGCATCTATCTCAACCAGCCTTACGATCCGGACAAACGCGTGATCGTGCTGGTGCACGGACTGGCCAGCAGCCCGGAGGCCTGGGTCAACCTGGCCAACGAAATCCTCGGCGACGAAACCCTGCGCAAGCGCTATCAGCTGTGGCAGGTGTTCTATCCGACCAACATGGGCATCCTGTCCAATCGTCTGGCGATCGACTCGGCCCTGAGCAAGACGTTCGAACACTACGACCCGGAAGGCGACGACGTCGCCAGCCACGACGCGGTGCTGGTCGGACACAGCATGGGCGGGGTGATCGCGCGGCTGCTGGTCAGCGACAGCGGCGAGCACGTGATGGACGAAACCCTGCGCTCCTTCGACCCGGCCGCCGCCCAGCGCCTGGGCCAGGAGCCGCTGGTGCGCGCGTTGACCGTGTTCCGGCCGATGCCGCAGTTCGGCCGCGCCGTGTTCCTGGCCTCGCCGCATCGCGGCGCGGTGGTCAGCGACGCCTGGCCGCTGCGCATGGTGCGCAAACTGATCCGCCTGCCGTTCGACGTGCTGCGCGATACCGCCGAATTGATCCAGCGCACCCAGGTCAACCAGGACGAATTGCAGAAGCTGGGTTTCCGCAAAGGCCGCCCGCCGACCGGGCCGGACGATCTGAGTCCGAATTCGTTGTTCATGCGCAGCACCGAAGACCTGCCGATCGAATCGGGTCTGCCGTATCACACCATCGTCGGCCAGCGCGACACCAAGCTGCCGCTGCTGCAGTCCAGCGACGGCGCGGTGCCGTACCGCAGCGCCCATCTGGACGGCGCACTGTCGGAGAAGGTGATCGTGTCCGGCCACAGCGTGCAGGAGACGCCGCAGGCGATTTTGGAGCTGCGGCGGATTCTTCGGGTGGATATGGCGGATTACGAGAAGCGCGGGAAGCGCTGAGGCGCGGTCCGTGGCGATGACGCAGGTCGCCTTCGTCGCTTGCGAGATGCTCCCTCTCCCGCGAGCGGGAGAGGGGCTCCATCATTGCTCAACCAGCGTATGCGTTCACAGCTCGCACCTCGCTCTCGCATCGCCGCTACCGCGGCGATGCGTTGCCACCATCAATGATGGCTGCTAGCCGAAATACCGCCACCCTTGCCGTCAGGCACCAGCACGCGCACGTTCTGCATCATGCCTTGGTCCTCGTGATCGAGGATGTGGCAATGCAGGACGTACTCGCCGATGTAGCGCTCGTAACGGGTGCGCACCAGCAGGTGATAGCCCTTCTTGACGAACAAGGTGTCTTTCCACGTGCCCTGCAGGTTGGCGTACTGCGGATCGACCAGCTTGCCTTTGTCGTCCACGTCGCCGGTCACGCTGACTTCCTTGCCCTTGTCGTCGAGGATGCTGACGATCTGGAACGGGTTGACGTGGATGTGGAAGGGATGGCCGCCCACCAGCGAAGTCAGGCGCCACTCTTCGACGTTGCCCAGGATCAGGTCGCGCGCCGCGGCAGGATCGTAAGGCTTGCCATCGACCATGTAGACGGTGCGCTTCTTGCCGTCCTCGACCACGTCCTCGATGTTGAACACCACGTCCTGGCCCTTGCCGTTGATCTCGCCTTTTTCGATGGTCCGGTGCGGGATGAAGTCGTCCAGGCGCAGGTGATCGCGCAAGCCGGCGACGACGCGTTCGCGCACGCTGGCGGGCATCTGCTGCTGCGCCGATGCCACCAGTTTTTCGGTCACGAACGCTTCCACGTCGTCGACCTTCGCCGCGCCGCCGACCTCGGCGATGCCGAGCAACTGCCGGTCTTCCGGGGCGTTGGTGATGCTGGCGCTGGCGGGCGCGGCGGCGTCGAGCACGCAGTACTTGGCGGCCTTGGGAAACACCACCAGCGCGTCGCTGCGGTAGCCGGGCTGCAGCACGTTCTCGGTCTTGACGATGGTCTTGGCGTGGGTGAGGCCGTCGCTGGCGACTTCGAACTGCTTGAGCGGCGCGCCGGTGCAGTGCTGGGTCACCCAGTTGTCCAGGGCCGCGCCGGACAGGCCGGCGATGCTGGCCGAGGCGGCATCGACTTCGCGCAATTGCAGATTGACGGTATCGCGCACGCCGGCGTGAAGCAGGCGCCAGCGCTCGACGCGGCCGGCGACCAGGCCGTTGAAGGTCGGCAGCACGGTGCCGTTGATGCTGGTGTGGCGGCCGGATTTCTGCCACACGCCGAAGCCGAATTGATCGTCGTAGTTGTCGATCTGGCCGGTGTCGTTTTCGCCGCAGGTCCAGAAGCCGTTCTTGTCGGTCTTGATCTTGCCGTCGGTGCCGCGGCAGGCGTAGGCGACCTGCTGGAACATCAGCAACCGTTCCGGCATCGCCGCGCCGGTCTCATCGCGCAGCAGCGTATCGACATCGCCGGTGCGGTCGCTGCCGGGCAGGCGATCGCCGCGCACCAGCAACGCGCCGGCCATGCCGCTGGACACCTGCAGCGCGGTGGAGCCGTGCAGATGCGGGTGATACCAGAACGTGCCGGCGGGATGGTCGGCGGGCAGGTTGTATTCGTACTCGAACTTGACGCCCGGGCGCAGCGTCAGCAGCACGTTGTCGCTGTTGCCGGTGGGGCTGACCCACAGGCCGTGCGAGTGCAGGTTGGTCGAGTTGAAACAGTGCGGAATGTTGATGTTGGCCGGGTGGCAGTCGGGCTGCGGCGGCAATTGATTGTGGAGGCGGATGCGCACGGTCTCGCCCGGCGAGGTGACGATGGTCGGAGCGACGAAGGGCACGTCCGGATCGGTGCCTGGGCTCTGGTACGAGCGCAGTTTCACTTTGTCGTAGCGCTGGCTGTTGGGATTCCAGATCTTCGATTCGGTAAAGGCGATGCGCAGATCGAGCTTGGCCTCGTGCGTGTCCAGCGGCTTGGCGCCGGCCGGGGTCAGGCTCAGCAGCGGCTTGACGTCCTGCGAGCGCAGCATGCGCGCCAGCACCGGCTGCTCTAGCGCGCGCGGCGCCAGTCTGGCCGCGGCGGCGGACTTGCTCGCATCCTGCGCGGACAGCGCGAACGGCGCGGCCGCGAACAGGCAGGCGACGGCCGCGGCGGCCGCGAGCGGAGTGCGCGCAAGACGAAGCCGCGTACCGGCGGCGGAGAAGGAATGAATGCGTTCCATGCTGGGCTCCTGATGGAATGAGTGAAGTGCGGGAACGGCGCTGGGTTCGACTGCCTGCGAATTGCGGACGCCCACGGGCGCGCCGCGCCGTCGTTTACGGCTGCGTTGCTGCGAGATCGGTCATGGCCCCTGTTGCCCGTCGCGGGCGGCCGCGGTTTCGCGAACTCATCGCGCGCGGCCGCTCTTCGACGGTGCTGCGTGCTGCCGGTCCGTCCGCGCCGGGGGACGATGGTTCCCGGATCGAGAGCCCAGCCGCGTCACCCGGCGATGCCGGACCTGCAGTGAGAACGGCGTCTCGCAGGGCGAGTCGGCGCGCTCGCTTGATCAACGGCGAAAGCCGGCGCGACAGGACACCGCGCACGACCGAACCCCCGCGTTGTTGCGGGGGGGATCGCGCCGGGATTGAGCGGCTATCGCAGAATTGTTTACTGCTGGATCGTCTTCGCCGCCTGCTGCGCGTTTTGCGCCGGTGCGTCGGCCGTGGCCGATTCGAGCTGACGCAACGAATCTTCGAGCGGCGGCGCCTGCTGCCGCGACACGCTCACGCGAGTGTGCGAGGGGCTGTCGAGTTCGCCCTTGACCAGGAACACGGTCTTGCCGATTTCCTTCGTCGCCGGGTCCACGCTCAACACCACGTGATCGGGCGGGCCCATGCCGGCGCTCTTGCTCTGCACCGCCAGCGCCGCGGCGACGCGGTCGGCGTCGCGCTCGGACAGCGGGCTGCCGTGGCGGGCGAACTCGGCCTGGACCTTGTCGCGGATGCCTTGCAACAACGGATCGTGGCCATGCGCCGGAGCGTCGTGGGTCGGCGCGATCGGATCGCGCACCGGCCGGTGCGTGTCCTTGGTGTGGTGGAAATTCGCCGCGGTCGGCGGCGTGGTGCTGGTGTCGAAGTAAGGCTGCTTGGTCGCCGCGCCCAGGTCCAGGCCGTTGGTCTCCATGATTTCACGATTGAGATGCAGCGAATTCATGTTGATGTGCACCTGCGGCTTGCCGCCGTCGGCGGTGCGGCCGTGCGCCTGTTCCCATTGGCTGATCATCGGCAGATAGATCGCGCCGTGATAGTTGGGATAGTCGGAATTGCCGCCGTAGCCCAGGCCGGTGCTGGCCGGCGGCAGATCGTAGTAGTACTTGGCCATGCCGGCGGTGTTGGCCGGATTGACCGCGATGGTGAGGTCGGCTGCGAGCGTGAGCCCGGGCTTGGCGGCGTAGGCGAAGTTGGGCGCGGTGCCGGTGCGGGCGATGAAATCCGAGGCGCGGCCGGGCTGCATGTTGTAGACATCGCCCAGGGTCGCGGTGGGCTTGGCTTCCTTCGCCGCGCTGACCAGCGCGTTCCAGCCGGCGATGTTGGCGGTGGATTCGTTGACGCGGTCGCCTTCGATCACCTTGTTCAACAGCGGCGTGTAGTCGTGCACGGCGGCCGGATTCTTCGCTAGCGCCTGCGCGTCGGTGTAGAAGGTCGAGCGCACCGCGTCGCGCGCGGCGCGGTTGAAGCCGTGCTGCACTTCGTGGCCCAGCACGAAGGTGATCTCGCCCTTGTTGAAGCCCGCGTCCAGGCCGGCGACCGGCAGGGACATGCTCTGGGTGCCGCCGTTGTAGGCGCCGCCCATGTTCGGATCGGTCAGCGCCTTGAACGATTTCAGATGGCCGGCGGCGACCGCGCCGTTCAACTGATCGGTGAGCGCGGGCGAGCCCTTGATGGTGTCGGTGAGGTTCTTCACCGCGTTGGCGCTGACGCCGGGTTGCTTGCCGAAATCGTCGAGCAGCTTCTGCAGATCGGCGCTGATGGGTTTGGACATGGCGGCCTCCTGGCCTGATCGAGCGCGGCGCTTATTCGACGGTGATGGTCTTCACGCACTGATGGCCGATTTTTTCCGGCGACTCGTTGGATTCGCCTTCGACGAACACGCGCAGGGTCACCGGGCCGCGGAAATTCCAATAGCTGATGCGGCCGTGCTCGGCGCGCACCAGGCTGTCCTGAAAGCCCATGCGCTTGAGTTCGCGCGCGTAGTCGTCGAAGTCCATGCCGCACACCGGCGTCATCGGCGCGGCCGGGTCGCCGTTGCGGGCGAAATCGAAAGTCAGCTGGTTCCGGGATTCGCCGAGCACGGGGCCGACGAACAGGTTGTAGGACCAGTTCGCGTCGATGCGCGCGCCGGTGCCGAACGAGCCGTCGCCGTTGGCGGCGCGCTGCATGCTCAGGCCGGTGTGCTGTTGCAGGTGTTCGAGGGTGAGGTCGGCGTTGGAGCGCAGGCTGCCGATCAGTTTCAGCACGCGCCGGCTGACGTCCTCGCCGGTCAGCGGGCTCGGGGTTTGAGGAGCGGCGGTCATGGTGGCCTCCTGGCCGGATCGGTTCTGGGAACAAGCAGGCAGTGCGCAAAGCAGGGCGCAGACCGACAGGATGCCGCCATACGGCGGTCGCTGCCATGCGCGGTCGGGGGCGCGCGATGCGGGGTGGGGCATGGAACTGATCCTTGCGCTGTCGATCGTGTCGGAACCGGGTGCGGCGCGGCGCCGGCTAGCCAAGTAACGACAGTCACGGCCGGGCGAGGCCAATCCGGCCGCCCGAAGGCGTTGCGGAACCGAAGCGCTTGGCGCAAATGGTCACCCCCTTTCCCTATTCAGTTTTCTCGCCCGCGGTCGCCTCGATCCGTGCAGGGTCACAGCGCGGATTTCGATGGCATCGGTAACACCCTTGGCGTTATTAGCTTTTGGCATAAGCCGCCGGGGGTGGTTGCGAGCGTTTCAAATGAACCGGCAAGTTCTGTTTTGCAGTGCAGCGTGCAAAGGGGATAACGGTTCCTTCACGATCGCCCCGCATCCCGACGTGGGGGAGGGAGCAAAGCCCGCTACCGGTTCTACCGGAAGCGGGCTTTTTTATTTTCAGGCTTGGGCGATTGATTTCGGGGCTTCGCAAGTCCCGTATGCCGCTGCGCGGCGCGCAGTCGAAGCGACGGTAAGAGTCCGTTCAAGCCTCTGCTCAGGGTGTGGAGCCTCTGCGTTTTTTGCTCGTCATTCCCGCGAAGGCGGGAATCCAGAGACTTCAAACGTTCTCGCACGAAAGGCACTGGATTCCCGCCTTCGCGGGAATGACGGTCTTGAGGGATGACGCTAAAGGCTCGGGATGTTCGGCTCCGCCGAAGTAAAGCGGAACCCGCCTTCGCGGGAATGACGAACCTGCTTTTTCCAACGGCCCCAAGAGCGGCGCGAGCCGGGGCTGCGGCATAGCAGTTACGTCGAAAGTTTCGCTGCAGCTCGGTCATCACGGCCGCAGCTCGCGTAGTCACTACACCGCCGCCGCATCAGCGCGCCACCGACGACAAGCACCGACATGCGATCATCCGCGCATGTCCGTATCCGCGCCCTCGAATCCTTCCGCCGATCCCGGCGCGCTCGAATCCGCGCTGGCCGAACGCGCCATCATGCGGCTGCGCGCGGCCTCGCCGCAGGCGCAGGCCGCGCTCGATGAGCCGTCCCTGCGCGCGCGGCTCGTGCGCGTCGCCGTGGTCAGCGATTTCGCCATCGACACCCTGGTGCGCCAACCCGAAGTGTTGCTGGCGCTCGCCGCGGACGACGGCGCAACGCCCGCGCCGCCGCCGATCCTCGACACCGAACACCGCAGCGATTGGGGCACGCGCCTGCGCCGTTACCGCAGCGCCGGTTCGACGCGACTGATCTGGCGCGATGTGCTGGGCCTGGACAGCGTCGAGGACACGCTCGAAGGCAGCACGCACCTGGCCGAGGTCTGCCTGCAGACCGCGCTGCATGCGCTGGAGAACGAATTCGAACAGCGCCACGGCGCGGTGCGCAGCGCCGACGGCGAGCGCGTGCGGCTGGTCGTGTTCGGCCTGGGCAAGCTCGGCGGCGCCGAACTCAACTTCAGCTCCGACGTCGATCTGGTCTACGCCTACGAACACGACGGCAGCACTCAATTCGACGGCCGCGATCCGGCGCGCGCGCTCGACGCGGAAACCTATTTCGCCAAGCTCGGTCAGCAACTGGCGCACCTGCTCGATGAAATCACCGCGGAAGGCTTCTGCCATCGCGTCGATCTGCGCCTGCGCCCGTACGGCAACGCCGGCCGGGTGGCGTGGTCGTTCGCGGCGATGGAGCAGTACTTCCAGCGCGAAGGCCGCGATTGGGAACGCTACGCCTGGCAGAAGGCGCGGCCGGTGGCCGGCGACATCGACGCCGGCGAGCGGTTCCTGGAAGCCTTGCGTCCGTTCGTGTATCGCCGTTATCTGGATTTCGGCGCGCTCGACGGCTTGCGTTCGATGAAGGCGGCGATCAGCGCCGAGGTCGCGCGCAAGGAACTGGCCGACGACATCAAGCGCGGGCCCGGCGGGATTCGCGAGATCGAATTCCTGGTCCAGGCCCTGCAGCTGATTCGCGGCGGCCGCGAGGCCGAACTGCGTGGCAGGCGGTTACTGCCGGCGTTGCGCGAACTGGTCGCGCAACGGCAGATCGGCGAAGAAGCCGGCGAGCATCTGGCCGACGATTACCGCTATCTGCGCCAGTTGGAAAACCGCCTGCAGATGCTGCGCGACGCGCAGACCCACGCCTTGCCCGGCGGCGACGCCGATCGCGCGCGCATCGCCAGCGGCCTGGCGTATGCCGACTGGGCAGCGCTGCGGGTCGAACTCGAACGCCGCCGCGAACGCATCACCGCCGAATTCGAAGCCCTGCTCGCGCCACGCCGCCGCCGCGCCGCGCCCGATGCACTGACCGCGTACTGGCGCGCGCTGCCCGAAGCCGGCGACGCCGACACGCTGGCCGACGCCGGCTTCGAAGCGGCCGCCGATGCCGACGCCGCGCTGCGCGATTTCGCCCGCAGTCCCGGCGTGCGCGGCCTGTCCGATGCGGTGCGCGCGCGCCTGGACCGGGTGTTGCCGGCGCTGCTGCAGGGCGCGGCGGCCTCGTCGCAGCCGATGCTCGCGCTCAAGCGTCTGCTCGCCTTGCTGCACAACGTCTTGCGGCGCAGCGCCTATCTGGCCTTGCTGGACGAACAACCGGCGGCGTTGTCGCGGTTGATCGAAGTGGTCTCGCGCAGCGCGTTGCTGGCCGAGCGCCTGGCCTCGCATCCGTTGCTGCTGGATGAATTGCTCGATGCGCGCGTGGTCGGCCCCTTGCCCGATCGCGAGGAATTGCTGGCGGCCTGCGCCGAACTCGACGGCGGCGACGATACCGAGGCCAGCCTGCAGGCGCTCAACGAGGTGCGCCAATCGCTGAGCTTCCGCATCGCGATGGCCTTGCGCGACGGCCGCCAGTCGGCCGAAGACAGCGCGCGCCAGTTGGCGTGGCTGGCCGACGGCGTGGTCGTGCGGGTGTTGGCGATGGCCGAGCAGGAAGTCGCCGCCGCGCACGGACGGGTGCCGGATGCGCGCTTCGCCGTGCTCGGCTACGGCAGCCTGGGCGGCGAGGAACTGGGCTTCGGGTCCGATCTGGATCTGGTGTTCCTGTACGACGCGCCCGCGGTCGAAGGCGGTGCGGCGTCCGACGGCGCGCGGCCGCTGGACGCGCCGCGCTGGTTCGCGCGGCTGGCGCAGAAGATCGTCGCCTTGCTCGGCGCGGTGACCGCGGCCGGGCGTTTGTTCGATGTCGACGTGCGGCTGCGGCCGGACGGCGCGAAGGGCTTGCTGGTGTCGTCGCTGGCGAGCTTCAGCGAGTACCAGTACGAACGCGCCTGGACTTGGGAACATCAGGCCCTGGTGCGTGCGCGTTTCGTCGCCGGAGACGCCGACCTGCGCGGGAAGTTCGACGCCGTGCGCGCGCGCACTCTGGCGCGGATGCGCGACGCCGTCAAACTGCGCGGCGATGTCGCGGCCATGCGCGCGCGCATGCAGGCCGAACTCGATCGCAGCGACGCGGCTTACTTCGACCTCAAGCAGGGCGAGGGCGGTCTGGTCGATCTGGAATTTCTGTTGCAGTACCTGGTGCTGCGCGATTCGGCGCAGGCGCCGGCGTTGCTGTCGCCGCGCGACACGCCCGGCCTGATCGCCGCTGCGCGCGATGCGGCGGCGCTGCCGGACGCGCAGGCCGATGCGCTGGGCCGGGCGCATTCGGCGCTGTTGGCGGCGGGGCTGGAATGCACGCTGGACCGGCGGCCGCGGCGGGTGGTCGAGACCGAGGCGATCGCCACGGCGCGCAGCGCGATTCTGGCGGCGATGCGCGAGCATGGGTTGCGGCCGGCCTAGTTGGCGCTCTTGTGGGAGGGGCTTCAGCCCCGATGCTGTTCGGTCCGGTCCGGCGATCTGAAAGAAGAGCATCGGGGCTGAAGCCCCTCCTACAAAAGAATCCGCGGCGGCGAAAGAATCGGGTGAGTTTTTTTCCTGGGCCGCGCTTGTTCCAGCAAGACTGCGCGTGCTCTTGTGGGAGGGGCTTCAGCCCCGATGCTGTTCGATCCGGTCCGGCGATCTGAAAGAAGAGCATCGGGGCTGAAGCCCCTCCTACAAAAGAATTCGCGGCGGCGAAAGAATCGGGTGAGTTTTTTCCTGGGCCGCGTTTGTTCCAGCAAGATTGCGCATGCTCTTGTGGGAGGGGCTTCAGCCCCGATGCTGTTCGGTCCGGTCCGGCGATCTGAAAGAAAAGCATCGGGGCTGAAGCCCCTCCTACAAAAGAATTCGCGGCGGCGAAAGAATCGGGTGAGTTTTTTTCCTGGGCCGCGCTTGTTCCAGCAAGACTGCGCACGCTCTTGTGGGAGGGGCTTCAGCCCCGATGCTGTTCGATCCGGTCCGGCGATCTGAAAGAAGAGCATCGGGGCTGAAGCCCCTCCTACAAAAGAATTCGCGGCGGCGAAAGAATCGGGTGAGTTTTTTCCTGGGCCGCGCTTGTTTCAGCAAGACTGCGCATGCTCTTGTGGGAGGGGCTTCAGCCCCGATGCTGTTCGGTCCGGTCCGGCGATCTGAAAGAAGAGCATCGGGGCTGAAGCCCCTCCTACAAAAGAATCCGTGGCGACGCAAAAATATCGAGCGGACGGTGTCGGCTCACTTGGAGCGCAGGTAATCGCAATGATCGACGACACCACCCGCGGCAAGATATCGGTCTGGATGGGCACCTCCACCCAGACGCTGGAAGAATTCAATCGCTACACCGACGGCATGGAAGAGCCAGACTCCGGTTGCCCGGCGCATCGCGATTTCGGCTGCGGTTTCATCGATTCGGATTTCTTCATCGCCTACGGCACGGCCGGCAACAAGATCGTTCCGGTCGAGGAGTTGGTGATGGAGGTGGACACCTACTCGGCCGACACCGATCGCCTGATCGTCGCGCGCTGCCATGAGCTGGGCGTTCACGAAGGCAACTCGCTGTACTTCTACGACCACTGCACCTTCCACGAGGAACAGCCCGGGCGGCTCTACAACCAGTTGCGCTTCATCGGCACCTTCGACAACGCGAAGCCCAACCGAAGCCAGCGATAAACGCGAAAATAATTACGCGAAACACCGCAAGCGCTTGCGCAACTTCAATCCTCCAACCCCAACCTCTGCCGCACCTCCAACGCCACCCGCGCCGTCTCGCGCAGCGGCGTCACCGGATACGGCAACAGTTGCGGGTCGAACGCGCGCACCCGGCCCAGGCTGAGCAGGCTGTCGAGGAAACGGCGCGGCCGTCCGTCCACGCGCTCGATCCCGAAGGCGAACACCGGCACGCGGGTGGCGGCGGCTTCGGACAGCATGTTGACCGAATCGGCGGTGCAGACGATGCGGTCGGCCCAGCCGAGCAGGCCGGGGTAGGGGTTGGTGCCTTCGCCGGGTTCGTACCACGACACCCGCGGCAATCGCGCCAGCCGTTCGCGCAGGCGCGCGCGGATCGGCGCGGGGGTGCGGCGCGAGGTGGTCGCCAGCAGGCTGCCGCCTTCGCGTTCCAGCAGCGCCTGCAAGCGCTCGGCGAGCGCGTCGAAGGCGGCCTGATCGAAGTGGGCGTGCGCGCTCGACCCGCCCAGCAGCAACGCGGTGCGCGGGCCGGGCAGGGCGCCGAAGGCGGGGAAGGTCTTGCGCGCGCCGGCCAGCCACAGGTCATCGACCGGGTGCAGGCTGCCGAGCAGGGTGACGACGTTGGCGCCGCGCAGGCCGTCGTGTTCCGGCGCGATCACCAGATCCCAGTGGCGGGGGGCGATGCGCGGATCGAGGATCTGCACGCTGCGGCAGGCCTCGCTGCGCAGCAGCCGGGTCGCCAGCGCCGCCTGCCGGCCGCAGCCGATCGCCAGCCGCGGGCGGGCGCCGAGCGCGCGGACGAAATCCGGGCCGAACGCGTTCAAGGCGCCGGGCAGCCGGCGCGGCGAGGCCCAGCGCCACGGCGCGCGCGCGCTCAGGAACCAATCGGTCGCCGCACGCCCCAGGGCCAGCGCCAGTGCGCTGGCTTGGCGCTGATTGCCGGCATGGCCGTCGGTCAACAGCCAGGTTTCAGCAATGGAGTCAGTCTTCGCAGAAAAGCCGTTTCGTTGCACGGGTGCAGGTAATCCGTTCCGGGAGTGACGGTCTTGCGGTCGGATCGAGACTCTACACTTCCGTCTCCCGATCACCTTGCCAAGCTTGGCAGCCCCATGGAGAAGACGATGTCCAAGGCCTTGAACGACGAAGCGCTCGATCAACTGTTCCGCACTGCCCGTACCCACAACGTCCTGGGCGGCGAGATCAGCGACGAGACGCTGCGTCAGCTCTACGACCTGGCGAAGTGGGGCCCGACCAGCGCCAACGGCTCGCCGGCGCGGTTCGTGTTCGTGAAGTCGCAGCAGGCCAAGCAGAAGCTGGCGCCGGCCCTGTCGGCGGGCAATCTGGCCAAGACCCTGGCCGCGCCGGTCACCGCGATCGTCGCGCACGATCTGGATTTCTACGAAAAGCTGCCCTACCTGTTCCCGCACGACGACGCGCGCAGCTGGTTCGCCGGCAACGAGGCCTCGATCAACATCACCTCCTTCCGCAACGGCAGCCTGCAGGGCGCCTACCTGATCCTGGCCGCGCGCGCGCTGGGCCTGGACACCGGCCCGATGTCGGGTTTCGACAACGCCAAGGTCGATGAAGCCTTCTTCGCCGGCACCAAGATCAAGTCGAACTTCCTGATCAACCTGGGCGCCGGCGATCACGCCCAGTTGTTCCCGCGCTCGCCGCGCCTGCCGTTCGACGAGGCCGCGCGCATCGACTGAGGCGTGCGCGCCCGCACGTTTTCCGGCGCGGACGAATCAGACCCGCGCCGGCTTGCGCCATAGTGGTTTCGCATTGTTCCAAGCACGAACTCCAAGCACGAACCCGCGATCCAACCGTTGATTCCCTTTCCGAGGAGCTCCACCATGAAGCGCATCCTGCTCGCCGCCGCCCTGGGCCTGGCTTTCGCCGGCACCGCCAGCGCCGCCGCCCTGACCTACAAGATCGACCCGAACCACACCGACGTGGTGGCCAGCTGGAGCCACTTCGGCTTCTCCAACCCGATCGCGCATTTCGGCAAGGTAGACGGCACCATCACCTACGATCCGGCCAAGCCGGCCGCGTCCAAGGTCGAAGTGACCATTCCGCTGGACGGCCTGGATTCGCACGTGGGCGATTTCGACGAGCACCTCAAGAGCGCGGATTTCTTCGACGCCGCCAAGTTCCCGACCATCACCTTCAAGAGCACCAAGGTCGAAGCGGCCGGCGACAAGAAGCTGAAGGTCACCGGCGATCTGACCGTGCACGGCGTGACCAAGCCGGCGGTGCTGGAGGTGAACATCAACAAGATCGGCGAGCAGCCGATGGCCAAGCGCGCCGCCGCCGGCTTCGACGCCAGCACCACGCTCAAGCGCAGCGAATTCGGCATCGGCAAGTACGCGCCCAACGTCAGCGACGAGGTCAAGATCCGCATCACCACCGAAGCGATCGTGCCCAAGCCCTGAGCCGCGCGATCGGTTTGATCGGTAAACTGTCGCGCGCATGATCATCCAACGCCCATCCATCGCCCGCGGCCGCGTCCAGGCCGGTTGGCTCGACAGCCGCCACACGTTTTCCTTCGGCGGTTATTACGATCCGGGCTGGATGGGCTTCGGTTGCCTGCGCGTGATCAACGAAGACCGCGTCGATCCCGGCGCGGGCTTCGCTTCGCACCGCCATGCCAACATGGAAATCCTGAGCTACGTGCTCAGCGGCGCGCTGGCGCACCAGGACAGCAGCGGCGGAGGCGGCACCATCGGCGCCGGCGAATTGCAGTGGATGAGCGCCGGCCACGGCGTGGAGCACAGCGAATTCAATGCATCGGCGAGCGAGCCGGTGCATTTCCTGCAGATCTGGGTGCAGCCCGACCGGCTCAACGCGCAGCCGGCGTATGCGCAGCCGGCGGCGGTCGAGGGCGGCGACGGCGAGTTCGTGCTGCGCGCGTCGCGCGACGGGGTTCATGGCGGTGTGCCGATTCGCCAGGACCTCACGTTGCATTCGCTGGCGCTGGGCAAGGGCACACGGGCGGAGCGTTCGCTGGATTCGCGGCGGATGTATTGGCTGCAGGTCGCGCAAGGGCGCATCGATGCCAACGGGCAGGTGCTGGACGCGGGCGATGCGCTGGGGTTCGTGGAGGAGTCCGCGCCGTTGGTCTTGACCGGGCTGGGCGATTCGGCGGCCGATGTGCTTTGGTTCGATTTGCCGGCTGCGGGTTGACTGAGAGCAAGAGCGAAATCCCCCCTGCCCCCCTTTTTCAAAGGGGGGAACGGCAAAGGCGGGAACGGGAGTCGGTAGCTGGTTGCGCTCGTCATCGAGGCAGCACCCCATGAACACAGCGACTGTTCCCCCCTTTGAAAAAGGGGGGGAGGGGGATTTCGCTCTTGCCCCACCCGCCCAAATCCACCCATTAGCCCCCCGACACCCGGCCCACCCCCGCGCGCTGTTAAACTGCCCGCCCGCGTCGCCACCCGTCGTCCCCCATGACCACCGCAGCCAACGCCCATCCCACCCAGGCCAACGCCGACCAGCGCTACACCGTCACCCTCGCTGATCTGCCGCTGAGCTGCCCGCTGCCGTCGATGGCGCTGTGGAACTCGCATCCGCGCGTGTACCTGCCGATCGAGGCCGAGCGCGAATGCCTGTGCCCGTACTGCGGCGCGCACTTCACCCTGATCGACGCCTGACGCGCACGCCATGTCATCGCCGGAGCCGACGAACACCCGCCGGCTGACGGTCATGCAATTGCTGCCAGCGCTGGAATCGGGCGGCGTCGAACGGTCCACCCTGGAAGTCGCCGACGCGCTGGTGCGCGGCGGCCATCGCGCCATCGTGGTCTCGGCCGGCGGCCGGCTGGTGCCGAAACTGCTGGCCAGCGGCGCGGAACACATCGAATTGCCGATCGGACGCAAATCGCCGTCCACCTTGCTGCACGCGTTCAAGCTGCGCCGCTTATGGACCGATCTGAGCGTCGATCTGGTCCATGCGCGCTCGCGCCTGCCGGCCTGGATCGGCCTGCTGGCCTGGCGCGGCATGAGCGAACAGGCGCGGCCGCACCTGGTCACCACCGTGCACGGGCTGAATTCGCCCTCGCGCTACAGCGCGGTGATGACCCGCGGCGAGCGCGTGATCTGCGTCTCGCGCACCGTGCGCGACTACGTGCTCCAACACTATCCCGACACCGAGCCGGACAAACTGCGGATCATCCCGCGCGGCATCGACACGCTCGCGTTCCCGCGCGCGCCGTGGCCCGATCGCGACGCGCGCGCGTGGGCGGCGGCGCAGCATCCGGCGTTGGCCGGCGAGGGCCCGCTGCTGCTGCTGCCCGGCCGCGGCACGCGCCTGAAAGGCCACGCCGACGGCCTGCAACTGTTGGCCGACCTGCGCGCCGGCGGCCGCGATGCGCGGCTGTGGCTGCCGGGCGCGCGCGAAAGCGGGCGTGAGGCGTACATCGGCGAAATGGAACAACTCGCGCAACACCTCGGCGTCGCCGACGCGGTGGCCTTCACCGCGCCGACCGACGCGATCGCGCGCGCCTACGCCGCCAGCGATCTGGTCGTGCAGCTGTCGCGCAAACCCGAGGCCTTCGGCCGCACCGTGGTCGAAGCGCTGGCCTGCGGGCGGCCGGTGCTGGGCTGGAATCACGGCGGCGTCGGCGAACTGCTGGCGCGGCTGCAGCCACGCGGCGCGGTCGAGCCCTTCGATGCGCAGGCCGCGCAAAGCGCGGCTTGCGAATTGCTAACGCAAGCGCCCGCGGCAGTGGATACGATGGCGTTTTCCCTGCGGGCGATGCAGGAGGCCACGCTTGCCGTATATGCCGAACTCATCGACGCCCACTGACCCCACCGGCCCGGCCGCCGCCGAGCCGATCGGTCTGCCGCCGTCCACCGCGCACGCGCCGCCGGAACCGCCGCCGGCGATCGTCGGCTGGCGCTGGGCGCCGGTGTGGGTGCTGGCCTACGTCGCCTTGCTGTTCGCGCCGGGCATCGCCGAGACCGCGCTGAGCCTGGGCGCGATCACCATGCTGGTGAAGCTGGTGCTGGCGCGCTTCAACACCGGCGCGCGCCTGCTCAGCGATCCGGCCTGGGCGCTGACCAGCGTGCTGTTCGCCGCCTACTGGCTGCCCGAACTGATTTCGGCGATCGACGCGGTCGATCCGGGCCGCGCCTTGCGCGAGGCGGCGGTCGACCTGCGTTATCTGCCGTTCCTGTGGCTGGTCGCGGCCGCGGTCGCGTCGAAAGAAGGACGGCGCACCACCTTCGGCGGGCTGGCCATCATCCTCTCGATCTG
Source organism: Lysobacter sp. ISL-50 (assembly GCF_018612875.1). Lineage (GTDB taxonomy): Bacteria > Pseudomonadota > Gammaproteobacteria > Xanthomonadales > Xanthomonadaceae > Lysobacter. The sequence goes on along the minus strand of NZ_JAGGRI010000013.1, from coordinate 77,353 downwards.
GACCGCGGACGCGCTGCTGCAAGGTATCAGCGGCACCAGCCCGCTGTTCTTCCTGATCGATTCGCTCAAGCACGCGCTCAACGGCCACGCCACTTGCAGCGAGGCCGAGATCGCCAGCGTCGACCGGCTCGGCGGCATCCTGGGGCCATGCAATCTCAAGCTCGGCCAGGTGATCGCGAGCTTCTCGCCGTTCGTGCTGTACGCGGCCGCGCGCCGCTACGGCGTGGGCGGCTGGCTGGTGGCGAGCGCGGCGGTCGGAATCGTGGTGGTGCTGGCCGGTTCGCGCGCGTCGTGGATCACCTTCGCCCTGGTGCTGCTGCTGTCTGGCTGGCGCCTGCTGGGCTGGAAGCGGCTGTCGGCGTTGTTCGCCTCGGGCCTGCTGGCGCTGGTGGTGCTGAACTTCACCTCGACCCAGGTGCACGACCGCCTGCAGCGCACCTCGCATATCGTCAGCACCGATCTGATCGGCGTGGACACCGCGCTGTCGGGACGCACGCGGATCTGGCGCGCGGCGCTGTGCATGGTCGCCGAACATCCCATCAACGGCGTGGGCGCGCGCGGTTTCCGCGAAGCCTTCCCGGCCTGCGATCCGCAGCCGGGCGTGGTCACCTCCTGGGGTTACGGCCCGGCCTTGCACGCGCATCAGCTGATACTGGAAGTGCTCAGCGAAACCGGCGCGTTCGGCCTGCTGATGTGGCTGGCCGGCGCGGCCCTGGCCTGGCGCGCGTGGACTTTCGCCGACGGCGCGGCGCGCGAACGCGCGCGGCCGGCGATGCTGGCCTTGCTGGTGACGGTGTTTCCGTTCAACACCCACCTGGCCTTCTATTCGACCTTCTGGGGCGGGCTGACCTTGCTGCTCGCGGCCTTGTACGCCGGCAGTTTGCTGGCGCAGCCGCCGCTGGACGGCACCCGCATCGACAGCCGCTAAGCGCGACACGCGGCGCGAGCGCGCTCGCTTGCCGCCTCAGGGCTGGCGCTTGTACGGCGAGACCATCCCCGGCGGGCGGCGCTTGAAGCGGCGGTGGATCCACAGGTACTGGCTCGGCGCCTGCCGCACCATGCTCTCGATCTGGGCGTTGACGCGGCCGCTGTCGTGGGTAGCGTCGCTGGACGGGAACTCCGCCAGCGGCGCGCCGACGCGCAGGATGTAGTCGGCGCCTTCGCGGCGATGGAAGAACGGCACCACCGCGCAGCCGCTGAGCCGCGCGAACTGATGAGTGGCGGTGATCGTCGCCGCCGGCACGCCGAAGAACGGCGCGAACACGGTGTCCTTGCCGCGCATGTCCTGATCGGGCGCGTACCACAGGAAACCGCCCTGCTTGAGGTGGCGCATCGCCGGGCGGATTTCTTCGTTGGTGAACATCGCCGCCGCATAGCGCAGGCGGCCGCGCTTGACCGCCCATTCCATCACCGGATTGCGGTGCTTGCGGTACATGCCGGCCAGCGGCAGGTGATCGCACATCAGCCGGCCGCACATCTCCAGGGTCATGAAATGGCCGGAGATCATCAGCACGCCGCGCCCGGCCGCGCGCACCTCGTCGAGCAGCTCCAGGCCTTCGATCCGCACCGTGCGCCGCATCGGCGCGACCTCGCCCCACCAGGCGCGGGCGAATTCGAAGAAGCCCACGCCCAGGTCGCGGAAGCTCTCGCGCAGCAGTTGTTCGCGCTCGGCTTCGGTCTTTTCCGGGAAGCACAGCTTCAGGTTGATCCGCGCCGCGCGCCGGCGTTCGCTCGCCGCGCGCAGCGCGAAGGCGCCGATCCAGCCGCCGATCAGGCGCTGCAGCGCCCACGGCAGGCGCGCGCCGGCGCACATGCCGGCCAGCGCCAGCCACATCGGCCACAGGCGCGGCGACAGCAGGGAAGGACGCGGAGGCAGGGCGGGTTCGGCCATGCCGATAGTTTATGCGGTGAGCGCGTGAATGGCCGCGTGGGCGGGATCGAAAGGGACGTGGATCGGCATGGCATCGGTGTTCCGGTCTCGTTCCACACCGTCTCCACCTGCGAATCACCGCCGCAGCCCTTATCCTTACCGCATGCGGAAGGATTTGATCGAGCGCCTGTTGCGCGGCCTGTATTCGGTCGCGCTGTATCTGTTGGCGCCGGTCACGGTGTATCACCTGATCTGGCGCGGTTTTCGCCAGCCGGCGTACTTCCAGCGCTGGCTGGAGCGCTATGCGATCTACCGCGGCCCGGCACAGACGCGCACTTTGTGGCTGCACGCGGTCTCGGTCGGCGAGGTCAACGCCGCCATTCCGCTGGTCAACGCCTTGCGCCGCGGCCGCCCGGACCTGCGCCTGCTGGTCACCACGATCACCCCGACGGGGTCCGATCGCGCGCGCTCGGCCTGGGGCGACTCGGTCGAGCACGTCTATCTGCCCTACGATCTGCCCGGCGCGGTCGGCCGCTTCCTGCGCCATCACAAGCCGTGCGCGGCGCTGATCATGGAAACCGAGTTGTGGCCGAACCTGTTGTTCGGCTGCCGCGATCGCGGCATTCCGGCCTACATCCTCAACGCGCGGCTGTCGGAGCGCTCGCTGCGCGGTTACCGCGCGCTGGCGCCGCTGGTGAGCCGCGCGCTGCGCACGGTGCGCGCGGTCGCGGCGCAGTCGCGCGCCGACGGCGAGCGTTTCATCCAGCTCGGCGCGAGCCCGGAGCAGGTGATCCAGACCGGCAATCTGAAGTTCGACGTCAGCGTGCCCGATGCGCTGGAGGAGTTCGCCCTGGAATGCCACCGGCATACCGGCGAGCGGCCGGTGTGGATCGCCGCGAGCACGCACGAGGACGAAGAAGCCGCGACCGTGGCCATGCACCGGCGCCTGCGCGAGCGTTTCCCCGGCCTGCTGCTGTTGTGGGCGCCGCGCCATCCCGAGCGTTTCCGGGTGGTGGCCGAGAACGCGCGCAGCGCCGGCTGGCAGGTGTCCACGCGTTCGCGCGCGCGCTGGCCGCAGCCGGGCGACGATGTATTCGTGATCGACACGCTGGGCGAGCTGATGAGTTTCTACGCCTGCGCCGATGTCGCTTTCGTCGGCGGCAGCTTGCAGGCGATCGGCGGGCACAATCTGCTCGAGCCGGCGGCGACGGGCACGCCGATCGTCACCGGGCCGCATCTGCACAACTTCGTCGAGATCGCGCAGCGGCTGGAAGACGCCGGCGCCTTGCGCATCGGCCAGGACGCCGAGGCGGTGGAGGCGGCGGTCGAGCGCTTGCTCGCCGATCCGATCGAGCGTGCGCAGATGATCGATGCCGGCCGCGCGCTGGTCGAACTGGGCCGTGGCGCGTTGGCGCGGACGATGGCGTTGTTGCAGCCGTCGTTGCCGGCTCGGGAGTTGTAACAACAACAGGACGTCTACATGCGCCTGCATGCATCTGCATGCATCTGCATGAAGCCCAAGTTGTTCCCCCCTTTGAAAAAGGGGGGCAGGGGGGATTCGCTGTTGCTGTTTCGGGAAAGCGCCAAAAGCGAATCCCCCCTACCCCCCTTTTTCAAAGGGGGGAACAGCTGGGGTGTGTATTCAAGGGGGGCAACGCAAGTGGGGCGGGAGCCCGCAGCGCAGCTGCCCGGACAAAGAAAAACCGCCGGACAAGCCGGCGGTTTTTTTATCTCGCAAATCGCGCCTGTCGCTACGCGATCACTGCACCGTAGCCGGCGGCGGCGCTAGATTGGTGGCGGCGTCGGCGGTCAGCAAGCGGTTGATGTCCTGCACATCGGCGACGTCCAGCGAACCGGCCGATTGCTCCAGCAGCAGGCGGTTCTGCAGGAAGTTGTACTTGGACTGCGCATAGGCCTGCTGCGCCTGCAGCAAGGTGCGCTGGTTGTTCAACACATCCAGCACGGTGCGGGTGCCGACTTCCAGGCCGACCTGCGAAGCGTCGTACGCGGCCTGCGCCGAAACCACGGCCAGACGGCGCGCTTCGACTTCGCTGATGCCGGCGACCAGGACCTGATACGCGTTGCGGGTGTTGCGCACCAGCAAACGCTTCTGCCGTTCAAACTCGTCCTGCGCGGAGTCGCGGCGGGCCAGCGCCTGACGCACGCCCGACTGCACCGCGCCGCCGGAGTACAGCGGCACCGACAAGGTCAGGCCGACGCTCGGGCCGCGGCTGCCGCTGCTGCGATTGTCTTCGGTGATGCCCTGGGCGGTGGTGTCGCCCCAGGTCGCGCTGTCGCCGTAGCTGGCGCCCAGGCTCAGGGTCGGCCAGTGCCCGGCGCGCGCGGTTTCCACGTTGATCTCGGACGAACGCACCGCCAGTTCCTGCGCGCGCAGCGAGGGATTGTTCTGGATCGCGTTGTTGACCCAGGTGTCCATGTTCTGCGCTTCGGGCAGGGCCGGCTTGAAGTCCGCCGGCAACGCCTTGAGCGAACGCACCGGCTGTCCGGTGATCTGGCTCAGCGCCTGATACGAGTCTTCGACCGTGTTGCGGCTGATGATGGTGCGCGCGCGCGCATCGTCGTACTGGGCGCGCGCTTCGTGCACGTCGGTGATCGGCGCCAGGCCGACTTCCAGACGCTTGGAGGTGTAGTCGAACTGCTTCTGCAGCGCGGTTTCCGCCGCTTCCGCCGCGGCCAGGTTCTCCAGCGCGACCAGCACGTTGAAGTAGGTCTGCGAGGTGCGCGTGATCAGCTCCTGGTTGGCCGACTCCAGGGTGAAATCGCTGGCCTCGCTGAGCGCGTTCTGGCTCTGCAGGCCCTTGATCGCCGCGCGGTTGTAGATCATCTGGCTCGCGTTGAGCGAGTAGTTGCGCTGCGTGCTGTTGCTTTCGATATTGGTGCCGAACGGCAGGCTGGGCAGGGTGGGATCGCTGCTGGCGCCGCTGCTCTTGCCGAAGGTGCGGCTGCGGGTCAGCCGGGCTTCGCCGCTCAGCGACGGCAACAACTGCGCGCGCGCCTGGATGCGGTTTTCCCGCGTGTCCAACCGGCTGGATTCGGCCTGCGACAGCACCGGATCGCCCTGGCGCGCCGCCTCGTAGGTCTGCAACAGGTCCTCGGCCGACGCGATGGCCGGCAGCAGGGTTAGAGCCAGGGCAAGAACGAGCGGACGGCGGATCATGCGGCTTCCTTGGACTTGCTTGTTTTTGAGAACCCGCATGCTGGCACGCGGGCTCTTACGAAGGGCTGACGGATAACTGACAGGTCGGTCAGAACTCGAAGGCGGGCGCGGGCGCGGCGCCTTGGAGATACGGCAAATCGGTTTCGAACAACGACTGGATGCGCGAAGCGTTGACTTCGTTGCGCTCGCCGCCGGTCAGCAGCACGCCTTCCATCGCCGGCGAGCGGCCGCGGACCACGAACAGGCGGCCGCCCGGCTGCAGCCACTGCAGCCACTGCGGCGGAATCTGCGACACCGCGCCGGTCACGCAGATCGCGTTGAAACGGCGGTCGGTGCTGTAGTTCAGCGCGTCGGCCTCGATGACCTGGGCGTTGAGGACGGACTGGGCGGCCAGGCGCTCGCGCGCGGTCGCGGCCAGATCGGGATGGATTTCCAGGCTGACCACTTCGCGCGCCAGGCGGCCCAGGCAGGCGGTCAGGTAACCGCTGCCGGTGCCGATCTCCAGCACGTCGTCGGTCGGATCGACCGCCAGCGACTGCAGGGTCCGGCCTTCCATCACCGGCTTCATCATGAATTCGCCATGCGCCAGCGGCAGCGACAGGTCGGTGTAGGCCAGGTTGCGGTGCGCGTCGGCCACGAAGGCTTCGCGCGGCAATTGCGCCAGTACATCGAGCACGCGCGGGTCGAGCACGTCCCAGGGCCGAACTTGTTGTTCGACCATCAGTTCACGTGACTTGGCGTAATCGATCGTAATCATCGGGGGGTCTTCATCGTGCGCGGGAACCGCGAATTCTACCGGGACCGCGCTTGCCCGGCAGAAAAAGAATTAACCACGGGACCGGCGGGGCTTAGTGCCGAAAGTCACCAGAACTCCTGGCACCGTGCCTACTTAGCTCATTCCGACGCGTTGCCAGGGCCCGGCAAAGTCAGGCCTCGCGGCGGGCGTAGGCGCGCAGGAACATGGTTACCGACGCCTCGATATGCGCCTTCAATTCGCTCTTGCCGGTGCTGCCGCAGCCGAACATCAGCAGCGCGTGCGGCTCGCCCTTGACCAGGGCGAAGAACTGGTTGGCGGCGCGCAACGCGTCCTCGACCTCCAGTTCGCCGGTTTCGGCCCGACGTTGCAGCAAATCCGCGAACTCGGTGTGCAGCCGTTGCGGACCGGCGTCCCAGAACATCTTCGACAGCGGCGAGTCGGCCATCTGCGGGGAGCACAGCAGGCGGTGGATCTGGATCGCCTCGGGCGTGCTGATCAACTCGTAGAAGGCGGTGGCGATCTCGATCAGGCGCTCGCGCAGCGGGGTCGCCAGGGCCGGTTCGAACAACGGCGAGGGCAGGTGCTGCTCGCAATAGGCCTTCACCGCGGCGCCGAACAAGGTCTCTTTGTCGCCGAAATGGCTGTAAACGGTGAGTTTGGAGACGCCGGCCTCGGTCGCGATCTGATCCATGCTCACGCCGTCGAAGCCTTCGATCAGGAACAGCCGCTTGGCCGCTTCGAGGATGGCGTTGCGCTTGCCCAGGTCTTTGGGGCGGCCGGGGCCGGGAGGCTTGGGGGGCGCGGCGGGGTGGGTGGGGCGGGGGGTGGACATGGATTGGGGCTGGAGGCTCTGGTCGGTAGGGCTGGGGGCGGTGGCTCGCTGGCGTGGCGGGTAGGGCGTTTTTTACGTGGTGTCGATGGGTTGGCGCGATGTGGTGGGGCGTTCTTTACGCGGCGTCGATGGGCTGGCGCGGCAAGGTGGGGTGTTCTCTGCGCAATTTCGATGGGCTGGCGCTACGGCTTTAAGTGGCTTCGATGGGCTGGCGCGGCGTACTTGGGTGTTCTTTACGTGGCTTCGATGGGCTGACGCGGCACCGTTGGGTGTTTTTACGCAATTTCGATGGACTGGCGCATTGGGGGGCGGGTTCTACGCGGGCCGGTAGCGGGTTGAACTTTGATAGGAAACAATACTGGACTGCGTGGTTCGTTATTTATACAGTACCGCCAAGTACATTAATTCGCGATGAGGCCATCTGCAATGCGCAGCCGGATTTTTTCCGCCTCCACCCCAGTTTCGCACGGCGCTCCGGCACCGCCCGGCGGTCGCCGCCGCGGCTTCGCAACCGGCGCGGCCGTGCTGGCGGCGGCGCTGAGTCTGGCCCTGGCCGCCTGCGGCGACGGCAAGCCCGCCGCCGAAGCGGTGCGGCCGGTGCTGGTGAGCCGGCCGACCGGTGCGGTCAACGCGGTCTCGGCCTATGCCGGCGAGGTCCGCGCCCGCGAAGAAAGCCCGCTGTCGTTCCGGGTCGGCGGCAAGCTGATCGAGCGCAAGGTCGATGTCGGCGCCCACGTCGCCGCCGGGCAGGTGCTGGCGGTGCTCGATCCGGGCGACCTGGAGGCGCAAAGCCGCGCCGCGCAGGCGCAGTTCGCCGCGGCCGAGGCCGAATACGCCCGCGCCCGTGCCGACCAGGTGCGGTTCGCGCAGTTGGGCAAGGACCAACTCGTCAGCCGTTCGACGCTGGACGCACAGGACGCCGCGGCCAAGGCCGCGCAAGCCCAGCTCAATTCGGCGCGCGCCAATCTGGACGTCGCCCGCAATCAATCGGCCTACACCCAGTTGCGCGCGCCGGCCGAAGGCGTGATCGCCTCGCGCAGCGCCGAAGCCGGGCAGGTGGTCGCGGCCGGCCAGCAGGTGTTCGCGCTGGCCGCCGACGGCGCGCGCGAAGTCGCCTTCGCCGTGCCCGAGGGCGCGATCGCGACCTTCAAGCCGGGCCAGCAGGTGCTGGTGGAACTGTGGTCGATCCCGGGCAAGCGCTGGCCGGCGCGCGTGCGCGAAGTCTCGCCCGCGGCCGATCCGGCCTCGCGCACTTATGCCGCGCGGGTCAGCGTCGATGCCCCGGCCGGAACGCTGGAACTGGGCCAGAGCGCGCGCATCTATCAGCCCGACGCGGCCGCCTCCGGCCTGAGCGTGCCGCTCGCCGCGGTGCAGCGCACCGGCAACGGCACCGCGGTGTTCGTCGCCGATCTGGCCAGCGCCACGGTGAAGCTCAAACCCATCGTCGCCGGACCCTTCGGTCAAGACCGCGTACCTGTCGTTAAGGGCCTGAGCGCGGCCGACTGGGTCGTATCCGCCGGCGGCCACCTGTTGCGCGACGGTCAGAAAGTGCTCGCGGTGGACCGCGATAACCATCCGGTCGAGAAGTGATCGCGATGCGTGCCGCCGATCGTGGCGCGCGTTGGCGGCTTCGGGTTTTTTAGGCGTTTTTTAGGCTTTCGTGCCCTCACCCCTGCCCTCTCCCGCTTTGCGGGAGAGGGGGATAATGAAGTGGGTTTACTTTATGCGCTTCAACCTTTCCGAATGGGCTTTGCGTCATCGCAGCCTGATCGTCTACGCGATGCTGGTGCTCGCGCTGGCCGGCGCGATGTCGTACCTGCGCCTGGGCCGCAGCGAAGATCCGGCCTTCACCTTCAAGGTAATGGTGGTGCGCACGCTGTGGCCGGGCGCGACCGCGGAGGAAGTCTCGCGCCAGGTCACCGAGCGGATCGAGAAGAAGCTCATGGAGACCGGCGAGTACGAGTTCATCCGCTCGTATTCGCGCGCCGGCGAATCGCAGGTGATCTTCGCCGCGCGCGACTCGATGCGCTCCAAGGAAATCCAGCCGCTGTGGTATCAGGTGCGCAAGAAGATCGGCGACATCCGCCCGACCTTGCCCAGCGACGCGATCGGCCCGTTCTTCAACGACGAATTCGGCGACACCTTCGGCAACATCTACGCGCTGACCGGCGACGGCTTCGACTACGCCGTGCTCAAGGACTACGCCGAACGCGTCCAACTCGCCCTGCAAAGCCAGCAGGACGTGGGCAAGATCGAACTGTTCGGCGTGCAGGACGAAAAAATCTGGGTCGAGCTGTCCAACGTCAAGCTCTCCACCCTGGGCATTCCGGCGCAGGCGGTGCAGGACGCGTTGAACCAGCAGAACGCGCTGGTCGCGGCCGGCTTCTTCGAAACGCCGTCCAGCCGCGTGCCGATCCGCGTCGGCGGCCAGTTCACTTCGGTCGATCAGATCAAGCAATTCCCGATCCGCGTCGGCGATCGCACCTTCCGCCTGGGCGATGTGGCCGAGGTGCGGCGCGGCTTCTCCGATCCGCCGCAGCCGCGCATGCGCTTCATGGGCGAGGACGCGATCGGCATCGGCGTGTCGATGAAGCAGGGCGGCGACATCCTCAAGCTCGGCAAGACCCTGGAAAGCGAATTCGCCAACTTGCAGAAAACCCTGCCGGCGGGCATGCAACTGCGCAAGGTCGCCGATCAGCCGGCGGCGGTGGAAGAGTCGGTCGGCGAGTTCGTCCGCGTGTTGGCCGAAGCGGTGGCGATCGTGCTGCTGGTGAGTTTCTTCTCGCTGGGCCTGCGCACCGGGCTGGTCGTCGCGCTTTCGATTCCGCTCGTGCTGGCGATGACCTTCGCGGCGATGGATTTCTTCGGCGTCGGCCTGCACAAGATTTCGCTGGGCGCGCTGGTGCTGGCGCTGGGCCTGTTGGTGGACGACGCGATCATCGCCGTGGAGATGATGGCGATCAAGATGGAGCAGGGCTTCGACCGCCTGCGCGCGGCCGCCTTCGCCTGGGACAGCACCGCCTTCCCGATGCTCACCGGCACCTTGATCACCGCGGCCGGCTTCCTGCCGATCGCGACCGCGGCGTCGGGCACCGGCGAATACACGCGTTCCCTGTTCCAGGTGGTGACCATCGCCTTGTGCGTGTCGTGGATCGCGGCGGTGGCGTTCATCCCCTTCCTCGGCGACAAGCTGTTGCCCGATCACGGCCACGCCGCCGCGCCCAAGCCCGGATCGTTGGCCGCGCGCTGGCACGATGCGCGCAGCAGTCTCGCCAGGCGCATTCCGTTGCTGTCGAGCGTGATCGCGCCGAAGGACCCGGTGGACCATGCCCACGATCCGTACGAATCCAAGTTCTATGTGCGCTTCCGCGGCTGGGTGACCTGGTGCGTGCGCCGGCGCTGGCTGGTGATCGGCATCACCGTCGCGGCCTTCGTCGGCTCGATCGTCCTGTTCCGCTTCGTGCCGCAGCAGTTCTTCCCCGACTCGGTGCGTCCGGAACTGATGGTCGACATGGAACTGGCCGAAGGCTCGTCGCTGCGCCAGACCACCGAGCAGGCCCAGCGCCTTGAAGCCCTGCTCAAGACGCGCAAGGACCTGGCCAACTACGTGGCCTATGTCGGCACCGGTTCGCCGCGCTTCTATCTGCCGCTGGATCAGCAACTGCCGGCCGCCAACTTCGCCCAGTTCGTGCTGATGCCCAAGGACTTGCAGGCGCGCGAAACGCTGCGCAGCTGGATCATCAAGGACGTGGTGCCGCGTTTCCCGGAACTGCAGTTGCGCGTGACGCGCCTGGAGAACGGCCCGCCGGTCGGTTATCCGGTGCAGTTCCGCGTGTCGGGCGAACACATCGACGAGGTGCGCAAGATCGCCTACAAGGCGCGCGAGCGGATCCGCGCCAATGCCCACGTGGCCAACGTCAACCTGGACTGGGACGAGCCGAGCAAGGTCGTGCGGCTGCAGGTCGATCAGGAGCGCGCGCGCGCGCTGGGCATCAGTTCCGCGCAGTTGTCGCAGTTCCTGTCCAGCTCGCTGTCGGGCTCGCACATCAGCACCTATCGCGAAAGCAACGAGCTGATCGAAATGCTGTTGCGCGGCCCGCAGGAAGAGCGCGTGCAGTTGGACATGCTCGGCAATCTGGCGGTGCCGACCAGCAGCGGGCGCAGCGTGCCGCTGACCCAGATCGCGACTCTGGAGTACGGTTTCGAAGAGGGCATCATCTGGCATCGCGACCGCCTGCCGACCATCACCGTGCGCGCGGACATCTACGACGGCACCCAGCCGGCGTCGGTGATGGCGCAGATTTCGCCGACGCTCGACGGACTGCGTTCGCAACTGCCGTACGGTTATTCGATCGAAGTCGGCGGCAGCGTCGAGGACTCCGAGCGCGGGCAGAAGTCGATCAACGCCGGCGTGCCGCTGTTCCTGTTCGCGGTGTTCACCTTGCTGATGCTGCAGCTGCGCAGCTTCTCGCGCAGCTTCATGGTGCTGCTGACCGCGCCGCTGGGCCTGATCGGCGTGACCTTGTTCCTGCTGATCTTCCGCGTGCCGTTCGGCTTCGTCGCCATGCTGGGCACGATCGCGCTGGCCGGCATGATCATGCGCAACTCGGTGATCCTGGTCGATCAGATCGAACAGGATCGCGGCGAAGGGCACGAGCCGTGGAAAGCGATCGTCGATGCGACGGTGCGGCGATTCCGCCCGATCGTGCTGACCGCGCTGGCGGCGATCCTGGCGATGATTCCGCTGTCGCGCAGCGCGTTCTTCGGGCCGATGGCGGTGGCGATCATGGGCGGCTTGCTGGTGGCGACGGCGCTGACCTTGTTGTTCCTGCCGGCGTTGTATGCGGCGTGGTTCAAGGTCAAGGTGCCGGACGAGGCTTGAGTTCTGCTTTTGTGCCCCTGTCCGTTTCGCGGGAGAGGGGCTGAGCGGATGCGTCGATGTGGGTGCAACGGCGCCACCGGTAGATCCGACCCCGGGGTTTTAGACCAAGGTCGTGTCCGGATTCGGTCCGGCCGCGTTGCGACAATGCGATCAGGCAGATGAGTACGACCGCACGTCCGCCGGGCGAGGCGGTTGTCCCTTTCATCTACTTATCGAGACCATCGCATGAACATGCCGTCGCAAGGCATCCGCATCGCCTGCACCCTGGCCGCGGCCTTGGCCGCATCGCCCGCGCCTGCCGCCGAGGTCGCCGTCGTCAACCCCAGCTTCGAGCAGGACAGCTTCGCGGGCGAATTCACGGTGACCAACGCCGTCAGCGGTTGGCGGGCGCTCGGCGAAAGCGGGCAGCGCGGCTTGCTGGCACCGGAAACGCCTGGAATACAGACCTTCTATTCCGGCGCGACGCCGGGTGTCGACGGAAACAACATCGAGTTCCACTGGAATGGCCAAAGCGGCATCGAACAGGTGCTGACCGAGCGCTTGCAGGCCAATACCCGCTATACGCTGACTGTCGCCAGCGGCACGCGCAACGGCGGCGCTGGTGCGTTCGGACGCTACGACATCCGCTTGACGACGCAGACCGGCAAGCCGGTGGTCAGTTGGTCGGGCGCGAGCCGCAATCTCGCCGCGCCGGGCGCGTTCGCCGACACCGGCCGCGACTTCGAGACCGGCGCGAATCCGCCGGGCCTGGGCGAGCGCCTGCGCATTGAGTTGCGCGGAAGTCCGCTTGCCAACACCTATGTCGATCTGGACAACGTGCGGCTGACGGCGACGCCCGTCGCGGCCCGTCCGGCGGCCATGCCGATCGATGTGTTCATCGTGTCCGGGCAATCCAATTCGCAAGGTTGGGGCGCGAACTCGGCGCGACTGAGCGCGGCCAATCGCCACTATGCCGACGCTCCGGACCCGCGCGCCTTGCTGGGCTATCGCCAGCACCTGCTGGGCGATGCCCTCGCCAGTATCGGATCGATGGCGCAACTGGACACGCAAGGCTCCGGTTTCCACGGAAATTATGATGGATTCGGACCCGAGCTTGCGTTGGGCAGCGACTACGCGGTGGGCAGCGACAAACCGGTCGCGATCATCAAGTACGCGGTCGGCATGGCGGGGCTGGCGCAGAACTTCGTGAAGACCGGGGCCAGCGCCACCCCGCTGTATCCGACGCTGATCCAGCACATCCACGCGATGCTCGCCGAGCTGCGCGGCCAGGGTTATGCGCCCACGTTGCGGGCGATGTTCTGGCTGCAGGGGGAAAGCGATGCGCTGTTCGGCACGGGCTCGGGCTACGGCGCGAACCTGAGCCGATTCATGGCCGATGTCCGCGCCGATGTGCAGGCGCCGCAGCTGCGGTTCTATCTGACCCAGATCAATCCCAACATGCCCTCATTCGCCGCTCCCGCCGCCCGGACCGGAATGCAGCAGGTCAACGACGGCATGGTGCAGGCGGCTGACGCCGATCCGCAACGGGTGTTCTATGTCCGCACGGACGATATCGGCGCGGGCTTCGCCGACGACACCCACTACAGCGCGGACCAGACCATCGATATCGGCCGCAGGTGGGCCGCGCGTTACCTGTCCGGCCCCTGATGCCGCCGCGGTGGGGCGAGCGCGGCGGTGCATGACGCTGCGCTCGCCGGCGCGATGCGGGTCGATCGCGCCGATCGGGAACTCTCAGGCATGCTCGACGCTGAACGCCAAGGTCGCTTCGATCGCGCGCTTCCATCCCGCGTACAACTTCTCGCGCTCGGCTTCGAGCATCTGCGGCTCGAAGCTGCGCTCGACCTGCCACTGCTGCGCGATCTGTTCGCGGCTTTCCCAGAATCCGACCGCCAGTCCGGCCAGATACGCCGCGCCCAGCGCCGTGGTTTCGTTCACCCGCGGGCGGTTGAGCGGCACGTTGAGAATATCGGCCTGGAACTGCGCGGTGAAATCGTTCGCGATCGCGCCGCCGTCGGCGCGCAGGGCCTTGAGCTCGATCCCGGAATCGGCCTGCATCGCGCTGAGCACGTCGCGGGTCTGATACGCCAGCGATTCCAGCACCGCGCGGATGAAATGCTCCTTGCTGGTCCCGCGGGTCAGCCCGAACATCGCTCCGCGCACATCGCTGCGCCAGTACGGCGCGCCCAGGCCGACGAAGGCCGGGACGAAGTACACGCCTTCGGTCGAACGCGCGCGTTCGGCGTAGGCCTGCGAATCGCCGGCCTTGCCGAGCATGCGCAAGCCGTCGCGCAGCCACTGCACCGCTGAACCTGCGACGAAGATGCTGCCTTCCAGGGCGTATTCGACCTTGCCGTCGATGCCCCAGGCGATGGTGGTGAGCAGGCCGTTGTCGGAACGCACCGCTTTCTCGCCGGTGTTCATCAGCAGGAAGCAGCCGGTGCCGTAGGTGTTCTTGGCCATGCCGGCTTCGAAACAGGCCTGACCGAACAGCGCCGCCTGCTGATCGCCGGCGACGCCGCAGATCGGCACCGAGTTATTGAAGAAATGGCGTGCGCCGGTGTGCGCATAGACCTCGCTGCTGGAACGCACTTCCGGCAGCATCGACGCCGGCACGCCGAGCATCTCCAGCAGCTCCGGGCACCACCGGCGCTTGTGGATGTCGTACATCAGCGTGCGCGAGGCGTTGCTGTAGTCGGTGACGTGGGTCTTGTCTTCGGACAGGTTCCAGATCAGCCAGGTGTCGATGGTGCCGAACAGCAGATCGCCGCGCTCGGCCTTTTCGCGCGCGCCTTCGACGTTGTCGAGAATCCACTTGACCTTGGTCCCGGAGAAATACGCGTCGATCAGCAGGCCGGTGCGCTCGCGCACCATCGGCTCAAAGCCGTCGGCCTTGAGCTGGTCGCAGATCGCCGCGGTCTGGCGCGATTGCCAGACGATGGCGTTGTGGATCGCCTGACCGGTGTGGCGATCCCACACCACCGTGGTTTCGCGCTGGTTGGTGATGCCGATTCCGGCGATCTGCGAGGCGCTGATCTGCGCCTTGGTCATCACCTCGATCGCGGTGGTCTGCACGCTGGCGAGGATCTCGCGCGGATCGTGTTCGACCCAGCCCGGTCGCGGGAAGATCTGTTCGAACTCGCGCTGCGCCACGCCGACCACCGCGCCGTCGCGATCGAACAACATCGCCCGCGAGCTGGTGGTGCCTTGGTCGATGGCGAGGATGTAGGACTTGTCCATGGCGGGAAGGGGTTTAGGAGTGAGTGGAGAGGAGTGAGGAGTGAGTAAGAGCGCTGGCGGGGAGCTTGGGGGGAGAGTAGCAGCAGCGAGTCTGGACGCTTCTACTCACTCCTCGCTCCTCTCCACTCACTCCTAGCCGTAAGCCGCTTGGAACGCGAACGCGCCCAGCAGCGCGCCGATGATCGGCGCGACCACCGGCACCCAGGCATAGGCCCAGTCCGAGCCGCCCTTGCCGACGATCGGCAGCAGTGCGTGGGCGATGCGCGGGCCGAGATCGCGCGCGGGATTGATCGCGTAGCCGGTGGGGCCGCCGAGCGACATGCCGATCACGACGACCAGCAGGCCGACGCCGAGCGGGCCCATGCCGGGCGCGAGCGTGTTGGCGCCGATGGCCAATGCGCCGAAGGTCAGGGCGAAGGTGCCGATGACTTCGGTCAACACGTTGGCCTTGGTGTCGCGGATCGCCGGAGCGGTGCAGAAGATCGCCAGCTTGAGCGCGGGATCGTCGCTGACCCGCCAGTGCGCCAGATACGTCAGCCACACCAGGGTCGCGCCGGCGAAGGCGCCGGCGATCTGTGCCAGCACGAAGCCGGGCACGACGGCCCACGACAGTTTGCCGATCGAGGCCAGCGCGATGGTCAGCGCGGGATTCATGATCGCGCCGCTGGTCGGGCCGGCGATGTAGATGCCGATCAACACCGCCAGGCCCCAGGCCGCGGTGATCACGCCCCAGCCGGCGCCCTGGGCCTTGGATTGGTTGAGCAGCGCACCGGCGACCACGCCGTTGCCGAGCAGGATCAGCATGCCGGTGGCGATGAACTCGCTGAGGTATTGCGACATCGGTGTGGCCATTGCGGTGGGTCTCCCTGGTGCTTGTTGGTGCTTTTTTAGTTTTTGGTCATGCTCGGTGTCGCTTCTTTCTGGAACTTTTGTTGCAACGCTAATAAGAACTACCGCGCCTCTTTCAAATCGTCATTCCCGCGAGGGCGGGAATTCAGAGACTTCAGCGCCATCCTTCGGGAATCCAGCGACTTCAAGCGTTCTCGCACGAAAGGCCCTGGATTCCCGCGTTCGCGGGAATGACGAGCGAAAGCGATAGCGCACAACCCTCAAACCTCGACATCCGCGCCCTCCAGCCTCATAGCGACATATTCCTGCAACCGACGCTGCCCCTGCGCATCGATCCGCAACCCCAGCTTCGAGCGCCGCCACAAAATATCCTCGGCCGTCCGCGCCCATTCGAAGTCGATCAGATAATCCACTTCGGCCGCATACAGATCCGAACCGAACCGTTCGCCAAGTTCTTCCAGATGCGAGCAACTCTCCACGATCCGCAGCGCGCGGCTGCCATAGTTGCGGCACAGGCGCAGCGCCAGCGCGTCGGGCAGCCACGGCCGGCGCAGGCTGAAATCCTCGTGGAACGCCTCGAAATCCGCATCCGGAAGATCGCCGCCGGGCAGCGGCGCGCCGCCTGTCCAGGCCGGACGCGGCGCGACGAACAAGGGCGAGAGCGTGTCGCAGGCTTCTTCCGCGAGCTTGCGCGAGGTGGTGAGCTTGCCGCCGAACACGTTGAGCAGCGGCGCGCCCTGGCGATCGAGGGTGAGCAGGTAATCGCGGGTGATTTCCGAGGCCTGGTCGCTGTCGTCGTCGAGCAACGGCCGCACGCCGCTGTAGGTCCAGACCACCTGGTCGGGGCGGATGGCCTGTTTGAAATAACGCGAGGCGGCCTCGCACAGGTATTGGATTTCGGCCTGGTCGATGCGCGGCGACGACGGGTCTTCGCGGTAATCGACGTCGGTGGTGCCGATCAGGGTGTAGTCGTGTTCGTAGGGAATCGCGAACACGATGCGGCGATCGGGCTGTTGGAAGATGTACGCATGGTCGTGATCGAACAGCTTGGGCACGACGATATGGCTGCCCTTGATCAGGCGCAGCGTGTGGTTGTGCGGGACGTGCGCGACCTCATCGAGAAAACGCGCCGCCCACGGGCCGGTGGCGTTGACAAGGGCGCGTGCACGCAGCGTGCGCAGCGCGCCGTCGGCGCCGCGCAGTTGCACCTGCCAGTCGCGCTCGCCGCGCGTCGCCGACACGCAGGCGGTGCGGGTGAGCACGGTGGCGCCGCGCTCGCTGGCGTCCATGGCGTTGAGCACGCACAGGCGCGCGTCCTGCACCCAGGCGTC
The DNA here is from genome assembly GCF_018612875.1 of Lysobacter sp. ISL-50. Classification (GTDB taxonomy): domain Bacteria; phylum Pseudomonadota; class Gammaproteobacteria; order Xanthomonadales; family Xanthomonadaceae; genus Lysobacter. Next base: position 60,417 of record NZ_JAGGRI010000013.1, on the reverse strand, counting down.
GGAATAGACGAAGCCGCGGACGAAATCGTCCTGCAGCGGCCGCCCGGCGATGTGCTTGCGCAGGTTGACCGAGCGCGACCCCGGCAGCCCGCGTCCGCGCCGGCCGCCGAGGCGGTCGTACAGGAACAGGCCGATGCGGATCATCCAGGCCGGGCGCAGATGCGGCTGGTGCGGCAGCACGAAGCGCAGCGGCCAGATGATGTGCGGCGCCATGCGCAGCAGGCGCTTGCGCTCGGCCAGGGCCTTGCCGACCAGGGCGAACTCGAATTGTTCGAGGTAGCGCAGGCCGCCGTGAATGAGCTTGGTGCTGGCGCTGGAGGTATGCGAGGCGATGTCGTCGCGCTCGCACAGCAGCACGGACAGTCCGCGCCCGGCCGCGTCGCGCGCGATCGCCGCGCCGTTGATGCCGCCGCCGACGATCAGCAGGTCGGCCGTGGGTACTTGCTCGGTCATGCGCTCCGCGTCTGGCTGCGGGCCGCGCGTCGCCGACCCAGGTTGCTTCAGGATGATGGCATAGCGTTACCGGGCGATTGTTGCCTGGGTTCACATCAATGATGGGTGAGGGGTGGCGGCCGGGTCGGCAAAGCGCGGGCAAAAAAATCCCGACGCGTGGGGCGTCGGGAAGGGGTACAGACTTACTGGAGATTCGTTGCCGAGCCCTTCTCCCGCGTGCGGCCGGAAGGAGTCGGTGTCGAGCCCTTCTCCCGCGTGCGGGAGAAGGTGCCCGCAGGGCGGATGAGGGTGCGCGGGCTCAGGTTGTGCTTGTCTGCGCTGCGGCCCTCACCCCCACCCACCCCGGCTCAAACGCTGCGCGTTTGGGCGTTCGATGGCGCGCGAGCCAATGGCTCGCAAGCAGCGCCCCCCACCCCGCAAGCGGGAGAAGGAGCAGAACGGGAACGAAAATGGAGGCGCAGACGCAGACGAATCAATCCCGCAACTCCGCAACCTGGCAAGGCAACTCCAACCGGGCCAGCACCGCCGCGGTCACCGCCGCCGTCGTCGCCGCTTCGCCGGCCGGGGCCAGGTCGGCGGTGAGCACGCCGGCGTCCAGGACCGCGGACACCGCCTGTTCGATGCACTCGGCTTCCGCGTTCAAGCCCAGCGAGTAGCGCAGCAGCAGCGCCGCGCTCAGGATGGTGCCGCAGGGGTTGGCGATGCCGCGGCCGGCGATGTCGGGCGCGGAGCCGTGAATGGGTTCGTACAGGCCGACCTTGCCTTCGCCCAGCGAGGCCGACGGCAGCAGGCCCAGCGAGCCGGCCAGCATCGAGGCCTCGTCGGTGAGGATGTCGCCGAACATGTTCTCGGTGACGATCACATCGAACGCGCGCGGCTTGGCGATCAGGTGCATGGCCATCGAATCGACCAGCTGATGCTCCAAGGTCACGTCGGGAAATTCCTCGCGCGCCACCCGCGTGGCGACTTCGCGCCACAGCCGCGAGGTCTCCAGCACATTGGCCTTGTCCACCGAAACCACATGCTGGCGGCGGCCGCGCGCGAGTTCGCAGGCGCGCCGCACGACGCGCTCGATCTCGGCCACGCTGTACTCGCACAGGTCGCTGGCGGCGGTTTCGCTGCGCTGCTTCTGGCCGAAGTAGATGCCGCCGGTGAGCTCGCGCACCACGATCATGTCCACGCCCGAGAGCAGATGCGGCTTGATCGGCGATGCGCCCAAAGTCGCCGCATGCGGCTGCACCGGGCGCAGGTTCGCGTACAGGCCCAGGCCCTTGCGCAGGGCCAGCAGGCCTTGTTCGGGGCGGACCTTGGCCTTGGGATCGGACCACTTCGGCCCGCCGACCGCGCCCAGCAGCACCGCGTCGGTGCGCTGGCAGGCCTCCAGCGTCGCCGCCGGCAGCGGCTCGCCGGTGGCGTCGATCGCGGCGCCGCCGATCAGATGCTCGTGCAGGGTGAATTGATGACCGTAACGGCGGGCGACCGCGCGCAGCACTTCGACCGCGGCGTGGGTGACTTCCGGACCGATGCCGTCGCCTTTCAGCACGACGATGTCAGCGCGCATGGTGTTGCTCCTGTTGATTGTCGATCGCCGCGTCGCGGCGTTGTTCGAATTGGTGGATGGCGTCGATCTGGCGCAGCAGATAACCCAGCTGATCGACGCCTTCGATCAGGCAGGTCTGGGCGAAGGCGTCGAGCGGAAACTGCACGCCGCGCCCGTCGGGCAAATGCAGGGTGCGGGTGCGCACGTCCACGCGCAGCTCGATGCCGGGTTGTTCCAGCAACTCGTCCAGCAGCTCCTGTGCGACCACGATCGGCAGCAGGCCGTTCTTGAGCGAATTGCTGCGGAAGATGTCCGCGATCTCGCTGCTGATCACCGCGCGCAGGCCCAGGTCGGTCAAGGCCCACGGCGCGTGTTCGCGCGAGGAGCCGCAGCCGAAATTGCGCCCGGCGACCAGGATCGCCGCGCCGGCGTTGTGCGGCTTGTTGAGTTCGAAGGCGGGATTGAGCGAGCCGTCGGCGAGATAGCGCCAGTCGTTGAAGGCGAAACGTCCCAGGCCCTTGCGCTCGGTAGTGGTGAGGAAACGCGCGGGAATGATCTGGTCGGTGTCGATGTTGCGTTCGCGCAGGACCACGGTGCGCGATACCAGTTCGACGAAACCCTGCGTGCCCGAAGGCGGATTGACGGAAGCGGACATCACGCGACATCCTTGACGACGGCGTTGAGATAATCGCGCGGATCGACCACATGGCCGGCGACCGCGCAGGCCGCCGCGGTCAGCGGCGAGGCCAGCAAGGTGCGCGCGCCCTTGCCCTGGCGGCCTTCGAAATTGCGGTTGCTGGTGGACACGGCCAACTGGCCGGGGCCGACCAGATCGCCGTTCATGGCGATGCACATCGAACAACCCGGCTCGCGCCATTCGGCGCCGGCCGCGCGCATGATCGCGTCGATGCCTTCGGCTTCGGCGTCGCGCTTGACCTGCTCGGAACCGGGAACCACCAGCATGCGCACGCGCGGATGCACGTGGCGGCCGCGCAGCACGTCGGCGGCCTGGCGCAGATCCGACAGGCGCGAGTTGGTGCAGCTGCCGATGAACACCACATCGACCGGACGCCCGGCCATGGTCGCACCGCCGTCGAAGCCCATGTAGGCCAGCGCCTTGGCTTCGTCGGGATCGTTGGCCTGCGGCAGGCGCGCGTCGATCGCCGCGACCTGGCCCGGATGCGTGCCCCAGGTCAGCGTCGGCTTGATCTTGCTCGCGTCGATATGCACGTGGCGGTCGAACACCGCACCGTCGTCGCTCTTGAACTGGCTCCAGCGCGCGACCGCGCGATCCCAGTCGGCGCCGCGCGGCGCGCGCGGGGTCTTGGCGAGATAGTCGTAGGTGACCTGATCCGGCGCGATCAGGCCGGCGCGCGCGCCGGCTTCGATCGACATGTTGCAGACCGTCATGCGCTCGTCCATCGACAAGGCGCGGATGGTCGAGCCGCGGTATTCGATGACGTGGCCGGTGCCGCCGTTGACGCCGATCTCGCCGATGATGTGCAGGATCAGGTCCTTGGCGCCGACGCCGGGCGACAGTTCGCCTTCCACCTCGATCGCCAGGGTCTTGGCGCGGCGTTGCAGCAGGCACTGCGTGGCCAGCACGTGGCCGACTTCGCTGGTGCCGATACCGAAGGCCAGCGCGCCGAACGCGCCGTGAGTGGCGGTGTGGCTGTCGCCGCAGACGATGGTCTGGCCCGGCTGGGTGAGGCCGAGTTCGGGACCGATCACGTGGACGATGCCGCGGTGCGGGCCGTCGTAGTCGAACAACTCCACGCCGTAGCGCGCGCAGTTGCCGCGCAGCGTATCGACCTGATGCTCGGCCTCGGCGGTGAAGAACGGCAGGCGGCCGTCGGCGCCGGCCGGCAGGGTCGGGGTGGAGTGGTCGAGCGTGCCCTTGGTCAGATCGGGCCGGCGCGGCGACAGGCCGCGCGATTCGAGTTCGGAGAAGGCCTGCGGCGAGGTGACCTCGTGGATCAGATGCAGGTCGATGTAGAGCACGGCGGGCGCGGTGTCGCTTTCGGGCGATACCAGGTGCGCGTTCCACAGTTTTTCGAACAAGGTGGTGGGATGAGGCGAGGTGGTGGTCATGGAGTCCGATGTTCTGCTTTGGCTGCTATGGCTGGAGCGGTTGTTGTACGGCTCTTGTTTTTGGCTCCTTCTCCCGCTCGCGGGAGAAGGCTGGGATGAGGGCGCCTTTGCTGTTGTTTACATCATCGGTTGGTGCCGAAGGCCCTCACCCCAACCCCTCTCCCGCAAGCGGGAGAGGGGTCCAAGTCAGGCCGTTGCGATGAGTTTGGGCGGCGACTGCTGCGTGCGATGCACCCGGTTAGCCACCTCCAACCACGCCAGCGCGCTGGCTTCGATGATGTCGGTGCTGGTGCCCGAACCGGTCAGCTCCACGCCGTTGACGCGCGCGGTCACGCTGGCCTGGCCTTGCGCGTCGTCGCCGGTGGTCACGCTGGACACGTTGTAGCTGTCGATGCGCAGGGCCACGCCGGTCGCGCGCGCCAGCGCCGCGAACAAGGCGTGCACCGGGCCGTCGCCGACCGCGGCTTCGCTGACGGTGGAACCCTCCGGCTCGACCAGTTGCACGCTCGCCGTCGGCAGGCTGCCGTCGGAGACACCGGTGCTGACGTGAGCGCGCACCAGACGATAGCCGCGCGCGGCCTTGGCGTCGGCGCCCAGCACCAGCGCTTCCAGGTCGGCGTCGAACACTTCGCGCTTCTTCTCGGCCAGGGCCTTGAAGCTGGCGAACACCGCGTTCAAGCGCGCTTCGTCCAGGCTGAAGCCCAGGGTCTGCAGGCGATCGTTCAAGGCGGCGCGGCCGCTGTGGCGGCCCATCACCATCTGCGATTCGGCCCAGCCCACGTCTTCCGGATTCATGATCTCGTAGGTGCCGCGATGCTTGAGCATGCCGTGCTGATGGATGCCCGACTCGTGCGCGAACGCGTTCTGGCCGACGATGGCCTTGTTGCGCTGGACCACCATGCCGGTGATGCGCGAGAGCAGGCGCGAGGTCGGCACCAGCCGGCGCGTGTCGATGCGGGTGGTCGCGCCGTAGTAAGCGTTGCGCACGCGCAGCGCCATCACCAGTTCTTCCAGCGCGCAGTTGCCGGCGCGTTCGCCGATGCCGTTGATGGTGCATTCGACCTGGCGCGCGCCGCCTTCGATCGCGGCCAGGCTGTTGGCGACCGCCAGGCCCAGGTCGTTATGGCAGTGCGCGCTGAACACGGCCTTGTCGGCGCCGCGGACGTTGGCGCGCAGGTATTCGAACAAAGCGCGGATTTCGCCCGGCGTGGTGTAGCCGACGGTGTCGGGAATGTTCAGGGTGCGCGCGCCGGCGGCGACCGCGGCGCTGCACACTTCGACCAGATAGTCGTGCTCGGTGCGCAGCGCGTCCTCGCAGGAGAATTCGACGTCATCGACATAGCCGCGCGCCTGCTCGACCGCGGCGACCGCGCGCTCCAGCACCTGCTGCTTGTCCAGGTTGAGCTTGTGCTGGCGATGCAGCGGGCTGGTCGAGATGAACACGTGGATGCGCGGCTTGGCCGCGCCTTCGAGCGCGCGCGCGCAGGCTTCGATGTCGCCCGGATGGCAGCGCGCCAGGGTGGCGAGGGTGGAGCCGCGCACTTCGCGCACGATCGCGCGCGTGCCTTCCAGATCGGCCTCGGAGCTGGCCGGGAAACCGGCTTCGATCACGTCCACGCCGAGTTCCGACAGCGCGTGGGCGAAGCGCAGCTTCTGGCTCGCGGTCATGCTGCAGCCGGGCGATTGCTCGCCGTCGCGCAGGCTGGTGTCGAAGATGGTGACGTGGTGTGAAGCCTCGGTAATGGGCGTTACCAGGCCGGGCGAGTCGTTCATGCGGGAATTTCCTCTGTTACGACTGGATGCTGGGAATGGTTTGCGATGACGGCGTCGGGCTGCGTGGCCTTGCGCTCGAATGACAGGTTGGCGAGTTGGTAAATGTCCGCCTCGACGGTTGCGGTTTCGCGACCGACGGCGTCGCGGGTGCGGCGGCGCGGACGGCGCGGCGCGCGCGGGCGCACTTCCGAGAGCAGGCGCGCGAGCACGCCGGCATCGAGATTGCCGCCGGAGACCACCGCGCACTTGCGCTTGGCGGCGATGCGGCGGCCGGCGGCCAGCGCCAGGGCGCCGGCGCCTTCGGCGATGATGTGTTCTTCCAATGCCAGCCGGACCAGGGTTTCGCGCAGCTCGGCTTCGCGCACGATGACCACGTCGTCCAGCAGCGTGCTCAGCACGCGCTCGGTCAGGCGACCGGGGTCCTTGACCCGCACGCCGTCGGCCAGGGTCGCGGCCGGTTCGATCAGGCGGCGATCGCCGCGCAGCGCGCGCGCCATCGAGTCGACGCCTTCGACCTGCGCGCCGATCACGCGCACGCGGCGCGCGGCGGCCGAGCCCGACAGCAATTCGGATTTCAGCGCCAGCGCGACGCCGGCGGCCAGGCCGCCGCCGCCGATCGGCACCAGCACCACGTCGGGCGCGAACGCGGCCAGTTCCAGCGCGACCGTGCCTTGGCCGGCGATGACGTCGGGATCGTCGAAGGCCGACAGCAGGCGGTAATCGTGTTGTTGCGCCAGCTCGATCGCGAACGCCTTGGCTTCGTCGTAGCTGTCGCCGTGCAGGCGCACGGTGGCGCCCCAGTGGGCGACGCCGGCGATCTTGGTCTGCGGCGCGGTGCTCGGCATCACCGTGATCGCGTTGACGCCCAGGCGGTACGCCGCCCAGGCCAGGCCTTGCGCGTGGTTGCCGGCGGAGGCGGCGATCACGGTGCGGTGATCGCCGCGTTCGCGCGCGGCCAGCAGCGCGTTCAAGGCGCCGCGCACTTTGTACGAACCGGTGCGCTGCAGGTTCTCGAGCTTGAGCCAGCAGCCGAAACGTTCGGCGTGGTGCAGCGGCGTGGGGTCCAGGTAGCGGCGCAGCCGCGCTTGCGCCGCCAGCAGGTCGGCGGCGCTTACTTGGGCCATGCGGGCTACGTCGCCGTCCATGATCAGACCGCGGTCAGCCAGGAGGCGTAACGCGTTTCCTGCCCGCGCACGACGCGGCCGTACAGCGCCGCCAGTTCGCGCGTGACCGGGTTGTCGCCGAATTCGCGGCGATCCAGCACGGCGATCGCGGTGGCTTCGGCGGCGGTGCCGCAGACGAAGACTTCGTCCGCGTCCAGCAGCTCGTGCAGGGTCACTTCGCGCGATTGCGCGCCGGACAACTCGATCATGGTGTCGCGGGTGATGCCAGGCAGCGCGTCGCGGTGATCGACCGAGGTCACCACGCCGTTCTTGACCATGAACACGTTGGCGCCGGTGCATTCGACGACATAGCCCTTGTCGTCGGTGAACAGCGCCTCGTCGAAGCCGCGCTGCTTGGCTTCGCGCTTGGCCAGGATCGAGTTGACGTAGGCGCCGCTGAGCTTCAGCGGCGGCATCGAGGTGGCCGGATTGCGCTTCCACGGCGACACCGTCAGGCGCGTGCGCGCGCCGCCCAGGTGCACGACTTTCGCCATCGTCGCGATCATCAGGTGCTGGCTCAGCGGATCGACGTCCAGGCCGATGCTGCCGGTGCCCATCCAGGTCAGCGGACGGATGTAGGCGTCGCGGTGGCCGTTGGCGCGCAGCGTCGCCAGGGTGGCCTGGGTCGCGCGCTCGGCATCGAACTCGATACCGAACATGTCCGCGCCCTTGCGCATGCGCTCCATGTGCTCGGGCAGGCGGAACACCGCCGCGCCGCCGTCGGCGGTGGCGTAGCTGCGGATGCCTTCGAACACCGCGGTGCCGTAATGCATGGCGTGGGTGGTCAGCGGGGCTTCCGGAGCATCGCCGGCGATGAAATTACCGTCGAACCAAATGAGTGGTTGATTCGCCGGATTCGGGACTTCACCCCGAGCATGGGACTCGGAACGCCCGGCCCCGGCCGACTTGCCCTCGATCTGACTGGGCGCATAAGCACGCTCACGAACCGCGGACGCCGCGAAGCCCCCATGCGCCGCTTCGGTGGCGGCCGGTTGATTGGCGATTTCGGTGTTCAGCTGCATGGAGAAACCTCAACGGCAAGACAGTCGTAAAGCTTGGCGAGCTGACTCTGCAGGGCGGTGTCGGCGCGATCGCCTTCCACCGTCATGCGCAGATGCCAGCGATCGCCGTCGGGTTGCGCTTCGCCGTCCACGGAAAGCGGACGGAAACCGCGGCGTTCGGCGGCGCCCAATACGCGTGCCAGCGCGCCTTCGGCCTGGCGCAGGGTCAGTTCAAGCTGGTATCGCATCGGCGTCCTCCTTTTCGGCGGTGGTGGGTGGCGTGAGGCTGGTGATGGCGTCCGCGTCGCCCGCTTCCGGGTCGAGCATCTGCGCGTTGTTGTGATTCGGCGGGACCAGCGGCCAGACGTTGGCGGCCTGGTCGATGGCCACGTGCAGCAGCACCGGGCCCGGGGTTTCCAGCATGTAGGTCAGCGCTTCCTCGACCGAGTCGGCGCGATCGACATACATCGCCTTGACCCCGAACGCGGCGGCCAGCGCGCAGAAATCCGGGTTGTCGGACAGGTCGATCTCGGAATAGCGGCGTTCGAAGAACAGCTCCTGCCACTGCCGCACCATGCCCAGCGCCTGGTTGTCGAGCAGCACGATCTTCACCGGCAGGCGATAGCGCGCGATGGTCGCCAGCTCCTGCACGTTCATCAGGAACGAGCCGTCGCCGCTGACGCAGATCACCTGCGCCTGCGGGCTTTCCAGTTGCGCGCCCAACGCGGCCGGCACGCCGAAGCCCATCGCGCCCAGCGCGCCGCTGGTCAGGTGCTTGCGCGGATCGTTGAACTGCCAGTGCTGCGCGACCCACATCTGATGCTGGCCGACATCGCACGAGACGATGGCTTCCGGCGCCAGTTCCGACAGGCGGCGCAGCAGCGCCGGCGCATACACGGTTTCGCCGGGCGCGTCGTAGCGCGGCGCGCATTCGCGCTTGCGCTGCAGGCAGGTGTCGCGCCAGGCGCGGCGCGCCGCGCCGTTGCGGGCCTGCAGTTGCGCGGTGACCGGGGGCGTCAGCGCGTCCAGCGAGCGGCGCAGGTCGCCGTTGACCGCGGCGTCGGCGTGACGCAGCTTGCCGATCTCGCAGGCGTCCAGGTCCATGTGCACGACACGCGCGTTCGGCGCGAACTCGGCCAGCTTGCCGGTGGCGCGGTCGTCGAAACGCGCGCCGACCACGATCAGCAGATCGCATTCCTGCACGGACAGATTCGCCGCGCGGTTGCCGTGCATGCCCAGCATGCCCAGGTTGAGGGCGTGATCGGCCGGCAGCGCGCCCAGTCCCTTCAAGGTCAGCACGGAAGGAATCTGGCTGCCTTCGACGAAGGCGCGGAACGATTCGACCGCGTCGCCCAGGGCGATGCCGCCGCCGCCGTACACCAGCGGCTTGCGTGCGTGCGCGATCAGCGCGGCGGCTTCGTGATACGCCGCGTCCGCCGCGGCCGGCACCGGATCGGTCGGCAGCGGCGCGTGCGCGGGCAGATGCGAGGCGTCGGAGTTCTGCACGTCCTTGGGCAGATCGATCAGCACCGGGCCGGGACGGCCCGAACGCGCCAGGCGGAAGGCATCGCCGACGATGCGCGGCAGGTCATCGACGCTGCGCGCGATGAAGCTGTGCTTGACGATCGGCATGGTCATGCCGAACACGTCCAGTTCCTGGAACGCGTCGGTGCCCATCAGCGTGGTCGCGACCTGGCCGGTGATGGCGACCATCGGCACCGAGTCCAGCATCGCGTCGGCGATGCCGGTGACCAGGTTGGACGCGCCGGGTCCGGAAGTGGCTACGCAAACGCCGACTCGCCCGCTGGCCCGGGCGTAGCCGTTCGCCGCGAAAGCCGCGCCTTGCTCGTGACGGACCAGGATGTGCTTCAGGTCCGAGCCGTGCAGGGCATCGTAGAAAGGCATGATCGTGCCGCCCGGATAACCGAACAGAACGTCGACGCCTTCTGCGGCCAGTGCTTGCACCAGCCAGCGGGCACCGTTCATCAGGCAGCCTCTTCCTGTCGTTCGCCGCGGGTGGCGGCGGGAGCGGCGGTCTGCGCCTTGGGCGCGTTGTCCAGCCACTTCATGTTGGCGCGCAGTTTCTTGCCGACCGCTTCGATCGGGTGCTCCAGGTCGCCCTGCTTGAGCGCCTTGTAGTTGGCGTTGCCGGCGGCGTATTCGGCGATCCACTGCTTGGCGAAGGTGCCGTCCTGGATTTCGGTCAGGACTTTGCGCATCTGCGCCTTGGTGTGGTCGTCGACGATGTAGGTGCCGCGGGTCAGCGCGCCGTACTGCGCGGTTTCGCTGATGAACTCGTGCATGCGGGTGACGCCGCCTTCGTAGAACAGATCGACGATCAGCTTCAGTTCGTGCAGGCATTCGTAGTAGGCCACTTCCGGCTGATAACCGGCTTCGACCAGGGTTTCCCAGCCGGCCTGGACCAGCTTGGTCGCGCCGCCGCACAGCACCGCCTGTTCGCCGAACAGATCGGTTTCGGTCTCTTCCTTGAACGTGGTCTTGATCGCGTTCTGGCGCGCGCCGCCGATGCCGCCGCAATAAGTCAGGGCGAATTCTTCCGCGCGGCCGGTCTTGTCCTGATGCACCGCGTAGACGCTGGGCACGCCGCGGCCGATTTCGTATTCGCGGCGCACCAGCGCGCCCGGGCCCTTCGGCGCGACCAGCACCACGTCGAGATCGGCGCGCGGGGCGATCTGGCCGTAATGCACGTTGAAGCCGTGCGCGAACAGCAGGCAAGCGCCTTGCTTGATGTTGGGTTCGATGACATCGCGATACAGCTGCGGTTGAACCATGTCGGGCGTCAGCACCGCGACCAGCTCGGCTTCGGCGACCGCTTCGGCCGGGGTCTTGACGGTGAAGCCGTCGGCCTTGGCCTTCAGCTCGGTCGGGCCGCCCGGACGCAGGCCTACGGTGACGTCGAAGCCGGAATCGCGAAGGTTGAGCGCGTGCGCGCGGCCTTGGCTGCCGTAGCCGACGATGGCGATCTTGGGGCGGAAGGTCGTTGCGGTCATGTCTGTGGTCTCGGGAAGGGGAGGAACTAGTTGAGAGGAGTGAGGAGTGAGTGGGGGTCAGGCGGGTTCGGGTGCAGGTTGTTCGATCAGGGTGGCTTCGATTCTTTTCGCCGGCGGCGATTGCAGCGGGCCGAGCGCGGTCACCGCGCCTTGCGAGGCCGAGCCAACCAGGCGCGCGTACTTGGCCAGCACGCCGGTGGTCACGCGCGGCGCGATCCGCGCCGGCTCGCGCGAGGACAGATCGGCGGCGACCTCCAACTTGCGCGTCTTGACGTCGATGCTGACGCGGTCGCCTTCGCGCAGGCGCGCGATCGGTCCGCCATGCGCGGCTTCCGGCGAGATGTGGCCGACCATGAAGCCGTGCGTGGCGCCACTGAAGCGGCCGTCGGTGATCAAGGCGACGTCGTTGCTCAAGCCCTGGCCGACCAGCGCGGCGGTCACCGCCAGCATTTCGCGCATGCCGGGGCCGCCGGTGGGGCCTTCGAAGCGGATCACCACGATGTCGCCGGCCTGGATTTGCCGCGCCTGCACCGCGGCGAACGCGGCTTCTTCCGAATCGAACACCCGCGCCGGGCCTTCGAAATGCTCGCGGCCGTGGCCGGCCAGCTTGAGGATGCAGCCTTCCGGCGCGAGGTTGCCGTAGATGATCGAGTAACCGCCGCGCGGCTTGATCGGATCGGCGACCGGACGCACGACGTCCTGCGCATCGGCCATGACCGCTTCGGACAGCTCCTGGAAAAAGGAACGGCCGGTGACCGTGGGAATATCCTCGATCAGACCGGCCGTCTTCAGCTCGCGCGCCACCAGCGCCGCGCCGCCGAATTCGAACATTTCCGCGGCGGTGTAGCGTCCGCCGGGTTTCAGGTCGGCGATCACCGGCGTATGCGCGGCGGCTTCGAATTCTTCCAGGTCGAAGGCGACGCCGGCTTCGTGCGCGATCGCCAGCAGATGCAGCGCGGCGTTGGTCGAACCGGCGGTGGCCGAAACCGCGCGCGCGGCGTTGCGCAGCGCATCGACGCTTAGCAGCGTGCGCGGGGTCGGGCCGCCGTCGCGCAGTTGCCGCATGACCAGTTCGCCGCACAGGCGCGCGGCTTCGGGCTTGTCCGCGTGGATCGCCGGGATGTCGTTGTAGCCCAGCGGCGACAGGCCCAGGAAGGTCAGCACCATCGCCATGGTGTTGGCGGTGAACTGGCCGCCGCAGGCGCCGGCGCCGGGGCAGGCGTGCGATTCGATGCGATGCAGTTCGCCGTCGTCGATGCGTCCGGCCGAGTGCGCGCCGACCGCTTCGAACACGTCCTGCACGGTCAGCGGCTTGTCGTCGCTTTGGCCTTTCTTCGACGGGCAATGGCCCGGCATGATCGTGCCGCCGTAGAGGATCACGGTCGGGATATCCAGGCGCGCGGCCGCCATCGCCGCGGCCGGGATGGTCTTGTCGCAACCGACCAGCAGCACCATCGCGTCCAGGCAGTGGCCGGACACGGCCAGTTCGATCGAATCGGCGATGGTTTCGCGCGACGCCAGCGACGCGCGCATGCCGTCGGTGCCCATCGCGATGCCGTCGGTGACGGCGATGGTGTTGAACTCGATCGGCGTGCCGCCGCCGTCGTGCACGCCGCGGCGCACGTGCTGGGCCAGATCGCGCAGGGTGATGTTGCACGGCGAGACGTCGGACCAGGTGTGGACGACGGCGACCAGCGGTCTGGCGATGGCCGCGTCGTCCAGGCCCGTGGCGCGCAGCATCGCGCGCGCGGGGGCTCGGGCCGGGCCTTGCTTGATGGCGTTGCTTCTCACGAACGGCGATTCCTGTGCTGTACGCGAATCCCTTCGCAAGAGCCCGTACATCCATGTGCGGACTTTCCAATGCATGGAACCCGAGGGCCGTAAAACGAAAAACCCCGCGCCTTTGGGGCGCGGGGTTCAGGTTCTTTCGACCTTGGGTTGTGTGTTTTTCTACACGAACCCGCTTCCCGCGCTGATAAACCCGGTAATAAGTACGAGTACGAGAATGGTCGTGGCGATGGCGGGCGCAAGGCGGAGCAAGACGCGCGCGGCGTCGTTCGAGGCCGGGGCCTTGATCGAGGTCGTCTGCGGGTGGTTGCTGCGTTGCGTCATGGATCGAGAAGACCATGGCCATCCAAGGCTTGTCAATAGTTTCCTGCGAAATCGTCGCGGTTCGTGATCGTGGTTACGACGGCGGCGAGAACGCGCACGCGGGAGCGGATCGAACCGCTGCGTCGGAGCGGAGGCGGCGACCTTGCTCGGGCGGTCGAGACGATACCCGCGCGGCCCATTCACGTCCGCGGCGGCGCCGTCAGCGGGCCGGATCGGCCAGGAAGGCGCGCAACGCGTCGTACTCCGACGCCATCGGCTCGGCGTGTGCCGGCCGCGCCAGCGACGCCGCCAGGGCCGGCGGCGGCTCGACCGCATGCCCCACCAGCGGTTCGACGATGCTCTCGAACTTGGCCGGATGGGCGGTGGCGACTACCGCCCACGGCCGCTCGTCGCCTTGCGCGCGCAGCGTTTCCAGCAGATGCAGGCCGGTCGCGGTGTGCGGGCAGGGCACCACGCCGTGGCGTTGCGGCGCGTTGCGGATGGTTTCGACGATGACGGCGTCGGCGATGCTTTGCGCCTGGGTGGCGCGGCGCAGTTCGGCGTCGTCGCGATGCCAATAGCGCAGTCGCTCGAAATTGCTCGGCGCGCCCACGTCCATGGCGTTGGCCAGGGTCGCCTGGGTCGGCTGGGCGAGATAGTCCGCGCCGGCGAAGTAGCGCGGCAAGGTGTCGTTGGCGTTGGTGGCCAGGCGGATCTCGCCGATCGGCAAGCCCATGCGCTTGGCGACGAAGGCCGCGCAGGCGTTGCCGAGGTTGCCGGTGGGCACGATGAAGTTCAGCGGCTCGCCGCGCTGCGCGTAGTGGCGGCCGGCGGCATGCGCGTAATACGCCGCCTGCGGCAGCAGCCGGCCCAGGCTGATGCTGTTGGCCGAGCTCAACGGCCGCTGCGCGCGCAGGGCGTCGTCGGACAGCGCCTGCTTGGCCAGGCGTTGGCAGGCGTCGAAGTCGCCGTCCACGCGCAAGGCTTGCACGTTGTCGCCCCAGCACCCCAGGCCGTGCGCCTGGCGCGGCGACACGCGTCCGTCGGGATAGAGGATGACCACCTGGAAACCCGCGCGGCGATGAAACGCGGCGGCGACCGCGGCGCCGGTGTCGCCGGAAGTGGCGACCAGGATCGTGGTGGGCGCGGCGGTGTCGTCGCGCAAGCCGGCCAGGGCTTGCGCGAGGAAACGCGCGGCGTAGTCCTTGAACGCGGCGGTGGGACCGTGGAACAACTCCAGCAGCCAGTCGTCGGGCTGCGACAGCGGACGCAGCGGCGCATCGAAGGAAAACGCGCGCGCACAGATGTCGCGCAGCGATTCGCGCAAGGCCGATCGTTCGAAGTAGGGCGCGAGGATCGCGTGCGCGGTCGCGTCCAGTCCGTCGGCGGCGAGCGGTTGCGACAGCGCGGGGAACCGCTCGGGCACGTACAGGCCGCCGTCGGGGGCGAGCCCGGCCGACAGGGCTTGGTCGATCGCGGTGGGCGGTGTTCGTCCGCGGGTGCTGAGGAAATTCATGAAATGGGCTCGCAGAGGGGGAGAGGCTTGGGAGGGCTGGGCGGAAAAGCAAATCCCCCCTAGCCCCCCTTTTTCAAAGGGGGGGACGCATTCGTGCGTCAGTGACGATGCCTCGCAACCCGCCTACCGCTTCCCCCCTTTGAAAAAGGGGGGCTAGGGGGGATTTGCTTTCGACCGCGACCAACGCTGTCATCACACCGAGCCGATCACATCCGCGCGCGGCCCCGCCACCGGCGTGACATAGGCGCGCGAGTCGAAACCGGCGGCGGCGAAAGCGATGCGCATCGCCGCCGCGGCGATCTGCGCCTGGGTCTTGGTCTCGAACCAGGCGAAACAACTCGGCCCGGCGCCGGAAATGCTCGCGCCCAGCGCGCCATGCTCCAACGCCGCCGCCTTGACCTCGGCGAATCCCGGAATCAGCGGCGCGCGCCGCGGTTCCACCAACAGATCGACCAAGCCCTCGCGCAGCAACTGCGCATCGTCGCGCTGCAAGCCGGTCAGAAACAAGGCCAGATGCGCGCTCTGCCTGACTACCTGCGACAGCGGATACGGATCGCTCAGCACCGCGCGCGCGCGCCGCGTCTCCAGCACTTGATCCGGATGCACCACCACCGCGTACAACCAGTCCGGCACCGACAGCGCGATCATCCGCGTCGAAGTCGCCATGACCACGCCGCCGAGCAGCATCGGCGCGACGTTGTCGCCGTGGCGGCTGCCGCTGGACACCGATTCGCCGTCGAGCGCGAATTCGTACAAGGCCTCGCGCGACAGCGGCTGGGCGAGCAAGGCGTTGGCCGCGACCAGGGCCGCGACGCAGGACGCGGCCGAGCCGCCAAGGCCGGAGCCGAGCGCGATGCCCTTGTCCAATTCCAGTTCGAACCCGTGCGCCAGCCCGAGCTTTTCGCGCAACGAGATCAACGCCTGCCCGGCGGTATTGCGCTCGGCCTGCAACGGCAGCGAGTCCGCGCCCGGCACGTCGCCGCGGATCGCGCGGATGCGCACCACCGGTTCGGCGATGCGCCGCACCGTGGCGACATCGCGCGGGCCCTGGATCGAATGGCCGAGCACGTCGAAGCCGACGCCGATGTTGCCGACGCTGGCCGGCGCGAACGCGCGCACCTGCTGCGCCGAGGACGCGTGAGCGTCGTCGTCGGAGCGGGCCGGGGAAGAAGGTGACGCAGCGCTCATGCGCGGGCTCCGAGGGTTTGCGCGATCGTCAGCATGTCGCCGAACACGCCGGCGGCGGTGACGTCCGGCCCCGCACCGGGGCCTTGCACGACCAGCGGATTATCCGCGTAACGGCGGGTGCGGAACTGGATCAGGTTATCGGTCAAGGCGCCGTGCAGCGAAGCATGCCCCGGCGGCGGCGAGACCACGCCGACGCTGGCGCGGCCGTCGCGATCGAGCCGGGCGATGTAGCGCAGGCTCAATCCGGCGGCGCGCGCGGCATCGAAACGCTGCTGCAAGGGCGCATCGAGTTCGTGCAGGCGCTCGAAGAATTCGTCCTTGGATACGCCGCGCAGCGCTTCGGGCACCAGGCTTTCGACCTCGATCTGCTCCAGCGACAAGGCCCGCCCGGCTTCGCGCGCCAGGATCACCAGCTTGCGCGCGACATCGGTGCCGGACAGGTCGTCGCGCGGATCGGGCTCGGTGTAACCCAGCGCGTGCGCCTCGCGCACCAGTTCGGAAAACGCGGTCTGGCCGTCGTAGCGATTGAACAGCCACGCCAGCGTGCCCGACAGGATGCCTTCGACTTCGGTCAGTTCATCGCCGGTGTCGAGCAGCGAACGCAGGGTCTGGATGATCGGCAGGCCGGCGCCGACGGTGGCTTCGTAACGGAACTGGCCGCCGTTGCGCGCGGCTTCGCGGATTGCCTCGTAACGCGCCAGCGGGCCGGCGCCGGCGTGTTTGCTCGGCGTGACCACGTGGATGCCGGCGGCGATCCATTGCGGGTAATACGCGGCGACCGCGTCGCTGCCGCTGCAATCGACGATCAGCGCATGCGGAATGTGCTCGGCGCGCACGTGCGCGGCGAAACGTTCCAGATCCAGCGTTTCGGCGTCGGCGGCGAAGCGGTCGCCGGCGTCTTCGAACGACATCGCGCGCGGCGCCAGATGCATGCGCCGGCTGTCGGCGAGCGCGCGCAGGCGCAGGTCCAGCTTGTACTGCGGGCGCGCATCGCGCTGCAGGCGCGGCTGCGCCGCGGCCAGTTGCGCGAGCAGCGCGCGGCCGACCTTGCCCGGGCCGATCAGCCCGATCGAAATGCACTGCGGCGACAGCCAGAACGCCGAATGCGCGGCGCGCAGCGCACGGGTCGCGTCGCGCGCGGCGATCGCCACGGAGATGTTGCGTTCGCCCGCGCCCTGGGCGATCGCGCGCAGGTTGATGCGCGCCTTCGCCAGCCCGTCGAACAACTGCGCCGCCACGCCCGGCAGGCCGACCATGCCGTCGCCGACCGCGGCGAGCACGCAGATGTCCGGGGTGACCGTGACGTGTTGGGTCTGGCCGTCGGCCATGGCGTCGGCGAAGGCGGCGACGATCGCGTCGCGTCCGCGCGCGGCCTGATCGGCGCGCACGACCACGCAGATGGAATGTTCCGAGGAGCCTTGCGAAATCATCGTCACCGACACGCCGGCGCCGCGCAGCGCGCCGAACAGGCGCTCGGCGGTGCCGGGCACGCCGACCATGCCGTTGCCGACCAGTTCCAGCACGGCGAGATCGTGGACCAGGCTCAGCCCCTTTACCGGCGTGCCGCCGTCGGCTTGCGGACGCAGGCTGATCAAGGTGCCCGGCGCGCGCGGATTGCGGGTGTTGCGGATGCGCAGCGGAATGCCGCGCTGCTGCACCGGCGCCAGCGTCTGCGGGTGCAGCACCTTGGCGCCGAAATACGCCAGTTCGCAGGCTTCGGCATACGACATCGACGGCAGGCAGACCGCGTCGGGCACCAGCCGCGGATCGGCCGAAAGCACGCCGTCGACGTCGGTCCAGATGGTCAGCGCGTCGGCGTCGAACAGATTGGCGAAGATCGCCGCCGAGTAATCGCTGCCGTTGCGGCCGAGCGTGGTGTCGCGGCCGTGCGAATCGCGGGCGACGAAACCGGTGACGATCACGTCGCGCGAGCGATGCTGCCTGCGCCACGCATCGAGGTTTTCGCGGCTGCGCGCCCAGTCCACGCCAACGCCCATTTCGCCCGGATGCACCACCAGCACTTCGCGCGCGTCCAGCCGCGTCCAGCCCGCGGTGTCGCCGCCGAGCGCGGCGTGCATGAGGTAGGACGAAAGCACTTCGCCCAGGCCCGGCAAGGCCGCGGCCAAGGCCTCGTCGGGTTGCGTGCGCAGGCCGTCGATGGTTTCGCGCAAGCGGGCGAATTCGGCTTCGATCGCCTCGATCGTGCCGTGGCGGTCGTGCGGGTCCAGCGACTGCGCCGCTTCGACATGGCGCCGGCGCAGCACCGCCCAGGCCGGCGCCCAATCCTGTCCATCGAGCGCGCTGGCGACCAGCGCGACCAGCGCATCGGTGACGCCCTGCATCGCCGAGACCACGACCACGCGTTCGCGCGAGCCGTCGTCGAGCAGGCCGACCGCGACGCGATAACGGGCGTCGTCGGCGAGGCTGCTGCCGCCGAATTTATGCGTGTGACGGGCCGGGACGACGGGATCGGCGGCTACGGGCGCGTCGAGATCGCTGGCGAGAGGTTCTTCAGCCACGGCCGCATCGGGCTGGGCATCGAAAGCGGCTTGGGGCGAGGCGGACGACATGGTGAAGCTCCTGTTGGAGCTCCGCGTTCCGGTCCGGGGCAGGGCGGCCAGCCCGCACCCGGATTCGGGTGCGGAGCGGCGTGGTCTGTTAGCTGGACACGCCCGTCCGCACCCCTGAAGAGGTGGTACCGGTACCGGTAGTGGTAATCGACATCGACCATACGATCGATACCCGGCCGAGCGGCGGGGTCGATACGTTGCGGGCGATGGCGAAGGCGGGGTGCATGGGCTAGCAATACCGCGCCGTTGTGCGGCGCGTCAAGAGGGGCGATGAAGATTTGTGCGGGCGGTGCGAAGGCCCCGGCGCCCGGCGCGATGCGGCCGCCGGGCGGCGACGGACGCTCAGGTCACCGAACCGGTGCCTGGGAATTTTTGCCTTCGGCCTGCGGGCGCTCGTACGGCGCGGTGAGCTTGGCCTGGCCCAAAGCGTTTTGCTTGATCATGAAAGCGGCCAGCGTGCCGCCGGCGCTGGGCTCGATCTTGAGCTTGTCGATCTTCAAGGCCCACACCGTGAATTCGTAACGATGCAGCTTGCCCGGCGGCGGGCACGGGCCGCCATAACCGGCCTGGCCGAAGTCGTTGCGGATCTGCAACGCGCCGGCCGGCAGGCCCGCGGTGCTGGCGCCGTGATCGAGCAGGTTGGCTTTCGCGGGAATGTTCACCACCAGCCAATGCCAGAAGCCGCTGCCGCCGGGCGCGTCGAGGTCGTAGACGGTGACCGCGAAGCTGCGCGTGCCGGCCGGCGGATTGCTCCACGCCAACCGCGGTGAGGTATTGCTGCCTTTGCAGCCCAGGACTTTGTGCACGAAGGCGTTGTCGATGGCCTGGCCTTCGCGCACATCGGGACTTTCCAGGGTGAAGTCGGCGGCCTGCGCCAGCGGCGCCAGCAGCGACAGGGCAAGCGAAGCGACATGGCGATGCAGCGTGTTCATGCGATGGATTCCATGGGAGGGCGAGGCGATACGACGGTCCGGATCGTGCGCACATGATGCGCGACTTCGGCCGGCTTTGCGCAAGCGCCGGGCCGCGGTCGGCGGCGTTTGGTTCGCGCTTCGCCGCGGCCGCGATGGCTGCGCGCCATCGGCGTCGCCGTTTGCGCACGATCGTTCAGCGCGATGCGCGCGCGGCGATCTGTGCGCTGCGACCGTTTCTCGCTGAACGCTGAAATCCAGCGGTTTTTAGCGCATTCCATTCTTGTGCGGATGTTGCAGCCGCAGTCTCATTTGCGTTTCGCCGATTTGACCGCGGTCGCACGACAGCGCTTGCGCGTGCGGTCAGAGTCGTTGCGGCTCGCACCAACCCGGGTGGCCGCCGCGAGCGAATGTCCGCGTACGACGACGCGGTGGTCTATCCGCGAGCCGCCCATCAAACCTCGGGAGCAAGACGATGTCGAACAAGACTGGCTCGAACCATGCGTTCTCCAAGATGGGACTGGGACTGCTGGCGTGTTGCGTGCTGGCCGCGATCAGTGGCGGCGCCGGCGCGGCCGAACGCGGCTTGAGCGGGCAGGACCTGGTGTATTCGTACGACGAAATGTTCGACTTCGACATCGATGCGTATCTGGCCAAGAACGCGCCGCATCTGTCGCGTCACGCCGAATCGATCTCGCACTGGGCCGGTTACAGCGGCATCAGTCCGAAGGTGCTGATCGCGTTGATGGAGCAGCAGAGCGGCGCGATCACGCGCAAGCACGCCGGCGCCGACGCGTCGAAGCGTCCGTTCGGCACGTTGGCGCAGGCGAAGGATTTCAACGGCCAGACCCGCGAAGTCGCGCAGGCCCTGCGCGAGGCGCTGTACGAGAACGACGGCCCCGACGCCAAGGGCGCGGTGACCCTGGCGCGCGCCAATCCGCTGCAGGCCTTGTTCGAACGCGCCGGCGCCAGCCAGGCCAGCGCCAAACTCAGCGGCGACGGCGAGTTCCAGCTGGTCTACGGCCGTTTGTTCAACGAGCCGCGCCAGGCCCAGATGCCGTCGGCGCGCTTCGCCAAGGCCGGGCCGGACGTGCAGCCGCTGTCGCCCAACGGCCTGCTGCAATTCCCGTTCCCGCGCGGCGCGCGCTGGCATGTCGGCGGCGCGCACACCAACACCGGCTCGGGCAACTACCCGATGTCGTCGCTGGACATGTCGCTGGGCGGCGGCTGGGGCAGCAACCAGAGCAACACCTGGGTATCGGCGTCGGCGAACGGTTCGTTCAAGCGCCACTCCTCGTGCTTCGCCGAGATCGTGCACAGCGGCGGCTGGTCCACGACCTACTACCACCTGATGAACATCCGCTACGCCACCGGCGCGAACGTCGGCAGCAACACCGCCATCGCCAATCCGGCCAACACCCGGGCGCAAGCGCTGTGCAACGGCGGCAGCTCGACCGGCCCGCACGAGCACTGGTCGCTCAAGCTTAACGGCAGCTTCTATCACCTCAACGGCGCCTATCTGTCGGGCTATCGCATCACCGCCACCGGCACCAGCTACGACACCAACTGCAGCCGCTTCTATCTGACCAAGAACGGACAGAACTACTGCTACGGCTGGTACACCAACCCGGGCCACTGACCGCCGCGGATTCGACGCCCGCGCTTCAGCCGCCCCACGGCGGCGGGGGCGCGGGCACCGGATGCGTCAGGTCGAATTCGACCCGGAACAGGCGCCCGGGGCGCGACAGTTCGTAGACGAAACGCTGCGCGTCGATCTCCACCGCCCACACGTTCGGCAGCGAGACTTCGCGGCCGAGTTTGCGGAACATGGTCTGGCTGTAGTCGTCGGCCGGGAATTCGTAGCGACCGGCGCCGGCGTCGCCGAGTTGATCGCCGCCGTACATCGTCAACGTATCGGAACCGCCGTCGCGATGACGATGATCGTGCTTGAGGCGCAGCCGGCCGTCGTGCGCGCTGATCACCCAGGTGCGCGAGCGATCGTCGCCGACGTGGAATGGAATGCGGATCGCATCGGCGCCGCATTCGCGCACATGCATGATCAGGGTCTTGCCGGCGAAAGGGTCCTCCGCGCTCTTGGGCGTGTCGGCGACGACGCGGCCGGCGTAGGCGTGGCCGCACAGCCCACGCAGCGCGGCGAGCGGGTCGGCGACGACCGCGGCGCTGGCGACCGAATCCGCGGGCTTGGGCGCTGGCGACGCGCACGCCGTCACGGTGAGGATCAGCGTCGTCGTCCACAGGAGGCGGCGCGCGAAAGAGGAGGGCGACAGGCGCCGGTTCGATGGGCTGGGCATGGCCACACGCTAGCCGGCGCGGCCGCGGCGGGCAATCGGGCCGGTCGCGGCGCCGGCCGTGCCCGGGTTCACGGATCGCGCCGGGCGGCCCCGGCGCCGGGATCGCCGGCGCCCGCTGAACGCCCGCGCATTGGCGCCGGCCCGCGTTTCCATGTCTAATGCGCACTGAAGCGGGGGTACCGCGGCGGCTTGCGCCGGCGGTTGAGACAGTCCCTTCGAACCTGATGCGGTTGACACCGCCGTAGGGAAGCTTCGCAAGACCCGGCTTTGCCGCGTCTGCGCGCGCCCGCTTCGTCCCGGCTCCGAAAGAGCGAACAACAGGACGACAGTCAATGAACGCGGTGCCCTCCGAACTGATCCAGCAAGCCGACAAGCTGTCGGCAGACGTCACTCGCCCGATCCCCGGTTCGCGGAAGATCTATGTGCAAGGTTCGCCCGATGCCGCTCATGGGCATGAGGTGCGGGCGCCGATGCGCGAGATCGAACTGGCGCGCACGCCGACCATCTTCGGCGGCGAAGACAACGCGCCGCTCGCGGTCTACGACACCTCCGGCGTCTACACCGATGCCGGCGCGACCATCGATCTGGCCTCGGGCCTGGCGCCGTTGCGCGCGGCCTGGATCGCCGCGCGCGGCGATACCCAGGAACTGACCGGCTTGTCGTCGGAATTCGGCCGCAAGCGCGAGCACGATCCGAAGCTGGCGCACGTGCGCTTCGGCAATCGTCCGCTGCCGCGCCGCGCGATCGGCGGCGCCAACGTCACCCAGATGCATTACGCGCGCCGCGGCATCGTCACCCCGGAAATGGAATACATCGCGATCCGCGAGAACCAGCGCCTGGATTCGATCCGCGAAGCGCACCTGCTCAATCAGCATCCCGGCCACGGCTTCGGCGCCGATATCCAGAAGATCATCACGCCCGAATTCGTCCGCGACGAAGTCGCGCGCGGCCGCGCCATCATTCCGAACAACATCAACCACCCGGAAAGCGAGCCGATGATCATCGGCCGCAACTTCCTGACCAAGGTCAACGCCAACATCGGCAATTCCGCGGTGTCCTCCGGCATCGCGGAGGAAGTCGAGAAGCTGGTGTGGTCGATCCGCTGGGGCGCGGACACGGTCATGGACCTGTCCACCGGCAAGCACATCCACGAAACCCGCGAGTGGATCATCCGCAATTCGCCGGTGCCGATCGGCACGGTGCCGATCTATCAGGCGCTGGAAAAGGTCGATGGCCGCGCGGAAGAACTCACCTGGGACATCTTCCGCGACACCCTGATCGAACAGGCCGAGCAGGGCGTGGACTACTTCACCATCCATGCCGGCGTGCTGCTGCGCTACGTGCCGCTGACCGCCAAGCGCGTGACCGGCATCGTCTCGCGTGGCGGTTCGATCCTGGCCAAGTGGTGCCTGGCGCATCACAAGGAGAATTTCCTCTACACGCACTTCGAGGACATCTGCGAAATCATGAAGGCCTACGACGTGGCCTTCTCGCTCGGCGACGGCCTGCGTCCGGGCTCGATCGCCGACGCCAACGACGCGGCCCAGTTCGGCGAACTGGAAACGCTCGGCGAGCTGACCAAGATCGCCTGGAAGCACGACGTGCAGACCATGATCGAAGGGCCCGGCCACGTGCCGATGCAGTTGATCAAGGAGAACATGGACAAGCAGCTCGAGGTCTGCGGCGAAGCGCCGTTCTACACCTTGGGCCCGCTGACCACCGACATCGCGCCGGGCTACGACCACATCACCAGCGCGATCGGCGCGGCGATGATCGGCTGGTTCGGCACCGCGATGCTGTGCTACGTCACGCCGAAGGAGCACCTGGGCCTGCCGAACAAGCAGGACGTGCGCGAGGGCCTGATGGCGTACAAGATCGCCGCGCACGCGGCCGATCTGGCCAAGGGCCATCCGGGCGCGCAGGCGCGCGACAACGCGATGAGCAAGGCGCGCTTCGAGTTCCGCTGGGAGGATCAGTTCAACCTGGGCCTGGACCCGGAGCGGGCGCGCGAATACCACGACGAAACCTTGCCGAAGGACGCGCACAAGGTCGCGCATTTCTGTTCGATGTGCGGGCCGCACTTCTGTTCGATGAAGATCACCCAGGACGTGCGCGAGTACGCGAAGGAACACGGCGTGGAAGAAGCCGCGGCGCTGGACGAGGGCATGGCCGAGAAGGCCGCCGAGTTCCGCGCGCAAGGTGCGCAGGTGTATCGCCGGGCTTGATTCGCGCTTGGCTGTCGCCGGGCCGACGCCCGCGTGTTGCCTGGCAGGCGCGCGCGGGCGTTTTGTTTGGCGGGTAAAGCAAATCCCCCTCAATCCCCCTTTTCAAAGGGGGAAGACCAGCCGCTACGGCTTGAGGTGCGCCGAGACCCGAAACCGTCGCCAGATCCCACGCCCTAACCCGAAGGACTTCCCCCTTTGAAAAAGGGGGATTGAGGGGGATTTGCTCCACCCGCCCCTCTGTCCGCCGCCCGCCAAGTCCTGCAAACTTCCGCGCATGAGCGATCTGAGCTACGCCAGCCTGAAATGGCGCGCCCTCGCGCGCCGGCATCCGTCCGCCTTCCTGCTCGCGGCGCAGTTGCTGAGCATGCTGGCGTATCCGCTGTTCGAACCCGGCGGCCACGGTCGCGTGGTGTTCGGCGCGTTCGGCGTGCTGGTGCTGGCGCTGGCGGTGTGGGTGGTCAATCGCAGTCCGGCGATCAAATGGATCGCGTGGATATTGGCGGTGCCGGCGTTCGTGTTGTCGGTGCTGTCAGTAGTTATCGTCAGCCCCGGCCTGCTGGTGCTGTCCTCGGCGCTGGAAGCGGCGGTGTATTTCTACGCGGCCGGCGCGTTGATCGCCTACATGATGAGCGACCACAAGGTCACCGCCGACGAATTGTTCGCGGCCGGCGCGACCTTCACCTTGCTGGCGTGGGGATTCGCGTACGCCTTCCTGGTCTGCCAGGCCTGGTACCCGGGCAGTTTCGTCGGCGCCGAGCGGCCCGGCGAGCCGCGGACCTGGATCGAATTGCTGTTCCTGAGCTTCACCAATCTGTCCGCGGTCGGCCTGGGCGACATCCTGCCGATGAGCCCGGCGGCACGCGTGCTGACCATGTTCGAGCAGTTCGCCGGGGTGGGCTATATCGCCGCCGTGGTGTCGCGCCTGATCGGGCTGACGATGCTCCGGCATGAACGGCGCTGAAACGAACCGGCGCTGATATCGCGATGGGTTACACATAAACACACGCTTTTTTGCGTGTTTTGGAACGATACGTTTCAACCCATCAGCGCACTAAACGGCCCCTGCGACGCTCGAACAGCCTCGGCTCAGCTTCGCGGACGTTAGAATGGCGGCTAGAACAAGAAAGATCCGCGCGCTTTTCCGATCGCGCCATCGCGCTATGCCGGATATGTCGATTCGCCCTTCATGCCGCCTATGCGTTCAGGCACATGACCGGCAATAGGCAAGTGCGCACCATTAGCAGGATTCATGCCGCGACTCCATGAGCCATCGACGCCGCCATTGCCCGCCGAACATCTGCGGGTAGGCGATTGCGTGGTCGATATTCCCCTGCGCGAGATCCGCGCGCCTGGGGCGCGTCGGCCGCGCAGGATCACGCCCAAGTCGATGGGCGTGTTGCTGGTGCTGGTCGATCATGCCGATCGCGTGGTCAGCCGCGACACGCTGCTGGCCGAGGTCTGGCCCGATACGCTGCCGACCGACGACGTGGTCACCCAGGCCGTTACCCAGCTGCGCAAGGCCTTCGACGAAGACCGCGGCAATCCTCGCTACATCGAAACCATCGCCAAGAACGGCTACCGCCTGCTGGCCAAGGTCGAGTGGCTGAGCCCGGAAGCGACGCCGGCGCACGACGCCGAGCCGGCCGTGGACGTGGAGCTGATCGGCGCCGGTAATGGCAATGGCGCCGAGACGGCGCGGATCGACGAGCACGTCGATCCGGTGCCGGTGCCGCTCCAGGCGCGGCCGCGCGGCACCTGGCATTCCATCCTCGGGGTGATCGCGGCGGTGGTGCTGCTGGTCGCCGGCCTGGTGTGGTGGTCGATGGCGCGGCAGCCCACCGCGGCCGGCGCGGCGGTGGCGCCGCTGGACCCGGCCAAGATCGCCGGCGCGGCCCGGCCGTATCGGCTGATCACCTCGATGCCGGGCTTCGAGCTCGCCCCGACCCTGTCGCCCGACGCCGCCCTGGTCGCCTACGTGGCGGTGCCCGAGGGCCAGCGCGGCACCGCGATCCTGGTCCAGACCACCGACCAGACCCCGCCGCGGCAGCTGACCCGGCCCAGCGGCCTGGCCGAGGACAGTGCCCCGTCGTGGTCGCCGGACGGCCGCTCGATCGCGTTCCTGCGGGTCGAGCCGGGCGTGTCCTGCGAAGTGCTGATGATCGCCGCCAACGGCGGCGCCGAGCGCGATATCGGCACCTGCGATCCGCGCAGCCCGCCGACCTTCGAGTGGACCCCCGACGGCCGCGGCCTGATCTTCGGCAGCATGCTCACCGCGCAAGGCCTGGTTGGCATGCGCGTGCTGGATCTGGCCAGCGGCGAATGGCGCGCGGTGCCGTATCGCTCCGGCTCCGGCAACGTCGATCTGTCGCCGCGGTTCTCGCCCGACGGCCGCTGGATCGTGTTCCTGCGCAACAACCCGCAAGGCGATTTCTGGCGCCTGCCGGCCGAGGGCGGCACCGCCGAGCGCCTGAGCCAGCTCAGCGCCGACGTGCGCGGCTGGGACTGGCTGCCCGACAGCCGCAGCATCCTGTTCGGCCGCCTGATCGACGGCGATACCCGCATGTTCCGCCTGGACCTGGAAACCGGCCAGGCCCGCGACCTGGGCATCGAATCGGCGCAGGCGCCGGCGGTCGCGGCGGCGCGGCCGGCGGCGGCCTTCGTCCAGCGCAAACCGTATTTCGGCCTGTTCCGGGTCGTGCTCGGCGACAGCAGCCAAGGCGCGGTGCACGTGGTCGATCCGCTGTTCCCGTCGTCGGCGCGCGACATGCTGCCGATGGTCGCGCCGGACGGCCGCCAGATCGTGTTCTTCTCCGACCGCTCCGGCAGCAACCATCTGTGGTGGGCCGACCTGGATCAGCCCGACTCGCTGCGCATGCTGCAGGGCGTGCAGCCGGGCACGCGCTACGCCGCGTCGTGGTCGGCCGACAGCACCCGCGTCACCGTGGTCGGGCCGGACGCCGATGGCCGCAACGTGGTCTACGAGATCGTCCCCGCCAGCGGCCGGGTCAACCGCCTGCCGATTCCCGCCGGCGAGCCGATGCAGGCGCTGCAACCGCCCGACCCGGCCCGGCTGCTGATCCTGACCAGCGTCGGCGACGGCCGCCTGCGCCTGAACCTGTTCGACCGCCAGCGCACGCCGTGGCGCCTGGCCGGCGCGATCGACGACATCTCCCAGGTCCGGGTGGACGGCGCCCGCAATCGCCTGCTGTTCACCCGCCAGACCCAAGCCGGCCTGTGGCAGTCCGATCTGGCCCTGACCCCATCCAGCGTGCGTCGCATCGACGACAGCGAACCGGTCGCCGAGCGCTATCGGCTGTGGGACGTGGCGACCGAGACCGGCGAGTTGCGCTACCTGGACCAGCAGCCGACCTGCCTGGCGATGCTGCGCCGGATCGCCTCTCCGCAGTTGCCGCCGTCGGTGCTGTGCCTGGACCAAAGCCGGCGTTCGGCCCCCAACGGATTCAGCCTGAGCCCGCGCGGCGACACCGTGTATTTGTCGCTGGCCAAGTGGGACGGCGCCGATATCGGTTACATGGATCTGCCCGAAGAGCCGAAGACCTTCGTGCCAGGCTGGCTCAACTGATTGATTCGGAAGTAAAAACCTCTTTCGGAAAAGCTTCGGTTGTGACGTCGTTCCGAATTCGTCTAACTCTCCGTCAAATTTCCGGCACCGGGTTCGTTGCTCAGGCAAATAAAAACCTCATTCCCCGCAAATGAGGTGGACCAATGGAGCAAGCATTGTGGGCCGATCGCGGACAGCTTCTGCAGCTGGACGCTCAGGATCTGTCCGTTCAGGCAAGTTGCGTCGGCGTCTCGCGACTGGGCAGCGCCCAGTTGTCCGGAACTCACTTCTCGATCTGGGTACAGCTGCGCGGCAGCTCCTGGGTCGAGGCCAAAGAAGGCAAGTTCCGCCTCAAGCGCGGTGACTGGATCGCGTTCGAGCGCGACTCCAAGCCGGTCCTGCAGGCCGACCGCTATGGCGTGTGCATCGGGCTGAACCTGACCGCCGACGCGATCAAGTCGATGGCCCGCCTGGCCGACAGCAGCCTGTACGCCGGCCGCGGCCGCATGAGCCGTCACGACGCCCGCATCGCCCTGCGCCTGTGGCGCCAGGCCCATGCCCGCGGCGGCGAGGCCGACACCGGCTTCGACATCAACGCCCTGCGTCCGATCCTGCTGCACCTGGCCGGCGTCCAGCGCGACCTGACCGCCCGCATCCAGCGTTGCCCGGGCCGCTCGCGCAGCCGCAAGCGCCAGGTGTTCGGCCGTCTGCAACGCGCCCGCCTGTACCTGGAAGGCAACTGCGACCGCGTCGTGCGCATCAGCGAGCTGGCCGAGCTGACCAGTTTTTCGAGCTGGTACTTCTCCAAGACCTTCCACAGCCTGTACGAAGAAAGCCCGCAGGCCGCTTCGGCGCGCATGCGTCTGGAGCACGCGGCGGATCTGTTGAAGAACACTTCGATGATGATCGGCGAAGTCGCGGCCGCCAGCGGTTTCGACAACTGCTGCAGCTTCGCCCGCGCCTTCCGCGCCCGCTTCGGCACCTCGGCCACGCGTTACCGCAGCGCCGCGGCCAGCGCCAAGCTCGAGTCGGCCAAGCCGGCGGTGGTGCCGATGCGCAAGCTGGCGATGGCGAGCTGAGTCCCGCGACGGCGCAAGCCGTCAGGACGAAAGCGCTACGAAAGATCGAAGTGGTGGTACGAAAGAAGTAAGTCGGTGAGCGCGTCGTAAGTCGTCGCGGCCTAGATCATCGAAGTTGTCCGGCAAGACCGCATCACCTGGCGCCCGCTGTACGCCTGCCCGATCCATTGCGCAGACGCGTGCCCGCCAGCCTCCCCCCGCGGTAGTTACACGATCCGATGAAGACCGCCGAGGTTTCGACTGCGCGCCCGCGCGCAGCGAAGCCTCGGCGCCGGTAGGGCGCAAAGCCGGGCACGGTCGTCGCGATTGCCCGCACACACTTTCCATTCGATCCGGTTCGCGCCGATGCAATGCCGTGCGCGTAGCGATCGGTCATCGCCGTCGGTCGTTGCCGCGCTCGTGTGTGCGAGCGACGCCGCATGCAGGCAAATACGAGTTCGTTGAACATCGCCCGCGCGTCATCGATATGCGATTCATCGCCTTGCATTCGCTTCGCAAAGAATGCGATCCACACAAAACGCAGCGAAAATTGTGCGAGCCGATTCGGCAAAGCGTGCGAACACCCAGCGCAAAATAGACGCGATATGTGCCGATATTCGACTGCTGAATGCGCTGTCGGTCAAAAATAACGCCAACACATCACATTTCAGGCGCGCTGCGCGATTCTTACTGTGACGTGACCCAGACCGCGAGGGCCGATTCGGCAAAGTCACCCGGCGTCACCCGCAAAGCAGCATCGCCGCTTCGAACGTAATTTTGCAGGGCGTTTTAACACGCCCATAACGAGATTACTGGAGAGAGATAGATGAACCATCGCAGTCTGCGCCCCTCGGCGCGGTACGGCTTGCTGCCGTCCGCTATCGCCGCGGCGTTAGTGTCGGCTCTGGTCCCGGCGATTGCCGGCGCCCAGGAAGCTGACGCCTCCAAAACCCCCACCACCCTCGACCGCATCGAAGTCACCGGTTCGCGCATCCGTCAGGCGAATCTGGAAACCTCGCAGCCGGTCGTCACGATGACCCGCGCCGAAATCCAGAAGCAGGGTTTCACCAGCATCGCGGACATCGTCCAGAACATCACCGCGACCGGTTCGCCGGCGATCTCGCGCGCTGACGCGTTGGCGTCGGGCGAAGACGTGGGCGGCCAGTACGTCGATCTGCGCAACCTCGGTCCGCAGCGCACGCTGGTGCTGATCGACGGCAAGCGCATGGGCATCAGCTCCAGCGGCTACTCCGACCTGGCGGCGATCCCGAGCTCGATCGTCGAGCGCATCGAAGTCCTCACCGACGGCGCCTCGGCGCTGTACGGCTCGGACGCGATCGCCGGCGTGGTCAACATCATCACCCGCAAGCGCTTCGACGGCCTGGAAGGCAGCGCATACCTGGGCCAGTACGGTCAGGGCGACGGCACGAAGGAAGTCTATAACTTCGTCATCGGCCAGACCGGTGAGCGCGGTTCGGTGACCTTGGGCGCCGAGTACAGCAAGGAAGATCCGGTGTTCGCCCGCGATCGTTCCTTCACCGCTTCGCCGCAGGGCCGCGCGCATCCGAACCCCGATCTGGGCGGAGCCGGCGGCACGCCGCGCACCAACGGCTGGAGCGGCATCAACCAGTGGGGCACGCTGTTCGATGCGGACGGCAATGCGCTGACCGCGAACCGCGGCACCACCAACACCAAAGACCTGAACAATTTCCACGCGACCGATCCGCTCACGGATTATTCGAACGCGAACCAGGAAATGTACCTGTCGACGGGCCTGGAGCGCCGTTCGGTGTTCGCCAACGCCGAGTTCGACATCACCGACAACGTCCGCGCCAAGGCCGACGTGCTGTACACCGATCGCGAAGCGACCCAGCAGATCGCCGGTTATCCGTTCCGCTCCAGCGGCTTCAGCGACCGCTATGCGGGCGACCTGACGCTGAAGGGCGACAGCGCGTTCAACCCGCTGGGTTACGACGCCGACTTCTTCCGCCGTGGCTGGGAAGTGCCGCGTCAGACCAAGTCCGAGCTGACCACCTACCGCTTCAGCGGCGGCCTGGAAGGTTCGTTCGAATTCGCCGGCAAGCCGTGGGATTGGGACGTCGGTTACCTGTACAACCAGAACAAGGGCGTCAAGACCGGCACCGGCAATCTGTTCCTGCCGAACGTCGAGAAGGCGCTGGGCCCGTCGTTCGTCGATGCCAGCGGCGTCGCGCGCTGCGGCACCGCGGCCAACCCGATCGCCGGCTGCTACGCCTGGAACCCGCTGCTGGGTCCGGACGTCAACGCCCCGGGTTCGCTGAACAACAAGGATCTGCAGAAGTTCCTGTACCTGCCGACCCACGACACCTCGACCACCAAGACTCAGGTCTACAGCCTCAACCTCAGCGGCGTGCTCGCCACGCTGCCGGCGGGCGACCTCGGCATCGCGGCGGGTTACGAGCACCGCAAGGAAGAGGCTCACTACTCCCCCGACGCGCTGCTGCAGTCGGGCCTGAGCACCGACCTGGCCGGTAGCGAAACCCAGGGCGGCTACTCGCTCGACGAGTTCTACGTCGAGTTGGCCGTGCCGGTGCTGTCGGATGTGGCCTTCGCGAAGGAACTGTCGTTCAACATCGCCGGCCGTTACTCCGACTACAACACCTTCGGCGACACCACCAACGGCAAGTTCAGCCTGAAGTGGAAGCCGATCGACGACCTGCTGGTCCGCGGCACCTACGCAACGGGCTTCCGCGCCCCGACCGTGGCCGACCTGTACGGCGGCGTCAGCGAGAGCTTCGACAACTACACCGACCCGTGCGACACGCTGTTCGGTTCGGCCGTGCGCAACCCGGGCGTCGCCGCCCGCTGCAACGGCGCGGTCCCGGCGAACTTCCGTCAGGTCGCTTCGGGCGGTCGCCCGGCCACCGGCCCGAACGCTCAGTCCGACAATGCGTTCCTGTCGGGTTCGAATTCGGCGCTGCTGCCGGAAACCTCGAAGTCCACCACCGTCGGTTTCGTCTACAGCCCGAGCTGGTTCAACGGCTTCGACATCAGCCTGGACTGGTGGAAGATCAAGATCGACGACGTGATCGCGGCTGAGACCGTCACTTCGATCCTGAACAACTGCTACGTGCTCGGCATCAACTCGGCTTGCGATCGTTTCGTTCGCGACAGCGACGGTCAGGTCGTCGATGTGACCCGTAACCTGATCAACGCCGGCTACCAGGAAACCGCGGGTTACGACCTGGGCATCTCCTACCGCCTGGCCGACACCCGTTATGGCAACTTCGCTTTCACCTGGAAGACCACCTACGTCGATTACCTGGAATACAAGCGCGACAACGAGTCCACGACTCCGGTCGAGCAGCGTTCCAGCTGGGTGGCCGACGGCGCGAGCAACTTCCGCGTGCGTTCGAACTTCAACGCCGATTGGAGCTGGGGCGATTTCGGCGCGAGCTGGGGCATCCGTTACTACTCCGGCCTGAAGGAAGAGTGCGCGTACGATCTGAACGGCGGCGCCGAGTGCGACAAGCCGGGCTATCGTTCGGCGTACAAGGGCGCGGTGCCGGTGCGCGAAGTGGGTGCCAACACCTTCCACGACGTGCAGGTCCGTTACAACACCCCGTGGAACGCCACGGTCTCGCTGGGCGCGAACAACGTGTTCGACCACATCGGCCAGACCATGTACAGCCAGCCGAACAGCAGCTTCAGCTACAACGGCAGCTTCGACATCGGCCGCTTCGTGTACATGAAGTACACCCAGCGCTTCTGATAAGAAGTCAGGCGGTACCGCAATACGACTACGGCCCCGAAAGGGGCCGTAGTTTTTTGTGTTCGGGATTTGGGATTGGGGATTGGGGATTCGAAGCGAAGTTGCGAGGCGAGGTCCGAATCGCTCCCTCTCCGCTTGCGGGAGAGGGCCGGGGTGAGGGCCTGAGCGCCGCGGGCGCGAAGGCGGGTGCGATAAAGCTCTGAGGATCGCCGGGCCCTCACCCCAACCCCTCTCCCGCAAGCGGGAGAGGGCTACTGAGAGCCCGCCCAAGACAGTTACCCCTGAAACTTAAAACTGGCGGTTCAGTCACACCTGCATGAACGGATTCAGCGGATTCAGCGAATGCCGCAGCGCAGCATGTTTGTGACGGACTTCGCAAATACAGTCTTCGCGCGGCCATGCCTGCCGCGAGCCAATACCTGAAGGGTACTAGCCAATGAAGTCATCGTTTCGTGTTGCGTTGTTGTGCGGCGCCGTCGTGTCCGCGCTCGGTATCTCTTCCGCCGCGGTCGCCGGCGGACGTCCGGATCTGGTCCTCGCCGGGCTCAAGGCCGGCCGCGCTCATCAGGCGGATGAGCTGCTGGTCAAGTACCGCGACGGCACCAGCGCCGTCCAGCAATCCTCCGCGCGGCAGGCTTTCGGTCTGCAGAAGCTGGAGACGCTTCGCGCCGGCAACGCCAAGCGCGGCGAACTGGCGCTGATGCGCGTTGCGGCCGGCCGCGATCTGGCGGCGACGCTGTATGAGCTCAGCCAGAATCCGAACGTCGAATACGCCGAACCCAACTGGCAGTACCAGCACCAAACCGCTTCGAACGACACCTACTACACCAACGGCTCGTTGTGGGGCATGTACGGCTCGAACTCGACTCCGGCCAACCAGTACGGCTCGCAGGCCGCGGTGGCGTGGGCCGGCGGCCATACCGACTGCGGCAACACCGTCGTGGGCATCATCGACGAAGGCTACATGTACTCGCATCCGGATCTGGCCGCGAACGCGTGGACCAATCCCTACGATCCGGTCGACGGCATCGACAACGACGGCAACGGCTACGTCGATGACGTGCACGGCTGGGATTTCGAAGGCAACGACAACGAAGTCTTCGACGGCGCGGGCGACGATCACGGCACCCACGTCGCCGGCACCATCGCCGGCGCCGGCGGCAACGGCCAGGGCGTGGCCGGCGTGTGCTGGAGCGGCGTCAAGCTGATCAGCGGCAAGTTCCTGGGACGGCGCAGCGGCACCACCGCCAATGCGGTCAAGGCGATCGACTACTTCAACGATCTCAAATCGCGCCATGGCCTGAACATCGTCGCCACCAACAACTCCTGGGGCGGCGGTCCGTTCTCGCAGGCGCTGCAGGACGCCATCGGCCGCGCCAACACCGCCGGCATCCTGTTCGTGGTCGCCGCGGGCAATGCGGGCGTGAACTGCGAGACTTCGGACTGCTATCCGGCCGAGTATCCGAACCCGAACGTGCTTTCGGTCACCGCTGTGAAGTCCGACGGCTCGCAGATCTACAGCTACGGCTCGACCACCATCGACATCGGCGCGCCGGGCTATGGCATCTGGTCGACGGTGCCGGTCTCTTCGAAGGGCCAGGTCGTGCCGAGTTACGCAAGCTACAACGGCACCTCGATGGCGACACCGCACGTCACCGGAGCGGTGGCGCTGTACGCGTCCTCGCATCCCGGCGCGACCGCGGCCGACATCAAGAGCGCGATCATGAGTTCGGCGATCGCGACGCCTTCGCTGAGCGGAAAGACCGTGTCCGGCGGCCGTCTGAATACCGGCGGCTTCTGAGTCTGGACTTCGCGTTTCGTTGAATTGTGAGGATTGCACGATGAAGAAGATCGTTCTGATGCCCGCCATCGCGGGCGGCATGGTCCTGGCCGGCGCGCTCGCTTCGGTCACGGCCGCGCCACCGGCTGACCGCGCCAGTCCGCTGCGCGTCGGCCTGATGGCCGTGGCCGATCCGGCCGGCGGCTTTCAAGGCCTAGTCGAAGTCAGCATCACCAATACCAGCCGCCACACCGCGCGCGTACCCAAGTGGCAATTGCCGTCGAGCCTGGTCGAATCCAAGCTGTTCCAGATCAGCCGCGACGGCGTCGCGGTGGCCTATCAGGGCCCGATGATCAAGCGCGGCCTGCCGCAGGCGGAGGATTTCGCGATCCTGCGCGCGGGCGAAACGCTGCGCAGCGTCGTCGATTTGTCCAAGGCCTACGACTTCAGCCAAAGCGGCGAGTACGTCGTCGCCCTGAACTCGGCCCTGCAGTTCGCCTCCTTGTCCGACGGCACCATGCTGCGTCAAGGCAACGGCCTGCCGCAGGTCGCCAAGAGCGCGCCGTTGAGCCTGTGGGTCGCCGGCAAGGGCCAGACCGCCGGCGCGCAAGGCAAGCCGAGCGGCGGCGGCAGTTCGGTGGTGGGCGGCGTGTCGTACAAGAGCTGCAGCGCCACGCAGATCGACAGCATCGGCAGCGCGGTAACCGCCGCGCGCGGTTACGCGGAAAACGCCAAGGGTTACCTCAACGCCGCTAGCGTCGGCCCGCGCTACACGACCTGGTTCGGCGCCTACACTTCGGCGCGTTATTCGACGGCGAGCCAGCACTTCGTCGCCATCGACGCGGCGCTGGATCAGAGCAACGGCGAAGTCACGGTCAACTGCGGCTGCAATCAGAAGTATTACGCGTACGTCTATCCGAATCAGCCGTACGAGATCTACGTTTGCCGCGCCTTCTGGACCGCGCCGCTGACCGGCACCGATTCCAAGGCCGGCACCCTGATCCACGAGACCAGTCACTTCACCGCGGTGGCCGGCACGGA
Organism: Lysobacter sp. ISL-50; assembly: GCF_018612875.1. Lineage (GTDB taxonomy): Bacteria > Pseudomonadota > Gammaproteobacteria > Xanthomonadales > Xanthomonadaceae > Lysobacter. The sequence goes on along the minus strand of NZ_JAGGRI010000013.1, from coordinate 25,380 downwards.
CGATCACGTGTATGGCCAGTCCGGGGCGAAGAATCTGGCGATCACCGATCCGGCCAGCGCCTTGGACAACGCCGACAGTCACGAGTACTTCGCCGAAAACACGCCTTCGCAAAACTAAACCGTCGCTGTCGGGCCCCGGGGCGACCCGGGGCCTTTGCGTTTGCAAGTCCGGCGTCGCCGTCCGGGCCGGCGCTTCGCGCTAAGATCGGACACAGGGGCGGAACTTCAAGCATGGACGCGGGCGCCTGCGGGCATCGGCGCGGTTTTTCGCATGTCCTGGACCACACGCACCACGACGAGGTGTCACGATGAAACTTCTAAAGCGCTCCGCGCTCACTGCGCTGCTTGGCCTGAGCCTGATGGCGACGGCGCAAGCGCAAACGGTCGGCTACAACATACGCACCGGCGATGTCTGGGTGGATACGCGCCTGGGCGAGATCAACGATTACGGACGGCGTTATCCGGAACCCTTCGTCGATGAGATCAGCGGCTACTACGGCGCGCCGCGGTCCTACGTCGAAGAGTTGTTGCAGCGTCGGCGTTGGGCGCCGGGCGATGTCTACTACGCGTGCGCGCTGGCGCGCTCGCTCGGCGTGCCTTGCCAGAACGTGGTCCGCGAATACGATCGCAATCCGGGTCAGGGCTGGGGCGCGGTCGCGCAACGCATGGGCATCAAGCCGGGCTCGCCCGCCTTCCACGCGCTCAAGCGCGGCGCGGTGACCACGTACGATCGTTGGGGCTATCCGATCCGGCTCGATCAATCCGTGCACGTGAACTGGGCGGAGCACGGCCCCGGCAAGGGCAAGGGCCATTCGAAAGGGCCGGGCGGGTCCAAGCACGATTCCGATCGCTACGACCGTCCTTCGTCGAAAGGCCATGGAAAGGGCGGATCGAAGGGCGATGATTTCCGTGGCAATGGAAAGGGGCACGGCAACGGAAAGGGACACGGAAACGACAAGGGAAATGGCAAAGGAAACGGTAAAGGCCATTGAGCCGCTGAGTATTCGCATGCCGGCGCTGCCCGCATGCAGTCTCGGATAAACCGTTTACTACGGCGCCTGGCCAAGACCGCGGCGCCCATAGCCCCCTCCCGATCCCGGGAGGGGGCGTTGTTCAGACAGAAAAGATCAAGGCGAGAAGTAAGACGAAATACTCGACCACACCCCATCCAGGCGCGAGTACGAGTCCGGCTTGTCCGGGCCCAGCGATCCCTTTTTCTTGCACGCCGAGTAGCCGCCGTACAGACCGCCGCGCAGCTGATAGTCGCCGGAGCTGTTGATGGTAAACAGTCCGGAACCCGACGAACCGCCTTCGGTCACGCCCGCATTCCAAACCACCTGGGTGAGCGGCGTCTTGCCGTCGAGCGTCGTCGACAAGCCTTTCACCGTGCCCTGCGAGTACTTCTTGAGGTCGCCGGCGGGGTGGTGGATGCCTTCGATCGAGGTTCCGGTGGCGGCGATGGCGGCGGTGTTCCAGCCGGCGTAGAACGCGCCCGTCGGCGGCGCGCTCTTCAGCTCCAGCAGCGAGGTGTCGCGAGTGGTGTCGGCATGGCGCAGATAGGCGCCGCCGGACAAGGTGACCGCGCTCGGATTGGCGGTGTCGTTATTGCAAGCGGTGGCGTCGAAGAACCAGTAGGTCTGCAGCGTGTCGGCGACCGTCTGCGTGCTGATGCAATGCGCCGCGGTCCAGAACAGATTCCGCTTCGGCGAGTTGCTGTTGTTGAGCAGCGTTCCCGAGCACAGATAGGACCCCGCGCTGGTGGTGAAAACCATCCGCGCCACCGCCTTGCTCGTATCGAGAAAACTGGCGCTCGGGGTGACGCGGCAGACGATGTCCTGCTCGCAGGCCTGGCTTGCGCCCACGCCGGAGGCCTTGGCGAACTCGCGCGAGCTGCCGGCCGGATCGATGTCCAGATGCGACAGCTGCGGCACGCTCAGCGAGAAAGCGTCGGGGCGTTGACCCGCGGCCAGGACGATTTCGACGGTGATCGTGTCGCCCGCGACCACCGGCGACCAACCCGGCGCCTTGCCGGAGAACGTGCCGCCGTCCTGGGCGAAGACGCGCCCGTCGCTGCCGGCGAAGCGGAAGGTGACCGCCGAGGCGGCGGCTTTGCCGGTCGCCCGCAGTTGCAGGCCGGCCCGCAGCGCGACGGCGTTGGTGGAGGTCAGGGTGAAGCGCGCGCCGCGCGAACCGTCGGCCAGGGTTTCCCAGTCCAGGCCTCCCAAGTCGATGCGGCTGCGGCCGACGTTGCGGGCGAAGCCGATCTCGAGCGGCTGGCCGTTCTTGACCTGGTCGGCGCGACGGCCCTTGATCGCGGCGAACGCGGCTTGTTCCGGCAGGCCCAGATCGACCGCCCGGATGGCCTTCGACTTGCTGTCGGTGGCGAACTCGACGCCGCCCAGGGCCTTGGCCGAGGGCGCCGCGGTGACGGGCGCGGGGCCCATTTCTTCCGCCGAGACGATAGTCGTGAAACCCGACAATCCGGCGAGCAAGGCAAGCGATAGCGCGGTCTTTGCGATCATGGGCATGAATTCCTGAGTGCGGTGGGTTAGCCGATAGCCCCATCGAAGCGGGAGAGGGGCAGTAGTTGTAACGCCGCCCACTCGCGGTCTCCCTACCCATACGATGTGGACAGAAAGTGCCTTCGACGTTCGACCGTGAGATCGGTCGCAATTCGCAAGACGCCCAAGCCGCGCAGCAGTCGGCGCGCGGCGAAAAAAAAGGCCGCCCATCGGGGCGGCCCTTTTGCATCCGGTCGTGCGATGCGGCGAATCGATCAGAAATTCGGCTTGTCGGCCTCGGCCGCGTAGCGCTCGATCGACTCCACCAGGATCTTCTTGGCTTCCTCGGCGTTGCCCCAACCGTCGAGCTTCACCCACTTGCCCTTCTCCAGGTCCTTGTAGTGCTCGAAGAAGTGGCCGATGCGCTCGAGCCAGTGCGGGCTGACCTGGTCGATGTCGTTGATGTGGCTGTAACCGGCGAAGACCTTGTCCACCGGCACGGCCAGGATCTTTTCGTCGCCGCCGGCCTCATCGACCATGCGCAGCACGCCGACCGGGCGGCAGCGGATCACCGAGCCGGGGATCAGCGGCAGCGGCAGCACCACCAGCACGTCGGCCGGGTCGCCGTCGCCGCAGACGGTGTGCGGGACGTAGCCGTAATTGCAGGGGTAGCGCATCGGGGTCGAGAGGATGCGGTCGACGAAGATCGCGCCGGAGGCCTTGTCGACCTCGTACTTGACCGGCTCGGCGTCCTTCGGGATTTCGATGATGACGTTGAGCTCGTGCGGCGGGTTCTTGCCGGTGGGAACGAGGTCCAGACCCATGTGTGCTCCGACTGCTGAGGCCCGCGCAGGTGCGGGCCGGATGAAAGAAAGGGGTGCGCCATTCTACGCGGCCGGCTGTTGCATTGCAGCACGCGGGGACGGGCGGACTGGAGCGGCCCCGGCCGGCGCGTAAACGTCCAATCGGCGGCAAAGCCCGGTCTTCATGCTGCGATCGGCGGCGAAACGCGCGGTCGAGCGCCGTAGTCCGACGCCACCCTGGGAGGCGTCCAAAAAACGCAAACCCGCCGTCCAACGCCCGCGCGACCGCTTGCTTGCCGGCGGCCGTCCCGGCTGTCTATCCTCGATTTAGATCGATATAAATCCGGGAGCGGCGATGCAGTGGTGGGGGCATGTCCAGCAGGAGTTGGTCGGCTTTTTCGGCCTGGGCGCATTGCTGGAGCTGTTGGCCGAGCGCGGCTACCGGGCCCTGCTCAGCGCCGACGGCGCGGCGGCGCTGCTGTATCCGGTGATCCCGGTCCTGCTGGTCTATGAGCTGCTGCGCACCATCGCCCATCGCCAGTTCAAGCTCGAGGACTACAAGCTCCCGTTCCTGACCATGCTGGCCAACCGGCTGATCTCGGCCTTCCTGACCTTCGGCGTGGTCACGCTATGTATCGGCCTGTTGCAGCCGTATGCGCCGTTCCAGGTCGGCATCGGCGTGCCGGGGCTGATCTACGGCTATCTGGTCTGGGAGTTCGCGCACTTCGTCTACCACTACCTCGCGCACAAGGTGCGGCTGCTGTGGTGCCTGCATTCGACCCATCACGCGCCGGTGGCGATGAATCTGTCCGTCAACTACGCGCACTTGTTCCTGGAAGCGCCGTACGCGGACCTGATCCGCACCAGCATCTGCATCCTGGCCGGCGTCGAGCCGCCGCTGTTGCTGCTGATCATGTTCATCGACGGCCTGTGGGGGCAGTTCATCCATCTGGGCGAACACGCGCTCAAGGACGGACGCCTGGGATTCCTGCACCGGATCATCCTCACGCCCGCGCATCACCGCGTGCATCACGCGCGCAACGTGGTCTACATGGACACCAATTTCTGCAATCTGCTCAACGTCTGGGACCGCGTGTTTCGCACCTATCAGCCGCAGCGCGAAGACGTGCGCATCGAATACGGCATCACCCGGCCGATGAAGCCCGGCAGTTTTCTCGACGCCTACCTGGGCGAGTTCCACGCCTTGGGCCGCGATATCGCCAAGGCGCCGGGACTGAAGAACAAGTTGTTGTATCTGCTGATGCCGCCGGGGTGGAGCCACGACGGCGACCACAAGACGGCTGAGGCGAGCAAGCGTGCGTGGTTGGCGCAGCAAAGGGCATCGGTATGAATCGTTGGTGCGGGTGGGGCGTGGCGGTGAGTCTGGTTTTGCTGGGGTGGTCGGCGCAGGCCTTGGAGCCGGCGCGGGTCAACGTGGCCTTGCACCGTCCTACCACGGGCTCGGCGATCTGCAAGCCCGGCGAGGAAGCGCAGAAAGCGGTCAACGGCTTGCTCGCCAGCAAGACCCACGACAAGTTCTGCTCGCTGGAGCGGCCGGCGTGGCTGCAGGTGGATCTGCAATCGCTGCGCACGCTGCACGGCTTCACGGTCAAGCACGCGCAGGCCGGCGCGGAACCGGCCTCGATGAACACCCGCGCCTTCGCCCTGTCGGTGTCGAGCGACGGCGCGACGTGGCGGCAGGTGGTGAAGATCGACGACAACGTCGAAGGCGTCAGCACGCACCGCATCGCACCGGTGCGGGCGCGCTACGTGCGCCTGGACGTGAGCCAGCCCGCGCAGGACCCGGCCGATCCGGCCACGCGGATTTACGAACTGGAAGTCTGGTAACCCGCGCCGCCGGCCCGTGCCGGCCGCGGACCGACCCTGGTGCCGACCCTAGCTTGGGTACGCCCTAGCTTGGATGCGGCCATACGTCTGCGTATCTATGGAGCCTCGAACTCCGTCCATCGCAGGTCCGACATGTCCGTACAGCTCGATGCCACCCGTCCCGCGCCGCCCCCGGCCGACAGCTACTGGGACAACCCGGCCGCCAACGACCCGAGCCGTCTGCTCGATCCGCAGCCGCCAGTGACCGCCGATCCGGCCGCCTTGCTGGCGCCGGCGCAAAGCGCGGCGGCGGGCGATGCGGTCCGGATCGAGGGCACCGACACCAATCCGCAACAGCGCAGCCAGGGCAGCACGCCCGACGGCAAGACCGTGCAGATCGATCCGCTGCATCAGGGCACCGAAGTCTCGATCGCGCGCGAGCAGACCCTGGCCGATGCCGGCGGCGGCCGCACCTACGTCAGCACCGACCAGGTGGTGCTGAGCACCGGCGCGAAGAACGACGACGTGCAGATCACCCAGCGCGACGACGGCACCCTTGATGTCGGCGTCAACGGCGAGAAATACGAAGTACGCCTGGGCGAAAATCAGGAGCTCACCATCCGCAGCGGCGCCGGCAACGACACCATCAACGTCGCCTCCAACGTCAAGGTCAATATCGTCGTCGATGGCGGCGCGGGCGACGACAAGATCGCCACCGGCGCCGGCGCCGATCGCATCGACGGCGGCCTGGGCAACGACGACATCAGCACCGGCGCCGGCCGCGACGATGTGTTCGGCAACAGCGGCGACGACCGCCTCGACGCCGGCAGCGGCGACGACGTGGTCTATGGCGGCGACGGCGTCGATCGCCTGGCCGGCGGCGACGGCGTGGACTTCCTGGAAGGCGGCAAAGGCAGCGACACGCTCGACGGCGGCGCCGGCAAGGACATGCTGTCCGGCGGCCTGGACGACGACACGCTGCGCGGCGGCGAAGGCGACGACGCGGTCTACACTGGCGCGGGCAAGGACACGGTCGATAACCAATCCGGCACCGACACCGTCTACGCGCAGACCGCGGCCGATCTGATCAACGCCGCGAGCGGCGCCAAGAACACGGTCATCAACGTCGAGATCAGCTCCAGCAAGGGCGTGAGCATCGAAGGCTCGGATGCGTTCAAGCAGCGCGTCGGCGCCGAGATCGATTTCCTGCGCAGCTCGCCGAACGGGCAGCAGATGCTGGCCGAATTCGACAAGGCCGCCGCGCGCGGCAACACCGTGACCATCAAGGAACTGGCCAACGAACAAAACGGCTACGCCCAGACCTTCAGCAACGACGCCGACATCGTCAACGGCAAGCCGGGCAAGGGCGGCGACGTGCAGATCAGCTACAACCCCTCGTTCCACATGGCCGAATTCCCGGCGCCGGTGGTGGTGCTGTATCACGAGATGTCGCATTCCTATAACGGCGTCAACGGCAGCTTCCAGCCGGGCACGTACCGCGGCACCGGTCCGGACAACGGCCAGGTGCCCAATGCCGAACGTCAGGCGGTGGGCCTGGAAACCAGCGCGCCGGCTTACGACTTCGACGGCGATCCGAGCACGCCCAAGACCACGGCCAATCCCGACCATCTGACCGAGAACGGCCTGCGCGGCGAACTCGGCTTGCCGGACCGGCCGAGCTACTCGCTCTGAGCACAGCCGCAGCGAAGTCTTTTGTAGGAGGGGCTTCAGCCCCGATGCTTTCCTTTCAGATCGCCGCATCGCACCGAACAGCATCGGGGCTAAAGCTCCCTCCCACAGCAGGCCCCCCGAGGTCTTTTGTAGGAGGGGCTTCAGCCCCGATGCTTTCCTTTCAAATCGCCGCATCGGACCGAACAGCATCGGAGCTAAAGCTCCCTCCCACAGCAGGCCCCCGAGGTCTTTTGTAGGAGGGGCTTCAGCCCCGATGCTTTCCTTTCAGATCGCGGTGTCGGACCGAACAGCATCGGGGCTGAAGCCCCTCCTACAAAAACAGTACCGTTTCCCTTTATCCGAGTCGCGGTATGAAACTTAAAAAATCTGCATCCCGTTTCCCCATCGCGTTGCTCGCCGCAGTCGCGGCAGCCTCGTCTCCCTGTTTCGCCGCGGAGCCCGGCCGAACCATGTCTGCTTCCACCCATGCCTCACCGGCCGCCGCGGCGAAAACCCAGGTGCAAGGGCAGGGCGCCGAGCTGTCCGCATCCTTCGCCTACGATCCAACCAAGCGCGTGCTGCGCGTGGACTACCGAGTGCGCAACACCGGCGCGCAGGCGCTGGCGGTGTTCGATCGCGGTAATCGCCATGCCGTCGCGAGCGGCCGGCAGAGCGCCGGCGCGATCGCCGCGCCGACATTGCGCAGCGTCGGCGACGATATCGTGCTCGAACACATCGCCTTGCCGTTGCCGCGCCCGGCGCCGGTATCGCCGCCCGCGCCGCTGGCGGCGAAGCTCGCGGCGGGCGCGCAATCCAACGGGCATTTCGAATTCGCGTTGCCCGTTCTGCAGGCGCCGAAGCGATTGCGTTGGTGCCTGGGCGTGGCCGCGTTCGCCGATGCCGATTTCAATTCACCGGAACAGGTCGGCGATGTCGAACTCTGGCGCGCATCGTTCGCCGTGGTCGAACGTCAGCAGACCCTGTGCACGCCTTGGTTCGATGTCGCGCGCATGGCTTTTGAATCTTGAAGCCCGTAAGGGCGCCGCGCCTTGCGACAGGCGCGGAACGTGAGCGCAGTGGCCGCGCTCACGCATAGTCCGAGCGATCGGCCGCGGTCGCTTACGGAAGCAACTGCGAAAGCTCCGCCTCGCTGAACCCGATATCGCTGCGCTCGCCGCGATCGGCGATGATTTTCTTCGCGATCAACTCGTTGGCCGGCGCCAACGTGCTGAAGTGGGTCGCGCGCGGGATCAGGAAATACTTCGCCTGCGGGCTTTGATTGAGCTTGCGCAACAGCAGCAGGTCTTCGGTGTTGGCGTCGTGGTCGCCTTCGAACACGAACACCGGGCTGCGGATCGATGCGGTCCAATGCACCGGCGAGCGCAGGCGGATCGCCGCTTCGTTGTCCAGTGCGACCGGCAGCATGCCTTCGCCGTAGTCGGACACGTCCGCGACCGGGCCGAAGGCGAACACGCCGCGGAAACGCGGATCGGTTTCGGCGACCAGCAGCACCAGGGTGCCGCCGGTACTGTGCCCGCCCAGGTAAATGCGCCTGGGATCGACGAAATCGAGCTTGGCCAGATAATCGGCCGCGGCCAGGATGTCCTGTACTTCGCCGTAGAACGCTTCGCGCACCCCGGGGTTGTCGTTGCCGCCGCGCAGCGAGGGATACATCGTCACCACGCCGGCCTGGCGAAACGCCATCGCGCTTTGATCGTTGTCGCGCGACTGCGGCGTCCACGCGTCGCCGATGGTGTTGGAGTCGCCGCCGCTGATCCAGATGATCGCGGGATGCTTGCCCGGCTGCGCGGGACGCGGACTCAGATAGGCGGCCAACTCGCCGGCCGCGGCGGGATAGCGCACCAGATCGAGCGTGCCCGGCGGCGGCACCGGCACCGGCGTGCCGTCGCGTTGCTGGCGGATCAGCTGCGGATCGACCGAGGCGCGCGCCTGGGTGAGGGTTTTCGCTTCCATGTCCGCGTTCGAAGCCGCGCCCGACGGGTTCGCATCGACGCCAGAGCGCGAGCAGCCGCCGGCGATCAGCGCGAACATCAACAGCCATCCATAGTTCGTTTTCATCGAGTCCTTCCTGTGAGCCCCGTGATGAATGCGGGCGTTGAGCCCGAATGACTCGGCGCAATCATAGCTACAACCTGCGCATGCTTCAGAATCTGTTGTAGGAGGGGCTTCAGCCCCGATGCTCTTTTTTCAGATCGCAGCGCCGGATCGAACAGCATCGGGGCTAAAGCTCCCTCCCACAGCAGATCCCCGAGGTCTTTTGTAGGAGGGGCTTCAGCCCCGATGCTCTTCTTTCAGATCGCAGCGCCGGATCGAACAGCATCGGGGCTAAAGCTCCCTCCCACAGCAGATCCCCCGAGGTCTTTTGTAGGAGGGGCTTCAGCCCCGATGCTCTTCTTTCAGATCGCAGCGCCGGATCGAACAGCACCGGAGCTAAAGCCCCCTCCCACAGCAACGCCGAAAACGAAAACGGCGGCCGAAGCCGCCGTCGTCGCATGCAGCTTGCGCCGCCGGTGTTACTCGACGGTGATCTCGACCCGACGCGCTTGCTTGGCGTCGCCGCCGCCGACAGCGATCGCCGGTTTGTCTAGGACGATGCGGTCGGCCACGATGCCCTGCGATTCGAGCCACTGCTGCACCGCCTGCGCGCGCTTCTTGGCCAGCTCCGCGTTGGTCGCGGCGCTGCCGGTTTCGTCGTGGAAGCCGGAGATGCGCGCCTTGGTGTTGGCGTCGTCCTTGAGCGCGGCGACCACGCCGGCCAGATCGGCTTCGGCATTGGCCGGCGGCTGCGACTTGCCGACGTCGAAGTAGAGCTTGGCGCTGCGCTGCGACAAGGCGGCGTCGCTGCCGCTCGCGTTCGCATCGCCGCTGGCGGCGGCCGAAGCGCTAGCATCCGGGGCCGGAGCTTCGGTCGCGGGCTCGCTGCCTACGTCGGACCCGACCGAGCTGTCGACCGGCGCGGTCAACGCCGGCATCGGCGGCGGCGCGCCGGCGTCGGACGCGTTCAGACCGCCGACCGGCAACAGCGGCACCAGCAGCAGCGCGACGATGTTGATGATCTTGATCAGCGGATTGATCGCCGGGCCGGCGGTGTCCTTGTACGGGTCGCCGACGGTGTCGCCGGTGACTGCGGCCTTGTGCGCCTCGGAGCCCTTGCCGCCGTGATGACCGTCCTCGATGTACTTCTTGGCGTTGTCCCAGGCGCCGCCGCCGGTGGTCATCGAGATGGCGACGAAGATGCCGGTGACGATGGTGCCGATCAACAGGCCGCCGAGCGCTTTCGGACCCAGCAGCAGGCCGATCACCACCGGCACCGCGACCGGCAGCAGCGAGGGCACGATCATTTCCTTGATCGCCGACTTGGTCAGCATGTCCACGGCTTTGTCGTACTGCGGCTTGCCGGTGCCTTCCATGATCCCGGGAATGTCGCGGAACTGACGCCGCACTTCCTCGACCACCGCGCCGGCCGCGCGGCCGACGGCTTCCATCGCCATCGCGCCGAACAGGTACGGAATCAGGCCGCCGATCAACAGGCCGATGATGACCATGTGGTCGGACAGATCGAAGTTGAACACCACGCCCGGATGCGCGGCCTGCAGGTTGTGCGTGTAATCGGCGAACAACACCAGCGCGGCCAGCGCGGCCGAACCGATCGCATAGCCCTTGGTCACCGCCTTGGTGGTGTTGCCGACCGCGTCCAGCGGATCGGTGATGGCGCGGATTTCCGGCGGAAGCTCGGCCATCTCGGCGATGCCGCCGGCGTTGTCGGTGATCGGGCCGTAGGCATCGAGCGCCACGATCATGCCGGCCATCGACAACATCGAGGTCGCGGCGATGGCGATGCCGTAGAGGCCGGCGAGGTAGTGCGAGCCCCAGATCGCCACGCACACCGCGATCACCGGCAGCGCGGTCGATTTCATCGACACGCCCAGGCCGGCGATGATGTTGGTGCCGTGACCGGTGGTGGAAGCCTGCGCGACATGCTTGACCGGCGCGTACTGGGTGCCGGTGTAGTACTCGGTGATCCACACGATCACGCCGGTGAGGATCAGGCCGATCAGCGCGCAGCCGTAGACGTTCATCGCGCCGAAGCTGGAATCGCGCATCAGCTCGGTGGTGATCGGATAGAACGCGATCGCCGCCAGCACCGCCGAGACGATCACGCCCTTGTACAGCGCGCCCATGATCGAGCCGCCGGTTTTCACCTTGACGAAGAACGCGCCGATGATCGAGGCGATGATCGACACGCCGCCGAGCACCAGCGGATACAGCACGCCGTTGCCGCCGACTTCGCTGGCCATCAGCGAGCCCAGCAGCATGGTCGCGATCACCGTCACCGCGTAGGTTTCGAACAAGTCCGCGGCCATGCCGGCGCAGTCGCCGACGTTGTCGCCGACGTTGTCGGCGATCACCGCCGGGTTGCGCGGGTCGTCCTCGGGAATGCCGGCTTCGACCTTGCCGACCAGGTCGGCGCCGACGTCGGCGCCCTTGGTGAAGATGCCGCCGCCCAGTCGGGCGAAGATCGAGATCAGCGAGGAACCGAACGCCAGGCCGACCAGCGCGTGCAGGGCTTTCTCGCCGCTGACGCCCATCTTGGCCAGCACCAGCCAGTAACCGGCCACGCCCAGCAGGCCCAGGCCGACCACCAGCATGCCGGTGATGGCGCCGCCGCGGAACGCCACGTCCATCGCCGGGCCCATGCCCTTGCGCGCGGCTTCGGCGGTGCGCACGTTGGCGCGCACCGATACGTTCATGCCGATGTAGCCGGCCGCGCCCGACAGCACCGCGCCGATCAGAAAGCCGATCGCGGTATGCCAGTTGAGGAAGATGCCGATCAGTACGAACAACACCGCGCCGGCGATGGCGATGGTGGTGTATTGGCGATTGAGATAGGCGCGTGCGCCTTCCTGGATCGCGCCGGCGATCTCCTGCATGCGTGCGTTGCCGGCGGGTTGAGCGCTGATCCAGCGCGCGGACACGATGCCGTAAAGGATCGCGATGACGGCGCAGCCTAGCGCCAGAATCAAACCGTACTGCTCCAGCATGAACCCCTCCCCGAGTTAGAAAGTGGACATCACAGGACAACGGATCGAGTTGTAAGCCGCGAATTCGCTCGTTGGCCGATGTGCCGTGGAATCGCGTCCCGCGCGCTGCGCGTGCTGCATTGCAGCGACGCCGTGCTGCGAACACGGCGTGGGCCGACTATGGCATAGGCACTGGGCCGACGAAACCACGCGCCGTTGACGCGCCGGGGCCGCGGAGACCTTCGATGCGGGCTTGCGACCCATGTCACGGAACCCGTCGGGTTTGTTCCCGACTCGATCCCGGCGCGGGCTTGACCTGCGTCTCTGCGCGGGAGTGGTTTGAGGCTGAATGCGTGGCCGGGACGCGGGTGCGCGCGCGGTCGCGCGGTCGGCCGCGCGAGCGTGCGCACCGGCGTCCACCCGCGCATGGCGGGCCGGTTTGACACTGCCGCGGCACGCGGCTTAGATCGCAGCGCGTGCCGCAAGGTCATGGAATCGCCACGACCGGCGCGGCGCGCGCCGCGGAGCGCTGCATCCGCGGCCGAGCGCCGGGCACCGAGTCGCGATGCGATCCGGCGCCCGCGCGCTTGAAGTGCAGGACAGGATGTTCCGTCGAACTTCAAACGATTGGGGAGAAACGAATGAGCAAGAAGCTGATCGCGGGCTGCGTGTTTTTGTTCGGCATGGGCCTGGGCGTGACCGCCTTCGCCGGTAGCGCGAGCATCACCCCGGAAATGGCGCAGTGCATCTACGAGTGCAAGCAGGGCGGCGGCACTCAGGCCTACTGCTGGGCCTGCTGCGTGCAGAAGCAGTGCCCGGTGCCGATCGACTGAGCCGTGCGCGCCGGCGGCCGCGACGTGCCGCCGGCTTTCGCCGCAGCCGCCAACGAGAAGGAGCCGTCATGCGCAGGAAATGGATCGTCGCTGGCCTCTTCGTTGCCGCGCGAACGCCCGCGCGGCTGGGGTGAAGTGACGGTTCAGCCGCTGCGTGCGAGGCTGCGTCGGCCTTGCGAACCGGAGCCGACGATGCGTTACGTCCCCGTCCTAGTCAGTGTCAGCCTGTTCAGCGCCCTGGCGTTGACCGCCGCCCCGGTGTCCGCCGCCGATCCGGCGCCCGAGATCAAGCGCGATGCCGCGGCGCCGGCTCAGCCGGTCGGCGAGGTGCGCACGCTGCGGCAGATTCCCGAAGCCTGCGCGCGCCTGGAGGGCGCGTTCACCGGCCAAGCCGCGCAGCCGTACAAATTCGCCGTTGTGCGCACCAGCCCCAATTGCCAGCCGCGCGCGCGTTTCGTCGATGCGGCCAAGGCGCAACCCTCCGTGGCCGGCGGCTGGTTGTTCAACGATCTGATCCGGGTCTCCAGCGCGGCCTGCGCGCAGCAACAGGCGGTGGTGCGGATCTGGCGCAAGCCGGCCGCGATCGCGCCGCCGACGCTGGACGCGCAAGGCAAGTCGCGCCTGTATCTGCAGGAAGAAAAAGAAAAGGCCGCGGCCAGCAAACTGGCGGCGGTGCCGATGTTCGCCGCGTCGATGACGGTGGAAGGCAAGGCCTGCGGCGGCTGAGCGCGGCGGCTTCCATGCTTCGATAAAGCAAGAGGGCCGCTTTCGCGGCCCTCTGCGTTTCTTGCGTAAGCGCCGGCTTACTTGATGCCGACGCAATCCTTGAGCTCGACCACGAAGTCGGTGTCGTTGTACTCATCGAAGGTGCCGGTGAGCTGGATCCGGTCGTTGGCGCGCAAGGTCAGCGCATAAGCCTTCTGGTTGGGCTGCAGCAGGCAGCGCACGCGCGTGGCGAACAGCTCGCGATCGCTGCCGGCCAAGCCCGGGATCAGCGAGGTGGTGGCCTGGAAGGTGACGTAGTAACGGCCGTTCTTGCCGTCGCTGACGCCAGCGTTGGAGCCCTTCACCGTGTACATGCGGCCCTTGTAGCGGTCGGCGACCACGGCGGCGTTTTCCTTCGCCTGCGCTTCGATTTCCCGCGCCAGGCGCGGCGCGTCGATCACGGTCGGCAGCGGCTTGGGCGCGGCGGCGCGCGAGGGCGCGGTCTTGCCCGGCTTGAGCGAGCCGATCATCTCGCAGATGCCTTTCTTGATTTCTTCCGTATGGCCGACCGAGGCCTTGCGCAGCTTCAGCGACGCGGTCACGGTGCCGCTGTTGTCGGCGGTGACCTGCAGCGGCAGCGGACGGCTCATCGCGGTGGACGGCTCTTCCAGCACCAGGGTGCCGGCGTTCAGGTCTTCGTCGAGCACGACCATGTTGCGCGCGATGCCCGCGTTGCGGACCTGGCCGATGGCGCTGGCCGCCGACAGACCGCTGACCTGGACCGAGGTGAAGTACTCGGTGCCGGTGATCATGTTGCCCTTCTTGACGAAATTGGTTTCGCACTGGCCGGCGACGGCCGAGACGGAAGGGATCAGCAGCACCAACGGAACCAGAAACTTGCCTTTCATGAAGGACTCCCTGTAATGATGAATCGTTGCGTCCCTGCGCTCTGATCCCGCACGAACGCCGACGGCGGCAGATTGCCGCAATCGGGTGGGCGATTCAACGTTTTTCGGTGGCTGTCCCGCCCCGCAGGGCGGGATTAGGCGACGCGGCGCACAGATGCGGCGACCGCCGGCCACGCGCCGCGGCGGGCCGGCCGGGCGCTATCGTCCGGCCCCGGCGGGCTTCAGTCGGACGCGGTTTCGGCGCCGGCGCAATCCGGGTCCAGGGCGTAGCGGCGCTGCATTTCCTCCGGCGCCAGGGCCTCGATGCTGTGGCCGATGTTCCAGCGATGGCCGAACGGATCGATCACCGTGCCCGAGCGTTCGCCGTAGAAATGATCGCGCGGCGCCATGGTCAGCCGCGCGCCGGCGGCGACCGCGCGGGCGACGGTGTCGTCGGCGTCGTCCACGTGCAGATGCAGGGTGTGGCTGTGGCCGCCCTGAGGCTGCGGGCGGCGGATGTCCACTTCGGGAAATTCCTCGCACAGCATCAGGGTGGTGCCGCCCAGGTCGAGCTCGACATGGCCGATGCGCCCGCCCGGTTCGACCAGGCGGAACTTCTCGCTGGCCTCGAACACCTTGCAGTAGAACTCGACCGCGGCCTGGGCGTCGGCCACGCACAGGTAGGAGAACAATTCGTGGACGGCCATGAAGGGGCTCCGTGTGGGAAGTGAGCGCGAGTCTGCGGTGTCGTTGGCGCTGTGGATTGGACGAAATTTACCGGGTGTGGGAGAGGCGGCTTTTTGTAGGAGGGGCTTTCAGCCCCGATGCTTTCCTTTCAGATCGCGGTGTCGGACTGAACAGCATCGGGGCTGAAGCTCCCTCCTACAAAAGACCTCGAAGTTTCTCGCGGGAGGGGCGGCTTTTTGT
The DNA here is from genome assembly GCF_018612875.1 of Lysobacter sp. ISL-50. Classification (GTDB taxonomy): domain Bacteria; phylum Pseudomonadota; class Gammaproteobacteria; order Xanthomonadales; family Xanthomonadaceae; genus Lysobacter. Next base: position 10,184 of record NZ_JAGGRI010000013.1, on the reverse strand, counting down.
GGGAGGGGCTTCAGCCCCGATGCTTTTCTTTCAGATCGCGGTGTCGGACCGAACAGCATCGGGGCTGAAGCTCCCTCCTACAAAAGACCTCGAAGTACTCGCGGGAGGGGTGGCTTTTTGTGGGAGGGGCTTCAGCCCCGATGCTTTTCTTTCAGATCGCGGCGTCGGACCGAACAGCATCGGGGCTGAAGCTCCCTCCTACAAAAGACCTCGAAGTTTCTCGCGGGGGAGGGGCGGCTTTTGTGGGAGGGGCTTCAGCCCCGATGCTTTCGGCTCAAATCGCCGCACCCCACCGGCAAGTGATGCGCCGAAGCCGCCCCCGCCGCCAGATACTCGCTCGGACTCACCCCGGCGAAGCGGCGGAACTCGCGGATCAGATGCGACTGATCGAAATACCCCGCATCCACCGCCAACTGCGCCCACTGCGGCCGCGGCGTCGCCGATAACGCGGCGAGCAGACGCTTGAAACGCAACACCCGCGCATAACGCTTCGGCGCCAGGCCGGCAAGATCGCGGAAACCGGCGATGAAGCAGCGATGGCTGCGGCCACTGGCCCGGGCCAGCGCGGCGATGCGCAAGTCGTCGTCGTCATCTTCATCGACGACGATCGCTTCCAATCGCGCCGCTGCCTGCAACGCCGGCGCGCTGCGCTGCAGACTGCTCACCGCCTGCGCGATCTGCGGGTCGAGCCCGCGCACCGGCCGCAGTTGCGCGTGCAGGAAGCGTTCGAACAAGGCATGGCGGCGACGCGGATCGGCGCAGGCGGACAGGCGTTCGTACAAGTCGTCGGCGCGTGCGCCGCACAACGCACGCAGATCGACGTGGCGGCCTTCCAACTCGGCCGCCGACACCCCGAACAGCGCCAGCGCCGCGCCCGGGCGCAGCACCGCGCCCACCGACGCGGCCGGCAACGAGGTGTCCTTGATGCAGTACGAAGCCCGGACACCCGCCACCACCGCCGCCGAATAATCGCGTCCGACCCGATCGTCCGCATCCGCGTACAACCGCAGCGGTGGCCCGTCGAGCCGGATCGCCAGATGCATCGATCCGCTCGGCAGCGAATGCTCGCGCGCATGCGCCGGCGCCGCGTCGGCGCGCGCGCTGACCCAGACCTGTTCGATCCAGGGCCGCAGGGGCGGCAGCAGCGGCGCGCGGCTGGACACGGCCGACGCTCAGCCCTCGAACGGCGGCAGCTTGGGTTTCACCGCGGTGTTCTTCAGTGTCACGTACTGCGGCAGACCGTCGCGCCCGTACGGCGGCGGCGCTTCGCCGCGGATCAGCGGCTCCAGGTATTTGCGCGCGCTGGCGGTGATGCCGTAGCCGTCCTTGCGCAGGAACCCGGCCGGCATCTTCTTCTCGTGATTGGCCACCTTGTTCAGCGGCGCGGCTTCGATCTTCCAGCGGTACGGCGCGTCGGAGGTGCGCACGATCACCGGCATCACCGAGTTCATGCCCTTGAGCGCGAATTCGACCGCGGCCTTGCCGACCGCGCGCGCCTGTTCGACGTCGGTCTTCGACGCCACGTGCCGCGCCGAGCGCTGCAGATAGTCGGGCAGGGCCCAATGCACCTTGTAGCCCAGCGCGTCCTTGACCCGCCCGGCCAGATGCGAGGCGACGCCGCCCAGCTGGGTGTGGCCGAACGAATCCTTGCCGCCGCCGGCATCGGCGACGAAGCGGCCGTCGGCGGTCTGGATGCCTTCGCTGGCCACCACCACGCAGTAACCCACGCGCTCGACCGTGGCCTTCACCTTGGCGAAGAAATCCGCTTCCTGGAACGGCCGCTCCGGGAACAGGATCAGGTGCGGCGCGGCGTCCGGACCGTCGCCGGCCAGGCCGGCGGCCGCGGCCAGCCAGCCGGCGTGGCGGCCCATGGCCTCGTAGACGAAGACCTTGGTCGAGGTTTCGGCCATCGCCGCCACGTCCAGCGCGGCCTCGCGCACCGACACGGCCGTGTACTTGGCCGCCGAGCCGAAACCCGGGCAGCAGTCGGTCACGGCCAGATCGTTGTCCACGGTCTTGGGCACGCCGATGCAGGTCAGCGGGTAATCGAATTCGGCCGCCAGCTGGGAGACCTTGAGCGCGGTGTCGGCCGAATCGTTGCCGCCGTTGTAGAGGAACCAGCGCACGTCGTGGGCCTTGAGCACGGCCAGCAGGCGCTCGTAGCGGGCGCGGTCGGCGTCCAGCGATTTGAGCTTGACCCGGCACGAGCCGAACGCGCCGCCCGGGGTGTGGCCCAGGGCGCGGATCGCCGCGGCGGTTTCCTTGGAGGTGTCGATCAGCTCCTCGCGCAGCGCGCCGAGGATGCCGTTGCGGGCGGCCAATACCTTGACCCCGCGGGCGCGGGCGGTCTCGATCACCGCGGCGGCGGTGGCATTGATGACGGCGGTCACACCGCCGGATTGCGCGTAAAGCAGGTTTCCGGCGATCTTGCCCGAAGAGGGGCGGAGCGACTTTCTGGCGGGGGTTCCGGTCGGCATGGGAATTCCAGGATTGGCGCCGGTTTGCGGTAAGCTGACCGCAATATTTTGCCCGGCGGGTGGTTGGCAGCTTCGAGTGTAGCGCCGCCCCGCGGACTGGCCAGCCTCAAGCGCGGCCGGCGGGCCGGGTCCGTCGCCAGGGCGCACGGACGCCACGGTTTCATGTGTCTTAGGAGCGATGTTGATGCGATTGGTACTACTGGGCGCGCCCGGTTCCGGCAAGGGCACGCAAGCCACGCGGCTCAAGGAGCATCTGCAGGTGCCGCATATTTCCACCGGCGACCTGTTGCGCGGCGAAGTCGCCGCCGGCACCAGGCTGGGACTGGAAGCCAAGGCGGTGATGGATGCCGGCAACCTGGTCAGCGACGAAATCCTGCTGGGCATGCTCGAGGACCGCTTCTCGCGTCCCGACACCGCCGGCGGTTTCATCCTCGACGGCTACCCGCGCAATCTGGCCCAGGCCGATGCGATGGACGTGCTGCTGAAGAAGATCGGCCAGCCGATGGACTTCGCCGTGCAGCTGGAAGTGCCGATCGAACTGCTGGTCGAGCGCATCGCCGGCCGCGCCGCCGAGCAGGGCCGCAAGGACGACAGTCCGGACGCGGTCCGCACCCGTCTGAAGGTCTACGACGAAGTCACCGCGCCGGTCATCGAGTACTACCGCCAGCATGGGCGCCTGACCGTGGTCGATGGCGTGGGGTCGCTGGATGAGGTGTTTACCCGGATTGTCGAGGCGTTGTCGCCGGCTCCGGTTGTGGGCTGATTGGCTTTTCTCCCTCTCCCGTTTACGGGAGAGGGGTGGGGTGAGGGCCCGACGGCCTTCCCCGTGTACGTCGTCGATCGTCTGGAATTCGCGCTGAGTATCGAAGGCTGGCTCGTTGCGGGATGATGAGTTCGCTGTCGGTTGACTTGCGCGCGCCCTCACCCCATCCCTCTCCCGCTAGCGGGAGAGGGGGAGTCGGCGCCAGCGGGAATCGCTACGTTGAGCATTCGCTGTTAATCCAGGACTTCGGATCTTGAAGCTACATATCTTGGGCATCGCCGGTACTTTCATGGGCGGCGTCGCCGCGCTCGCGCGCGAACTCGGCCATGCAGTCGAAGGCAGCGACCAGGCGGTGTATCCGCCGATGTCCACCCAGCTCGAACAACTCGGCATCGCCCTGCAGCAGGGCTACAAACCCGAGCACATTTCCGCCGATTGCGACGAAATCGTGGTCGGCAATGCGCTCTCGCGCGGCAATCCCGCGGTCGAGCAAGTCCTCGACGACGGCCGCAAATACACCTCCGGCGCGCAGTGGCTGTCCGAGCGAGTACTGCCGGGCCGCGACACGCTCGCCGTCGCCGGCACCCACGGCAAGACCACGACCACCAGCATCCTCACCTGGCTGCTTGAAGCCGCCGGCCGCAAGCCCGGCTTCCTGATCGGCGGGGTGGCGGAGGACTTCGGCGTGTCCGCGCGCATCGGCGCGGGCCGCGAGTTCGTGGTCGAGGCCGACGAATACGACACCGCGTTCTTCGACAAGCGCAGCAAGTTCGTCCACTACCGGCCGCTGGTGGCGATCCTCAACAATCTGGAATACGACCACGCCGATATTTTTCCCGACGTGGCCGCGATCCAGCGCCAGTTCCATCACCTGGTGCGCACCGTGCCGCGTCGCGGACGCCTGATCGTCAACGGCGAGGACGAGCGCCTGAGCGAAGTGCTGGCGATGGGCTGCTGGACGCCGGTCGAGCGCTTCGGCCTGGAAGGCAAGGCCGGTTACGACTGGACCGCGCGCATGATCCACGAAGACGGCAGCGCCTTCGCCGTCGTGCATCGCGGCCGCGAGATCGGCGAAGTGCGCTGGCCGCTGCTCGGCCGCCACAACGTGATGAACGCGCTGGCCGCGCTCGCCGCCGCCAACGCGGTCGGTGTCGATGTGGCGACGGTGCTGCCGGCGCTGGCGGAATTCCGCAGCGTCAAGCGCCGGCTGGAAGTGATCGGCGAAACCGGCGGCGTCACCGTGTACGACGATTTCGCCCATCACCCGACCGCGATCGCGACCACGCTGGCCGGCTTGCGCGCGCGCGTGGGTTCGGCGCGGATCGTGGTGGCGATGGAGCCGCGCAGCAATTCGATGCGGCTGGGCGCGCATTCCGAAGCGTTGGCGCCGTCGTTGAACGATGCCGACGCGGTGGTGTTTCTGCATCGCCCCGAATTGGCCTGGGACGCGGGCAAGGTCGTGGGCGGATTGCGCGGCGAAGGCGTCACCGTGCCCGACGCCGATGCGCTGATCGCGGCGTTGCGCGAACGCGCGCGCGCGGGCGACCACGTCGTGTTCATGTCCAACGGCGGCTTCGACGGCGCGCCGCGCCGGTTCTTCGCCGCCTTGCGCGAATCGCCGGCGCGCTGACGATCGTTTCGTCGCGGGCCACGCGCCCGCCGCCATCGGCGACCGCATCGCCCGACTCGGTCTGCGATGCCGGTCGCAGGCTCCGCTGTCGCGACCGGCTGGGTGAGCGCGCGCCTCGCGGTTACACTGCGGCCATGTCCGCCGACACCGCCGCCGCCGAGACGTTGGGACTGTTCCCCTTGCACACCGTGCTGCTGCCGGGCGGCTCGCTGGGCCTGCGCGTATTCGAACGCCGCTATCTGGATCTGGTGCGCGAATGCGGCCGCCAGGGCCGCGGCTTCGGCGTGTGCCTGATCATCGACGGCAGCGAAGTCGGCAACCCGGCATCGGCCGCGGCCTACGGCACCGAGGCCTTGATCGAAGACTTCGGCACCGGCGACGACGGCCTGCTGACCTTGCGCGTGCGCGGCGCGCGCCGCTTCCACGCCAGCCGCGTGCGCGTGCGCGACAACGGCCTGCAGGTCGCCGAAGTGCAGTGGTGCGCCGGCGACGGCGAGGAAATCGTAAGGCCGCAGCATTCGCTGCTGGTGACCTTGCTCGAAAGCCTGTTGGAACAAGCCGGCGGCGAACACGCCAAGGCCCCGCATTCGTGCATGGACGACGCGGCCTGGGTCGGCTGGCGCTTGGCCGAACTGTTGCCGCTGTCGTTGCCGCAACGGCAGATGCTGTTGCAGATGGACGATCCGCACCTGCGCCTGGATCAGTTGCTGGCGCTGTTGCCCTGAGGTTGGGCCGAGGCGGGCGCATCGCCCGGCGGCCGATACTGCGAACGCACTCGCAACACCTCCACGCCGTTCTTCGGATGCGCCTGCTGGATCATGGTGAAACCGGTCAGGGCATGGCGCACCTGCGCGTGCGCGTTGCCGTCGTCGGATTGCGGCAGCCACAGCGCCGCCGCGCCGAAGGGCTGGTTGAGGCGCAGGGTCTGGGTGGTGCCGATCCACAGCGGCGTGCCGTCGGACAATACCGACGGCGCCGGCCACAGGCGCAGCGCGTATTGCACGTCGGGCGTCGGGCCGTCGCGCAGCATCAACAGCGATTCGGCCTGCGCGTCCAGCGTCGCCGGCAGGACGACTTGCTCGCGCGGCGGCGTGTCGTCGTCGAGCAGCGCGATGGTCGCCAGCCAGTCGGCCTGTTCCTGCACGCGCCAGCCGGCCGCTTCCAGACTCACGCGCAGCGGCGGCAACGGGCCGGCGATCTGGATGTCCAGCGGCCAGCGCCGGCGCGCGTCGCGTTCGTTGCGCTGCGCCGGCAGTTGCGTCCAGTCGCGTTGCCACCATTGCGCCGCGTCGAGCACCGTGGTCGGCGTGGCCGAAGCGAACTTGGCCAGCAGCGCATCGGCCGAACGCGGCGCATGCCACAAGGCCGCGATCACGAACACGCTGTAGAACAACCACGCCAGCGGCCGCATCCAGAACGAACGCGCCACGTGGCGGCGATAAGCGATGCCCAGCAGCAACAGCCAGACGATGCCGAACAAGGTGCCGCCGACCAGATCGCTGGGCCAGTGCGCGCCCAGATACAGCCGCGCGAATCCGACCAAGGTCGTGACCACGCCCGCCAGCAAGTACGGCCACACCCGTTGCCGTCCCGGCAGTTCGCGCGCGATCAGCACGGCGAAGAAGCCGAACACGATCGTGGTCATGGTGACCGCGACGGAAGGAAAGCCGAACCCGGCCGGCGCGGTCGGCGGACGCGGCATGTCGATGGCCGCTTCCAGCACCGAGGTCAGCACCAGGCCGAATACGATCGCGCCGACCCAATGCGCCGCGGCCATCCAGCGCCGGCGCCAGGCCAGATACGCCAGCACCGCGATCGACGCCGGCGCCAGCACCTGCAGATCGCCCAGGCCGGCGAGCGCGGCCATCATCCGGTCGGCGAGCGGATTGCGCAAAGTCCACATGAACTCGTGGACGGTGTGGTCGATCTGCAGCGGCCCGCCGCTGGCCAGCAAGGTGGCGAGCAGGGTGAACCAGATCCAGCTGATCGCCAGCAGGCATACCGCCAGCATCACCAGCGACGCCGATTCGGGCCGGTTCGGATCGATCAGCGCGGCGGCGTAACGGCCCAGGCGCGGATGCGCGCGGGTCCAGCGAAGCGCGCGCGCGAGCAGGTTGTCGGCGTGATTGGCGAACCAGCGCCAGGTGTAGAGCACGGTCGCCCACACCAGCGCGACCGCGACCACCAGACTGCCGAGCACCACCGCGAGCCGGTCGGCGACCGCCGCGACCGCGTCGTAGGACGCGCCCAGCACCCAGCCCGGGGCCAGGAACAGCGCCGACCAGCCGACGCAGGCGATCAGGCTGGGCAAGGCGTAGCGGCGCATCGGCATGCGCAGCATGCCGGCGATGGCCGGCACGAACGGACGGATCGCGCCGACGAAGCGGGCGATCAGAATGGCCTTGCTGCCGTTGCGGCGGAACAGATTCTCGCCGCGGTCGAGCCATTGCGGATATTTCGAGAACGGCCAGCGCTCGCGCAATTGCGGGCCCCAGCGGTGGCCGATGTAATAGCTCAGCCCGTCGCCGGCGAAGGCGCCCAGGGTCGAGCAGATCAGCGCGTACGGGCCGTTGATGTGGCCCAGGCCGACCAGCGTGCCGACCGCGAACAGCAACGGCAGCGCCGGCACCACGATGCCGAGGATGATGAGTGCATCGCAGAACGCGATCAGGAAGATCACGATGCCGGCCGCGATCGGATTGGCCGCGATCCATGCGGTCGCGCTTTCTAGCCAGGCTGAGTCCATCGGACGATTATAGGCAGGGCATTCTGTGGCGCGGGTGACTGGTGGGCGTGACTGAGGGCACGGGACAGGAGCGGGGCGAGGGGCGTGGACAGGGGCCCCTCTCCATGAATCGAGTCGCGGCGGGCCCGCGAGTTCCGCAGTCCCCACACCCTGCGTCCAATGCCCCCGACCGGGCCCGAAGTACACTTCCCCGATGTCCGACGTCAGTGAAATCGAAGTGGCCGCGCTGAAAGCCGACAGTTTCGGCCGCATCGCCTTGATGCGCGATGCCGGCGGCCTGTTCGTGCGCCGCGATCTGGCCCACGTGCCGCTGTGGCTGCGTCTGCCGGCCTGGTGGCTGGCGAGGCGCGAGGCCCGCGCGCTGCAGCAAGTGCGCGGATTGGAGGCGACGCCGCAGCTGTTGCGCTGGAACGGCCGCCGGCTCGATCGCAGCTATATGGAAGGCGCGGCCATGTACCAACGCCCGCCGCATGGCGATCTGGCCTATTTCCGGCTCGCCCGGCGCCTGTTGCAGCGCCTGCACCGGCGCGGCCTGGCGCATAACGATCTGGCCAAGGAAGCCAACTGGCTGGTGTTGGCCGACGGCACCCCGGCGATCATCGATTTCCAGCTCGCCGTGCGCGGCGACCCGCGCTCGCGCTGGATGCGCCTGCTCGCGCGCGAGGACCTGCGCCATCTGCTCAAGCACAAGCGCACCTACTGCGCGAACGCGTTGACGCCGGTGGAGCGGCGCGTGCTCAAGCGTCACTCGTGGGTGCGCGAAGCCTGGTTCGCGACCGGCAAGCCGGTATACCGCTTCGTGACCCGGCGCATCCTGCATTGGGAAGACAACGAGGGGCAGGGGCCTAAGCCCTGAGGGGCTGGGAATCGGGAATCGTTTAAAGCGGTAGCGTCGTCGATCTGATCTCGGCCAGAGGTCGGGATTGGGATTAGGATTGAGACGCTGCTTTTGCTTGACCGATTCCCGATTCCCGATTCCCGATTCTCGATTCCCCAATCACGGCCCAAACCCATGAGCACTCTGTCCGGCAAGACCCTTTTCATCACCGGCGCCTCGCGCGGTATCGGCCGCGAGATCGCGCTGCGCGCCGCGCGCGATGGCGCCAACATCGCGATCGCGGCCAAGTCCTCGGTCGCCAATCCCAAGTTGCCGGGCACCATCCACAGCGTCGCGGCCGAAGTCGCCGCCGCCGGCGGACGCGCGCTCGCGCTCAAGTGCGACATTCGCGAAGAAGACGAGGTCAACGCCGCGGTCGCGGCGACGGTGGACGCGTTCGGCGGCATCGACATCCTGGTCAACAACGCCAGCGCGATCTGGTTGCGCGGGACCCTGGACACGCCGATGAAGCGGTTCGACCTGATGCAGCAGGTGAATTCGCGCGGCAGTTTCCTGTGCGCGCAGGCATGTCTGCCGTATCTGCAGCAGGCGCCGAACCCGCACATCCTGACCCTGGCGCCGCCGCCGAGCCTGGAGGTGAAGTGGTGGGCGCAGCACACCGGCTACACCTTGGCGAAGATGGGCATGAGCTTCGTCACGCTGGGCCTGGCCGGCGAGTTCGGTCCAACCGGAGTGGCGATCAACGCCCTGTGGCCGAGGACCATCATCGCCACGGACGCTCTCAACCTGATCCCCGGCGTCCCGCTGGATCGTTGCCGCAAACCCGAAATCGTCGCCGACGCGGTGCACGCGGTGCTGGTGCGGCCGGCGAAGGACTTCTACGGTCATTTCCTGATCGACGAAGAGGTGTTGAGCGAGGCGGGGGTGACCGATTTCAGCAAGTACGCGGTCGATCCGGGCAAGCCGTTGCTGCCGGATTTGTTCTTGGATTGATGTAGCGTTTTTGCCGGCTGCATTTCGTTCCGGCAAATGGCGGAGCCTGCGTTGCAGTGGCTCTTGCCATAGCGCTTGCTAGTGCCAAGATTTTGCTCTGGCCTTGCTCTGGCCTTGCTCTGGCTTTTCTCTGCTCCGGCTTAGCTTTGCTTTTGCCGTTGCCCGGCGTCGCTAGTTACTCGCGAGACCAGGGACACCCGGAGGGCGGCGCACATGGACGTGCGCCGGGTCCCACCTTGGGCAGGATGCCCAATGTGGGACCTGCCTGCG
>NZ_JAGGRI010000013.1:0-419 GCF_018612875.1 Lysobacter sp. ISL-50 | reverse complement strand
TTGGACAAAGAAAGTGACCCGCCGCTCCATGGCGGAAGCTTTAGGCGTTTGATCCTGCTCTCGCTTGGGGTTTTTGCTTTTTTGCTCGTCATTCCCGCGAACGCGGGAATCCAGTGCCTTTCGTGCGAGAACGCTTGAAGTCGCTGGATTCCCGCATTCGCGGGAATGACGAGCAAAAAGCAGAAGCTTCAGCAAGCAAGAGCGAGATCAAACGCTAAACGCTTCCGCCATAGAGCGGCGGGTCACTTTCTTTGTCCAAAGCCACAAAGAAAGTAACCAAAGAAAGGGCTTTAGCTGTTTCGAATCAAGAGCCACGAGTGCGATGCCTACGCAGGCAGGTGCCACATTGGGCATCCTGCCCAAGGTGGCACCCGGCGCACGTCCATGTGCGCCGCCCTCCGGGTGTCCCTGGTCTCGCG
>NZ_JAGGRI010000012.1:95807-111154 GCF_018612875.1 Lysobacter sp. ISL-50 | reverse complement strand
CGCCCACCCGGCGCCGGCGCGCCCTGGCGCGGCGGCGCGGCGGGACGCGCGTTGCGTTCGTCCTCGCGGCGCGGGCCGCTGCGCCACGGGCTCGGCCCCGAGCCCTGGCGGGGTTCCTGCTTGGGTCCCGGGCCCTGCCCGCTGTAAGGCTTGCGCGGACCGCGCGGCGGATCGTCACGTTGCATCGTTCAAACTCCTTCGTACTTTCGCGAACACGCGCAGGTCGTGCACTTGCCCGTGTTTGAAGACCGCGCAGCGTTGCGCGCCCTCCTCGGTAAACCCGTTTTTCAGCAACACCCGCGCCGAGGCCGGATTGTGATCCAGCACGGTCGCGCACAGACGGTACAGCGACAGCTCGCGCATCACCCACGGCGCGAACGCCGCCACCACCCGGGTCATCAGCCCGGCGCCCCATAGCGAATGCCCGAGCCAGTAGCCGAACTCGGCCGCGTGCCTGCGTTCGCCCTTGCCCGGATGCGCGCCGATGCCGCCGCAGGCGCGGCCCTCGACTTCGATCGCGAACAAAGGCTCGTTCAGATCGACGACTTGTCCGGACAGGAACAGCTCGCCATCGCGGCGGGTGTAGGGATACGGAAAACGGTCGCTCAGACCGCGCGATATGCGCTCGTGATTGGCTTGCGCGACCAGATCGTCGAGGTCGTCGTTGCGCCACGGACGCAGCACGAAACCATCGCCCCGCGGCGGCGGGCTGGCGGCTGAGGGGGTGAGGTTCATGGGATTAGCCTAATTACGTGGCCGCCGCGCTGCAAATCGCAAGTCTTTGTAGGAGGGGCTTCAGCCCCGATGCTTTCCTTTCAGATCGCCGCGCCTGATCGAAAAGCGTCGGGGCTGAAGCCCCTCCCACAGAGACTTCGCCGCATCGTGCTTGGGCTTGAGCGCCCCGGCGCGCCGATCACGCGTGCCCGCCCGCCTGCGGCGTTTCCTTCTCCAGCTTCTCCAACTCGTGCGCCACCGCTTCCGGGGAGCGGGTGAAGCGCGCCAGCAGCACGTAGAACGCCGGCACGATGAACAGCGACAGCAAGGTCGAGAACGACACGCCGAAGATCACCACGATGCCGATGGTCGCGCGGCTGGCCGAACCCGGGCCGCCGGCCAGCACCAGCGGCACCGCGCCGACCACGGTGGCGATCGAGGTCATCAGGATCGGCCGCAGGCGCACCGCCGAGGATTCGACGATCGCCTCGTGGATGCTGCGCCCTTCATCGCGCAATTGATTGGCGAACTCGACGATCAAAATGCCGTTCTTCGCCGCCAACCCCACCAGCATGACGATGCCGATCTGACTGAACAGGTTCAGCGTGCCGCCGGTCATCCACAGGCCGATCAAGGCGCCGAGCACGCCCAGCGGCACGGTCAGCATGATCACGAACGGATGGATGAAGCTTTCGAACTGCGCCGCCAGCACCAGGTACACGACCAGCAGCGCCAGGGTGAAGGTCATCAGCACCGCGCCGCCGGCCTTCTGGTATTCGCGCGATTCGCCCTTCCAGTCGATCTGCGCCTGCTCGGGCAATTCTTCCGCCACCGCCTGATTCAACCAGGTGATCGCCTCGCCCATGGTGTAACCCGGCGCGAGGCCGGCGCTGATGGTGATCGCGCGCAGGCGGTTGAAGCGGTTGAGGCTGCCGGCTTCGGCCAGTTCGTTGAGCGTGACCAGATTCGACAGCGGCACCAGGCCGCCGTTGCGCGCGCGCACCTGGATCGCGGACAGATCGGCCGGCGAAGTGCGCAGGTCGCGATCGGCCTGGACGATCACGTCGTACTCCTCGCCGTTCTGCACGAAGGTGGTGACGCGGCGCGAACCCATCATGGTTTCCAGGGCATGGCCGATGTCGGTGACGCTCACGCCCAGATCGGCCGCGCGCTGGCGATCGATCTCCACCCGCATCTGCGGCCGGGTTTCCTTGTAGTCCGAGTCGGCCGAGAACAGGCCCTTGTTCTGCTCCATGCGCGCGAGCAGACGGTCGCGCCATTTGGCCAGCTCGCCGTATTCCGGACCGCCGAGCACGATCTGGATCGGCTGCCCGCGCGTGCGCACCAGGCCGCCGCCGACCTGCGGCAGCGCGCGCACGCCGGTGAGCTGGCTCAGCTCGCCGCGCAAGCCGTCGGCGACTTCGGCCGTGCTCTTGTCGCGCTTGTCCCAGTCCTGCAGGAACACCGCGATGCGGCCGGTATGCATTTCCTCGCTGGCGCCGAAGCCGCCGGGCACGCGCGGGTTGTAGCGCTGGATGGTTTCGTTGGGGCCGGTGTGCGAGGCGACGATCTTCTCGACCTGCTGCACCTGCTTGACCGTGTAGTCGTAGCCGGCGCCTTCCGGGCCCAGGATCGAAATCTGGAACGAGCCGCGGTCTTCCTGCGGCGCCAGTTCCGAAGGCACGAACTTGAACAGCACGAAGCTCATCGCCAGCGCGATCAGCATCAGGATGCCGAACAGCCACGGCCGCTCGACGGTGTGATCGAGCAGGCCCTTGTAGCGCCGGCTCACGCCGTCCAGGCGCGCGTTGATCCAGCGATTGACCGGATTGGATTTCTCTTCGCTGTGCGGGCGCACGAACTTGGACGACATCATCGGCGTCAGGGTCAGCGCGACGAACGCCGACAAGGCCACCGCGCCGGCCAGCGCCACCGACAGTTCGCGGAACAAGCGCCCGGTGTTGCCTTCCATGAAGCCGACCGGCAGGAACACCGCCACCAGCACCGCGGTGGTCGCGATCACCGCGAAAGCGACCTGCTTGGTGCCGCGCGCGGCCGCGACCAGCTTGGGCTCGCCCAGGTCGGCGCGGCGCTGGATGTTCTCCAGCACCACGATCGCATCGTCCACCACCAGGCCGATGCACAGCACCAGCGCCAGCAAGGTCAAAAGGTTGATCGAGAAGTCGAACAGGTACAGCGGAATGAACGCGGCGATCAGGCACACCGGCACCGTTACCGCCGGAATCAGCGCGGCGCGGAAGCTGCCCAGGAACAGCCAGATCACGATCAGCACCAGCACGATCGCCTCGGCCAGCGTGTGGTACACGCGCTCGACCGCCGACTCGATGAAGATGGTGGTGTCGAAGGCGACGAAGATGTCCGTGCCCTGCGGCAGGCTCGGGCGGATCTGATCGGCGGCCGCGCGCACCGCGCGCGCCACGTCCAGGCTGTTGGCGGTGGAGGTCTTGACGATGCCCAGGCCGATGTTCTGCTCGCCGTTGCTGCGGTAATAGGCGCGGCGTTCGGCCGAATCGAGCTGGATCCTGGCCACGTCGCCCAGCCGCACCACGTAGCCGTCGGCGCCTTTCTTCAGCGGAATCTGGGCGAAATCGGCCGGTTTTTGATAGCTGCGGGCGACGCGCAGGGTGAAGTCGCGCGCCGCCGATTCGATGCGTCCGGCCGGCAGTTCGACGTTCTCCGCGCGCAGCGCGGCTTCGACTTCGTTGACGGTGATATCGCGCGCGGCCAGCGCGTCCTGGTCCAGCCAGATCCGCATCGCGTAGCGCTGCTGGCCGCCGATGCGCACCTGGGCGACGCCGTCGACCGACGACAGGCGATCGACCACGTAGCGCTCGGCGTAGTCCGACAGTTGCAGCGTGTCCATCTGCTTGGAGCTCATGTTGAGCCACAAGATGGGGTCGGCGTCGCTTTCGACTTTCTCGATCTGCGGCGGATCGGCCTCTTCCGGCATGCGGTTGGAGACGCGGCTGACCGCGTCGCGCACGTCGTTGGCGGCCGCTTCGATCTCGCGCCGCAAGGTGAACTCGATGCTGATCGAGGCGCGGCCGTTGACGCTGCGCGACTCGATGCTCTCGATGCCTTCGATGCCGGCCAGCGCGTCTTCCAGCACCTGGGTGATGCGGGTTTCCACCACCGAAGCGGAAGCGCCGGGATAGGTCACGTCCACCGACACCACCGGCGGATCGATCGCCGGCAATTCGCGCAAGGTCAGGCGCGAGAACGCCATGACGCCCAGGGTGATCAGCAGCAGGCTCATCACCGTGGCGAACACCGGCCGGCGGATGGACAGGTCGGAGATATTCATCGACCGCCGCCCCGGCCTTCGCGGCGCTTGGGTTCGCCGCGCTTGGCGGCGACGTAGACGGGCGCTTTGCCCGCGCTCGCGTCATTGTCGCGGCTGCGCGTTTGCTCGTCATTCCCGCGAACGCGCGAATCCAGCGACTTTGACGCACTGGCGCGGAAGTCGCCGGATTCGCGCCTTCGCGGAAACGACGAAATGAAAAGCCGCAAGCGTTCGAGCAAGCCAGACGAATCAGCCATTACGGCCGTCCTTGCCCGTCGCCGCGCCGCCGGACGCCGCCGGCGCCTTCGCGTCGGTCTCCGCCTCGCGCGTCCGCGCGGCCGGCGCCGGCGTCGCCGCCACATCGACCTTGCTGCCGACCCGCAGCTTGCCGGTGCCATCGACGACGACCTTGTCGCCGACCTTCAGACCTTCGACGATTTCCGCCAGGCCTTCGCGGCGCGTGCCGACTTCCACGTCGGCGCGTTCGACCGTGTTGTCCGGCTTGAGCCGGAACACATAGGAATCGGTGCCGACCTGAACCACGGAGATTTCCGGAATCAGCAGCGCCTGACGCTCGGGCTGCAGCAAGGTCACCTGCACCAGCATGCCCGGCCGCAGCAGATGATCGGCATTGGGGAAATCGCCGCGCACGGTGACCGCGCGCGTGGCCGGATCGATGCGCGCATCGATGGTGCTGACCTCGCCCTCGAAACGCTTGCCCGGATACGCCGCGCTGGTGCCGCTGACGCTCTGGCCCTTGGCGATGCGCGCCAGCAGGGTCTCGGGCACGGGGAAATCGATGTAGACGCGATCGGTGTCGTCCAGGGTCGCGATCGGCGTGCCCGGCGTCACCAGCGAACCGGGGCTGACCTGACGGATGCCGAGCACGCCGGCGAACGGCGCGCGCACTTCGCGATCGCCGATATCGGCCTTCATCTGCTCGACCCGCGCGCGGGTGGCGTCGCGGGTCGCGCGCTGGGTGTCGAGCGAGGAGCGCGCGATCAACTGCTGCGCCGCCAGCTCGGTCTGGCGCGTGAGCAACTGGTCGGCTTCTTTCGCGGTCGCCTCGGCCTGGGCCAGCGCGGCCAGCTGGGCGCGGCCGCTCAGGGTGATCAGCGAAGCGCCGGCGACGACATGATCGCCGCTGTCGAAATGCACGGACTGGACGATCTCGCTGACCTTGGCGGTGACCGTGATCGACTCGCGCGCCTTGACGTTGCCCAGCGCCTGGACGGTGTCGTTCCACGGGCGCAGACGCACTTGCTCGGCGGTGACCGGGGTCGGACGATCGCCCTGCCCGCCCGGACCCGCGGGCCCGCCTTGCGTCTTGCCGCCTTTGCCGCACGCGGCCAGGGCGATGGCGAAAGCAAGGATGCAGCAGGTGCGAAGTCCGGAACGTGGTGGCATGCGGTTCTCTGAACGGGGCCCGGTGAGGGCGGTGACGCGAGTCGGGCGGGCGGTGCGAATCCGGCCTTCGATGCGCGCGACGAACGCCGGCCGCGCGGCGCCGAAGCCCCGAGGCTTCGGCCGGCGCGATTCTAGCGGTGGATCGTTAACGCTTGCGTGGGCCATTGGTTGACCACCGTATCGGCAAAATCGCGATTGCGCGCGGCGCGCCTGCCTCCGGACCGGCCCGCCGACGCGGTGGATGGGCGCCGCCGATGCCGCCGCGACACTGTGCGCCTGCGCATGTTGCAACGCGGTAACCGTCGCGACGCGGCCCGCGCGCGGCGCGGGGTTCATACTCGGCGCTTCCCCCAAGGAGCCCGCCCCATGATCCACGACAGCATCCTCGACACCATCGGCCGCACCCCGATCGTGCGCCTGCAGCGCCTGGCGCCGGAGCACGTGCGCCTGTACGCCAAGGTCGAGTCCTTCAATCCCGGCGGCTCGGTCAAGGACCGTCTGGCGCTGGCGATCATCCTCGACGCCGAACAGCGCGGCCAGCTCAAGCCCGGCGATACCGTGATCGAAGCGACCTCGGGCAACACCGGCGTGGCGCTGGCGATGGTCTGCGCGGCGCGCGGCTACAAGTTCGTGGCGACGATGAGCGAAACCTTCTCGGTCGAGCGGCGCAAGCTGATGCGCGCCTACGGCGCCAAGGTGATCCTGACCCCGGCCGCCGAGCGCGGCAGCGGCATGGTGCGCAAGGCGGCGGAACTGGCGCAGAAACACGGCTGGTTCCTGGCCCGGCAGTTCGAGAACCCGGCCAACCCGGCCTATCACCGCAGCACCACCGCGGCGGAAATCCTGCAGGACTTCGCCGGCCGCCGGCTCGATCATTTCGTCAGCGGCTGGGGCACCGGCGGCACCCTTACCGGCGTCGGCGAGGTGCTGCGCGTGGCCCGGCCCGAGGTGCGCGTGACCGCGTGCGAACCGGCCGGCGCTTCGCTGCTGGCGGGTGCGCAATGGCAGCCGCACAAGATCCAGGGCTGGACTCCGGACTTCGTCCCGGCCGTGCTCAACCGCGACGCCGCCCACGCGATCGTGCCGGTGGACGATGTGCTGGCCCGCGACACCGCGCGCCGCCTGGCCGCCGAGGAAGGCCTGTTCGTCGGTATTTCCGCCGGCGCGACCGTGGCCGCGGCGCTGGAAGTCGCGCGCGGCGCCGAGGCCGGCGCGGTGATCCTGGCAATGCTGCCCGACACCGGCGAGCGCTACCTCAGCACCTTCCTGTTCGAAGGCGTGAACGAAGGCAGCGACGACGAGTGGCTGGCGTCGCTGGGCTGATGACCACAGCGGCGATCGGCTGCGGCGCTTGCTCAGTCGCGATATCGACTTGAAGCGCCGGCAGCGGAAGTTCGTCGTGGTTGTTCTGTCGCGGTCGCAGCTCGCTGCGGCCGCGTCGCGACCGCCGCACCCCGATCAACCCGCGACGAAATACCCGATCAAGACCAGCACGATCGCGATCAACGCCGCGGCGAGCAACATCCCGCCGTTATTGTCGCCCGGGCTGACCGTGCGCCCGCTGTCGCCGACCACGCCGCGCTTTTTCCGCGTGACTTCGTAGTCGGCGACCCGGCTCACCGCATCGGCGGCGGAGTGGCCGAAGCGGGTCTGCAGCAATTGCGCCGCGCGCGCGTGTTCGCCCTTGAGGACCAGCATCAGCACCTCGGCCGGCAGTTGCAGTGCGCGTGAGTTGGCGGGCGCGGCGACACCGCCCAGCGCGGCCTCGCCTTTTTCCAGGTAAGCCTCGACCAGTTGCTTGGCCTGGCGCAGATCCAGGCCATAGGCTTCGCGCACGATCTTGATCGCGACGATGGTCTGGCCGCGCTGGACCGCCTCGCGCGCGGCCTCGGGAAAGCCGGTTTTCGCCGTCTGCACGGACGCAGCATTCGCCGCGACCGCGGACGCCGCCAACGCTCCGACCGCCAGCCGCCGTTCGTAGTTCTCGACCGCGTCCTTCGCCTGGCGCAGGTCGATGCCCGGATTGCTGTCGAGCACCAGCTTGATCGCCTGGATCTTGTTCCCGGATTTCAGCAGCGTCGCCGCCTGCGCCGGCACGAAGGGCGCTTTGTTATCCGACATCGCCGTACTCCCTGGCCACCAATCCACCCAGCCTAACGGGCCGCGAGCCGATCCGTCACGCCCGCGCGCGCCGACTCAGCGCGAAGACCAGGCCAGTTTCACCCCGAATCCCAGCATCAGGCTGCCGACGATGCCGTCGAGCGTGCGCGCCACGCGCGCGCTGCGCATCGACCCGGCCATGCGCGCCGCGCCGAAAGTCAGCAGGCTCAGCCACACCGTGCCCATGAGGTAGTGCAGGCCGATCATCAGCACCGACTGCACCGCCATGTCGTCGCCCGGGGCCAGGAACTGCGGCAGGAACGCCAGATAGAAGATCGCGATCTTCGGATTGAGCGCATTGGTCAGCACGCCCTGCGCATAGCCGCGCCACAGTGATGCATTGGTCGGCGCGGTGGCGTCGATATCGGCATCGGCGCGCGCACGCAAGGCCGAACGCAGCGCCTTGGCGCCCAGGTAGATCAGATACACCGCGCCGAGCATCTTCACCGTCCAGAACGCGCGTTCGGAATACATCAGCAATCGCGCCACGCCGAAGGCGAACAGGGACACGTGGAACAAGCCGCCGGTGAGGATGCCGGCGACCGTCGCCAGCCCGCGCCGCACGCCGCCGCTGAGCGCGTTGCCGATCACCAGGAAGGTATCCGGCCCCGGCGCCACGGTCACCATCAACGCCGCGACGGAAAAGGCCAGCCATTGGGTTTCCATGAAGTCTCCGTGCCTCGGGTTCGATGAGCGGGGTCGATGCCGGCGGTCGCGGCGCGATCGTCGATTCTGCGCAGCCGGCGCCCGCGCCGGAAGTGCCGCGCCCTAACGAAAAACGCCGGCGCGAGGCCGGCGTTCTTCGCAGCGATCCAGGCGGTGGCTTACGCCGCCGACTTCCACTGGCCCAGCGCGGCCAGGCCGTTGGCCTTGGCGCGCTCGTACACGGTCTGCTGAGCGCGGGCGTAGTTGCCGACCAGGTCCTGCGACCACAGCTTCAACGCCGCCGACTGCATGGCGCGGCCGTAGGAGAACGACAGCGGCCACGGGTTCGGGCCCATCTGGTTCATGGCGTTGAGGTGCGCGGTCGCGTCCTCGTCGGACTGGCCGCCGGACAGGAACACGATGCCCGGCAGGGTCGCCGGCACGGTGGATTTCAGGCACTGCAGGGTCGCCGCGGCGACGTCGTCGACGCTGGCCTGCTCGTGCGCGAGCGTGCCCGGCACCACCATCGAGGCCTTGAGGATCGTGCCTTCGAGCAGGACGCTGTGCTCGTACAGCGCGCCGAACAGCGAACGCAGGGTGACTTCGGTGACTTCGAAGCAGGTGTCGATGTCGTGGCTGCCGTCCATGATCACTTCCGGCTCGACCATCGGCACCAGGCCCTGTTCCTGGCACAGCGCGGCGTAACGGGCCAGCGCGTGGTTGTTGGCTTCGATGCAGGTGCCCGAGGGGATGTCGTCGCCGATGTTGATGACCGCGCGCCACTTGGCGAAGCGGGCGCCGAGCTTGTAGTACTCCTCCAGGCGCGCGCGCAGGCCGTCGAGGCCTTCGGTGACCACTTCGCCCGGGAAGCCGGCCAGCGGCTGCGGGCCCTTGTCTACCTTGATGCCCGGGATGATGCCGTTGTCGGCCATGTGCTTGGCGAACGGCACGCCGGCCTTGGTGGACTGGCGCAGGGTTTCGTCGTACAGGATCGCGCCGGAGATGTATTCGTTGAGCTTGGGCGTGGCCAGCAGCAGCTCGCGGTAGGCGCGGCGGTTCTCTTCCGTGTTCTCGATACCGACGCCGGCGAAACGCTTGGCGATGGTGGCGGTCGACTCGTCGATCGCGATGATGCCCTTGCCCGGGGCGACCATCGCCAGGGCGGTTTCGGCAAGCTGTTCGATGCTCATGGAGATCCTGCGGCAGCGGTGGGAAGCCCGCGATTATAGCCGCTGACGGTGAACCTTGCCCCTTCGGCCGGCCTGTCGAATCAGGCACTTGCGCACGATTTGAGGGACGTTCGCGGGTAACCGTTTACATCCGCCGCGGCTCGCGGCGGCCATGCGAGGTTTCTTTTTGGGGGGCTTTGGCCCCGGGGCTGTTCGATCCTACGCCGCGATCTGAAAAGAAAGCATCGGGGCTGAAGCCCCTCCTACAAGAAACCTCGTGGCCGCGATCCGGCCTGGGTTACAGCTCGCCCAGGCCTTCGGCGCTGCCGCCCTCGCCCACCTGCAGCAGGCGCAGGGTGTTGGTCGCGCCGTGCTGCTCCATGGTGTCGCCGCTGGTGAAGATCACCCGCTCGCCCTGGGCCAGCTTGCCCGAATCGAACAACTGCTTGACCACGTTGCGCGCGGCGTCGCGCGAGGCCTGGCCGCGGCTGTCGAAATCGATCGGGTAAACGTCGCGCATCATCGCCATGCGCCGGCGCGCGCCGTCGTGGCGCGAGAACGCGTAGATCGGCGCGTTGGAGCGGAAACGCGAGAGGAAGCGCGCGGTGCCGCCGGATTCGGTCATCGCCACGATCGCGCGCACGCCGATGTGCTCGGACAGGAACATCGCCGCCATGGCGATGGCCTGGTCGGCGCGTTCCAGGTTGCGCGGCGCGGCTTCGAAATCGGTGTCGTGGTTGAACTGGCGCTCGGCGCCCAGGCAGATGCGCGCCATCGCCTCGACCGCCTTGATCGGATAGCGGCCGGCGGCCGATTCCTGCGACAGCATGACCGCGTCGGTGCCGTCGATCACCGCGTTGGCGACGTCGAGCACTTCGGCGCGGGTCGGGATCGGGTTGTCGACCATCGACTGCATCATCTGCGTGGCGGTGATCACCACGCGATTGCGCAGCAGCGATTCGCGGATGATCTTCTTCTGCAGGCCGGGCAGCTCGGCGTCGCCGATTTCCACGCCCAGGTCGCCGCGCGCGACCATGACCACGTCGCTGGCCTCGACGATCTCGGCGAGGTTCTCGATGGCCTCGGCGCGCTCGATCTTCGACACCAGCGCGGCATCGCTGCCGGCGGCGCGGGCGATCCGGCGCGCTTCGTTCATGTCCTCGGCGTTGCGGCAGAACGACACCGCGATGAAGTCCGCGCCCAGTTCGGCGGCGATCAGGATCAGTTCCTTGTCGCGCTCGGTCAGCGCGCCCAGCGACAGGCCGCCGCCGAGTTTGTTCAGACCCTTGCGGTCCGACAGCGCGCCGTCGTTGAGCACGGTGGTGATGATGCGATCGCCGTCGATGGCGCCGACGCGCAACTGCAGCAGGCCGTCGTCGAGCAGCAGCACGTCGCCGGGGCTGACGTCGCCGGGCAGGCCCAGGTAACTGACGCCGACTTCGCGCAGATTGCCCGGCGGCGGGTTTTCCGCGGCGATCAGGTCGAAACGGTCGCCGGCCTTGAGCAATACCCGGCCCTCGGCGAAGCGTTCGATGCGGATTTTCGGCCCCGGCAGATCGGCGAGAATGCCGACCTCGACCCCGACCCGCAGCGCGGCTTCGCGCACGGCGTTGGCGCGGGCGACCTGCGAAGACGGATCGCCGTGGGAGAAATTGAGGCGGACCACATCGACGCCGGCGGTGAGCAAGGCGTCGAGCACGCCCGGCGGATCGGTGGCCGGGCCCAGGGTGGCGAGGATCTTGGTGCGTCGTGGGGTGGTGGACATGGCAGACTCTCTGGACTGTCGGCCAAGCTAGCACAGCTTCGCCGCGCTTCGAACCGCGGGCCGGGTTACGGTCGCGCGCACCGTGCACACGCCACAGTACGTAACCGTCCGAGGTTGCCATGACGATGTCGAAACCCGGCGAGGCCATCGCCGCCGCGCTCGCGGCGCTGGAGGATTTCCCGCTGCTGCAGGGCCCGCGCGTGCGTCTGCGCGGGCCGCGCGAGGACGAGCGCGATGCGCAGGGCCTGTTCGCCGTGTTCGGCGACGAGCAGGTCATGCGCTATTGGAGCCGTCCGCCGATGCAGGGCGTGAGCGAGGCGCACGAGTTGATCGCGCAGATCCGCAAGAGCATGGCCGAGCGCAATCTGATCAACTGGGTGATCGCCGACGGCGTCGACGCGATGATCGGCAGTTGCACGCTGTTCCGCTTCGACGCCAACCATCGCCGCGCCGAGCTGGGCTATGCGCTGCATCCGGCGCAGTGGGGCCTGGGCCTCGCGCGCGAGGCGACCACGCTGGCCCTGGACTGGGCTTTCGACACGCTCGGCCTGCATCGCTGCGACGCCGGCATCGACCCGGCCAACGCGGCTTCGCGCGCCCTGCTGCACCGCCTGGGTTTCGTGACCGAGGGCGTGCAGCGGGAGAGTTTCTTCGTCGGCGAGCGGGTGACCGACAGCGAGCTGCTCGGGCTGTTGGTCAAGGACTGGCGCGCGGCGCGGTCCAGGCACTGAGGGCGATCGGCGGCGCGATCGGCGCGTAGCCATTGCGTTCGCACGAGGCCGCGCGAGGTCCGCATACGCGCCGGGGCCCGCGAACGGGCCCCGGCGCGGCTTGCGATGATCGGCTCAGTCGCAGATCCAGGTACGTTTCTGGATGATGTCGGAGGTCTCGCCCCACGAAAGGTATTGCCCACCGCAATTGGCGGTGGCGCCGCCGATGACTTCGCCGGCGGCGTTGAAATACGTGATCGAGTAACCCTGCCACGGCGGAGCGGCCTTGACGCTGACGGTCAGCGCGGCGACGGCGAGCAGTGCGGCGAACGACGAGATTGCGATAACGCGCATGGCTATCTCTCCTGTCTTCGAAGAACGATGAATGCGGACCGCGCCGAGGCTTCGGCGCGTCGCGGGTTTGCGCCGGCACCGCCGGCATTAAAACGGGGCGGCCGGTAAAACGGAAAGCTCCGGAGCGAGCGGAGCCTTCCGTGCCTCACGCGCGCGGCCTCGTCGCGGCCTCGCGCGAACACCGGCCGGGCCGGTTCGCGATCAGCTTTCGACCGCGCAGCCCTGGCTGAAACTCTTGTTCGAACCGCTGGTGTCGCCCCAACGGCCGTCGGCGGCGCCGCAGCCGGCGGTCCACTTGCCGATCTGCGCGCCTTCGGCGTTGTAGTAATACCAGGTGCCCTGCCAGCTGTTGGCCCCGGCGCTGAAGGACACGCTGCCCACCAATGCGACCGCGAACACCGCGGCGAATAATCCGATACGACGCATGCTGTTGCTCTCCCGAGTTAAGCGGCGCCCATTCGCCGCTCGGGCACCCTAACCAACTGGCGTCACTTAGGGGCGCCGACGGCAGAGTCGAACTGTCATCACTTTGCGCAAACGTGATTGGTTTCGCTTTTGGCGTTTTTGACATGCGTAAACGCGTTCGCAATCGCGGCGCTCGCGACGGCGAGGCCCCAGGATGGGCGCTGCCTGCATGTGCGCGCCGGAGCGATCGCGATGACGGGCGTATCGTGCAGCGCACCATGATGCGGCGCAGTGCGGGCCGGTGAAGTACATCAGCAGTGGCCGCAAGCGACGCTTCGCCTGCGTGAGGCGTTCGTGCAGGAACGCCATCGAATGAATTTTGCCGCCGCGACAGATCGCAGCGAATCGCCGGCGCTCAACGCCCCGGCGATCGCACTCAGGCCGCGAGCAACCCCGGCAACTGCGTCGGCGCCGCCGCCAGTCGCTGCGCGCCGGCCTCGCGCAATTCCTGTTCGCTACCGAAGCCCCACAGCACGCCGATGTTGCCCATGCCGTGCTGCAACGCGCCCTCGATGTCCATGCGCCGGTCGCCGATCATCAGGCACTGCGCCGCCTGCAGGCCGAAACGGCGCAGCGCTTCGGCGATCAGATCGACCTTGTGGGTCAGGCGGCCGTCCACGGTCGAGCCGATCACGTCCTCGAAATAGCCACCGAACGGCAGATGGGCGAGGATCTTGCGCGCGTTGTTCTCGTTCTTGGCGGTGACCACGGCCATGCGATAACCGGCCGTGCGCGCGGCGTCGAGCATGTCGCCGACGCCGTCGTAGACCTGATGCTCGGTCCAGCCTTCGCGGCTGTAGCGTTCCAGATACAAGGCCACCGCCTGTTCGACCCGCTGCTCATCGACCAGCAGCGGCAGGAAGCTGGTGCGCAGCGCCGGGCCGATCCACGAGCGCAGCACCTGCGCGTCGGGGACCGGATGCTGCAATTGCTCCAGCGCATAGGCGATCGAGCGGGTGATGCCGACCGAGGAATCGATCAGGGTGCCGTCGAGATCGAAAAACAGCGTGGGCCGGCCGGCCTGGAGCGACGCCTCGGACATCGCGCTCAACCCGCGCGCTGCTTGAGCGCGGTCACCGCCGGCAATTCCTTGCCTTCGAGGAATTCCAGGAACGCGCCGCCGCCGGTGGAGATGTAGCTCACGTCCTTTTCGATGCCGTACTTATCGACCGCGGCCAGGGTGTCGCCGCCGCCGGCGATCGAGAACGCCTTGGACGCGGCGATCGCCAGCGCCAGGGTTTGCGTGCCCTTGCCGAAGGCGTCGAACTCGAACACGCCGACCGGGCCGTTCCAGACCACGGTGCCGGCGTTCTTGATCAGCTCGGCGTAACGCGCGGCCGTGTCCGGGCCGATGTCGAGGATCATGTCGTCGGCGCCGACCGCATCGACGGCCTTGACCGTGGCCGGCGCATCGGCGGCGAAGGCCGGCGCCACCACCACGTCGGTCGGCACCGGGATATCGGCGCCGCGCGCCTTGGCGTCGGCCATGATCTTCTTCGCGGTGTCGATCAAATCGTTTTCGACCAGCGACTTGCCTACGCCGTGGCCCATCGCGGCGATGAAGGTATTGGCGATGCCGCCGCCGACGATCAGCTGATCGACCTTGCTCACCAGCGACGACAGCAGTTCCAGCTTGGTCGAGACCTTGGAGCCGGCGACGATGGCCAGCAGCGGGCGCGCCGGGTTGTCGAGCGCCTTGGCCAGCGCATCGAGCTCGGCCATCAGCAGCGGGCCGCCGGCGGCGACCTTGGCGTGGCGGATGACGCCATGCGTGGAGGCCTGCGCGCGATGCGCGGTGCCGAAGGCGTCCATGACGAACACATCGCACAAGGCCGCGTACTGCTTGGACAGCGCGTCGTCGTCCTTGCCTTCGCCGACGTTCATGCGGCAATTTTCGAGCAGCACCAGTTGGCCGGGCTGCACTTGCACGCCCTCGACCCAATCCTTGATCAGCGGCACGTCGATGCCGAGCAGCTCCGACAGGCGCTGGGCGACCGGCGCCAGCGAATCGGCCTGACTCCACTGCCCTTCCTTCGGCCGGCCCAGGTGCGAGGTGACCATGACTGCCGCGCCTTTTTCCAGCGCCAGCTTGAGGGTCGGCAGCGCGGCGAGGATGCGCAGCTCGGAGGTGATGCGGCCGTCGTCGATGGGAACGTTGAGATCTTCGCGGATCAGCACTCGCTTACCGGCGAGATCGAGATCGGTCATGCGGACGATGGACACGGGGCCTCCTGGGGCAATGCGTAGGGGATGCTGCGGCCGCGCGGGGCGCGGCTGGGGGTGGCTATTGTCGCGGGGCGGGGGCGCGAAATAAACCTTGGGGGCTGAATGGCGGGGGTCGATGGGGCTGGCGAGGTCTCAATTCCGGATGATGGCGCATCGAATGCCGGTTGTAGCCGCCCCACCCCGCGCTTGCCTTTGCCTTTGTATTTGCCTTTGCCTTTGTATTTGCCGTTGCCGTTGCCGTTGCCGTTGCCGTTGCCGAGATTTTGCTCCGCCTCGGCTCTGCTTCGGCTTCGGCTTTGCTTTTGTTGTTGCTGGGCGCCGCTAGTAACTCGCGAGATCAGGGATACCCGGAGGGCGGCGCACATGGACGTGCGCCGGGTCCCGCCGTGGGCAGGATGCCCACTGCGGGACCTGCCTGCGCAAGCACC
>NZ_JAGGRI010000012.1:0-95790 GCF_018612875.1 Lysobacter sp. ISL-50 | reverse complement strand
TTTAGGCGTTTGATCTTGCTCCCGCTCCCGCTCCCGCTCTTGCTTGAGGCGTTTGCTTTTTTCTCGTCATTCCCGCGAAAGCGGGAATGACGGTAGGAAGGAGTGCGCGAGCCCGGTTGTTGCGATAGAGACTTCAGCGCCATCTTTCCAGGTCGTCATTCCCGCGAAGGCGGGAATCCAGCGACATCAAGCGTTCTCGCACGAAAGGCACTGGATTCCCGCGTTCGCGGGAATGACGGTAGGAAGGAGTGCGCGAGCCCGGTTGTTGCGATAGAGACTTCAGCGCCATCTTTCCAGGTCGTCATTCCCGCGAAGGCGGGAATCCAGCGACTTCAAGCGTTCTCGCACGAAAGGCACTGGATTCCCGCGTTCGCGGGAATGACGGTAGGAGGGAGTGCGCAGGTCTGGTTGTTTCGTCGATCAGGGGTTTTCAGGTTCCTTAGAAGCTTCAAGCAAGATCAAACACTTCAAGCAAGATCAGGCGCTTCGAGCAAGGTCAAGCGCTTCAAGCAAGATCAAACGCTAGACGCTTCCGCCATAGAGCGGCGGGTCACTTTCTTNNCACATTGGGCATCCTGCCCAAGGTGACACCCGGCGCACGTCCATGTGCGCCGCCCTTCGGGTGTCCCTGGTCTCGCGAGTTACTAGCTGCGCCAAGCCAGAGCTAAAGCAAAGCAGTACTAAGCAGAGCCGAAGCAAAATCTTGGCAACAGCAACGGCAACTGCAACTGCAACTGCAAAAGCCGTGGCGGCCTGTCACCGCCTCACGGCACCGCCGGCTTGTTCGACTTCAACAAATTGAAAGCAAACCCCGCCACGATCAACGCCCCACCCACCAACACCGCCCACAGCAGGTATGAGTGCCAATCGCGCTCAGGCTCAGCCGGCACCAACGCCGACGCCCCCGCCAGCGCCGCCGCCGGCCCCAACGTCGCATCGGCTGGTTGCCAGTCGCGCCCGCGCGAGGTGCGCAAGGCCTCGATCAAATGCGCCAACGGCGAATCCCCGCGCGCCGCGCGCGCACTGCCGGCGACCAACGCATACGGCGGCTCGCCCTGCGCCAGGAACACGACCACTTCGGGCCGATAGCCCAAGCGCAACACCGGCTCGCCCGGCACCGCGCCGTTCGCGCGCAAACGCCAATGGCGATCGCGCACCGTCGCGGCCAGTTGCCGCGCCGCCGAACGGTCGCCGTCGCCCTTGCCGGCGACCTGATACGCCATCCACGGGCCGGCCTGCGCGTACCAGCCCTGTTCTTCGTCGTCGCGGCTCTCAAGCCGCCATTCCAGCGCGTGATTGCCCGGCAACGCCACGTCGGCCTGCTGGATCGGGAAGCGGCCGTCGAGCGTGTACTCGAAGGCGATGCTGCCGTCCTTGAGTTCCACCCGCCGCCCCTTGAGCTCGCGCCACTGCAACGGCGCGCCCGCCGCGTTGCCGGCCAGTTCCGCGGTCACCGCGCTGATCTGCGCGGCGGATTTCGGGTCCTGCGGCGTCAACCGCAGGTAACGCGCCTGCTCGCCGACCGCATCGAACACGATCCGCCGCTGCACCAACCGCTGGCCGCCGCGCTGCAGATCGACCAGGCGGCCGCTGCTGCCCAGGCTGCGCCAGTGATCGAGATCGTCGCTGGCTTCGACCCCGTAGGCCGCGTCCAGCGCCGCGCCCGGCGCCCATTCCAATTCCAGGGCCAAAATCGGCGCGCGCAGGCGGCTGGCGTCGATCAGCAGGGAGGTCTGCGGCAGCTTGGCGGTGTCGGCGGCGGTGCTGCGCGCCTCGACCCGGCGCAGACGGCCGTCGGTTTCGACTTCGCTGACCAACTCCCAACCTTGCGTGGCCGAACCCGAGGGCGATGCCGGCAACGGGAACCACGGCAGCGTCACGCGCTGCGGCGCGCGCGCGATCGGTTGCTCGGGCGCGAACACCGAGGCCGGCACGACCGCGCCGCCGCGATCGATCACGTCCACGTCGCGCAACTGCGCGCTTTGCGCCTGGCGATACACCGCTTCGTCCAGCACCACGCGATAGGCGCCGCCGTCGTCGCGGCCGAGTTGCAAGGGCCACTGCTGCGCGTAGTCCTGGCGCGGGCCGGCCGTGGCCAGCAAGGGCAACGCCGCCAACCACATCAGATAACGCTTCATGCCTGAGCCTCCTGCGGATTTCGATCGTTACCGTCGGAGCGGCTCGGCGGCGCCGGCGCGAAGTAACCGACCAAGATGCACAGCAGGCCGTAGGCGATGAACGAGGCGATGCCGAGCAGATTGCCCAGATGGCTGCGATCGACCACGATCAGCTTGACCAGCACCACGCCCATCAACACCGCGCTGGCCAGCCACAGCCCGCGCTGGCCGCGGCGCGAGCCGGCGATCCAGCCGGCCACGCCCAGCACGCTCCACACCACGGTCAGGCTGGTCTGCACCAGGCTGGTGGAGAACATCGACGAACCCCATCCGACATGGCCCCAGAAGTGCGCGCTGCGCAGCACTTCGACGGTGATCAACACGAAACCGATCGCGGCCAGGATCGGCACGCGACGGCGCCGCAGCGCTTCGCCGGCCAAGGGCGTGGCGAGCCAGAAGCCGAGCATCAGCAAGGTCGCGGTCTGCATCAGCGACAAGGGATTGAGCAGCGGTATCCACAGCAGCGGATGCGGATTGGCCGGCGTCAGCAAGGTCAATGCCAGCGTCGCCGCCAGCACCAGCATGAAACTGGCCATCGCCAGCGCGTGCCATTGCTCGAAACGTTGCGCCACCGGCCGGCCGACGATCGAAGCGCGCCACAAACTCAGCGCCGCCATCGCCAGCACCGGCAGCAGCAGCACCGTCGCGGTCCAGCCCGAGCCGAACGCGGCGACGTCGTCGTGCACCGACAAACGCAGCAACCGGAACAACGTCACGCCGATCGCCAGTGCCCACGCCCACAACCAGGCCAGATGGCCGAGCGCGAGTTCGCGCCCCGCGCGTTCGCGCAGATCGGTCAGGCTGCGCCAGCCCAGACCGGCGTACAGCGCCCACGCCGCCCAGCCCCACTCGGCGAACGGATAGCGGTGCGCGTCGGCCTGCAGCAGCGCCAGCGGCAGCGCCGCGGCGAAACCGATCGCCGCGGTCAGCGACAAGGCCTTCCAGTCGTGACGACGGAACACTTCCGCCGCCGCCCAGCCGGTCACCGCGACCAGCATCAGCACCGCGTCGGCGCTGTTGCGGTCGGCGACGAAATCGGCGATCTCGCGGCCGGTCGCGCCCAGCCACCACGCCAGGCCCCACAGGTAATAAGCCAGTGCCGGCGCGCGCGCGGCGTCGCGGCGATAACTCCATGCGCTGGCGAGACCGGCCACCGCGATCAGCACCGCGCCGGCGAAGTTGGCGTTGAGGATCGGCGTGTAACCCTCCCAGACCGAATCGCTGGCGCCGACGATGAAGGCTAACGCGGCCGCGATCTGCAGGCCCAGGCCGGTGAGCTGCGGCAGCAACCGCTGCTGGCGCAGACCCAGCCAGACCAACGCCGCGCCTTCCAGCGCGAACACACAGGCGGTGGCTTCCGCGGCCAACGCCAGCGGCACGGCCAGGGTCGCGAAACCGACCGCCAGCAGCGCATACGGCGTGGACAGTTCGACGAAGCGCTGATCGCGGCGCAGCCACCACGCCAGCGCCGCGTACAGCGCGCCCAGGCCGAGCGCGCAGAACGCCAGCGGCATGCGATCGCCGTCGAGCAGACCGGCCTGCAGGGTGAAGGCGATCAGCGGCGTGCCGAACACCAGGCAACCGTCGATGAGGTCGCGGCGCCCGGCGGCGCGGCGGCGCGCGTACAGCACCGGGATCAGCAGATAGAAAGCGAAGAACAACAGCAGGAACGGCTCGGTGGTCGAGAAATGCTCCGGCCGGTACTTGAGCACGCCCCACAAGGTGCCGATGCCCCAGGTGAAGGCGAAGCCGATCAGGTTCAGCACCCGCCACGGACGCCACCACGCGATCGCGAAGATGCCGGCGTTGAGCACCGCGTAGTAACCGAACAAGGCGACATGGTTGCCCGAACCGGTGGACAGCCAGATCGGCGCGAGGAAGCCGGCGAGGATCGCGAACACCGCCAGCGCCAGCGCGTTCTGCTTGACCGACAGCACGCCGGTGCCGGCGACCAGCACCACGCTGATCGCGAACGCGGCGCCGGCCGGGATCAGGCCGTACAGCTTGAACGCGGCGAACACCACCAGCAGCAGCACGCCGATCGCCCCGCCCTGCAGGCTCAGCGCGAACACGCGCTTGCGCTCGCGCTGCTGCCAGCCGAACACCAGCCCGCCCATCGCCGCGACGGCGATGCCGGCGAGACGGAACTCCATCGGCACGTGCATCCAGCCCTGGTCGCTGGCGTACTTCAGCAGCGCGGCGACGCCGGCCAGCAACACCAGCATGCCGACCTTGACCGGCACGTTGCCCTCGGTGAACCAGCGCCGGATCCAGCGCGCGCCGAGAGTGAAGATGTCCGGCGGCGACGGCGCACGCGGTGCGCGTGGCGTCGGCGCGACGGGCGCGCGAAGCGGCATGGGCGAGGCCGCCGCGGCGGCCGGTCGCGGCGGCAACGGCGGCGGCACGGACGGTGGCGTGGCCGGGAACGGCGGCGGAGTCTGCGGCGCAGTCGCGGCGGGCGGCGCCGTGCTGGCGATCGGGCGCGCCGGCGTCTGCGGCAGCGCTTCACGATCGATGCGCTCGATACGCTCGGCCAGGGTTTCGTCCTCGCGGCCGCGCGGTGCCGCCGGAGCGTCTGCGGACGCACGAAGCTGTGCCAGGGTCCGTTCCAGGCCCGACACCCGGGACTTGAGCCCGGAGATCTGGACCAGGGCGACGATGAGCAGCACCGGCACCAACAGCAAAGCCAGTACCAGCAAGACAATCAGTGCTTCCATCACAGTTCCCCGTTCCTTATGGCGGGCACGTTACACCAAGGCGCGGCGTATGGAAGCGTCGCCTTCACTCGCTATATACACGATTCATTCACCACATATCGCGTTGACGAAATCGCATAACCACACTATGTTGTGCCCGTCGGTGCCGATCTTGCGATCGGCTGAAAAGGGAAGTCGGTAGGGACGCGACCGCGAGCACTCGCGGCGGGGTCCGAAGCCGGCGCTGCCCCGCAGCGGTATGGGAAACGAACGGGTCATGGCACTGGGCGGTATGCCTGGGAAGCGACCCCGGTAGGAGGAACGAGAAGCGGGCGAAGAAAAGTGAGAACCGGGTCACCCCGTAGTGCTCACTTCTCTTTGCCCGTTTCTCGCTCCGAGTCCCGAGCCCGAAGACCTGCCGACAGCCGCGCGTCGCACAACCGCGCGGTACCGGCCCACAGGAGTCTTCGGGGGAAGACGGCCGGTGTCGCGGCTCGACGGCCCTCCGTCGCGCCCGTCCGTTCCGGCGCGCAGCGCCGAGCGGGCCGTCCCAGACCTCGCGTCTCGGGCCGCGCGACACCCAGCCGACACACTCCCAAGCTCTGCGCCCGCGGGGGCATGGCCGCGCCACCGATGACACCGCGCGCGCGGTCCGTCGTCGCCGGCGCGTCCGCGTTCTCCGCACCGTGCACCCACGCCCCGGAGTAATGCCATGACCACACTCGCATCCGATCCGTCCGTCGCCCCCGCCACGGACGCCGCCGCCACTGCCAACGCCGCCGCCAAGCCGGCCGCAGCCCGTAGCGCGCAAGACGCGCCCGGCTTCGCCCTGACCCCGCCCGCGGCCAACCTGACCATGAGCGTGACCAAGCGCAACGGTCGCCGCGAACCGGTCGATCTGAACAAGATCGTGCGCGCGGTGACCCGCAGCGGCGAGAACCTCTACGCGATCGATCCGATGCGCGTGGCCACCCGCACCATCTCCGGCCTGTACGACGGCGCGACCACGCAGGAACTCGACGAACTGTCGATCCGCACCGCCGCCCTGCTGACCGCGGAAGAACCCGAATACGGCCGCCTCGCCGCGCGCCTGCTCGCCGGCGTGATCGAGAAAGAAGTCGCCGGCATCGAAATCCACGCGTTCTCGCAGTCGATCCAGCGCGGCCATGAGCTGGGCCTGATCAACGAGCGCCTGGTGACCTTCGTCCAGGCCAACGCGCGCAAGCTCAACGACGCGATCGACCGCAGCCTCGACGCCAAGTTCGATTACTTCGGCCTGCGCACGCTGTACGACCGCTACCTGCTGCGCCACCCGACCGCGCGCACCGTCATCGAGACGCCGCAGCAGTTCTTCCTGCGCATCGCCTGCGCGCTCAGCGAAGACGTCGGCGACGCGCTGGCGCTGTACCGCCGCATGGCGCAGCTGGACTACATCCCGTCCTCGCCGACCCTGTTCAACGCCGGCACCACGCACGAGCAGCTGTCGAGCTGCTTCCTGCTCGATTCGCCCGACGACTCGCTGGAAGCGATCTACAAGCGCTACATGGACGTGGCCAAGCTCAGCAAGTTCAGCGGCGGCATCGGCCTGAGCTACACGCGCATCCGTTCGCGCGGCTCGCTGATCCGCTCCACCAACGGCCTGAGCAACGGCATCGTGCCGTGGCTGAAGACGCTCGATGCCTCGGTCGCGGCGGTCAACCAGGGCGGCAAGCGCAAGGGCGCGGCCTGCGTGTACCTGGAGCCGTGGCACGCCGACGTGGAAGAGTTCCTGGAACTGCGCGACAACACCGGCGACGAAGCGCGCCGCACGCACAACCTCAATCTGGCCAACTGGATTCCGGACGAATTCATGCGCCGGGTCGAGGCCGACGCCGACTGGTCGCTGTTCGATCCGTCCAAGGTGCCGCAGCTGACCGATCTGTGGGGCGAAGCCTTCGACCGCGCCTACCACGCCGCCGAAGCCGCCGGCCTGGCCGCGAAGAAGGTCAAGGCGCGCGACATCTATGGCCGGATGATGCGCACCCTGGCGCAGACCGGCAACGGCTGGATGAACTTCAAGGACAAGTCCAACCGCGCGTCCAACCAGACCCTGCGCGACGGCAACGTCATCCATCTGTCGAACCTGTGCACCGAGATCCTGGAAGTCACCTCGCAGGACGAGACCGCGGTGTGCAACCTGGGCTCGATCAATCTCTCGCACCACGTCGAGATGTACGACGATGGCAAGGGCGCGTTCGATTTCGACAAGCTCGCCGAGACCGTGCGCCTGGCCGTGCGCCAGCTCGACCGCGTGATCGACCTGAACTTCTACCCGATCGAAACCGCGCGCCGCGCCAATCTGAAATGGCGTCCGGTCGGCCTGGGCTCGATGGGCCTGCAGGACGTGTTCTTCAAGCTGCGCATGCCGTTCGACTCCGAGCCGGCGCGCAAGCTCGCGCAGGAAATCGCCGAGGCCATCTATTTCCACGCGCTGTCGGCGTCGAACGAGCTGGCGATGGAACACGGCAAGCATCCCTCCTTCGACGACACCCGCGCTTCGGTCGGCGAACTGCAGTTCGAAGCATGGGGCGTGACCCCGTCGCAGCCCGAGCGCTGGGACGCGCTGCGCAAGCGCATCGCCGAGCACGGCCTGCGCAACTCGCTGCTGATCGCGATCGCGCCGACCGCGACCATCGCCTCCATCGCCGGCTGTTACGAGTGCATCGAGCCGCAGGTGTCGAACCTGTTCAAGCGCGAGACGCTGTCGGGCGACTTCCTGGTGGTCAACAAGTACCTCGTGGAAGAGCTCAAGAAGCTCGGCATGTGGACCGCCGAGATGCGCGACCGCATCAAGATGGCCGAAGGCTCGATCCAGTCGGTGACCGAAGTGCCCGAGACGCTGCGTCAGGTCTACCGCACCGCGTGGGAACTGCCGATGCGTTCGCTGATCGACATGGCCGCCGAGCGCGGCGCGTACATCGACCAGAGCCAGTCGCTGAATCTGTTCATCGAAAGCCCGAACATCGGCCAGCTCAGCTCGATGTACATGTACGCGTGGAAGAAGGGTTTGAAGACGACGTATTACCTGCGTTCGCGTCCGGCGACGAAGATCGCCAAGACCACGGTGAGCGCGCCGACGGTCGCGACGCCGAAGCCGGAGTACACCACCGACGAAGCGATCGCCTGCTCGCTGGAAAATCCCGAGTCCTGCGAAGCCTGCCAGTAACACGCTGCGCTCCCTCTCCCGCTGCGCGGGAGAGGGCCGGGGTGAGGGCAAGCGCACCATCCAGCTCGCGTCGTCATCGCACCTCGCGCGCCCTCATCCGCCCTTCGGGCACCTTCTCCCGCACGCGGGAGAAGGCAAGCAACATCCAAGGAATTGCCATGTCCACCGATTCAACCCGCCTCCTCCTCGATCCCGGCTTCGACCTCACCCTGCGGCCGATGCGCTACCCGCATTTCTACGAGATGTACCGCGACGCGATCCGCAACACCTGGACCGTCGAGGAAGTGGATTTCTCGCAGGACGTGAACGATCTCAAGCACAAGTTCGGCCCGGCCGAACGGCATCTGGTCGAGCGGCTGGTCGCGTTCTTCGCCACCGGCGACAGCATCGTGTCGAACAATCTGGTGCTGAACCTGTATCAGCACATCAACGCGCCCGAAGCACGCATGTACCTGTCGCGGCAGTTGTACGAGGAAGCGCTGCACGTGCAGTTCTACCTGACCCTGCTCGACACCTACCTGCCCGATCCTAACGAGCGCGCCAAGGCCTTCGACGCGGTCGAGAAGATTCCCTCGATCCGGGCCAAGGCCGAATTCTGTTTCCGCTGGATCGATTCGATCCAGAACCTGCACCGCATCGAGACGCGCGAGCAGCGCCGCCAGTTCCTGCTCAACCTGATCTGCTTCGCCGGCTGCATCGAAGGCCTGTTCTTCTTCGCCGCCTTCGCCTACGTGTACTACCTGCGTTCGCGCGGCCTGCTCAACGGCCTGGCCTCGGGCACCAACTGGGTGTTCCGCGACGAGAGCTGCCACATGGCGTTCGCGTTCGAAGTCATCCGCACCGCGCGCGAGGAAGAGCCCGACCTGTTCGACGCCGACCTGCGCGCGCAGGTGGTGAAGATGTTCGAGGACGCGGTGGAATGCGAATTCCAGTTCGCCCAGGACGTGCTGTCCGGCGGCGTGGTCGGCCTGTCGCTCAAGGACATGCGCCAGTACCTGGAATACTGCGCCGACCAGCGCATGGCCCAGCTCGGCATGCCGAAGCATTTCGGCTCGACCAACCCGTTCGCGTTCATGGACCTGCAGGACGTGCAGGAAGTGACCAACTTCTTCGAGCGCCGCGTGTCGGCGTATCAGGTCGGCGTGCAGGGTGAGGTTGCGTTCGACGAAGCCTTTTAAGCAGGAGCGAGTGGGATCAGGAACGAGTGCAGAGGAGTGAGGAGTGAGTAAAAGCTCACGCGCCGCTCACTTTGCGCTTAACCCCACTCATTTCTCACTCCTCTCCACTCACTCCAGCCACATCCCATCCCCATGACCGAAGCCCGCATGACCGAAATCGTCTTTCCCGATCACACCAATCACCTGGGGACGTTGTTCGGCGGGCAGGCGTTGGCATGGATGGACAAGGCCGCGTTCATCGCCGCTTCGCGCTACGCCCGCACCGTCGTGGTCACCGCGCGTTCGGAACAGATCGATTTCCATACCGCGGTGCCCAAGGGCGCGCTGGTGGAATTGATCGCGCGCGTGGTCGAAACCGGGCGCACCTCGATGCAGGTCGAAGTCGATATGCTCAAGGAAGATTTGCTTACCGGCGAATCGCAGCTCGCCACGCGTGGGCGCTTCACCATGATCGCGCTCGGCGCCGATGGCAAGCCGACGCCGGTGCCGCCGCTGGCGCGTTGATTGGCGCCTGTGAGTATGGATTCGGCTTCCGGCTTGCGTCGTAAATCTGAAGTTGCGCGTCGGGGCTGAAGCCCCTCCCACAAAAAACTTCCAGCTTTCGCTCTATTCGATTCGGCTTCCTGCTTGCGCCGCAAGTTCGAGGTTGCGCGTCGGGGCTGAAGCCCCTCCCACAAAAGACTTCGGGGCATTCGCAAGCAGCGTTGAGGTGAAGCCGCGAGTGATGAATACGCTGTCGCGGGGGCTCGACGAAGGCCGGAAGTCTTTTGTGGGAGGGGCTTCAGCCCCGATGCTGTCCGCTCAGATAGCGAGCATCAGCGCCCCACAGCCACCGCATCGCATTCGCTGCGAACCTGCACACACGGCCGCAGCGCATCGAAGGAAACACCGGCCCAACTGCGGCGCATATCGATCCGCACGCGCGGCCGATCAGCCAATACCGAGGCCAGCGGTTGACGGGTTTCGATCCGCAGCGGCGCCATTTCGCGACCGTTCTCAGACGTCACGGTAAACCGCAAGGTAATCGTCACCGCACCACTGCGCCCGCGCCGCTGCCGCTGCTGCAAATCGCTCGCCGCGCCGACCACGCTCGAAGCCTGCCCCCAGTGCGCGTTGTACCGAGCCACGCTCAAGCCGAGCGTGCGCCAGGTCACCAGCAGCAACGCCACCGCCAACACCGCCGCAGGAATGCGCCATGCGCGCAGTCGCGGTATCGAGGTCGCGCCGTAGCCGATCGCCGCCAACACGACCACCACGCCGAAGCTGCACGCCCGCCACGCCACGCTTGGCTGCGGTATCGCCGCCTGCGGGCCGGTGAGCGAGGGCAGCCACAACGCCACCGCCACTACCGCGGCCGCCGCCGTCAGGATCACCGCGATCAGCTTCCACACCGCCGGCTTCGACAGATCGATGCTATAGCGCTTGGGCGCGTCGCCGGACATGCACGGGCTCCGTGAAGGGTTGCACGGCGATCTTAGTCCTCGCGCGCGCAAGCGCAAGCTGCGGATATTCCCGGGTGAACGCGCTGCCTAGACTCGCGGCAACTTCACCAAGGATGCTTGCGATGCAACTCGATCACTACCGCACACTCGGCCGCTCCGGCCTGCGCGTCAGCCCGGTGTGCCTGGGCACGATGACTTTCGGCAAGGACTGGGGCTGGGGCAGCGATGCCGACGAAGCCCGGCAGGTGTTCGACGCCTACCTCGAACGCGGCGGCAATTACCTGGATACGGCCAATTTCTACACCGGCGGCAGTTCGGAAACCCTGCTCGGCCAGTTCGCGCGCGGCCGTCGCGATCGCCTGGTGATCGCGAGCAAATACTCGCTGTGCACCGACCCGGGCGACCCCAACGCCGGCGGCAATCACCGCAAGAACCTGCGCCAATCGGTGGACGCGAGCCTGCGCCGCCTCGACACGGATTACCTCGACCTGCTCTATCTGCACGCCTGGGACGACACCACGCCCGGCGACGAAGTCATGCGCGGCTTCGACGATCTGATCCGCGCCGGCAAGGTGTTGTATGCGGGCGTGTCCGATCTGCCGGCGTGGCAGGCCGCGCGTTTGCAGACGCTGGCCGAGGCGCGCGGCTGGTCGCCGCTGGTGGCGTTGCAGATCGAATTCAGCCTGGCCCAGCGTGAAGGCGAGCGCGAGTTGCTGCCGATGGCGCGCGAACTCGGCATGGGCGTCAGCGCGTGGTCGCCGCTGGCCTCCGGCGTGCTCACCGGCAAGTATTCGCGCGCCGATCTCGATCCGGCCACGGCGCAGGGCCGGCGCGCGGTGGCGATCGGCAACGGCGCGCTGACCGAGCGCGCGCTGGTCATCGCCGATACGGTCAAGGCGGTCGCGGCCGAACTCGAACGCCGGCCCTCGCAGATCGCCCTGGCGTGGTTGCTGCAGCAGCCGTTCGAGATCGCGCCGGTGATCGGCGCGCGCACGCTCGCGCAGTTGCAGGAAAACCTGGGCGCCCTCGAGGTCCAATTCGACGATGCGCAGCGGCGGCGGCTGGACGAAGCCAGCGCGATCGCGCTGGGATTTCCGCACGATTTCCTCGCCCTGCCCGGCATCCAGCAGGCGATGTTCGGCGGCGCTCAGATCCGCCGCGGCTGGTAAGCGTCGCGGGCGCGGCCCAGGCCGCGCCCGCATTCGCGCGCCGCGCTCGCGATCAGAAGCGATAGTCCATCGTCAGGCTCAGCGTGCGCGGCGCGCCCGGTGCGTTGAAGCCATCGACCGAGCCGTGCGCGGAGGCGAAGTAACGCTTGTCGAACGCGTTCTCCAGGCGCAGGCGCCAATCCCAGGGGCCGGCCTGATAGCGCAGATTGAAGTCGAAGCGGGTGAACGCCGGCAGCACGCTGAGATTGGTCGGCGCGGCGTATTGCATGGCCACGTGCTGGGCCAGGGCGCCGACGCTGAAACCGCGGCCCAGCGCGTACTCGGCATAGGCCGAAGCGCTGTGGCGCGGCGTCAGCGGCGAGGTGCGGCCCTGGAACGACACGCCGCTGGCGGCGTTGTTGGACTTGGTGATCTCGCCGTCGAGATACGCGTAGCCGGCGTACAGATCCAGGCGCTGATCCAGCAGCGACGCCGACAACCCGACTTCCGCGCCGCGCGTGCGCTGCGTGCCCACGCCGATCTGCTTGCGCGGATCGACCGGGTCGGTGGTCTTGATGTGTTCGCGTTCGGTCTCGAACACCGCCACATCGAAACTCAACAATCCGTCGGCGCGCGCGAACTTGTAGCCAACTTCGCGATTGCTGGTGGTTTCCGGGCTCAGATCGACGTTGACCGTGCTCAGCGGCAGGCTCTCGGCCGAAGGCTGGAACGATTCGCCCCAACTCGCGTACAGCGACTGCTGCGGCGTGGGCATCCAGATCAGGCCCAGGCGCGGGCTCCATTCGCGATCGCTGCGGTCCAGCGCGGGCGCGGCGGCGTTGACGCGGTCGCGGGTCTGCTGGCGATAGTCGTCGTAGCGCGCGCCGATCACCGCCTTCCACTGCGCGTTCAAGGTGATCTGGTCCTGCACGTACAAGGCGGCGTTGCGCAGGCGGCTGCGCGCGGCGGCCTCGGCGCGCGGATTGAAGGTCGGACGGTCCAGCACCGGGTTGAGCAGATCGATCGGCGTGGCGATGCCGCCGTAACTGGCCTGATCCTTGCGTTCGTAGCTCAGCTCGTTGCCGATCAGCAGACGGTGGCGTTCGCCTTCGTAGACCAGATCGGTCTGCGCGAACCACGCCTGCTGGTCGCGGGTATTGCCGGCATGGCGCCGCGCCGACATCCAGCGGCCGTTGCGCAGGAACGGATTGCCGGTGATCAGGGTGTTGCGGCGATCGAGCGTGTAATCGGTCCCGCGCAAAGTCACGCGCAGATCCAGTTGCGGCGTCAGCGCCTTGCTGTAGGTCGCGTTGAAGATATTGATGCGGGCGCGGCTGTAGTCGTCGTGGCGCGCGTCGGCCGAGCCGTAATACGTGTCGATCGGAACATCGACCGGGCGGCCGAACAGGCTGGGAATGCCGAAGTCGGTAACGCGTTCGTCGCGCTGCGCGCTGGCCTGCAGCAGCAGTTGGCCGCCGCCGAGTTCGAAGCGATACGACGGCGCGATCAGCCAGCGCTCGATGAAGCCCTGGTCGCGGAAGGTGTCCGAATCCTCGACCGCGCCGACCAGACGGCCGGCGCCGATGCCGAGCGGGCCGGTGACGTCGAATTCGCCGCGACGGCCGCCTTCGCTGTCGGCGTACAGGCGCAGCTTGCCTTGCGCGGTGTCCAGCGGCTGCTTGCTGACGCGATTGACCAGGCCGCCGGACGAGCCGCGGCCGAACAACATCGCCGCGGTGCCCTTGAGCACTTCGATGCGTTCGGTGTTGGCCAGATCGCGGAAGTACATCGCGTCGTCGCGCACGCCGTCGAGGTATTGATCGGCCAGCGCGCTGAAGCCGCGGATCGCGACCTGATCGCGCTGGCCGTCGCCGTTGTTGAGCCCGACGCCGGGCACCAGCGACAGCATTTCGTTGAGCGAGCGTCCGCCCTGCGCGTCGATCAGCGCGCGCGGCAGCACGGTGACAGCCTGCGGCACTTCGATCAGCGCGGTGTCGGTCTTGGTCGCGCTGGAACTGCGCTGGGCGCCGAACTTGGGAGCGGCGACGCCGCGGACCTGGATCTGGTCGAGTTCATGGACCTGATCGCCGGCGTCGGCCGCGTCGTCGGCGTGGGCGGTCAGGGAAAACAGGCACAAGGGCAACAGGGCCAGCGCGAGACGCGCCGGCGCCAGCCGGGAGAGCGGAGAGGCGGACATCGGTAAAACTCCTGCGAGGCTTTTGGCTCGAGCCCCACAGGCGCTCTGGCTATACAGGCGGCGATTTTCCGGTGCTGAGACGGCGATCGCAAGTGCGCGGCGCGCTCGGGGGCGCGGCGCGGCCGTGTCGGCGACTCGCGAACAGGCCGTTTTCGCCGGGTTTGCGCCGCTTATTCGCCCGGCGCGGACGCGGATTTCTTCTTCGACAGGCTCTTGGAGCCGCTCTTCGACAAGGCCTCGTCGGAGGCCGGCGCGGCGTCCGCGGCCTGCGCCTCTTCGGTGGGGAACAATTCCGGCAGATCGCGCGCGTACAAGTCGGCCGGGCTGTCGGACGGGCAGGCCTTGTCCGGGAAACCGAACTGGCCCTGCAAGGCGTTGGCGCACTCGGGCATGGATTCGAAATTCTTGCCGGTGGCCATGCATTGCGCGTCGAAGGCGCGGCGGAAGGCGTCGCGGCGGCGGACGAAGTCCTCGCCGCACTTGCGGGTCAGGCGGATCCGGTCCAGATCGTCCTGGACGGCGTTGGTGCCGTCCAGGCCGTATTGCTTGAGCTCGTCCGGCGTCAGGATGCGCAGGTCGCGGTTGGCGATGGTCATCATCAGGTCCGACACCGCGGTGGCCACGCCGTTGCGCTCCAGGTAATCGCGCACCTGCTGGTTGATCGCGCGCAGTTCGCGGCTGAGCTCGGCGCGCGAGGTCGCGGTGGAGCGGTCGCGCATCAGCCGGTGGATGCCGACCTTGCCCTCGACCGAACGCGTGTCGCCCGCGGCCAGCACCAGCACGCAGGCGCTGTGGCAGACCGAGTCCTCGCGCACCCAGATCGCCCAACCCGATTCGGCGATCGAATCGCCGGCGCGGATCGCTTCTTCGACGTGGCCGCCGCTGGAGTCGATATCCAGGATGCGGGTCTGGATCTCCATGCGCGTGGCCATCGCCGAGACCCGCTGCACCAGCGCGGTGAAGCCGGCGCCGATCTTGCCCTGATAACGCAGGCGCACCACCCCGCGCGCCTGGCACGGCGACAGCGCATCGACCAGGCTGAAGAAGTCCAGCGAAGTCAGCCGCTGGCCTTCGCCGAAGCGCGGGTAATCGTATTCGCAGCTGATCCGGGCGACGCCGCCGTCGAGTTTCGCCGGCGGCCAATAGGTGCCCTTGAGAATGTCCTCTTCGCTCGGCGGCACCGGCGCGACCTTGGGCATCTCGTTCTGGCTGCCCAGGGTGACCGACTCGCCCTGCGCCGGCGCCGGCGATTCCTTCGCGCACGCCGCCAGGACCAGCGCGCACAGCAACGATGCGAGCAGGCCAGCCAGTAACGGGGTCCTTTCGAAAAACATGTTCCACCCACCGGATTCGGGATCGCGCGGGACCGTCCTGGTCCGCGCCGTGCGCGTAGCGCCGGTGCAAACGTTAGCCCCAGCCTTCGCCAAGCTCAACGGCGGCGTGAGGTACGGCGTTACCGGCATCAGCGTGATGCCATCTTCGTCGGCGGCGGATGAACGCCAGCCGCCGGGCGCGTGCCGCCGCCGCGGCTTTTGTAGGAGGGGCTTCAGCCCCGATGCCTTTCGATCTGATCGCCGCGATCTGAGCGAAAAGCATCGGGGCTGAAGCCCCTCCCACAAAAGACTTCTTGCTTTCGCTCCCGCCCATCCTCCGCCGGCCGATTGACTTCGCCCCGCCCGCTGCGTACCTTGGCGCCGTTACGGTGAACATCGCTTCATAAAGATAAAGCGATGGGACACGCCATCGACGGCCTCGCGCCGGCGGTGGCCAGAGGGAATCCGGTTCGAATCCGGAGCTGCCCCGCAGCGGTATGGGAAACGAACGGGCCATGGCACTGGGCGACATGCCCGGGAAGCGGCCTTAGTAGGAAAGAGCGAGGGGTAGAGTTCAGAGGACTCTATTCCTGGCTCCAAGTCCCGAGCCCGAAGACCTGCCGCGACCGGAAGGTTCGCCTTCCGTCCGACTCCGGCCCGCGTGGCGCCGGACGGCGTGTCCGCACGCCGTCCGCGCAGCGTGGACCGGTTCGCCCGCGGGGGCGAAGGTCGAAGCCAAGGTTCGCGATGGAGTCCGGCGCATCCGCGTGCGGGCCGCCGCGGCCGTGGTTTCCTTCGTTGCCCTGCGTCATGCCCACGCATCGCAGGTACTCATCATGATCAGCGTCACCCCTCTCGGCTTCCCGCGCATCGGCGCGCGGCGCGAGCTGAAACAAGCTTTGGAATCGTTCTGGAAAGGCGACAGCGACGCGCGATCGCTGCACGCCACCGCCGCCGCCCTGCGCGAACGCCATTGGCGGCTCGCGCGCGAGGCCGGCGCCGACATCGTGCCGGTCAACGACTTCTCGCTCTACGACCACGTGCTCGACACCAGCGTGCTGTTCGACGCGATTCCCGC
The DNA here is from genome assembly GCF_018612875.1 of Lysobacter sp. ISL-50. Classification (GTDB taxonomy): domain Bacteria; phylum Pseudomonadota; class Gammaproteobacteria; order Xanthomonadales; family Xanthomonadaceae; genus Lysobacter. Next base: position 79,356 of record NZ_JAGGRI010000012.1, on the reverse strand, counting down.
CTCGCACCGCGCCGCGTTCGACGAAGACCCGCTGAGCGGTTACTTCGCCCTCGCCCGCGGCCTGCAGGACGGCCGCCGCGATCTGCGCGCGCTGGAAATGACCAAGTGGTTCGACACCAACTACCACTACCTGGTGCCGCAGTTCGAAGCCAACCAGCGCTTCGCCCTGCGCGGCGACAAGCCGTTGGCGGAACTGACGCAGGCGCAGGCCCTGGGCCTTGAGGCGCGGCCCGTGCTGCTCGGCCCGGTGTCGCTGCTCAAGCTGGGCAAGCGCGTCGATGGCGGCGATCCGCGCGAACTGCTCGACCACCTGCTGCCCGCCTACGCCGAGCTGCTGTCCAAGCTCAAGGCCGCCGGCGCGCAGTGGGTGCAGATCGACGAACCGGCCCTGGTGCTGGACCTGGACGACGCCGACCGTGCCGCTTACCGCCGCGCCTACGCCGCGCTGGCCGAAGTCGATGCGCCGCAGCGCCTGCTGACCACCTACTTCGGCGCGCTCGGCGACAACGCCACGCTGGCCGCGCAGTTGCCGGTGGAGGGCCTGCACCTGGATCTGGTGCGCGCGCCGCAGCAACTGGAAAGCGTGCTGCCGCTGCTGCCGGAAGACCGCGCGCTGAGCCTGGGCGTGGTCGACGGCCGCAACATCTGGCGCGCCGATCTCGACGCCGCGCTGAGTCTGGCGCGCCGCGCCGGCGCGCGGGCGAAATGGCTGGCGCCGTCGTGCTCGCTGCTGCACGTGCCGGCCGATCTGGAACTGGAAAAGAAGCTGCCGACGCCGCTCAAGCATTGGATGGCCTACGCCCGGCAGAAGATCGAAGAACTGCGCCTGCTCGCCGACGCCCTGGCCGGCAACGCCGACGCCGAACGCGATCTGGCTGCGGCCGCGAGCGCGCGCGCCGCGCGCCTGGCCTCGCCGCTGCTGCGCAACGCCGGCGTGCGCAAGCGCCTGGCCGCGGTCGAACCGGCCATGGCCAACCGCGTCTCGCCCTATCCCCAGCGCGCCAGGCTGCAGCAGGAACGGCTGAACCTGCCGCTGTTCCCGACCACCACCATCGGCTCGTTCCCGCAGACCGCGCAGGTGCGCCGCGCCCGCGCCGAGCACAAGGCCGGCAAGATCGACGACGACGCCTACCGCAGCTTCCTCGAAAACGAAACCGTGCAATGCCTGCGCGAGCAGGAGGCGCTCGGCATCGACGTGCTGGTGCACGGCGAGTTCGAACGCAACGACATGGTCGAATACTTCGGCGAGCAGCTCGACGGCTTCGCCTTCACCGCGCACGGCTGGGTGCAAAGCTACGGCTCGCGCTGCGTGAAGCCGCCGGTGCTGTTCGGCGACGTGTCGCGGCCGCGGGCGATGACGGTGGACTGGACCCGCTACGCGCAGTCGCAGACCGATCGTCCGGTCAAGGGCATGCTGACCGGACCGGTGACGATCCTGCAGTGGTCGTTCGTGCGCGACGACCAGCCGCGCGCCGACAGTTGCCGGCAGATCGCCCTGGCCCTGCGCGAGGAGGTGCTGGATCTGGAATCCGCCGGCATCGCGGTGATCCAGATCGACGAACCGGCGCTGCGCGAAGGCCTGCCGCTGCGGCGCGCCGACTGGCCGGCGTATCTGGCCTGGGCCGGCGAATCCTTCCGCCTGGCCGCCAGCGGCGTGGGCGACGCCACCCAGATCCACACCCACATGTGCTACGCCGAGTTCAACGACATCATCGACGCGGTCGCCGCGCTCGACGCCGACGTGATCTCGATCGAGACCTCGCGTTCGCGCATGGAACTGCTCGATGCGTTCGCGCGCTATCGCTATCCCAACGGCATCGGCCCGGGCGTGTACGACATCCACTCCCCGCGCGTGCCCAGCCGGGCCGAAATGAGCGAACTGCTCGACAAGGCCCTGGACGTGCTGGAGCCGGCGCAGTTGTGGGTCAATCCCGATTGCGGCCTGAAGACCCGCGGCTGGCCGGAAGTGCGGGCGGCGTTGCAGGCGATGGTGCAGGCGGCGCAGGGCTTGCGCGAGCAGACCACGGCCGAAGTGAGTTAAGCGATCCGTCGTCGCGGCGCGCACGCCCGCGACGGCGCCCGGCCACGCAAACGCCCCTTCCGGACGCATCCGGAAGGGGCGGCATTGCATTCATCCATCAGCGCAACGCGTATCAGCCCAGCGCGACCCACAGCTCGGGATCGCCGGAGCTTTCCACCGAACGCACGATGGCGCCGACGTCAGCGCTGGAAACGCTGAAAGGGGCGACTTCATAAGCCAGATCTTCGACGTGCAGATTACCTTCCATAGACTGCTCCTTGTGTGCCGGCCGATGAGGTCCCGCGGCGTGCCGGCGCCGCCGTGGGCCGTTATTGCAGTTGGCTCAGCGCGCCGCGCGCATGCAGGCGCACCATCTGAGATTCGTCCGCGTACAGCCGCTCCATCGCCTCGCGATAGGCGGCCTGATCTTCGCGCAGGCCTTCCAGGCACATCAGGCGCATGCGCGGCGGCAACAGCGGCGCATCGACGATGTCGTTGAACAGGCCCTTGAGTTCGTCGCCGCCGACCATGACCGCCATTTCCGCCAGCATCGACAGCCGGCTGTGGATGCTGGCCGAGGTGTAGCTGAGAATCCGCGCGCGTTCTTCTTCGATGACGAAGTTGTACTGGCACTTGGAAATCTGGCTCTGGTTGTTGAACAGCACGTTCAACGAGATCGACAACTCGTCCGGCGGCGCCTGCCGATGCACGTCGCGATGGGCCTGATAGAGCATGATCTTGCCCTTGGGCAGGCTGGTGACTTCCGAATCCAGGATCGGCGCGCTGTCGCCGATTTCGCCGTTCAAATGCGACGGGTCGATCTGCACGATGTGGGTGCGGTAACCCGCGCCGAAATAGCCGATGGTGAGGAAGTTGAAGTTGTGGTCGTGGGCGGTGTCGTAGGAGTACACGCGTTCTTCGTTCTTGCGCAGCGCGCCGGTCTGCTTGAGCGGCGTCCAGACGTTGGCGCGGATCATGATGTGCCTGCGCCGCGCGATCACGTAGCACTGCGGCGCCACGAACGGCGGCGGCTGGCCGTCGAGGATCGAGCGCATCGACTGGGCCATGGTGCGCGCCACCAGTCCGCTGTCGCTGGCGTAGGCGGCCAGCACCGGCGCCGCGTCGGCGATGCTGTCCGGGTCCATGCTGTCGACGCGGCTGAAGATGTAGTCGAACAAATCGTCTTCGCTGGCCGTCGAGGTGGCGGTCGCATTCAAGGTATAAGCCATGTCGGTTCCTCGCGGCTCAAAGGGCGGGTTGCAGGGCGGCGAGCGAACGCGTCGCCGCCGCGCGGATGTCGTCGTGCTCGTCGTCGAGCGCTTCGTGCAGGCGATCCAGAGCGATCCGACGATCGACCTTGGCCAGATGCTGGATCGCCGACCAGCGCACGAAATGGCGCGGATGCCGGCTCAGTTCCAGCAGCACCTCCGGCGCCTGCTGCGCGCCGATGGCGGCCATGGTGCGGCCGATGCAGATCAGTTCCGAATCGCTGAGCCGGGCAGAGATGCAGCTGTCGGCGCGCAAGGTGTCCGGATCGAAGCGCCACTGCAGATCCGCGGCGCTTTCCGACAGCAGCAAGGCCACGATGGTCGGCCGCTGCACATCGACCTTGAACGCCGCATCGCCCGCGCTCATCGCCGCGGCCTGGCCGGCGTCGAGTTCGATCCGGCGATTGAGCCGCACGCTTTGCTCGCGCTCGAAATACGCGTTGCGGAAGCTCTCGCCGGTGGCGTAGGTGCTCAGCGTCATCGCTCCGGCCGCGACGCCGATGCAGGCGTATTGCGAGAGCGTGAAGATGCCGCTGGAAGAGCTGAAATACCGCGACAAATGCAGCGACCAGCCCGGTCCGGCCAGCAGCAGCAGGCCGTGCCGGCTCCACAGGCTGCCGCGATTCCAGTGTTCCCACCACAACGCGCGCTCGCCGTCGGCGAGCACGTCGCGCAATTCAGCGCCCAGCCGCGCGGCGATCGCGCCGGAGCGCAGCAGGGTTTCCACTTGCGGTTGCATATCGACGATGGCGGCAAGACCGCGTTCGGCGATGCCGTCATCGACGGTCTGCTTGAATTGCGCGAACCGGGGATCGGTAAGCGAACGCGTTTGAGCGTCCATGGCGTCCTTCCTTGGTTGGGGTTCGGTGGATTGGAACCTTCCGCGTCCTGCGGTCGCCACTGCGCGTCATGCAACCAACGCGCACAGGCTCTGCGACGATCGCATCGTCGCGGAGGATCGTCGTCCGCCGCATCGCGACGGGCAACTGGATTCGATAGTAGCGGCAAGCCGGCGCGCGAACAGCAGCACGGATGCGACCGCAATCACAGCTCCGACGATGCGTTCGGATTGCGTTCGCATCGCTCGCATCACATGTCTTCCGTGTGATGCGAACGGCGCCGCGCGGCACGGGCGACGTAGCGGGCCGCCAAAACGAAACAGCCCCGCCGAGGCGGGGCTGTTCAACCGTTCGCGCGGACCGCCGATACGGCGGTCGCGCGCGGCGAGGGTTCGCGGCTTACTTGGCCGCGACCACCTTGACCATTTCCAGGCACTTGTTCGAGTAGCCCCACTCGTTGTCGTACCAGCTCACCAGCTTGACGAAGGTGCCGTCCAGGGCGATGCCGGCTTCGGCGTCGAAGATCGAGGTGCGCGCGTCGCCGCGGAAGTCGGTCGCCACGACCTTGTCCTCGGTGTAGCCCAGCACGCCCTTCAGCGCGCCTTCGCTCTGCGCCTTCATTTCCGCGCAGATTTCCGCGTAGGTGGCTTCCTTGTTGAGCTCGACGGTCAGATCGACCACCGACACGTCCGAGGTCGGCACGCGGAACGACATGCCGGTGAGCTTCTTGTTGAGCTCCGGGATCACCACGCCGACCGCCTTGGCCGCGCCGGTGCTGGACGGGATGATGTTCTCCAGGATGCCGCGGCCGCCGCGCCAGTCCTTGTTGCTCGGACCATCGACGGTCTTCTGCGTCGCGGTGGCCGCGTGCACGGTGGTCATCAGGCCGCGCTTGATGCCCCACTTGTCGTTGACGACCTTGGCCAGCGGCGCCAGGCAGTTGGTGGTGCACGAAGCGTTCGACACGATCGCCTCGCCCTTGTAGGTCTTGTCGTTGACGCCGAACACGAACATCGGCGTGTCGTCCTTCGACGGCGCCGACAGCACGACCTTCTTCGCGCCCGCGTCGAGATGCTTCTGCGCGGTGGCCTTGTCGAGGAACAGGCCGGTGGATTCGATGACCACCTCGGCGCCGACTTCGTCCCACTTGAGATTGGCCGGGTCGCGTTCCTGGGTCAGGCGGATCTTCTTGCCGTTGACGATCAGGGTGTTGCCGTCGACCTTGACCTCGCCCTTGAAACGGCCGTGGACCGAGTCGTACTGCAGCATGTAGGCCAGGTAGTCGGGCTCGAGCAGATCGTTGATGGCCACGATTTCGATGTCGTCGCCGAAGTTCTGCACGGCCGCGCGCAGGACGTTGCGTCCGATGCGGCCGAAGCCGTTGATGCCTACCTTGATCGTCATTGAGGTAACTCCTGCGGCCGCTGGGCGGTTCGAAGTGGGGAAACCGCCATTCTAGCAAGGCGTGGCCGGTGTCGCAGTCCCGCCGCGTTACCCGGCTGCAGTTCGCAGAACCGCAATCGCCCGGCCCGGATTGCGATGGAAATCAAGGTTTACCGCTCTTGGCCGTAATTAGAGTGCGGCACAGGCCGTTCGCCTGTTCAGCCAGTTCCGCCTTCCGGCAATCACCGACCACAGGGGACTCAAGGAATGAACCATCGTTTGATCGGCGGCGTGCTCGCCGCGGCCCTGGCCTGCGCGGCCCAACCCGTCCTGGCCCAGGAGGCCCGCAGCTACACCATCGGCATCGGCGCGCATCAGGTACAGCCCAAGTCGAACAACGGCTCCCTGCTCGGCGGCGCGGCCCAGCTGGAAATCGGCGACAACGTCCAGCCGACCATCACGTTCGAGTATTTCGTCCGCGAAAACCTCGGCATCGAGGTGCTGGCGGCGACGCCGTTCAAGCACGACATCGAGATCAAGGGGCTGGGCAAGGTCGCCACGACCAAGCACCTGCCGCCGACCTTCTCGCTGCAGTACCACTGGAACAGCGACGGCGCGGTCTCGCCCTTCGTCGGCGTGGGCGTCAACTACACCACCTTCATGAGCGAGAAGACCACCGGCCCGTTGCGCGGTTCCAAGCTCAAGCTGGAGGATTCGGTCGGCGTGGCCGCGCACCTGGGGGTGGATTTCAGCGTCGGCGAGCGCGGCGCGATCCGGGTGGATGCGCGCTGGATCGACATCAACTCCGACGTCAAGCTCAACGGCGCGAAGATCGGCAAGGCCGAGATCGATCCGCTGGTCTACGGATTGGCCTACGTCATCAAGTTCTGAGCGGCGCGAACCGGCGATCGCGGCCCGCCTCCGACGGCCGCGTAAACCGGTGCCGGCGCGGCTGTCGCCGCCGGTCCGCGCGGCCGTGCCCGACGGCCGCATCGCCCGTTTCGGACAGCGGCCGCGCGCGGCGCGTGCAGTAAAGTGGCCGGCATGAAAAACACCCGACTGCCCGTCCGTAATCCGCTGCGCTCGCCGCGCCTGCGCGCCCTGGCCGCCTTGCTGCTGGCGTTGCCGCTCAACGCCCTGGCCTGGGGCCCGCAAGGTCATCGCCTGGTCGCCGAACTGGCCTGGGAGGGCATGACCCCGGCCGCCCGCGCCGAGGCCGACACGCTCCTGGCCGGCGAACCCGACCCGACCCTGCCCGGCATCGCCAACTGGGCCGACGAACTGCGCGCCCACGACCCCGACCTGGGCAAGCGCAGCGCCAAGTGGCACTACGTGAACCTGGCCGAAGACGAATGCCATTACGACGCCGCGCGCGACTGCCCCGACGGCAACTGCGCGGTCGCCGCCATCGCCGCCCAGACCGCGATCCTGGCCGACCGCGGCAAGCCGCAGGCCGAGCGCCTGCAGGCGCTGAAGTTCGTCGTCCACATCGTTGGCGACGTGCACCAGCCGCTGCACGCCGGCTACGCCCACGACAAGGGCGGCAACGACTTCCAGCTGGCCATCCCGGGCGAACCCGAGCGGCCCGGCGGCTACGGCGGCAACCTGCACTCGCTGTGGGACAGCAGCCTGCTCAATACCCGCAAGCGCAACGACGCGGCCTATCTGGTCGAGCTGCGCAAGATCGCCGTGCCGACCGTGACCGGCGCCGGCTTGCCCGCCGACGCCGCCGGCTGGGCCGAGGACTCGTGCAAGCTGATGCTGCAGCCGGGTTTCTATCCGCCGACACACACGCTGAAGCCGGAGTACGTCGCCACCTGGCGTCCGCTCGCCGAAACCCAGTTGCGCCTGGGCGGTGAGCATCTGGCCGAAGTGCTCAACGCGGCGCTGGCTCCGGGACGCTGATCCGCGCGCGACGCGTCCGTTCCTCCGTCCAGCCGAACCTGATCGAGCGCAATGAAACGATTATTTTTGTTCGCGACCGTCGGAAGACCCCGCGCCACTCTCGACTGATCTGCATTTCGAGGAAACCGATCCGGCCGCGGATGGTCTGGGTCTGACCGGTTCGGTCACGCAATCGGTCAGCGACGGCGCAGTGCGCTACAGCATGTTCGATTCGAATACCGTGTTTCCGCCGCCGGCCGTCATGAAGTTCAGCTGCGGCGACGGACGTGCGAATGCGACCGTGGTGAACGAGTCGCTCTGATCCGCGCTGCGACGGCGCGTCGCCGTAACCTGGGACTCGCGGCGCGCGTGAAGAGCATTCGCGCCTGCGGCGCTCGTCCCCTCACCCCGGCCCTCTCCCGTAAACGGGAGAGGGAGACTAACGACTCCAGCTAGCCACGCTTGACCGTCGCGCTTGCAACACGCGCCCCGCGCCAGCCCGAAGTCTTTTGTAGGAGGGCCTTCAGGCCCGAAGCCTTCCGTTCCGATGCCCGCGCCCCTCACCGCAACTTCGCCGCCCCCCGCTTCGCGCTACTCTCGCCATACCTAATCGAGTCCCCTCTCATCAGGGCCCCGCATGAACCCGTTCCGTCGTCGCATCCTGGGCGCTGTGTGCGCCCTCGGTCTCATCCTTGCCGCCCTCGCCGCCCCCGCGCAGACGCCCGCGCAAGCCCCGGCCGCGCCGCTGACCGTGTTCGCCGCCGCCAGCCTCAAGGAATCGCTGGACGAAGCCGCCGCGGCCTACCAGAAAGCCACCGGCCAGGACGTGCGCGTGTCCTACGCCGCCAGTTCCGCGCTCGCCCGCCAGATCGAACAGGGCGCGCCGGCCGACCTGTTCCTCTCGGCCGACCTGGACTGGATGGACTACCTGCAAGAACGCAAGCTCATCGACGAAGCCAGCCGCCGCAACCTGCTCGGCAACACCCTGGTGCTGATCGCGCCGGCGACCCGCACGACCCGCCCGGTCGCGCTCAAGCCCGGCGTCAAGCTGTTGCCGCTGCTCGGCGAAGGCCGCATGGCGCTGGCACTGACCGCGAGCGTTCCCGCTGGCAAGTACGCGCGCGCGGCGTTCACTTCGCTCGGCGTGTGGGATCAGCTGCAACCCAAGGTCGCCGAAGCCGAGAACGTGCGCGCCGCACTGATGCTGGTCGCCCGCGGCGAAGCGCCGCTGGGCGTGGTCTACGGCAGCGACGCCCAGGCCGAGCCCAAGGTGCGCGTACTCGCGACCTTCCCCGCCGACACTCATCCGGCCATCGTCTATCCGGTGGCGGTGATCACGGCCAGCCAGCATCCGCGCGCGGCCGCGTTCGCGCGGTGGCTGCATTCGAAGGACGCCGCCGCGATCTTCCGCCGCCGCGGCTTCGCGCCGCTGCCCTGAGCATAACCATCCGAAGCCGCACCTAAACCATCGATGCCCGACTTCAGTCCCGCCGAACTCACCGCGATCGCGCTCAGCCTGAAAGTCGCGGCGGTGGCGACCTTGTGCAGCCTGCCGTTCGGCGTGGCGATGGGCTGGCTGCTCGCGCGCGTGCGCTTTCCCGGCAAGCTGTTGCTCGACACGCTGATGTACCTGCCGCTGGTGCTGCCGCCGGTGGTGACCGGTTATGCGCTGTTGATCGGCTTCGGCTCGCAGGGGCCGATCGGCCGCTTTCTTGCCGAGTACCTGCACATCAGCATCGCCTTTCGCTGGACCGGCGCCGCGTTGGCCAGCGCGATCATGGGTTTCCCGCTGATGGTCCGCGCGATCCGGCTGTCGATCGAAAGCGTCGACCGGCGCCTGGAGCAAGCCGCGTCCACGCTCGGCGCCAATCCCTGGCGGGTGTTCTTCGGCGTGACTCTGCCGCTGTCGTGGCCGGGGCTGATGGCCGGCGCGGTGCTGTGCTTCGCCAAGGCGCTGGGCGAATTCGGCGCGACGATCACCTTCGTGTCGAATATTCCCGGCGAAACCCAGACCTTGTCGTCGGCGATCTGGGGCCTGATGCAGACGCCGGGCGCCGAGTCGGGCGTGCTGCGCCTGGCCCTGGTCGCGGTCGCGATTTCCTTCGCCGCGGTGTTCGTGTCCGAATGGCTGGTGCAGCGCCAGCGCGCCGGAGCGCAACGATGAGCCTGCCTGCGAGCGATACCGCGGCCGTGCACGCGCCCCGCTTCGACATCGACATCGAACTGCGCCGCGGCGACTTCCGTCGCGGCTTCGCGATCCGCAGCGAGCAGCGCGTGATCGCCGTGGTCGGCGATTCCGGCGTCGGCAAGACGTCGCTGCTGCACGCCATCGCCGGCTTGCTGCGGCCCAGCCGCGGGCATATCGAGATCGCCGGGCAGCGTCTGTTCGACAGCGCCGCGCGCATCGACCTGCCGGCGCATCGGCGCCGGATCGGCTACGTATTCCAGGACGCGCGCCTGTTTCCGCACCTGGATGTGCGCGGCAACCTGCTCTACGGCCTGCGCGGCGAGGCCGCGCGCGAAACCCGTTTCCAGCTCGGCGCCATCGTCGAGCTGCTCGGCATCGGGCCGTTGCTGGCGCGCGGCACCGCCGGCCTGTCGGGCGGCGAAATGCAGCGCGTCGCGCTGGGCCGCGCCCTGCTGTCGCAACCGCGCATCGTGCTGCTGGACGAACCGCTGTCGATGCTCGACATGAACCGCCGCGACGAATTGCTGCCCTATCTGCAGCGCGTACGCGACGAAACCGGGTTGCCGATGATCTACGTCAGCCACTATCCGGAGGAAGTGCGGCGCATCGCCGGGGAAGTGCATAGCGTGGGCTGAAACGCGGACGCGGGCCCGGGGCTCGGCGCCGGCCCCGCACATGCGGGGTCAACGCGACCGTTTATCGCCTGCCTGCCTGACGGCCGCCACCGAAATACCGGGCCGGGCGGCCTGCGCATCGCGTTCGCAGAGCCGGTGCCATACTGCCGCGTATGAACCCGCCCCTGCATTTCGATTCCCTGGCCGACGCCGTCGAGTTTCTCTATCAGCGCCTGCCCGGCGCGCTGCACGTCGGCGCGCCGCTCGGCCTGGGCAAACCGCATCGCCTGCTCAACGCCTTGTACGAGCGCGCCGAGCGCGAAACCCAGCGGCCGCTGCATCTGTACACGGCGCTGTCGCTGGACCCGCCGGGCGCCGGCAAGGGCCTGGAAGGACGCTTCATCGGACCGTTCGCGCAGCGCCATTTCGGCGACGACTTCCCGCGCTTGCGTTATGTGCAGGCGCTCAAGCGCAACGCCCTGCCCGAGCACATCGAGATCGAGGAGTTCTATCTGCAGTCGGGCTCGCTGCTCAACGCCAGCGCGACCCAGCGCCGTTACGCCAGCCTCAACTACACCCACGTCGCGCGCGCCCTGGCCGATCGCGGCGTCAACGCGATCGTGCAGAAGGTCGCGGCCGATCCCGCCGGCGGCACGCGGCTGTCGTTGTCGTGCAATACCGATCTGACCTTCGATGCGGTCGATGCGATCGTCGCGCGCGGCCTGCCGCGGCCGTTGTTGATCGCCGAAGTCGATCCGCAATTGCCGTGGCTGGGCGGCAGCGCCGCGGTAGATGCATCATTCTTCGATGCGGTGGTGACGCCGCCGGGCCCGCATCCGAAACTGTTCGGACTACCGCGGCAACCGGTCAGCGACGCCGACTACGCGATCGGTTTCCACGCCAGCACCCTGGTGCGCGACGGCGGGACGCTGCAGATCGGCATCGGTACGCTGGCCGATGCCTTATGCCATGCGTTGGCGTTGCGGCATACGGATAATTCGGCGTATTTGCGGGTGATTGCGGCGTTGGGGATGGGGGGTGCCGCTTCGGTTGAGGGTGACCTCGGCGGGGAACGTGGCGCGAAGGCGCTGGGTGAGGGATTCGTAGGCACCGCTTCGGTTGAGGATGACCTCAGCGGAGACCGTAACGCGATGGCGCCAGGTGAGGGATTCGTAGGCACCGCTTCGGTCGGGGGTGACCTCACCGGACACCGTAACGCGATGGCGCCAGATGAGAAATTCGTAGGCACCGCTTCGGTAGGGGGTGACCTCAGCGGAGACCGTAACGCGAAGGCGCCAGTGGCGCCGCTTGGGTCATTTCAGGTGGGGCTTTTTGGCTGTAGCGAAATGATCAACGAAGGCTTCCGCCGATTGGTCGAAGTCGGCGTGATCAAACGCAAGGTCGTGGACGATCTGGAGCTGATGCGCCGCGTGCACGACGGCAGCGCCGGCGCCGAGGATCTGCAGCGGCTCGATCGCGAAGGCGAGTTCCTGCAGGGCGGTTTCTATCTGGGTTCGCCGGATTTCTACGACTGGCTGCGCACCATGCCCGCCGATCAGCAGCGCGGCGTCAGCATGCGCCGCATCAGCGAAGTCAACGAGCTCTACGGCGGCAACGAAACCCTCGAACGCGTGCAACGCCGCGACGCGCGCTTCTTCAACAGCTGCATGATGGCCACCGCGCTCGGCGCGGCGGTGTCGGACACCCTCGACGACGGCCGCGTGGTGTCCGGTGTCGGCGGGCAGTACAACTTCGTGGCGATGGCGCACGCGCTGCCCGATGCGCGCTCGGTGCTGATGTTGCGCGCGTCCCGCGAAAGCGCCGGCGAAGTGCGTTCGAACGTGGTCTGGAACTACGCCCAGACCACGATCCCGCGTCATCTGCGCGACATCTACATCACCGAGTACGGCATCGCCGATCTGCGCGGCAAGAGCGATGAGGACTGCGTCCTGGCGATGACGGCCGTCGCCGATTCGCGCCATCAGTTCGGATTGATGAAGACGGCGATGGATCACGGCAAGCTCAAGCTGTTCCACCCGCGTCTGTCGGGTCGCAACACGCCAGAACGCCTGCGCGCGGCGCTGGCGCCGTTCCGCCGCGAGGGCGTGCTGCCGGACTATCCGCTGGGCAGCGATTTCACCGAGGTGGAACAGCGGCTGGTCAAGGCGCTGGGGTGGCTGAAGGCGAATACGGCCACGCGCGGGGCGAAAGCCAGGACGGTGCTGCGGGCTTTGTTCTCACCGACCAGCGATGATCGCGAGGCGCTGCGGCGCATGGGGTTGGAGACGCCTTCGGGGTTCGGCGAGCATGTCGAGGCTAAGTTGGTGGGGTTGGGGTTGCGTGGCGCTTCGGAGTGATGACAGGTGGTTGCCTTCCGGCGAACTGATCGAAGGGCATCGGGGCTGAAGCCCCTCCCACAACAATCCTGGCGATGCCCCGCCATCGGCGATATCGCTTTTCTTCGCCTTTTCTACGAATCAGGCCCCTTGTTTCTCGCAACCTGCGCGCGCGACCACGAGGTCTTTTGTGGGAGGGGCTTCAGCCCCGACGCTTTTGTTCCAGCCACACCGCATCCCAATGCGGATAGTCGCCGATCCGCTGCACCAAACCGGCGCGCTTGGGATTGGCGACGATGTAGCGAGCGGCTTGCAGTACATCCTCATCCTCGCGCAACGCGTGATCGTGGAAGCCCGGCATCCAAACCAGTCCTTTGCGATGCGAGGCGCGATTGACCGCCCGCGCGGCGCGGCCCTTCAGCGAGGCGACGACGCTTTGCAAGCGGATGTCGCTGTGCAGTTCGATCAGGCCATGCCAGTGATCGGGCATCAGCACCCAGCACAGCAGGCGCGCGCCCAGCCATTTTTCCGGATCGGCGATGGCTTGCGCGGCGATCTGCGCGCAGTGTTCGCTGGCGAAGATTCGGCGGCGGCGGATGCAGACGGTGGTGACGAGGTAGATCCGCTGGGGCTCGGACCATCGGCCGCGACGGAGCGCTTTGTAGCCGGGTTTTGGGGTTGGCGGGTTCATGCCGGCAGGTTGGGCCTGCGGGCGGGAGCGATCTATCGGGGTTGGTCGCGCGCTGCGATAGGAAAACTCTGGTGGGGGCCGCGGCGGCTGAGCGGAAAGCATCGGGGCTGAAGCCCCTCCTACAACAATCCTGGCGATGCTTCGCTATCGGTGCCGTCGACTTTTCTACGGATGGCGCGCCTTGTTTTTTCGAGCTGCGCGCGCGGCTACGAAGTCTTTTGTGGGAGGGGCTTCAGCCCCGACGCTTTCCGCTCAGCCGCCGAGATCTTCTCCCACTTGCGCACCTGCACCCGCGCAAACAGCCGATGGCCCAGACGAATCCCAGGCTTCTCGACCCAACGATAAGTCGCCCACGCAGCCACCACCGACAAGCCCAGGCTCAACGCGGCGCAAGCCAGATAAGCCACGCCGTCCGGCAACGCGGCATACAGTCGCGCGAATACGCCGTACAAACGCGACACCAGGAACGGATGCACCAGATACAGCGAATAGCTGATCGTGCCGAGAAAACACGTCGCGCGATTGACCAGCAAACCGACCGCCCAACGTTGAGTCGTCAGCAGCAGGCCGAGCAGGATCAGGCCATAGCCCAGCGCGCTCAGGTGCCAGTCGGTAATCCAGGCATTGCTCGGCAGCCAACGGTAGAACAGCGCGGCGGTGCCGAACAGGCCGAGCGCTAGCAAACCCAGGCCCAGCGTTTGCCGGCGTTGCAGCGCGATCTCGCGCAAGCGCTGCCACAGCCGGAAGATCACGCAGCCAAGCACGAAGATCGGCATCTGCGTCAGCAGGCCGTAGCCGTTACCGAGAAAATTCAGCGGCGCCGGCCCGCCATGCGCGGCCCACAGGGCCAGCGCGTAGCTCGCCGCCAGCAGCGCCAGTTGCGCGGGCAGCCCGCGCACGCGCAGCGCCAGCAGCGGAAACACCGCGTAGAACAGCATCTCCACGCCGATGGTCCAACTGCCCATGACGATTCCGGCCTGCCACTGCGGCGACAGGCCGAACAGCATCGACAGGTTCCAGCCGATCTCGCTCGCGCCGTATCGCGCGGGCTGGCGCAATTGGTCGCGCAGCACCATCGCCGCGAGCAGCACCAGCAACAGCGGCGCGATACGGAACAAGCGGCTCAGGTAGAAACTGCGCAGCGGCGAACCGCTGGCGACATGGCGCGGCCAGGTCATGCACAGCGAGAACGCGCTCATGACGAAGAACAGCACCACGCCGCTGCCGCCCATGCCGACGATCGGCAGCGCCGCGGCGGGAACGCGCAGATCGGGATCGGGCATGGCCATGACGTGGTAGAGCACCACGTACAACGCGGCCAGGCCGCGCAGGGCGTCGAGTTGCGGCAGGCGCGGCAGCGCTTGCGGGTCTTGCGGCATGTAGGCGGATTCCACGGCGATGAGCGAACGCCCCGCGCGGGTGGCGATGCCCTCGCCCGCGCGGGACGGTGCGCGATCGGACCTCGCGCAACCGTTGTCGGGGATAGTAAGGCCAGTGTGGCGAGGCGGTAAGTGCGTGGCCGGCGCGCGTTTGTAATCCTGCGAGCGGGCGGCGCCAACGAAAACGGGGACGCTGGCGTCCCCGTTTCGTATTCCGGCGATGGCCGCCGGATCAGCCCAGCGTCTTGACCGTCGCGACCACGCGCTCGACGGTGAAACCGAAGTACGGGAACAGCGCCTCGGCCGGCGCCGACGCGCCGAAGCGGTCGATGCCGACCACCTCTCCGTCCAGGCCGACGTACTTGCGCCAGAAGTCGGTGATGCCCGCTTCGATCGCCACGCGCTTGCGCACGGCGTTGGGCAGCACCGATTCGCGGTAGTCCTGCGGCTGGCGGTCGAACACGGCGGTCGAGGGCATCGACACCACGCGCACCTTCACGCCTTCGCCGCTCAGCACGTCGGCGGCCTGGGTGGCGAGGCCGACTTCCGAACCGGTCGCGATCAGGATCACGTCCGGGGTGCCCTGGCTGTCGCGCAGCACGTAGCCGCCGCGTTCGATCTGCGCGACCTGCTCGGCCGTGCGCGGCTGATGCATCAGGTTCTGGCGCGAGAACACCAGGCAGCTCGGGCCGTCGGCGCGCGCGATCGCGGCCTTCCACGACACCACCGACTCGACCGCGTCGCACGGACGCCACAGGTCGTTGTGCGGGATGTAGCGCAGCGAGGCCATGTGTTCGATCGGCTGATGGGTCGGCCCGTCTTCGCCCAGGCCGATCGAGTCGTGGGTGTAGACGTGGATCGCGTGCGCGCCCATCAGCGCGCTCATGCGCACCGCGTTGCGGGCGTAGTCGCTGAACACCAGGAAGGTGGCGTCGAACGGAATGAAACCACCGTGCAGTTGCAGACCGTTGCTGATCGCGGTCATGGCGAATTCGCGCACGCCGTAATACACGTAGTTGGCGTTCGGATCGCTGCTGGCGACCGACTTGCTGGCCTTCCACAAGGTCAGGTTGGAATGGGCCAGATCGGCCGAGCCGCCGATCAGTTCCGGCAACTGCGGCGCGAAGGCTTCGATCGCCATCTGCGAAGCCTTGCGCGAGGCGATGGTCGGGCCTTCGGCCTGCAGCTTGGCGATGTAGGCGTCGGCCTGGTCGAGGAAACCTTGCGGCAGCTCGCCCTGGATGCGGCGCAGCAGTTCGGCGGCTTCAGCCGGGAACTGCGCGGCGTAGGCGTCGAAGGCCTGCTGCCACTGCTGCTGCGCGGCGGCGTGATCGCGCGCGCGCCAGCCGCCGTAGATGTCCTGCGGGATTTCGAATTCGGCGTAGGGCCAGTTCAACGCGGCGCGGGTGGCAACGATTTCATCCTTGCCCAGCGGCGCGCCGTGCGAGGATTCCTTGCCGGCCTTGCCGGGCGAGCCGAAGCCGATGGTGGTGCGGCAGCAGATCAGCGTCGGCTTGTCGTCGTGCTTGAGCGCGGTGTCGATCGCGGTCTTGATCTCGACCGCGTCCTGGCCGTTGACGTTGCGGATCACGCGCCAACCGTAGGCCTCGAAGCGCGCCGGGGTGTCGTCGGTGAACCAGCCGTCGGTGTTGCCGTCGATGGAAATCTTGTTGTCGTCCCAGAACGCGACCAGCTTGTGCAGGCCCCAGGTGCCGGCCAGCGACGCGGCTTCGTGCGAGATGCCTTCCATCAGGCAGCCGTCGCCCATGAACACCCAGGTGCGGTGATCGACGATGGCGTGGCCTTCGCGATTGAAATGCTGGGCCAGCAATTTCTCGCCCAGCGCCATGCCGACGGCGTTGGCGAAGCCCTGGCCGAGCGGACCGGTGGTGGTCTCGATGCCGGGGGTTTCGAAGTTTTCCGGATGGCCCGGGGTGCGCGAATGCAGCTGGCGGAAGCGCTTGAGCTCTTCGATCGGCAGGTCGTAGCCGGACAGATGCAGCAGTGCGTACTGCAGCATCGAGCCGTGGCCGTTGGAGAGGATGAAGCGGTCGCGGTTCAACCACTTCGGGTCGGCCGGGTTGTGGCTGAGGTAGTCGTTCCACAGCACTTCGGCGATGTCGGCCATGCCCATCGGCATGCCCGGATGACCGGAGTTGGCGGCCTGCACCGCGTCGATGGCGAGGAAACGGATGGCGTTGGCGAGGTCGCGGCGGCTGGGCGTCGTCATGAGGGTCTGCGGGCTTGGGATTTGGAGCGGCTTCCGACGGAAACCGGCGAAGGCCGCCATTGTCCCATCCCGCTGCGGTCCTGTCGCCCCGACCGCCCCCTTGGCCCGGCCGGGCTGCGCGCGCGGTCAGCCCGGCGCGCGTTGCAGGCCCTTGATCCAGATCGCCGTCGCCGCGAGCAGGGCCGGGACCGCCAGGGCGCTGACGATGGCGGCGAAATTCCAGCCCAGCCCCAGCAAAGTACCGCCGAAATAGGCGCCGAAGATGCCGCCGAAGCGGCCGATTCCGTTCATCCAGGCCACCCCGGTGGCGCGCCCCTGGGTCGGGTAGAAGCCGGCCGCCAGCGCCAGCAGCGCGCTTTGGCCCGCGTTGATGAACAGGCCGGCGGCGAACACCAGCGCGCCCATGTCGCTCAGATCGCCGCTGCTTTGCGCCAGCGCCAGCAACAACACGGCGCTTATCGAGTAAGCCCAGGCGATCGCCCGGTGCGGGTCGTAACGGTCCATCACCACGCCCATCAACAGGCAGCCCAGGGCGCCGCCGAACATGAACATGCCGCCGATCTGCGAGGCCTTGGCGATCGGCAGACCGGCGTTGCTGACCAGGGTCGGCAACCAGCTGGTGATCAGATAGATCGTCAGCAGGCCGCAGAAATAGGTCGCCCACAGCGCCACCGTGCCGATCGTGTAGCCCGGCGAAAACAGCACCGCCACCGCCGAATCGGTTTTGAGCTTGCCGATCTCCGGCACCGTGGTGCGGATGCGCTCGTCCAGTCGCGCCGATCGATCCATCCGCTTGAGCAAGGCCGGCACGCCCGCGCCGCCGCGCCGAACCACCAGATACTGCAAAGATTCCGGCAGCAGCGCGATCAGCACCGGCACCAGCAACAACGGCGCCACGCCGCCGACGATCAACACGCTTTGCCAACCGTATTCGCCGATCAGCCTGGCCGCGACGAAGCCGCCCGACGCCGAGCCCAGGGTGAAGCCGCAGAACATGGCCATGGTCAGCTTGGAACGATGGCGCGCCGGGCAGTACTCGGAAGTCAGCGTGATCGCATTGGGCATCGCCGCGCCCAGGCCGATGCCGGTCAACAGGCGCAGCACGCTGATCGAGACGATGTCATAAGCCCAGGCCGAGGCCAGGCTGAAGACGCCGAACAGCGCCAGCGAACCGATCAACACCTTGCGCCGGCCGAACCGATCGGCGATCGGCCCGACGCCGATCGCGCCGATCGCCAGGCCGATCAGCGCCGCGCTCATCATCGGCTTGAGCATGGGCGCCGCCACGCCCCAGTCGCGACTCAGCGACGGCGCGATATAGCCCGCCGCCGCGGTGTCGTAGCCGTCGATGAACACGATCAGAAAACACAGCGCCACCGTCAGCCATTGGACGCCGGAGATTCCGCGCTCATTGATGAACTGCTGCACGTCCAGCGCGGGAGCGTCGGAGCGCGGCGATGACACGGCTTGCACGGCGTGGATTTGCGTAGCCATTGCGGTTGTCCCCCTAGAAGAATTGACAAACAGCGCCCTAGCGCCAGGGCATGCCGACGTAGTTCTCGGCCAAGGTGCGCGTCGCCGCCGGCGAGGCGATCACGTAATCCAGTTCCGATCGCTGCAGCCGGTTCATGAACGGCGTGTTGGCGTCGTTGCGGTGGAGCATCGAGGTCATCCACCAGGAAAAATGCTCGGCGCGCCAAACCCGCTTGATGCAGGCGCTGGAATATCCGGCCAATGCCTGGTCGTCGCCGTCGCGGTAGTGCGCGGTCAGCGCCGCCGCGAGCGTGCGCACGTCGGCGACGGCGAGATTCATGCCCTTGGCGCCGGTCGGCGGAACGATGTGGGCCGCGTCGCCGGCCAGGAACAGGCGGCCGTACTGCATCGGCTCGGTGACGAAGCTGCGCATCGGCGTGATGCTCTTGTGCAGGATCGGCCCGCGCGCGACGCGCCAGCCGTCCTTGCAACTCAGGCGCGTATCCAACTCGTCCCAGATCCGCTGGTCGGGCCACTGCGCCAGGTCTTCGTCCGGCGAGCATTGCAGGTACAGCCGGGTGATCTGCGGCGAGCGCATGCTGAACAAGGCGAAGCCGTTGGGATGATGGGCGTAGATCAGTTCTTCGTTGGCCGGCGGCACCTGCGCGAGCACGCCCAGCCAAGCGAAGGGATAAACCCGCTCGAACACGCTCAGCACGCCGTCGGGAACGCTGCCCCGGCTGATGCCGTGGAAGCCGTCGCAACCGATCACGTAATCGCAATCGATCCGGTGGTCGGCGTCGTCGTGGCGGAAATGCACGCTCGGCGCGGCGCTGTCCAAACCTTGCAGCCGTGTCGCCTCGGCCTGGAACAACAGCGGCTGGCCGCTGTCGATGCGCGCGGCGATCAGATCCTTCACCACCTCGTGCTGGCCATAGACCATGACCCCGCGGCCCTCGGTGTGCTCGCGCAGATCGATGCGATGACGTTGGCCGTCGACCAACAGCTCGATGCCTTCATGGCGCAGGCCTTCGCGCTCCATGCGCGCGCCGACGCCGGCCTCGCACAGCAGATCGACCGTGCCTTGCTCGAGCACGCCGGCGCGGATGCGATGCTCGACGTACTCGCGCGTGCGCCGTTCGAGCACGATCGAGGAAATGCCCTGCCGATGCAGCAGATGGGCGAGCAGCAGACCGGCCGGCCCGGCGCCGAGAATGGCGACCTGTGTACGCATGAAACGGTTTCCTTGTGGATGCGGCCCCGACGGCCGTGGACAGTGCGGCGCAAGAATCGGTGTCATGGGTCGGGCGGGTGCGCGTCCTGTTCGGCGAAGACCTGTTCGGCCAGATGAAACGCCGCGTTCGCCGCCGGCACGCCGCAGTAGATCGCGGCCTGCAGCAGCACTTCGCGGATCTGCTCGCGGTCCACCGCGTTGTTGCGCGCGGCCTGCAAGTGCAGGCGCAATTCGCCTTCGCGGTTGAGCGCGATCAACATCGCGATGGTGATCAGCGAACGGCTGTGACGCGGCAGTCCCGGACGGGTCCATATCTCGCCCCAGGCGTAACGCGTGATCAGATCCTGGAACTCGCGGTTATGCGGATTGAGCGCGGCCAGGCTGCGGTCGACATGGGCGTCGCCGAGCACCGCGCGGCGCACGCGCAGGCCGCGAGCGTAACGCTCGTCGTTGTGCTCAGGCGCGTCGGCGTGCGGCGACAGGAAGGCGATCACGGCGGCGGCGAAATCCTGCGGCGCTTCGATCGGCGACAGGTGGGAGGCAGGCAGATCCTCTCGCGCCGCGCCGGAAATCGCCGCGGCCATCGCGTCGGCGTCGGCGAGGGTCGTGACCGGATCGTGGCGCCCGGCCAGGCACAGGGTCGGCGCGTGAATATCGCCGAGGCGATCGAGCAGGTCGGCACCGGCGATGGCGAGGCAGGCGTCGGCGTAACCGCGCGGATCGCAGCGCGCCAGCGATGCCTGGGCCGCGGCGACCGTATCGGGCGCGCGCAGGGCGAACGCCGGCGAGAACCAGCGCGAAGGCGCGCTGTCCGCCAGCCACGCCAATCCTTCCGCCTCGACCCGCCGGGCGCGTTCGCGCCAAGCCGTCGCCTCGCCGATCCGCAGGGCGGTATTGGCGAGAATCAGGCGATCGATCCGCTCCGGCGCCCGGATCGCCAACCACTGCGCGATCAAGCCGCCCATCGACAGGCCGCACAAATGCACGCGCTGCAGCTCCAATGCCTGCAGCAATCCGAGCAGGTCGCCGCCGAACGTGGCCAGATCGGGAACCGCTTCGCCGGCGCGCCCGCTGGCGCCGTGTCCGCGCGTGTCGTAACGCAGCACGCGCAGGCGCGATGCGAGCAGCGGCATCACCGGGTCCCACATGCTCAGGTCGGTGCCCAGGGAATTGGACAGCACCAGCCACGGTGCGCCTTGCGGGCCGTCGATACGGTAGTGCTGGTCGATGCCGTTGGCGTGGATGAAGGGCATGATCGGTCCTCAATCCAATTGCGCGAGTACGCGGTCGATCAGCGCGTCGTTGGCGCCGAGCGCGCATTCCGGTTCGAACAGCGCATCCAGCGCGACGCGGCCGAGGCCATCGACGATTTCGCGGTCGTCGGCCAATACCTCGCGCAGATGGCGCGATTGCCGCGACGCGGCATCGCAGGCCGCGCGCACGCGCGCCTGCGCGCCTTCGCGACCGAAGCGCGCGGCCAGCGCCACCGCCACCGCCTCGGCCTGGATCAGGCCCAGGCCGTCGAGGCAATGCGCGCGCATCGCCGCGGTGTCCACGCGCAACCCGGCCAGCGCCGATTGCAATTGCGTCAGGCTCCCGCCGGCGAGCCGGAACAACTCGGGCAAGGTCTCCCATTCGGCCGGCCAACCGCCCAGGCCGCGCTCGTGCTCCTGCGGCATCGCCGCGAACAAGGTCGAAACCAGGCCCGGCGCGCGCGTCGCCGCCGCGATGGCGACCGCGCAGGCGACCGGATTGCGCTTGTTCGGCATCGCCGAAGAACCGCCGCGGCCCGGCGCGGCCGGTTCGGACACTTCCGCGATTTCGTTCTGCATCAACAAGGCGATGTCGCGCGCGATCTTGCCCAGACCGCCGATCAACATCGCCAACCAGGCACCGAGCTCGACGATGCGGCCGCGCTGGCCGTGCCACGGCGCCGCCGGAACGTTCAGCTCAAGCTCCAGGGCCAACCGTTCGCCCACGCGCACGCCGTCCGCGCCCAAGGCCGACAACGAGCCGGCCGCGCCGCCGAACTGCAGCGCCAGCACGCGCGGGCGCAACTCGCGCAGCGCGCGGCGCGCATAGACCACCGCGTCCAGCCAGCACGCGGCCTTCAATCCGAAACTGATCGGCACCGCCTGTTGCAGCCAGGTCCGGCCGGGCATGACGCTGCGCCGATGCTCGCGCGCCAGCGCCGCCAGGACCGCGATCAAGTCCTCGATCCGCGCCTCGATCAAATCCAGGCCGGCGCGCGCTTGCAATACCGTGCCGGTGTCGATCGCATCCTGGCTGGTCGCGCCGCGGTGGACCTCGGCCGCGGCCCGCGCGTCGATGAGCGCCACCTGCGCGGTCAGCGCCTTGACCAGACCGATCGCCGGATTGCCGTCGGCCGCGGCGGCGACCGCGAGCGCATCGAGGTCGAACCTCGCGACGTCGCAAACCGAACCGATCCGCTCGGCGATGGCCGGCGCGAACAAGCCGGCATGCGCCTGCGCCCGCGCCAGGGCCGCTTCGAAGTCGAGCATGGCCTGCACGCGCGCGCGGTCGTCGAACAGCGCGCCCATGGCGGCCTCGCCGAACAGCGGGTCGAACAAGGGGATCGGTCGAGCGGTCATTGCGGGCTCCCGGGCGCGCGATCAGAACGAGAAGAACGCGGTCTCGCGTTCTCCCTGCATGTGGATGTCCCAGCGGTGACTGCCGTCGGCCTGAATCCGGCTGATCAAGGTGGCGCGGCGCTCGGCCGGCACCCGCGCAAGCACTTCGTCTTCCGCGTTGGCCTGCGCTTCGTCGCCGAAGTACAGGCGCGTGACCGCCTGCTTGAGCAAACCGCGCATCAGCACGTTGACCAGCAAATGCGGCGCCTGCGGCCGGCCGTCGGCGCCGGCCACGCGGCCGGGCTTGATCGTGATCAGACGGAAGCCGCCTTCGGCGTCGGTCGGCACTCGCGCGAAGCCCTCGAAACCGGCGCCGGCCGCGGACGCGCCGGGATCGTCCAGATGCGCATAGTGGCCGCGCGCGCAGGCCTGCCAGGTTTCGATCAGGGCATCGCCGACCGGCGCGCCCTCGCCGTCGAACACCCGGCCGTGCACCACCACGCGCTGGCCTTGCGCGCCCTCGCTCAGGTCCGTGCGCACGCCGGCGCCCAGGCCGATGATGAAATACGGACCGACCGTCTGCGATGCGGTTTGCCGGAAACTCATGCCTGCGTCCTCATGCTTCCCACGGCGTTTGGCAACGGCCGCGCACGACGATGTCGAAGCGGTAGGCCAGGGCGAACTCGTTGATGCAGTTCTCCCAGTCGAACTGCGCGACCATCCGCGCCCGCGCCTGCTCGTCGCCGACGCAGTTGAAGATCGGGTCGAACGCCAGCAGCGGATCGCCGGGGAAGTACATCTGGGTGATCAGGCGGCTGCCGAAGCCGGCGCCGAACAGGGAAAAATGCAGATGGGCCGGTCGCCACGCGTTGTAGTGATTGCGCCACGGATACGCGCCGGGCTTGATCGTCACGAAGCGATAGCGGCCGTCCTCGTCGGTCAGCGCGCGTCCTTCGCCGCTGAAATTCGGGTCCAGCGGCGCCTGGTGTTGATCGCGCTCGTGCAGATAGCGGCCGGCGGCATTGGCCTGCCACATCTCGATCAGGCTGCGCCGCAGCGGCCGGCCGTTCTCGTCCAGTACCCGCCCGGAGACGACGATGCGTTCGCCCTGCGGTTCGCCGGCGTGGCCGCAGGTCAAATCGTGTTCGTGCTCGCCCAGGACCAGGCGCGCGAAATCCGGCCCGGTGACTTCCGACAAGGTCGCGGCGATCGCGATCGGCGCGCGGGTCGGTCCGCGCAGCACGCTGGAACGATAAGGCTCATGGATGAAGTCCGGCTGGGTGTTCCAGTACGGCCGACGGAATCCGACGATCGGTTTCATGGCATGTCCATCGCGGATGAGCCGCGCCGCGGGCGAAGCTCGGGGTAGAAACGGCGGTGCCGGGACGCCGGCATCGTGCTCGCGCGGATTCGGCGGGCAGCGGCGCTCATCGCACTCGCTCCAGCGCCAAGGCCACGCCCTGGCCCACGCCGACGCACATGCTCGCCAGCGCGTAGCGTCCGCCGCCGAGTTCGAGTTGGCGCATCGCGGTCAACACGAGCCGCGCACCGCTCATGCCCAGGGGATGGCCCAGCGCGATCGCGCCGCCGTTGGCGTTGACGTGCGCCGCGTCGTCGGCGATGCCGAGCTGGCGCAGACAGGCCAGCGCCTGCGCGGCGAAGGCTTCGTTGAGTTCGATCGCGTCGATGTCTTCGATATGCAGATGCAGCCGCGCCAGCAGCTTGCGCACCGCCGGCACCGGTCCCATGCCCATCAGTCGCGGCTCGACCCCGACGGTGGCCATGCCCAGCACCCGCGCGCGCGGCGTCAATCCGTGCCGCGCCACCGCCGCTTCCGACGCCAGCAGCAGCGCCGCGGCGCCGTCGTTGATGCCCGAGGCATTGCCGGCGGTGACGCTGCCGCCGTCGCGGAACGGCGCCTTCAATGCGGCCAGCCCCTCCAGCGTGGTGTCCGCGCGCGGATGCTCGTCGTGTTCGAGCAGGCAGCGCTCGCCCTTGCGCCCGCGCGATTCGACGGCGACGATTTCGCCGTCGAAATAGCCGCGGCCGCGCGCCTGCGCGAAGCGCTGCTGGCTGCGCCAGGCGAAGCCATCCTGGTCGGCGCGCGAGATCGCGAAGGCTTCGGCCACGTTCTCGGCCGTTTCCGGCATCGTCTCCACGCCGTGACTGGCCTGCAGCCGCGGGTTGACGAATCGCCAGCCCATCGTGGTGTCCTCGATGCGTTGATCGCGCGCGAAGGCGCCGGCCGACTTGGCCATCACATAGGGCGCGCGCGACATCGATTCGACTCCGCCGGCGATCGCCAGATCGACCTCGCCGGCGACGATCGCGCGCGCCGCGCTGCCGACCGCGTCCAGGCCCGAGCCGCACAGGCGGTTGAGCGTGGTCGCCGGCACCTGCGCCGGCAGCCCCGCCAGCAAGGCGCTCATGCGGGCGACATTGCGGTTGTCCTCGCCCGCCTGATTGGCGCAACCCAACCAGATTTCGTCCAGCGTCCGCCAATCCAGTTGCGGATGGCGGCGGATCAGTTCGCGCAACGGCAGCGCGCCCAGATCGTCGGCGCGGATGCCCGACAGCGCACCGCCGTAGCGGCCGATGGGGGTGCGGATGCCGTCGCAGACAAAGGCCGCGTTCATGCCGCACCCGCTTGTGGCTGCGCGCCGTGCGCCGCGGCGCTGCGCGCCTGCAAGGCGCGCAGGGTGTCCAGCTCGCGCGAACTGGGCGCGGGAGTGATGCCCAGGTCCGCGGCGAAGCGCGGCGGCCAGCCGGTCGCGCACTCGACCTGCTCGCGGCTCACCCCCGGATGCAGGCTGACCACGGTCAGTTCGCGGCTGTGCGCATCGGGCTCCATCACGCACAGGTCGGTGATCACCGCGGTCGGCCCCCGTCCCGGCAGGCGAAGGCGTTGGCGATGATCGCCGCCTTCGCCGTGACCCACCGAGGTCACGAAATCCAGCTTCTCGACGAAGCTGCGCGCCGACTGCTTGACGATCACCAGCACCTCGCGCGCGCAGGCGGCGATCTCCGGCGCGCCGCCTGCGCCGGGCAGGCGCACCTTCGGCGCGACGTAATCGCCGATCACGGTGGTGTTGAGATTGGCGAAGCGATCGATCTGGGCCGTGCCGAGAAAGCCGACATCGACGCGGCCGCCCTGCAGCCAGTAACGGAATATCTCCGGCGTAGCGACCACCATGTCGGCGGTTTCGGCCAGTTCGCCGTCGCCGATCGACAAGGGCAGCACGCGCGGACGCGTGCCGATCGGGCCGGATTCGTAGATCAGCACCGCGTTCGGCGCATGGGTCAGCCGCGCCAGATTGGCGGCGGCGGACGGCAGGCCGATGCCGACGAAGCACACCGCGCGATCGGGCAGGCGCCGCGCCGCGGCGACGGTCATGATTTCCTCGGTGCTGAAGTCGCTCCCGCTCATGCCGCGACCCCGTGGGTCTCGTCGAACTTGCGGCGGAATCCGGCGAAATCGTCGGTGGCGAGCACATACCGCTCGATCCAGTCCGAGAAGGTTTCGCGATCGCGGGCGATCGCGTCCCAGGCCGTGTAGAAGCGGCTGTCGCGGGCGTAGTAGCCGTGCGCGTAGGAAGGAAACGCGCCGCCGGAAACCGCGCATACCGCGTCGATGGTCCAGCCGGGCAGGATGCAGGCGTTCGGCCAGGCATCGAGGTCGTCGACGATTTCCTCGACCGTGACGATCACCCGGCGCGCCGCGAGCGCGGCCTCCTTCTGCACGCCGAGTATCCCCCACAGCAGCACGTTGCCTTTCCTGTCGGCTTTTTGCGCATGGATCACGGTCACGTCCGGCCGCAGCGCCGGCACCGCGGCCAGACGTTCGGCGGTGAACGGACACTCGATGAAGCGGATCTGCGGATTGACCTTGGGCAAGTCCGAGCCGGCGTAGGCGCGCAACACCGCGAACGGCAAGCCGGCCGCGCCGGCGACGTAGGCGTTGGCCAGATCGGCGTGACTGTGCTCACGCGCGCTCAGCGGCCTGGGCCAACCGTGTTCGATCGCATCGCGCAGACGATGCAGCGAGCCGACGCCGGGATTGCCGCCCCACGAATAGATCAGCGCGTCCGCGCAACCGGCGCCGATGAGTTGATCGTAGATCAGGTCCGGCGTCATCCGCGCCAACGTCAAGCGGCGTCGCCGCTGGCGGATCAGTTCGTGGCCGGCGGCGAAAGGAATCAGGTGGGTGAATCCCTCCAGCGCGACGAAATCGCCGTCGCTCACATGCGTGGCGATGGCTTCGCGCAGTTCGATGATGTCGGCCATGTGTCGCGTCCCTGGATCGGATCTGGAAATCGTGGGAGTGGTGCGAACCTTCGCGCATGCGCCGCGTCGGTTCGTCGCGCGCCGGGAGCGCTGCGCGCCCGGCATCGCATTCGACGAATCGGTCGCTGCGCAAAGTGGCAGTGGCGCTCCGTCGCGACAGACGCTAGGGTGATCGCGGCGCAGCATTCAAGTTCGAATATCGATTTTTTGTGCGATTACCGGACAGTCGATCGAGCGCCGACACATTTACTGCATTCAACTGGTGCCATAAGCACCACTAAAAATCAGTAGAAAAAACATATGAAAAAACCCTCGCCTAAATCCGTGTCCCGCGCAGCCGCTGCGCCCGCGCCGCCGCAACGTTCCGGCGCGGTTCGTCACATCATGGAAACCATCGAAGTCTGCGAAGGCGATCCGGACTTCATGACGTCCTTCGCGCGCGGGCTGGCGGTGCTGCGCGCGTTCACCGGGCATAGCCGGGTGCTGACGGTTTCGCAGATCAGCCTGGAGGTCGGGATTCCGCGCGCGGCGGTGCGGCGCGCGCTGTACACGATGCTGCGCCTGGGCTATGTCGCCGAGCACGATGGCGGTTACTCGTTGCTGCCGCGGGTGCTGGGCATCGGCAATGCCTACCTGTCGTCGGCGACCCTGGCGCAGATGGCGCAACCGGTACTCGACGGATTGCGCGACCGCATCCACGAGTCGTGTTCGCTGGGCGTGCTGGACGAAGACGAAGCACTGTATGTGGCGCGCGCCGAAACGGTGCGCATCATGTCGATCGGCCTGCGCCCCGGCAGCCGCATTCCGGCCTATTGCTCCTCGCTGGGCCGCATCCTGCTGGCGCACCTGCCGGCGGAGCGGCTCGATGCCTACCTGGCGAGCGTGGCGATGCGCCCGCGCACCGACCGCACCGTGGTCGAACGCGATCGTTTGCGCGAACTGCTGACCAAGGCCAGGCGCAGCGGCTACTGCATCGTCGATCAGGAACTGGAACTGGGACTGCGCTCGATATCGGTGCCGGTGCGCGCGCCCAAGGGCGAAATCGTCGCGGCGATCAACGTCGGCACCGCGACGGCGCGGGTCACCTTGCGCGCGCTGGAAAGCGAGGTATTGCCGGAGTTGCGCCGCGCGGCGATGCAGTTGGAATCGTTGCTGCACTGAGCCGGCCGCGAGCCGGTCGCGCGGCGCGCGGGCGATCGCTCGGTTCCCGCCGCCGCCGCGCGGCGGCGGCGCGGGGCGGCGGCGGCGCGGGGCGGCGGCAGCGCTCAGAACACGTGCATCCAGCGCAACACCAGTTGCTCGCCTTCGGCGCGATTGCGCGCGTGACTTTCGAAGTAGTAGTTCGCGATCAACCGATCCTTGTCGCCGCGCCACTGCACTCCGGGGCCGACGCCGAACAGATGCTCCTTCGAACCGGGCTGGCGGATGCCGTTGATGCGATCGGGATCGATCTGGTTGAACACATAGCCGCCGACGCCCAATCGCCATTGCGGCGCGATCTGATACGACACGCTCAGATTCATATGCCAAGCCTGCCCGACCTGGGTATGCCGCAGCGGTGCGCCGAACCGCGCCTGCACCGCGGTCTCCGGATCGTTGTTGCGGCCGTTCCACAGATACATCAGGCGGCCACTGGTCTCGAGCTTGTCCGTGGCGCGCCAAGTGAAGGCGTAGTACGGATTGAAGCTCCAATAGTGATTTCCCAGGTTCAACGCGGCATTGCGGTCGTACGCGCCCAGCGGCAGGTTGAAGCCGAGGGTCAGGCGCGAACTGAAAGGCCGGCCGAACAACTTCTTGCCCGACCATTGCACGAACGGACCGACGAACGTGTTGCCCAGCCGGGTCTGGGATTCGTCCAGGGTCGCTGTCTTGATATCGATGCTGGCGATGGGCTGGATGACCTCGACACCCGGCAAGCCGCCCAGCACGGGCATGTCCCAGGCATACGCCAGATGCGGCCGCGCCACCCACAGATCGCGGTTGAACGCGCCGGGCCGGCGCCGGCCGGCGGCATCGTAACTGTCGGACGCGCGAAAATGGCTCATGCTCCACTGGAACATCAAGCCCTTGCCGCCGCCGCCGTCCTCGAAACTGGTCGACCCCAGATTGACCGGCGGCGCCGGCAGATCGAGCGCGAACGCCGGCGCAGGCAAAGCCAAGGCAAGCGCGAGCACGCTCGCGCCGAATCGGTTGCACATCAGTTATCCCCCTCTGCGGAACGGGTTCTGCGCAGCCGGCCCTCGCCCGTCATGACGACGCATTGCGAGTACGCGGCGAATACGCGGCATCGGCTCATCCACCACGGCGCCGATCTGGCGATACGCGGGGCGATCCCGGCAAGCGAATCCGTGCGCATCGAACGGAGCGTTTGCGCATTGCTTGCTTCCAGGACCGGAGCAACGCTAGAACCGCTCGCACTCGCACATCAAGTGCGAAATACGAAGTATTGTGCGATTACCGCGCAATGGTTCGGGCGCGCACGGTAGTGGCTGTGATCTCAGCACATTGGATGTGCCACTAAGCGATCTGATCGCTTACATCAAGACATCAACACCAAGAAAAATCCATGCATCGCTGCGCGCGCCGACGCGATCGACGGCGCAAACGAAACGCCCGCCATGAAGGCGGGCGTTCGATGTCGGTAACGCGACTGAGGCCTCAGTCGCTCAACTGCTCCGCCGGCGGATCTTCGACTCCGCGCGAAACCATCGCGGCGATGGCGATATCGCCGGTGACGTTCAGCGTGGTCCGGCACATGTCGAGGAAGTGGTTGACGCCCAGGATCAGGCCGATGCCTTCCGGCGGCACCTTGACCATAGCGCAGATCATCGCCACCACCGGCAACGAGCCCGACGGAACGCCGGCCGTGCCGATGCCGCCGAGGATGCACACCAGCATCACCATGACCTGCTGGCCCAGGGTCAGATCGACGCCGAAGAACTGCGCCAGGAAGATCACCGTGACGCCTTCGAACAAGGCGGTGCCGTTCTGGTTCGCGGTCGCGCCGACGGTGAGCACGAAGCGCGAGATGCGCCGCGGCAATTTCAATTCGTCGGCCACGCGCAGCGCGGTCGGCAGGGTCGCGTTGCTGGACGCGGTGGAGAACGCCAGCACCATCGCTTCCTGCGCGCCCTTGAAGAACTCCAGCGGCGAGCGGCCGCCGATGAACTTGAGCGCCAGCGAATAGACCACGAACAGGTGGATGGCCAGCGCCGCGACCACCACGGCCACGTACTTGGCCAGCTTGAACAGCAAGTCCCAGCCGAACGCCGAGGCCAGGTTGAACATGAAGCAGAACACCGCATACGGCGCCAGCTTGATCACCAGGCCGATCAGCGTCATCGAAATATCGAACAGGCCCTGGATGCCTTCGCGCAGCGTGTCCACCGCCTTGGAACGGGTCAGCACGGTGCCGACGCCGATCATCAGGGCGAAGAACATCACCGCCAGGATCGCGTCGTCGGCGGCGGCCTTGATGACGTTGTCGGGCACGATCGAGATCAGCATCTGGATGCCCTTGGGGGCATGCGCGCTGCCGGCGACGATGCTTTGCGTGCGCTCGGCGTTCTCGCTCATCAACTGCTGGGCCTGGGCCGGATCGACGCCGGCGCCGGGCTGGAAGATGTTGACCATGACCAGGCCGAGCACCACCGCCAGACCGGACATGATCACGGTCAGGCCCAGGGTGCGCCAACCCACGCGGCCGAAGGAGCGTATGTCGCCCATCTCGCTCACGCCCATGACCAGGGCCGAGAACAGCAGCGGGATCACCAGCATGAAGATCAGGCGCAGGAAGATTTCGCCGGCCGGCGCGGTGACCATTTCGGTGAACAGCTTGAGCAGCGGGCGGCATTGCCAGCCCAGTTCGGCGCCGGGCGCGAGCGCCGGACAGGCGTTGCCGGCCAGTTGCGCCCAGCTCACGCTGCCGATGCCGGCGGCGTAGACGATCAGCCCCAGGATCAGACCGGCCGCGAAGCCGATCGCCATCTTCCAGTGCAGCGGCAGTTTCTTGCCCGGGTTGGAGGTTTCGCTCATGAATCCGGCCTGGCCAAAACAGCGGGCAGGATACACCAGGGGTTGGCGGGGGCTTTTTTACCGATGGCTTGGGGGTGGAGCGAATCCCCCCTGCCCCCCTTTTTCAAAGGGGGGAACGGCAACAGCGGGGTTCGGAATATCCCTACGCCCCCAACCAGACCCGGTTCCCCCCTTTGAAAAGGGTGAAGGGCCGCGCTTGCGAACCGCAGGTTCGCGCGGCACTGAACGCCCACAGGCTGTGCCTGTGGGCCGGAGGGCCAGGGGGATTTGCTCTTCCAGGCAGATTCGCTCTTACTTGCGCACCGGATAAAGCGGCGCCAGCGGCGAAGCCGCCTCGCCCTGCGCCTGCCGCCACTGCGGCGCCTTGGCGAACGCGGCGCGCAGCGCGGTGCGCGCGGCCACGCCGTCGCCGCCGCCCCAGCGCGCGCGGCGCAGCGCCTGCACGGCCCCGCGCTGGCCCGGGTCGGCCAACCGTTCGATCAGTTCGTCGTCGTCACGGGCGGGCGGGCGCGCGAGCCCACGCAGCACGCTGGCGATATGGTCGAAGTCGCCGACGTCGATCAACTGACGCAGCGCCGGCAAATTCAAGGTCAAGGCCGCGGCCTCGGTTGCGGCCGCCTGCGGCGCCGGCTTGGCGGCGGCGAACCCGCGCGGTTGCGCGCGCAGGTGCAGCGCCCATAGCAGCGTCGCCAGCCACAGCAGCGCGAACAGCACCGCCGCGACCGCCCAGCCGGTACCTCCCGACGTCGCCGCGCCACTGGCATCGACCGCGCCGGCGGCAGCGTTGCCCTCGCCGCCCGCGGCATCCGCGGCCGGGCCGGTCGCGCGGGCCGAGCCGGTCGCCGCGCCCGAAGCCGGCGTGACCGTCCAACTCAGCGCCGGCAAGCTCGCGCTGCGCGCGGTGCCGGCGGCCACGTCCCACCAGTCCAGGCGCAGACCGTCCAGATGCACCGGCCCTTCGCGCGCCGGCACCAGCGAGAATTTGCGCGTCAGCTTCACCCGCGGCCGGCCGCCGGTGAAGCCTTCGTCGGCCTGCACCGGCTCGGCGAATACCTGCACACCGTCGATCGGCGGCAACTGCAATTCCGGCAACTGCGCCAGACTCGCGCCATCGACGGTGGCCTCGACCACCACGCTGGCGGCGTTGCCCATGCGCAGTTGCTGCGGCGTGGTGCGGTAACGCAGATCCAGACTGCGCAGCGGCAGCCACGGCTGCGGCGCGTTGGCCGGCACCGGCCGCACGTTGAGCACGCGCGACTTGCTGCGCGCGTGCTGCGGATCGCCGCCGCCGCCGACCAGTTGATCGATCAGGCTCGGCGCGCTGCGGCCGTCGAACGCCGCCGGCGGCACGCTCATCCGGCCGCTGCGCTCGGGCACCAGCAGATAGCGGCGCTCGACCACGGTGTAGGTGTTGCCGCCGATGTTGCGTTCGTACTGGGCGTCGTCGCCGATCTTCATCAGCGAGGCGCCGTCGGGCACCGGCTGATCGAGTTTGCCGCCGACGATAGGCACCGACGAATACAACCGCACCAGCCAACCCACCGCCTGCTGCACGTAAGGATTTTCATCGTCGGGCACGACTTCGACGAACACCTGCGCGCTGGAGGCGATCGCCGGCTGCGTGTCCGCCGGCTCGGGCTCGACGTACAGATTCAACGGCTTGGTGTAGACGCCGCCCACGCGCAGGGCCGCCACGGTGAGCCGCCCGCTGCGCTTGGGCCGCAGGGTCAGCACGTAGCGGCTGCGGGCCACCATGCCGCCGTTGCCCGGTTCGATGCGGGTGTTGGACTTGCTGTCGAGGGGTTCGAAATCTTCGTACAGCGGCGAATAGTCCGGGCCGCCGCCGACATTGCCGTCGGATTCCACGTTGAGCGTGACGGTCTCGCCGGCGCGGACGCTGTCGCGATCGAGCCAGGCGCGCGTCTGCGCGAACACGCCGCCGCTGAAGCCGGCCAGCAGCAGGCACAGCGCGAATTTGAGCAGGTAACGCGGCATCGGCCTCAATCTCCTTCCAACGCCGACATCTGGCGCCGGGCGTATTCGATCTTGAATTTTTCCCGCAGCAGGCTGCCCGGGTCGTCGGGCACGCGCTTGAGCCAGGCGTCGTTGGCCTGCCGGCGCTCGCGCTGCGCCGGCGTGCGCGCCGGTTCGCGTTCGCCCTTGGGCCCCTTGTCGCCTTCTTTGGCCTGGCGTTCGAGCTCGCGCTGCATGCGTTCGCGCTGCTCGGCGTCGGCCTTGCGTTGGGCCTCTTTGTCGTCGGCCGGCGCCTTGCCTGGGTTTTGCGCCGGGTCTTTTTCGTTCTGGCCCTGCGGCGGCTGTTGCGGCTTGCCCTGGTCGGGATTGGGCGACTTCGAATCGTCGGAGGGTTTCGGGTCCTGCGGCTTGTCGCCGGACGGATTGGGCTGCTTGGCGCCGTCGCCGCCCTTCGGCGGCTTGCGCTTCATCGCCGCTTCGACCGCGCGCTTGTTGGCGATCGCATCGTCCATGCCGGGCTGCTGCTTGAGCGCGCGATCGTAAGCCTGGATGGCTTCCGGATACTGCCCTTGGCGCGCCAGCGCATTGCCGAGGTTGTATTGCGCGTCGGCGCCGTCGCTGCGCTTGTACAGATCGGCGGCCTGTTCGAACTGGCCCTGCTGATAGGCCTGATTGCCTTGCGCGATGCGTTCGTGCGCGGCCTGATCGGCGCGGGTCCACAGCGATTGCGCGTGACCGGGCGCCATCGGCAGCCACAGGCACAGCAGCGCGACCGCGGCGACGCCGCTGCGGCGGCGGAACGCCAACAGCGCCAGCAGCATCAACAGCGGCAGCAGCCAATAGCCGTCGTCCTCGCGGGCCAGGCGTTTCTCGCCCTGGGCCGCGCCAACATCGCCGCGCTCCGGCGCGAGCACGCCGAGTTCGCGCAGATCGCTGTCGTCGCGGGCGATGGTGGCGTAGCGGCCCTCGCCTTCGACCGCCAGCGCGCGCAGCGATTGCGTGTCCAGGCGCGCCATCACGATGCGTCCGTCCGGGCGCTGGAACGGCGCGCCGCTGTTGCTGCCCAGGCCCAGCACCGAAACCCGGTAGCCGTCGCCAGCCGCGGCATTGGCGGCGCTGCGCTCGCGCTCGTCGGCGCGATCGGTGATCAACAGAATCTGCCCGCGCGCGAAACCGCCCTGCTTCAACAACTGCGCCGACCACTTGATCGCGCGGTCGGCGCGCTGGCCGTCGCCGGGCATGATGTCGGGTGCGAGCGAATCCAGGAACACGCTCAGATTGCGCGGATCGTCGGTCAGCGGCGCGACCGTGTAGGCATCGTCGGCATACACCACCAAGGCCATCTGGCCGCCGCTGCGACGCGCCAGCAGCGACGACAGTTTGGCCTTGGCCTGCGCCAGGCGGGTCGGCGGCAGATCCGCGGCGAGCATGCGGCTGGACAGATCCAGCGCGATCACCAGCGGCGTCTGCCCCTGCCACAGCGGCTGCGCGCTCTGCGACCAGCTCGGCCCGGCCATCGCGATCACCGCGAACAGATAGGCCAGCGCCGCCGCCACCGCGGCGAGATTCGAACGCCGGCCGCCGCTGGCTTCGAGCAAATGCGGCAGCAGATGCGCATCGACCCGTTCGCGCCAGACATTGCGCGAGCGGCTGCGGCGCAACCACAGCCAGCCCAGCAGCGGCAGCGCGAGCAAGGCCCACAGCCAATGCGGACGCAGCCAGATCAGCGGCGCCAGATGGCCGACCAGATCGTTCCAGGCCGAATTCATGCCGTCCTCCGCCGCGGCCAAAGGAAGGCCAGCAAGGCGAACACGAACGCGCCGCCCAACGGCCACGCGTAGCGCTCCAGCCGCGGACGTACCGCCTTGCCCGGGCGCTGTACCGGCTCCAGGCGATTGATCTCGGCGTAGATGCCGACCAGTTCGGCGGTGTCCTGGGCGCGGAAGAAACGCCCGCCGGTGACTTGCGCGATGCGGCGCAAGGCCGCTTCATCGACTTCCGCGCCGCCGCCGGCGGTGGGAATCTTGATTCCGAACAACGACATCGAACCGTCGCCGCCGAAAGCGATGGTGTGGATGCGCACGCCCTCGTCGCGGGCGATTTCCGAGGCGCGGATCGGATCGGCGGTGCCGGGCGTGTTGACGCCGTCGGTGAGCAGGATCAGCACGCGCTCGTCGCTGGGCTGGTCGCGCAGGCGCCGCACCGCCAGGCCGACCGCTTCGCCGATCGCGGTTTCCTGGCCGGCCAGGCCGACCAGGCTGTCTTCGAGTTGATCGCGCACCGTGGTCAGGTCCAAGGTCAGCGGCGCGAGCACGTAGGCGTGATTGCCGAACACCACCAGACCGATGCGATCGCCGGCGCGGCGGTCGAGGAAATCCGCGAGCACGGCCTTGGCCGCGGTCAGCCGGTCGACCGCGCGGCGGCCCAGGCTCATGTCGAGTTCGCTCATGCTGCCGGACAGATCCAGCGCGAGCATCATGCCGCGGCCGACCTGCGGCGGACGGATCGCTTCGCCCAGTTGCTGCGGCCTCGCCGCCGCCACGCACAGCAGCGCCCACGCGATCCAGGCCAGCACGCCGGCGCCGGCGCCGCCGCGCAGGCTGCGTCCGCCGGCCGCGGCGACCGTATCCAGGCGCGCGCCGAACGGGACTTTCAACGCCGCCGAGCCGTCGCGCGCGGCCGGCAGCAGCCAGCGCACCAACAGCGGCAACGGCAGCGCCGCCAGCAGCCAGGGCCAGGCGAACACTTCGCGCCATTCGGACAGCATCACAGCCAAGCTCGCCATCAGCGCACGCCCATCCATTGCAGGAACCGGCGACGCGCGATCTCGCGCAACGCCGCGGCCTGGGCGGCATCGACCTGACGCCGGTAACCGCCGTCGAGCAACAGGCGGCCGCTGCCGGCGGCGAAATCCTGGCGCTTGCTGCCGCGATCGAGAAATTCCAGCCACTGCTGGCCCTGCAGGCGGTCGGCGTCGCGATCGCGACGGCGCGCGGCGCGGCGCAGCAGTTCCGATATCGCCGCGACCTCGGCCGCGGGCGTGCCGGCCTGGGCCAGGGCGTGATCGAAGACCTGCTCGATCTCGCGGCGGCGGCGAGTGCGGCGGCGATGCCACAGATACGCGGCCAGCGACACGATCACGACCACCGCGATCAGCGCCCACCAGCCCGGCGCCAGCGGCCACCACGAGGGCGCGGCCGGCAGGTGCACATCGCGCAGAACCAGCGGCGCGGCCATCACGCCACCAACGGCCGCGCGCGGCCCAGCAGCGGCAGCCAGGATTCGCTGGCCGCATCGCTCGACAAGGCCTGCACGCGCACGCCGCGCACCGGCAGTTTTTCCAGCGCGACCTCGACCGGGGCGACGAAGCTGTCGTGCCAGCGCTGGCGCTGCGCGTCCACGCCCAGGTCGAGTTCGATCCGCTGGCCGTCGCGACTGAACGGCAAGGCGCCGCGCGGCGGTTGGGTTTCGATCGGATCGGTCAGCAGCAGCACGACCACTTCGTGATGCTGGGCCAGCACCGCCCAGCGGCGCTGCGGCAGGGCCGCAACGCTGCCCGGATCGGCCAGCACGATCAGGCGCGAACCCGGCCGCAGCAAGCGCGCGGCGTGATCCAGGGCGACGCCCAGGCCGGCATCCTCGGCTGGCGCCTGTGCGTACCAGCGCACCATCGCATCGAGCACGCGCAAGGCGCCGCGCGGGCCCGAGCCCGGGTTCACCGGCGGTTCGCGCAGACTGCCGCGCAGCGCGGCGATGCGGTCGCCGTCGCGCGCCGCGGCCCAGGCGGCGATCGCGCCGGCGCGCGCGGCCTGCACCGACTTGAAGCGCACGCGGGTGCCGAAATACAGCGACGGCGCGGTGTCGGCGACGATCAGCGTCAGCCGCTCGCGCTCGGCCTGGAACAATTTCGTGTGGGCGCGGCCGGTGCGCGCGGTCAGGCGCCAGTCGATGTGGCGCGCGTCGTCGCCGTGCGAATACTCGCGCGACTCGGCGTATTCCATGCCGCGGCCGCGCAGCGGCGACAACGCCTGTCCGCTGACGCCGTGGCGACCGAGGCGCGCGCTGCGGCGGCCGCTGACGGCGGCGCGCAAGGCGACCAGCTCGGCCAAGCTCGGAACGATTCCATCACTCATCGACCGATTCCACGTCCGCTCACGCCGCTGTCCGCAGTGTTCATTCCCGATCCCTGGTCCGGCAGCTCATCGATCCATCCGGCGCCGCGCGGGCCGCCGTCTCCCATACCGAATCCCGACTCTCCCGCCCTCAAGGCAACGGCACCTTCTTGAGCAGTTCGCCGAGCAGGCGATCGCCGTCCCAGCCTTCGGCGGTGGCTTCGTAGCTGGGCAGGATGCGATGGCGCAGCACTTCCGGCGCGATCGCGCGCACGTCGTCGGGGGTGACGAAGTCGCGTCCGCCCAGCCAGGCGTGGGCGCGCGCGCAACGCTCCAGCGCGATCGAGCCGCGCGGGCTCGCGCCCCAGGCGATGCGGCGCGCGAGCGCGGGGTCGTAGCGGCCGGCGTCGCGCGAGGCGAGCACGATCTCGACCAGATAGCGTTCCACCGCCGGCGCCACGTGCAAGTCCAGCACCGCCGCGCGCGCGGCGAACACGTCGGCCAGCGGCATCCGCGCGACCGGCTCGGTCACCGCCTTGAGCGTCTGCCGCGCGCGTTCGCGCGCCAGCCGCAGGATTTCGGTTTCCGCCGCGGCTTCGGGATAGCCGATGCGCACGTGCATGAGGAAGCGATCGAGCTGCGCCTCGGGCAGCGGGAAGGTGCCTTCCTGTTCGATCGGGTTCTGGGTCGCCATCACCAGGAACAGCGGCGGCAGCGCGTAGGTGGCGCGGCCGACGGTGACCTGGCGCTCGCCCATCGCTTCCAGCAACGCCGACTGCACCTTGGCCGGCGCGCGGTTGATTTCATCGGCGAGCAGGATCGGATGGAAGATCGGCCCGGGCTGGAATTCGAAGCGGCCTTCCTGCGGGCGCCACACCTCGGTGCCGGTGAGGTCGGCCGGCAGCAGGTCGGGGGTGAACTGCACGCGGGCGAATTCGGCCTCCAGGCGCGCGGCGAGCGCGCGCACGGCGCTGGTCTTGGCCAGGCCCGGCGCGCCTTCCACCAGCAGATGGCCGTCGGCCAGCAAGGCGATGAGCAGCCGTTCGATCAACTCGGCCTGGCCGACGATCTCCAGCGAAAGGGCATCGCGCAGATGCTTGAAC
The DNA here is from genome assembly GCF_018612875.1 of Lysobacter sp. ISL-50. Lineage (GTDB taxonomy): Bacteria > Pseudomonadota > Gammaproteobacteria > Xanthomonadales > Xanthomonadaceae > Lysobacter. The sequence goes on along the minus strand of NZ_JAGGRI010000012.1, from coordinate 41,718 downwards.
GCATCGTGCAAGCGGGCGATGTCGACGTCGGCGACGACGGTTTGCTGAGCGATCTGCGGTGCGCTGTCCATCCGGTATCCAGTTGCGAGCGGGGGCGGGGCGGGAAAGGTTCGGGTCGATTTTGACCGAAGTCGGCCGCCGAGGTTCAACCCGGAGGCACAGAGCGTGGCCAGCGGGCGAGCGGGACGCTCGATATCGAGCGCGTTCCGCCAGTTTCATTCGGCGCCAAGCGGCGGCGAGGCGGGAGTGCCGAAGGTCGTGGCCGGCGGTCGAACCGAGGCGGAGGCGGATTCGCCGGACCGCAGCCGGCGCCGGCCGCGCGCGCCTGAACGGCCGAATGCGGCAATCGCCGGCCGCCACAAACGCAAAGAGGGCCCGCAGGCCCTCTTTGCCGAAACGACGCCGCAATCAGCGCTGCGACACCTTCATCACCTTCGGCGTCACGAAGATCAACAGCTCGGCTTTGCTTTTGCTGCGGCCCTTCTTCTTGAACAGATTGCCGAGGAACGGGATGTCGGCCAGGAACGGCACCTTGGACAGATCGGTGCGGTCCTTGAACTCGTACACGCCGCCGATCACGACCGTCTGGCCGTCCTCGACCAGCACCGCGGTGTTGATGTTGCGCTTGGCGATCCGCGGCACCTGACCGATCGAGGTATCGATGAAGCCTTCGACCTCGTCCTTCTTGACGTTCAGATTCAGGAACACGCGGCCGTCGTTGGTGATGGTCGGGTTGACCTTCATCTCCATCAGCACGTCCTTGAACTGCACGTTCGGAATCGGAATGCTGTTGCCGCCCTGCTGCGGCGAGATGGTCACGTAGCCGACTTCCTGGCCCTGGCTGATCACCGCTTCGCGCTGGTTGCTGGTGACCACGCGCGGGTTGGAGACCACTTCGCCGCGACCCTCGGTCTGCATCGCGCTGAACTCTATGTCCAGGTCGACGAACTTGCCGAGGATGGTGAACGCGAGCGCGCCGCCGGAAGTGGCTGCGGGGAGGTTGGCATTGAGGCTGGCCGGGAACAGGAACGCCGGATTGGTCAAGGTCTGCAGCAGCGAACGGGCCTGATCGCGCAGGGCCGTGCCCTTGGTAATATCGTTACGCTGCTCGGCCGCCAACGCGTCATCGATCAAGCTGCTCGCCTGACCACGAATCAGATCGTTCTTGGCGGTGGTGTTGCGGTAGTTGTTGATGCTCTCCAGCGTACCGCTGGTGATCACGTCGCCCTTCTGGCCGGACACACCGAAACGCGCGCCCAGATCGCGGGCGAAGCTTTCGTTGGCGATGACGATGCGGGCCTCGATCAGGACCTGATCGACCGGACGGTCGATGACCCGGATCAACTCCTTCATCTGTGCGACTTTCTTCGGAATGTCGCTGATCATCAAGGTATTGGTGCGCTCGTCGGCGACCAGGCGGCCACGCGGCGAGAGGAAGCCGTTTTCGCTGTTCGAGCCTTCGCCGCCACCCGTGCCGCCACCGCCGATACCTTTGGCCTCGGTCAACGCCTTATAGATCTGCGCAGCATTGTGGTAGTTGACCTGCACGTACTCAGTGGTCAGGTCGACGCGGTTGTCGAGGGCGATGCGCGCGTCTTCGCGATCCTGCTCGTACTTGGCGACTTCGGCCTGCGGCGCGACCCACACCACGTTGCCGCTGCGGCGCTTGTCGAGACCCTTGGCCTGCAGGACGATGTCCAGGGCCTGATCCCACGGCACGTTGACCAGGCGCAGGGTCACGTTGCCCTGCACGGTGTCGGCGGCGACGATGTTGAGGTTGGACTCTTCCGCGACCAACTGCAGCACCGTGCGCACCGGCACGTCCTGGAAGTTGAAGGTCACCGGACGGCCGCCGTAAGTGCGGGCGACCGGGGCCGGAGCGCTGATGCTGCCGGAGGTCGGCGACGCGCCGGAGGCCGGCTTGGCGCCGCCGGCGGTGGCCGCCGCGCCTACCGCGCGATTGCCGCTCTGCGCCGTGCGCGGCACCACTTCCACGATGTAGTCGCGACCGGTCTGGTACGCCATCGTGTCGTAGGCGCCGCTGGTGTTGAGCACCAGTTGCGCGCCGGTGCCGCTGGTGCGCGCGTCGATGCGCTGCACCGGCGTGGCGAAGTCGGCGACGTTGAGCGGACGCTGCAACGAAGCCGGCAGCTGCGCGTTGCCGACGTTGATCATCACCTGCGCGCCCTGGCTGCGCATGTCGGGCAATGCGCCTTCACCGCTGAAGCGCACGATCAGCTTGCCGGAGCCGCCGTCGCCGCGCTTGAAGTCGATGTTGGCGACCGAAATCGTGCCCGGCAATTGCTTGGACGGGTCGTTGCTCGGCGTCGGTGCCACGGCCGGCGCGGCCGCGAGCGCGACCGGCGGCTGGACGGCGGGTGCCGCCGGAGCCGTCTGCGGCGCCGCTTGCGCGGCGCTGATGCCGGCCAGCAGACCGACTACCAGTCCGGCCATGCGGGGCCCGGCCATGCGGGTGCCGGAGGCCATGGGGCGTCGGTCCGACGGCATGTTGTTGGCGTTGAATACGATCATCATGCTATCCCCTAATCATTGATCTTCCAGCGCCACGGAAGCCGGACGTTCCAGCCAACCGCCTGCGCCATCCGGCACCAGTTCAACCAAGTCGATGCGTTCCTCAGTCACGGCGGTCACACGACCGTCGTTCTGCCCCATGTACGCACCGGGTCGAACACGATAAGTCACTTTGTCGGGCGCCATGACCAGCGCCACGATACCGCTGCCGCGTCCGAGGGTGCCGACCATGTCGAGACCATCGAGCGGGAACTGTTCCAGCGGCTGCTTGCGTCGCGCCTTCTCCGGACGCGGACCCGATCCGGTGTCCTCGTCGGTGAAGGCGGTGCTGAACGGATCGCGCAGATCCTGCGCGGCGTACTCGAAGGTCTCGAACTGTTGCATGACCGGCAGCGGGTCCAGCGGCGGCGCCGGCTTGGCCTTGATCTCGGCGACCCACTTCTCGAGATTGGGCGCCTCGCCGGGCGTGCTGGTGATGCTGCGGAAGCAACCGGTGCCGAGCAGGGCCAGGCCGACCGCGCAGGCGGCGGCGAGCGAAGAGCGGTTAAGCACGAAGGAAGCGCGCATGTCAGGTGCCCTCCTTCTTGTCGCCGGCCGGCGCCGGAGCGCCGTTCGCGCCTGCCGTGCCGTCGGCCGGCTTGTTCTGCGCAGCCATCTCGTCTTCATCCAGATAGCGGTAGGTCTTGACCGTGCCGGCCAGCTCCAGGGGGCTGTTCGGGGTGATCCCGCCCAGCGCGTCCTTGTTGTTGCTGCCCTTGGGCTTCAGCGAGATGTCGTGCATGGTCATGATGACCACGCGCGGCAGCGAAGCCACGCCGCTGACGAAGGCGCCGAACTGGTGGTAGGTGCCCACCATGCGCAGCGCGATCGGCTTCTCGGCGTAGAACTCCTTCGGGACTTCCGCGCCGGGCTGGAACAGCTCGTTGGAAATGCCGGTGGCCAGCGCGGTCTGGGAGATGTCCACGATCAGGTCGGGCATCTCGGTCTTGCTGGGCAGCTGGCGCAGCATCTGCTGCAGTTGCTGTTCCATCTGGGTCAGCTGCTGCTTGAGCGGCTCCAGGTTGGCGGCGCGGCCCTGCTTGGTCTCGAAGGTGCCGCGCAGTTCGGTTTCCTTGCGCTCCAGGCCTTCCAGCTCGGTGCGCTTGTCGCTGACGAACAGCCACCAGGCCAGGCCGATGATCACGATGCCGACGACGGCGCAGAAGATGATCTGCGCCTGACGCGGCCAACCGCCGATGTTGTTGAAGTCCAAGTTCTTCATCGAAGCCTTTCTGCTCACGACGCGGCTCCTGTCTTGGTCGGGGCGGCCGGCGCGGGCTTGGCCGGGGTGGCGGCGGGCTTGGCGGCCTCGGGCGCGGGCTTGGCCGGGGCGGGCTGTGCGGCACCGGGCTTGGCCGTCGGCGCGGCGGCACCGGCAGGCGCGGCGGCCGGAGCGGAACCGGCCGGAGCCGTACCGCCCGCGGGCGCGGTGCCGGCAGCGGCGGCGGCCGCATCGACCGGAGCCGCGACCGGCGCGTCCGGAATGCCGTCGCCGTCCTCGTCCTTGGGCGCGTTCGGGTTGGCCAGTTTCACCGTCAGCTTGAACTCGTACGGCAGACCCTTACCACCACCATCCTTCGCCTCGATGATGGTCAGGTCCGGCTTGCTCATCCAGCCGGAGACCTCGAGGTTGCGCATGTAGCTACTGACGCGGGCGTTGGACTGAGCGCGACCTTCCAGGGTCAGCGTCTCGGCGTCCTGCTTGATCGCGGTCAGCACCGCGCCGTCGGGAATGGTGCGCACCAGCGAATCGAACAGGTGCACCATCTGCGAGCGGTTGGACTGCAGCTTCTCGATCACTTCCTTGCGCGCGAGCAGCTTGGCCTTCTTCTTGTCGAGTTCTTCGATTTCGGTCAGCTTCTTATCGACTTCCGCGATCTGCCCTTCCAGGAAGGTGTTGCGGTTCTGCTGGCCGCTGATTTCGCTGCTGTAGTAGAAAACGATCAGCACCGACAGCGCCGCGGCGGCCAGGGCCGACAAGGCGAGGATGGCGCCGAATTCCTTCTGTCGTGCTTTGCGGCGCTCGGCGCGCCACGGGAGCAGGTTGATGCGTGCCATCAGTCGAAGCTCCTCAGGGCCAGGCCGCAGGCAATCATCAGCGCGGGCGCGTCCTGCGCCAGCGCATGGGCCTGGACACGCGGGCCCAGGGTCATGTGCGCGAGCGGATTGGCCACGGTGGTCGGTACGCCGAGCTGTTCTTCGACCATCTCGGCGATGCGCGGAATCGAGGCGCCGCCGCCGGCCAGGACGATCTGATCGACGCGGTTGAACTCGCTGCCGGCATAGAAGAACTGCAGCAGACGGCTGACCTGCTGGACCATCGCCTCCTTGAACGGCTCAAGCACCTCGGCCTGATAGCTCTCCGGCAACCCGCCCTGGCGCTTGGCCAGACCGGCTTCTTCGTAGCTCAGCCCGTAGCGGCGCATCACCTCGTCGGTCAGCTGCTTGCCGCCGAACACCTGTTCGCGGTGATACAGGCTGCGACCGTTGCGCAAGACATTGAGCGTGGTCATGGTCGCGCCGGAGTCCACCAGCGCCACCAGTCCGTCGCGCGGGCTGCTGAGCGTGTCGGCGAGCAGGGCGAAGGCGTTCTCGATGGCGAAGGCTTCGACGTCCATGACCCTGGGGGTCAGGCCGCCGAGCTCCAGCGCCGAGGCCCGGACTTCGACGTTCTCCGAACGCGAGGCCGCGAGCAGCACCTGGACCATGTCCGGGCTGCCCGGCATCGGGCCGAGGATTTCGAAGTCGTGGTTCACCTCGTCGATCGGATACGGCACGTAGTTGGCCGCCTCCAGCTCGATCTGCGATTCCAACTCGTCTTCGTCGAGATCGCTCGGCATGCCGATGACGCGGGTGATCACCGAAGAACCGGCGACCGCGGCGGCGGCGTGCTTCACGCGGGTCCCCGATCGAGCGACAGCGCGTTTGATCGCCTCGCCCACCGCTTCGACCTCGACAATGTTCTTTTCCACCACCGCATTGGGCGGCAGCGGTTCGACCGCATAATGCTCAACGCGGTAGCGATTGCCCACTCGTGAGAGTTGCAGCAACTTTACCGCGGTCGAGCTGATATCCACACCGACCAAGGCCGGCTGGCTTTTTGTGATGAGTCCCACAGTTATCTCCCCATGCCACAAGCGCTTACGCGCACTTCGTGTGGCCCCGGATTAGATAACGGACTTTTCACAGGCTGGCAACCACTTCTTTTGGGTTTGCCAACCCAGTCGTGCTTTTTTGACCCTTGGCGTCACGTGACCACCACCGTCAGTCCACAGGTCAAGTGCCAGATGCAACGAATCCGCCATGAGCCAGCGACATGCGATCGCAATCACGAGACGGGGCGTGCTCGCCAGGGCCCGGATGTCGCTCCAGGCCGCTGTTCACCGATCCTGCAATCGCCGCGCCGCCGCGATCCGTGCCGGCCGCTACAGTTCGCGCGACCACCCTAACGCGGCAATGCGCGGCCGTTCACAGGTCCGGCAAGGTCCATGGCAAACCGGTGAGCCTGGGTGAGCCCGGCCCGGCGCGGCGCCGGCGCCGCTCCCGCCCTGGGCGCGGCCCGACTTCACCCGACCGTCACCGACCCGGCCCGGCACAGGCCCCGTCCAAACCGATGCAAATCGGGATCGGGGTCGCGATCCGCGCTCCTCTATACTTGCCCGTCACGACCACCGACTCCGGAACCCGATTCGATGTCCCGTATTCGCCGTTGGCTGCGCTGGGCGCTCTACGCGTTCATCGGCGTGGCCCTGCTGGGCGCCATCGCGCTCGGCACCCTGTACTACCTGATCGTCCCCAAACTGCCCGACGTCGAAACCCTGCGCACGGTGGAACTGCAGGAACCGATGTACGTCTACGCCCGCGACGGCCGCCTGATGGCGCTGTTCGGCGAGACCCGGCGCTATCCGATCGCGATCGAAGACGTGCCCGAACGCCAGAAGCAGGCGTTCATCGCGATCGAAGACTCGCGCTTCTACCAGCACCACGGCATCGACTACAAAGGCATCGGCCGCGCGATCTGGCTGCTGGCGACCACCGACGACAAGCGCGTGCCGGGCGGCTCGACCATCACCCAGCAGGTCGCGCGCCAGTTCTTCCTGAGCTCGGAATACAGCTACAAGCGCAAGCTCGGCGAAATGCTGCTGGCCATGCGCATGGAGCGCGAGCTGAGCAAGGACGAGATCTTCGAGCTGTACTTGAACAAGAGCTTCTTCGGCAACCGCGCCTACGGCGTGGGCGCGGCGGCGGAGTTCTACTACGGCAAGAAGATGAGCGAGCTGTCGCTCGACGAGATGGCCTCGCTCGCCGGCATTCCGAAGTTTCCCTCCAGCGGCAACCCGCTGAGCAATCCCGAGCGCGCCAAGCTGCGCCGCGATTACATCCTCGACCGCATGGCCGAGCAGCGCTTCATCACCGCCGCCGAAGCCGCCCAGGCCAAGGCCGTGCCGATGCACGCCACGCCGCACGAGCGCCCGGTCGAGGTCTACGCGCCGTACGTGGCCGAAATGGTGCGGCAGGAAATGGTCGCCCGCTACGGCGCCGAAGCGCTGACCAAGGGCTACCACGTCACCACCACCATCGACCCGCCCCTGCAGATCGCCGCCGACAAGGCCATCCGCGACGGCCTGGCGGTGTACGACCGCCGCCACGGCTGGCACGGCGTCGAACAACACTTCGACCTCGCCCCGAGCGAAGACGCCACGGCCGCGCGCGTGCGCCTGCGCGGCATTCCGGCGCAGGCCAACCTGCTGCCGGCGGTGGTGCTGTCGATCAGCGGCTCGCAAGCCACCGTGGTCCTCGGCGACGGCACCGAGCTGACCCTGGACGACAAGCAGGGCTACGCCGGACGCAGTCCCGGCAGCCTGCTCAAGCGCGGCGACGTGACCCGCATCGCGCGCCTGGAAACCCCGGCCAAGGCGGCCGCCGAAGCCAAGCCCGGCGACCCCGCCCCGGCCGCGCCTAGCGAACCGCCGGTGGTCAGCTACCGCCTGGATCAGCTGCCGCAGGCGCAGGCCGCGCTGGTGTCGCTGGAACCCGGCAACGGCGCCCTGCGCGCATTGTCGGGCGGCTACAGCTTCGCCGGCGCCAAGTTCAACCGCGCCACCCAGGCGCGGCGCCAGCCGGGTTCGAGCTTCAAGCCGTTCGTGTACGCGGCCGCGTTCGAACGCGGCTACAACCCGGCCTCGATCGTGCTCGACGCGCCGGTGGTGTTCAAGGATCGCCGCGGCCATCTGTGGCGCCCGCAGAACGACAGCGGCAACTTCGCCGGCCCGATGCGGGTGCGCGAGGCGATGGTGCAGTCGCGCAACCTGGTCTCGGTGCGCCTGCTCGACGCGATCGGCGTGGACTTCGCGCGCAAGTACATCAGCCACTTCGGTTTCGAAGTCGAGCAACTGCCGCCGAACCTGTCGATGTCGCTGGGCACCGCCTCGCTGACGCCGCTGTCGGTGGCTCGCGGCTACGCCACCTTCGCCAACGGCGGCTTCCGCATCACCCCGTGGTTCATCGACGAGGTCAAGGACCGCGCCGGCGCGGTGGTGTTCAAGGAAAAGCCCGCCACCGCCTGCTCCGAATGCGTCGGCCGCGGCGCCACCGCCTCGGCGGCGTTGCCGGCCAACAATGTCGTCGATGGCTTCGACCTGGGCCCCGCGCCGGGCACCGACAGCGCCGACGCCAAGAAGCCCGATCCCAAGGACAAGAGCGGCAAGGACAAGGACAAGAAGCCGGCGGAACCGGCGAAGAAGCCGCTCACCCCGGCCGAAATCGCCGCCATGAACGTCGCCCCGCGCGCGATCGACGACCGCATCGCCTACCAGATCATCTCGATGCTGCGCGACGTGGTCAAACGCGGCACCGGCACCGCGGCCAAGGTACTCGGCCGCGAAGACGTCGGCGGCAAGACCGGTTCGACCAACGAGCACCGCGACGCCTGGTTCTCCGGCGTCGGCGGCCCCTACGTCACCACGGTCTGGGTCGGCCGCGACAACTACAAGTCGCTGGGTTACCGCGAATATGGCGGCAAGGCCGCGCTGCCGATCTGGATCGACTACATGCGCGTGGCGCTCAAGGATCAGCCGATCCAGCCCAACGAGCCGCCGCAGGGCATGGTCAAGGTCTCGGTGGCCGGCAACGGCGCGCTGATTCCCGACGGCGCCGGCGGCGTGATGGAATGGGTCAAGGCGGAGGATCTGGAGCGCATGCAGACCTACACCGACTACGGCCACGAAGACGCCGCGCCCTCGGAAGAGTCCTTCGACATCTTCTGACCGCCACCAGCCGCACCACCGACGAAGGCCGCATGCCCCCGCGCATGCGGCCTTTTTCTTGCCCGCGCGCCGGCGCCGGCGCTCGTCCTTGCCCTATCTGGCGCCTGAACCCCCTGTCCCGGCCTGGACATTGCCGTGATAGACGAACGTGCTAGTTTTGGGCCTGCCGGCTTACCCGGCCGCGGCGAAAGCCCTCGCCGTGCCGTGCCAGCCCGGAGGTCGAGATGCACCAGGCCCGACAGCACGCACATCAGCATGCGCAGACCCGCATCCGCGAGCGCCGTCACCGCCTCGCCCACGAAGCCGCCCGCCTGATCGCCGAAAGCGGGATCCGCGACTACCACCAGGCCAAGCTGAAAGCCGCCGAACGCCTCGGCATTTTCGACGACGCCTCGCTGCCGCGTAACCGCGAGATCGAAGACGCGTTGCGCGAATACCAGCGCCTGTTTCAACGCGAACATCTCGGCGGCCTGCGCCAGCGCCGCGAAGCGGCCCTGCGCGCGCTGGAGTTCTTCCGCGAATTCGAGCCGCGCCTGATCGGCCCGGTGCTCGACGGCACCGCCGACGCGCGCAGCCCGGTCGCGCTGCATCTGTACAGCGACGATCCCGAAGCCGTGCCGATGTTCCTCGAACACCACCGCATCCCGGCCGAAGCGCGCGATCGCCGCCTGCGTCTGGACCGCGAACGCAGCGAAGACTTTCCGGTGTGGGTGTTCAGCGCGGAGGAACTGACCTTCGACCTGACGGTATTGCCGCTGGACGTATTGCGCCAGGCGCCGCTGTCGAACGTCGATGAGAAACCGATGCGACGCGCGACCGCGAGCCAGTTGCGCCAGTTGCTCGCCGATGAGGAAATTTCCGAATTCGAACGCGGCTAGCGGTTGCCGCGGTCGCGCGCACGATGCGCGGCCAGCGCTGAGCGGCCAGCGCAACCCAACTTCGAACCAATCGCGACCTGCCCTTCGCACAAAAGAAAACGCCCCGCGAACGGGGCGTTTTCACTGATCGCGAGTGCGAACGTCTCAGCGCTTGTCGGCGGCCACGTAGTCGCGCACGCCGTGACCGGTGTAGATCTGGCGCGGACGGCCGATCTTGTTCTCCGGATCGTTCTGCTGTTCCAGCCAATGCGACACCCAGCCGGCAGTGCGCGCGATGGCGAACATCACCGTGAACATTTCCACCGGGATGCCCAGCGCCTTGTAGATGATGCCCGAGTAGAAATCGACGTTCGGGTAGAGCTTGCGCTGGACGAAGTAATCGTCCTTCAGCGCCGCTTCTTCCAGCTTCATCGCCACTTCCAGCAGCGGATCGTTGACGCCGAGTTCGCCGAGCACGTCGTGGGTCATCTTGCGCACCAGCGCGGCGCGCGGGTCGTAGTTCTTGTAGACGCGGTGGCCGAAGCCCATCAGGCGGAAACCCGATTCCTTGTCCTTGGCCTTATCGACCGCGGCCTTGACGTTCTCCGGACGGCCGATCTCGTTGAGCATCTTGAGCACGGCTTCGTTGGCGCCGCCGTGCGCCGGTCCCCACAACGCGGCGACGCCGGAAGCGACGCTGACGTAGGGGTTGGCGCCGGTCGAACCGACCAGACGCACGGTCGAGGTCGATGCGTTCTGCTCGTGATCGGCGTGCAGGATGAACAACAGGTCCATCGCCTTGGCGGCGACCGGGCTCAGCTGCAACGGCTCGCTCGGCACTTCGAACAGCATGTGCAGGAAGCGCGTGGTGTAGTCCAGGCTGTTCTTCGGATAACGGATCGGCCAGCCGATCGAATAACGGTGGCAGGCGGCGGCGATGGTCGGCACCTTGGCGATCAGGCGGATCGCGGCCAGACGGCGCTGCTCCGGATCTTCCAGGTCCAACTCGTTGTGATAGAAGCTCGCCATCGAACCGAGCATGCCGACCAACATCGCCATCGGATGGGCGTCGTGACGGAAGCCGTAGAGGAAGGTGCGGAAGGCCTCGTGCATCATCGTGTGATGCGTGACTTCGTGTTCGAACTTGCTGAACTCGGTCGCCGACGGCAGTTCGCCGTTCATCAGCAGATAGGCGACTTCGAGGAAGTTCGAGTTCTCGGCCAGCTGTTCGATCGGGTAGCCGCGATACAGCAGCACGCCTTCGTCGCCGTCGATGTAGGTAATCGCCGACTTGCAGCTGGCGGTCGCGGTGAAGCCCGGGTCGTAGGTGAACATCCCGGTTTCTTTCGGCAGCTTGGCGATATCGACGCAGGGCGCGCCGAGCACCGGGTGCTGCACCGGCAGGGCGAAGTTCTTGTCGCCGGCGGTCACGGTGACCTGATCGAGGCGGGTTTTGTTGGAATCTTCGGACACGAAACACTCCTCAGTCTGCTGCCGCGGAGGGTGGCCGCGGCAGGAGGGGAACAGGGGGTCGCAAGCACGTTGCGATAGTGAATTATCGCACAACGCTCTCAGAGCCAATGCTCGGAGTTTGCTGGGGCCGGCGTCACCGGGGGCACGCAGCGTTTCGCGCCCGGGGCGGGAATCCAAGGCGGCCGGGCGCTTACGACGATTATTTGACCGTCCGGTTGCCGCGATGTGGCGGCTGACGTGCCAGTGGGCGGCGGCGGGGTTGCGGTGGAGTGGATTGCGGCTGGATTCGCGCGGTTTCGGGCTGGAACGGGGCCGGAACCGGGGCGGCCGCGGAGGCGGCGATGATTGCGGCGGGCGGGTTGCCGAAATGGCCGGCTTTGTTCATCGCCGGCGATCGGGATCGCGGCGGTGAGGGCGCTCAGCGGGACGCGACAAGCGCTCAGCCGAAAGCTGCGCACGCGAACATGGCGGCTGGCTTCGACCGGACCAGTGGAGATTGGTGCGCGCGAGCCGGGGCCAAAGCGGTGCCGGGCCCGTGTGATTCGGGATGGACGCGGACAGCCTGGCGCGGCTTGATCGGCATCGAGGCAAGCGCTCTCGACGAACAGGCCCGGGCTAAGCCACGCAACGCCGGAAAGCGCGCAAACGCAAACGGCCGCCCTCGCGGGCAGCCGTTATGCGTGCAGCGATGTGTTCCGAATTGCTTCGGCGACGCGAATTACTTCTGCGCGTAACGCTTACGGAACTTATCGACGCGGCCGCTGGTGTCCATGATCTTGTGCTTGCCCGTATAGAACGGGTGCGAAGCCGAAGAGATATCGACTTTGATCAACGGATACTCAGCGCCATCGACCTTGATCGTTTCCTTGCTCGACAGGGTCGAACGGGTAAGGATCTGGAAGTCGGTGGTGACGTCCTGAAAGACGACGTTGCGGTATTCGGGATGGATGCCTGCCTTCATGGCACTCAACCTTAAGGTGTGCGGGAAAGTCGGGCAGTATAGCGGGGGGTTGGGGGGTGGTGCAAGTGTGGGGTTTGGGGGAGGTGGGGTTAGGCTGCTGGCCTTGCCCGGCCGGTCTGCTGGCAGCCGCCTGGACCGTCCGAAGCGCCTTTAGAGCCCCTCTCCCGCTTGCGGGAGAGGGGTTGGGGTGAGGGCGCGGGCGGGCGCGGAACTCCCTTCATTGAGAGCACTCGCTCCTGCGGCAGCCTCCTCGGCGCTGTCCTAACACCTGACAGCTGTCGGTTTGTTTGATGGCTAGGTGAAGCCGCCCGGGGGTTGGGCGGCTTGGGCTCTTGGCTTGTCTGGTTGGCGAAGTGGCTGGGTTCTTCGGATCGGGGCGGCGGCCGCCTAATGCCTACGCGGGGGACGCGGATAGGGCGGCTTGGATCAGATTTTCGAAGCGCTGTTGATCGTATTTCATCAAGATAGCCGCCTTATCCGGCTTGCCCTCCTGACGACGCCAATCGACCACCGTCGCGCCGCGGCTGTGAGTGCCGTCCAGCTCGATCGACACCGGCCGCGACTGCACGTCCAGCGCACCTTCGGGTTCCAGCGCGAACGCCATCGCCAACGCGTCGGCCGCATGCCAGTGATCGCCGCGGCGGTCGATCGACCACATCCGGGTCTTCTCCGAAATGCGCTCGTAGAATTGCCCGCGCGCGGAATCGGTCTTGAACCAACCGACGACGCGATCGTGAAGCAGGCCGTGCGCGACCACCGCTTCCCAATCGGCCAGATCCAGGTGTTCGAACGCTTCGAACACGATGTGCGCGGCTTCGGGATCGAAATAGATGTTGAACTCCGCCGCCGGCGTGATGTTGCCCTGGCAGGTCACCGCGCCGCCCATCACCACCAGACGCGCGATGCGTTGCGGCAAGGTGGGATCGAGCTTGAGCGCGAGCGCGACATTGGTCAGCGGCCCGAGCGCGACCAGCAGCAGTTTGCCGGCGTGTTCGTGCGAAAGACGGATGATCGCCAGCGCGGCGTGCTCGGCTTCGACTTTCCGCTTGGCGGCTTCATAACCGACATCGCCGAAACCATCCTGGCCGTGCACATAACCCGCGTCGGGCGAAGGATGCAGCAGCGGCGCGTCGGCGCCGGCGAACACCGGGACATCGACACCGGCCACTTCGCACAGCTTCAGCGCGTTGGCGACGGTGTGTTTCAGGCCGACGTTGCCGGCGGCGATGGTCAGGCCGACCAGCTCATGGCGCGGATCGTTGAACGCCATCAGCAAGGCGAGCGCGTCGTCCACGCCCGGGTCGGTGTCGATAAGCAGGGGAATGCGGTCGGTCATGTAGTCACTCGTTCTGCGGAACTTTGCGCAGCGAACACCGCTGCGCCGGCCGGATCGGCCGATGAGGCCGAAACGGCCGGGATGGCGTGCAGCGCGCCTTCGTAGCGCAGCAGTTCGCCGAAGGGAAACAATGAGAACGCGACAGCGAAGCGATAACGCTCGCCGCTTTCGCCGCGCTCATCGCGTTCGATGCGTTTGCAGGCGTCGGTGCGCGGAAACAGAAACAGCGGCAACGCCATGCCGCGCACATCGACGCCGAGCAGGCGCCAGCGCCAACCGCCGCCGTCGAGATCGACGCCGAGCATCATCCGCGCCGGGCCGGTGGATTCCAGCCAATACCCGTCCGGGTAACGGCCCACGGGACGAAATACCGAGAGCAGTTCGCTGCCGTCGTCGAAACGCCGGCGCCACTGCATCCGCTGTTCGTCGTGGACGATATCGACCCGGAACCCGCGCCGCGGCCGATCCACCGGAATGCCACGCTTGCGCGCCAACCGGCGCCCGATGCGTCCGGCCAGTCCGGCGCCGGTGGAGATGGCGATCTCCCCGCCCAGGGTGCCGCCGCTGCGGTGCAGCGCTTGCAGCAAGGGATGCAGCCGGTCGAAAGCCGGGCCGAACCATTGCGTTGCCGCGTTTTGAGGGACTCCCGGCATCCGGGGCACAACCTCCAGCTGGCGGCACACTATGCCAAATCTTGCGGACGTGTGGGAATCGGGGTGCGCGGCGGGGAAATTCGTCGATTTCCGCGATCCTTGAGCCTGTGCACCCTCATCTGACCCTGGAGGTCAGCTTGCCTCCCTGAGCGAAAGACGGACGATCGCCTACATAGCTACCACCGATACCCGTATGCAAACGAGTCCGCGCCAACAGTACCGCCGGCCTGAGTTGTTTCCCGCTGTCGGTTGCAGCCCACGCCTGAAATTTCTGTTTCCTAGACGACAAAGAGAGCAGCGTACTGCCGTTTCCGACAATCGCTGACACTCAATCTGGTGGCATCCAGGGCTCAAAAGGCGACGGAAATGCGAAGAGAAAGGTCGCCCGGACAACAGACACCAAAAATTTCTTTCGCATCAATCCGTCAAGAAAGCCCATATGCGATCGACTAAAAGCTCTTTGCCCATCAGCTCTTGGTTCGAATCATCGCGCTCAGTGATCAGTACGAAAGCGTCCCTTCCGATAGACAGGACTTCACGGACGCCACCGCGGTAATTGGTGATGTCGACAAACGCATTCTCGACGCCGTCAATACCGTCAATCTCACGAAGCAGCAAATCAAAATCGACCAGAACCCCTGGCTCCGCGCTGCCGCCACCGGTCGCCGGGTTATCGAAATACAGCACGATTTTTGGATGAATTTCGCGCCCCCACTCCAGCGCAGGAACCTTCCTGCACATCGAAACAAATTCATCGGCCGACTCGTCACCCGAGAATTCGGAATGATGACAAGGCAAGCACAAAAGCAAGTTCTTGCGCTTGTCGTCGGGCAGGCCGTTCAAATAAAAATAATACGCCGGGGGTGCGATCAAGGCGCCGGAAAATTTATATCGATCTTTCGGAAAATCCACATGAATCAAGCGCTTCGGCACATCCGGCACATCGAGACTGGTTAACACTAAGCGAGCAAATTCATCGTCTTCGCGATTTTTCGAAACCATCAACAGATCAGGGCTCTCAGAACCTGCCGCCGCAGGTTTGAGATAGTGGTGATACACCGCCCTGGGTGTATCCAACTGGCATTTGAGCACGCCGTCGCCGATAGAGATGACGTTCTCGAAAAGAGCCAGCAAATCCTGCTCTTGAATCATGTTTTTACGCCTGCTCATCGTGGGTAATCAGGACCGATGTCCTGACGGTAACGAACACCTTGCGCCGACATCTCTCAAGTTATCGCAATTGTCGGCGGCCCAAGCGTTGACTGAAACCGAGATCGTAGCCGTAGTTCAAGCGGAACAAACACCCGCTGCAGCCGCGACGGCCGTCAATGATCATGGCAAGGGCACTTACATCCCGCTCCCTGGACGATCTATCGCGGCGCATTCATTGCACCGAGCTATCGCAAGAATGGCAATCGGGTGCAATTGCGCGGTTTGATCTAAGACGGTTCCGGCGGAAGCTTTGCCCTCACACGGCCAGCAGATTTTCGACCGCCCGAGCAGCATATCTTTGTGAGCAGCAGCGAGTCCCCTCCACCGATCCGCATCAACATCAAGCCGACCGGCGAGTTGTTGCTGTCGTAACCGGCAGTGGGCGGCTGATCGAATGCGATGGGCATGCAAGACTCCTGTCGATGGCCCGGTTGCTCCGGCGACGGGCGTCGCCATCCTTGAGAACCCGTAGCCGCATCATTAGACCCGAAGCGGTTCGCCGACACTGCGACTGCGCGAAGCTCATCACAAACTTCGCCGCTGCCTTCGAAACTCAAGCAGACGCGTAGCGCACCGCTCCGCCCACCCAGCGCGATACGATGCGCTCGGCCAGTTCCGGCGAGGTCTTGAGCAAGCGCTCGCCGAGTTCCTGCACCAGCGGCAGCAGATCCGTGTCGCGGCCCAGATCGGCGACGCGGAAGCCCGCGAGGCCGGTCTGGCGGGTGCCGAGGAGTTCGCCGGGGCCGCGTAATTCCAGGTCTTTTTCCGCGATGACGAAACCGTCGTGGGTCTGCCGCATCGTTTCCAGCCGCTGCCGCGCCAGCCCCGACAACGGCGAGCGATACAGCAGCACGCAACTCGATGCCGCGCTGCCGCGGCCGACGCGGCCGCGCAGCTGGTGCAACTGCGCCAGGCCCAGGCGCTCGGCGTTCTCGATGATCATCAGCGATGCGTTGGGCACGTCCACGCCGACTTCGATCACGGTGGTGGCGACCAGCAGATCCAGCTCGCCGTCCTTGAACGCGCGCATCGTTTCCTGCTTTTCCTTCGCCTTCATGCGGCCGTGCACCAGGCCGACCCGCAACGGCGCCAGTTGCACGGACAGTTCCTCGAACGTGGTCTGCGCGGCTTGCGCGATCACTTCGTCGGAATCGTCGATCAGCGTGCAGACCCAGTACGCCTGCCGCCCTTCGGCGCAGGCAGTGCGGATGCGCTGCACCAGTTCGGGACGGCGCTCTTCGCTGAGCGCGACGGTCTGCACCGGCGTGCGGCCCGGCGGCAGTTCGTCGATCGCCGATACGTCGAGATCGGCGTAGGCGGTCATCGCCAGGGTGCGCGGGATGGGGGTTGCGGTCATCACCAACTGATGCGGCACGATCGCGTCCTCGCCGACCGCGCCGCCGGCGCCCTTGTCGCGCAGCGCCAGCCGCTGGTGCACGCCGAAGCGGTGCTGCTCATCGACGATCGCCAGCGCCAGATCGCGAAAGGCCACGCCCTCCTGCATCAGCGCATGAGTGCCGACCACCACTTGGGCTTCGCCGTTGGCCACCTGCGCCAGCACCGTCTTGCGCGCGCGGCCGGTGACCTTGCCGGCCAGCCAGGCCACGCGCACGTCCAGGGGTTCGAGCCACTTACGCAAATTATTGAGATGTTGTTCGGCCAGCAATTCGGTCGGCGCCATCAGCGCGGCCTGGCGGCCGTGCTGGACGGCGAGCATCGCCGCCAGCGCAGCCACCACGGTCTTGCCGCTGCCGACATCGCCCTGCACCAGTCGCAGCATCGGCGAAGGCTTGGCCAGATCGACGCGGATTTCGTCGAACACGCGTTTCTGCGCGCCGGTGAGCTTGAATGGCAGCGACTTGCGCAGGCGCTCGGCCAACGGCATCTGCTTGAGCGGCCGCGCCTTGTGCGCCTGTTGGCTGATGCGCTGTCGGCGCAGGCTGAGGTGATGGGCCAGCAACTCTTCCAGCGCCAGCCGGCGCTGCGCCGGATGGCGGCCGTCGATCAACGCGGCCACGTCGGCATCCACCGGCGGGCGGTGCACGGTCAGCAGGGCTTCGCGCAGGGTCGGCAGGCGCAGGCGTTCGCGCAATTCGCTCGGGATCAGCTCCAGCGATGCGTCGTCGGGCAAGCGATCCAGGGCGAAGCCGATCAGGCGGCGCAGCGTCGCCGGGCCGATGCCTTCGATCGCCGGATAGACCGGATCGAGTTGTTCGCCCAGGGCGATTTCGTCTTCGTCCTCGAGCACGCGGTAACTGGGATGGACGATCTCCAGGCCGTTCTGGCCGGGCTTGGGCGTGCCGTACAGGCGCACGCGCGCGCCGGCGCGGAACTGCGCGACCTGGGCCGCGCGGAAATGGAAGAAGCGCAGCACCACGGTCGCGCGCGAATCGTCGCCGACCGCCACGCGCAACATCGGCCGGTAACGAAAGCCGCGATCCACCGCCTCCACCCGCCCTTCGATCTGGGCGGCGACACCGGCCTGCAGCAGCCGGATCGGGGTGATCTGAGTGCGATCCTCGTACTGGCGCGGCAGATGCAGCCAGAAATCCTGCAGGCTCACCAACCCGCGCGCGGCGAGCTTTTCGGCCACGCTCGGGCCGACCCCGGGCATACGGGGCAGCGGTTGGGTGTGGAGATCGACGGAGGGCCCGTCCTTACGGCTCGGCATGGCCTAAGGATAGGGCGGGAATCGGGAATGGGGAATCGAGAATCGGATCTCCCGATTCCCGATTCCTCACCGTCAGTACTTCGCGCTGAACTCGATCCCGTAGGTGCGCGGCTCGCTCACCCGCGCGCCGACCGTGCCGAGCACGTTCTTGCCGTAAGTGCCCAGCGCGTTGATGTACTGATTGTCGAACAGGTTGTTGCCGTAGGCGGCCAGGCCCCAGCGGCCCTGCGGCGAGGTCCAGCCGATGCGCAGGTCGGTGCGGTTCTGCGCCTCGCCCAGGTCCAGCGCCGGGCTCACCCCGCAGCGGTTCTGTGCGCGCGACTCCTCGCTGCAACGCACCTTGCCGCGATAAGCGTGGCGCAGCGACACGCGCACGTCGCCGTGCTCGCCCAGTTCCCACACGTAATGCGCGCCGCCGGCCGCGGACCAGTACGGCAGGCCGGTGGGATCGCCGCTGGCGTCGATGCCGTCGGAGGTCACGTAGTTCTTGTAGGTCGAATCGATGAAGCTGGCGTTGAAGTCCAGGCCGAAGTGATCGGTGGCCTGCCAGCGCATGTCGAAGTCCAGGCCGTAGGCTTCCAGGTCGGAGGTGTCGATGACGAAGCGCGGGATGTCGGTGCTGCTGTCCAGCCGCACCGCCTGACGGTTGTCGTAGACGTAATAGAACGCCGACGCGTTGACCTGCAGGCGTTGCGCCGGGAACGCCTTCTTGATGCCGGTCTCGAAGTTCCACACGTCTTCGTTCTCGAAGCTGCTGCCGATCTGCAACGAGTTGAAGCCGCCGGCCTTGTAGCCCTTGGCCAGCGACGCGAACACCATGGTGTCGTCGTTGAAGTGGTAATCGACGACGAAGCGCGGGCTCAGGTCGGTCCAGCTGTTGGAGGTGCGGCGCGTGATGCCCTTGTTCAACATCGCCGGCGGATCGATGAAGGCCACGTCGAACACGAAGGCTTCGCGCGGCAGGCCGACCAGATCGAAGAAGCCGATCGCCTGCAGCTGATCCAACGTCGCATCCAGGGTCGGCGCATAGCGCGGCGTGTTGAGCCACGAGAATTTCTTCTCGTCGCGGGTGTAGCGCAGGCCCACGGTCAGGTTGAGCTTGTCGGTCGCGTGCCAGATCACATCGCCGAATACCGCATAGGCCTTGGTGTCGAGCGTGTTGCGGAAGGTCTCGTTCCAGCGATGGCCGAGCAGTGTCAGCGGAATGCCGTTGGCCTGCAGGATATCGTCGAAGAAACCGAACAGGCGCCCGTCCGGCGTCGGCGCCAGGCCGAGGTTCTGCACGATGGTATCGACCGAATCGGTCATCGCGTTGACTTCGCTGGTCTGGCGCGCGCGTTCGTCGAAATAGCTGGCGCCGGCGACCCAGTCGAGCTTGTCCGTGCTGCCGGCGAACTTGAATTCCTGGTAATAGCTGCGGTTGCTTTCGGTATTGGTCGAATCGACGTAGAGATAGCGGCGATTGGTGCCGTCCTCTTCGACCCGGTTGACCGAGTCGTAGTCGCGCCAGGACGTGGTCGAGGTGAAACCGCCCCAGTCGAAGCCGTGATCGACGATCAGGGTCACGCCGTCGAACCGCCGCGATTCTTCGTTGCCTTCGGCGTCGCTGACGGTGGGAATCTTGCGCGGGTCCAGGTACGCCGATTCGTCCACCGGCAAGCTCGGCAGGCCCGGCGCCGGCGGCAGCGCGACGATGCCGGTGGTGGCCTGGCCGAGCTGATCCAGGCTCTCGTGATCCCAACTGATCAACGCGCTGGTGCGCTCGCCGAAGCGGGTCTTGAACGCGGCGCGCGTGGCCCAGTTGTTTTCCGGATTGAGGTCGCGGCCGGTTTCGGCGTCCTGAATCCAGCCGTCGGCGTGATTGATCAGGGCGTTGAAGCGGAACGCCGAATCCTCGCCGGTCGGCAGGTTCAACATGCCATCGACGTACTGCTTGCCGTAGTTGCCGATGCGCAGCTTGGCCTTGACTTCGGTCGCGGCGGTATCGGGCTTGCGGGTGATGATCGAAATCGCGCCGGCGGCGGTGTTGCGGCCGAACAGCGTGCCCTGCGGGCCCTTGAGCACTTCGATGCGCTCCACGTCGGTGAACGGCAGCAGCACGCCGCCGCCGCGGCCCGCGTACACGCCATCGACATAGACGCCGACCGCGGGATCGGTGCCGATGCCGAAGTCGTCCGTGCTGATGCCGCGCAACTCGAATCCGGGCTGGGTCGGCTGCTGACTGTCCACCACCAGGCCCGGCACGAAACTGTCCAGATCGCCCAGGTCCTGCGCGGCGACGTCGTCGATCAGTTGATCGGTCACCACCTGCAGCGCGATCGGGACGTCCTGCAATGCCTGCTCGCGGCTCTGCGCGGTGACGGTGATCTTGTCCAGTTCTTTCGGCGCCGACTGTTGCGCGAAGGCGGCCGGCACGGCCAGGGCGAAGGCGCCTCCGCACAACGCGGTCAGCACGGTGTTGGTCGCGATGACCAAGCGGTGTTTACGCAGCGACATCTCAAGCTCCCCTCTCGTTGTCGTGGATTCGAACGCATGCATCGGTGGCGTTCTTGCTGGATCTTTCTGGTTCCGGATTCCCTTCGAGTTACGGTATTCGGCGATCGCGCGGGTCTTTTGTGGGAGGGGCTTCAGCCCCGAGGCTTTTCGATCAGGCCTTTCGAAAGTCGCGTGCGATCGGAGCGAAAAGCATCGAGGCTGAAGCCCCTCCTACAAAAGACGCCGTGGCTGTGTCGCGATCATCCGCACTGCCCCTGTTGCGCGGCGATCCAGTCGCGGATCAGTTTTACTCCTTCTTCGTGCACGACGCTGCGCCCCAGTTCCGGCATCATCACCGACGGGTCGTCGCTGAGCATGCGGAAGGTCAGGATCGATTCGTCGGGCTTGCCCGGCACCACGTCGTGACGCAGACCGCCGGTGCCCTTGCCGGCCGCGATCGGCAGTTTGCAACGGCCCAGCCGCAACGGCTCCTGCGTCGCCGCGTCCAGCCACAGCCCGGAAGTGTTGCCCGGGCCCTTCGGGTTGTGACAGTGGCCGCAGTTGACGTCGAGATAGGCCCGGGCGCGCGCTTCCAGCGGCGCGTCCGCGTCGCGCCAGTTGGCGTCGCGTGGCGCCGACTGTGGCGACGGCGCATCGTGCAGATAGCCGGCCTGGGTCCAGCGCGCGATCTGATTGGCCAGGCCGTCGTCGTAAGCGAAATCGCGATTGAGATGGCGCGCGCGCGGGCCGAGCGGATGCAGGGCCTTGGTCTTCATGTCGGTGGCGTGGCAGCCGGCGCATTGATTTTGATCGGGCACCTGGTAGTCGGCGCTTTCGCGCTTTCCGTCGGCATCGACCAACTCCAGCGATACCAGCTCGCCGCCGCGCATCAGCCTGGCCCGGGTCTGTTCCGCGTTCCACACATACGGCAGCGCGAACCAGCCGTCCTTGCGCCGCAGCAGCAAGCGCGTCTCCACAAGCCGCACCTTGCTCAGGTCGAGACCGCCGCCGCGCAGGTCCGGGCCATCGTCGGCACTGCGCAGCACGGCGTCGCCTTCGCCGCGCGGGTAGTAGAAGGTCTTGCTGAAGACGGTGCCGAGCGGAAAGTCGAACTCTTGCTGCGGGTCGTACGCCGCCGCCTGCCCCTTCGGCATCCACACCGTGCGCAGCTTGTGCGCGTAGTCGGAAAACAGCGGTGTGTTGAGGTCGTAGGGCAAGACGCCGGAATTCAATTGCAGGCGGCCGCCGGCGATGCGCAGGATATTCCAGTCGGCCAGATCCTCCGGCTGCCCTTCGGCGAAGAAATGCACCGGCTGCCAAGGCGAGTCCGCGGCGATGCCGGCGGGCGTCCGCGCCGCCCGTCCGGTTTCGTCCGCGGCCGGTTTCGCGCAGGCCGCGGGCAACAACGCCAACAACAAGAACGCCGCATGACGCATCGTGATCAGGCGCATCGATCAGCCGCGCTTGAGGTCGATCGCCGGCAGCTTCGGCAGATCGCAGGCGTAGGGCTTGGTGTCCTGGCTCGGGTTCTTGTAGCCGCCGGGACCGTCGGCGTTGACCACGCCGGACACGTCGCGGATGCAGATCTGCGGGCCGGTCTTCAACGCCGCGTTGGCGTAGCCGTCCCACAGCACATCGGGGAAATGCCCGCTCAGGCCGTAGATCGCGGTCTTGAGCGCTTTCAGGTCCAGGCCGTCCGGCGAATCGCCGCCGCCTTTCAAGCGGTTGCCGTAGATCGAGATGCGTTCGGGATACGGATCGAAATCCTTCGCCGCCTTGTCGTCCTTGTAACCGGTGGAATAGACGCTGGAGACGATGATGTTGGTGGTGGCGTTGTCGCTGATGTCGTTGTCGAAGATCTCGACATCGTCGTTGGAATTCACCACCACGCCGCTGCCTGCCGGAACGCTGGACACCGGCGTGCCCTTGGCGCCGAAGTTGGCGGTGTTGTTCTTGAACACCTTGTTCTTGAACACCCGGATCGCGCCGCCCTGCTGCGACAGCGCCGGCATGTTGAACACCAGGATGCCGCCGGTGTTGTTGGTGGCGATGTTGTCGTAGACATCGGCGTTGATGGTGTTCTCGATCTCGATGCCGGCGACGTTGAACTCGGCGCGGCTGTTGCGCACGATCACGTCGCGCGACTGGCCGACGTAGATGCCGGCGTCGGAGGCGCCGATCGACACTGAATTTTCGATCAGCACGTTGCGGGTCTTGACCGGATACAGGCCGTAGGCGCCGTTCTTGGTGCTCGGGCCGCCGGTCCATTCCACGCGCACGTTGCGGATGGTGATGTTTTCCGCTTCGTTGACCTTCAGGCCGTCGCCCTTGCTGTCCTCGATGGCGATGTTTTCCAAAGTGAAATTGCTGGCGTTGACCAGCAGCCCCTCGGCGCCGGCCTTCTGGCCCTTGAAGCTCAGCACCGACTTGTCCGGGCCGGCGCCGCGGATGGTCACGCCGTCCACGCGCAAGGTCAGGCTGCGGTCGAAGGTGTAGCGGCCGGCCGGCACTTCGATCACCTCGCCGGCCTTGGCGTCGAGCAAGCGGGTGCGGAAGCTGTCGGCAAAGGCGGCGTCGCCGGCGGCGACCTGCGCGGTCGGCGTGTGCTGGGCCTGCTCGGGACCGCAACCGGCGGCCAGGGCGGCCGCGGCGGCAACGGCTAGAACGGAGGCGCGGATCGGCTGGATCGGCTGGCTCATGGAGTCCCCGTGATGTTGGCGATCGGCGCCGCCGCGCGGGTTGCGGCGCGCGACGGCCCGAAGGTGGCTGAACGACGAGTCTCCGCCGCCGGGGTGAGCGCGCGTGAGGGCGAATGCGGCACACTAAGGGGGCATTCGCGGTCAACCGTGCGGCCAAGTATCGTGAGGGGCGATGCCTCAGCCATCCGATCCGGACAACACCAGCGTCAAGGCCGACATCGCGCTGATGTCGCCGAACCTGCTGTGGGGCTTGTTGGAGACCGCGGACCGGATCGGCGCGCCCAGCGACGACTGGTTCGCCGGCACCGGCCTGAGCCGCGCCCAGGTCGGCGACCCCGGCGTGCGCCTGCCCGACCGACCGACCGCGGTGGTGATCGAGCGCGCGCTCAAGGTGCTGCCGCCGAGCATCGGCCTGGACATCGGCCGCGGCCAGCACGTAGGCAATTTCGGCCTGCTCGGCTTGGCCATGACCACGGCGGCGACCTTCGGCGAGGCCTTGCAGATCGGCCTGCGTTTCACCCCGGTGGTCGGCAGCCTGATGCGCTTCGTCGAAAGCGCGTCGGAGGCCGGCACGCTGGCCTTGGCCGGGCAGATGACCCTGACGTTTCCGTCGATCCACCGTTTCGTCGCGGAAGAATTCTTCAGCAGTTGCCTGGCGCTGGCGCGCGGGCTGGTCGGCGACACGCTGCGGCCGCTGCGCCTGGAATTCAGTTATCCGGCGCCGGAGTACCGCGCCAGTTACCAGGACGTGTTCGACTGCCCGATCGCCTTCGATCAGCCGCAGGACCGGCTGGTGCTGGACGAAAGCTGGCTGATGGTGCCGTTGCCGACCCACAACCCGATCGCGTCCAGGCAAGTGCTGGCGCTGTGCGAAGCGCAGATGCCGCGCGGCCCGGTGCCCGGCGAAGTGTCGGCGGCGGTGGAGCGTTTGCTGCGCGCGCAGTTGCCGCAGGACCCCAAGCTGACCGGCATCGCCGCACAACTGCATGTCAGCGAACGCACCTTGCGCCGGCAACTGACCGGCGAAGGCAGCAGCTTTCACGAGATCCACGACCGCCTGCGCATCGACCGCGCCTACGCGCTGCTGCGCGAACGCGGCCCGACCATCGCCAGCGTCGGCGCGGCGATCGGCTACAAGGACCCGCGCGATTTCCGCCGCGCGTTCAAACGCCTGACCGGGGAAACGCCGCGCGCGCTGCGCGAGCGGTTGTGGGTGGAGATGGCGCGCGAGCGAAAATAGCCCGATTCTCTGTGGGAGGGGCTTCAGCCCCGATGCTTTTCGCTCAGGTCGCGATGAAGTTGCAGGCGATCTGAGCGAAAAGCATCGGGGCTGAAGCCCCTCCTACATCAGCGCAGCACCATCACCGCATCGACTTCGAACGCGACACCGCGCGGCAACGCCGACACTTCCACGGTCGAACGCGCCGGGTACGGCGGATTGAAGTACTCGCCCATCACCGAGTTGACCTTGCCGAACGCGCCCAGGTCGGTGAGGTACAGGCCCAGCCGCACGATGTCGGCCAGCGAACCGCCGGCGGCTTCGCACACCGCCTGCAGGTTACGGAAGGCGCGATGCGCCTGCGCTTCGATGTCGCCTTCGACGACCAGTCCGCTGGACGGGTCGAGCGCGATCTGACCGGACAGGTAGACGGTGTCGCCGACGCGCACGGCCTGCGAGTACGGGCCGATCGCGGCCGGGGCTTGGTCGGTTTGGATGATTTCGCGGGACATTTGAGAGCCGGGAATGGGGAATGGAGAATCGGGAATCGTAAAGGCAAAAGCCGGGGCGTGGGGTCCAGGATCGCAAAGCGGGCCTGACCCGCAGTTTGGCGAAGCCGAATAACCGGCCGATCTCGCAAAGCCCGCTTTTACGATTCCCGATTCCCCATTCCCGATTCCCGCCGCCAGCTACATCCGCTGCACACCCAGCACCACCGCCAGCCTGCGCACCCGCCGCATCACATCGGCCAGATGCTTGCGATCGTGCACTTCGATGGCGAAACGCATGATCGCGATGTTGGCGTCGCGCTCCAGGTATTCGACGCGGTCGATGTTGGATTCGGCTTCGGCGATCGCGGCGGCGACCTGGGCCAGCGAGCCGGGGCGGTTGTCCACCTCGATGCGCAGCGCCGCGGCGAAATCGCCGGAGACCTGGCGGTCCCAGCCGATCGCGACCCAGCGGTCGGGCGATTTGCGGTAGTCGGCGAGGTTCGGGCAATCCATGCGGTGCACCACGATGCCCTTGCCGGCGGTGTGGTAGCCCATGATTTCGTCGCCCGGCAACGGCAAGCAGCAGTTGGCGAAACTGATCACTCCGCGCTCGGCGCCGGTGATCAGGATCTTGTCTTCGGGCAGGCGCGGACGGTCGATGGCGCGGCCGCGGGTCTTGCCCGGCGCCTCGCGCGCCAGCGCCAACGCGACCTGATTGGGCATGCGGTTGCCCAGCGCGATGTCGGCCAGCAGCGCTTCCAGGCGCGGGTAGCGGTTTTCGCTCAGGTACACCTCAAGGCGCAGCGTCGAAATGCGGTCCAGCGAGGTTTCCAGCACTTCCAGCGAGCGGTCGAGCATGCGATGGCCGAGCTGCACGGCGTCCTCGTGTTCGAGCTGCTTGAGCTGCTGGCGGATCGAGGTGCGCGCCTTGCCCGATACCACGAACTCCAGCCACTGCGGCTTGGGCGTGGACGACTTGGCGGTGATGATCTCCACGCGCTGGCCGCTGGCCAGCTTGGTGCGCAGCGGAACCAGCTTGCCGTCCACGCGCGCGGCGACCGCGCGGTTGCCGACGTCGGTGTGCACGGCGTAAGCGAAATCCAGCGCGGTGGAATTGCGCGGCAGCGACATGATGTCGCCCTTGGGCGTGAACAGGTAGACCTCGTCCGGGAACAGATCGACCTTGACGTTTTCGAGGAATTCCAGCGACGAGCCGGTCGCGCGCTGCGACTCGACCAGGCTGGCGATCCAGCTGTGCGCGCGCGACTGCGCGCTGTTCGGGCCTTCGCCGCCGTGCTTGTACGACCAGTGCGCGGCGATGCCGCGTTCGGCGATCAGGTCCATGTCCTCGGTGCGGATCTGCACTTCCACCGGCGAGCCGTAGGGGCCGAACAGCACCGTGTGCAGCGACTGGTAACCGTTGGCCTTGGGAATGGCGATGAAGTCGCGGAAGCGCGAATCCAGCGGCTTGTAGGCCGAATGCACCACGCCGAGCGCGTGATAGCAGTCGGGCACGCTCTTGACCACGACGCGGAAGCCGAACACGTCCATCACCTGGGTGAAGCTCTTATGCTCGTGATGCATCTTGGTGTAGATGCTCCACGGCGATTTCACCCGGCTGATCAAGCGATGTTGAAGCTTCTCCTTCGCCAGCCGCTGGGCCAGATGCGCTTCGATCTGCACCAGCGACTCGCGCCGCACCACCGGCTGGGTGCGGATGCGTTTTTCGATGACCGCGTGCCGCCACGGATGCAGGGCGCGGAAGCCCAGGTCCTGCAGTTCGGCCTTGATCAGGTTCATGCCCAGGCGCTGGGCGATGGGCGCGTAGATCTCCAGCGTCTCGCGGGCGATGCGTTCGCGCGCTTCCGCGCTCTGCGCGCCGAGGGTGCGCATGTTGTGCAGGCGGTCGGCGAGCTTGATCAGGATCACGCGCAGGTCGCGCGCCATCGCCAGCAGCATCTTGCGGAAGCTTTCCGCGGCGGCTTCCTGGCGATCGCGGAACTGCAGCTTGTCGAGCTTGGTGACGCCATCGACCAGTTCGGCGACGGTCGGGCCGAACTCGGTGGCCAGGCATTCGCGCGTGACCGGGGTGTCTTCGATGGTGTCGTGCAGGATCGCCGCGACCAGGGTTTCCACGTCCAGGCCCTGGTCGGCCAGCACCTTGGCCACCGCGACCGGATGGGTGATGTAGGGCTCGCCGGACTTGCGCGTCTGCCCGGCGTGCGCGGCCGCGCCCACGGCCCAGGCGCGGCGCAGCAGCAGGCGCTGGGTTTCGGGCAGGTAGTGCGCCGCGAGCTCGAGCTCGCGCACGTAGTCCGGCAGCTCCGTTTCGTCGGGAGCGGCGGGATAGGTGTTCAACGCGGGCTCGGCAGGTGTCATAACGGAAATTTACGCGTGCGGCGGCGCATGGCGCAACGCATTACGTACTTTGAATGTGGCGGCGGCTCAGGTCGGCGCAAGTACGCCGTCACGGCTTGCGCAGTTGGGGGCTGTCTGGTTCAGGGCGTCTTTTGTGGGAGGGAGCTTCAGCCCCGATGCTTTTGGCTCCGACCTGGGTGAGGTTTTGGGCGATTTGAGCCAAGGGCATCGGGGCTGAAGCCCCTCCTACAACAGACCTTGGCGGGGCGCATTCGCTTCTGTCGCAGTGAGGTTTCGGGCGATTTGAGCCAAAAGCATCGGGGCTGAAGCTCCCTCCTACAGCAGACTTTGGCGGGGCGCATTCGCTTCTGCCGCGGTGAGGTTTCGGGCGATTTGAGCCGAAAGCATCGGGGCTGAAGCCCCTCCCACAACAAATCTTGGCCGGCCGCATTCGTTCCTGTCGCGGCGAGGGTTCGGGCGATTTGAGCCAAGGGCATCGGGGCTGAAGCCCCTCCTACAACAGACCTTGGCGGGGCGCATTCGCTTCTGTCGCGGTGAGGTTTCGGGCGATTTGAGCCGAAAGCATCGGGGCTGAAGCCCCTCCTACAACAGACCTCGGCGTCCTCCAGCAGAAACGAAAACGGCCCCGTCGAGGCGGAGCCGTTTCGGTACCGCGGCCCGCGCGGAGCGCGGGACGGGTGGTTCAGTCGTCGCCCTTGGACAGGTCGTCGTCGGCGACCACTTCGGCGGCGGCCCATTCCAGGGCTTCGCGTTCCTTGCGCTCGCGCTCGGCCTTCTCGACCGCGTCGATGTATTCCGGGTTGACCTGGCGCGCGGCGATTTCGCGCAGCGCCAGCACGGTCGGCTTGTCGTTGGCTTCGCTGTTGTCCAGCTGCGGCTCGACGCCGTTGGCCAGCTGGCGGGCGCGCTTGGCGGCCAGCATGACGAGTTCGAAGCGGTTATCGACCACTTCCAGGCAATCTTCGACGGTGATGCGGGCCATGGGGCTCCTGCGGCCGGTGCGGCCGTCTTTAGTAACGCGGATGGGGACCGGGAAGTCTAGCCACTATGCGATTCCATGGCAAGATTTACGGTCTTTAGACTTTATGAATCAGCCACTTAGCGGTCCGAAGGCCGGACCACCCGAGTCTCGCGCGCGAAATCGGCGATTCCGGCGGCGGCCAGGGCCGCCCGCGCGGCGATCCGGCCCCGGGACTCAATCCGCCAGCAGCGCCGTGATCAACCGCGAATGCCGCGCCACCTGCGGCTCCAGGCGCAGGCGGCTGACCTGGAAGATCGCGCACATCTCGTCCACGGCGGTGTCGAAGATCTCGTTGACGATCACGTAGTCGAACTCGCCGTAATGCGACATCTCCTCGCGCGCGGCAGCCAGGCGCTGGCGGATCACTTCCTCGCTGTCCTGCCCGCGCGAACGCATGCGTGACTCCAGCGCCTGCCGCGACGGCGGCAGGATGAACACGCTGACCGCGTCGGGCACCTTGGCCCGCACCTGGCGCGCGCCCTGCCAGTCGATTTCCAGCAGCACGTCCTTGCCGGCCGACAGGAACGGCTCGACCGACTGCCGCGCCGAGCCCTTCCAGTCGCCGTGCACGCGCGCGTGCTCGAAGAAATCGCCGGCCTCGACCATCGCCTCGAATTCCTGCGCGCTGACGAAGTGGTAGTGCTCGGCGTGCCGCTCGCCCGGACGCGGCTGGCGCGAGGTGAACGAGATCGACAGGCGGATGTCCGGATCGCGCGCGAGCACCGCGTTGACGATGCTGGATTTTCCGGCTCCCGAGGGAGCGGCGACGATGTAAAGGGTTCCGCGCATTGGGGCTCGAGAATCGGGAATCGGGAATGGAGAATCGGTAGAGCGGCAATCGCGAACGGCGTCAGCGGGAGCTCTTTACGATTCCCGATTCCCCATTCCCGATTCCCGGCTACTCGATGTTCTGAATCTGCTCGCGGACCTGATCGATCAGCACCTTGAGCTCGACCGCCGCGGCCGAGCTGCGCGCGTCCACCGACTTGGAACCCAGGGTATTGGCTTCGCGATTGAATTCCTGCAGCAGGAAATCCAGGCGCCGGCCGACCGCTTCGCGCAGCTTGAGCACGCGCCGCGCTTCGGTGACGTGCGAGTCGAGGCGGTCGAGTTCTTCGTCCACGTCGAGCTTCTGCAGCCACATCACCAGTTCCTGCTCGACGCGGCCGTTGTCGGCCGGCTGGGCCAGATCGGCCAGCCGCGCTTCGAGCTTGGCGCGCTGCCCGACCCGGATCGCCGGCATCATCGTGCGCACGTCCAAGGCGATCTTGGCGATCGCGTCCACGCGCTCGCCGATCACCGCCGCGAGCTTGCCGCCTTCGCGCTCGCGCGAGGCGACGAATTCGTCGAGCACGCTGTCCAGCAGCGCCAGCGCCTGCGCCTGCAATTCGGCCGGATCGGTGCTGGGCGCCTGCAGCACGCCGGGAAATTGCAGCAGGTCGGTGAACTCGGTGCGCAGCGCCGGGAAGCGCGCCGACAGATCGATGGCCAGATCGCTGAGTTCGCGCAGCCGGGTCGGATTGAGCTGCAGCGCGTCGCCGCCTTCCGGCGGACGCAGGCGCAAGGTCAGGTCGAGCTTGCCGCGGCCGATGCGCGCGCCGATGCGTTCGCGCAACGCCGGTTCCAGCACGCGCAGCTCATCGGCCAGGCGCACGCCGAGCTCGAGAAAGCGGTGGTTGACCGAGCGCAACTCGCAGCCGAGCGTGCCCCAGGGTGTCGCGCGTTCGCCGCTGGCGAAGGCGGTCATGCTGCGAATCATTCGCGAATTCCGAGCCTACAGGGAGCGAATGGTAAACTCGCCGGCCCTCAAACGGTAAATCCGCGCTTATGACCGGTCCCAAAGCCGCACCCGCCCAGGCTCCGGCCGGTCCGCTCGCACGCCCCAGCGGGCGCGTCGCGGACCAGATGCGCGAGGTCACCATCCAGCGCGGCTACACCCGCCACGCCGAGGGTTCGGTGCTGGTCAGCTTCGGCCAGACCCAGGTGCTGTGCACCGCCAGCGTCGAAAACAAGGTCCCCGGCTTCCTGCGCGGCAAGGGCGAAGGCTGGGTCACCGCCGAGTACGGCATGCTGCCGCGCGCCACCCACACCCGCAGCGACCGCGAGGCCGCGCGCGGCAAGCAGGGCGGCCGCACCCTGGAAATCCAGCGCCTGATCGGCCGCGCCCTGCGCGCCTGCATCGACCGCAAGGCGCTGGGCGAACGCACCATCACCCTGGACTGCGACGTGCTGCAGGCCGACGGCGGCACCCGCACCGCCGCGATCACCGGCGCCTACGTGGCCCTGGTCGATGCGGTGCGCTGGTTGCAGGCGCGGCGCGAGATCACCCGCGATCCGATCTTCGGCGCGGTCGCGGCGGTGTCGGTCGGCGTGTACCGCGGCGTGCCGGTGCTGGATCTGGACTACGCCGAAGACAGCGACTGCGACACCGACATGAACGTGGTGATGAACGACGGCGGCGGCTTCATCGAGCTGCAAGGCACCGCCGAAGGCCATGCGTTCCGCCGCGAAGAACTCGACGGCCTGCTGGCGCTGGCCGAAGCCGGCATCGCCGAACTCGTGCTCAAGCAGCGCGAAGCGCTGGCGGTTTAAGCACGCGATATCCGCGGGCGGATCGGGAGGCGTCCCGATTCGCCTCGCGGCGCGCGAACGCACCGCGCGCCGCGCCGCGCAGGCTTCGAAGCCTTCGGCGCAACAGCGCCCATCCCGCTTCCCGCTTCCCGCTTCCCGAATCCCAATTCCCGCTTCCAGCACAAGCCCCCGATCACGCGTGCTCACATCCGCGTAATCCGTCGCAAATTCCGCTGCCCGCGCTGAACTTCCCGCCGCTTGCGCGATCATTGTCGCAAGCCGTTCGACATCCCCTCGATCCGGCGCCGCTTCGACGGGGCCGGCACGGCCTCGCGTTTTCGACCGCAACCGCCGCCGATCGCGCGGCGGGCGCGGTCCCGCATGAGAATCGTCATGAATCGCAGCATCGGCAGCATCACCGTGGTCGTCGCCGACTACGACCAGGCCATCGCCTATTACACCCAGTCGCTCGGCTTCGTCTTGCTGGAAGACATCGACCAGGGCGGCGGCAAGCGCTGGGTCCGGGTCGCGCCCGCCGACGGCGCGCAAACCGCCCTGCTGCTGGCGCGGGCCTCGGGCGAACGACAACAAGCGCGCATCGGCGACCAGACCGGCGGCCGGGTCGGGTTTTTCCTGCACACCGACGACTTCCATCGCGACCACGCCGCCATGCTCGAACGCGGCGTGCGCTTCATGGAATCTCCACGCGTCGAGACCTACGGCACGGTCGCCGTATTTGAAGACCTGTACGGTAATCGCTGGGATTTGCTGGAACTTAAGGCATGAGATTAGTGCTGGCCAGCAGTAACGCCGGGAAGCTGGCGGAACTGCGCGACCTGCTCAGCGACACCGGCATCGAACTGGTGGCGCAATCCGATCTGGGGGTCGAAGACATCGAGGAAACCGGTAGCACGTTCGTCGAGAACGCGCTGCTGAAGGCGCGCCATGCCTGCGCGGTCACCGGTCTGCCGGCGCTCGCCGACGACTCGGGCATCTGCGTGGATGCGCTGGGCGGCGCGCCGGGTCTGTATTCGGCGCGCTATCACCGCCACGGCGACGCCCAGGGCAACATCGACAAGCTGCTGAGCGCGCTCAAGGACGTCCCCGACGATCAGCGCGGCGCGCATTTCTATGCGGTGATCGTGCTGCTGCGCCACGCCGGCGATCCGCGCCCGGTCATCGCCGAAGGCGTCTGGCACGGCCGCATCCTGCATCAGCGCCAGGGCGATCGCGGCTTCGGCTATCAGCCGGTGTTCTTCGATACCCAGCACCAGGTGCCGGCCGGCGAAATCGACGACGCGCTGAAGAACCGCGTAAGCCATCGCGCGCTCGCGCTGGCGGCGTTGCGCGCCAGGCTCGCCGAGGTCGCGCGATGAACCGCATGCTGCGCGCCGCCGCACCGCCGCGCCGGGCCTTCCGCACCGGCGGCCACACCGTGCTGCTGGTGGCGGTGCTGTACCTGATGGCGCTGCCGATCGCGATCTGGATACGCCAGGACGGCCTGCGCGCCGGGGCCAACAACTTCAGCACCGAGATCGAGCTGGCCCTGGGCCTGCTCGCGGCCCTGGTCGGGCTGATCGCGGCCGCCGCGGTCCAGCGGGTCAGCGTGGACGCCTCCGCGGGCGGGCTGATCCGCTACGCCAACATCACCAGCGGCCATCGCGGCCGCGCCTTCGAGCCGCACGAAGTGGTCGGCATGTCGCTGCACCGGGCCAAGGACGGGCGCCTGCGCCTGACCTCGACCCTGGAACTGCGCCTGGCCCCCTCGGAGCACCGGGGCTGGACCACGGCGACCATTTTCGACGGCGACATGTCCGGCGACGGCCGCGCCGAGCCGCTGGCCACGATCATGCGCCTGGTGGTCCAGGCCCGCCCGGACGTGTCCCTGGACGCCAATCTGCGCGCCCTGCTCGCCGCCCGCCGCTACGGGGCGGCGCTCGACCGGTAAGCTATCGGCTCCCCTCCGACCGATACCGGGCCCTGGCGCCCGGCCCGCGCTGTTGACTCCTGCCCTGACCACCCCGCCGCTGTCGCTGTACGTGCACCTGCCCTGGTGCGTGCGCAAATGCCCGTATTGCGACTTCAACTCGCACGAGGGCCGCGGCGCGCTGCCGTTCGACGCCTACGTCGATGCCCTGATCGCCGACCTCGAACACGACCTGCCGCTGGTCTGGGGCCGCACCGTGCACAGCGTGTTCTTCGGCGGCGGCACCCCGAGCCTGTTCCCGCCGGAGTTCATCGACCGCTTCCTGCAGGGCGCCAGCGCGCGCCTGCGCTTCGCGCCGGGCGCGGAGATCACCCTGGAAACCAATCCGGGCACCGCCGAGCACGGCCGCTTCGAGCTGTACAAGGCCGCCGGCGTGAACCGCCTGAGTTTCGGCATCCAGAGCTTCGACGACGGCTGCCTGAAGCGGCTGGGCCGCATCCACGACAGCGCTGACGCCGATTCGGCGGTGAAGCTGGCCCAGGACGCGGGCTTCGACAATCTCAATCTGGACCTGATGTACGCCCTGCCCGGCCAGACCCTGGCCATGGCCGAGACCGACCTGGAGCGCGCCTTCGCCCTCGATCCGGCGCACATCTCGCACTATCAGCTGACCCTGGAACCCAACACCGTCTTCGCCGCGCGTCCGCCGCAGGACATTCCCGACGAAGACGGCGCCTGGGACATCCAGGAGCATTGCCAGGCCCTGCTGGCCGAGCACGGCTACGGCCAGTACGAGGTCAGCGCCTACGCCCGCCCCGGCCGGCGCTGCCAGCACAACCTCAATTACTGGCGTTACGGCGATTACCTCGGGATCGGCGCCGGCGCCCACGCCAAGATCACCTTGGGCTCCGAGCAGGACATCCTGCGGCGCTGGAAGCTCAAGCATCCGACCCAGTACCTGGCCGCGGCCGGCACGCCGGCGGCGATCGGCGACGACGATCGCATCGCGCCGCAGCGGCGGCCGTTCGAATACATGCTCAACGTGCTGCGGCTGGTCGAGGGCTTTTCGCTGGACTCGTTCGAGTCGTGCATGGGCCTGTCGCGCCAGGACATCGAGCCGCAATTGCAGGCGGCCTACGCCCACGGCTGGCTGGAACGCGACGGCGACCGGGTGCGGCCGACCGAGCTGGGCCGACGTTTCACCAACGATGTGGTCGGGCTGTTCCTGTCGCAATAGTCCTGTCCGCGCAGCGCCTGGACGCCGCCGCGCCCGCGCCGCGGAATCACGGCTTCGCCACGCCGCCGCGGCCAGACTGCGGCGTGGCCGTTGCACGCACCTGAGAACGTAACTGCCAATGGCCGCCTCCCGTCGGCTGCACGCTGCGCCCGGACCTTTCGGGCTGGCCTGCGCCGGGGAGGCGTGGTTATATCTCGCGGTCGTCAGCACCGAAATCCCATGTCCGTCACGTTCGACCCACTGGACGCTTCACCGCGGGCCACCTTGGCCACGGCTGCATTGCCTCGCCGCGTTCGTCGCTTGCTGGAACAGCTGTACGCGCTGGTCAGCGACGAAACCGCGCCGCAACTGGAACGGATGCTGGCCGAGTTCGAACAGCAGTTGTTCCGCCAGGCCGATCAGGCGCGCAATCCCGGCTTGCAGTCGGGTTATCTCGAAACCCTGCGGCTGGTGCGGTTGCGGCGCGCGGACCTGATTCCGCGTTATCTGCTGGCGCTGGAAAGCTCGCTGACCCGGTTGCGGGATCCGCTGAATGCGGCGGGTGGGGTTTCGCGCCTGGCTGCTAACGCCGCGCCTCAATTTCGTGAACTTCGGTTGGTGGACGACAGCGAAGTGGACGAAAGCACGGTGCTGCGCAGCATCGCCAGCCGCCACGAATCGCGCGCCGGGCTCGGCCTGCTGTTGTTGGGCCAGCGCTTCGGCGTGCTCGCCGGCGCGCCCGCGTTCGACAGCGAACGCCTGCCGGTCGGCCCGCAGCGGTTGATCCGCAGCTTCGCCGAGGCCTGCCAGCCGCTGCAGATCAGCCTGGAATCGCGGCTGGACTTGTACCGGGTGTTCGATCAGCAGGTGATGCTGGGCTACGCCGCTCTGGTCGAATCGATGAACGCCCTGCTGACCCGCGAGAACGTGCTACCGAGTCTGTCGTTCGTGCCGCTGCGCGCGCGTCCGACCGCGCAGACGGCGGCGCCGGCCGCGGCCGAGATCGCGCGAACCGAATCCACGGCCGGCAGCCCGCCGCAAACCCCGGCCGCAGCCGCGACCGGCGCGGCGCGCCCGCACACCGCTTGGTCCGGCCAGGCCGGCGCGACGCCCGCGACCGACGCGCTCGACTTCGCGACCTTGCAGCAGTGGCTGTCCGAACGCCGCGAACTGGTCGACAAGCTGCGTCCGCGCCCGCCGGCCGCGACGGCGACGGCGCCGGCCGAACCGCTCGACACCGCTGAATTGCTCAACGCGCTCAACCAGATCAAGGACGAAGGCCCGCGCGGCCCGCAGCCGCTGCGCAAGATCGCCGATCTGCGCCAGGCGTTGATCGCACGCAGCCGTCCCGTCGACGGCGCACCCGCCCCGACCACCTTGTCGCGCGAAGACGGCGACGTGTTCGAACTGCTCGGCCTGCTGTTCGAGGAAATCGACCAGCGCCTGCGCGGCGACGCGATGATCTCGACCCTGCTCAACCGCCTGCAGGCGCCGCTGCTGCACGCGGCCCTGCAGGACCGCTCGCTGCTGGCCCACGACGGCCATCCGGCGCTGCAACTGCTCAACACCGTCGCCGAGGCCGGCGCGCGCTGGACGCCGACGGAAGACGTCGATCCGCAGCTGCACGAGCCGCTGCGGCAGGCGGTCGATCACGTGATCGAACACTACCGCGGCAGCCCGGACGCGTTCGACTCGGCCAACCAGCGCTTGCAGGACCATCTGCAAACCTTGGCGCGCAAGGCCGAGGTGACCGAGCGCCGCCATGTCGAGGCCGCGCGCGGCAAGGAAAAACTCGAACTGGCCAAGCGCCGCGCGTTCGAAGCGCTGGAAACCAGCACCGCCGACCAGCGCCTGCCGCGCTTCGTCCAGACCTTGCTGAGCCAGGCCTGGGCCGACGTACTCACCCTGACCTTGCTGCGCCACGGAGAAGAATCCGAAGCCTGGAAGCGGCAGCTGGAAATCACCCGGCAGATCGTCGCCGCCAACCACAGCGGCGCCGGCGCGGCCACGCCGCGCGGCCTGGACGCCGATATCGAACACGCGCTGACCCTGGTCGGTTATCACGCCGACGACGCCGGCGCAATCTCGCGCCAGCTCACCGTCGGCCCGGCCATGAGCGATGAAGCCGCCTCGCGCACTGAGCTGGCGATGAAACTGCGCCAGCGCACCCGCCTGGGCGAAGACAGCCCGCCGATCCCGCGCGCGCCGATGCCTTCGCGCGACGCGCACGAGCAGGAATGCTGGGAGCGCATCCGCGCGCTGCCGTTCGGGACGTGGTTCGAATTCGTGCAGAACCAGCAGGGCGACGCGGTGCGGCGCCGGCTGTCGTGGTTCAGCCCGGTCACCGACAACGCCTTGTTCGTCAATCAGCGCGGCCAGCGCGTGGGCGAGCAATCGCTGGACAGCCTGGCGCGGATGATGGCGCGCGGACAGGCGCGGGTGGTCGAGCAGGAACGCAATCGCCTGGTCGATCGCGCCTGGCACGCCGCGCTGGACGTGCTGCGCGGCTTCGGCGGCGCGCGCAAAAACGCCGACGGCGACGGAGCGCGGGCATGAACGAAGAATTCCGCCGCACCCGTCGTCGCCGCATCGTCGAGACGGTGCAGGTCGTGGACACCATGACCGAGACCGTGATCGGCCATCTGGGCAATCTGTCCGAGACCGGGATGATGCTGATCGCCAGCGCGCCGCTGACCGACGATGCGCTGTACCAACTGCGTTTCCACCTGCGCGACGCGCCGCAGCACGCCTCGCCGATCGAAGTCGGCGCGCACCTGCTGTGGCAGGACCGCGCCAGCGTGCCCGGCCAGACCTGGACCGGCTTCCGTTTCATCGCCATGCCCGAGGACGGGATGCTGCATTTGCGGCAGTGGCTGGATTCGCCTGGGGCGAGTTACGAGTAACCCACTCCCTTCTCCCGCTTGCGGGAGAAGGTGCCCGAAGGGCGGATGAGGGCGCGCGAAACTCGGCTGACGATGCAACCGGCGACCCCGCGCGCCCTCACCCCAACCACTTCCCGGCCCAAACGTTTTGCGTTTGGGCGTTCGCGGACACGCGAGCCAGTGGCTCGCAAGCAGCGTCCACTCACCCCGCGCCCCGAAGGAAGTCACCTTGGGTGGCAAGCGGGAGAGGGGCTCCAAACGCTGGGGCTTGGTCGCTCGCCGCCGACAGCCCCACCGCACCGGCAAATCCCCCTCCCCCGCAATCCGGCAAAATAGCCCGGTTCCCCTCAGGCCCGCCCGCATGAACGCCCCCGCCCGCACCGCCGATTCTTCTGCGTCCGCCGCTATCGACGCCTTGTACGCGCAGCACGTCGCCGAACTGCATCGCCGCACGCAAGAAGCGCTCGACCGCGGCGGTTTCGACCATCTGGTCGTGCCCAGCGGCAACCTGCATTACCAATTCTTCGACGATCGCGACTATCCCTACGCGGTCAACCCGCAGTTCAAGGCCTGGCTGCCGCTGACCCGCAATCCGGGCAGTTGGCTGATCGCCACGCCGGGCCGCAAGCCCACGCTGATCTATCTGCAGCCCTTCGATTACTGGCACGTGGTGCCGCAGGCGCCGAGCGGTTATTGGGTCGAGCACTTCGATGTGATCGTGATCCGCAAGCCCGACGAAGCGCTGGCGCATCTGCCCAAGGACGCCGCGCGCTGCGCGATCCTCGGCGAGCCGCAGAGCGCGCTGGGCGACTACGCGCCGAACAATCCGCAGCCGGTGATCGATTACCTGGAATACCACCGCGCCTACAAGACGCCATACGAAGTGGCGATGATGCGCGAAGCCACGCGCAAGGGCGTGCGCGCGCACCGCGCCGCCGAGACCGCGTTCCGCGCCGGCCTGAGCGAATTCGACATCCACCTGGCCTACTGCGCCGCCGCGCGCCAGGACGCCCACGACCTGCCCTACGGCAACATCATCGCGCTCAACCAGAACGGCGCGGTGTTGCACTACATGGAGCTCGATCGCGAAGCGCCGGCGCAATCGCGCAGCTTCCTGATCGACGCCGGCGCCAGCCACCACGGCTACGCCTGCGACATCACCCGCGCCTATGCGAGCGATGCGCGCGACGAATTCCAGGCGCTGATCGACGCGGTCGATGCCGCGCAGCTGAAGATGTGCGATCAGGTCCGCGCCGGCACCGATTACAAGCGCATCCACCTCGACGCGCACCTGGCGTTGGCGGGCATCCTCAACGACTTCGGCGTGCTCAAGGCATCGCCGGAAGCGGCGGTGGCCACTGGCGTCAGCGGCGTGTTCTTCCCGCACGGCATCGGCCACGGCATCGGCCTGCAGGTGCACGAGGTCGCCGGCTTCGCCGCCTCCGATCGCGGCGGCCGCATCGACAAGCCCGCCGGACATCCGTATCTGCGCCTGACCCGCGTGCTGGAGCCCGGCATGGCGGTGACGATCGAACCGGGTTTGTACTTCGTCGATCTGCTGCTCGACGGCTTGCGTCAGGGCGAGCACGCCGACAGCGTGGATTGGAGCCGCATCGACCGCTTCCGTCCGTTCGGCGGCATCCGCATCGAGGACGACGTGGTCTGCACCGACGCCGCGCCGATCAACCTGACCCGCGACGAATTCGCCGCCACGGCCTGAATCGCGCATGCGCCGGGTCCTGTTCGTCTGCAGCCAGAACAAGCTGCGCAGCCCGACCGCCGAACAGGTGTTCGCCGGCCGCGACGACCTCGACGTCGCCTCGGCCGGCTTGAATCACGACGCCGAGCAACCACTCGGCGCCGAGCTGGTCGAGTGGGCGCAGCTGATCTTCGTCATGGAAAAGGCCCAGCGCAACAAGTTGCAGCACAAGTTCAAGCCGCAGTTGCGCGGCAAGCGCGTGGTCTGCCTGGATATTCCCGACGACTACGAGTACATGGCGCCGGCGCTGGTGGAGTTGCTGCTGGCGCGGGTGCCGAAGCATCTGTGATCGCCCGTCGCGGCCTGCCCGTCCTGAACCTGATCGTAGATCCACGATCCCTTCCTTCCTCACCGGAGCACTGCCATGGCCGAAACGCACGATCCCGTCCTGCACACGCTGCAAGCCTATGCGGCCGCGGTACTGGCCAAGGATGTCGAAGCCCTGGTCGCGCTCTACGACGCCGACGTGCATATCTTCGACATGTGGAGCGACTGGTCGATGCGCGGCATCGAGCCGTGGCGGGCGATGGTGCGCGACTGGTTCGGCTCGCTCGGCGATGAGCGGGTCGTGGTCGGGATCGACCAGGCGCAGGCGACGCTCGGCGCCGATCTGGCGATCGGCCACGCGATCCTGAGCTACACCGCCTTCGCCGCGTCCGGCGAACGGCTGCGCTCGTTGAACAACCGCATCACCCTGGGGCTGGCGCGGCGCGACGGCGGCTGGAAGATCGTTCACGAACACACTTCGGCGCCGATCGAGCATCGGAGCATGAAGGCGATCTTGCAGCGCGAGTGAATTTTTGAAGCGGCGCGGATCGCGGCGGGCGGGCGGAGGCGCAAGCCATGGCAAACATCGCGATGACCTTGTCCGATTCCGGCGAGCGCCGCGACGCGGCGCCGATTAGCCTGACGCAAACCTGTCAGGAGCGAGTTCATGTCCCGTCCTTCTGCCCTCGCAAGCGGTTGCCTGTTCGCCGCTTCGCTCGCATCGCCGTGCGCGGCGACGGCCGGTCAGCGCGAAGACCTGACCGCGATCGAAGCCCTCGACATCCGCTACCAAGCCGCGGTCAAAGCCAACGATGCGGCGACGATGGCGGACATCCTCGACGACGATTTCGTCCTGATCAGCGGCCGCGGCCAGATCAGCGACAAGGCCGCGCTGCTGCGCGAGGCGCGCGACGCGCGCACCGTCTACGAACGCCAGGACGCCAGCGAACGCCGCGTGCGGGTGTGGGGCGACACCGGCGTGGTCACCGCCCTGTTGTGGCTCAAGGGCAAGACCGATGGCGTGCCGTTCGAATACCGGCTCTGGTACAGCGACACCTACGCGCGCACCGCGCAGGGTTGGCGCTACGTGCTCGGGCAAGCGTCGCTGCGCCTGCCCGATGCGCCGTGAGCGCCATCACCAGACCTTGAACACGCGTCCGCTCTGGATGCCTTCGACGCTGCGCTGATACGCCAGCGCCGCGCGCGCGGCGGTGACCGGTTCGAACCCCGGGAAGAACGCGCCGTAGGCCTGCCACGATTCGCTCAGCACGTTCGGGCTGACCGTGTTGATGCGCAGGTCGCGCCTGAGTTCCAGCGCGGCGCCTTGCACGAAGCCTTCCAGCGCGCGGTTGACCGCGCTGGCGTTGGCGCCGGCGCGGATCGGCTCTTCGGCGACGATGCCGGTGGTCAGGGTGATCGAGCCGCCGTCGTTGAGGTGATGCTGGCCCAGCAGCGCCAGACGCACCTGGCCGAGCAGTTTGTCGTTCAAGCCGATGGCGAAATCGGCCGGGCGCATCGATTCCAGCGGGCCGAAGTGCAGCACGCCGGCCGCGGACACGATCGCATCGAGCTTGCCGGTCTTGGCGAACAGCGCCTCGACGCTGGCGTCGTCGGTGATATCGACCGGGTAGTCGGCGCTGCTGCGGCCGGCGGCGAGGATTTCGTGGTTTTTCAACGTGTCGGCGATGGCGCGGCCGAGGGTGCCGCTGGCGCCTACGAGCAGGATCTTCATGGGGATAGTCCGGGTTGGGAATTCAGGCGCCCAGTCTGCGCACCGAGGCGCGCCCGGTGAATGCGCTAGGATTTCGCGCTCCCCTAACTCCGGGTTAGCCCACGTGGACAAGTTGCGCAGCATGGCCGTGTTCGTCGCGGTGGCCGACACCGGCAGTTTCGCCGCCGCGGCGCAGGCGCAGCAGTTGTCGGCGGTGATGGTCGGCAAGCACATCCGCCAGTTGGAAGAGCATCTGGGCGCGCGCCTGCTCCAGCGCGACACGCGCAAGCAGCGGCTGACCGAAGTGGGCGTGGCGTTCCTGGACGAGGCGCGGCTGATCCTGGAACAGGTCCGCCGCGCCGACACCGTGGCCGAGCGCCTGCGCGACGACCGCCGTCCCAGCGGCCATCTGCGCGTGACCGCGCCGCTGACCCTGGGCGGCGCGGCGATCGCGCCGGTGATCACGCAGTTTCTGCGCGTCTATCCGGACGTTTCGCTGGACCTGGCCCTGGCCGATCGCATGTCCGACCTGATCGCGGAAGCCTTCGACGCCGCGATCCGGATCGGGCCGTTGCCGGATTCCGATCATCTGATCGCGCGGCCGTTGCGGCCGTACCGGATGACCGTCTGCGCCTCACCGGATTATTTGCGCGAGCGCGGCACGCCGACCGATCCGCGCGAACTGGTCGATCACAGTTGCCTCAATCATCTGCTTTGGCTTCGCGACGCCGGCTGGCGTTTCGGCAGCATCGGCCCGGAGCCATTGCGGCTGAGCGGGCGGTTCGCGTCGAATCACGGCGAAGCGTTGCGGCGCGCGGCGCTGGACGGGTGCGGCATCGTCCTGCAGCCGGAGGTGCTGTTGGCCGACGATATCGCCGCCGGGCGATTGGTGCGTTTGTTCGAGCACGACTTGCCGCCGCCGCGACCGGTGCATCTG
Source organism: Lysobacter sp. ISL-50 (assembly GCF_018612875.1). GTDB lineage: Bacteria > Pseudomonadota > Gammaproteobacteria > Xanthomonadales > Xanthomonadaceae > Lysobacter. The sequence continues at coordinate 164 of NZ_JAGGRI010000012.1, read as the reverse complement.
CTGTATCCGCGCGATCGGCAGCCGCTGCCGAAGCTCAGTCGGTTTATCGAGTTCGTGTTGGAGCGGTTGGGGCCGGAAGTTTAGGCGTAGGAGTCGTTGCACGCCCGCCCGAAGGATTCCCCCCTTTGAAAAAGGGGGGCCAGGGGGGATTTGCTTTGGGGCTG
>NZ_JAGGRI010000011.1 GCF_018612875.1 Lysobacter sp. ISL-50 | reverse complement strand
CAAACGCTTCAAGCAAGAGCAAACGCTACAAGCAAGATCAAACGCTAAACGCTTCCGCCATGGAGCGGCGGGTCACTTTCTTTGTCCAAAGCCACAAAGAAAGTAACCAAAGAAAGGGCTTTGGGCTGTTTCGAGTCAAAAGCCACGAGTGCGGTGCTTGCGCAGGCAGGTGCCACATTGGGCATCCTGCCCAAGGTGGCACCCGGCGCACGTCCATGTGCGCCGCCCTTCGGGTGTCCCTGGTCTCGCGAGTTACAAGCTGCGCCCGGCAACAACAACAACAACAACAACAACAGCAACGGCAACGGCAACGGCAACGGAAGCCACCATTGTCAGTGCAATTTAGAATGGGGTTGTGGCGGTATCGCAACCGCAAAGCGGATTACGGTATGCGCCGGAAGCACGTCGCAGCCCGCAGCCTCAGCGCGCGGCGCTCAAGGTCGGAGCGTCAGCGCGCACCACCCGCGCCGACGGCAGCGCGCGCGCTGGTCAGCGCTTATCCGCCGCCATCTCCGCTTCAGCCTGCATCTCCAACTCATCCAGCCGGTCCAGCAGACGAAAGAGCGCATCGCGCTCGGCCGACTCGATCCCCGCCAACAAGCGCTGCTCGAACGCCAACGCCATCGGCGCGACCTCGTCGTAAATCTTGTAGCCGTCCGGCGACAACTGCAGCACCGAACGGCGACGGTCGTCGTCGTGGGTGTCGCGCTCCAAACGGCCGGCCTCGGTCAGGCGGGCGACGGCGCGGCTCACCGCGACCTTGTCCATCGCCGTGCGCTGCGCCACTTCGTTCGCGGACAAACCGGGGAAGCGGCCGAGTACGGCCATCACCCGCCACTCGGTCACGCTCAGGGCGTAACGCTCGGAATAGACCCGCGCGATCGCGCCGCTGACCCGGTTCGACAACACCGACAGGCGATAGGGCAGGAAATGGTCCAGGTCCAGCTCGGCATGCCGGGCCGGGCCGCGCGCGGCGGCGCGGACGGGGGGCGCGGTCGGGCCGGGGCCGGCCTGTTCAGGGTCGGAGGGGGCGGTGCCGGCCGGGCCGGACTGTGAGGGCGGTCGATTCATGCTGCACTGTGCCTTGCTTATGGTTTCATGTGAAACTATAACGACCCTTTCCCTGAGGCCGTCCGCAGCGGATCCGGCCGCCACCCGAGAACAATGCCATGAATGCACAGCCCAACCTCGGCATGCAGGTCACCACCTTCGAAAATCCGCTCGGCATCGACGGCTTCGAGTTCGTCGAGTTCGCCGCCCCGGTCGGCCAAGGCGAGCTGCTCCACGACTATTTCCGCCGCCTGGGCTTCACCGCCGTGCTGCGGCACAAGTCGCGGCCGATCACGGTCTACCGCCAGGGCGGGGTGAACTTCCTGGTCAACGAAAGCCCGGACAGCTTCGCCTCGGCCTTCGCCGACGCGCACGGCCCCTGCGCGGCCGGATTCGCGATCCGCTTCAAGAAGCCGGCGGCCGAGGTGCTCAAGGCGGTGCTCGGCAACGGCGGCGAAGCGGTGGGCGAGCGTGCCGACACCCGCGTCATCGACGCGCCCGTGGTCAAGGGCATCGGCGACTGCATGCTGTACCTGGTCGATCAGTACGGCGACAAGGGCAATGCCTACGCCGACTACGAGCCGATCCCGGGCGCGGACCAGAACCCGGCCGGGTTCGGCCTGACCTTCATCGACCACCTGACCCACAACCTGTACTTCGGCAACATGCAGAAGTGGTCGGACTACTACGAGCGCTTGTTCAACTTCCGCGAAATCCGCTACTTCGACATCAAGGGCGTCAAGACCGGCCTGGTGTCCAAGGCGATGACCGCGCCCGACGGCGTGGTGCGCATTCCGCTCAACGAGTCCAACGATCCCAAGAGCCAGATCAACGAATACCTGGACGCCTACAAGGGCGAGGGCATCCAGCACATCGCCTGCTTCACCGACAACATCTACGAGACCGTCGAGGCGATGCGCGCGCGCAATGTCGAGTTCCTCGATACGCCGGATACGTATTTCGACGTGATCGACATGCGCGTTCCTGACCATGGCGAGGACGTCGCGCGGTTGGCCAAGAACAAGATCTTGATCGACGCCGACCCGGAGACCCATCAGCGCAAGCTGCTGCAGATCTTCACCAAGAACGCGATCGGCCCGATCTTCTTCGAGATCATCCAGCGCAAGGGCAACGAAGGCTTCGGCGAGGGCAATTTCCAGGCCCTGTTCGAGAGCATCGAGCGCGATCAGATGCAGCGCGGCGTACTATAAGGCTTCCTCATCACAAGGCTGTGGGCATGCTCAGGGAACTCGTCGATCGCTTGACCTTTCGCGAACTGGAATCCGAGGAAGTGGATTCGCTGGTCGCTTCGATCGAAGGCGCCGGAAACGATCCGGACTTCGACTGGATGGAAGACCCCTCGCCCGAAGAGGTGAGGCAGACCGCGCTGGTGTTCCGGCTGATGCAGCACTTCGCGGTCGGCGACAAGATCGACGAGGTGCACGAGCAGATCAGCGACTGGTTCGACCCGCCGCTGCCGGACTTTCCGCAAGGCGAGAACGGTTCCAAGTGGCTGGTCAGCGAGTATTTCGCCTGGCTCGACCCGCTGCTGGCCGAGCGCGAGGACAACGGTGGCTACGAGACGCTGGTGATCGACGACCGTATCAGCGACAACTTGAACGTCATCATGGTGTGGCGCGCGGATACGCCACGAATCCTGGAGCTGGCGACGCAACTGGCGCTGGTCATCGACCGCACGCACCCCTACGTGCTCAGCCGCGCCCTGGGCATGTAAGGGGCGCCGGCTCGCTCGTATCGATTCACCGCCGTATGCATCACCACCTGCGTCACGACCCGATTGCGCGCCGCCCGCGGCGCGGCGTCCAACAGCCCAGCGAGCCCGTATGAGCACCGCAGCCACCGACATCGACAACGTCATCCCGATGCCCAGCACTGACAGCCTGCGCCAGCGTCCGCGCGGCTACATGAGCGGGTTCGGCAACGAATTCGCAAGTGAAGCGGTGGCCGGCGCGTTGCCGGAAGGGCAGAACTCGCCGCAGCGCGTGGCGATGGGCTTGTACGCCGAGCAGCTCAGCGGCACCGCGTTCACCGCGCCGCGCAAGGAAAACCGGCGCAGCTGGCTGTACCGCATTCGTCCGGCGGCGATGCACGGCACCTTCTCGCAATATCGGCAGCCTCAGTTCCATAACGAGTTCGGCGACGGCCCGGTTTCGCCCGACCAGTTGCGCTGGGACCCGCTGCCGTTGCCGCAGGCGCCGGTCGATTTCGTCGATGGCCTGTACACGATGGCCGGCAATGGCTCGGCCGCGGGCCAGCATGGCTGCGGCATCCATCTGTACGCCGCCAACCGTTCGATGGAAGGCCGATATTTCTACGACGCCGACGGCGAGTTGTTGATCGTGCCGCAACACGGCCGCCTGCTGATCGGCACCGAGTTCGGCGCGATCGAGGTCGAGCCGTTCGAAGTGGCGGTGATTCCGCGCGGCGTGCGCTTCCGCGTCGAGCTGCCCGACGGCGCTTCGCGCGGCTACGTGTGCGAGAACTTCGGCGCCGCGCTGCGGTTGCCCGACCTGGGCCCGATCGGTTCCAACGGCCTGGCCAATTCGCGCGATTTCCTCACCCCGCACGCGGCCTACGAGGACATCGACGGCGAGTTCGAACTGGTCGGAAAATTCCAGGGGCATCTGTGGCGCGCCGACATCGGCCACTCGCCGCTGGACGTGGTCGCCTGGCACGGCAACTACGCGCCGTACAAATACGATCTGCGCCGCTTCAACACCATCGGCTCGATCAGCTTCGACCATCCCGATCCGTCGATCTTCACCGTGCTGACCTCGCCCAGCGATACGCCTGGCACGGCCAATATCGATTTCGTGATCTTCCCGCCGCGCTGGCTGGTGGCGCAGCACACCTTCCGGCCGCCGTGGTTCCATCGCAACATCGCCAGCGAGTTCATGGGACTGGTGCACGGTGTGTACGACGCCAAGGCCGGTGGCTTCGCCCCGGGCGGCGCTTCGCTGCACAACTGCATGACCGGGCATGGGCCGGATGCGGAGACGTTCGAGAAAGCCTCGCATGCCGACCTGAGCAAGCCGCATGTGATCACCGACACCATGGCTTTCATGTTCGAGACCCGCGCGGTGATTCGTCCGACCGAGCAGGCGTTCGATGCGGCGCACCGGCAGCGCGACTATCAGGCGTGCTGGGCGGGGTTGCGCAAGCATTTCGATCCGAATCGGAAGGAGTGAGCGTAGCGGTCGCCGGTCTCGTGCGAGGGCTTTTGTGTGAGGGGCTTTTGTGGGAGGGGCTTCAGCCCCGATGCTCTTCGCTCCGATCGCTTGGAACTTCACTACTTCTGATCGAAGAGCATCGGGGCTGAAGCCCCTCCCACAAAAGCCTCACGCCGCTTCTCGCCGCGTTCACGTAAAAACGCTAGGCTGCTTCGGCCATTCGAATCGCGCCCCGGGCGCCGGAGTTCCGCCGATGACACACACGCCGACGACCTTCGCACCGACCCGCGCCGCTTTGCTCGCCGCGATGGCGTTGAGCCTGGGCCTGAGCGCCTGCCAGCGCGAGGCGGCGCCGACCGCCGCGACGCCCGCGGCCGACACCGCGCCGGCGGTCAATCCCGCGCCGATCACCGATCAACCCGCTGAAAACGTGCCGCCGGCGACCGCGCCGGTGTCCAACCCGCCGCCGGCCGCGAGCAGCACGCTCGCGCGCTTCGACGGCTACGGCGACATGCGCTTCGGCATGAGCGTGGAGCAGACCAAGCAGGCCTGGGGCGGCGAACTCAAGGGCAAGCCCTCGGCAGACAGCACCTGCTATTACCTGCTGCCGATCTGGGTGAACAATGCGCGCGAGTTCGGCTTCATGGTCGAAGACGGCAAGTTCGCGCGCGTGGACGTGGGCGGCGACAAAGAAGTCGCGCCCGGCGGCGGCAAGCGCGGCATGAGCGCGGACGACATCCGCCGTTTGTATCCGGGCAAGGTCGAAGAGCAGCCGCACAAGTACGAGCAGGGCGGCACGTATCTGCGCGTGGCCGATCCGGCCGGCGGCGCCGGTGTGCTGGTGTTCGAAACCGGCGCCGACGGCAAGGTCGGTCGCTGGCGCATCGGCGTGCCGCCGCAGGTGGACTACGTCGAGGGTTGTTTCTAGCGCGCCGCTCCCGGCGCGGTGGCCGTCGCCGCCGGCGTTGACCGCCGGCGGACGAACCGGCCCGCCCGGGCATAGAATCGGGTTCGGAACGCTCGCGCCGGTAGTGCGCGAATCATTGATCGCAAGGGGATGACCGCCATGTTCGAAGCCGTCGGCTTGTTCGTATTGGGCCTGTTTCTGCTGGCTCTGGGCGGCGATTCGATCGTCAAGGGCGCGTCCGGCCTGGCCCAGCGCTTCGGCGCCTCGCCGTTCGCGGCCGGTCTGGTGCTGGTGGCCTTCGGCACCTCGCTGCCGGAACTGGCGGTCAATCTGCAGGCGGTGCTGCGTGGGCAGCAGGCGCTGGCGCTGGGCAACGCGGTCGGCAGCAACGTGGTCAATTTCGGCCTGACCCTGGGTCTGGCCGCGCTCGCGGCGCCGCTGCTGGTGCGCTGGCGGGCGCTGGCGCCGCTGTTGCTGGTGCTGCTGGTGGGCACGGCGGCGGTGATCGGCCTGAGCCTGGACGGCGCGCTGAGCCGGGCCGAGGGCCTGGGCATGATCGTGGTGTTCGTCGCGGTGGTCGCCTTCGCGGTCGCACGCACGCGCCGCGAGACGCCGGAGCTGCAGGACGCGATCGCCGCGTTCGCGCAGACCCAGACCCATCTGGGCTTGAATCTGGTGCGGGTGTTCATCGCTGCGGTGCTGTTGCACATGGGCGCGTATCTGATCGTCGGCGGCAACGGGCTGTGGAGCTTCGCCGCCGCCGCGCCGGCCGTCGCGGGCGGTTTCGGTTCGCCCAACGCGGCGATCATCGGCGCCGGCCTGGGCCTGTCGCCGCTGCTGACCGGCTTGTTGCCGGTCGCGATCGGCACCGCCTTGCCGGAAGTCGCCGCCGCCATCGCCGCGGCGCGGCGCGGGCAGGGCGACATCGTGGTCGGCCACGTGATCGGTTCGAGCCTGTTCAATCTGCTGATCGTGCTCGGCGGCATGGCCGCGCTGCACACGGTGCCGTTGCCGGAATCGTTCGTGCGTTTCGAACTGCCGGCCGCGGCGGTGTTCGCGCTGATGCTGTATCCGATGCTGCGCGGCGATCTGCGGGTGAGCAAGCGCGAGGGCGGGATCTTGCTGGCCGGGTTGCTGGCGTGGGTGGCGTTCGAGTTGGTGATGTTGCATCACTGATCCGGTTCGGATCGCGGATATCGCTGAGTAGCCGCGGTTCTCCCTCGCCCGCGCGCGGGCCGGGGTTCCGCGTACCCTCATCCGCCCCCGGGCCCCTTGTCCCGTAAACGGGAGAAGGGAATAAGCCGCGCATCCACAAACCCCATGCAACCCTCACCCCTATAATGGCCCGATGAGCGAACTCACCTCCTCGCCGCGCCTCACGCGCCGCGCCCTGCGCGCACTCAGCGAATTCTTCCGCCTCGAAGCCGCTGGCGGCATCGTCCTGATCGGCGCCGCGGTGCTGGCGCTGATCGCGGCCAATTCGCCGCTGCACGAGGCCTACGAAGCGTTCCGCCAGATTCCGGTGCAAGTGCGCATCGGCGCGCTCGACATCAGCAAGCCGCTGCTGCTGTGGATCAACGACGGGCTGATGGCGATCTTCTTCCTGGTCGTCGCGCTGGAGATCAAGCGCGAAGCCCTCAGCGGGCAATTGGCCGAACGCTCGCAACTGGTGCTGCCGTTGCTGTGCGCCTGCGCCGGCGTGATCGCGCCGGCGCTGTTGTTCTACGCGCTCAATCACGGCGATGCCGCGTCGATGCGCGGCTGGGCCGTGCCGACCGCGACCGACATCGCCTTCGCGCTGGGCGTGCTGGCGCTGCTGGGCTCGCGCGTGCCGGTGGCGATGAAGCTGCTGTTGTCGACCATCGCCGTGGTCGATGACCTGATGGCGATCCTGATCATCGCGTTCTTCTATTCGCACGGCATGTCGGTCGCCGCCCTCATCTGGGCCGCGGTCGCGCTGGCGGCGATGTGGCTGCTCAACCGGCGCGGAGTGAAGTCGCTCGGGCCGTATCTGGCGCTGGGCGTGGTGCTGTGGGTGTGCGTGCTCAAGTCGGGCGTGCACGCCACCTTGGCCGGCGTCGCCACCGGTCTGATGATTCCGCACATCGACAAGCGCAACAACATCGACGACGCCCACGAGCATTCGCCGCTGGAAACCCTGGAGCATGCGCTGCATCCGTGGGTGGCCTACGCGATCCTGCCCTTGTTCGCCTTCGTCAACGCCGGCCTGTCGCTGAGCGGCGTCAAGCTGGAGGACGCCACCGCGGCGTTGCCGATGGGCATCGTGCTGGGCCTGGTGATCGGCAAGCCGGTCGGCATCGTCGGCGCCGCGGTGCTGATGCGCGCGCTGGGCTGGGCGCGTTTCCCCAACGGCATGGACCTGCGCGCGATGATCGGTCTGGGGCTGATGTGCGGTATCGGTTTCACCATGAGCCTGTTCATCGCCTCGCTGGCCTATCAGGACCCGGCGCTGTACGAGGAAGCGGTTCTGGGTATCCTTGCCGCCTCGCTGCTGTCGGCGGTGATCGGCTTCGGTTGGCTGCGCGCGGTATTGCCGGTGCGCGGCGCCCAGGATTGAGTGCATGAAACATGCTTTGGTGTTCGGCGGCAGCGGCCAGATCGGCCTGCCGCTGCTGCAACGTTTGTCCCACGCCGGTTGGCGGGTGACCGCGATCTCGCGGCACGAACAATTCGATCGCCCCGGTCTGCACTGGCTGCAGGGCGATCTTGAGCAGATGCCGGAATTGCCGCCGCGGGTGGATGCGATCTTCAGCTGCGGTCCGCTGCTGAAGTTCGCCCATTGGTATGCGCAGTCCGGGATCGAGGCCACGCGGGTGATCGCGTTCGGCTCGACCAGCGCCGATACCAAGCGCGGCTCGGCCGATGCGGAAGAACGCCGCGTGGCCGGCGAATTGCGCGAAGGCGAGGCGGCCTTGTTCGCCGCCGCGCAACCGCGCAGCGACGCGGCCACGGTGCTGCGTCCGACCCTGATCTACGGCGCCGGCCGCGACGCGACCCTGACCCGGATCGCCCAGCTCGCCAAGCGCCTGAAGTATTTCCCGCTGCCGCGCGGCGCCAACGGCCTGCGCCAGCCGGTGCACGTGGACGATCTGGCCGACGCCGCCTTCGCCGCGCTGACCGCGCCGGCGAGTTTCGGCAACACCTACGCGGTGCCGGGCGGAGAGACCTTGAGTTATCGCGACATGGTCGAACGCACGCTGGCCTGCCTGCGTCCGCCGGTGAAGCTGGTCGAGTTGCCGTCGCCGTTGTTCAACCTCGCGCTGGTGGCCGCGCAGGCCGCCGGCCGCGCGACCGGGCTGGGCGAAGCGGCGGTGCGGCGCATGCGCACCGACATGACCTTCGACGCGGCGCCGGCGCGGCGCGATTTCGGTTATGCGCCGCGCAGCTTTCAGCCGAGCGCGGAGATGTTCGAGACGCCGCGCGAGTAAGCGCCCGAGGCAGTGGTTGTGGGAGGGCTCTTTGTGGGAGGGCCTTCCTCCGCGCAGCGCCCCGAGCCGGGGCGCTGCGCGAGACGATCAGCCGCCGTTGGCCGCTGCCGCCGTTTCCGTCGTAGCCACCGCCGCCGGAGTCGCCGGCGCCGCGGCCGGAGCCGGAGCCGGAGCCGAACTCACGCAGCCCGACAGGACGCCTTCGACATCGCTGCCGATCGCGCGCACCGCATAGCCATAGGTCTTGCCAGCGGCGATGAGGCCGTCGCTGAGGCTGGTGCCGGTGCCGGCCGCGACCAGGCGATAGGCCTTGGCGCCCACGGCCGGACAGCCGCCTTCGGCGCGGTAGAGCTGGTAGCCGGTGGCGTCGGCGACCGCGCCGAAGCTGAGCGAGGCGCTGGTGGCGTCCGCCGCGCGCGCGGTCGCGCTCAGTTCGGCCGGAGCAGCCAACTGCGCCTTGCCGGCCGCCGGCCCGAACGCGCCGGACACCGCCAGCGCATAACCCTGGCGATCGCTGCCTGCCAGCGACTCGCCCGCGCCCGGCACCGCGGCGCCCTTGATGCGCAGGATGTATTTGCCGGCGGTCGGCGCGGTCAGTCGGACCTGTTCGACGTTGTTGAGCGCGTCGGTGTGAGTGGCGCCGGCCACGGTGCAGCCCGTCTGGGTTTCCGAGCGGGTCTTGGTGCAGTACTCGGTCGAAACGCCGGCGGTGAGCTGGTTGCCGCGGTAGATGCGACCGTCCGGCCCTTCGACTTCCAGGTCGAGGTTGTTGACCAGAGCCAACGCCGCACCGGTCGTGGCCGGCGGATCGGTCCAGGTCAGGGTGATGCGTAACTCCTCGCCCGCGCGCACCGCGGCGATTTCGTACTCGTTCGAGTCGCCGGTCTTCAGGCCGCTGCCGTTGCCGCGTTCGAACAGGCGCAGGCGGCGCTTGTCGTCGCCGCCGGTCTTGGTGCTTTTGAACCACAGGTTGCCGTCCAGCCACGGCCGGCCCCAGCCGCCGCCGACGATCGGCCAGTCGGTGCTGCCCTTGTTGACATAGCTGGAAGCGTTGGCCGAATCCTTCACTGGCTGCGTTGCGTTCAGCAGCACCGCCTTGAGCAAGGCCGAACTCGGGACGATCCCATCGGCGGCGTTGCGCGCGCCGGACGGATAGAAGCCGTCGGTGAAGTACTGGCGCACGAGCGTCGCGGCCGCGCTGATCGCGGGCGTCGCCATCGACGTGCCGGTCTTCGTGGCCGTCTTCGGTTTGTAGAGCGCCTTGTTGACATCGGTGCTGGTTTGATAAGCCACCGAAACCACGCTGCTGCCCGGTGCCATGATGTCGGGCCTGAAGCGTCCATCCAGCGTGCCGCGGGCGGAGTAGTCGGCGACGTCTTTCGACGAGCCGTGGCCCAGCGCGCCCACCACGAGAAGGTTCTTGGCCGCGGCCGGATCGCCCATGCTGTTCCAGCAACGGCCGCCGCGGTAATCGCTTTCGCCGCAAACCAGGCGGTCGCCGCTGGATTGCGTAGTGTCGGCGTTGCCGGTGTTGCCGGCGGATTTGACCACCAGAAGATCGTCGTTGCGATAGGTCGCGATGTCCGCCGAGCGCGACAGTTGCGCGTACGTGCCGTATGTAGCGCTCCAGCTGTCGCTGTGGATTCGCGCACCCGCGGCATGAGCCTGATCGAGCAGCTTCTGCAGCGGGTAAGCGCCATCGTCGTAAGTGAGGAACTCCAGACTCGTTCCCAGCAGCTGCGCGTTCGGCGCGATGCCGTCGGCCGCATCGTGATTGGCTTGGCTCTCGCTCGACGCTGCGTACTGGCTGGTGCCGTATTTTCCGGACAGGTCGCCGGCGATGGTGCCGGCCGTATGGGTCCCGTGGTCTTGTGCCCCGTCCACTTCATTGGGTTTGACCCAGAAGCCGATGATCTTGTTACCCGGATGCAGCGAGCCCAATGCGAGCGCCGCCCCGTCGGTGGACGCGGCGATCTCCGAGCGCGGCGTGATGGCGATGGCCGCGGTGTCGCTGTCGGTCTTGCGCTGGTAGACGAAGGAAGCTTCGTCGCGGTCGATTCTCGAATCCAGCAGGCCGACGATCTGGCCCGCGCCGACGATGCCCTGGTCCCACAAAGGCGTCGCCCCGGCGACTTTGCCCGTGCCTGGCTCGGAGGTCGACCCCGGTGTGTAATTGCTCTGCAACACCGGAATGGTCGCGGTGTTGTCCAGTTGCGGCCCCACGTACAGGCTCAGCTGCTGCACCGCATCGAGCTGGCTCAACGCCGACAGGGCCTCGGCCAGCATCTTGCCGGGCACCTCAAGGTTCAAGGCCGGCGCTTCGGCATCGTTGAAGATATTGCCCACACGGGCGTCGGGCAGGCGCGACTGGATCGCCTGGGCCGCGCGCCGCGCGTTCTCGCGATCGAACAAGGTCGCCACCAACCGGGTCGGGCCGGCTTGATCGGTGGAGGCCACGTGTTGCAGCAGGCCCGGCGCGAGTTTCATGTCGGAGCGGTAACCGCCTGCCCAGCGCACGCCGCTCAGGCCTTGCAACCCGGCGATGCCGCCGCGGTTGTCGGCGCGCACCAGATAGGCGTTGTTGGGCACGTAGCCCAGGATCGTCGCGCCGCTGCGTTCCAGCGCCTCGCGCGGCGACTGCGCGCCCGCGGCGAACTGCACGATCGCGTAGCGCTGCGACACCGAGACACCGGCATTGGGCGCGTTCTGGCGGGTGTCGAGTGGATCGAACAGGCCCGATTGCAGGATCAACTGGTGCGGATCGCGCACGGCCGCGCCGATGCTGGCCGGGCCGGGCTGCGCGACGCCGCTGGGCGGCGTCACGGCGGACAGCCATTGCTGACGCGCGCGGCGCGCGGCCGGATGGTCGGCTTGGCCGTCGCCGGTGTCGGCTTGCGCGACGGTACTGGCCGATCCGGTTTGCGCGTAGTTGGTATAGGCCAGGCCGCCGAGTGCGACGGCGACGGCCGCGGCGATGCCGCTGCGGATCAGCTTTCCTCTCTTGCTCATGCGATTCCCCTGCAGTGCGGTTGAAGTCGGAGGTGCGAACCGCCGCGCAACGCGGGAGCGTCGGTTCGGCGATGCGGGGCACATGAGGCAAACCAGCCCGGCCGACGAACGACACCGCGGACGCGCCGCGCGACCAGGTTCGCAAGAGGAGCTCGCGCGTCGAAATGGTTTCCGGCGTTACGGATCGCACATTGAATTTGCGAACTCCATCCGGGATATCGCTGTAGCTCCCATAACGCGGACATGGGCCGCGACCTCGGCGCCCGCGAATCGGTTTCGTGTGCCGTCATGCGGGCTTTCGAAGGATTGCGCTACGCGGCGATGCATGCGCCGTTCGGCGTGGGCGCGGGCGCCGTGCGCGTTCGGTGCGGTGGCGATCGACGGCGCGAACGGTCGGCGAAGGCATTGCAGCCGGCATCGCGTCCCATGGCGGCGTGTGATGTCGGGACGTGGCGCAGGAACGCGCCCCTATGTACGAAAACGGCGCCGTTGCGGCTCGCTCTGCCGAGCGGGCGCACGCCTTCCTGCGCGCGCAGACGCTTCAGCGCGCCAAGTTCACCAATGCATATTTCATGACAGGTCGCGGCACGGATCGCCGCGGCGTGGGCGCTTCAGTCGATCGCGGCCGCACGCGCACGCGATTTGGACAACGCGCGCAGCGCGATCATCAGCACGCCGCCGAGCACCATCGCGCCGCCGATCCACAGGCTCGGCCCGGGCCGATCGCCCCAGAACGCGATGCCGAGCGCGATCGCGAACACCGGCACCAGCAGCAGCCACGGCGTCACTTGCGCCACCGGATGACGCTGCACCAGCACGTAGTACAGGCCGTGGCCGAGCAGCGAGGACACGAACGCGGCATAGATCGCGCCGGCCCAGGCGACCCAGCTGATCCGCGGCAACGCGACCACGCCGCCGGGCTCCAGCACCAGGCTGATGATCAGCAGCGGCGGCACCGCGATCAGCGCGGTCCAGCCTTGCTGGGAAAACATGTCGAGCCCGCGCAGGCCCTTCATCAGCACCGTGCCCAGGGCCAGGAACGCGGCCGAAACCAGCATCAGCACCACCGCCAGCGGCTTGTCCAGCACCAGCGGATCGAAGCCCAGCACCAGCACGCCGCAGAAGCTGATCGCGATCGCCACGCCGGTGCGCCAGGCGAAACGCTCGCCCAGCAGCCACCACGCCAGCAGCGCGGTCATCGGCACGTAGCTCTGCAACACGATCGCCGGCGAGGACAGATCGCCGGCGGCCTTGAGCGCGCTGAAGCTCAGGCCGAAATGCAGCACGCCGATGCACAGGCACACCGCGATCAGGCGCGGCCACTGGCCCGGCGCCGGCCGCTTGAGGAAGAACACCAGCGGCAGCGCGAGCAGGGCGAAGCGCAGCGCGGTGAACAGGAACGGCGGGATTTCGCGCAGCGCCAGCGCCGAGGTCAGGAAATTGATCGCCCACGACAGGACGACGAGCATCAGCAGAACCAGATCGCGGGCGGGCATGGCGGTGTCGCTGGCCTGTCGTGTGGGCTATCGTGGCCGCCTTGCGGACGGACGCGAACGGCGCGGTGGATCATCATTGTGAACGATGCGATGCAGTCTGCGGGGCCGCTGTTGTGGCTGCTGGGCATGGCGGCGCTGGTGGCCGCGCTGGCGCCGGGCGCGTGGCTGTTGCGCGCGCTGGTCGCGCGCGTGGTCGGAGCGCGGCCGGCGTTCGGCGCGGCGCTGTGGTCGGTGGTGTTCGGCCTGATCGTGTGGGCGATGCTGGCGGTGATCGCGCTGATGGTCGCGCGCGGCAGCGCCGTGGGCAGCGGCGCGCCGTTCGTGGCGCTGGCGATGGCGTTGTCGTGGTGCGCGCTCAGCCTGAGCGTGCGCCTGTATCTGCCCGATCCGGCCGGGCTCAAACTGCCGTGGCCGCGCGCGCTGTGGGTGTCGTTGGCGCCGGTGCTGTTGCTGTGGGCGGAACTGGCGCTGGCGTGGTGGTGGCTGATGCCGCGGATCGACTGAGGCCGCGCGCGCGCCTCAGTACGACCAGCCCAGCTTGCGATACAGCTTGGACAGCACCCAGGCCGGGCCGATCAGCAGATAGGTCAGGTCGGTGAGGAAGCTGGGCTTCTTGCCTTCGATCTTGTGGCCGATGAACTGCGCGATCCAGGCGACCACGAATACGCCGATCGCCAGCCACAGCAGCGCGTTCAAGCCCAAGCTCGCGGCGATCCAGTGGGTCAGCAGGGTGAACGCCGCGAACTGCACCAGCATGCCCAGGCCGAGTTTGCGCGAGGCGCGGTAGTAGAACAGCATCGCGGCGAACATCGCCATGGCGGCCCAGATGCCCGGCTTGAACCAAGTGCCGGGCGCGGGGATGCACCACAGCAGCGCGATCACGCTCCACAGGATCGCCGGCACGGCGAATACGTGGATGAGCTGGTTGGTGTCGTTGCGGTGATCGCCGGAGTAGCTGGCGAACCAGCGGTCGATCGGGCGGTCGTGTTCGGTGGCGTGGGCGACGCGGCTCATGTTCGGCTCCCGGTGAGGCGTGACGGGCGCGAGGCCCGCGCGGTGGCTGGCGCGCCCGCGACGGGCGCGCGTGGTGCGGCTAGTGCGCGGCCGCTTTCGAGAATAGCTGGATCACGATGACGCCGGCGACGATCAGGCCGATGCCGGCCAGCGCGCCCGCGTCCAGGGCCTGTTTCATGAACAGCCAGCCGATCATGGCGATCAGCACGATGCCCACGCCCGACCAGATCGCGTAGGCGACGCCGACCGGCACGGTCTTGAGCACCAGCGACAGGAAATAGAACGCGACCGAGTAGCCGGCGGCGACGACGATCGTCGGCCCGGCCTTGGTGAATCCGTCCGAGGCCTTGAGCGCGCTGGTGGCGACGACCTCGGCGGCGATGGCGATGGCCAGGTAGAAGTAGCCGATGTTCATGCGCACCCGGGGCTGCGTGGAGTAAGGCGGGCAGGGTAGCGCGCATGGCGGGCAGGCGTGGCGGAGGGCGTCGGGGCAGTGTTGCGTATTGGGTGGGCGGGGTCTGTAAAGCAGACGACAGTCGGTTAAGAGCAAATCCCCCCTAGCCCCCCTTTTTCAAAGGGGGGAACAACAACGGCAACAGCAACAGCCGCGTCAGCATCAACGGCCCGTGCTGTTCCCCCTTAGCAACAGCCGCGTCAGCATCAACGGCCCGTGCTGTTCCCCCCTTAGCAACAGCCGCGTCAGCATCAACGGCTCGTGCTGTTCCCCCCTTTGAAAAAGGGGGGCAGGGGGGATTTGCTCCACCCAACAAAAAGGCCGCATCCGCGGCCCTTTCGCTCAAACCCACCGCCCAAATCAATCCACCGAAATCCCCGCCAGCTTCAGCAAGGCCTCGGCGTACTTCGCCCGCGTGCGCTCGATCACTTCCGCCGGCAGGTTCGGACCCGGCGGGGTCTTGTCCCAGCCCAGCGTCTCCAGATAGTCGCGCACGAACTGCTTGTCGTAGCTCGGCGGGCTGGTGCCGACCTGGTATTCGTCGGCCGGCCAGTAACGCGAGGAATCCGGCGTCAGCATCTCGTCCATCACGTACAGACGGCCGTCGGCGTCGGTGCCGAATTCGAACTTGGTGTCGGCCAGCAGAATCCCGCGCTCGGCGGCGAAATCGGCGGCGAAACGGTACAGCCGCAAGGTCGCGTCGCGCACCGCTTCGGCCAACTCGGCGCCGACCGTGCGCACCGCGGTGTCGAAGTCGATGTTTTCGTCGTGATCGCCCACCGCCGCCTTGGTCGAGGGGGTGAAGATCGGCTCGGCCAGCTTCTCGGCCTGACGCAGGCCGCTGGGCAGGGCGATGCCGCTGATCCGGCCGGTGCGCTGGTAATCCTTCCAGCCGCTGCCGATCACGTAGCCGCGGGCGATGCATTCGATCGCCACCGGCTTGAGCCGCTTGGTCACCACCGCGCGCTTGGCGTAGAGCGCGGCGTCCACGCCCTGCGGCAATACCGCGGCGACGTCGATGCCGGTGAGGTGGTTAGGAATGATGTGCGCGGTCTTGCCGAACCAGAAATTGCTGATCTGGCACAGCATCTCGCCCTTGCCCGGGATCGGGTCGGGCAGGACCACGTCGAAGGCGCTGAGCCGGTCGGTGGCGACCATCAGCAGGCAGTCGCCGCCGGGAGCGGCGCCCGCGGGCAGGCGGTCGGCGGGCAGATCGAAGACATCGCGGACTTTGCCGCGGTGGCGCAAGGGCAGGCCGGGCAGTTCGGATTGCAGCAGTGTGGTCGTCAACGTGGGGACCCCTGAAGGCAGTGCGTAGTCCCTCCATCGCGGTGCACAGGTCTGAAGCCGGCCTCCGGGAGCCGTCCGGCTCGCGCGTGCGTGCGCGACGGGGCCGGGCAGTGTACGCCGCCTGAGGGGTATGTGTAGCCCCCCGCCGGCCGGCGGGCCCGGGCCCGGCCGCGGCGGCCCCCGGTTAAGATGACCGCCGGTGGGCCGCGACGGCCCGGAAACGAGGCGGCCGGCGACCCGATGAAGCGTTGGTACGGCAAATTGCTGGGATTCTTCGCCGGCGCGGCCCTGCTGCGCGGCAACCCCTTTCTGGGCGCGGTGATCGGCGTGCTGATCGGCCACGCCTTCGACACCGACTGGTTCAAGCTGCGCGGCGACAACCCCTACGAGGTGCTGGGCCTGACCCTGGAGGCCACCGACGCCGAAGTCGATCAGGCCTACCGCCGGCTGATGGGGCAATACCACCCCGACCGCGTCGCCCAGGCCGCGCCCGACATCCGCCAGCAGGCCGAGACCAAGGCGCGCGAGATCAACCGGGCTTACGATCGCATCAAGACGCTGCGAGGGCGCTAGAGCCAGAAACGAGTGCACAGGAGTGAGGAGTGAGTAAAAGCCCCGGTCTCGCCGCTTTTACTCACTCCTCACTCCTGTGCACTCGTTCCTGAGCTTTTACAATAGCCGCCAGTCCCGTCCGGCCCGCCCCCATGTCCCTGCAATCCACCGTCATCGCCCCTTCGATCCTTTCGGCCAACTTCGCCAAGCTCGGCGAGGAAGTGGACAACGTGCTCAAGGCCGGCGCCGACTGGGTCCATTTCGATGTGATGGACAACCATTACGTGCCCAACCTGACCATCGGTCCGCTGGTCTGCGAAGCGCTGCGCAAGCACGGGGTGACCGCGCCGATCGACGTGCACCTGATGGTCGATCCGGTCGATCGCATCGTCCCCGACTTCGCCAAGGCCGGCGCCAGCACCATCAGCTTCCATCCCGAAGCCAGCCTGCACGTGCACCGCACCATCCAGCTGATCAAGTCGCACGGTTGCGGCGCTGGTCTGGTGTTGAACCCGGCCACGCCGATCGAAGTGCTGGACTGGGTGCTGGAGGATCTGGATCTGGTGCTGCTGATGTCGGTCAACCCGGGCTTCGGCGGCCAGAGCTTCATCCCGTCGGCGCTGGACAAGCTGCGCCGCGTGCGCGAGCGCATCGACAACAGCGGGCGCGCGATCCGGCTGGAAATCGACGGCGGAGTGAAGGCGGACAACATCGCCGAGATCGCCGCCGCCGGCGCCGACACCTTCGTCGCGGGGTCGGCGATCTTCAATGCGCCGGGGGCGGATCAGCACGGCTATGGCGATATCGTGCGGCGGATGAAGGACGCGGTGGCCGCGGTGCGTGCCTGAGGAAACTACTCGGCACATCTGTTCCATACCGAGTCAAACAACAAGCGAAAATACTTGTTTTCGGCTCTTAACCAGCGAGATTCGAAGCGAGTAACGTGAGCTCCGTACCACCCACGGAGCTTTTCATGAATCGAGTTCAGCAGGAAAACCAACGCCCCGGCCATTCCGATTGGCCGCTCACCGATCCCGCCACCGCGCGTGAGATCGAGGGTTACGCCTCCAAGACCAGCTACAACCGCGGCGAAGAGGTGGTGTTCTTCGTCAACATGGGCAACGGTGCGGCGCCCGGCACCAACTGCAGCGCGCCGGGCGCGAATTGCCCGCGTTATACGCTGGAAGTGTTCCGCATGGGGTGGTACGCCGGCGCCGGCGCGCGCAGGGTGTTCGGGCCGCAACAATTGCCCGGTTACGCGCAACCGATGCCGGTGTTGGATGCATCCAATCCCGCTTACGCGGAATTCGGCCTGATCGAATGCCAGTGGCAGGAGTCGTATCGCCTGTCGACCGCGTTCACGACCGATGCGGATTGGGTCAGCGGCATTTATCTGGCGCGGGTGACCATCGTCGCCGACGGCGCGCAACAGCCGCAGGCCAAGCAGAGCTACGTCGTGTTCGCGATCCGCGACGATGCGCGCGCTTCGGATTATTTGTTTCAGCAGAGCGTGACGACCTATCAGTCGTACAACAACTGGCCCGGTGCACTGGCCGGCGGTAAATCCAGCTATGGCAACTCAAGTCCGTTTCCGGATGCAAATCCCACGGGGGAGAGTGGCATATACGCCCGAAAAATATCGTTCGATCGGCCGTATGGGATTCGCGAAAATCCGTCATACCTCGACAATGGAGCGCCCGCGAATGCGATAGTCTCCGGTCGCGAAGCCGGCAAGTACGGCGTGGGTGCCGGTGAATTCCTGACCACGCTCAACCATACGCACTTCACCAGCGGTCGTGGCCAGGAATACAACTTCGTCCGCTTTCTCGAACGCGAAGGCTACGACGTTACTTATGCCACCAATGTTGATGTGCATCGATCCGCCAGTGTGCTGTTGAACCATCGCGGCTTCCTGTCGGTGGGGCACGACGAGTATTGGTCCAAATCGATGCGCGATCATGTGGAGGCGGCGCGGGATGCTGGGGTCAATCTCGGATTTTTCTCGGCCAATACCTGCTTCATCCAGATTCGTTTCGAGGCCGGTGCTGGCGGCGCAGATCGCGTGGTGGTGTCTTACAAAAGCGCTGCCGATCCCTGCGCGTCGTCCACGACTGGCGACTGCCCGGCCAACGCCACGATGCCCTTCAGAGAGTTGCCTGTGCCCAGGCCGGAGCATTGGTTGCTTGGCGTCGCCTTCCGTTCCCATCTCGATCAACCTAAAGGATCGGCGGGAACACCGACGGGTAACCCGACGGATTACTACAGTGCCGATTTCGTCGTCGATGACGCCGGCACCTGGGTGACTCAGGACACTGGTCTGCAACACAGCGATCATTTGCGCGCGCTGATGGGCTATGAGGTCGACAGCCTTCCCGAAAACATCGCGGACCGGCGCCCTGGAATCAAGACGATCGGCGCGTCGCAAACCCACTCCATCGACAACAGCACGATCGCGCACACCACCACCCACGATGTTGCATCGGGCGCCACCGTGTTCGCATCGGGCTCGATCCAATGGAGCTGGGGCGTCGATAACTACAATGCCGATCCGGTCGTGTATCCCGATGCCAACGGCGTGCCGTTCAACACGCAACTGGAAAGCGAGCCGGCCAAGCAGATCACCCGCAACGTGCTAGAACGCCTGCGCAGCCGCAACCGCACCGATGTGTTCGCGCTCGGCCTGGACAATGGCATGTACTGGCGATCGAGAGTCGGCGGGGTCTGGCAGGATTGGCAGGGGCTCGGAGGCGGCTTCCTGTTCGCGCCCGCGGTGACTTCGAAGGCGGCGAACCGGCTTTCCTTGTTCGCGGTCGGTCTGGACAGTCATCTGTATCAGAACCTGTGGAACGGCTCGGCCTGGTTGGGCTGGACCCACCTGGGCGCGCCAGCCGGTCGCACGCTGACCTCGAACCCGGCGGCGATCAGCCGTGACGGCGTGACCACCGACGTGTTCGCGCGGACCAGCAACGGCAGCGACTTCGAGATCTGGCGCCTCACGCACGACGGCACCTCATGGGGCAGTTGGCAGTCGCTGGGTGGCGGTTTCAAGTCGGGTCCGGCCGTGTCGTCCTGGAACAGCCAGGAGATGACCGTGTTCGCCATCGGTCTGGACGATGCGCTGTGGAACAACCAGTGGACCGCCGGAACCTGGTCGGGCTGGGTGTCGCTGGGCGGGCCAGGGCAGGCCCTGGTATCGACGCCGGCGGCGGTGTCGCGGGGCGACGGCAAGATGGATGTGTTCGCGCTCGGCGCCAACAAGCAGATATGGCAGCGCAGCCACGACAACGGCTGGCAGCCGTGGGCGTCGCGCGGCGGTGTGGCGGGGCAGGGACCGGCGGTGGCTTCGTGGCATGCCAATCGATTGACCCTGGTGGCGGTCGACGAGAACAAAAAGCCGATGGTCTGCGAGTGGGATCGCGGTGTGTGGTCGTCCTGGACCGGCCAGGACGGCAGCCTGATCTCGGCTCCGGCCGCCGTTTCCTGGTACGGCAACGAATGACCTGAGTACCGGCCGGCCCGGGGTTCGGGCCGGTCTTTCAGGCCGATCGGGGGGATTTTCCGCGCACGACCGTCACCGGCGGTTCCGTTATCTTTGACGAACGCCGCGGATCGACGTACCACCGTCGCTGCGGTGAACGGCCATCGGCGGAGAATCCGGATGAACACCTGCGACCTGTGCGACCTCCACGAAGCGCAAGTGCGCGTGCTCGAACTGCCGCTGCGCGACTACGGCGGCCGCATCGCCTTCGACGGCATCGTCAGCACCATCAAGGCCTACGAAGACAACGCCCTGGTCCGCGAGGCGGTGGCCGAAGCCGGCAACGGCCGGGTGCTGGTGATCGACGGCGGCGGCTCGCTGCGGCGGGCGATGCTCGGCGATCTGCTCGCGGCCAAGGCGGTCGAGAACGGTTGGGCCGGGGTGATCGTGTTCGGCGCGATCCGCGACAGCGGCGCGATCGGCGCGATGGAACTGGGCGTCAAGGCGTTGGGCACCTGCCCGCGCAAGACCGACAAGCGCGGCCAGGGGTTGCGCGATGTCGAGGTCGAATTCGGCGGGGCGACGATCCGGCCGGGCGAGTGGCTGTGCGCGGATGAGGATGGCGTGGTGTTGGCGCGCGAGCGGTTGCGCTGAGGCGAGCGGCGGTTTTTTGTAGGAGGGCCTTCAGGCCCGATGCTTTTCTTTCAGATCGCGACGATCGGAAAGAAAAGCATCGGGCCTGAAGGCCCTCCCACAAGGGCTTTGCGCGATGGCCGCCACAAACAAAAGAACGCGGACCTTGCGGCCCGCGTTCCTGGAATATTTGGAGGCAATCCAGCCTCCGCCCGTCGTCCCTGATATGGCCTCCCATATTCCGGATCGGCCATGACAGGTGTGTGACAGGTTTTGCGCATTCGTACATTCACCTGCGCCGACGGCGGCGGCTGTTAGCCTCGCGGGCCCTGCATAACCGACGGATCGGCGACTCATGAGCTCACCGCGCTGGCGTTTAATCCTCAACGGCAAATCGGCCGGCGACGATGCCCTGCGCGAAGCGGTGGCGGCGATGCGCGACCGCGGCGTCGCCCTGGATGTGCGGGTGACCTGGGAAGGCGGCGACGCCGAGCGCTACGTCGCCGAAGCCATCGCCGATGGAGTCGGCACGATCATCGCCGCCGGCGGCGACGGCACGCTGAGCGAAGTGGCGACCACGCTGGCGCATCGCGACGAACCGGCCGACGCGCTGCCCAGTCTCGGTCTGGTTCCGCTCGGCACCGCGAACGATTTCGCCAGCGCCGCGCTGATTCCGGCCGATCCGGCGCTGGCGCTGGATCTGATCCATCGCCAGCCGCCGCGGCCGATCGACCTGATCCGGCTGCAGGCGCCCGACGGCCTGCACTGGGCCGCCAATCTGGCCAGCGGCGGGTTCGGCACGCAGGTCACGATCGAAACCGATGCGGGGTTGAAGAAGATGTTGGGTGGGCTGGCGTATCTGGTCACCGGCATCTCCAAACTCGGCAAGATCGAGCCGATCCGCGCGCGCCTGCACGGCGAGGATTTCGAATGGGAAGGCGAGTTCATCGCCCTGGGCATCGGCAACGGCAAGCAGGCCGGCGGCGGCCAGGTGTTGTGTCCGGACGCCCTGATCGACGACGGCCTGCTCGATGTGACCGTGGTTCCGGATCTGTCCGGCGAAGTCGGCGCGACCGCGCGCACCTTGCTCACGCAAGGCAAGCACGCCGCGCTGGACCGCGTCGCCACGCGCGCGCAACTGCGCTGGGTCGAGATCGAATCGCCGAAGTCGCTGACCCTCAACCTCGACGGCGAACCGGTCCAGTCGCATCACTTCCGCATCGACTGCATCCCGGCGCGCGTGCGCATGCACCTGCCGGCCGACTGTCCGCTGCTGTCGGCGGTCGCGCACGCTGCCGTCGCCGCCGGTGCGACCGCCGCGGCCGACGATCCGGGCGCCTGACCCCGTCGCGCCGCGCCTGCGAAGCAGTTACAGTTACCGGCATGAAAGCCTGGGCGAACCCGCATTTCCTCTGTGCCGACGTGGGTTGGCGATGGTGGCCGTCGGCCATCGTCGCTCCTGCCCACTCGTCCATGAAGGAACCGCCGCGTGATTTCGCACGAACTCTTCCAGCAACAGGCCGCTAACGGCTACACCCGCATCCCCGTCGTGCGCGAGGTCCTGTCCGACCTCGATACGCCGCTGTCGGTCTATCTCAAACTCGCCGACGGCCCGCACACCTACCTGTTCGAATCGGTCGAAGGCGGCGAACGCTTCGGCCGTTACTCGATCATCGGCCTGCCCGCGCAGCGCGTGTACGCCTTCGCCGGCCACACCTTGTTCGTCAGCGAGCACGGCGAGCTGATCGAAAGCCGCGTGGTCGAAGACCCCTTCGCCGAAGTCGAACGCCTGCGCACCGAATACCGCGTGCCGAAGATCGACGGCCTGCCCGGATTCACCGGCGGCCTGGTCGGCTGGTTCGGCTTCGAGTGCATCCAGTACATCGAAAAGCGCCTGGCCGGCCCGGGGCCGGACGGCGCGCACAAGCCCGATGAGCTCGGCACGCCCGATATCCTGCTGATGCAGAGCGAGGAAATCGCGGTATTCGACAACCTCAAGGGCCGGCTGTACCTGATCGTCCACGCCGATCCGCGCGAACCGCAGGCCTATGCGCGCGCCAACCGTCGCCTGGATCAACTGGTGCATCGCCTGCGCATCGGCGGCGCCAGCTATCCGGAAACGCTCGATCCGGCGGGCCTGGAGGAAGGCGACTTCGTTTCCGGCTTCACCCGCGAAGGCTTCATCGACGCGGTGGAGAAATCCAAGGAACTGATCCGCGCCGGCGACATCTTCCAGGTGGTGCTGTCTCAGCGGCTCAGCGTGCCGTTCAAGGCGCGCCCGGTCGATGTGTACCGCGCGCTGCGCGCCTTGAACCCGTCGCCATACATGTATTTCCTCGATGTCGGCGGCACTCAGGTGGTCGGTTCGTCGCCGGAAATCCTGGTGCGCCTGCAGGACGGCGAAGTCACCGTGCGTCCGATCGCCGGCACCCGCCCGCGCGGCAAGACGGTGGAGGAAGACCACGCGCTGGAAGCCGAATTGCTGGCCGATCCGAAGGAGCGCGCCGAGCACCTGATGCTGATCGACCTGGGCCGCAACGACGTCGGCCGCGTATCGCTGCCGGGCACGGTCGAGGTCGGCGAACAGTTCGGCATCGAGCGCTACAGCCACGTCATGCACATCGTCAGCGAAGTCACCGGCAAGCTGAAGGCGGACATGAGCTACATGGACGTGCTGCGCGCGACGTTCCCGGCCGGCACCGTCAGCGGCGCGCCGAAGATCCGCGCGCTGGAAGTGATCCGCGAGTTCGAGCCGGTCAAGCGCAACGTCTACTCCGGCGCGGTCGGCTACATCGGCTGGCACGGCGACGCCGACACCGCGATCGCGATCCGCACCGCGGTCATCCAGGACGGCCGCCTGCACGTGCAGGCCGGCGCAGGTATCGTCTACGACTCCGACCCGCAGAAGGAATGGGAAGAGACGATGAGCAAGGGCCGCGCGCTGTTCCGCGCGGTGGCCGAGGCGGCTCGCGGGCTCTGAGGTTCGGAGCGATCGCGCCATGAAGCGATGACGCTCGCCTGAGTCGGCGGCGTCATCCGCTAATCGCAGTCGCGGCTTCGAGTGTCGCTGCGCTCTTGCTCGTCATTCCCGCGTTCGCGGGAATGACGGACTGGCGATCTTGAGCGGGCCATGGCACAGCCCCCAGCGGCAAACCCGCCGTCGCCATTCCAACCCCCCACATTAAAAAAAGTTCATCCGCCGGAAAGGCCCGGGGCAGGGCGGCGGGAGCAATCTGACTTCGCGATGGGGCCCACCCCACCGGCCAGACCTCCCACCCAAACGTTTCCCAGGAGCCTCACATGAACGTCCGCAACGCTCTGATCGCCGTCGCTCTCACCGCGTTCGCCGGTTCCGCCTTCGCTGCCGCGCCGGCCACGACCACTTCGGCCGCCGCGCCGGCCGCCAAGACCGTCAAGCACAAGCATCACAAGGCCAAGAAGGCTGTGGCACCCAAGGCCGCCGCGGCTGCGGACGCGGCGCCGGCATCGAACTGATCCTTCGCGAGCCTGCTCCCCCGAGCCCCACGCATCGTCGGCGTGGGGGCGATACCCCGCCGGTGTGAGCCGGCGGGGTATCTTTTTTCCGGGATTCGGGATTCGGGAATCGGGAATCGGGAATCGAAAAAAGCCCGGCGAGGACAGGCATTCCCGGTTTTGGCTTGGCTTTTCCGATTCCCGATTCCCGATTCCCCATTCCCGCCCTTATCCTGTCCCCGCCACCTCACGCACCATCGCGATCCGGAGTCGGCATGCGCGTCCTGCTCGTCGAAGACGATCCCCACACCGCCGCCTTCATCGCCAAGGGCCTGCGCGAGGACGGGCACACCGTCGATCTCGCCGACAACGGCAAGGACGGCCTGTTCCTGGCCACCACCGAGAACGTGGATGCGATCGTGCTCGATCGCATGCTGCCGGCGCTCGACGGCCTGACTCTGCTGCAGACCCTGCGCGGCGCCGGCAATCGCACGCCGGTGCTGCTGCTGACCGCGCTGGGCGAAGTCGATCACCGGGTCGAGGGCCTGCGCGCCGGCGCCGACGACTATCTGGTCAAACCCTTCGCCTACGCCGAACTCAGCGCGCGCCTGGACAGCGTGCTGCGTCGCGGCAGTTCCGGCGGCAGCGAGCCCACCCGCCTGCGCGTGGCCGATCTGGAACTGGATCTGCTCAGCCGCGAAGCCCGCCGCGGCGACAAGCGCATCGAATTGCAACCGCGCGAATTCCGCCTGCTGGAATACCTGATGCGCCAGGCCGAACGCGTGGTCACCCGCACCATGCTGCTGGAAGCGGTGTGGGACTATCACTTCGACCCGCAGACCAACGTCATCGACGTGCACATCAGCCGCCTGCGCCAGAAGATCGATCAAGGCTATCCGCGCCCGCTGCTGCACACCGTGCGCGGCGCCGGTTACCGGCTCGGCGTATGAGCGCGGCCCGCGCGCGGACGCGAGCATGGCCGCATCGGCAGGAGCAGGCCGCATGCGCCTGATGCCGCGCTCGACCAGCGCGCGTCTGGCCCTGGCGGTGACCGCCTCGTTCCTGCTCGCCTTCGTGCTGCTCGGCTTCGGCGTGCATTACGCGGTGTCGGCGATGCTGATCCAGGACGCGCGCGAACTGGTGCGCGTGGACGCCGCCGGTCTGGTCGAGATGTACCAGGACGACGGCCGCGCCGCGCTGCTGGGCGAATTACGCGACCGCATCGGTTCGGGCGAAGACCCCGACGCGGTGTACGCGCTGACCGCGCCCGACGGCCGCGTGGTCGCCGGCAACACTGCGCTGCCGATCCATCGCCAGGGCGCGCGCTGGATCGAATTCACCGAACACGGCGACGACGGCGACCTGCGCGTGGTCGCGCAATTGCAGCGCCTGCCCGACGGCACCACTCTGCTGACCGGCACCCGCACGCGCAGCCAGGACCGTTTTTTATCGTTGATGCTGCGCACCGCGCTGGCCGCGTTCGTGGTCGCCGCCACCCTGGGCGCGCTGATCGGCTGGATGACCTCGCGCTGGGTGTCGCGCCGGCTCAGCCATCTGGACGACACCGCCGAGCGCGTGGGCAGCGGCGAACTCGGATTGCGCGCGCGCCTGGACGGCAGCGACGACGCCTTCGACCGGCTGGCGCGCCGCTTCAACGCCATGCTCGACCGGATCGAGGAATTGCTCGGCGGCGTGCGCCATGCCACCGATCACATCGCCCACGATCTGCGCACGCCGCTGACGCGTTTGCGCAACCGTCTGGAGGAAGTGCGCCGGCGCGAGCAGGGCGCCGAGGCCGGCGTCCAGCTCGATGCGGCGATCGGCGAAACCGACCAGTTGCTGCATTCCTTCGGCGCATTGCTGCGGCTGGCGCGGATCGAAGCGCAGCCGCCGGTGCACGACGAGCCGATGCTGGACCTGTCCGATCTGGCCCGCGACGCGGCCGAGCTGTACACGCCGATCGCCGGCGAACGCGGCATCGCCTTGAACACGCAACTGCCCGCGCCGGACGAGGCGGCGGTGCGCGGCGATGCCGACCAGTTGTTCCAGATGCTGGTCAATCTGCTCGACAACGCTGTGAAGTACGCGCCGGCCGACACCGAAGTGCGCCTGAGCGTGCTGCGCGAACGCGGCGCCATCGCGGTGCAGATCGACGATCGCGGCCCGGGCATTCCCGCCGCCGTCCGCGAGCGCGTGTTCGACCGCTTCCAGCGCCTGGAGACCCATCGCGGCTCGCCCGGCACCGGCCTGGGCATGAGCCTGGTGCGCGCGATCGTGCACCGCCACGGTGGCCATATCGCCTTGTTCGACAACGCCCCCGGCCTGCGCGTGCGGGTGACCCTGGGCGAAGCGGCGGCCTGAGCCGGCGCGCGCGGCGGGCCGTCGCACAAACCGCCGCGCGCCGGTTACAGTAGGGCCATGATCCTCCGCGCGATCCCGCACAATTCCCGCAAGGCCGGCCAGGGCTGGCGATGGTGGCGCAGCGCCTCCGTCCGCCTGTCGTCGTCTTTCGAGGAATCCGTGCGTGTCCCCGCCATCTCTATCCACCCCCGCGGCCGCTGAGCGCCGCCGCCGTCCCGTCCGGGACGCGCTCCCCGTCACCCCCGCCGTTCCGCCCGCCGCCCGCGCCCTGTCGCTGGCGCGCGCCGGCGATTCCTGTCCCGTATCACGCCCGCAGCCCGTTCGCAGACGGGATAATGGCGGGCTGGTGCCCGCGCCAGGGGGCCGCCGGAACGTTGGCGGCGGTGGGGCGCCGATTCGCGGGCCGACTCGGTCGCACTGCGGGACATCTTCCGCGGGCACGATAGCCGGGCCGGCCCCCGGCGTTGGTCCGTATCCAGGCATTCCAGACATCCAAGGCACCACCCGCATTCGAGGCGCGTCATGTCCGTTCTGATGATCGACAACTACGACAGCTTTACCTACAACCTCGTGCAGTATCTGCAGGCGCTCGGCGCGGACGTGAAGGTGATCCGCAACGATGAATTGTCGGTGGAGGAGATCGAGAAACTCGCGCCCGAGCGCATCGTGATTTCGCCCGGACCGAGCACGCCCGATCACGCCGGCGTGTCCCTCGACGTGATCCGCCGGCTCGGCGAGCGCACGCCGATCCTCGGCGTGTGCCTGGGCCATCAGAGCCTGGGTCAGGCCTACGGCGGCCAGGTGATCCGCGCCAAGCGGATCATGCACGGCAAGACCTCGGCGATCCGCCACCAGGGCCTGGGCGTGTTCGCCGGCCTGCCCGACCGCTACGAAGCCACCCGCTATCACTCGCTGGTGGTCGAGCGCGAAACGCTGCCGGCGCATCTGGAAGTCACCGCCTGGACCGAATACGACGACGGCGGCTTCGAGGAAATCATGGGCCTGCGCCATCGCGAGCATCCGGTGGAGGGCGTGCAATTCCATCCCGAATCGATCAAGACCGAGCACGGCTACGCGCTGCTGCGGAATTTCCTGGAGCGGTGAGGGGATGAGGCGGGCAATGAAACGCGTGGGCGGGCAATGGAAGCGGCGATGGCGAAGCCCGTCGTTCGCGGCCCGACGCCGTGCGTCCGCGCGATCCCCCGGTTCCCTGATGTCTCCTGATTGCCTTTGTGCCTAATTCGCGAATCCATCCCATGCCCCTGACTCCGCAAGAAGCCCTGCAACGCACCATCGAGCACCGCGAGATCTTCCACGACGAGATGGTCGATCTGATGCGCACCATCATGCGCGGCGAGATTTCCCCGACCATGACCGCGGCGATACTGACCGGATTGCGGGTGAAGAAGGAAACCGTCGGCGAAATCGCCGGCGCGGCGACCGTGCTGCGCGAATTCGCGCGGCCGGTGGAGGTCGCCGATCGCACTCATCTGGTCGATATCGTCGGCACCGGCGGCGACGGCGCGCATACCTTCAATATTTCCACCGCAAGCATGTTCGTGGTCGCCGCCAGCGGCGCCAAGGTCGCCAAGCACGGCAACCGCAGCGTGTCGTCCAAGTCCGGCAGCGCCGACGTGCTCGAAGCCCTCGGCGCGGTGATCGAGCTGCAGCCCGAACAGGTCGGCCGCTGCATCGAACAGGCCGGCATCGGCTTCATGTTCGCGCCGGTGCATCATCCGGCGATGAAGGTGGTGTCGCCGGTGCGGCGCGAGATGGGCGTGCGCACTTTGTTCAATATTCTCGGGCCGCTGACCAATCCCGCCAACGCGCCGAGCATCCTGATGGGCGTGTTTCATCCCGACCTGGTCGGCATCCAGGTGCGCGTGCTGCAGGAACTGGGCGCGCAGCGCGCGCTGGTGGTGTGGGGGCGCGATGGGATGGACGAAATCTCGCTCGGCGCCGGTTCGCTGGTCGGCGAACTGCGCGACGGCGTGGTGCGCGAGTACGAAGTGCATCCGGAGGATTTCGGGATCGCGATGGCGGCCAGCCGCAATCTGCGCGTGAACGATGCGGAGGAATCCAAGGCGATGCTGTTGCAGGCGCTGGAGAATCGCGATGGGCTGCCGCGGGAGATCGTGGCGCTGAATTCGGGCGCGGCGTTGTATGCGGCGGGGGTGGTGGAGAGCATCGCGGAAGGGATCGATTTGGCGCGCAAGTCGCTGGCCTCGGGTGCGGCTCGGGCCAAGCTGGATGAGTTTGTTGCGCTGACTCAGCGGTTGGCGGTGGGGTGATTGCTTGGGGGGAAGCGCAGAAGCAAAAGCGAATCCCCCCTAACCCCCCTTTTTCAAAGGGGGGAACTGCAGGCGCGGTGATCGGGGGCGTGCGCATGCCCCATTGAGCGGTGCCGAGATATGCCCTCGCACCGTCCTTCCCGCAAACCCGTGCTGTTCCCCCCTTTGAAAAAGGGGGGCAGGGGGGATTCGCTTTTAACCGTAAAAAAAACGAGCCAGCCATGTCAGCCAGCTTCGCCACCCCGCCCAAGCCGCCGTACTACGCGGTGATCTTCAGCTCCCAGCGCACCGACCAGGGCGAGGACGCCTACGGCGAAGCCGCCGCGCGCATGGTCGAGCTGGCCGCGCAGCAGCCCGGTTACCTCGGCGTGGAATCCAGCCGCGGCGCGGACGGTTTCGGCATCACCGTCAGCTACTGGATCGACGAAGCCTCGATCCTGGGCTGGAAACGCAACCTGGAACACACCGCCATCCGCGAGCGCGGCCGCAAGGAGTGGTACCAGCAGTTCGAACTGCGTGTGGCCAAGGTCGAACGCGCTTATGGTTGGAGCCGCAGCGATGCGCCGCGCAGCCCCGCCCATGAGTAACCCCGCCATGACCGAACACCCCGCCGACGAACCCGCGCTGCGCCTGCTCCTCAACGCCCAGGTCTACGCCCCGCAAGCGCTGGGCCGGCAGAACCTGTTGCTCGGCGGCGGCAAGATTCTGTGGATGGGCATCGATACGCCCGAGCTGCCGGCGCAGGTTCCGGTCGAGACCATCGACCTGCAAGGCCGGCGCCTGATTCCGGGCCTGATCGACGGCCACGTCCACGTCACCGGCGGCGGCGGCGAAGCCGGGTTCCGCACCCGCGTGCCGGCGCCGATGCTGTCGCGCTACACCCGCGCCGGCGTCACCAGCGTGGTCGGGCTGCTCGGCACCGACGACCTCGCCCGCGGCACCCGCGAGCTGGTCGCCGGCATCTACGCGCTGCGCGAGGAAGGCCTCAACGCCTGGGGTTACTGCGGCGGCTATCACCTGCCGCCGGCCACGTTGACCGGCAGCGTGCGCGGCGACGTCGTGTTCGTCGAGCCGTTGATCGGCGTGGGCGAAATCGCGATCAGCGATCACCGCTCCAGCCAGCCCACGCTCGACGAACTGCTGAAACTGGCCTCGGAAGCGCATGTCGCCGGCCTGATGACCCACAAGGCCGGCATCGTTCACCTGCACTTGGGCGATGGCCCGCGCGGCCTGCAATTGGTGCGGCAGGCGCTGGACATCAGCGAACTGCCGGCGCGCGTGTTCAACCCGACCCACGTCAACCGGCGCAAGGCGTTGTTCGAGGAAGCGGTGGAACTGGCGCGGCGCGGCTGCCATATCGATCTGACCGCGTTCCCGGTCGAAGAAGGCGAGGACGCCTGGACCGCGGAGGAAGCGCTGATCCGCTACCTCGACAGCGGCGCGCCGCCCGAGCGCGTCAGCGTGAGTTCCGACGCCGGCGGCTGCCTGGCCTGCTTCGACGAACACGGCCGGATGTGCGGCATGGGCGTGGGCGAATCGGGCGCCTTGCTCGACTGCCTGAACGCGGTGCTGGCGCGCGGCGTCGATCTGGAGCGCGCGCTGCCGGCTTTCACCCTGAATCCGGCGCGCCTGCTGCGGCTGCCCGGCAAGGGCCTGATCGCCGCCGGCGCCGATGCCGACCTGGTCGCGCTGGACGCAAACGGCGCCGCCTTCGATGTGTTCATCGCCGGCCGGGCCCATCTGCGCGGCGGCGCGGTGCTGCGGCGTGGTAATTTCGAAGCCTGATTCCAAGAACGATCAAAGCGAGTACGTACGGATGTCACCAAGCAGAATCCCCGACGGTGAAGAGCGGGGCTGGATCGTTCCGATTGGCGGGGCCGAAGACAAGGAAAACGGAGCGAAGATACTGCAGCGTTTCCTCGACCTGTGCGGCGGCGACGGCGCCGACATCGTGGTGATTCCCACCGCCAGCCGCTTGCCCGACACCGGCGATCGCTACGAAAAACTGTTTTCCGACCTCGGCGCCAATCGGGTCGAGGCGATGGATTTCGACACCCGCCGCGATTGCTTCGAGCCCAACCGGATCAAGCGCATCGAGCAGGCCAGCGGGATTTTCTTCACCGGCGGCAACCAGCTGCGCATCTCGACCATGCTCGGCGGCACGCCGATTGCGCAGGCGATCCGCGCGCAGAACGCACGCGGCGTGGCCGTGGGCGGCACCAGCGCCGGCGCGAGCATCCTCAGCGAACACATGATCGCCTTCGGCACCGAAGGCTCCTCGCCGCGCGCCGACAGCGTGCGCCTGGCGCCGGGCCTGGGCCTGACCAATCGCGTGGTGATCGACCAGCATTTCCGCCAGCGCGACCGTCTCGGCCGCCTGGTCGCGGCGCTGGCCTACAACCCGTTCGCGATCGGCATCGGCCTGGACGAGGACACCGCGGCCTTCATCGGCCCGGACAACACCATCGAAGTGGAAGGCAGCGGCTCGGTCACCGTGGTCGATGCCGACGGCCTGCAGTTCTCCTCGATGCACATGGTCGGCGAGGACGAGCCGGTCTGCCTGCTGGGTCTGGGCGTGCACATCCTGACCAAAGGCGCTACGTTCAACCTCAACACCCGCAAGGCGTCGGCGGGTTCGTTGGCCGGCTCCAAATCGGCATGACCCGGGCCGGCACGAACTGAATCGGTATGACCCCATCCGCATGATCCGAATCACCATGAACTGAGGTTTTCTATGCGCATTCTCGATCGTTCCGTCTACGTCGGTCCTTCGCTGTATGCGCACTTCCCGGTCATACGGCTGGAGCTGGACCTGCAGGCGCTGGAAGCCTGGCCGACCGCGCGGCTGGGGCCGGCGTTCATCGATGCGCTGGTCGAGGCGCTGCCCGGCCTGGCCGAACACGGTTGCTCGTATCGCCAGCCCGGCGGCTTCGTGCGGCGCATGCGCGAGGACGAAGGCACCTGGCTCGGCCACGTGCTCGAACACGTCGCGATCGAACTGCAGAACGTCGCCGGCGAAAACGTCACCTTCGGCAAGACCCGCAGCATCAGCGAGGATCGGCCCGGCGTGTATTCGGTGGTGTACGAGTACGCGCAGCGCGATGAAGGCATCGCCGCCGGCGAGCTGGGCATCAAGTTGTTGTGCTCGCTGCTGCCGGTGGAGATCCGCCCGGCCGGCAGCGTGCCCGAAGACTGGGAATGGGAAAGCGCGCGCGACAGCTTCATCCGCTACGCCCAGCGCCGAGCGCTGGGGCCGTCCACCGCCTCGCTGGTGCGCGCGGCGGAAGAACGCAATATTCCGTGGTTGCGGCTCAACACCCAGTCGCTGATCCAGTTCGGCCACGGCAAGTATCAGCAGCGCATCCAGGCGACGGTGACCGGCAAGACCTCGCATATCGCGGTCGAGCTGGCCAGCGACAAGGAAGAGACCAACAAGATTCTCGCCTCGCTCGGTCTGCCGGTGCCGCGGCAGGAGTTGGTCACCGATTCCAGCGGCGCGATCCGCGCGGCGCGCAAGCTCGGCGGCAGCGTGGTGACCAAGCCGTACAACGGCAACCACGGCCGCGGCATCACCATCGACATCTCCAGCGACGACGACATCCGTGCCGGCTTCGAAGCCGCGCGCGAGCATTCGCGTTCGGTGATCGTGGAAACCTTCGTCGGCGGCGACGATCATCGCCTGCTGGTGATCAACGGCGAGCTGATCGCCGCGACCAAGCGCACGCCGGGGCATGTGGTCGGCGACGGCACGTCCAGCATCGCCGACCTGGTCGAAGGGGTGAACCAGGACCCGCGCCGCGGCGTCGGCCACGAGAAAGTGCTGACGCGGCTGGAACTGGATTCGCAGGCCGAACAGATGATGGAGCGGGTCGGCTACACCGCCGCGTCGATCCCGAAGGACGGCGAAATCGTCTACCTGCGCTCCACCGCCAATCTGTCCACCGGCGGCACCGCCACCGACGTCACCGACATCATCCATCCCGACAACCGCGACATGGCCGTGCGCGCGGTGCGCGCGATCGGCCTGGACGTGGGCGGCGTGGATTTCATCTCGCCCAATATCGCCGAGAGCTACAAGAACATCGGCGGCGGCATCTGCGAAATCAACGCCGCGCCGGGTTTCCGCATGCACGTCGCACCCAGCGAAGGCACTCCGCGCGATGCCGCCGGCCCGGTGATCGACATGCTGTTCGCGCCGGGCGCGCCCACGCGCGTGCCGATCGCGGCGGTGACCGGCACCAACGGCAAGACCACCACCGCGCGCATGCTCGCCCACATCACCAAGATGGGCGGCTTCACCCCGGGCCTGACCACCACCGACGGCGTCTACATCGACGGCCAGCGCACGGTCGAAGGCGACATGACCGGGCCGGTGTCGGCGCGCATGGTGCTGTCGGACCCGCACGTGGATATCGCCGTGCTGGAAACCGCGCGCGGCGGTCTGCTGCGCGCCGGCATGGGCGTGTCCGAGGTCAACGTCGGCGCGGTGCTCAACATCCAGTCCGATCACCTGGGCCTGAAGGGCATCGACACGCTGGAGCAGCTGGCCGAGATCAAGCGCGTGGTGGTCGAAGTGGCCACCGACTGCGCGGTGCTCAACGCCGACGATCCGAACGTGCTGAAGATGTCGGCCTACACCGACGCCAAGGTGATCTGCTACGTCACCATGAACCCCTCGCACGCGCTGGTGCGCGAGCACATCCGCGCCGGCGGCCGCGCCTGCGCGCTGGAGGCCGGCATCAACGGCCACATGATCACGCTGTACGACAAGGGCAGCCATATCCCGCTGCTGTGGACGCACCTGATTCCGGCGACGATGGAAGGGCGCGCGCTGCACAACGTGCAGAACGCGATGGTGGCCGCGGCGATGGCGTTCTCGCTGGGGATCAAGCTCGACGCGATCCGCCACGGCCTGCGCACCTTCGACACCACCTTCTTCCAGGCCCCGGGCCGGATGAACGTCTACAACGAGCATCCGTTCAAGGTGCTGATGGACTACGGCCACAACGCGCATGCGGTCGGGGTGATGGCCGATCTGGCCCAGCGCCTGGACGTGAGCGGCCGCCGCATCGTGGTGCTGGCCGGTCCCGGCGATCGCCGCGACGAAGACCTGCACGCGATCGCCGAAGCCGTGGCCGGCCGTTTCGATCATTACATCTGCCGCCGCGACGATTCGCTGCGCGGCCGCGACGGCGACGAAGTGCCGCGCATCATCGCCAAGGCGCTGATGGCGCGCGGCGTGACGGAGGCGACGATCTCGATCATTCCCGACGAGCAGCAGGCGGTGGAAGCGGCGCTGCGCTTGGGCCAGACCGGCGATCTGGTGCTGGTGTTCGCCGACGCGCTGGCGCGTTCGTGGAAGCAGATCATCCACTTCCAGCCCGAAGGCGTGGTCGCGGCGGTGGCGCAGCGCGCCGAACTGCCGCCGCTGGAGCCGGCGCTGGACGAAGCCGCCTTCGCGGCGATGGAAGGCGTGGTGCGCGACGAACGCGGTCTGGTGTTCGAACGCGAAGAGAGCGATTGATCCGTGCCTTCGCAATCTGCCGACAACGCGGCGACGTCCGATAAGGTTTCGCCCGACTATGCCTTCGCTTTCGAAGATTCGCGCCGGCTCACCGGCGCGAATCTGTATTTCGACGAGCCCGGCGCCGCCCTGGAAACCCATGGCGTCGCCGCCGATGCGCGCGCGTTGAGCGGTTGGCGGCGCAACCTCGCCGACGCCCGCGACGCCCTGCATTGGAGCGAAGGCCGGATCGTTGTGCGCGAACACGCCAGCGGCGCGTCGCTGGCCTTCGTCGCGCCAATCGACCAACTGTACGCCGCCACCGAAGTCAACGAATGGGCCTGGACCGACGCCGCCGGCGCGATCGGGCAATCGGCGCTGCCGCCGCACGCGCCCGGCCATGCCGCGTGGTGGGATCGCGGCGACGCCTTGCGCACCTTGCGCGCGCTCGCCGAAGCCGAAGCGCGGCCGGATCTGATCGAGCTGCTGGAGCAGGCGCGGATACACGGCCTGCCGGCGTACAGCGACGACGACGCGGTGTCGATCGGCGAGGGCGCCGGCAGCCAGACCTGGCCGCTGGACGCGCTGCCCGGTTCCACCCAGGTGCCGTGGCCGCGCCTGCATGCGATCCCCACCGCCGTGGTCACCGGTTCCAACGGCAAGACCACCAGCGTGCGACTGCTCGCGGCGATGGCGCGCGCGCAGGGCTGGATCACCGCCTACAGCAGCACCGACGGTTTGTTCGTCGATGGCGAACGCGTGGACAGCGGCGATTATTCCGGCCCGGTCGGCGCGCGCACCTTGTTGCGCCAGCCCACGGTGCAGGCGGCGATCCTGGAAACCGCGCGCGGCGGCATGCTGCGCCGTGGGGTGACGCCGCAGCAGGCGCGGGCGGCCTTGGTCACCAACATCAGCCCGGATCATTTCGGCGAGTACGGCATCCATTCGCTGGAAGACCTGGCCCAGGTCAAGCTGACCGTGGCGCGCGCGCTCGCCGACGACGGCGTGCTGGTGCTCAACGCCGACGACGCGCTGCTGCTCAAGCGCGGCGCGTCCTTGCCGCATCCGCTGGCCTGGTTCGCGCTCGACGATGCGCATCCGCGACTGCGCGCGCATCGCGAGCGCGGCGGCGCCACCTGCGGCGTCGGCGACGGCCGCCTGTGGCTGAGCCTGGGCGAGGCGCGGCATGACCTGGGCGAGGTCGAGGCCCTGCCGCTGACCCTGGGCGGCCGCGCTCGCTACAACGTCGCCAATCTGGCCGGCGCGGCGCTGGCCGCGGCCGCGCTGGGCGTGGACCCGGCGCGGATCGCGGCGGTGCTGGCGCGCTTCGGCTCGCAACCCGGCGACAACCCCGGCCGGCTGCAGCGCTGGAGCTTCGGCGCCAGCGAGGTCTACCTGGACTACGCGCACAACCCCGACGGCCTGCGCGGCCTGCTGGAAGTCGCGGCCCGCCGCGACGGCCGGCTGGGCATCGTGCTCGGCCAGGCCGGCAACCGCGAGGACGAGGACATCCGCGCGCTGGCCGCGGTGGTGGCCTCGTTCCGGCCCGACCGGGTGGTGCTCAAGGACATCGAAAGCTTCCTGCGCGGCCGCGCGCCGGGCGAGGTCGCGGCGATCCTGCGCGCCGAGCTGCTGCGCCTGGGCGTGCCCGAAAGCGCGATCGCGCTGTGCCTGGAGGAGGCCCGCGCCGCCGCCGAATTGCTGCAATGGGCGGCCGAGGGCGACGTGCTGGTGTTGCCGATTCACAATTCCGACGCCCGCGACGCGGTTGTCGCCTTGCTCGATCGGCTGCAACTGGGACAATGGCGCCCCGGCCTGCCCCTGGCAGGCGACACGACTGGCGAAACGGAGTAACCGATGACCGATGTCTTGCGCACGATCCTGGCCCGCAAGGTCGAGGAAATCGAACAACGCAGCCGCGTGCGCTCCCTGGCCGACCTGCGCGCGCGCGCCGGCGCGCAGGCGCCCGCGCGCGGCTTCGTCGATGCGATCAAGCGCAAGCACGCCCTGGGCGAGGCCGCGGTGATCGCCGAGGTCAAGAAGGCCAGCCCGTCCAAGGGCGTGATCCGCGCCGACTTCCGCCCCGGCGAGATCGCGCGCAGCTACGAGGCCGGCGGCGCCGCCTGCCTGTCGGTGCTGACCGACGTGGACTTCTTCCAGGGCAGCAACGCCTACCTGGGCGAAGCGCGCGAAGCCTGCTCGCTGCCGGCGCTGCGCAAGGACTTCACCATCGATCCCTATCAGGTCTACGAGGCGCGCACGATCGGCGCCGACGCGATCTTGCTGATCGTCGCCGCGCTGGAAGACGGGCCGATGATCGAGATGGCCGGCCTGGCGATGGAACTGGGCATGGACGTGCTGGTCGAGGTCCACGACATCGACGAGCTGGAACGCGCGCTGCAGACCGACTGCGAGTTGATCGGCGTCAACAACCGCAATCTGCGCACGTTCGAGGTTTCGCTGGACACCTCGATCGCATTGCGCGCGGCGGTGCCGAAGGACCGCACGCTGGTGACCGAAAGCGGCATCGTCACGGCCGGCGACGTCGCCCGCATGCGCGGTGCGGGGATCGACACCTTCCTCGTCGGCGAGACCTTCATGCGCGAACGCGATCCGGGCACGGCCCTGCAGCGTCTGTTCGCGGCATGAGCGCGACGGCGGCGCCTCCGGTGTCGACCGCATCGCTGTCGGGCGCGCGCTTTCCCGCGCTGCGCGCCGACGCGCCGCTGATCGTGTTCGACTTCGACCACACCTTGTACGACGGCGATTCGGGCAGCCATCTGTTCGCCTGGCTGATCAAGCGCTCGTGGTGGCGGATGGCGCTGGCGCTGCTGATCGCGCCGGTGGCCGGGCCGATGGTGGCGTGGCTGAAGACGCGGCGCGTGGGGATTTCCGCGTTCGTGTGGGTCGGCACCATCGGCATGCGCCGCGCCGGCAGCCTGGACGCGGCGATCGACCGTTACGTCGCCTCGCACACGCCGCAGATCCGCGCGCGCCTGCTGCCGATCGCGCTGGACGTGCTGCACCATCATCGCGAACAGGGCGATCAGGTGGTGATCGCCACCGGCGCGCCGCCGGAGCTGGCGCGGGCGATCCTGGCCTTCGTCGCCCATGAAGACATGCCCGTGGTCGGCACCCTGGTCGGCCCGCGCCTGGGCGCGCTGGGCGCGCGCCGGCACTGCCACTCGCGCATGAAGATGACGATGCTGCGCGAAGCCGGCTTCACCGCGCCGGTGGAGATGGCCTATTCCGACAGCAGCGCCGACCTGCCGCTGCTGCAGGCCGCGCGCCATCCGGTGGTGGTCAATCCCAAGCCGCGGCGCGTGGAGATGTTCCGCCGCGTGCTGCCGCCGGGCACGCCGATCCTCAACTGGGGCTGCCCCGGCCGGGGCGGGGATGAGGTCGCTTCGGCGCCGTAAGCCACGAGATCTTTTGTAGGAGGGGCTTCAGCCCCGATGCTCTTGGCTCAAATCGCCGCGCACTTCCAGCAAGCGGCTCCGCCCTTGGGGGAATATGGCGATCGGATCGGAAAGCATCGGGGCTGAAGCCCCTCCCACAAAAGACCAACAACTTCGTCTCAGTCGCCCAGCGTCTTGACGAACTTCAACGACCCGTCCGAGTACCCGCAGCTGCGGTAGAACTCGTGCGCCTCGGCGCGGCGGGCGTTGCTGGTGACCTCGATGCGGCTGACGCCGTCGCGGCGGGCGCGGCGTTCGACTTCGCGCAGCAGCCGCCGGCCGATGCCCTGGCGATGGCAGGACTGGGCGACCACCAGGGCGGTGATCCGGGTCAGGTCGCTGCCGTGGGTCAGCGAATAACGGGTGTGGCTGGCGACCAGACCGCAGGCGTGGCCGTCGATTTCGGCCAGCAACAGGTAATGGCGGGGATCGTCGTGCAGGGTGGCGATGCGCTCGATGGCCTCATCGCGGGTGCAGGGATAGCCCAGCTGGCCGAGCAGTTCGGCTACGTCGCTGGCATCGCCCAGCTCCGCGAGCCGCACCGAGGGTGCGGTCTGCGCAGAGGGGGCGATACGTCCCATCGAGGCTTAGCGGGTCCCGTACAGGACGACCGTCTTGCCGCGAGCGTGCAGTTTGCCGTCGGCCTGCAGCTTCTTGAGCACGCGTCCGGCCATTTCGCGGGAGCAGCCGACCAGGCGCGAAAGCTCCTGGCGCGACACCCGCAACTGGGTGCCCTGCGGGTGACTCATGGCCTCGGGTTCCTTGGCCAGGTCGTGCAGGGCGCGGACGATGCGGTCGGTCACGTCGAGGAAGGCCAGGCGGCCGGCCTTGCGGCTGGTGTCGAGCAGGCGCCGGGAAATCTGCGCGCCGATCGCATACAGCAGCTTGGGCGCGTCCAGCGACAGCCGGGTCAGCAGCAGGTCGTAGAGGCGCTCATGGCCGATTTCGGCCAGTTCGCAGGTGGCCCGGGTTCGCAGGATCACCTCGCGATGGTCGCTCTCGATGAACAGGCCGAGTTCGCCTACGAACTCGCCGGGGCCGAAATAGCCCAGGACCAGTTCGCGACCGTCTTCTTCTTCGGTAATGATGCTAACCGAGCCGGAAACGACGTAATACAGAGTGCTGGCCGGATCGCCGGGGCGGAACACGTCCGTACGGGACGGGTAGCGCCTGCGGTGGCAGTGGGCCAGGAAACGTTCGATCGTCGCGCCGTCAGGCAACAACGGGCTATTGGTTCGGCGCAAAGCAGTCAAGGGGGCTACCGGGTTGGCGGACATTGGAATGGGCTTCGTTTTCGGCCGAGCTTAGGGCGATACGGCCGCTGGAGCAAATCCTGCCGCTGAAAATGACGGGCCGATAGAGAGCGATGATGGAAGTTCAGTGGCGGTCACGCTTTTGTCACCAATACAGTCCAAAAACACCATGCGTTTCCCCCCGGGGCCAATTGCCTCATAATCTCGGCCCTCGCCGTCCGTCCGGAATCTCACTCAGTGGTCAAGCCGTTGCCGCGCCTGCGGTTGCAGGGTTTTAACAACCTCACCAAGGCCCTCTCGTTCAATATCTACGATGTTTGCTTCGCGGCTTCAGAAGACGAGCGCCGCCGGTATATCGAGTACATCGACGAGGCGTATAACGCCGACCGCCTCACCCAGATCCTCACGGATGTGGCGGAAATCATCGGTGCGAATATCCTGAACATCGCCCGCCAGGACTACGACCCGCAAGGGGCGTCGGTCACGATCCTGATCTCGGAAGAGCCGGTGATCGACAAGAAGGACGCCGGCAAGGAGATCATCTCCGACGCCGTGGTGGCGCACATGGACAAGTCGCACATCACCGTGCATACCTATCCGGAAACCCATCCGGACAACGGCATCGCGACCTTCCGCGCCGACATCGACGTGGCGACCTGCGGGGTGATTTCGCCGCTGAAAGCCCTGAATTACCTGATCGAGAGCTTCGAGTCCGACATCGTGGTGATGGACTATCGCGTGCGCGGCTTCACCCGCGACATCAAGGGCAAGAAGCACTACATCGATCACAAGATCCACTCGATCCAGGACTACCTGGCCAAGAACATCAAGTCGCGCTACGAGATGATCGACGTCAACGTCTATCAGGAAAATATCTTCCACACGAAGATGCACCTGAAGGAATTCGACCTCGACACCTACCTGTTCGAAGAGAAGGCCAAGAACCTCTCGTTCAAGGAGCGCATGAAGATCGAGGCGCGCCTGCGCCGCGAGATCGAGGAGCTGTACCACGGGCGCAATCTGGCCGATTGACGGCCGGGATTGGGGATTGGGAATTCGGGATTCGCCAAGGCGATGATCGGACCCGATCCGCCGTGGCGCCCGGGGTCTCCCGGTCGTTCAGAAAAAGGCCGGCGCAAGCCGGCCTTTTTCGTTTGCGCAGTTTGTCTCCCTCTCCCGCTTGCGGGGCGGGAGAGGAAGCCAAAGCGGGGCGGCGAGGCTCGGGGCGGGCGCAAAAGCGGCCCGCCCGGGCTTTAAAGCCGGTAAGCCACCGTCTTCATCAGTTTCGACGCCGCCGCCATGATCGTCGGCACCGGCATCGGCAGGATCCGCGCCCCGGCGTTTTCGGCATTTTCGGCATGGCGGGCTTCGTCGGCCTTCATCGTGCGCAGGATCGCCCGGCTGCGCTGGTCGCCTTCGGGCAGCGATTCCAGGTGTTCGTCGATGTGCGCCTCGACCTGGCGCTCGGTCTCGACCACGAAACCCAGGTTCCAGCCGTCGCCGCGCAGGCCGGCCAGCACGCCGATGCTGAAGCTGCCGGCGTACCACAGCGGGTTGAGCAGGCTGGGCCGGCTGTCGAGTTCGCGCAGGCGGTCGGCGCACCAGGCCAGGTGATCGGTTTCTTCCTGGGCCGCTTCCAGCAGGTGCTCGCGAGTGGACTCGTCGCGCGCCACCGCCGCCTGGCCGCAGTACAGCGCCTGCGCGCAGACCTCGCCGACGTGGTTGATACGCATGAGTCCGGCGGAATGGCGTTTTTCGGCCGGTTCCAGCACCAGTTCGGCGGTGTTGCCGGCCGGATTGGGGCGTTCGGCGCCGGGGGCGCCGAAAACGGTGTCCAGGGCGCGCTGAGCTTCGCTGAGCACGCGATCCAAGGGGCTGAGGGCGCGAGGGTTCATGCGCCGATTCTACGGCGCGGGCGGGGACTGTTGTGGGAGCGGCTTCAGTCCAAAGCTTTTGGCTGTTGTGGGAGGGGCTTCAGCCCCGATGCTTTTAGCTGTTGTTGTGGGAGGGGCTTCAGCCCCGATGCTTTCCGATCCGATCGCGGCGACCTGAGCCAAAAGCATCGGGGCTGAAGCCCCTCCCACAACAGCGGAAAGCATCGGGGGCTGAAGTCTCTCCCGCACCAGCGAAAGTTGGCGGAAATCAGCCCGGCGGGATTTCTTCCAGGCACTGAGCCAGAAACTCCAGCGGATGCTGCACCGGCGCCGTCGTGCCGTTGCCCAGGTGCAGCCGGCAGCCGATATTCGCGCTGAGCAGACGGGTCGCGCCGCTGCGCAGGAATTGCTCGATCAGCGGCGCGCGGTATTCGGCCGCGCGCCCGGGGTCGGCGAACATCTGCGTGCCCGAGGCGCCGCAGCAGCCATAACCGGCGTCGAGTTCGATCACCTCCAGCCCGGGCACGCCGGCCAGCAGGCGCCGCAGCGCCGGCACCGACTTGACCACGTTGCGCTGGGTGCAGGGCAGATGCAGCGCCACCCGCTGCGGGGTCGCGCGCCAGCGCAACGCGGCGGCGCGTTCGCCGAGGAAGCTCAACGCATCGACCGTGCGCACGCCGCCGCCCAGGGCCCGGGCGACGCCGTCGTGACAGCCGCTGGCCAGGGTCAGTACGGTGTCGTGGCCGGCGAAGGCGGCGCGATTGCCGGCGGCCAGCCGCGCCGCGGAATCGCGGTTGCCGGCGTGCTCATGCAGCGCGCCGCAGCAGCCTTGGCCGGCGACCGGGTCGAGTTCGACCCCGAGCGCGCCGCACAGCCGGGCCAGGGCCGCGCGCAGCGGGCTTTCATAGGCTTGGGCGACACAGCCCACGAACAGGCCGACGCGGGTCGCCGGGGCCGGCCTGGACGGCCAGGGCACCGGCCGGGGCGGTCGCGGCAGCGGCCGCAGCGAGGCGGGCAGCCAGCCATGGGCGCGCCGGTACAGGCCGAGCCCGGCGTTCAGCCAGCGCGGCCGCGCCGCCAGGCCTTCGATCAGGCGCTGGCGCCAGGCCGGCAGGCGCCGTTCGCGCTGGCGCTGGCGCGCCTGGACCAATAATTGGCCATACTCCACGCCGGCCGGGCAGACCGCCTCGCAGCTGCGGCAGCCCAGGCAGTGATCCAGATGGGTGTCGGCGGCGGCGGTCGGGGCGATGGTGTCCAGCGCCCAGGCCCGGGTCAGCGCGATCCGGCCCCGCGGCGATTCGGTCTCCAGCCGTTCCAGGCTGTAGGTGGGGCACACCGGCAGGCACAGCCCGCATTGGACGCAGCGGTCGGCCAGGGCCACCAGCGGGTCCGGGACCGGCGGAGCAGGGGTCGGCGGGCGGGCGGCGGGCATGCGGCAGATGCTAGCGCAGCGGCCGCCGACTTGCGCAGGGGGCCCCAGGCCGCTATCATTCCGCCTCTTTCGTTCCACAAACACAACGCGCGGCGAAATTCCGCCCCCGCTTCCTGCTCGGAAGCCCGGCGAAATCAGCCCGACCACTGCACCCATATAAGAGTTTTCATGAAGACTTTCACCGCCAAGAACGAGACCGTCCAGCGCGACTGGTACGTCGTCGACGCGTCGGGCAAGACGCTCGGCCGTTTGTGCTCCGAACTCGCGCGCCGTCTGCGCGGCAAGCACAAGCCCGTCTACACCCCGCACGTCGATACCGGCGATTACCTGGTGGTAATCAACGCCGAAAAGATCGCCGTCACCGGCAACAAGCTGCAGGACAAGATGTACTACCGGTTCACCGGTTACGTCGGCAACCTGAAGAGCGAGACGCTGGGCCAGGCGCTTGAGCGCCACCCGGAACGCGTCATCGAGATCGGTGTGAAGGGCATGCTGCCGAAGAATCCCCTCGGCCGCGCCATGTACCGCAAGCTCAAGGTCTACAAGGGCTCCGAGCATCCGCACGCCGCGCAGCAGCCGCAGCCCCTGGACATCTAAGGTACGAACATGGCCATCCAACACAATTACGGCACCGGTCGCCGCAAGTCCTCCACCGCTCGCGTGTTCCTGCGCAAGGGCGAAGGCAAGATCACCATCAATCAGCGCACCATCGAAGACTTCTTCGGTCGCGAGACGGCGCGCATGATCGTGCGCCAGCCGCTCGAGCTGACCCAGTCGACCGACAAGTTCGACGTCAATGTCACCGTCTCCGGCGGCGGCATCACCGGCCAGGCCGGTGCGATCCGTCTGGGCATCGCCCGCGCGCTGGTCGAGTACGACGAAACCCTGAAGTCCGAGCTGCGCAAGGCCGGCTTCATGACCCGCGACGCCCGTGAAGTCGAGCGTAAGAAGGTCGGTCTGCACAAGGCTCGCCGCGCAACGCAGTTCTCCAAGCGCTAATCGCCGTGCGCTGCGTTTTTCGCAGCATCCGGTTTTTGCAGCTTCGACGTTTTGCGCTAGAATCCGTTCCATAGCCCCGTCGCCAAGCGGTAAGGCACCTGACTCTGACTCAGGCATTCGGTGGTTCGAATCCATCCGGGGCTGCCATACCCAAGCCGGCCACTGCAATCCAACGCAGTCGGCCGCAACGAAAAACCCGCCAAACGGCGGGTTTTTTGTTTTCCGGGCCGGGCGATGCGGCGATAGCGTGGCGCAAACGGCGCCCGCACAGGCCCGTACCTGCGCTCGCCGGCGGTCCAGCCGCGCCCGACAACGGCCCGACTCGCACACCGCCGCGCCCGGCGACCCGTCGAACCGTGCCGTCCGTCGCGTCTGCGATCTGCCGCCTCGCGCATTCTGCCTCTGCGCCGCGCCCGCTCGGCTACCATCCGCGCGCAGGGGCGAAGCGGCGTCGGGGGACGCGCATGAGCGAGGATCTGACTCGATTGCTGCACGACTGGCGCGGTGGCGATATCGCCTCGCGCGATCGATTGTTCGCGCAGGTCTACGACACCCTGCGCGGCATGGCCGCGGCGCGCCTGGGCGCGCGCGGCGGCGACCGCACGCTGCAGGCGACCTCGCTGGTCAACGAAGCGCTGATCCGGCTGATCGGCAGCGACGTGGATTGGCAGGACCGCGCGCACTTCTACGCGCTGGCCTCGCTGAAGATGCGTTCGGTGCTGGTGGACG
Organism: Lysobacter sp. ISL-50; assembly: GCF_018612875.1. Classification (GTDB taxonomy): domain Bacteria; phylum Pseudomonadota; class Gammaproteobacteria; order Xanthomonadales; family Xanthomonadaceae; genus Lysobacter. Next base: position 58,383 of record NZ_JAGGRI010000011.1, on the reverse strand, counting down.
AAGCGCGGGCGCGGGCGGCCGACAAGCGCGGCGCGCGGCCGGTGATGCTGACCTTGTCGCAGGCCGATCTGCAGGGCGGGCAGACCGTCGGTTTCGACGTGCTGGCCTTGCACGATGCGCTGCAACGTTTGTCCGAACGCGACCCGCGCGCCGCGCGCGCGGTCGAGATGGCTTATTTCGGCGGCATGGAGCAGCGCGATATCGCCTGCGTGCTGGAAGTCTCCACGCCCACGGTCGAGCGCGACCTGCGTTTCGCCCGCGCCTGGTTGAGCCAGCAGTTGAGTTGAACCGGCCCCGCGCCGCGCAGGAGACGATATGCAAACTCAGCGTTGGCAGGAACTGCGCCGCTTGTTCGATGCGGTCTGCGATCTGCCGGCCGAGCGCTGGCGCGAGCAGTTGCGCGCGCTCAGCGACGACGATTCGCTGATCGAGGAAGTCCTGCAACTGCTCGGCGCGCAGACCGAGGCCTTCGGCCAGGTCGCGCGGCCGCTGGGCGAGTTGCTCGCCGACAGCGGCGGCAGCGAACTGCAGGCCGGCGACCGGCTCGATGCCTGGTTGCTGGTCGAGCGATTGGCCAGCGGCGGCATGGGCACGGTGTTCACCGCCGAACGCGTCGATGGGCTGTTCCGCCAGCAGGTCGCGATCAAGCTGTTGCGCAGCAACGCGGTCAATCAAGCGGAATTCGCCCAGCGCCTGGCGGCCGAACGGCAGCTGCTGGCCGAACTGCAGCATCCGAACATCGCCCGCCTGTACGACGGCGGCACCACCCCGACCGGGCAGCCGTATCTGGTGATGGAGTACGTGCCCGGGCGGGCGCTGGACGACTACTGCGACCGGCGCGCGCCGGACCTGCGCCAGCGCCTGCATCTGTTCCAGCGCATCTGCGGCGCGGTGCAGAGCGCGCACCAGCGCCTGATCGTGCATTGCGACCTCAAGCCCGGCAACGTGCTGGTGCTGGACGATGGCGAGCCGGTGCTGCTGGATTTCGGCATCGCCCAGGTGCTGGACCGGCAGCAAGGCGACGGCGAACGCAACAACACTTTCTGCACGCCGGCTTACGCCAGCCCGGAACTGCTCGGCGGCGCGCGGGTCAGCGTGGTCAGCGATGTGTTCGCGCTCGGCGTGCTGCTGACCGAGCTGCTCGCCTGCAATACGCTCGCGCGCACGCTGGCCGATCGCGACACGCCGGTGCCGCTGCCGAGCGAGCTGGCGCAGGCCGATTGCGCGTGGCGCTCGCAATTGCGCGGCGACCTGGACGCGATCGCCGCGCGCGCCTGCGACCTGGACCCGCGCAAACGCTATTCCTCGGTCGAGGCTTTGTCGCAGGACATCGGCCGCCATCTGGACTGGCGCACGGTGACCGCGCGGCCGCCGACCTGGAGTTACCGCAGCACCCGTTATCTGCGCCGGCATTGGCGCGAAACCGCCGCGACCGCGACGGTGCTGTTGCTGGCCGGCGGATTCGTCTGGCGCGTCACCACCGAGCGCGCGCGCGCCCAGCGCGAGGCCGCGGTCGCCGAGCAGGTCAGCGAATTTCTGGTCTCGGCCTTCGACGCCGCTGACCCGCGCATGCGCGGCGCGCGCGCCGATGAGGAGGTCAGTGCGCGGCAAGTGCTCGACGCTTCGGCGGCGCGCATCGGGCAAGGGTTGAACGACACGCCGGCGATCCGCGCGCGGTTGCGCGCGGTGCTCGGCCGCGCCTATCGCAACCTCGGCCAGCCGCAGCGCGCCGAGGCGCTGCTGGATCAGGCGGCGAAGGAGTTTCTCGATCCGGCGGTGGCGCGTCCGGATCAGGCCGCGCAGGCGCTGGCGGAATTGTCGCGTTCGATGAGCGATCGCCAGTACGGCCCGCAGGCGGTCGCGGTCGCGCGGCGCGCGTTGGCGCTGAGCGAAGGCGAGGGCGAGCCGCGCGCGCTGGCCGATGCCTACGACACCCTCGGTCTGGCCTTGGTGGCCGACAGCCAGTACGACCCGGCCGAACGCGCCTTCGAACAATCCCGGCGATTGCGCGGCAAGTACGCGATGGCGCAGTCGCCGGAGCAGCGCGCCGCGATGCTCGGCCATCTGGCGCAACTGTATCTGCGCCGCGGCGAACTCAAGCGCGCCGAGCAGACCTTCCGCGAGGCCTTGCAGCTGTCGCGACAGATCGGCGCGAACACGGTGGCGGTGCAGCTCAATCAGTTCGGCTTGGCCAAGGCCTTGTTCGGGCAGGGGCGCGCCGAGGACATGCGTCGCGAGCTGGTCGAGAATCTGACGCTGGCGCGCGATCTGTACGGCGAGCAGAGCGACATGGTTGCCAACATCCATTCCGATCTGGCCAACGCCGCGCAGGATCTGGGCGAGACGCGCCAGGCCGACGAGCACTACCGCGCCGCGCTGGCGATCCTGGGCGTGGTCGCCGGCAAGCGCAGCCTCGACTACGGGCGCGTGCTCAACAACTGGGCGGTGCTGGCCGACGAACGCGGCGATGTCGGCGAGGCCGAGCGACGCTGGCGCGAGGCCTTGTCGATCCGGCGCGAACACCTGGGCCCGGACGAACGCCGTGTGTTGCGGGTGGAAAGCGCGCTCGGACGGCTGCTGGCGCGCTCCGGCCGCACCGAGCAGGCGCAGCCGTTCATCGAGCACTCCATGTCGATCTGGCGCAAGCAGCACGGCGAGGATCACGCCGGATTGTTGATGGTGGAACTGACCCGGATCGAATGGCTGCTCAGCCGCGACCGCCTCGATGAGGCCGGCGCGGAATTGGCGGCGCTGAATGTCGCGCAGGGCGAATACAACGCCTTCATGCTCGCGCGCATTCCGGCGTTGCAGGCCGAACTCGCGCAGCGCCGCGGCGACTGGGGCGAGGCCGAGCGCGGCTGGGCGCGGGTAGTCGCCGACAGCGCGCAGGCCAGCGGCGAGCAACAGCTCAAGACCGCCAAGGCGCGGGTGCCGTACGCCGAGGTGCTGCTGGCGCGCGGCGATGTCGCCGGGATGCGGCGGCAACTGCAATCGGCCGCGCCGGTGCTGCGGCGCGAATTGCACCGCGAGTCGGAATTGTTGCGGCGATTGAATGCGCTGGAGAGTGGGCAGGCCAGGTTGCAGATGGCGGTGAGGTGACTGGGCAGGATGGAGGGCGGGCCCTGCACGTATTACTTCCGTCATTCCCGCGAACGCGGGAATCCAGTGTCTTTAGTCGCCACCGCACGAAAGTCGCTGGATTCCCGCGTTCGCGGGAATGACGATCTGGAGAGGCACGTAGCGTTCTCTGCCAGAAGATGTTCGCACCCGCGACCGCACTGCCGCCGACGAGCATCGTCCAGACAAAAAAACGCCGCCCGTAGGCGGCGTTTCTCATTGCGCTGAACCTAACCCCGCGCTGAGCTGACTATCAAGCCGGGCCGAATGAACCGAACCAAGCCAAGCCCAGCCCAGCCCCCCTCAAGCAATCACTCGATCGCTTGCACATCCACCAGTCGCAAGCCCTTGGTGGCGTACTTCTCCGACGACTGGAACAGACCCTGCCAGCCCTTGACCGCTTCCAGCGCATGGCCGCCGGAACCGGCGCGGAACACGCCGACATAGTTGCGCACGCCGGCATCGACGAAGGTGTCGACATCGATCAGGCGGTAGCCGTTGTCGGACAACTCGTCCCACTTCGCGGTGAAGCCGCTCCACGAGGTCGAACGCCACAGCGCGGTGCTGTCGGTGCCTTCGCGGTACACGCCGACGAACTGGCGCTGACCATTGCCGATGTCGAAGCTTTCCATGTCGATCAGGCGCAGCCCCAGGCCCTTGGCGATTTCGCGCTGATTGGCGAAGGCGCTGAAACCGGTGTGGCTCCACAGGCCGGCGTTGCCGGTGCCCGGACGGAACACGCCGACGTAGTGGCGGGTGGTGCCGCTCAGGTAGGTGGTCATATCCACCAGGCGCTGACCGTCGTCGCTGAGTTGCTTCCACACCGCGGTGAAGTTTTCCCAGCTGTCGGCGTTGTACAGAGCACCGCTGCCGGTTTCGCGCTTGAACACGCCGACGAAGTGACGGTCGCCGTTCTCGACATAGGTGTCGATATTCTCCAGGCGGAAGCCGTCGGCGATCAGCTCGGTGCGCTTCTGGGTGAAGGCGGTCCAGCTGGGCTTGTTGATGCGCATCTCGATCTCGTTGCTGGCGCGCCACACTCCCAGGTAGGTCCTGTTGTCGGTTTCGGCGGCGTCGAACGCGTACGGGGTGCTGGCCGGATACAGCAGGCTGAAGGGATGCGGCGCGGAGTGGTTGCTCAGCGCGGTCCAGTCGGTCGGGTCCATGCTGTTGGCGCCGGCCATCGCGGTGGCTTCGGTGCGGGTCAGGCTCTGCAGCTGGGCGAAGGTCATCGGACGCGGACGCACGGAGTTGCCGACGCACGAACCCGGCGAGGTTTCCTGGCTGACGTGCACATGCACGTGCGGGCCGCTGGATTGGCCGGTGTAGCCGACCTTGCCCAGATACTGGCCTTGCTTGATGACCGCGCCGGGCACCAGCAGTTCGGCCGGGATCGAGCCGGGCTGCATGTGCGCGTACAGGGCGACTTCGTTACCGGCCTGGATCTTGAGGAAGTTGCCGCCGGCCGAATACTGGCCGGTGCTCGGCGCGATCGGCTCGGGTTCGATTTCCTTCGACACGCGCGGATAGTTCTTCCACTCCGGCAGATCGTTGAGGCCTTCGCAGACGATGCCGTCGGCCATCGCGTACAGCGGCAGGCCATAGGCGCGGCGGCCTTCGGGCTTGGTCGAATCCGCGCCCGGGCGGCGATCGTCCCAGGAGTCGCCGTCCCAGCCGGTGACGCTGTTGTCCAGGCCATAGGCCTGGCTGCCGCCGACGTGGTTGCTCGAGGTCTGCCAGGCTTCGTTGAAGCGCAGATCGGTGGCCTTGCCCGGGAAGCGCAGCGGGCCGTTGTCGTTGGTGGCGGCGGCGAAGGGCAGGTTCTTGATCACCGGCGCGGAGAAGCCCTGCACGTAGACCGCGACCTTGACCGTGGTCGGGTAGGGCGCGCTGATGATGATCGGGAACGAGGCCGGCACGTCCGGCGCGTTCGGGTCCGCGTTTTCGTAGTCGCAATTGCAGTTCTGGAACGCGTACTGGGTGCCCGGGGCGATTTCGACCGGGGCCAGGAAGTTGGACGCGAGCTGGTTGAGGATCTCGACCTTGGTGATCTTCAGCGGCGTGGCGCCGTCGTTGCGGATACCCATGCGCAGCGACACGCGGCCTTGCTTGGCGCCGCCGACCTGGGCCGGGCCGAGCGCTTCGAACACGACCCTGCCGTCCTTGATCGGGTTGACCACGTCGATGGTGAGGGCCTGGGCGTTGGCGCCGGTGGCGACGCACAGGGCGAGCGCGGCCGGCAGGGCGCGCAGGAGCAGCGAAGAGGACTGGATTTTCATGGTGGACTCCATAGGCATGATTGGAAAATCACGCGGTCGCAGAGGGACGAGCCCTCAACTGGTGAGGCCGGGATTTGGGATTGGGGATTCGGATTGGTGAAGCGGCTGCGTCGTTTCTGGCTTGCCAATCCCGAATCTCTAATCCCAAATCCCGGCTCTTCCCGGCTGGGTCTGTCCCGGCGAACCCGGGCGTGACCACGCCGCGCTTAACTCAACAAACCGCAGAAGGGCGGCCGCACCCATCAGCGGATCTCAAATTTTTTTCGGGCCGGCCCGGAAGGCGGCAAAATGGCCGGCGAAGCGGGCGGCGGCGGGCTTCGGCGGGGCGCGCAAACGCTGTCCCGGCGGGGCTTGGGCGGCGGAACGGCGGGTTTGCGGCCGGCCCGGGCCCGCTGCGTGTCGCCTGCGACCCGTGCGGCTGCCAATGGCGCCGCTAGTGGTTACAATTGAAACCATTGCGCCGCGGCGCCCTGAAACGACATCGAGGTCTGGATGAAGCTTGGTTCCCTGAAGGAAGGCGGCCGCGACGGCACGCTGATCGTCGTCTCGCGCGACCTGAGCCGCGCCGTGCGCGCCACCGGCATCGCGCCGACCCTGCAGCGCGCGCTGGAGGACTGGTCCAACACCGCGCCGCGCTTGAACGCCTTGTCCGATGCGCTCAACGAGGGCAGCGCCGAGGGCGCGTTCGACGTCGATTTCGCCGCGCTCGCCGCGCCCTTGCCGCGCGCGTATGAGTTCGTCGATGGCAGCGCCTACCTGCCGCACGTCGAGCGCGTGCGCCGCGCCCGCGGCGCCGAGGTGCCGGAGAGCTTCTACAGCGACCCGCTGATGTACCAGGCCGTCAGCGCCGGCTTCTACGGCCCGCGCGACCCGGTGCGCGTGGTCAGCGAGGACTACGGCATCGACCTGGAAGCCGAAGTGGTGATCGTCACCGACGACGTGCCGATGGCAGTCACCCCGGACGACGCCGCCGGCCACATCCAGCTGATCGGCCTGGTCAACGATGTCTCGCTGCGCAATCTGATTCCGAACGAACTGGCGAAGGGCTTCGGCTTCCTGCAGTCCAAGCCGCGTTCGGCGCTGAGCCCGGTGTTCGTGACTCCGGACGAACTCGGCCCGGCCTGGATCGACAGCAAGGTCCATCGCCCGCTGACGACCCACATCAACGGCGAATGGTTCGGCGCGCCGGAAGCCGGGATCGACATGCAGTTCAACTTCGCCCAGCTGGTGGCGCATGCGGCCAAGACCCGGCCCTTGTCGGCCGGCACCATCGTCGGTTCCGGCACGGTCGCCAACGAGGACACCAGCCTGGGCGCGTCGTGCTTCGCCGAGCGCCGCACCGTGGAAACGCTGGAGCACGGCAAGCCGCTGACCCCGTTCATGAAGTTCGGCGACGTCGTGCGCATCGAGATGCTCGACGCCGACGGCAGCAGCCTGTTCGGCGCGATCGAGCAGCGCATGGAGCGGCCTTCCGCCTGACGGCATCGCGCGCGGGACGAGTGGTCGCCCGTTCCGACGTGTTGCGGCGCGCATCCCGGTAAGGTGCGCGTCGACGCCTGGACGCGTGCGTGGAAACCAGGCGCCAGTCGCAGCCCCGGCGTTGCGATCGACCCCGAACGCACGCGTTCCTCGTTACTCTCCACTCGGTTCTCTTTCAAGGCCATCCGGTGAGCGATCAACTGCGGCTGTATTCGTACTGGCGGTCCAGCGCGTCCTATCGCGTGCGCATCGGGCTCAACCTGAAGGGCCTGGAGTACGAGATCGTCCCGATCCATCTGGTCCGCAACGGCGGCGAGCAGCACGATCCGGCCTATCGCGCGCTCAACCCGCAGGGGCTGGTGCCGGTGCTGCAGCACGGCGCGCGCACGCTGACGCAATCCATCGCGATCCTGGAATACCTGGACGAAACCTGGCCGCGGCCGAACCTGCTGCCGGTGACCGCGCGCGATCGCCATCGCGTGCGCGCGATCGCCCAGACCATCGCCTGCGAAATCCACCCGCTCAACAACCTGCGTGTGCTGCAGTACCTGGACGGCACCTGGAACGTTCCGCAGCCCGAGCGCGACGGTTGGGTCAAGCACTGGATCATCGAAGGCTTCACCGCGGTGGAGACGATGCTGGCCGAGGACGCCGCCACCGGCACCTACTGCGAAGGCGACGCCCCGGGCCTGGCCGACTGCTGCCTGATCCCGCAGTTGTACAACGCGCGCCGCTTCGGCGTGCCGCTGGAAGCGTTCCCGACCATCCTGCGCATCGAACAGGCCTGCCTGGCCTTGCCCGAGTTCGACAAGGCGTTGCCCGAGAATCAGCCCGACCGCCCGCCGGGCTGAGCATCTGCGGCAGAGTCGGGCTCTTGTAGGAGGGGCTTCAGCCCCGATGCTGTTGGCTCAGATCGCCGGAAAGTCTGTCGCGCGTGATCGAAAGGCATCGGGCCTGAAGGCCCTCCCACAAAAGCCTTCGAGGGCGGAGCCGGGCTCTTGTAGGAGGGGCTTCAGCCCCGATGCTGTTGGCTCAAATCGCCGGAAAGCCTGTCGCGCCTGATCGAAAGGCATCGGGCCTAAAGGCCCTCCCACAAAAGCTTTCGAAGGCAGAGCCGGGCTCTTGTAGGAGGGGCTTCAGCCCCGATGCTGTTGGCTCAACTCGCCGGAAAGCTTGTCGCGCCTGATCGGAAGGCATCGGGCCTGAAGGCCCTCCCACAAAAGCCTTCGGCGGCAGAGCCGGGCTCTTGTAGGAGGGGCTTCAGCCCCGATGTTGTTGGCTCAACTCGCCGGAAAGCTTGTCGCGCCTGATCGGAAGGCATCGGGCCTGAAGGCCCTCCCACAAAAGCCTTCGGCGGCAGAGTCGGGCTCTTGTAGGAGGGGCTTCAGCCCCGATGCTGTTCGCTCAAATCGCCGGAAAGTCCGTCGCGCCTGATCGAAAGGCATCGAGCCTGAAGGCCCTCCCACAAAAGCCTTCGAGGCGGAGCCGGGCTCTTGTGGGAGGGGCTTCAGCCCCGATGCTGTTCGCTCAAATCGCCGGAAAGTTTGTCGCGTCTGATCGAAAGGCATCGGGCCTGAGGGCCCTCCCACAAAAGCTTTCGAGGGGGCAGAGCTGGGCTCTTGTGGGAGGGGCTTCAGCCCCGATGCTGTTCGCTCAAATCGCCGGAAAGTTTGTCGCGCCTGATTGAAAGGCGTCGGGCCTGAAGGCCCTCCCACAAAAGCTTTCGAGGGGGGCAGAGCCGGGCTCTTGTGGGAGGGGCTTCAGCCCCGATGCTGTTGGCTCAGATCGCCGGAAAGTTTGTCGCGCCTGATCGAAAGGCATCGGGCCTGAAGGCCCTCCTACAAAAGCACAGGCGCCCAATCCGGCGCCGGCAAAAAAAATCGGCCGCTGAATCAGCGGCCGATCTTCGTTGTCGCTATGCCAGAAACCGGTCAGTGCGCCGCGGACGCGTCGTACATGTCCGCATACGGATCGTGCTCGCCGGTGCCGCCCTCGGACAGGCGGAATTTCAGCGCCAGGCCGTCGCGCGAGTCGGCCGCCTTGAGCGCCTCCTCCATCTCGATCTTGCCTTCCTTGTACAGGCGGAACAGGCACTGGTCGAACGACTCCATGCCTTCTTCCAGCGACTCTTCCATCGCCTGCTTGATCTCATGCACCTGGCCGCGACGCATCAGGTCGCGCACGTGCGGGGTGTTGATCAGGATCTCGGCCGCCGGCAGGCGACGCCCGTCCACGCCGATCACCAGGCGCTGCGAAACCACCGCCTTGAGGTTCAGCGCCAGATTCATCAGCACGTTCTTGTGCGCGGCTTCCGGGAAGAAGTTGAGGATGCGCTCCAGCGTCTGGTCGGCGTTGTTGGAGTGCAGCGTCGCCAGGCACAGATGGCCGGTTTCGGCGAAGGCGATCGCTGCTTCCATCGTGGTCGCGTCGAGGATTTCGCCGATCAGGATCACGTCCGGCGCTTCGCGCATCGCGTTCTTGAGCGCGTTGTGGAAGGCATGGGTGTCCAGGCCGACCTCGCGCTGGTTGACGATCGACTTCTTGTGCTTGTGCAGGTACTCGATCGGGTCCTCGATGGTGAGGATGTGACCGGCCGTGCTGGAGTTGCGGTGGTCGATCATCGAGGCCAGCGTGGTCGATTTGCCCGAACCGGTGGACCCCACGATCAGCACCAGCCCGCGCGGGGCCATGATGATGTTCTTGAGCACCTGCGGCAGCTGCAGCTCTTCGATGCTCGGAATGATGCTGCGAATGGCGCGGATGACCATGCCGACTTCGCCGCGCTGCTTGAACACGTTGATGCGGAAGCGGCCGGCGTCGGGCAGGGCAAGGGCCATGTTCAGTTCGAGGTCACGCTCGAACAGCGGCACCTGGCCCTCGTCCATCAGCGAATACGCGATCTTCTTGACCATGCCCGGAGGCAGGCCCGTATTGCCGAGCGGGTACAAACGGCCTTCGACCTTGATGTACACCGGCGCGCCGGTCGTCAAGAACATGTCCGACGCGTTCTTTTCCGTCATCAGCTTCAGGAAATAGCCGATGTCCATGCATTCATACCCCTTGTTGACGGCGCGCGCCGTTGCAAGCACGCTGCCGGCTTGACGACAATGTCCGTGCGTCATCCCTTCCGCACAGCGCTCCCCTAATGCCCACAAGCTTCGCACAAATTCGTTTGCCGCTGCTGGCCGCAGTTCTCGCTTCCGGTCTGGCCGGCTGCGCGTCCACGCCTCCGCCCACCGGCGATCTGTCCGCCGCGCAGCAGGCGGTGATGCGCGCCGACGACGCCGACGCCGACCAGTACGCGCCGCAGGACCTCGCCGCCGCGCGCAGCGCCCTCAGCGGCGCCCAGGCGGCGATGTCGCAGGGCAAGGACGAAGACGCCCGGCGCCTGGCGCTGACCGCCGCGGCCGAGGCCGATCTGGCCTTCGCCCACAGCCGCGAGACCCTGACCACCGCCGAACTCAATCAGCGCCGGGCCGAGATCGCCGAGTTGCGCCGCCGCCTGCAGAGCGGAGGTGGCCAATGAGCGCGCGTCTGTTCGCCCTGCGCATCGCCGCCGCCGGCGCCCTGTCGCTGGCCTGCCTGAGCGCGCTGGCCGCGTCGGCGGACGATCCGGACGTGGCCCGGCTGGTCCAGCGCGTCAACGTCAGCGAGGCCAGTCCCGATGCCGCGCAATACGGCGCGTATGAGCGCTTGAAGGCGCGTCAGGCCATCGACGCGGTGCGCACCGCGCGCAGCCGCGACCGCGCCTGGGTCCTGCGCATCGCCGATCGCCGGGTGGAAATCGCCGAAATTGTGACGCGCACCCAATTGGCGCAGCGCGAGATCGACCGTCTGGACCGCGAGCGCAGCGATCTGCTGGTCGAAGCCAGCCGCCGCGACGCCGACCGCGCCCGCGCCGAAAGCGAGCGCCTGCGCGTGCAGGCGCAGATCCAGGCGGAAGAAGCCGAGCGCCTGCGCCTGGCCGCCGAGCAGGAGACCCAGGCCCGGCAACAGGCCGAAGGCCTGCTCGACAACGTCGCCGGCCAGCAGGCCGCCAAGCTGCGGGCCGCGCGCGAGCGCGACGCCGAGCTGGCGCGCAAGGAGGCCGAACTGCTCGGCCAGACCGGTCAGACCGTCGATACCCCAAAGCCGGCCAAGCCCAAGCCGAAGAAAAAGTAACCGCTTCGCCTTCGGGCGCTGCCCGATATGCGACCACGAGCCAGCTTGTCCGGCTCGTGCTGCTTTTGTGGGAGGGGCTTTTGTGGGAGGGGCTTCAGCCCCGATGCTTTTCGATCAGAACCTGATGAAGCACGAAGCGATCGGATCGAAAAGCATCGGGGCTGAAGCCCCTCCTACAAAAGACCCGGCGCGGGCGCTTTCGCCGCTCTCAGCCGACGAACGGCCGCGTGCGATACGGCCTCATCGCAAGTGGCACCGAGCCTTGGCGACAGTCACCGCAAGTGTGACCGCCATATCAAGTAAAACAATGGTTTGCGATCGGTTTTCCGCTCGTCGGCCATTCCTGGCGGGCACCTGAAAACGCTTGCGGACCGCCCTTGCCGGATCCAGAACACAGGAGTAGGGTCAATTATCCGGGCGCTCCGCAAGCGCTCGGCGAAGAGCCAGGCCGATGACGCAAACGCCCCTTCCGCAGGACTCCGCCGCCGCACACTCAGGTGCGGTCGAATTGCGTGAAGCCGGCGCCGCACCGCGCCTGACCCACCATCTCACGCTCCCCCGCAACGCCCTGGTCTCGCGACCGGGGCGTTTGCATTCGTGCTGAAGGAGGCTTTCATGTTCGAAGAACGACCGCAGCCTGAAATCGACGCGCTCATCAAGAGCAACCCGGAGTTCAAGCAGCTCTACCAGCGCCACAGGGACCTCGACAAGAAGGTCATGGACGCCGAACTTGGTGTATTGCCGATCGACGACACCACCTTGGGCCAGATGAAGCGCGAGAAGCTCGCGGCGAAGGATCGGCTGATCCAACTTTACGATCAGCAACATTGATGCCGTTCGCGTGCGTGCGGCCCACCTTCGGATGAGGCGATCACGCATGCAGCGCAGCCGGCGCGACGCCGGTTGCGCACCGGTCGGGCCCGGAAGTCCCGACTCAGTCCAGATGGACCCGACCCGCCCGCGGTCGCGGCTCCAGGCTTAGCGCGGGCGGCGGCGGTCATCCTCGTCGATCGCCGCCGCCCGCGGCTACCAACCCCCGAATGCACCCGATCCCGCCGCCCGGCGGCGTTTTGCCCTGCGCGCCTGTAGGAGGGGCTTCAGCCCCGATGCTTTCCGATCAGCCAGGCGGAAACTCCGGTCGCCTTGGTGCCGCAGCCGAGAACCGGCACAAAAGCATCGGAGCTCAAGCCCCTCCCACAAACGCACCCCAGGCGGCAACGCCCGCGCGGGCGCCGGCTAGAATGGTCCGATTCGCCGCACGGTAGCGGCTAGCAGGAATCTCATGGCCATCCATTCCTCGGTACTCGAACTCATCGGCAACACCCCGATCGTCAAGGCGCAGCGCCTGGACGCGGGCGTATGCGAGCTCTACCTCAAGCTCGAATCGCAGAACCCCGGCGGTTCGATCAAGGACCGCATCGGCCTGTCGATGATCGAAGCGGCGGAAAAGGCCGGCCGGATCAAGCCCGGCGACACCCTGGTGGAAGGCACCGCCGGCAACACCGGCATCGGCCTGGCCCTGGTCGCCCAGCAGAAGGGCTACAAGTTGCTGCTGGTCGTGCCCGACAAGATGAGCCGCGAGAAGATCTTCAACCTCAAGGCCATGGGCGCGCAGGTGGTGCTGACCCGCTCGGACGTGGCCAAGGGCCATCCGGACTACTACCAGGACCTGGCCGAGCGCATCGCGAAGGAAACCCCGGGCGCGTACTTCATCAACCAGTTCGGCAATCCGGACAACCCGGCCGCGCACGAGTTCGGCACCGGCCCGGAAATCCTCGAACAGATGGGCGGCGAGCTCGACGCGATCGTGTTCGGCTGCGGCAGCTCCGGCACCATGACCGGGCTGTCGCGCGCCTTCGCCAAGCTCTCGCCCGCCACCGAGTTGATCCTGGCCGATCCGGTCGGTTCGATCCTCGAGGAATACATCAACCGCGGCACCTTGTCGGACAAGTCCGCCAGTTGGATGGTCGAAGGCATCGGCGAGGATTTCCTGCCGCCGATCTCCGACTTCACCCGGGTCAAGAAGGCCTACGCGATCAACGACCAGGAAAGCTTCCTGACCGCGCGCGAGTTGCTGGAAAAAGAAGGCATCCTCGGCGGCTCCTCGACCGGCACCCTGCTGGCGGCGGCGCTGAAGTATTGCCGCGAGCAGACCGTGCGCAAGAAGGTGCTGGTGTTCGTCTGCGACACCGGCAACAAGTACCTGTCGAAGATGTACAACGACTACTGGATGCTCGACAACGGCTTCATCCAGCGCCAGCAGCACGGGGATTTGCGCGATCTGATCCTGCGGCCGTATTCGCAGCGCGATACGGTGGTGGTGGGGCCGAACGATCTGTTGGTCACCGCCTACCAGCGCATGAAGCTTTACGACGTCTCGCAGCTGCCGGTGATGGACGGCGAGCACATCGTCGGCATCGTCGATGAAAGCGACGTGCTGCTGCACGTGTACGGCGACGAATCGCGTTTCCGCGACCCGGTGTCGACCGCGATGGTCAGCAAGCTCGACAAGATTCCGGTCGCCGATCCGATCGAATCGCTGCTGCCGGTGTTCGATCGCGGCCATGTCGCCATCGTCATGGATGGGGACAAGTTCCTGGGGCTGATCACCCGTATCGATCTGTTGAACTTCCTGCGCCGCCGGGTGCAGTAAGGGCGGCTGAGCTGGCCGATGAGGGGGCGTTGAGGTCGTGTGGGGTGGGGCGGGTGGGCCATCGGCCCGTGCGGCGCCCAGCAGCATTCGCGCCTTCGGCGCTCATCCCCTCACCCCGGCCCTCTCCCGCAAGCGGGAGAGGGAGTCGATCGGCCGGGCCGCCGCCGCAGAGGTGCCGCGCGACCCGTCCGCGTCCAGTCCCGGCCCACCGCCTGAACCGCGCATTCAGCTAGTGGCCGCCACGTGGACTGTGTGCGCCGTCTCAGCCCCGCCGTGTGGGGCTCCACAGCACGCCTGCACACCCGCTGAAGTGCCGCCATGTGAACCAGGGGGCTCACAACCGCAATGTTAGAATTCGCGGTTGCGCCAATCGGCCGAATAGCTCGGTCGATCACTCAGCGGACGGAACGATTCAATGAGCCAACAACAGCCGCAAGGCGGAGCCCGCAAGCTCGGCCTGGGAACCCTCGCCATTCATGCCGGACAGTCGCCCGATCCGAGCACCGGCGCGGTCATGCCGCCGATCTACGCGACCTCGACCTACGCCCAGAGCAGCCCCGGGCAGCATCAGGGCTTCGAATACTCGCGCAGCCACAACCCGACCCGCTTCGCCTACGAGCGCTGCATCGCCGGCCTGGAAGGCGGCAGCCAGGGTTACGCCTTCGCCTCCGGCCTGGCCGCGACCTCGACCATCCTGGAGATGTTCGACGCCGGCAGCCACGTGATCGCGATGGACGACGTCTACGGCGGCACCTACCGCCTGTTCGAGCGCGTGCGTCGGCGCAGCGCCGGGCTGGATTTCAGTTGGGTCGATCTGAGCGACGCGGCCGCCTTCGAAGCGGCGATCCGCCCGGAAACCAAGCTGGTGTGGATCGAGACCCCGACCAACCCGCTGCTCAAGCTGGTCGATGTCGCCGAGATCGCCGCCATCGCGCGCAAGCGCGGCCTGGTGGTGGTGGTCGATAACACCTTCTCCTCGCCGATCCTGCAGCGGCCGCTGGAACTGGGCGCGCACATCGTCATGCACTCGGCGACCAAGTACCTCAACGGCCACTCCGACATCGTCGGCGGCATCGCCGTGGTCGGCGACGACGCCGAACTGGCCGAGCGCATGACCTTCCTGCAGAACGCGGTGGGCGGCATCCAGGGCCCGTTCGACAGCTTCCTCGCCTTGCGCGGCCTGAAGACCCTGCACCTGCGCATGAAAGCGCACTGCGACAACGCCCAGGCCCTGGCCGAATGGCTGCAGACTCATCCTTCGGTGGAGAAGGTGATCTACCCGGGCCTGAAGTCGCACCCGCAGCACGAACTGGCCAAGCGCCAGATGCACGGCTTCGGCGGCATGGTCAGCATCTACGTCAAGGGCGGCATGGACGGCGCGCGCCGGATGATGGAGCGCTGCGAACTGTTCACCATCGCCGAATCGCTCGGCGGCGTGGAGAGTCTGGTCAATCACCCGGCGGTGATGACCCACGCCTCGATTCCGCCCGACCGCCGCGCCGCGCTGGGCATCACCGACAATCTGGTGCGCCTGAGCGTGGGCGTGGAAGATCTGGCGGATTTGCGGGCTGAGCTTGAGCACGCGCTTGCGAACTGATCCGAATGGTCGCGTCCGCGAAACAGGAACCATCGGGTGAGCCGTTGAGCGATCTCACGATCTCCAGGTCCGACACGGGCATGTTCCTGCTTGGGCTGTCGGCGTGGGTGCGCCGGCAGAGCTGGCTGCGCGCGCTGTACCGGCGTTTCCCGCAGCGCCTGCGCGACAAGGTGTCGTTCATGCTGGCCGCGCGGGCGAGCCGGCGCGCGCGTTTCGAGCGCACGCCGGCATGGTCGCGTCCGCTGCAGGCCCAGGCTGAAATCGCCGCGCCCGCCGTCGCCCGCGACGACACGCCGGGCGTGAACATCTTCGCCTACCTGCGCGGGCAGTTCGGCTTGGCCGAGAGCGCGCGCATGTACGGTCGCGCGCTGATCGAATCGGGTTATCCGGTGGCCCTGCACGACATCGCCATCGATCTGCCGCACGGCCTGGACGACCGCAGCCTGGATGCGCATATCGGCGACGACGCCGCGCACGCGATCAGCATCATCTTCGTCAATCCCGATTATCTGGACGAGGCGCTGCGGCATATCGGCCAGGCCAAGCTCAACGGCCGCTACCTGATCGCCTGCTGGTTCTGGGAACTGGAAGAAATTCCCCAGGACTGGTTGCCGGCATTGGACCTGGTCGACGAAATCCTGGTCGCGACGGCGTTCGTCGAACAGGCGTTCCGGCGCGTGACCGACAAGCCGATTCTGCGGGTGCCGCTGCCGTTGTGTCCGGTGCCCGACAGCGGGCTCGGCCGCGAGGACTTCGGCCTGGCGCCCGAGCGCTTCGTGTTTCTGGTGACGTTCGACTTCAACTCCTGGATACACCGCAAGAACCCGTTCGCGGCGGTCGAAGCGTTCCAGCGCGCGTTCCCGCCCGAGCGCGACGACGTGCAACTGCTGCTCAAGTCCAGCAATGGCTACCGCCATCCGGACAATTTCCTGAGCCTGCTGGCGCTGGGCGCGCGCGATCCGCGTATCGTCGTGCGCGACGAAGTGATCGACCGAGCCCACGTGCATGCGCTGCAGCGTTGCGCCGACGCCTACGTGTCGTTGCATCGCGCCGAGGGATTCGGCCTGGGCCTGGCCGAGAGCATGGCGCTGGGCAAGCCGGTGATCGGCACCGGCTGGTCCGGCAATCTGGAATTCATGAACGCCGACAACAGCTGCCTGGTCGATTACACGCTGGTGCCGGTCGGCGAAGGCGAATATCCGCATCCGCCCGGCGCGAAGTGGGCGCAGGCCGACGTCGACCACGCCGCTATGCACATGCGCCGCCTGGCCGACGATCGCCGATACGCCGCCGAACTGGGCCGGCGCGCGCGCGAGGGCGTGCTGCACACGCTGTCGCCACGCGCCGCCGCCGATGCTATCGCCGCGCGGCTACGCGATCTTTCCGCAGCATCGGCGACGAAGCGCTCCGGCGCCCGCGCGGACGCGCCGTCGGGCCCACCAATCATGGGAAGTCACTAACTATGTTCCGTTTGTTCGGCGCCGCATGGCGCTACCGCGGCTTCATCGCCTCATCGGTGGTGAACGAGTTCAAGTCGCGCTTCTCGCGCAGCACCTTCGGCGCCTTGTGGATCATTCTGCAGCCGCTCGCGCAGGTGATCATCTTCGCCACGATTTTGTCCAATGTGCTGGCAGCGCGGCTGGAAGGGGTCGATAACAAGTACGCCTACGCGATCTACCTGATTTCGGGGATCCTGTGCTGGTCGCTGTTCGCCGAGATCGTGCAGCGCTGCCAGAACGTGTTCATCGAAAACACCTCGCTGCTCAAGAAGATGCATTTCCCGCGCATCGCCCTGCCGGTGATCGCGATCGGTTCCTCGATGGTCAACAACATCGCGCTGCTGTGCGTGGTGATGGTGATCCTGCCGATCCTCGGCGTCTATCCGAACGTGCACTACCTGTGGCTGCCGCTGCTGATCGCCCTGACCGTCGCGCTGGCCACCGGCGTCGGCCTGATCGTCGGCGTGCTCAACGTGTTCATGCGCGACGTCGGCCACGTGATGGCGGTGGTGCTGCAGTTCTGGTTCTGGGTCACGCCGATCATTTATCCGATCAAGGTGGTGCCCGACACCTTCAAGGCGTCGCTGGCGTTCAACCCGGTCGCGCCGCTGGCGATGGCCTACCACGACGTCATCGTCTATCAGCGCGCGCCGCAGCAGAGCCTGGTGCTGGTGGCGGTCATCGCCGCGGTGCTGCTGCTGATCGCGATGGTGCTGTTCCGCCGCGCCTCTTCGGAAATGGTGGACGTGCTATGAGCCTGCCGGTGATGGTGGTCGAAAATGTCGGCAAGGCCTATGTCGAGTACGCCAGCGAACTGCAGCGTTTCGCGCGTTGGTTCGGCGTGCCGGTGAAGCCGCGCGCCGAGCACTGGGTGATCCGCAACGTGTCCTTCAGCGTGCACCAGGGCGAATCGATCGGCGTGATCGGCCAGAACGGCGCCGGCAAGAGCACGCTGCTGAAGATGATCACCGGCACCACCAAGCCCAGCGAAGGGCAGGTGACGGTGCGCGGACGGGTGTCGGCGCTGCTGGAACTCGGGCTGGGTTTCAGCGGCGAGCTCACCGGTCGCCAGAACGTGGTCCACGCCGGCGGCCTGATGGGCCTGCCGCAAGACCAGATCGAAGCTTTGATGCCGCAGATCGAGGCGTTCGCCGAGGTGGGCGAATACTTCGATCAGCCGGTGCGTACCTATTCCAGCGGCATGCAGATGCGCGTCGCGTTCTCGATCGCGACGGCGGTGCGTCCGGACGTGCTGATCGTCGATGAGGCGCTGTCGGTCGGCGACACCTACTTCGTCCACAAGTGTTTCAAGCGCATCCATGAATTCCGCGACGCCGGCACCACCTTGCTGATCGTGTCGCACGATCCGGTCGCGATCCAGGCGCTGTGCGACCGCGCGATCCTGCTCGACGGCGGCAAGGCCGTGCTCGACAGCGATCCCTACGAGGTCTTCGATTACTACAACGCGCTGATCGCCAAGCGCGAAAACAGCTCGGTGCGCACCGAGGTGTCGAAGGACGGCAAGGTCGCCACCGAGTCGGGCACCGGCGAGGCGGAGATCGCCGAACTGCAACTGCTGGATCAGCACGGCGCGCCGGTGGAATTCATCGGTGTCGGCCAGGAGGTGACGCTGCGCGCGCGCGTTCGCGTTCACCATGCGGTGGATCGGCTGGTGTTCGGCTACATGATCCGCGACCGCCTGGGCCAGGCGATCTTCGGCACCAATACCCATCACACCGGGCAAGTGCGCGAGCACCTGGACGCCGGTTCGGATATCGAATATCGGGTGCGCTTCCCGGCCAACCTGGGGGTCGGCACCTATTCGTTCTCGGTCGCGCTGACCAGCGCCGAGACCCACTTGCAGAAGAATTATCAGTGGCGCGATCTCGCGCTGGTGTTCACCGTGGCCAATCTGGACAAGTCGATGTTCGTGGGCACCGCCTGGATTCCGCCCGCCATCGACGTGGTGTCGGCGTTGCCGGCGCCGCGGCCGGAGGCCGTGCGATGAGCCGCGCGCTGGACCCGATGGACGTGGATGGGGTGATGCGGGCCGTCGCCACGCGTCTGCGCGACTCGATTCCGATCGAGTCCGACGGCGCGGTGGATGCCGACGGCGCCGTCGCGCGGATGCGCGAACTCGTCGATCGCCTTTTCGTGGGGCACGACAGCGGTGCGCACAGTTTGCAGCGCTGGCGCTCGAGCAGCTATTCGGTTCCGGTCAAGCGCGAATATACGTTGCATGAGTTGCTCGGGCCCTCCGACGCCAGCTTCGTGGAAATGGCCTACCGCGTCGTGCTGCGTCGCGAGCCCGATCCGGAGGGTTTCAACTACTTCCTGCACGAGTTGCGTTCCGGGCACACCACCAAGGTGGAAGTGCTGGCCGAGCTGCGCTGGTCGCCGGAGGGCATGGCCAAGCAGGTCCACATAGACGGGCTGTTGCTGCCGTACAAGCTGCAGCGGTGGAAGCGCAAGCCGGTGATCGGCCATGTGCTGTCCTGGCTGCATGGCGCGGCGCGCCTGGGCGCTCTTTTCGACCGTCACTACACCATCGAAGCGACTCAGGCGCGTGAGACCCACGAACTGGGCCGGCATCTGAACCTGTTGATGGACGAGCTGACGGAACTGCGCGGACAGAACGCCGGCCTGATGCGCAACGTCGCCCGGATGATGCCGATGTTCGAGCGCATGCATAGCGCGGAACTCGAACGCGAGCGCGTGCGGCCGACGATGGACAAGCTGTATGCGGATTTCGAAGACGAGTTCCGCGGTTCGCGCGAACTGGTGCGCGCGCGCATCGAGCCGTACCTGGAATGGATTCACGAGGTCGGCGCCGGCGTGCCCGGGGCGCCTGTCATCGACATCGGCTGCGGCCGCGGCGAATGGCTGGAACTGCTCGGCGAGCACGACCTGGAGGCCGTCGGCATCGATCTCAACCACGATTTCGTCGCCAGCTGCGCCGACACCGGTTTGAAAGTGATCGAAGGCGATGCGATAGATGTCTTGCGCAGCATGCCGGAGGGTTCGGCCGGCGCGATCACCTCGATGCATCTGGTCGAACACTTGCCGTTCGAGCGGGTGGTGGCGTTGATCGACGAAGCGCTGCGCGCGCTGCGGCCGGGCGGCTTGCTGTTCCTGGAGACGCCGAACCCGGAAAACCTGATGGTCGGCTCGCATTATTTTTATATGGACCCCACCCACCTCAACCCGTTGCCGCCGGCGATGTTGCGTTGGGTGGTGGAGAACCGCGGTTTCGCCGAGGCGCGCATCGAGCGGTTGAGCGCCCATCGCGCGCTCAACGCGCCGGAGCTGCTGTCGCCGGAGATTCCCGGTTCCAAGTCGATCAATGACATGTTGTGGCATATGCATGTCGCACCCGATTACGCCATCGTGGCGAGGCGCCCATGAGCGCCGTCGATACGCTGGCGGCGCCGCGGCGCCTGCTGGTCACCGGCGGCAGCGGATTCGTCGGCCGTTACGTGGAAGCGGCGGTGGGAGCCGGCGATTTCGGCGACTGCGAGCTGCATATGCCACCGCACGGCTGGGATATCCGCGACATCGACGCGGTGCAGCAAGTCGTCGAACAGGTGCGCCCCGACGCGGTGCTGCATTTGGCCGCGCAGAGTTTCGTGCCGCGCTCGTTCGAGCACCCGCGCGAGACCTTCGAGATCAACACGCTGGGCACGCTGAATTTGTTGCAGGCGCTCAAGCGCGTCGACTTCGGCGGACGCTTCCTGTTCGTGAGCTCGGGCGACGTCTACGGCCAAGTGGCCGAAGCGGACATGCCGGTGACCGAACAGCTGATGCCGGCGCCGCGTAATCCCTATGCGGTCAGCAAGTTCGCGGCCGAGCAGCTGTGCCTGCAGTGGCAGCGCAGCGAAGGCCTGGACGCGATCGTGCTGCGGCCGTTCAATCACGTCGGGCCGGGCCAGGGGCGGCAATTCGTGCTGCCCGCGCTGGCCGGCCAGGTGGTGGCCATCGCCCAGGGGCGGCAGGCGCCGGTGATCGAAGCCGGCGATATCGACACCACGCGCGACTTCACCGACGTGCGCGATATCGTCGCCGCTTATGCGGCGGCATTGCGCGACGGCGTCAGCGGCAGTTTGTATCTGATCGCATCGGGCGTGGAGCGCAAAGTGCGCGACCTGCTCGAGGCCATGTGCCGGATCGAAGGCGTCGAGGTCGAGGTCCGCCAGGACCCGGCCAAGCTGCGCCGCGCCGAACAACGAAGGATGGTGGGCTCATCGCGGGCGTTGCATGACGCGACCGGTTGGGCTCCACGCATCCCGATGGACCAGACCTTGCAAGACATTCTCATCGACCAACGGAATAACTCATGAGCAACAAGAACGCATTGATCACCGGCATCACCGGTCAGGATGGCGCCTACCTTTCGCAATTGCTGCTGTCCAAGGGCTATGGCGTGTACGGCGTCTTGGCCCGTCGCAGCACCGACACGCTGTGGCGCCTGCGCGAACTGGGGATCGCCGATCAGGTGACGTTGCTCGACGGCGACCTGACCGACCTGTCGTCGATGATACGCGCGATGCAGACTTCCAAGGCCGACGAGGTCTACAACCTCGGCGCGCAGAGCTTCGTCGGTTCGTCCTGGCAGCAGCCGTTGCTGACCGCGCAGGTCGATGGCGTGGGCGCGCTGAACGTGCTCGAGGCGGTGCGCATCGTCAATCCCCAGGCGCGTTTCTACCAGGCGTCCACCAGCGAAATGTTCGGCCTGATCCAGGCCGAAATGCAGGACGAGAAGACCCCGTTCTATCCGCGCAGCCCCTACGGCGTGGCCAAGCTGATGGCGCATTGGGCCACGGTGAACTATCGCGAAAGCTTCAACCTGCATGCCTCCAGCGGCATCTTGTTCAATCACGAATCGCCGCTGCGCGGCATCGAGTTCGTGACCCGCAAGGTCACCGACGCGGTGGCGCGCATCAAGCTGGGTCAGCAGAAAGAGCTGCGCCTGGGCAACATCGATTCCAAGCGCGACTGGGGCTTCGCCGGCGACTACGTCGAAGCGATGTGGCTGATGACCCAGCAGGACAGCGGCGACGACTACGTGGTCGCCACCGGCCAGACCACGACCGTGCGCGACATGTGCGCGATCGCGTTCGGTCACGTCGGCCTGAACATGGACGATCACCTGATCATCGACGAGAAGTTCTTCCGTCCGGCCGAAGTGGACGTGCTGCTCGGCAATCCGGCCAAGGCCAAGGCCAAGCTGGGCTGGGCGCCCAAGACCTCGTTGCAGGAGCTCATCACGATGATGGTCGACGCCGACCTGCGCCGCTTGCAGGCGCGTTGAGGCAACACGCCGGTCCCGATCGGGACCGGCCTAAAACAAAGGACTGACCGGACTCGGAAATGGCTCAGAAGCGACACAAGTTACTGGCGATCAATTTTTTCCCCGCGTTCGTACCGCCGCGCAGCGGCGGTGAGCAGCGCTATTACATGTTGTACCGCCATCTTAGTGACGTCTTCGACGTGACCTTGCTGTCGGCGACCTACGCCGACGCCAAGGTCGAAACCATCGTGCACTCGCCGTCTTTCCGCGAGATCCGCGTACCCAAGCCGCGCGAGGCCGATCAGATCCACTGGAAGCTCGACTCCGAGCAGATCGGGCCGGAATGCTCCGGCCTGGCGCTGGCATTGGCGGGCGAATTCGACACCGAACTCGGCCGGCAAATGGGGCGGCTGGTCGCGGCGGCCGATTTGATCGTGCACGAATCGCCGTTCACCCTGCCGTACGACCGGGGCGCCGGCAGCGACGGCAAGTTGCGCGTCTACAACGCGTACAACGTCGAGTACCGGCTCGCCGAGCAGATG
Source organism: Lysobacter sp. ISL-50 (assembly GCF_018612875.1). Taxonomy (GTDB): domain Bacteria; phylum Pseudomonadota; class Gammaproteobacteria; order Xanthomonadales; family Xanthomonadaceae; genus Lysobacter. The sequence goes on along the minus strand of NZ_JAGGRI010000011.1, from coordinate 35,769 downwards.
TTCCATGGCGAGATCGGCCAGCGCGGAGCGGCGTTCATCCGCGACCTGGAAGCCCGGATGATCGCCTGCAGTTCCGCGGTGCTGGCGATTAGCGAGGAGGAGCGAAACGAGTTCGCGGACACCTTCGGGTTTGCGCGTGAGCGGATTTTCCTTGCGCCCAACGGTTTCGAGCCCGAAGCCGGGCCCGATCCCGCGCCGCGGCGCGAGCGTTCGGCGCTGTTCCTGGGCAGTGCGCATCCGCCCAACATCAATGCATTGGAGTACATCGCCAAGGATCTGGCGCCGGCGCTGAGCGATGTCACCTTCTACGTGCTCGGCGCGGTGTGTCAGGCCTATACCCAGCCGGTGCCGCCCAACGTAAAACTGTTGGGATTCGTCGACGCGGCGCAGAAGGACGATTTGCTCTGGCGCTGCGGCGCGGCGATCAATCCGCTGCGTCACGGCGCCGGTACCAATCTCAAGATGCTCGACTACATGGGGCACGCAGCGCCGGTGGTGTCCACCCCGGTCGGCGCGCGCGGATTGGACATCGAGCCGGGCGTGCAAGCCCGGATCAGCGAGCTCGATGATTTCGCGGCGGCCTTGCGCGAAGTGCTCGACGACGCCGAGGCCGCGAGTGCGCTGGGCGCGCGCGGCGCGCAGTTCGCCGACGCGCGCTATACCTGGGCGGGTATAGCCAAGAACACGGTCGCGTCGATCCAGCAGGTTCTGGCTGCGCCGGCCGGCGCGGCCGGCCGCAAGCGCATCCTCGCGGTCTGCGACTACGAAGTGCATCAGGCCGCGGGCGGCGGTCAGGTGCGGATCAAGGAGTTGCTCACTGAAGCCGGACGCGAGTTCGACGTGACGTTGCTGTGCTTCAACAACGGCGATGCCGAGATCCGGCGCGCGATCGCGCCCGGTGTGCTGCAGCGCTCCGTGCCCAAGACCGCCGAGCACCGGCGCGAGGATATTCAGTCGCTGAAGGGGCAAAGCGTGTCGGTGGCCGATCTGGTCGCGGCCAAGCACTGCCTGGACAACCCGGCGATGGTCGCGGCGTTTCGCGAGGAAATCGCGACCGCGGCCGTGGTGAGTTTCGAACAATGCTTTCTGGCGCCGCTGCTCGGGCTGGTCCCGCAGGGCATGCCGATCGTGCATTCATCGCAGAACGTCGAGATCGAGCTCAAGCGCGAGCTGTTGGCGGCGCGCGACGACGGCGGCCAGTGGATCGAGCTGACCGAGCGGTTGGAGCGCGAGATGGCCGAGCGCGCGGATCTGGTCCTGTGCGTCAGCGATAGCGATACCGCGCGTTTCCGTGAGCGTTACGGCCTCTCGCAGGTGCTCACGGTCGAAAACGGCGTGCGTATGCCGCAAGTGCATCGCGCCGGACTGCGGCCGTCCGATCGCGCGCGGAATCTGCCGCCGCTGGCGGTGTTCGTCGGTAGCGCGCATCCGCCGAACGCGCGCGCCGCGCAGTTCATCATCGACGAACTGGCCGCGCGCAATCCGCAGGTGAATTTCGCCTTGGTCGGCTCGGTGTGCGAAGCGATCAATGTCGCGGCGTTGCCGCCCAATGTGGCCTTGCTCGGCTTTTTGAGTCAGTCCGACAAGGAGGCGTTGTTCGCGATCGCCGACATCGCGGTCAATCCGCTGTTCGAGGGCGGCGGCTCCAGCCTCAAGGTGCCGGATTTCCTCGCCGCCGGATTGCCGTTGCTCAGTTCGGCGGTCGGCGCGCGCGGTTTCCCGGGACTGCAAGCCGGTACGCATTACATCGAGACGAATCCGGAAGCGATGAGCGACTGGATTCCCAAGCTGTGCGACGACGTCGAGTTGAGCGCGCGCCTGTCCGCGGAAGCGACCGACTACGTGGCCTCGCACCTGGACTGGCGCATCCTGGGCGGGCGCATGCGCCGGGAGCTGCGTCGTCTGATCGGCCGCGACGGGCCGTGCCGGGTGCTGGTGCTGACTTACCGCTTCGGCGAGCCCGCGCGCGGCGGCGCCGAGACTTTTTTGCTCAACGTCCTGCGCGAGTTGGACAAGAGCGAGGACCTGCAGATCGACGTGGTGGCGCCGGCCGTGGGGGCGATCCACGATCGCCTGCATTTCTCCGCCGACTACGAGCCGCCTTCGGCGCACGATGGCGTTCCGGCGTTGCGCGGACAGGTGCGGTTGTTTCCGACCGATCCGCCGCCGCAAGACCGTTTCGACGACGCGGCCGTTCTGCAAACAGCCTGGATGAAGGAATCGTTGCTGATCGGCGCGGACCTGGCGCAAGAGCTTGGCGTAGGCCTGCTCGGCGGCTGGAATTTCCCGGAGAACAGCGACGGCCGGATCGTGCGCTGGGCCGGGCGGATCGCTCAGGTGAAATTGCCCGCCGGGATCGAGTCGGTCCGGGTCTCGGGTCTCGCGCTGCAGCCTGTGCAAGTATCGATGCGGGTCGGCGGCGCCGAATCGGCCGTGAAGAGTTTGTCCGGCAAATTCTCGTTCCAGCAGGCGCTGCCTGCGACGGGCGAGCTGTTGGAATTGCGCGCCTCGGCGGTGATGGACAGCAGCGAGGACGCGCGTGAACTGGCTTACATCGTCTCCTCGATCGAACTGATCGGGACGGACGGCAGCGTCGAGATCGATTTGCGCCAAGGCATGGAAGAGCGCGCCCGCGCCAACCTGCCCGAACGCTGGGTGGCCAAGCTGATCGAAGTCGTCAAGCGCCGTCCGCGCGACATCGACCGTCGTTTCTGCCGTATCCGCGGCCCGCACAGCCGTGCGATGGAGCGTTGGCTCGACCAGAACGCCGCCAACTACGACGTGATCCTGGCTCAAGGCGTTCCGTTCGCCAGCTCGGTCCTGGGCGTGCGCACGGGCGCGGTCAACGGTCTGGCCACGGTCGTATTGCCGCACTTCCACATGGAAGACCGCTATTACCACTGGCGCGATTTCTACGACGCGTTCGCGCGCGCCGACGCGGTCGTCGCGGCGCCGGCCGCGAGCAAGGCCGCGTTCTTCGACCGGGTTTGCGAGCGGTCGGTGGCGTTGCCCGGCGGCGGCTTGACGACCGAGGATTTCTCGGACGAATCGGTCGCCCGCGGTCGCGAGGCCTTCCGTCGCCTGCACCGCGGCGAGCGCCCGTTCGTACTGGTCCTGGGCCGCAAGACCGGCGCCAAGCATTACCGCATGATCGTGCAGGCCTGCGAAAAGCTGCGCCGGGCCGGGCACGATCTGGACGTGGTGCTGATCGGACCCGACGACGACGGCCTGCCCCTGCAGGGCGCCGGTGTTCACTACTACGGCGCGCAGTCGCGCGATGTGGTGATCGGAGCGCTGGCCGATTCGTTGTGTCTGGCGAATATGAGCGAGAGCGAGAGTTTCGGAATCGTGTTGCTCGAGTCGTGGATGGCGAAACGCCCGGTGATCGCGCGCAGCTCGACCGTGGCGTTCACCGAGTTGGTGCGCGACGGCGAGAACGGTTATCTGGCCGACAACTTCGACGACGTGGCCGCCGCGATCGAGCGTTACCTCGGCGACCGGGCGCTGGCCGATCGGCACGGCACAGCGGGAATCGACACGGCACAGGGATACAGTTGGGCGGCTTTGGCGGACCATCTGCGACAGATCATTTTGGGGGTGGCAAGTGAGCGAAATCGAAGCGTTGCACGGAAGGGTGATTCATCAGCTCCGGAACAAGGAGGTACACGACCCTGATTTCCAGGCGCTGGCCTGGATCAACAGTCATCTGCGGACGATCCGCACGGTGCTGGACATCGGGGCCAACGGTGGGCAGACCATCGCTTCGGTCAGGGCGGTCCTCGGCGAGACCGTGGAAATCCACTCCTTCGAGGCCAATCCGAAGCTGTGGCCGGGGCTGGAGCGGGTCGCGCAGGAATCCGGCGGGGCGGTGCATGTGCATCGTTCGGCGCTGGGTACGCAGGCCGGCGAACTGATCCTGCATGTACCGTCCTCGGGCGGCCAGGTGTTTCTTGAGGAATCCACTTTCGACCCGAGCCAGTTCGACAAGCCGTGGGTGCGCGAAAAGTATCTCGCGCGCGGCGGCCAGGCGCCGGAACTGTTGCAGATGCGTGTGCCGGTCGAGCGCGGCGACGATTGCGCGCTGCGCCCCGACCTGATCAAGGTGGATGTCGAAGGTTTCGAGGCGTCGGCGATCCGCGGCCTGTTGCGGACGATTGTCGAGTTCCAGCCGGTGCTGTTGGTGGAGAACAGCGATTGGCACAACGTGACCGAGTTGCTGAGCGAACTCGGCTATCGGCCGTTCCGCTGGGACGACGGCGCGATGAATCCGTTTCATGGCGCGACAACCAATACGTTCTATTTGCCCGCGGGGAAATTACCGGTGACCGCAACGGATAACGAAACCCCGGATCAGCCAGCTCAGCCCGAGGCCGCCAGCGGAGGTTATTCCGAGGCCGCGGACGTCGCCGAGCATTTGGCCGATGTCGAGCGCATGCGGCAATTGCTGGGATCGCTGGGCGTAACGCTTCCCGCCGATGGACTGGCGCTGGACGTGGGCGGCGGTGCCGGCGGCCACAGTGCGTTGTTGGCCAACGATGTGAGACGCATCTACTGCACCGACTACTTCGATCAGAACGCGCGCTTCGGCGGTGAGCTGGTGAAGCTGGTGAAAGAGAAGGTCCTGCGCCACGGCCACGATTTCCCGGTCGAACGCTTCGAGTTCCACGCCGTCGACGCGATGAGCACGATCTATCGCGACGATCTGTTCGACGTGGTCTTGTCTTTCAACGCCTTCGAGCACATTCCCGATCCGGCCGCGGCCCTGCGCGAGATCGTGCGCGTGCTCAAGCCCGGTGGGATGGCCTATCTCACTTTCGACCCGATCTGGACGTGCGATTTCGGCAGCCACTTCCAACATCGCGTTCCCCGGCCCTGGCAGCACCTGATCAGCGACGACGGGCAGTTCGTGGAAATGATGAAGCAGGCGGGCGGCTCGGACGAAGAAGGGCAGGAGTACGTGCATGCCATGAATCGGCGCCGTCTTTCCTTCTACCGCGAATTGTTCGCGTCGATCCGCGGCGAGGTGGAGTATCTGCACGAAGGCGAATGGAGCGGTTGCGTCGTGCCCGGCAGCGAATCGCACGAGAATTTCCAGCACTGTTTGTCGCTGGGGTTCAGCCGCGAAGAATTGCTGCTGCGGGGCATGGTGAAGGTGTTCAGGAAGAAAGCGGTCTAGGCGCAGGCAACCGGAAGAGTCCGGCGCGCGCTTGCGTCGGCATTTGCCGACTACCGCACACACAGGGGCCGCCCACCGGGCGGCCTGCTTCGCTCCATTCGATTCGCCATTCGCAACGGAAGGCAGATTCTGCCGGGCTCGTCTGTTCCGGCAGTCGAGGCCGGCGGGATCGTCGTTGGCTTCGGTGGCACCGCGCAACCGGGCAAAGCCGGTCGCTCGCGTTATCAGTGCGCCGCCGCCGGATGGCGGGTGAGCTCAATCCACTCCACGCCTATGCCGAGCAGGCGGGTATCAGGACCGAGCCGCAGCGAAGACGGGGTGACCGCGCCGGTGATATCGAAATCCAACGCGAGCACGTTCCCCAAGCGGCGCGCGTCAGCGCAGGAAAACTCGAACTGCAATTGCTTGGGGCCGGCGCTGTCCACGGTGAAATCGTAGGCGCCCACTTTGCGCCCGGCGACCTGCACCGCCGCGACGACGCGCGGGTTCTGTGGGATCGCGAATCCGCGCGCGCTGATCGTGGCATGCAGTACATCCGAGCCACAATCCGCGACATTAATCTCGATCCTGGGGCGCGCCGAGTTGGACCACGTGCCCCAAGCTTCCGGAGCGCTCCAGCCAGCGCTCAGCGTCGCGCTGCCTTTCGCTTCAGCGCCGAAGACGATTCGTCCGACGCCAAATTTCAGCCGTAGACGCTCGGCGTCGGTTTCACTCAAACGTATGTATATGCCCTTGACCGCGTCCTGCCGCGGACGTTCGGCCAATTTGTCCGCGACCAGGGCCGCTACCCGATCGTCGTCGAAATTGCAGTGGTGCCGCGATGCTATTTTCATCGCCTTGGCGCCGAGCAATTCTGCAGGGATATACAGTTTTCGGCAGCCCGGGCCGGCGATAGCGGCGAGCGGAATATCGATTTCGCTATGGCCGGAGTTGCGCTCGATGAAGATTTCCGGCGGCGGATCGTACAGGTCGGGGAATCTCGACTGCAGCATCTGCGAGACGATGCTCGGCTCGGTATAGCGATCGTACTGAGGCGGCCAATACCAGCTCAGATTCCAGGCGACCAGGGGCGCGGCGACAGCGGTCATCACGAGCGCTAGCAGCCAGCGGATCGGCCTTCGGGTCGATTCAGCGATGAGCCAAACCAGCGGTGCGTAGAAGATCGGCACGTACCACAGCGCATAACGCGACAGATCGATCGAACCGGAATTGAGGTTGACGGTAGATGCCTGGGCGAACAGGTTGGTGATCAGGTATATCGCCGCGATCGCCGTGTAGACGAACTTCAAGCTCGGTCGATAGCGCAGTGCAAGCGCCAGGCCTGCGACGAGGATGAAGGTTCCGAACCACCAGTTAGGGAACAGCCCGATGTCCGGGTCGATCAATACCGCCAGCAACTGATTGGCATTGCCGCCGACCACGGCGCCACCCGCCTTCAGTTGCGGGGTGACGACGCCGTGGCGATAGAGATAGTAGAGCGGATGCAGCGCCGTCGCGGCCAAGGCGAGCGCGGCCGCGACCCATTCGCAAACGCCGGTCGAACGATTGAAAAGGCGATTGCCGAGCAGACCGAAAGCGATCAGGGCCCAAGCGGTAGCGGCGAGGCTGATGTTCTGCGTAGAGGCAACGGCGATGGGCAGCGCCGCGTACAAGAGCTTGCCGCGGCTCACCAGGATGAAGGTCTGCAGTACCAGTGCGACGGTAAAGAACTCCGTGTGCACCTTCGCCGCGAACCACAGTACGGGCGAAGCCGCGAACAGCAATGCCGTTGCCGCGGCGCCGCGCACGCCATGCAGTCGCCCGGCCAGTGTCAGCGTGGCGCCGAACAAAAGGGCGTGCAACGTAAGGAAGGCGGTATGCGGCGCCAGGTTCAGTCCGACCAGTTTCAGCGCGGCCGCTATGCCCGCAGCAAGCGCGGGATAGAACCAGAAATGGTTGAAATCGGCGGTGTGCGCGTCCGCCAGTACCGGGAAGGCAGCGCGCAGTCTGGCGGTATCGACCATGGACGCGATGGATCCGTCGCCCGCGAGCGCGGCGTAGTCGCGCCACGCTCCTTCGATCATGAACGGCCGTCCGTGTTCCAAAATGGCCAGGTAAAGCGCGTAGTACTCGGCGCCGTCGCCGAACCTCCAAGCCGGCTGGGCCACGAGCACGGCCAGCACGATCGCGGCGCCGACGGCGCCGACGAGGGGCCATGCGAAGCCGGCCCATCGATTCCGGGCCGCAGTCGCATTGTCCATAGGGGGCGAGCTCATCCTTGAGGCGTCGCGCCCGGTTCACCCAGGAGCTTGCGTGCGAGTTGCCTGCCCTCGCGGACGGCGTAGTTCGTGCCCCGATCCTCGGGGTACACCTGCGCCATCGTGGTGACGAATACGTTGGGCAGCGGGGTCGCATTGCCGGGCACGAGCGCGGAGTAGTTCTTTTCCGCGATCGGCTGCGCGTAATCCGCGCGCCAGACGTAGTGCTGATCTATCCATTCGCGCTTGAAGTCGGGGAACATGCGCTGGATATGGGGGATGGAGAACTCCAGCATTTCGTCCGCGCTCATCGTGTACATCGGATCCGAAGGCGGCAGATACTTCGACAGATACACGATGTGGTGGCCGCCGTAGGACGACGGCGGCTCGAAGTTGGTGTGCTCGATCACTCCCACGAACGGAAAACCCGGGTCGTTGACGTTCAGCCAGTAGGTTTCCGACAGGCTTCGATTCAGCGCAAGCACAAGGCAGACGTTCGAGAGATAGCGGATTCTGCGCAGGGATTCGACATACGCCGCCGGAGCGATCGCCTCGATCAGGTCCGCCGTAACTGGCAGCGCAGTGGTAAGTACGACGTTGTCGGCCTCGATCATGCCCTCGGCGGTTTCGACGCCGGCAGCGCGTCCATCGGCGCCCGCGACGACACGCAGGGCCGGGGTGCGCAATCGCACTTCGCCCCCGAGCTTTTTGATTTCCTGTTCGAGACGTTCGGCGAGCGCCGCGAAGCCGCCCTTGTAGTACGCCAGCACTTCATCGCCGGAACTGCTGCGGCTGCCGCCTCGCAGGACCAGCTTCTTCCAGAACCATACCGCCGACACGTCTTCGGCTACGGCGCCGAACTTGCCGGTCAGCAGCGGGTCCCAGACCACGTCGTAGGCGCGCTGGCCGCACAGGTCGATCAGCCATTCCTTGGCGCTCAGGTGCTCCAACTTGGACCAATCTTTCACCGAGCGGGCGCGCAGCACCGCCACGCCCAGGCGGATGCGGTCGAGGAAGGGCAGGGCCTTGAAGCGCAGCAGGTCGAGCGGCGTGCTCAAGCGGAAGAACTGGTCGGCGTAGTACATGCCGGTTCGAGTAGGGCGCAGGAGAACGTTTCCGTTCTCTCCAAGCTCCTCGATCAGTTCGAGGATGTGCTTGTCGTTGTTGAACCAGTGGTGATAGAACTTCTCCAGAACGTGTCCGCCGATATCGAAGCCGCCGGCGAGGCCGCCCACGGCGTCGTCGCGTTCCAGAACCACGACGCGCTTTCCGTTCCGGGCCAACTCGTATGCCGCGGCAAGTCCGGCGAATCCGCCGCCAACGATGGCTGTATCAAACTGCATATCGGTACCTGAGGTAGTTGTGCTTTTATCGCTGGCGGAACGTAATCGCCCGATTCAGAGAGAACTGGACGACCAGAACCACGCCCAACGTGGCGATCTTGGCGAGCAGCGGGTTGAGCCCGATGCGATCGATCAGCAGCCAAAGCGCGATGGACGAAATTACATAGCCGACGCCTGCCGCGGCGAAAAACAAGGCGAGGCGCCGCAGCGTGTTGTCGTAGGTTTGGAAGGTGAAATGGCGGTTCAGCGCGAAACTCAGCAGCGTGCCGGCCAGATAACCGCATGCGTTGGCGGCCTGGTAGTGGATGCCGAAGGACAGCAGCGTCGTGTAGGTGGCGAAGTCCAGCAAGACGCCGGAGCCTCCGCAGATCGCGTACAGCACCAGTTTGCGCATGCCGTCGTGCGCCAGCAGCTTGTCGAGGCGGCGGTCAGTCACGTTCGCCGGCCTCTACATTGATCGTCGAGCCCACCACGGCCTGCGGCGTTCCGTTCACGTGCAACAGGACGCGGCCGACATACTCGCCGATGATGCCCAACGCCAGTAGTTGGATGCCGCCGAGGATCAGCACCGAGACGATCAGCGAGGACCAGCCCACGGGCATGGCGTTCAAGGTGAAACGTTGCACGATCAGGGCGACCGCGGCGAGAAAGCCGAAGCCGGAGAAAAAGATGCCGAGCAACGAGGCGATGCGCAGGGGCTCGATGGAGAAACTCGTGGCCATTTTCAGCCACAGCGAGATCGATTTGGTCAGGCTGTAGCCGGATTGGCCGTCGAGCCGTTCGTGATGGTCGAGCTCGATCATCGCCACATGATTTGTGCTGGCCAGGATCAGGCCGTCGAGGTACACATGCGGGCCGACGAAGCGGACCATCTGATCGCGAACGCCGCGGACGACGCCCTTGAACGGCGACAGGTAGAGGTCTTTGGGCTTTCGCAGCAGGCGGTCGGCGATCATGCTGTTGAAGCGGCTGCCGAGTCGTTTCCACAGCGCGTGGCGCTTGGACTTGAATCTGGCATAGCACACGTCGTTTCCGGCCTTGAGCGAGGCGACGATTTTGGGAATGTCGGCCGGATCGTGCTGAAGATCGTCGTCCATCATGATGATGTACCGACCACGGGCGTAGCGCAGGCCGGTCAGCAGGGCGTTGTGCTGTCCGGCGTTCTTGCGCAGGTTGACGCCCTGCAGCCAGGGGCGATCGCGCGACAGTTCCTCCAGGCACGCCCAGGTGTCGTCAGGGCTGCAGTCGTTGACCAGAATCACCTGATAGCGCTGTTCGCCGCCAGCGTCCGGATACATGCCGTCCAACGCTTCTTGCAGTCGCTGCGCCAGCAGCGGAAGGATCTTGGCGCTGCGGTAAGCGGGAATGACTACGCTCGTTTCGATCATGGTCGCCGGCCTCCGTAATATTTTCTCAGCACTCTTTCCGGGTAGCGGTCGAGCAGGTCGATTCCGAGCTTTTGCGCGAACTGCATCGTCAGGGCGGCGTCAGGAACATTGCCGCCGCCGCGTTCCACCAGATCGTAGTTGCCCTTCCTGGCCAGAAGCCGCTCCATCGTCTCCACCAGTTCCATCATCGTCAGCGCGCCGGGCGCGGCGATATCCGTCACGCGTCCAGTGAAGCCACTGTCGATCATGGCCGTTGCGATGCTGGCGATGTCGTCGACGTCGATCAACGACCGGATCGCCTTCGTCCACAAGGTGAAGCGTTCTCCGCTCGCGATGCGCGAAGCGAGGAAGTTCGTGAGCGTGTGCGGATTGGGCGTATAGCCCACCACCTGGGGCAGGCGCAGCACCAGCGCGTCGCCATAGGCGAGCACCAGCGCTTCCATTTCTGTCTTGTGCACCACGTATGGCGTGGTTTTCCGATCGGCGTCGGTCAGGCTGCAGGTGCTGAAATAAACGAACTTGCCCTGCGCGGCGCGCAGCGTTTCGAGCAGAAGCTGGCGTTCGCGCGCGAACGACTGCTCCGATGTTTCCGAAGAGTTCGAGACCCCGGAGGCGAAAATGGTCGTCGCCCGATCGTTTTCGGAGCGCGCCTGGAATGCCTTAGCGATTAAACCATTGCCCACTATCATTCTGGATCCATCGCCGATGAGTTCGCTGGCTATTCGTTCGTCGGCTTCTGAGCCGAGCAGGCGTTCCGCTTACAGGAAAATACTGCCGCGATAGCGCGTAATGCCGGTTTCCGCCGATGGCGCGCGGACGCATCCGCGGCCACCGGCGGCAGTGCTTTCAACCCAGCGCCGCTTCCAGTTCCGGCAACAGCTTGAACAAATCCCCCACCAGGCCGATATCGGCGATCTCGAAGATCGGCGCTTCGCCGTCCTTGTTGATGGCGACGATGGTGCCGGCGTCCTTGATGCCGGTCAGGTGCTGGATCGCGCCGCTGATGCCGACGGCGACGTACAGCTCCGGGGCGATGATCTTGCCGGTCTGGCCGACCTGCAGTTCGTTCGGCACGTAGCCGGCATCGACCGCGGCGCGCGAGGCGCCGACGGCGGCGCCGAGCTTGTCCGCGAAGTCGTAGATGATCTTGAAGTTGTCCGCCGAACCCACGCCGCGGCCGCCGGAGACGACGCGCTTGGCGCTCTGCAGGTCGGGGCGATCCGACTTGCCCGCGGCCAGGCCGACGAAACGGGTGTGGGTCGGAAGCGCGGCTTCGACTGACGCGGCTTCGATCGCGGCGCTGCCGCCCTTCGCCGCTTCCGGCCACGAGGCCGTGCGCACGGTGGCGACGACGGTGTGATCGCCCGGCGCTTCGACGGTGATGATCGCGTTGCCGGCGTAGATCGGACGCTTGAAGGTGTGGCTGCCTTCCACCGCCATGACGTCGGACACCTGGGCCACGTGCAACAGCGCGGCGACGCAGGGCATCAGGTCCTTGCCGAAGGTGGTCGAGGGGCCGAACACGTGGCTGTAGCCCTTGGCCAGCGCGGCGATCTGCGGCGCCAGCACCTGCGCGATGGCGTGGGCGTTGGCGGCGTTGGCGACGGTCAGCACGCGGGCGACGCCGGCGATCTGCGCGGCCTGCGCGGCGATGCCGGCCGGATCGGCGGCGAGCACGACGATGTCGATGGAGTCGGGCTTCAGAGCCTGCGCGGCCGACACGCACTTGGCGGTGGACGCGTTGAGCTTGCCGTCGAGATGTTCGGCAACAATTAAAACCTTGCTCATCACAGCAACCCCTTCTGCTTAAGTGCGGCGACCAGTTCGGCCGCGTCCTTCACCATCACGCCCTTGCTGCGCTTGGGCGGCGGGGCGAAATGGGTGGTCTTGAGCGTGTCGCCGGTGTCCACGCCGAGCTCGGCGAACTGGATGGTCTCCAGCGGCTTGCTCTTGGCCTTCATGATGTCGGGCAGCTTGATGAAACGCGGCTCGTTGAGGCGCAGGTCGGTGGTGATCACCGCCGGCAGGTCCACTTCCAGCGTTTCCAGGCCGGCGTCGACTTCGCGCGTCACCGTGGCCTTGCCGTCGGCGACTTCGAGCTTGGAAGCGAAGGTCGCCTGCGGGCGGCCCCACAGGGTGGCGAGCATCTGGCCGGTCTGGCTGGCGTCGTCGTCGATGGCCTGCTTGCCGAGGATGACGATGTCGGGCTGTTCTTTTTCGATCAGCTTGAGCAGCGCGCGCGCGGCGGTCAGCGGCTGGATCGGCTGGTCGCTGACCACGTGCACGGCGCGGTTGGCGCCCATGGCCAGGCCGTTGCGCAGATGCGGCTGGGCATCGGCGGGGGCGATCGTGGCGACCACGACCTCGGTGGCGATGCCCTTGTCGCGCAGGCGCAGGGCCTCTTCCAGGGCGATATCGTCGAACGGATTGGCCGACAGCTTGACGCCGTCGGTGACCACGCCGGAGCCATCCGGCTTGACCTGAATGCGGACGTTGTAGTCCACCACGCGCTTGTAGCCGACGAGGATCTTCATCGTGCGGGATTTCCTTGTGGGGGGTGTCCGGCCGGGAGCGGCCAAGAGCCGCCAATTCTAACGGAGACGGCCCGGCCGGGGCAGCGCGCCATGGGTTTTGGCCGCGTGGGCGTTTTAAACGCCGGCCTTGCCCGGGCCCGCGCGGCGGGCCTCAGCGGCCGGCGGAGGGCTCGACGGTGAGGATCTGCGCGCCGGTCCAGACCGCGCCGGGTTCCAGCCGCACCGGGCTGAGCACGTTCCCGGCTTCCACGCAGACGAAATGGCGGTGCTCGCCGGCGCCCAGATCGGCCAGCCCGGCGGCGAGTTCGGCGCCGGGATTCCACACCACGGTGTCGGCGAAGCCTTCCGCTTCCAGGCGCAGCAGTTGCTCGCCGTCGGTGACCCGCAGCGGCTGCCGGGTGTCGGCGTAGATGCGGTCGATTTCGCCCTCGAAGCGCACCGGCGCGTCGCTGGCCGCGAATGCCGCGCCGCCTTGGGTGGAATCGATGTAACCGCGGTCTTCCAGGCCGTGGACCAGGGTGCCGGCGATGTCGGCCACGCGCAGATAGGTGTGCAGGGCGGCGCTGAATTCGAACGCCTCCTGGCCGGTGTTGCGCACGCTCAGGGCGATGCGCAGCCGGTTCGCGGCCGGTTCGATGTCCAGTTCAGCTTCGAACGGATACGGCCAGTGGCGGCGGGTTTGCGCGCTGTCGCGCAGCGCGAACGCCAGCCGCGGCGGCACGCTGCCGGCGGTGTCCAGCGCGTCCCAGGCCAGGGTGCGGGCGAAGCCGTGGCGCGGGCCGTCGCCGCGTTCGCCGAATTGCGGAAAGATCACCGGCACGCCGCCGCGGATCGCCTTGCCGGCGCCGAAACTGGCGTTCGGGCTCAGGTACAGCCGCTCGCGGCCGCGGCAGCGCCACGACAGCAGATGGGCGCCGAAGGCGCTGGCTTCGACGCGGGACGCGTCGGGGCCGTCCAGATGCAGGGAGGCGGGCAGTGAGTGGGGCATGAAAGTCCATCCGTGGAAGGAACGCCGAGGGCGAAGCATGGCGCGGCGCGACGGCCCGGGCTGGCACGGCGATCATAGTACCGACAGCGCCGCGGACGTGGTTTAGGTGCCGTGAAGCCTGCCAGGCAGGGGGTTCGGCTATTCTTGGCGCCCCTTTCCGTTCCGAAATCTGGAGCCAGGATGCTTCATCCCGTCGTTCTAAGCGGTGGCAGCGGTTCGCGCCTGTGGCCGCTGTCCCGTCAGAATCAGCCCAAGCAGTTCCTGTCGCTGATCGGCGATCACTCGCTGTTCCAGGAAACCATCCTGCGCGCCAACGCCCTGCCCGACACCGGTGCCCCCGTCACCGTGTGCGCCGAGGACCATCGCTTCATGGTCGGCGAGCAGTTGCAGGGCATCGGCGTCGCCAACGGCGCCATACTGCTCGAACCGATCGCGCGCAACACCGCGCCGGCGATCGCGCTGGCCGCGCTGCACCTGGTCGCCAGCGAACCCGACGCGACCATGCTGGTGCTGCCGGCCGATCACCTGATCGAAGACGTCGACGCGTTCCGCGACGCGGTCGCGCGCGCGGCGATACTGGCCGATCAGGATTGGCTGGTCACCTTCGGCATTCATCCGGACTATCCGGAAACCGGCTACGGCTATATCGATCGCGGCGACGCGCTGGGCGAGGGCGGCTACAAGGTCAGCCGTTTCGTCGAGAAGCCCGATCTGGCCACCGCCGAGGGCTATCTGGCCGCCGGCACCTATGCCTGGAACTCGGGCATGTTCCTGTTCAAGGCCCAGCGTTATCTCGACGAACTGGCGAGGCTGGCGCCGAAGATTCTCGAATCGGCGCGTGCGGCCTACGCCAAGGCCAACACCGATCTGGACTTCATCCGTCTGGGCAAGGAGGAATTCGCCGCCAGCCCGAACGATTCCATCGACTACGCGGTGATGGAAAAGACCGACCGCGCCGCGGTGGTGCCGGTGAGCTGCGGCTGGAGCGACATCGGTTCGTGGTCGTCGCTGTGGGCGGTGGCCGAGCGCGACGACGACGGCAATCGCTACGAAGGCGATGTGATCTCGGTCGACACCAGCGGCTCGCTGGTGCGCGCTTCGGACCGGCGCATGATCGCGACGATCGGCGTGGAAGACCTGGTCATCATCGACACGCCCGACGCGACCCTGGTCGCGCGCAAGGACCGGGTGCAGGACGTCAAGACCATCGTCGACAAGCTCAAGCAGGCCGGGCGTCAGGAGCATCTGTTCCATCGCAAGGTCTATCGTCCGTGGGGCAATTACGACTCCATCGACATGGGCGACCGTTTCCAGGTCAAGCGCATCGAGGTCAAGCCCGGCGGCGTGCTGAGCCTGCAGAAGCATCACAAGCGCGCCGAGCATTGGATCGTGGTGTCGGGCGTGGCCGAGGTCACCTGCGACGACAAGGTGTTCGAGCTGCGCGAGAACGAGAGCACTTACATCCCGCTGGGCAGCGTGCATCGCCTGCGCAACCGCGGCACCGAGCCGGTCGAGTTGATCGAGGTGCAGTCGGGCAGTTATCTGGGCGAGGACGATATTGTTCGCCTGGAAGACGTGTACGGGCGTTCGTAAGCGGCGTTGCTTTGTTGGTTGCAAAGACCGGCCATTGGCCGGTCTTTGCTTTTGTGGGGTTGTCGCCGCGGACCGGAAAGCATCGGGGCTGAAGCCCCTCCCACAAAAGACTTCGCGGCTTCGCAATCTTTTGTGGGAGGGGCTTCAGCCCCGATGCTTTTCGCTCAGATCAGGCAACCCTCACACCTGACTCAAAGCGCCGCCGTCTGCAACCACTGCGCCAACACCTCGGCGAACCGATCCGCGCTGCCCGCCTCATGCGCGAAGAACAACGAAGGCTCGCACAACTCCAGTTCCAGCAACTGCGGCAGCCCTTCGCCATCGCGGATCAGATCGACCCGCGCATACGGCAGCGGCTCTTCCAGATCCAGCCGCGCGGTCATCGCGGTCAGCGCATGCATCGCCACCGCGCGCTCGTCTTCGCCGGCTTCGCGCGCGTTGATGCGCTCCACCGCGCGCAGGTTCAGCGCGTCCTCGCGTTGCAGCATCGCGCCCTTGCGAATGGCATGGCTGAAAACACCGTTGAAATACATCAGCGCGGTTTCGCCGTCGCGATCCACCGAGGCCAGGTACGGCTGCAGCATCGCGCTGCGGCCCTCGTCGAGCAGCCGCGCGATGTGATTGGCCGCGGCGAATTCCTGCGCGCGCGCATAACGCTGGGTGTCGCGCGAGCCGGCGCTGATCGCCGGCTTGACCACGAACTCGTCCGCCTGCGGCTGCGCCAGCAGGAATTCCTGCAGCGCCGGCAGCGGGTCCATTTCCGGCTCGACGAACGCGGTCGTCACCACCGGCACGCCGCGCGCGGCCAGATCGGCCAGGTAGTGTTTGTCGGTGTTCCAGCGCAGCACCGGCCAGGGATTGAGCAGGCGGGCGAGGGCTTCGACCCGTTCGCACCACGCGGTGAATTCATCGAAGCGCTCGGTGTAATCCCACGGCGAGCGCAGCAATACGGTGTCGTATCGCGCCCAGGCCACGCTGGGGTCGTCCCAGGCGCGGATCTCGGCGCGCAGGCCGCGCGCCAGGCAGGCGGCATGCAGCAGCGGCAGGTCGTCGTCCTGCGCGGCGGTGGCGATGGCGGTGACCAGGGCGAGTCGGCTCATATCGCAAGTCTAGCGTCGGCACACAATCAAGGCATTGTGGCGCCATTGCCCGAAAGTCCGCTACGTCCCGGCGCGGGCGCGCGTTAAACTGCGCTCATTCCGCAACGGAGTTGTCCCATGGCCCAGGCCATCGCCGCGAAAACCAAGCTGTATCCCAGTGCCAAAGACGCGCTGCAGGGCGTCGTCGCCGACGATCAGACCCTGGCGGTCGGCGGTTTCGGTCTGTGCGGCATCCCCGAGGCCCTGATCGGCGCGCTGCGCGACAGCGGGGTCAAGGGGCTGACCGCGATCTCCAACAACGCCGGCGTGGACGGCTTCGGCCTGGGCCTGCTGCTGGAAACGCGCCAGATCAGGAAGATGATTTCGTCCTACGTCGGCGAGAACAAGGAATTCGAGCGCCAATTCCTGTCCGGCGAGCTCGAACTCGAGTTCAACCCGCAAGGCACCCTGGCCGAGCGCCTGCGCGCCGGCGGCGCCGGCATTCCGGCCTTCTTCACCCGCACCGGCTACGGCACCGTGGTCGCCGAAGGCAAGGAGACGCGCGAGTTCGACGGCCATCATTACGTGATGGAAACCGCGCTCAAGGCCGACGTGTCGCTGGTCAAGGCCTGGAAGGCGGACACTTCCGGCAACCTGGTGTTCCGCAAGACCGCGCGCAATTTCAATCCGGCCTGCGCGATGGCCGGCAAGGTCTGCATCGCCGAGGTCGAGGAACTGGTCGCGCTGGGCGACATCGATCCCGACCACGTGCATCTGCCGGGCATCTACGTCGATCGCATCGTGGTCAACGCCACGCCGGAGAAGCGGATCGAGCAGCGGACGGTGCGGGCTGGGTGAGAGGGCTTGAGTGAGCCCAGGCCGTTTCGATTCGCGCGCGCTGATCTGGTGGACGCGTTGAAGTCAAAGTGGTCGATGCTGCTCGCCGCTTGTCTTTCCGAAGCCAGAGCCGTTCGGCGCAGGCCGACGTTCTCCGTAATCAATTCATTTGCGTCCACCTAAACAGGAAGAACTCCCAATGGCATGGTCCCGCGACGAAATGGCGCAGCGCGCCGCGCAGGAACTCACCGACGGCGCTTACGTCAATCTCGGCATCGGTCTGCCGACGCTGGTCGCCAACTTCATTCCCGACGGCATGGACGTGTGGCTGCAGTCCGAGAACGGTCTGCTCGGCATCGGTCCGTTCCCGACCGAAACGCAAGTAGACGCCGACCTCATCAACGCCGGCAAGCAGACCGTCACCGCGCGCGAAGGCGCCAGCTATTTCGGCAGTCACGACAGCTTCGCGATGATCCGCGGCGGCCACATCGATCTGGCCATCCTCGGCGCGATGCAGGTCACCGCCAAGGGCGATCTGGCCAACTGGATGGTGCCGGGCAAGATGGTCAAGGGCATGGGCGGCGCGATGGATCTGGTCGCCGGCGTCAAGCGCGTGGTCGTGCTGATGGAACACACCGCCAAGAGCGGCGAGCACAAGATCCTGCCCGAATGCACGCTGCCGCTGACCGGCCTGGGCGTGGTCAACCGGATCATCACCGAACTTGCGGTCATGGATGTGACCGAACAGGGACTGGTGCTGGTCGAGTCGGCGCCGGGCGTGAGTGAAGACGAACTGCGCGAGAAGACCGGCGTGCCGTTTCGGCGCGCCTGAACAGGTCTGAGGCGGGCGCCAGCGCGCTCATCGGATCCGGATTCGAATATTTGCGAATCCGGCCCGAAAAGTCGCATGTGAAACTGAATCCGCGGGCATTGCAGTCTGCACGCCGGGCGTGCAGCATGGCGCGCTGCTATCCCCCGCCGGCTGGTTCGTCATGCGCAATTTGTTCCTTGTCACTGCTCTGCTCCTTGGCGGAGCGGGCTGCACTTCCACGGACCGCGATTCATCGTCGGAAGGCGCACGCAAGGACGCAACCGCGGCGTCCGCGAGCGCGCACGCCGGCCCCGCCGCATACGCACGCGCACTGCCGCTCGCGGCCAAGCGCCGCGTCGGTTTCGGCCAATGGCCGGACCGCGGCGAGCTGGTCGGCTATTCCGATCCGCGCGCCACGATCAGCGAAGGCGCCTACACCTGGCATCCGGTCGATCTGAGCGAACGCCATGCGATCGCCGCGATCGCGCAGGGCCACCTCAGCCTGACCACCCCGTCGGGCGAGCAGCTCGACTTCTGCTACGAGCGCCACATCGAACATCCCGGCGGCGACTGGACCTGGGTCGGCCGCGTCGATCGCGACGGCGTCGTCCAGCAGGCGATCATCACCTTCGGCGAACGCGCCGCGTTCGGCGCGATCGACCAGGACGGCAAGCCGGCGTTGAAGCTGACCATGCGCGACGGCAAGGCCTGGCTGGTGGAAACCGATCCGGTCAAGCTGGCCCTGGTCGAGAAGCAGTTCGGCGCCGGGCATCGCGACGATTTCCTGATTCCCAGCGCCGCCGTCGGCGCCGCCACGGATTCGCAGTCCAACCCGTTGGCGGCCGCCGCCGTCGCCGCGGCCAAGGCCGCGACCACGGTCGATGTGCTGGTCGGTTACAGCAACGGTTTCGCCGCCGGCCTGGGCGGCGCTTCGCAAGCGCAGACCCGCATCAACAATCTGGTCGATATCACCAATCAGGCTTACATCAACAGCCAGATCGACGCGCGCATCCGCCTGGTGCATGCGATGCAGGTGAACTATCCGGACAACACCGACAACGGCGACGCGTTGGAGAAACTCACCGGCACCCGCACCACGCCGGTCGACCCGGCGTTCAACGCCCTGCGCGCGGCGCGCGACCAGTACGGCGCCGATCTGGTTTCGCTGGTGCGCAAGTATGACCGCCAGACCCAGAACGGCTGCGGCATCGCCTGGTTGATCGGCGGCGACCGCCAGCCGTACACCACCGGATCGGCCGGCAACGGCTATTCGGTGGTCAGCGACGGACGCCAGCAGGACGGCAATACCACGTATTTCTGCCGCGACGAATCCTTCGCCCACGAGCTCGGCCACAACATGGGCGCGCAGCACGATCGCGAAACCGCGACCACGGGCGGCACGCTGAAGTACGGTGCGTTCGTGTATTCCTTCGGTTACAAGACCGATGCCGCCGGCGGCAACTTCTACGACATCATGGCCTACGGCGATCAGGGCCAGACCGCGTACCGGGTGTTCTCCAACCCGCGCGTGACCTTGTGCGGCGGACGCGCCTGCGGCGTGGAGAATCAGGCCGACAACGCGCGCACGCTGACTCAGACCATGCCCACGGCCGCGGCGTTCCGCGCCACGGTGGTGCCGCTCAGCGCCAAGGACGACTACAACAGCGACGGGAAGTCGGACCTTTTGATGGTCAGGAACAGCGACGGGGTGTTGTGCTACTTCCTCATGGACGGCGCGAGCTTGGTCTCCAACCAATGTCCTGGCGCGGTCGGTAACGGCTACCGAATCGTGTCCACGGGCGATTTCGATGGCGACCGCGTGCCCGATGTCATGTGGAGCAACGGCTACGCCCTCAAACTGTGGACCGGCAACGGGGCCGGTGGCACGGCGACGCAGCAATCGGTGTTTACTTACGACAGCACGTGGTTGATCGATAAGTCCGCGGACATGAACTCCGACGGCAAGACCGACTTGCTCGTGACCAAAGACGGTGTGCTGTGCGTGTATTTCATGAGCGGCAATTCATTGGCTTCGGCAAGTTGCCCGGGTGGAGCGGGCGCCGGCTTCCGAATTCTGGCCGCCGCCGATTTCAATGGCGATAGCCGCGTCGATCTGCTTTGGACCAACGGCAATTACCTGAAGCTGTGGTTCGGCAACGGTGCGGGAGGTTTCTCGTCGATGCAGGATATCGGCGGCTACGATGGCAGTTGGACGATGTCGGCCGCGGCTGACATGAATTCCGACGGTAAAGCCGACATTTTGATGGCGAAAGACGGCGTTCTGTGCATGTTGTTCATGAACGGCGGGACGCTGAATTCTTCAAGTTGCCCGGGCGGGGCAGGTAGCGGTTTCCGCATCGTCAAAACGGCGGACTTCAATGGCGATGGCAACAACGATATTTTGTGGAGCAATGGTTACTTCGCCAAGATCTGGTTGGGCAATGGCGCCGGAGGCTTGAGCATGTACGACTTCGGCGGCTACGACAGCGCTTGGATCATCAATTGACCCATGGATGAAGCCCCCGGGCTGTGTCGGGGAATAGCCGCATCATCTTCAGGTGCGGCTGTTCGATTGATCGATCGAGCCCGAGGCGCTGACGCCGAGGCAAACGAAAAAGGCGCGATCTTCACGATCGCGCCTTTTTTATTTACCCGGCCGCGGCGCGGGTAGCGTTACAAGTTCTGATAGTTCGGACCCGAGCCGCCTTCCGGCGTGACCCAGTTGATGATCTCGTACGGGTCCTTGATGTCGCAGGTCTTGCAGTGCACGCAGTTGGCGGAGTTGATCTGCAGGCGCTTGGCGCCGGCTTCTTCCACGATTTCGTACACGCCCGCCGGGCAGAAGCGCGTGCACGGGTTGCCGTACTCTTCCGCGCATTGGGTGATGCAGATGTTGGTGTCGGCGACCTTCAGGTGCACGGGCTGGTCTTCGTCGTGTTCGGTCGCGGCGAAATACACCGAGGCCAGACGGTCGCGCGGCGCCAGCGTGCGATCGATGTAATCGCGCTTGGGCTTTTCCGCCTCGCTCAGTTTCTGCAGCGACGGCCAGTCGGCCTTGTTCTTCAGCGTCCACGGCGACAGACCGCCGGTGACGGTTTCCCATGCGGCGTTGAGCATGCCGAACCAGAAGCCCTTCTTGAAACCGGGCTTGATGTTGCGGACCTTCTTGAGCTCGGCCATGGCGTTGGAGGCGCGCAGTTTGGCGTCGAAACCGGTGCTGTCGAGCGCGCCCGCCGCATGCTGCGCGGCAAGATGTTCCGCGGCGAGCATGCCGCTGCGGATCGCCTGATGCGTGCCCTTGATCTTGGGCACGTTGAGCAGGCCGGCGGTGTCGCCGATCAGCAGCGCGCCGGGCATGTCCAGCTTGGGCAGCGACTGCCAGCCGCCGGTGACGATCGCGCGCGCGCCGGCCGAAACCAGATTGCCGCCTTCCAGCAGCGGCTTGATCATCGGATGGTTCTTCCACTGCTGGAACGCTTCCCACGGCTTGTAGTCGGGGTCGCGGTAATCCAGCCCGCTGACGTAGCCCAGCGCGATGCGGCCCTTGTCCAGGTGATACAGGAAGCTGCCGCCGTAAGTGTGGCTGTCGGCCGGCCAGCCCACGCTGTGCACGATCTTGCCGGGCGTGACGCGGTCTTCCGGCACCTGCCACAGTTCCTTGATGCCGATGGAATACCCCTGCGGATCGCTGTCGGCGTCGAGCTTGAAGCGCTTGACCAGGCGCTTGGTCAGATGGCCGCGCGCGCCTTCGGCGAACACGGTGACCTTGGCGCGGATGTCGATGCCGGCGGTGAAGCCGGACTTGTGCGTTCCGTCCTTGGCGATGCCCATGTCGCCGATGCGCACGCCGGCGACGCGGCCGTCGGCATCGTGCAGGGTCTCGGCGGCGGCGAAGCCCGGATAGATTTCCACGCCCAGCGCTTCGGCCTGCGGCGCCATCCACGCGCACATCGCGCCGAGGCTGACGATGAAATTGCCGTGGTTGTTCATGTCCGGCGGCACGATCGGCGACTTGTAGCCGCCGGTCTTGGTCATCAGCCAGAACTCGTCCTCGCCGGCCGGCACGCAGATCGGCGGCGGATTGTCGCGCCAGCCCGGCAACAGCGCGTCGAGCGGGCCCGGTTCGATCACCGCGCCGGACAGGATGTGCGCGCCGATGGTGCTGGATTTTTCGATCACGCACACCGACAGCTCGGGGTTGAGCTGCTTAAGCCGGATCGCGAACGACAGCCCGGCCGGGCCGGCGCCGACGGTGACGACGTCGTACTCCATGACGTCGCGTTCGATCTCGATGGCTGGCGTGTCGGACGGCTGGACCGAATCGATCGGCTGTTCGCTCATGCTGGCGGTACTCGTGCGTGCAATCCGCTTATTGTCGCGGGTTTGCCCGGATGGGCCAAGCGCGGCGGGCCGATCCGGACGCCGGACCGTTTTAAACGCGATGGCGGGCCGGTCGCGAGCGGGCCGCCATCGGGGCGCGATCGGGCGCCCGGAGGGCCGGCGGGCACGGATTTGGGGCATGGTTGGCGGCTGGTTCGCGGGCGATCGGCGGGGGCGCCTTTACGGCGCAGGAGTGCGATGCCGGCCGCAAGATCCGGATCGCGGCGGCGCGCGGCCGCGTGCTAGCGTGCTGCATGCCCGTGAAACCGCTGCCGCTGCAAGGCGCCGAACTCGCCTTCGATCCGCACTGGCTCGCGCATGAGGCGGCCGACGCCTTGTACGCGGCCGTGCTGGATGAAGTCGCCTGGGAGGTGCATCGCATCCGATTGTTCGGCCGCGAGCACGACTCGCCGCGATTGAGCAGTTGGATCGGCGATCCCGATGCGCATTACCGTTATTCCGGCGCCGATTTCCGTCCGCATCCTTGGCCGCCGGCCTTGCTCGGGATTCGCCTGCGGCTGGCGCAGGAACTCGGCGCACCGTTCAACAGCGTGCTGGCCAATCGCTACCGCGACGGCCGCGACGCGATGGGTTGGCACAGCGACGACGAACCCGAACTCGGGCCGGCGCCAGTGATCGCCTCATTGAGCCTCGGCGCGAGCCGGCGCTTCACCCTCAAGCATCGCCGCGATGCGTCGTTGAAGGCGGCGTTGGAATTGGGGCACGGCAGCTTGCTGGTGATGTCCGGGGCGACGCAGGCGAATTATCGGCATGCATTGCCGCGCACGGCCAAGCCGGTGGGGGAGCGGATCAATTTGACGTTTCGGGTGATCGGGCGGCGGTGAGTGGGGTTTGCTGCTGGGTTATCGCGAGCTGAGCGAAAAGCATCGGGCCTGAAGGCCCTCCCACAAAAGTGGCCGAAGCCCGCATGGCTTTTGTGGAATGGCCTTCAGTCCCAACGCTTTTGTGGGAGGGCCTTCAGGCCCGATGCCTTTCGTTCCGATTGCGGCGCACCCGCAACCGGAACGATGCATCACCCTCAACCTGCGCGAATCAAGGCCGCTGCCAAGCGCGAACGTAATCCACATACGTCGTAGCCGACTGCGTACCCGCAGCCGGCGGCTTGCCCGCATAGACGAAATGATCGACCAGAATCGATGTTTCGATCTGGCTGATATTGCGAGTCGTACGAACCAGCTGCCCATCCACATAGAACCGCGTCGCGTCGGGCGCGATCTCGGCGCCGTAGACGTGATAACCCGCGCTCGGATCGAAGCCGATGGTGTGGATGTAACTGTCCAGATCCTCCGTGCCGTTCTTGATCACATACTGATTCAAGTACAGCCGGCTCTTGTTGTCGGAGTAATACTCGAACACATCGGTTTCGTTCCACTGCTGCGCGCCGGGCGCCTGGAAGGTCCAGAACGCCGGCCAGAAACCGGCCACGCCCGGCAGTTTCATGCGCGCTTCGATAAAACCGTAGCGGAAGTTGTAGCGCTTGTGCGAGGACAGCAGGCACGAGGTCCAGTCGTAGTAGCGCCCCGACGGCGAGCGCACGCGTTCGCGCTTGGCCTGCATCGCCAGCACGCCGTTGCCGACCGAGCAATTGGCGGCCTGATTCCACTCCAGTTGCTGGTTGCCGGGATTGCCGTGGCCGTTATCGGATTCGGCCGAGGAATTGTCGGCCCACTTGTTCCAGTCCACCGCGGCGGCGGTGAATTCGTCGCCGAACTTGTAGACCCAGTTGCTGCCGGCGCCGAGCGGACGGGTATTGACCGGATCGCCGCCGGACGGTGCGGCGGCGACGGTGAAGCTGCGCTCGGGAGCGAGATTGGTCCATTGCCCGCCGGCGTAGTACGACAGCCAGTAGCGATACTGCCCGGCCGGGAATTGCCCGCTCGCGGTGAGCTCGCGCTGGGTCGCGCCGACGGTGTAGTTGTTCTGATGGCCCAGGTCGAAATTGCGGTCGGACGCGTCGCGCACCGCGAACACGATCTGATCGTAGGTGACCGGTTGCGGATTGAGCAACCGCGCGCCGAACAGCACGCTGGTATTCGCGACCGGCGCCTGGATGTCGCGGCCGATCGCGCGCAGCGGCGTGCCGTCGACGTTTTCATAATCGATGGTGCCCGCCGGCGTGGCCTGGGCCAGGCCGATAAAGGCGAGAAGCTCGACGCCCAGCGCGAGCGCGAGCGTGAGCAGGGTGCGGCGCGCGCTGACGCGGCGGCGCTGCGAGAACGGTGCGGTCATGATTTTTCTCCGGAAACTGCGCCAGGCATCGGCGCCGCGCAGTCTAGGAGCGCGCCGTGGCGCGGCTTGTGTTGGCAGTCACCGATTACAACGTTTGCGCGAACCTGTCGAAAAGCTGTCGGCAAGCTGTCGCCGCAAACGAAAACGGCCACGCTCGCGCATGACCGTTGTCGGTGACCGGCGTCGGCGCGACAGGCGGATCAGCGCTTGTGCGTCTTCTCGTGCGCATCGCCCGAAGTCAGCGTCCACCCGGCGATCTGGGTGACGACGGTCTGCATCGATTGCTCGAAGGCGTTGATGACCGCCGGGACTTCGACGCTCGCGGCCGGGCTGGATTGCAGGAAGGTGCGCGAGGCGACCACTTTCTGATCGGCGTTGTGCATCAGCTTGGCGTTGATCTCGATCACCGCCGATGGCGTGGCGTTGCCGGCGTAGTCGGATTCGAAGCGGCGCAGGTCCAGCACCAGCTTGTACTCCGCGGCGATGCCCGCGCCCTGGCGCGCGACCGCGGCGATCTTGCCCGAGTCCTCCAGCGTGCGCAGCAACGCGTCCTCGATCATGCTGCTGGGCAGCTTGGCCCAGGCGGCGCCCTTGTAGACCTGGATTTCGTTGCCGCTGGGACGCACGGCGATGCGCAGGCTGTCGATCATGCGCGCGGCGTTGGGCGCGCTCACCGCCAACTGCCAGTTGGCGTCGGGCCAGGCCGGATCGGCCTGCACGCGCGGATCGGGCGCGTACTGGACGGTCGGGGTCTTGGGTTTTTCGCCGAGGATCGACGAGCAGCCGCTGAGCGTGAGCAGCGCGGCCAGGCCGGCGGCGAGCGCGCGCGGCGGCGCGGCGGTGAAGAGCGGGCGGTTGCGCGCGCGGGTCGTCGTCATGGTCGTCGTCTTCGCAGTCGTCATCGCAGGGTCGGGCGAACGCATCGAGGGGCGGCTCATCGCGCGGCTTTCTCCGGCTCGAATTCCTTCGTCGCGTCGCGGCCCAGCAGGTAGCGGGTGGGATTGCTGTCCAGGCGGTCGCTGATCCGGCGCAGATCGCGCACCAGCGAGCGCAGTTCGCTCAGGGTCGGGCCGAGCTGGGCCAGACCGTCGTTGGCGAAGCTGCTGATCGCGGCGCGGTTGTCGTTGAGGATGCCGTTGGCGCCGTTGGCGGCCGAGTCGAGCTTGGTCAGGGTGCTGTCGAGCTTGTTGATGATGCCCGGCAGCTTGCCGGCCAGTTCGCGATCCACCGTTTCCACCGCGCGGTTGGTGGTGGTCAGGGTGGCGCTGAGTTGTTCGCTGGACTTCTTGGCGTTGGCGATCAGCTCGCGCAGGTCGCCGCGCTGGTCGGCGATCGAGCCGGTCAGCGATTCGATGTTGGCCAGGGTGTTGGACACGTGCTTGACGTTGTCGTCGCTGAGCACCTGATCCAGGCGCGCGACCAGGCGGTTGGCGGTGTCGGCGATGTTCTGCAGCGCCGAGGCTTCGGTCTGGATGATCGGAATCTCGCCACTGCCCTCGGCGTCGGCCAGCGCCGGGCTGTTGGGGCTGCCGCCGGTGAGCTGGATGATCGGCGTGCCGGTGATGCCGGTCAGCGACAGTTTGGCGCGCGTATCGGTCTTCACCGGCGCGTCGGCCTGCAGGCGCAGCTTGGCGATGACCCGGCGCGGATCGTCCGGCGCCAGGCTCAGCTGCTGCACCGTGCCCACGCCGATGCCGTTGTATTGCACGGTGCTGCCTTCCGACAGGCCGGTGACCGGTTCGTTGAAGATCACCGCGTACTCGCGCCAGCTCTTCTCGGACGAATACTTGGCCGCCCACAGCGCGAACAACAGCAGGAACAGCGTCACGACGATCGTGAACGCACCGATGAGGACGTAATTGGCCTTGGTTTCCATCAGGCACCTTTGAGCGATGAAGCCCTGGCCGGCATCATGCCAGCATGGGATAGGTAAACACGGTGAAATGCAGCAGATTGAGGCCGAAATGGGCGAGTACGGCGCCGAGCAGGCCGCCCTTGCGATAGGCCCAACCGTAAGCCAGTCCCGCCAACGTGGCCAGAACGACCCAGCGCCAG
Source organism: Lysobacter sp. ISL-50 (assembly GCF_018612875.1). Classification (GTDB taxonomy): domain Bacteria; phylum Pseudomonadota; class Gammaproteobacteria; order Xanthomonadales; family Xanthomonadaceae; genus Lysobacter. The sequence continues at coordinate 9,098 of NZ_JAGGRI010000011.1, read as the reverse complement.
CCGCCGCCGGCATGCACCAGGCCGAAGGCCAGCGCCGAGACCATGGTGGCGTAAGTCGCGCCGTGCCGGACCTCGCGCCAGCGCCGCTGCAGCGATTCGAGAAGATACCCGCGGAACATGGCTTCTTCGGTCAGCGCCACCAGCAGCAGATTGTTGAGCGCCCACAGCGCGCCGAAGGCCGGCCATTTCGGCGCCCATGTAAGCAGGTGCAAAGCCAGCGCCAAGCCCAGGCACAAAACGCCGGCGACTGTCGCGCCGATCAGACCCGCGGCCAGCGAAGCGGCGACCGGCCGTTCGCCTTCGCCATGCAGGCGCAGCAGCGGCCAGCACAGCAGCAGCCAGAACCCGGCCAGCGGTTTGTCGAAGTTGAAGTACAGCGACATCGGCGCCGAATCGGGCGTGAGCCGCAGGTCCTGGAGCAACTGCGGGTTGTGGAACCCCGGCATCAGGTGCAGGCCCAGGGCGAAGGCGACCAGCACGAACAAGACATGCCCGGCGATGCGCGCGCCCTTGGCCCGCGCCGGCATCACCAGCCATGCGGCCAGGATCAGCAGGGCGAAGGACATCAGCGCCAGCGGATCGAGCAGGCCGCGCGCCAGGGCGGCGACCATCGCCACCGTCAGCAACGCGAGGCTGGCCTTGCGCGCCCGCGGCCACCACAGCAGCGCCGCGGCCGCACACAGCAGTCCCCAGATCGACACGCTCCACTGCGTGTCGGCGTGCGCGAGCAGCCCGGTCATCCTGCCTGCGCATCCGACGGCTTGTGCGCCGTGCCAGCCACGTTCTTGTCGCGCGCGACCTGGGCGGCGCGCGCGCGCGGGCCGTGGAAATATTCCTGCACCCACGGATGATCGAGCTTTTCCACCTCCTCGATCGGCGCGCAGGCGATGACCTTCTTGTCCGCCAGCACGGCGATGCGGTCGCAGATCGCGTACAGCGTGTCCAGGTCGTGGGTGATCAGGAACACGGTCAGGCCCAGCGCCTGTTGCAGCGTGCGGATCAGGCGGTCGAACGCGGCCGCGCCGATCGGGTCCAGGCCGGCGGTGGGTTCGTCGAGGAACAGCAGCGGCGGGTCCAGCGCCAGCGCGCGCGCCAGGCCGGCGCGCTTGCGCATGCCGCCGGACAACTGCGAGGGCAGCTTGTCGATCGCATCGGCCGGCAGGCCCGACAGCTTGACCTTCAGCAGCGCCAGTTCGTAGCGCAGCGAATCGGGCAGGTCGCCGTGGTACTCCTTCAGCGGCACCTGCACGTTCTCGCCGACGGTCAGCGACGAGAACAGCGCGCCGTCCTGGAACAGCACGCCGGTGTTGCGTTCGATCTCGCGGCGCAGGCGCGGATCGGGATTGCGCGCGTCGATGCCGAGCACTTCGATCTCGCCGGCATTGGGCCGGCGCAGGCCGAGGATGGATCGCATCATCACCGACTTGCCGGTGCCCGAGCCGCCGACCACGCCGATGATCTCGCCGCGCCTGACGTCCAGGTCCAGCCCGTCGTGCACGACCTGGTCGCCGAAGCGATTGACCAGGCCGCGGATGCGGATGATGACGTCGTCTTCGACGGCGTCGGGAATCGGGAATCGGGAATCGGGAATCGTCAAAGCGGCTTCTCCGCGAATTTGGCAGCCGCGAGCGCAGCACGCTTTTCAACGACTCCCGATTCCCGACTCCCGATTCCCGCCCGAATCACCAGCCCATCTCCATGAACCAGATCGCGAAGAACGCGTCGAGAACGATCACCAGCGAAATCGACTGGACCACGCTGGAGGTCGTGCGTTCGCCGACCGATTGCGCCGTGCCTTGCACCTGCAGGCCTTCCAGGCAGCCGATCAGGCTGATCAGCAGGGCGAAGATCGGCGCCTTGGACATGCCGACCAGGAAGTGGCGCAGCTGCATGGTGTCGTGCATGCGCGCCAGGTATTGCTGCGGTGGAATGTCCAGGCCGTAGGCGCCGACGGTGAGGCCGCCGAGCAGGCCGGCGACCATCGCGATGAAGGTCAGCAGCGGCAGCATCACCAGCAGCGCCAGCACGCGCGGGATCACCAGCAGGTCGATCGGGTCCATGCCCAGGGTGCGGATCGCATCGACTTCCTCGCGGCTGACCATCGCGCCGATCTGCGCGGTGAAGGCGCTGGCGGTGCGGCCGGCGAGCACGATCGCGGTCAGCAGCACGCCGAACTCGCGCAGGAAGGCGATGCTGACCAGCTCGACCACGAAGATGGTCGCGCCGAAATCCTTGAGGATGGTCGAGCCCAGGAACGCCACCACCGCGCCGACCAGGTAGCACAGCAGCGCGATCAGCGGCACCGCGTCCAGGCCGACCTGCTCCATGTGATGCACGGTCGCGGTCGGGCGGAAGCGGCCCGGGTTCTTGAACAAGCGCAGCATCTTGACCAGGGTTTCGCCGAAGAAGGCGACCAGCGCCAGCACTTCCTTCCAGTTGTCGGTGACCGCGAAGCCCAGGCGCGCGAGCGCGGCCTGGAAGCCGTATTCGCGTTTCTTCTTCGGGCGCTCGTCGGCGACGTCCTCGATCGCGCTGACCAGCGCGCGATGACTGTCGTGGAAGCTGAAGGTGGCGTCGAAATCCATCTGGTGGCGGCGCGCGTAGCGCATCAGCTGCAGCACGCCGACCGAGTCCAGGCGCTCGACTCCGGTCGCGTCGATTTCGCTGACGCCCTCGGGCACGTGCTTGAGCACGCTGCCGATGGTCACCGCATGTTCCAGCGTCCAACAGCCGGAAAGGCGTAGCCGCGAGGGCGCTTGGCCATCGGCGGCGATTTCCGGCGCTTGCGTGGTCGATACGGTCATAGGGCCTCGAGCGGGAGGATACAGGCTAGGGACGGCATGGTGAGTGTTGCGTGCAGTTTTGGGGGGACGGGAATCGGGAATGGGGAATCGGGAATCGAAACCTCGAAGGATGCGATCAACCGCCGACCGCGTTTGCTTTATCCGATTCCCTATTCCCGATTCCCGATTCCCGTCCCCCCATGCGATCCTTGCGCGGACATGTCCACCCCGCATCCGCTCAGCGCGACCAGTTACGCCGCCCGCATCGCCTTCGTGGTCGAGCTGGCCGAGCGTCTGCACAGTTACGGCACGACCGCGCAGCGCCTGGAAGGCGCGGTGACGGCGGTGGCGCAGAAACTGCGTTTGGAATGCGAGCCGTGGTCGAACCCGACCGGGTTGATCCTGACCTTCAGCGATCCCAACCGGCCCCTGGGCGACAGCGACACCACCCGCGTCATCCGCCTGCCGCCGGGCGAAAACGACCTCTACCGGCTCAGCGAAACCGACCGCATCGCCGAAGAGGTGATGGCCGGCAATCTGGACCTGGCCGCCGGCCACGCCGCGCTGGAGGCGCTGGACCGGCCGCGCAGCAAACGCTGGCGCGCGATGCAGGTGTTCGGCTACGGCCTGGCCGCCGGCGCGGTCGCCAGTCTGCTGCGGCTGCCGTGGCTGGACATCGGCGTGGCGGCGTTGAACGGATTGATGATCGGCCTGCTGGTGGATATTTCCGGCCAGCGCCCGCGCCTGCGCGAAGCGCTGGAGGCGATCGCCGGCATGTTCGCGGCGGCCTCGGTGCTGCTGGTGGCGAATTTCATCGCGCCGTTGAATCAGAACACGGTGATCATCGCCTCGCTGATCGTGCTGCTGCCCGGCATGGCGCTGACCAACGCGGTCAACGAATTGACCAGCCAGCATCTGGTGTCGGGCACGGCGCGATTCGCCGGCGCGGTGACCACGGTGGTGAAACTCGCGGTGGGCACGGTCATCGGCCTGTACCTGGCCGATCTGGTCGGCCTGGAACCGGTGGTGCGGGCGTCGCGGCCGCAGGAATCCTGGGTCGAATGGGCCGGACTGGCGGTGGCCTCGTACGCCTTCGCGGTGCTGTTCCGGGCTCATCGCAACGATTACCTGAAAGTCATGGCCTCGGCGGCGGCCGGTTATCTGATTTCGCGGTTCGTGGGTTTGGCCTGGGGCAGCCCGGCCGGGATATTCCTCGCCGCCCTGATCATGACCGCGATCGGCAACGCCTACGCGCGCTGGGGCAATCGGCCCGGGGCGATCATCCGGGTGCCCGGGATCATCCTGCTGGTGCCCGGCAGCGTGAGCCTGCGCGGGCTGCTGACGATGATCCAGCAGCAGGACGTGAACGTCGGCCAGGACGCGATCCTGGCGGTGATCAATATCCTGCTGGCGCTGATCGCGGGGTTGATATTCGGGAACTTGCTGTTGCCTTCTCGGCGGAATCTTTGAGGGGCTGGGATTGGGGGCGGGGGATTCGGGATTGGGGCGGCGGGGTGTTGTTGTTGCCGTTGCTCTTGCTAATCCCTAATCTCCAATCCCTAATCACGGCTCCAATGAAAACGCCGGCTTAAGGCCGGCGTTTTCGTTTGATTTTGGTTTTTCGTCCAGATTACTTGATCAGGAAATCTTCCAGCTTCTTGCCCTGCGCCGTATAAGCGGCGAGCCAGCGCGGCTGCTTGCCGCGGCCGGTCCAGGTTTCGCCGGTATTGGCCGGGTTGCGGTACTTCGGGGCGACCTTGCCCAACGGCTTGCGCGCCTTGCGGGTGGCGGCTGCGGTGGCCGGCTTGGCGGCCTTGCTGGCCTTGCCGGCGCTGCGGGCAGCGGCCGGAGCGGCGCCACCGAACAGTTCTTCCAGGGTGTAACCCTCGGTTTTGAGCACTTGGCTGATTCTTTTGCGCACCGCCGCGATCGGCTTGCGCTTGTTCAACGTGGTCTTGCGCTTCTTGGCCAGGCTGATCAGGGATTCGAGTTCTTTCGCGGACAACGAGGACAGATCGATCGACATGGAGCCTCCGGGGAGTAATGGTCGGAAAACGGCCAGTCCCTGGCGCGCGGCAGCATACTAATGGCAGCGCAGTCTGCCGTAAACGTACGCAAAGATATATACCCCGATATTGGGGGCGCCGGTCGCGCGCGGCGGCGGAATCGCGGCGTCGGCGCCGCGGTTAACCGCGATACCCTCGCGTGGCGTCGGGGCGGGCCACACGCTTGTCGTTTATCCAGCGCTATTCGGCCGTTTTGCCGGCGAAAGCGGGCGAATCGGGCTTGCGCGGCATGACCGGCGGGGATTACGTCGAAGGGTTTTAGACGGATTTATCCAAACCCGGCGCCACCGGTTTCGTGCCGCGCGGCGGCGGTTTGGAAAGCAGGCACGAAACCTGCTTATAAAAGCCGATTAGGCGATGGTGTGAAGGACGGCTCAGGGCCGACCCCAAACTCTTGCCGGGATTACCCTTGGGGCGGCGAAAATAATCGTCGCTGTTGCCGCGATGGAGGGCGGCGGGTTTAGAGCGGCTAGCAAACCGTAACCGCATCTTCTCCCTCTCTCTCGCCATTCTCCGTCTCCCGCTTGCCACCCAAGGTGACTTCTTTCGGGTAGAGGGCTGGGGTGAGGGGGAGCGCCGAAGGCGCGAATGCTCTCGCGTGGAGTTCCGCGACTGCTCGGCCCTCACCCCAACCCCTCTCCCGCAGCGGGAGAGGGGCTCTGGTTGCCCGCGGGCAAGACGGTTTTAGTGATTCTTAATCGCCCAGCCGCGAGCGCGGCCCCGGCTTACCGAGTCGCGCCGCCGATCCGAGCCAGCACCGCGGCGCGGTCGAGATTCTCCGCCTCGCTGGCGCGGCGGTGGCGGTATTCGAAACTGCCCGCGGCCAAGCCGCGTTCGGACACCACCACCCGGTGCGGCACGCCGATCAGTTCCATGTCGGCGAACATCGCGCCCGGACGCAGGCCGCGGTCGTCGAGGGCGGCGTCCACGCCGGCCTTGAGCAGGTCCTGGTACAGCGCCTGCGCGGCTTCGGCCACGGCGGCGTCGTTCTTCGGATTGATCACGCACACCACCGCCTGCCACGGCGCCATCGCCTCGGGCCAGGCGATGCCGGCGTCGTCGAAGTTCTGCTCGATCGCCGCGGCGACGATGCGCGATACGCCGATGCCGTAGCAGCCCATCGCCGGAGTCGCGGCCTTGCCGCTGTCGTCGAGCACGCTGAGCTTCATCGCTTCGGCGTACTTGCGGCCGAGCTGGAACACATGGCCGACCTCGATGCCGCGGGCGATGCCCAGGGTGCCCTTGCCGTCGGGCGAGGGATCGCCGGCGACGGCGTTGCGGATGTCGGCGACTTCATCGGCCTCGGCCAGATCGCGGCCCCAGTTGACGCCGGCGAGGTGGTAGCCGTTTTCGTTCGCGCCGACCACGAAGTCGGCCATGGCCGCGACGCTGCGGTCGGCGATCACGCGCACGGGCTTGAGCGGCTTGACCGGCCCCAGGAAGCCCGGCTGCGCGCCGAGGTGTTCGAGGATTTCCGCTTCGGTGGCCAGGCGGTACTCGGCCAGGCCGGCGAGCTTGGACAACTTGATCTCGTTGACCAGGTGATCGCCGCGCACCAGCGCCAGGGCGAACTGCGGCTTGCCTTCGCCGTCGCTGCCGATGATCGCCACCGACTTGACCGTGCGCGCCAGGCCGATGCCGAGCAGGGCGGCGACGTCCTCGCAGGTTTTCTGCGTCGGGGTATCGACCTTGCGCAGGTCTTCGCCGGCCGCGGCGCGCGCGCCCGGCGCCAGCGCTTCGGCCAGTTCGACGTTGGCCGCGTAGTCCGAGCCGTCGGAGAAAGCGATCGCGTCCTCGCCCGAATCGGCCAGCACGTGGAACTCGTGCGAGGCGCTGCCGCCGATCGCACCGGTGTCGGCGAACACGGCGCGGAACTTCAGCCCCAAGCGGGTGAAGATGCGGCCGTAGGTGTCGTACATGTTGCGGTATTCGCGGCCCAGGTCCTCGTCGGTGACATGGAAGGAATAGGCGTCCTTCATCAGGAACTCGCGCGCGCGCATCACGCCGAAACGCGGGCGGATTTCGTCGCGGAACTTGGTCTGGATCTGATAGAAATTGACCGGCAGCTGCTTGTAGCTGGACAGCTCGTTGCGGGCGAAGTCGGTGATGACTTCCTCATGCGTGGGGCCGAAGCAATACCACGCTTCCTTGCGGTCCTTGATCTTCAGCAACTGGCCGCCGAATTTCTCCCAGCGCCCGGTTTCCTCCCACAGCTCCTTGGGCTGCACCGCCGGCATCAGCACTTCGATCGCGCCCGCGGCGTTCATTTCCTCGCGCACCGCGCGCTCGACCTTGCGCAATACGCGCAGGCCCAGCGGCGACCAGGTGTACAGGCCGGCGGCGAGCTTGCGGATCATGCCGGCCTTGAGCATCAGCTTGTGGCTGACGATTTCGGCTTCGGCGGGCGTTTCCTTGCTGGTGTGGAGGTGGAACTGCGACAGGCGCATCGTGGGGAATTCGCGGGCTGGGAAAGCGAACAGTTTGCCATGAGCCGGGATTCGGGACTGGGATCGGGGATTGGCCGAAGCGGGGAACGGCGGACTCCTCGCGCTTCGACGGCGGCCGCGCAAAACAAAACGCCGGCCGCCGCAGTGCGGCGTCCGGCGTCGTCGTTACGATGGCGAAGACCCGGGACGAATCCCGAATCCCCGCTGCCGAACCTGTCAGCTGTCGGCCTTCCTGGGCCCGCCCGGCGGATTGGGCGCGGTGCTCGGCGTGGAGGTCGCCGCGGCCGGAGCGCCGGGCGTGGCCGGCGCGGTGCAGTAGGCGCGGATCGAGGTCTGGGCCAGATCGACCTGGGCCTGGCGCTGCTTGGCGTCGAGCACGTTGTCGGGCTTGCCGTCGCCGTTGCTGTCCACGCCGACCTGGGCCGAGCTCTGCAACTGCTTGAGGTTGGCCCGCGCGGTGATGCACTGGCTGCTCTCGCTGGAGGCGGTGACGGTGGCGGACTGGGTCGGCGTACCGGTCTTGTTCTTGATCACCCGGTTCTTGACCTGACCGGATTGGCTGGGCGGCGGCGAGTCGGAATAGTGGGTGACGCCCTGGGCGTCCTTCCACTGATACAGCTCGGTGGCGGCGGCCGGCGCGGCCAGCACGACGGCCAGGGCGGCGCTCAGGCCCAGCGCCGAAAGGGCGCGACGGGCGGAAAGACGGGACATGCGGGACATGAGTGGCTCCGGAAGCGGGGCAGGGCGGAACAGCCGGGACTAAGGTACGGCGGGGGAACGCGAATTGCAGCATCCTGCCGGGGCGCAGGCAAGCGCTACACTTCCCAGTTATGGAACCTCAACCCTCGCCCCGCCCGCGCGGCCGCGGCATCTATTTGCTGCCTAATTTGTTCACCACCGGCGGCATGTTCGCCGGCTTCTACGCGATTATCGCCGCCACGCAGGGGCGTTTCGACGAAGCCTGCATGGCGATTTTCATCGCCGCCATCCTCGACGGCGTGGACGGCCGGGTCGCCCGGCTGACCAATACCCAGAGCGAATTCGGGGTCCAGTACGACTCCCTGGCCGATCTGATCAGCTTCGGCCTGGCCCCGGCCCTGGTCATGTACCACTGGGCCCTGGAATCGACCAAGCTCGACGGGGTGATCCCGGGCAAGATCGGCTGGGTCGGCGCCTTTCTGTACGCCGCCTGCGCGGCCTTGCGGCTGGCGCGCTTCAATTCCCAGGTCGGCCAGGTGGACAAGCGCTGGTTCATCGGCCTGGCCAGCCCGGCCGCGGCCGGACTGGTGGCCAGCTTCGTATGGACCTGCCACAGCTTCGACCTGGACGGCGAGCAACTGCGCTACGGCGCGCTGGCGGTGACCACCCTCGCCGGCCTGCTGATGGTCAGCCGGCTGCGCTACGTCAGCTTCAAGGGCAGCGGCCCGCGCAACGACCGGGTGCCGTTCCTGGCGATCCTGGTGGTGGTGGCGGTGCTGGTGGCGATCGCGATCGACCCGCCGCGGGTGCTGCTGGCGATCTTCGCCCCGTACGCGCTGTCCGGCCCGGTCCAGGCCATCTGGCGGCGGATGCGGCGCACGCCGGCGCCGGACGCCGCGGCCGCGCCGCCGCCCAAGAACGAGAGCTGAGCGCATGAGCGAACTGTGGAGCGCGCAACAGCGCGAGTGGCTGCAGGCGATGGGACACACGGTGCTGGCCCTGGCAGGCACCGAGACGACGGCCGCGCCCGCGCTCGCGCAGGAAGGCGAACGCGCCGGCGATGCGCGCCCCGCGCCGGCCCGCGCCGACAGCGGCCGCTCCGC
>NZ_JAGGRI010000010.1 GCF_018612875.1 Lysobacter sp. ISL-50 | reverse complement strand
TCGGGGCTTTCAGGTTCCTTAGAAGCTTCAAGCAAGATCAAGATCAAACGCTAAACGCTTCCGCCATAGAGCGGCGGGTCACTTTCTTTGTCCAAAGCCACAAAGAAAGTAACCAAAGAAAGGGCTTTAGGCTGTTTCGAATCAAGAGCCACGAGTGCGGTGCCGACGCAGGCAGGTCCCGCAGTGGGCATCCTGCCCACGGCGGGACCCGGCGCACGTCCATGTGCGCCGCCCTCCGGGTGTCCCTGGTCTCGCGAGTAACAAGCCGCGCCCAGCAACAGCAACAACAACAGCAACAAAAAAGCCGAAGCCGAAGCCGAGGCACAGCAAAGCCGAGGCAAAGCAAAATCTCGGCAACGGCAACGGCAACGGCAACGGCAACGGCAACGGCAACGGCAACGGCAACGGCAACGGCAATTGCCACAGAAAACGCCACAACAAACGCAAAGTCGCTCTGCACCGGACACCAGACAAAAAGAAAGGCCGCAGTTCGCACTCCGGCCTTCTTCGAATTCACCCGCGCCTTCGCGCCAGGCAAGCGACGCGCTTACTTCGCAGGCGCAAATACGACCTTGGTGCTCACCGCCACCTCGTTCGGAATGATCGAGGTATCCGCCCAATCGCCGCCACCCACGCCGAAATCCAGACGCTTCACCGTCGCCTTGCCCGCAAGCACCGGTTTCTCGCCCGCGGTCCAGGTGAAGGTCAGCGTGATCGGCTTGGTCGCGCCGCGCAGGCTCAGACTGCCGTCGGCGGCGTAGTTGTTGCCGCCCAGGCTGCGGAACTTGGTCGCGGTGAAACGCGCCTGCGGGAATTTGGCGATGCTGAAGAAATCCACGCCCTTGAGCGTGTCGTCGCGTTCGCTGTTCTTGGTGTTGGCGCCGGCCATCGGAATCACCACGTCCAGCTTGGACGTCGCCAACTGTGCCGGGTCGAAGCTCAGCCGCGCGGTGAAGCCAGGGAAATTGCCCGCGAATACTTCGCCCTGGTACTTGGTGGCGAAGGTCAGGCTGGAGCCGGACTGCTGCACATAATCGGCGGCGAACGCGGGCGCGGCGGCGGCAAGCAAGGTCGCGGCCAGGGCGAGGGATTTAATTTGCATCGGGTTTCTCCGGGGAGGGGGAAGCAGGCGGAACAGTATCGAGAACGACGTCGCGCACGGCCTGGAAGCTGCGGCGTCCGCCCGGCAGCATGCGGGTCAGAGTGGCGTCGTTCTGGAACAGATGGTGATAGAACGCGGCGGCGGCATGCGCCAGCACCAGCGCCAGCAGCAGCCAGAAACCGTATTCGTGCACGTTGCGGCTGAGCTGGGCGAGGTCTTCGCTGCGCTGGGCGATCTTGGGCAGGTTGAACAGGCCGAAGTACTGCAACGGATAGCCGGACGAGGAATTGAACACCCAACCAGAAATCGGCAGCGCGAACATCAGCGCGTACAGGACCCAGTGGGTCAGCGAGGCGATGCGCTCCTGCCAGTGCGGCGTGCCGTCCACCGGCTTGGGCGCGCCGGCGTACATGCGCCACAGCAGGCGCAGCACCACCAGGGTCAGCAGGGTCAGGCCGAGGGATTTGTGCAGGGCGTAGGTCTTGATCTTCGGCAGGCCGTTGCTCATGTCGACCATGGTCAGGCCGATCACGGCGATGGCCGCGATCAGCAGCATGATCAGCCAATGCAGCAGCTGGCTCACGGCGCCCCATCGGTCGGCGGTGTTCTTCAAGGTCATCGGCTGGGCTCCGGTTGGGGCTTGGCGGGATCGGTGGGGTCGGTGGAATCGACGGGTTCCTCGGGCGCGGCGGCGGGGTCGCCTGGGGTGGCCTTGGGCTGATCGCCCACGTACTTGTCGCGGATCGCCTCGGCTTCGATACGCAGCTCGACCTCGTCGCCGATCACCGATTTCCAGGCGTCGATGCCGAACGCGGCGCGGCTCAGGCGCGCGGTCGCGGAAAACCCGGCGGTGCGGTGAAACGGCGGCAGCGGGTGGCGCTTGAGCTGGTTGAGCTTGACGTCCATGCACAGCGGCGCGGTCACGCCGTGCAGGGTCAGCTGGCCGCAGACCTGGGCGCGATCGGCCTCGCCGGCCACCGGCTCGACCCGCTCGGAGACGAAGCGCGCCAGCGGATAGCGCTTGCCGTCGAGCAGGTTGGCGGCCAGCGCGGCCTGGTTCCACTTGCCGTCGCCCAGGTCCAGCCGGGTCAGCGGCACCTGCACTTCGAGCCTGGCGCCGCGCCAGTCGTTGCGGTCGAAGCTGAGGGTGCCGGCGCTGCCGGACACGGTGCCGATGGCCTGCGAGAAGCCGGCGTGGGAAATCGCGAACATCACCCGGGTGTGGACCGGGTCGAAGCCATAGGTCTCCGGTTGCGCGGCTCGCGCAGCCGCGGGCAGCGCGCAGAGCACGGCCAGGGCGGTGGCGCAGCGGTGGATGAGAGACATGGCAGCTCCGGCAAGATGGGTGTGGATTCTAGGCATAGCCGTGCACAGCCGTGTCTAGACGCGCGCAACGATCCGTTGCGGACGGCCCCGCGCGCTCGATCGGGCACCTTCCGACCGACGGCCGAGGCGGGGCGTAAGTTCCGTGACTTGCCTCGCAGGGCCGATATCGCCGAGCCTACTGCACGGGGAAAGACCGGACGTCACATGGCCGCCATGTACGGGGGCGGCCGGCGTGAGCCCGGAAGGGCACCAAAAAGGTGTCTTAGAGGCATCGAGGACGGCTTGGAATGGCCCGGAACGGCCCGCCAGGACGGCGTGTTTCATTGGGGGAGGGAACCGGATGTTGCGAACGCTGCTATGCGCCTGCCTGTGTCTGTGCCTGAGTGCACCATTCGCGGCCCGGGCTGCCGTGCCCGAGGCACCGCGCGCGCGCATCATCGGCGTCCCCGACGGCCTGCCGTCGAGCAAGGTCAACGGCATGGCCTTCGACCACGCCGGCTATCTGTGGCTGGCCACGACCGACGGCCTGGCCCGCTACGACGGCATCGGCATGAAGGTCTGGCGGCACACCCCGGACGATCCGGCCTCGCTGCCCGGCAACGACCTGACCCTGGTCACCGTGGACGATCGCGACCGCATCTGGGTCTCGGCCGAGGGCCGCGGCCTGAGCATGATGGACGCGCAGCGCAACGGCTTCGTCCATTACCGCCACGCCGAGCGCGCGCAAATCGGCAGCGACGACACTTTCGCGGTGGCCAGCCGCAACGGCGAAGTCTGGTTCGGCACCTACGGCGGCGGCCTGCACCGGCTCGATCGCAACGGCCTGATCACCCGCTACATGCCCAAGGACGGCGATTCGCGCAGCCTGCCGTCGGACACCGTGCTGTCGCTGAACTTCGACGCGCGCGGCGACTTGTGGATCGGCACCTTCAAGGGCCTGGCGCGCTGGACCGGCAGCGATTTCGAACGCATCGAGGTGCCCGGCACCGACCCGGCGCCGTGGGTGCTGTCGGTCACCCCGGTCGGCGATCAGCTCTGGGTCGGCGCCAAGACCGGCCTGTACCGGCGCGAGCGCAGCGGCCGCTGGAGCAGTCCGGACTACTCCGTGATGTTCGGCAACCTCAACGCGGTGCTGACCCTGGCGCCGGATCGCGGCGGCAATTTTTGGCTGGGCACGCAGCGCAGCATCTGGCGCGCGGCGCCGAACGCGGTGCCGCTGCCGATGGCGCTGGGCCCGGCGCGTCCGGCGCGTCCGGTGCTGCAGATCGTCGGCCAGGACGACGGTTCGTTCTGGTTCCCGCTGGCCGGTGTCGGCGTCGGCTATCTGCGCTCGGACTGGCGCCGCATCGCCCAGTATTCGCGCGAACGCGGCACCCTGAGCAGCGAGCTGTACACCGCCGTGACGCCGGCCGCGCGCGGCGGCTTCTGGCTGGTCGGCGCGCGCGGCGAGATCGAGCGGCTGGGCCTGGACGGCGTGGTCGAGCCGGTCACCGACGGCCCGCACGACGCGATGGGCAAGGGCGGCACGCCCAACACCGCGGTCGAAGACCGCAAGGGCCGGCTGTGGATCGCCACCAGCCGCAACAACCTGGTGCGGATCGATCCGTCCGGCATCTGGCGCGACTGGACCACCGACACGCCCGAACCGGTGCTGCCCGGCGAACCGGACCGCGCCGTGATCGCGCCCGACGGCACCTTGTGGACTTCCTTCCTCACCCAGGGCCTGCAACAGCGCGATACCGACACCGGCGAGGTGATCAACACCATCCGCGTCGGCAACCAGCAAGGCATCGGCAACGGCGACTTCGACGCGATCGGTTTCGCGCCCGACGGCGGCTTGTGGATCGCGTCCGGGCAAGGCCTGCTGCGTCACGACCGCCTGCGCAACGTGATGCGCAAAGTGCCCGGGCTGCCGGCCGACCGCGTGTTCGGCTTCGTGTTTGAGGACGCCGCCAGCCTGTGGCTGCAACGCCTCAACGGCCTGGAGCATTACCAGCGCGACGGCGGCGACTGGCGCCTGGAATCGCGGGTCGGGGTCGAAGACGGCATTCCCGCGGTCGAAGGCACCGGCCTGTTCCGCGATCGCGTCGGCCGCATCTGGCTGCCGACCTCGCGCGGCCTGTTCCGCTGGGACCCGCTGCATCGGCGGCTGCGCCGCTTCGGCGTGCAGGACGGCATGAGCAGCCAGGAATTCCTGCGCCGCGCCTCGGTGCTGACCGCCGACGGCGTGCTCGCCGCGTCGCTGTCGGACGGCAGCGTGGTGTTGATCGACACCGCCCTGGCCGATCCGCCGCCGCGCCAGCCGCGCCTGGTCTGGCATCAGCTCGACGTGCGCCGGCACGGCCGCTGGGTGCCGTTGCCGCTGCACGTCACGCCGCGGCCGTCGCGTTCCGAGCGCGCTTCGCGCTACGCATCGCTGCCGAGCCTGGCTCCGGACGATCGCGAAATGCGTGTGCAGATGCGGCTGCTCTCGTTCGACGATCCGCAATCCAATCGCTACTACACCCGCCTGGACGGATACGACAACGACTGGGTCGCGGTCGGCGACAGCGGCGAGCGCGTGTTCGCCGGCCTGCCGCCGGGCAGTTATCTGCTGCATGCGCGCGCGATCGACGCCAACGGCAACGCCGCCGAGGAACGCACGCTGGAATTCAACGTGCGCCCGCCGTGGTGGCGAACGCCGCCGGCGATGGCGGCCTTGCTCGGCCTGATCGCGCTGGCGGCGTGGTGGGGCACGATGGCGTACCGGCGCCGGCTGGCGCGGCGCTTGAACTGGCAACGCGCCGAGCATGAGCGCGAAGTGGCCAAGCACGCCTCGTTGGCGAAGACCCGGTTCCTGGCGACCTTGGGGCATGAGGTGCGCACGCCGATGACGGGCGTGTTGGGGATGAGCGAGTTGTTGCTGGATACGCAACTAGATCAGAAGCAGCGGGGTTACACGGAATCTATCCGGCGCGCTGGCGAACACCTCTTACGGTTGGTCAACGACGCGTTGGATCTGGCGCGGATCGAATCGGGCAAGCTGGAACTGGCCGATGAGCCTTTCGACCTGCGCGCGATGGTCGATCAGGCCGCCGATCTGATGCGGCCGCTGGCGCAGCAGCGCGGCCTGAGTTTCGAGGTCCGGATCGCCGCCAGCGCGCCGCGCGGCCTGCGCGGCGACGGCAGTCGCGTGTGCCAGATTCTGTTGAACCTGATCGGCAACGCGATCAAGTTCACCGAGCAGGGCCGGGTCAGCCTGCTGGTCGAAGCATTGGCGCCGCAGGGCGTGCGTTTCGAAATCGCCGACACCGGCCCGGGTCTCAACGAAGAACAGAAAGCGCGCCTGTTCCGCCGCTTCGAACAGGCCGAAGGCGCGCGCACCGCGGCGCGTTACGGCGGCAGCGGGCTGGGCCTGGCGATCTGCCAGGAATTGGCCGCGGCGATGGACGGACAGATCGCGGTGTTCAGCGAACCCGGGCAGGGCGCGCGCTTCGTGTTCGATCTGCCGCTGGCCGAGGCGGAGCCGCCGCGGGTGTCGGCGAATTCGACGCCGGAGCCTGGGTTGCGCGGCTTGCAGGTGGGGCCGATCGCGTTGCTGTTGGTCGAGGACGATCCGACCGTGGCCGAGGTCATCGCGGGCCTGCTGCGCGCGCAAGGCCATCGCGTGAGCCATGTCGCCAACGGTCTGGCCGCGCTCGCCGAAACCGCCACGGCGCCGTTCGATCTGGCCATGCTCGATCTCGATCTGCCCGGCATCAACGGCCTGGATCTGGCTCGGCAATTGCGTGCGCAAGGCTTCGCCCAGCCGCTGATCGCGGTGACCGCGCGCGCCGATGCCGATGCCGAACCGCAGGCCGTCGCCGCCGGCTTCGACCGCTTCCTGCGCAAACCGGTGACCGGCGCGATGTTGGCCGATGCGCTGCGCGATATTGTGGAGAGGGCGGCGAAACCGCCGGCCTCGGGGTGAAGCCGGTGGTGTGAGGCTGGGTGAGGGCTGATCGAAAGGCATCGGGGCTGAAGCCCCTCCCACAAGAGCCGTCATCGGCACTTGCTCTTGTGGGAGGGGCTTCAGCCCCGATGCTTTCCTCTCAGCCGCCACGAAACCCGCAGCCCCCGAATCACCGCCCAGCGCACACACCTCGCCAAAGTCCCGCACCTCATCGCAAAACACACATCCGCGACACCCCGCGCAGCGGCGCTCAGACATACTGTGGGCCTTGCGCCAGAACCGTTCCCCCGCCATCCCGCGCTTGCGCCCGACCGGGGCCGTTGCGACGATAGCGCACCGGCCTTACCGGGAGAGAATCGCTCGCGGTCCAGGAGGAGTCCGTGCTGGGACGTAGTCTGTGTCTGCTCCTGTTGCTGTTGTTGAGCGCGCAGTTCGCCAACGAGGCGCAAGCGCGCTTGCCGGAAACCCCGCGCTTCCGCCGCTTCGGCCAGGAGCAAGGCCTGCCCAAATCGGTCGTGGCGATGGAGCTCGACCATCAGGGCTATCTGTGGATCGCCACCGAAGACGGATTGGCGCGCTACGACGGCGTCGAGTTCGCGCTGTGGCGCCACACCATCGGCCTGAGCGGTTCGCTGCCGGACAACATGCTCGAAGACCTCTACGTCGACGCCGGCGATCGCGTGTGGGTGGCCAGCCGCAACGGCCTGAGCTATCTCGGCGCCGATCGCAAGGAATTCGTCCGCGTCGGTTTCACCGGCGCCGACGCTTCGTGCAGCGACGACGTCTCGTATCTCACCGGCACGCCCGACGGTTCGATCTGGACCGCGACCTACGCCGGCCAGATGTGCCGCATCGCGCCCGACGGCGTCAAAGTGACGCGTTATGAGCCCGGCGTCGGCGCCGGCGCGCGCTTGCCGCGCGGGCCGGTCACCGCCTTGCTCGCCGACACGCGCGGCCGCTTGCTGGTCGGCACCATGAACGGACTGGCGCGCTTCGATAACGATCGCTTCGCGCCGATCGGCCGCGACGAAACCGCCGGCGTGCGCATCGGCGAGTTGTCGCCCGACGCCGACGGCTCGACCTGGGTCGGCACCCAGCGCGGCCTGTTCCGCCTGAGCGCGGACGATCGCATGACCGCGGCGCCGTGGGCGCTGGGCGAGGAAACCACCAACGCCATCGTCGTCAGCGATCTGTCCGGCGGCCGCTGGATCGGCACCACCGCCGGCCTGTACCGGGTGGACAGCGACGACAACGTGCGCTTGCTGCAGGACGATGCCGGCGACGGCGTCTGGGACCGGCGCAGCGGCCTGATGCAGATGCTGCGCGACGACGAAGGCGGCATCTGGTTCGTCACCTATTCGCAAGGTCTTGCGTATCTGCCGCCGGACTGGAACCGCTTCGCGTCGATCACCTCCGTCGGCGGCCGCCGCATCGACCGCCTCGACGCGCGCGACATCGCGCCCGACGGCGACGGCGGTTTCTGGATGCTGACCGCGACCGATCTGTACCGCCTGCGCGCCGGCAGCGGCGACCTGGAACCGGTCGCCGACAGCAAGGGCCTGGGCGTGAAGTGGCTGCACACCTTGTTCGCGCGTCCCGACGGGCAGTTGTGGGTCGGCCATTCCACCGGCCTGAGCCTGTTCGATCCGGCCACGGGCAAAGCGCGGCGCTGGCCGTTCTCGGCGCGCGATCCGGACCTGGGCGCGACGGTGTGGTTCCTGTACGAGTGGCCCGACGGCAGCCTGTGGCTGTGGTTCTCCGACGGGTCGGTGCGCCGCTACCGCGCCGACGGCGAGCCGCTGCCGGCCGGCGAGATCGAGAAAGTGCTGGGCAGCGCCGGTTTCCTGACCAGCACGGCGACCTTCCGCCCGGGGCCGGACGGGCAGCCGTGGTTCGCCGGCAACAACGGTTTGCAGCGCTGGGACGGCGACGGTTTCGTCCCCGTGCCCGGCGGCGCTTTCAGCGACATCCAGGCGCTCAGCTTCGCCGGCCCGCAGCGGCTATGGATGGCGCGCAGCGGCGCGCTGGAATCGTATCGCTGGCAGGGCGGCAAGCTGGAACTGGAACGGCGCATCGACAACACCGCCGACTATCCCGACACGAACGTCTCCGGGTTGCTGGTCAGCCGCAACGGCACGGTCTGGGTCACCACCACGCGCGGCCTGTTGATGGTCTCGGCCGATGCGCGCCGCTTGCGTCTGTTCGGCCTGGGCGACGGCATTCCCAATGTCGAGCTGACCCGCACAGCGCCGCATCGCAACGCCGACGGCGTCGGCGCGGCGCTGTCGCTCGACGGCGTGGTGCTGTTCGACCTGGACACGCCGTTCCCGGGCGCGCGGCCGCCGCGCTTGTCGCTGGAAACCCTGAGCGTGCGGCGCGAAGAAGACGAATGGACGCTCACGCCGGCGCAGGGCCGCGTGCAACTGGAATCGGACGATCGCGACCTGCGCATCGTCGCCCGATTGATGTCGTTCCTGGACCCGCGCTCGCACGTCTATCGCTTCAGGCTGGAAGGCTACGACCCGGACTGGATCGAACAGCGCGCCAACGGCGAGCGCGTGTTCTCGCGGCTGGACCCGGGCGAGTACCGCGTGCTGATCAAGGCCGCCGGCGCCGACGGCATCTGGTCCGATCCGCTCTCCTTCAACCTGCACGTCAAGCCGCCGTGGTGGCGTTCGAACTGGGCGCAACTGGTGTTCGCGCTCATCGGCATCGGCTTGCTGGCGATCGGCGCGATCGCCTACCGCCGCCGCCTGGGCCGCCGCAGCGCGTGGCAGTTGGCGGTGCACAAGCGCGAAGTGGCCGAACAGGCCTCGGAAGCCAAGACGCGGTTCCTGGCGACCTTGGGGCATGAGGTGCGCACGCCGATGACGGGCGTGCTGGGGATGAGCGAGTTGTTGCTGGACACGCCGCTGGACGAGAAGCAGCGGGGTTACACGGAATCTATCCGACGCGCTGGCGAACACCTCTTACGGTTGGTCAACGACGCGCTGGATCTGGCGCGGATCGAATCGGGCAAGCTCGAACTGGAAGACCGGCCGTTCGACCTGCGCGCGCTGGTCGAGGAAGCGGCCGGACTGATGCGGCCGCTGGCGCGCCAGCGAGGCCTGGATTTCCAGGTCGATATCGTCGCCAGCGCGCCGCTGGGCCTGCGCGGCGATCCCAACCGGGTGTGCCAGATCCTGATGAACCTGCTCGGCAACGCGATCAAGTTCACCGAGCAAGGTTCGGTGAACCTGCGCGTGGACGCGCTGGCGCCGCAGGGCGTGCGCTTCGAAGTCGCCGACACCGGCCCGGGCCTCAACGAAGAACAAAAGGCGCGCCTGTTCCGCCGCTTCGAACAGGCCGAAGGCGCGCGCACCGCGGCGCGCTACGGCGGCAGTGGGCTGGGCCTGGCGATCTGCCAGGAACTGGCCGCGGCGATGGAGGGACATGTCGCGGTGTTCAGTCAGGCCGGGCAGGGCGCGCGATTCGTGCTCGATCTGCCTTTGGCTTGGGCGCAGCCGCCGCCGGTGGTGGAGACTTCAACGCCGGAGCCTGTGTTTCGCGGCTTTCAGGCCGGGCCGCGGTCGGTGCTTCTGGTCGAAGACGACGCCACCGTGGCCGAAGTCATCGCGGGCTTGCTGCGCGCGCAAGGCCATCGCGTGAGCCATGTCGCCAACGGTCTGGCCGCGCTGGCCGAAACCGCGACCGCGCGTTTCGATCTGGCCATGCTCGACCTCGACCTGCCCGGCATCAACGGCCTGGACCTGGCCCGGCAGCTGCGCGCGCAAGGTTTCACTCAGCCGCTGATCGCGGTGACCGCGCGCGCCGATGCCGACGCCGAGCCGCAAGCGCAGGCGGCCGGGTTCGACCGTTTCCTGCGCAAGCCGATCACCGGCGCGATGCTCGCCGACACGATCGACAGCGTGCTGGCCCAGGCGGACGCGCCGTAGTGGCCGCCGCGTCCATGCACGCAAACCAATGCACGCACGCATCGTGGCTGCTGCGCGGCCTGCTGATGCTGGCCTGCGCGATGTCGGCGTGGGCCGCACCGGTGTTCGCCGGCCTGCCGGAAACGCCGCGGCCGCGTCAGCTCACCGTCGCCGACGGCCTGCCGTCCAATACCGTCAACCGCATCGCCGAAGATCGCCACGGTTATCTGTGGATCGCCACCAGCGAAGGGCTGGCGCGTTACGACGGCACCGGTTACCGGGTCTGGCAGCGCGAACAGGGCCTGCTCGACAACTACGTGTGGGCGGTGCACGTGGACGCGCGCAACCGGGTGTGGATCGGCACCGGGCAAGCCGGGCTGGCGATGCTCGACACCGAGCGCAAGCGCTGGCGTTATTTCAACCGCGGCAATACCCCGCTCATCGCCGACGATACCGTGTGGTCGATCGCCTCCACGCCCGACGGCGCGCTGTGGTTCGGCACCGAGCGCGGCGGCCTGTACCGCATGGCCGACGACGGCAAGATCAGCCGCTACATGCCGCGCCCGGGCGATGCGCGCAGCCTGCCCAGCGAAGGCGTGGCCAACCTCACCGTCGCGCCCGACGGCACGCTGTGGATCAGCACCCTGGCCGGCGCCGCGCGCTGGACCGGGCACGATTTCGAACGCGTGCCCGACGGCGCGCTGAGTTCCAACATCGTCAACACGATCACCTTCGAAAACGACGGCACCGCCTGGTTCGGCACGCCGCACGGTGTCGGCGCGCGCCGGCCCGACGGCCGATACGAGGCCGCGCCGTGGGCGAGCTTCGCGCCCAAGTTCAAGGTGGTCGATGTCTTGCGCCGCGATCGCACCGGCCAGTACTGGTTCGACCTTCCGCAAGGCCTCGGCGTCGGCGGCCCGGACGGGATCGAAGTGGTGCCCTTGTTCAGCACCACCAGCCAGGGACTGGTGCGGCCGAGCTGGTCGGGCGCTTACGAAGATCGCGAAGGCGGCCTGTGGTTCGCCAGCAACGGCCACGGCCTGTGGTATCTGCCGCCGAGCTGGCGCCAGTTCTCGGTGCTGACCCGGCGCGTCGACGATCCCGCCACGATGGCCAACGGCAGCGTGCGCGGCATCGCCGCGGCCAGCGACGGCGACATGTGGCTGGTCGGCAGCGGCGGCGTGCTCGACCGGCTCGATCCGGAAACCGGCGCGGTCGAGCATTTCGCGAAGGATTTCAGCGGCGGCCTGGCGCTGGACCGGGTGCTGCAGGACCGCCGCGGGCAAGTGTGGGTGACCTATTACGGCGGCCTGGCGCGGATCGATCCGGCCACCCGCGCGATCGCCAACTGGCATATGGACCACAGCGCCGACGCGATGATCAGCGGCACCGTCGAACTGGTCGAAAGCCGCGACCTGATCTGGCTGATCGGCAGCGACGGCGACGTGCAGGCGCGCGACGCCGACGGCCATGTGCGCGAGGCGATGAGCTTCGGCGACCGCGGCCTGCCCAAGGATCTGTCCGCGCCGTTGGCCGGCAACGGCCCCGACGGCGAGTTGTGGATCGCCGGCCGCGGTCTGTGGCGTTGGGACGAAAACAGCCGTCGCTTCCTCACCGTGCCGGGCGCGCCCACTGCCGAAGACGTGCAGGCTTTCGTGTTCGAAGGCAAGCAGCGCCTGTGGATCGCCGGCTTCGGCTCGCTCGACACTTATCGCTGGGACGGCCAGCGCCTGCAGCGCGAATTCGGCCTGGGCCTGCTCGACGGCCTGCCTTCGACCGAAGCGCGCGGCCTCACCGCCGACAGCGCCGGCGTGGTGTGGATGACGACCAAGCGCGGCCTGGTGCGGGTCGATCCGTTCGCGCATTCGGTGCGCGTGTACGGCGTCAAGGACGGCCTGCCGAGCCAGGAGTTCGCGCGCGCGCCGGTGCCGCGCCCGGGCGACGGCCGCATCCTGATCGGCAGTCCGGAGGGGCTGGTGTTGTTCGATCCGGCGGTGGTGCGGCCGATCCGGTCCGCGCCGTCGCTGATCGTGGAAAGCATCGAAGTGCGGCGCGGCGCCGATCGCGTCGCCTTCCCGACCTTCATGCCCGATCCGGCGCAGGCGATCGCCGGGCGCATACCGGTGGTGCACATCGCCGACGGCGATCGCGATCTGCGCATCGTGGTGCGGCTGCTTTCGTTCAACGGCACGCAGAGCAACCGTTATCGCTTCCGCCTGCGCAATTACGATCCCGGCTGGGTCGAGGCCGGTTCCAGCGGCGAGCGCCTGTTCTCGCAACTCTCGCCCGGCGACTACCGCCTGCAGATCATCGCCAAGACCGCCGACAACGTGTGGTCGCCGATCCAGATCGTCGAGCTGCATGTCGATTCGCCGTGGTGGTGGAGCTGGTGGGCGGTGCTGGGCGCGATCGCGATGTTGTTGCTGGTGCTGGCCTGGATACTGCTCGCCCATCGCAATCGCCTGCAGCGCAGGCTCGCCTGGCAGCGCTCGGAACACGAGCGCGAAGTGACCAAGCAGGCGTCGCTGGCGAAGACGCGGTTCCTGGCGACCTTGGGGCATGAGGTGCGCACGCCGATGACCGGCGTGTTGGGGATGAGCGAGTTGTTGCTGGATACGCCGCTGGATCAGAAGCAGCGGGGCTACACGGAATCTATCCGCCGCGCTGGCGAACACCTCTTGCGGTTGGTCAACGATGCGCTGGACTTGGCGCGGATCGAATCCGGCCGCCTGGAGCTGGCCGACGAGCCCTTCGACCTGCGCGCGCTGGTCGATCAGGCCACCGACCTGATGCGGCCGCTGGCGCAGCAGCGCGGGTTGACCTTCGAGATCGAAGTCGCCGCCAACGTGCCGCGCGGCCTGCGCGGCGACGGCAGCCGCGTGTGCCAGATCCTGTTGAACCTGATCGGCAACGCGATCAAGTTCACCGACGAGGGCAAGGTCAGCGTGTTCGTCGAGCGTCTGGTTCCGCAGGGCGTGCGCTTCGAAGTCGCCGACACCGGTCCCGGGCTCAACGACGAACAAAAGCAGCGCTTGTTCCGCCGCTTCGAACAGGCCGAAGGCGCGCGCACCGCGGCGCGTTACGGCGGTAGCGGCTTGGGGCTGGCGATCAGTCAGGAACTGGCCGCGGCGATGGAAGGGCATATCGCGGTGGTGAGTTCGCCGGGGCAGGGGGCGCGGTTCTTGTTCGATTTGCCGTTGCCCGCGGCGGAGCCGCCGCGGGTGGTGGCGGGTTCGACGCCGGAGCCTGTTTTGCGTGGCTTGCATATGGGGCCGCGCGCGGTGCTTTTGGTCGAAGACGATCCGACCGTGGCCGAGGTGATCGCCGGCCTGCTGCGCGTGCAGGGCCATCGCGTCACCCACGTCGGCAACGGCCTGGCCGCGCTGGCGGAAGTGGCGACGGCGAATTTCGACATCGCCTTGCTCGACCTGGACCTGCCCGGCATCAACGGCCTGGATCTGGCCCGGCAACTGCGCACGCAAGGCTTCACCCAACCGCTGGTCGCGGTGACCGCGCGCGCCGACGCCGATGCCGAACCGCAGGCGGCCGCCGCCGGTTTCGACCGTTTCCTGCGCAAGCCGGTGACCGGCGCGATGCTCGGCGAAGCGATCGATCTGGTGAATCCGCGCCCCGCCGCGAATTAAGGCGCGGCCGGACCGCGATCCTGGCCAGTTCCGCCGAGGTTCCCGACGAGTTCTATGGGCACCTGCGTGCTGCGGTCAAACGTTACGAGCGCTTCGCGAATCGGCCTAGGAAATTTTCCCGATGGCCAAGACGCGATACCCGTTCACCAACTCCAGCAAAGCCCCGCTTTCCAGCCAACTGGCGTCGACGTGCGACTTCAGTTGAAGCTCGGCGGTACCCGTCATCGTCGCAGCGTCGTATTCCAAAGAAGTGCATTCGGCATCGCGGACGCTGAGCAAGCATTCCTGCAGGTGTTTTTGCCAACGCACGTTGACTCTCATGCCGGCATAGGGCTCGGCGCCATGGCCGCCGAGCCCAGAGGGAACCCATAGGAAACTCAGGTGGATTTTCTCGCCCATGATTACGCGCTCAAAGATTGATGAGCCTCGGACAACGGAGCGGGCACGCTTACACCTTGCGAAAAATGGCGCGGTACTCGTCCCAAAGCGGGCTGGTTATGCGAGTGCCCACGATCAGGTTGTCCCATCGCCGTTGCAGCGCGCCTTCGACCGTACCCGCCTGGGCATCGGATTCAGCTGTTGTGCTGACGACCAAGTCGGAGATAAGGTGCCAGAAAACGGCTTTTTCGGCCGAAGGCAGAGCGAAATCCAGCCTCAGCGCCTGCACGAGATTGAACGGGAACGGACGCAATGCGCGAGACCTGCGGTTGCAAGTCAAGGCCTGCGCCGTATCGCCATCGGCAGAGGCCAGCAAACCCAGCATATGCGCCGCGATCGCGGATTGGTCGTGCGATCGCAGAACATTCTCAAAAGTCCGATCGCCGTCGGGCAGCAATACCGCGAAACGATAGGCATCCCACACCGCTGCTTCGAAACCGCGACTGCTACCCAGCAACCCGGAGAACAACGCCGCGGCACCTTCGTAATCTGCCAGTGGCGGCATCAACAATACGACGCCGCAAAGCAGCCGCTCGCTTTCACTGGCGAGACCTTGCTTGATCCGCGCTTCCAGCAAGGAAACGACTAACGAATTATCACCAGCCAACAAGGCTGCGCGTAACGCTTCAGCGTAGGTCGACGACATAACCCTTCCGATCCGATGTGCCCTTGAAAATATTTATCGATTGCATTTCGCCGTTCTTGAAAAATGCTCTAACCGTTGCGTCATGACCATTCATTTGCGTTATCACGGTATTCATTCCGTCCCGCAGGCGGCCAGCGCCATCCGCCGACATCAGCGCATCGCGACCCTGCATCATTATCGCCTCTTTCGAACTGCCCAAATCCATAATGCCGGTTTTTAAGTGATCCGCCGAGAAGATGTGCTCCATCTTCGCGGCATCCATCTTAGACGTCCGCCAAATCCCTTCCGCACCATTTCCGGCGCCACGGAAGCCGGCGGCGACCACATCATCGATCTTGCTATACCCACCGCCGGGGAACACCATGCCCGCCGCAAAGAGCCCAACCGCCGCCGCTTTGCCGCTCTACTAGCGGAAGCCAGTGTTACCGGCGAGATCCCGTGGAGGGTTAAGAATTACGAGCCTGCGCACTTTTTTTCACAGTCGTGTATCGCAGTCGGGGTGACGTCAGACAGGCCGCCACATGAGGGGCGAACGCCTCGGCCAGACGGCGCGAACCGGGTGTGCTTGCGCAAATGCACATCGGATGCATGCGGATTCTGAGCAGTCGCAGCGATCGCGTAGATGCCGCGCGTGATTTTCATCACGCAAGGCCAATCGCCTGTGTGCCAGAGCTCCCGTTTCCGCGAGTTCGCCATGCATGCGCACTTGCGCATCGCATCGGCGCGACTAGCGTGGCCTCGACATCGAAGCATTGGAGTCCGATGTCCGTGCGCGGTCAGCGCACGTCACCCATCACATCAGGAAGGTGAACTATGGAACGGACCAAATCCGCGCTCGTCGCGTTGCTCGCTGTAGTCGCTGCATCCACCGCGTTATCGGCCGGCGCCGCCGGCGGCAAGGGCCTGACCTGGCGCAAGGTCACGCATCTGAACATCGGCGTCGACCATATCGGCTGCGGCTACAGCAACGGCGCGAACGAATGCGATCCCTACGTCGGCGACACCGTGTGCTCGACCCGCTTGCCGGTGCTGTGCGTGAAAGAAGACGGCTCGCCGGTGCCGGCCGGCGTCACCACCGATTTTTATAATTCGTGGGGACGCGGCAACATCGCTCTGACCCGCGCGGTGCGCGGCGATTCGCTGACCAGTCTGGCCGACGCCAACGCGGTATGCCGCGCCGAACTCGGGCCGGGCTACAAGATCGCCGGCCACGGCCATTTCAGTTGGTACGGCTACGCCTACGGCAATATCGACAGCACTACTCGTTTCTGGGCCTACATCGACAGCCAGCAGGGCAATTGCTGGAATCCCTGAGCCGGGTTGATTCTTTGTAACCACCCTTCTCCCGTTGCCGGGAGAAGGGTGCCGGCGACAGCGCCGGCGTGGCGCGCATCGCTCAGGGCAATTGGGTCACGGTGATGTCGTCGTGATAGACCATCCGCGTCAGCGCCGCGGCCGGGAATTGTTCCGAATCGGGCCGGTACAAACCCCATTGAATGGTTCCGGCGGTGCCGGTGTAGGCGGGATTGAAGGTCGCGAACGCGGTTTCTTCCGCCTTGCGCACGTAGTCGGCCTGATCGTCCAGGCGCACCTCGGCGGTGAAGCGGCCGGCGGCGTCCTTGGCCCAGACGATGTCGAATCTGAAGTCGATCCAGCGATTGTTGTGCAGGCGCACGTCGTCGACCAGCACCACTTGCTTATCCGCGTAGCGCAGCAGCATCTGGTTGCGCCTGACTCCGATCATCAGGTCGGGGCCGCCGCTGAAATGCTTGAACTGCCAGAGGATGTCCAGCGGCGCCGAGCCCGAGGTGGCCAGCCACGGCTCCCAATCCTTGAGCATCAGGCTGAAGGTGTACAGGCGATGCTGGCCGGGCGCGTACTGACCGGGCCGGGTTGCGCCGGCGGCGACCTGTCCGGCCGTGCTTTCGCTGCGCGGCGCGCCGAACGAAACGTAATCCGGGTTGCGCAGCGTGACCTTGTGCGCGATGGCGAAGCGGCCGGAGCGCGGCTGGTCGCTCGCGATCGTCGCGGCATCGGCGGCGGGGGCTTCGGTGCCGATCAATCCAGGGATGCCCGAATCCAGCGTGCCGGTTTCGTAGTCGATATGCAGCAGCGTGGTCTGCGCCGAAACCGCGGGCGCGGCGAGGAGGGCGGCCAGCGCGGCGGCGCCGAGGGCGAGGCTTCGGATCGATGACATGAGGCGGTCCCGGTCGGGTTGACGGCCGCATGGTACGAGAAAAAAAACCGGTGAGAGCACCGGTTTTTTTCAAAGACATAATGGATGTGATCAGCGCGCGCTTAATGTGTGCACTGCATCCACCAACACGGCGACATGCTCGGGCGACATGTCCGGCGACATGCCGTGACCGAGGTTGAACACGTGGCCTTCGCGCGAGCCGCCGTTGCCGTCGCGGTAATCGTCGAGCGCGCGTCCGACTTCGGTGCGGATCGCTTCGGGCGACGCGTACAGCGTGACCGGATCGAGATTGCCCTGCAGCGCCACGTGCGAACCGATTCGGCGCGCGGCTTCGCCCAGGCCGATGGTCCAGTCCACGCCGACCGCTTCCGCGCCGCTGCCGGCGAGTTCTTCCAGGTAGGGATCGTTGCCCTTGCCGAACAGGATCAACGGCGCGCGCGCCTCGCCTTCGCCGCGCGAAAGCTCCGCGGCGATGCGCTGCAGATAGCGCAGCGAGAATTCGCGGTACATGCTCGGCGAGAGCACGCCGCCCCAGGTGTCGAACACCTGCAGCGCTTGCGCGCCGGCGGCGTGCTGGGCCTTGAGGTAGGCGATCACCGCATCGGTGATCACGCTCAGCAGGCGGTGCATCGCCGCCGGGTCGTTGAGCGCGAGCGCCTTGACCTTGGAGTAGTTGTCGCTGCCGCCGCCTTCGACCATGTAACAGGCCAGCGTCCACGGGCTGCCGGAGAAACCGATCAGCGGCACCGAGCCGTTCAACTCGCGGCGGATGGTGCGCACCGCGTCCATCACGTAGCGCAGCTCGGTTTCCATGTCGGGCACGGCCAGCTTGGCGATGTCGGCGGCGCTGCGGATCGGGCGTTCGAACTTGGGGCCTTCGCCGTCGGCGAAATACAGGCCCAGGCCCATCGCATCGGGCACGGTGAGGATGTCCGAGAACAGGATCGCCGCGTCCAGCGGAAAGCGGCGCAGCGGCTGCAGGGTGACTTCGCAGGCCAGTTCGGGATTCTTCGCCAGGTTGAGGAAGCTGCCGGCCTGGGCGCGGGTGGCGCGGTACTCGGGCAGATAGCGGCCGGCCTGGCGCATCAGCCACACGGGGGTGCGGTCGACGGGCTGGCGGCGCAGGGCGCGCAGGAAACGATCGTTGGTCAGGATTGGGCTGGACATGGATAACCGTGGCGGGTGGGCGCCATCAATGGGGAAGGGGATCGGTGTGGGGTGGGCCCGGGGATGCCGGCGAAGAGCGAAGAGCGAATCCCCCCTGGCCCCCCTTTTTCAAAGGGGGGAACCCGGTAGGTGGGTTCGGTGTGGTTTGTGGTTGCGCGGTTCGGACGAAGCGACGTGTTTGCCGTAGTCATGTCTCGACATGACGCGTTCCCCCCTTTGAAAAAGGGGGGCCAGGGGGGATTCGCTCTTCCCGCCCAAACCGGGCGCCCCAGCCGACGCTTCATCGCGGCGCTTCGGCGCCCTGACTGAACATCAGCTGGAACCCGCGCTTGAGCTGCTGGTCGCGCGCATGTTCCAGCGCGGCCAGGGCGCTGTCGTGGTCCATGAACTGCTCGCGCCGGACCGTGCTGCGGCCGCCGATCTGACCGGTCTCGCGCACCAGGGCCCAGCCGCCGAGCAAGTCGGGCTGCAGCATCAGTTGCACGAAGCGCGGGGCTTCGCGGCCGTCGGGCCGTTGTTGGAGAAGTAGGCGCACCGGGCGATTGTAGCGGCTGCCGGGGCGCGGCCGGGTGGGCGCGATGTCGCGGTCCGCACGCCGCTGCGTTGCAGCCACGGGGCTGGCCGCGGCCGGTTCGAACCGATTCGCGGGTTTGCCCGCCAGGCGAGCGGCCCGGCGGCGGCGCCCTCAAGCGCCGCGAAAGCCGCGCCGATACGCCGAAGGCGAGGTGCCCAGCCGCGCCGAAAAGTGCTGGCGCAGCGAGGCCGCGGTGCCGAAGCCGGTGTCGGCCGCGATCGCGTCCAGGCCGTGATCGCTGGTTTCCAGCAGCCGTTGCGCGCGCGCCAGACGCTGCCCGGCCAGCCATTCGCCGACCGTGGTGCCGGTGCTGTCGCGAAAGCGGCGGGTGAAGGTGCGCCGGCTCATCAGGGCGCGCTCGGCCAGCGCGTCCAGGCTGTGCGGCTCATCCAGGTGCGCCAGCGCCCAGGCCAGCACCGCGGCCAGGCGGTCGTCCTGCGCCGAGGCCGGCAGCGGTTGTTCGATGTACTGCGCCTGCCCGCCCTGACGGTGCGGCGCCACCACCAGCCGGCGCGCGACGCGATTGGCGATCTCCGCGCCGTGACGGCGCCGCAACAGGTGCAGGCAGCAGTCCAGCGCCGCGGCGGTGCCGGCCGAGGTGGTGATGCGGCCGTCGTCGACGTACAGCACATCGCGCTGCAGTTGCACCTGCGGATAGCGTGCGGCGAAGTGTTCGCTCCAGCTCCAGTGGGTGGTGGCGCGGCGGCCGTCGAGCAGTCCGGCCTGCGCCAGGACATACGCGCCCAGACACAAGCCGACGATCTGCGCGCCGCGTTCGTGCGCGCGGCGCAGCGCCCTGAGCAAGGGCTCGGGCGCGCGCTCGTCGGCATCGCGCCACGACGGCACGATCACCGTGTCGGCCCAGCTCAGCGTCTTCAGCCCGTGCGCGGCGCCGATGCTGAAACCGGCGCGGGTACGGATCGGCCCGGGCTCGGTCGCGCATACGCGCAGCTCGAACGGCGGCAGGTCGAGCTCGCCGCGGTCCTCGAACACCAGGCAGGGCACGGACAGGTGGAAGGGGCTGATGCGGTCGAAAGCGACCACCGCCAGGCGGGCCAGAGGGGTGTCGGTGCTCATGGCCCGATTCTATCGAATATTGTCGTTCGGGTCACTGTCGCCGGAACCGGGCGAGGCCAACAATGGCCCCACTTTCCAACCCACCGCTACGGAGTCCGCCATGAGCCACATCACCCGCAAACGCGCCCTGGTCGTCATCGACGTGCAGAACGATTACTTCGCCGACGGCCTGCCGATCGAGTACCCGCCGGTCAGCCGCACCCTGCCCAACGTCGGCCGCGCGATGGACGCCGCGCGCGCCGCCGGCATCCCGGTGGTGGTGGTGCAGAACACCGCGCCGGCGGGCACCCCGGTGTTCGACAAGGGCCGCCCGGGTTGGGAACTCAACGAAGTCGTCGCCTCGCGGCCGCGCGATCACTACATCGAGAAGAACCTGCCCAGCGTCTTCGCCGGCACCGACTTCAACGACTGGCTGCAGCGCAACGGCATCGACACGATCAGCGTGATCGGCTACATGACCCACAACTGCGACGCCTCGACCGTGTTCGAGGCCGCGCATCTGGGCTATCACGTCGAATTCCTCAACGATGCCACCGGCTCGCTGTCGTACGAGAACAGCGCCGGCCACGTCAGCGCGGAAGAAATCCATCGCGTCTTCGCCGTGGTGTTCCAAAGCCGCTTCGCCGCGGTCGCCAGCACCGAGGAATGGATCGCCGCGGTGCGCGAAGGCGCCACGCTGCAGATCGACAATCCCTACGCGTCGAACCAGCGCGCGCGGGCGCGGGCTAAGGCCGCGGCCTGAGCCATCGGGCGATCGCCGTCTGCATCGGGCCGATGCGGACGGCTCGCACTGCCGGCGATCATCGCGCCGGCCGCTGCGATCAGAAACTCGCGGAGTTCTTCAGCTTGATCTCCTGGACCCAGGTGCCGAAGCCGGTGTCCAGATGCACTACGTCGCCCAGCAACTGCCCGCCGATCGCTTCGGCTTTGACGAAGATCGAGCCGTTGTTGTACTCGTCGATCTGATACTCCGAACGCCCGCGCACCACGGTGCGCGTGGCGTTCACGAACTGCAGTCCGGTCAGGACGATGTTCCACTGATTGCGATCCATGTCCAAGGTGGCGTAGGCCGAATTGCCGTAGACGCCGCCGTTGACGTAGTTCAGCACCGCGTGCTTGATCGAATCGGTCAGCACGGTCCAGCCGATGCCGAAGATCACCGTGCTGACGCGCGCGTTGGGGTAGTTGCCGAAGCGCTCGTACGCGGTCTGCGCGGCGACCTCGGGAATGTCGGTGGGATCGAAGTGCTTGTCGAGGAATTCGAATTGATTGGCCACGATCGGTTCCTTGCTGGTTGGGGTGGAAGCGGCTGAAGCGGCGGTCGTCGAGGCGGGCGCGGCCGGCGCGCCGGACCCGCGTGCCTGCCGGGTCGCCGCGCCTTGCAAAAGCAGCAGATGAAGCGGGTTCAAGGCCATGCGTCGCGAGTCCCCCGGTGTGGTCGGTGCATGGCGGAAGAACGAGACGGTGCGGCTTGTGTGAAGCGCGTTGTAGTTACGGCCCTCGCCACCGATCGATCGTGGCCGCGCTGGATTCACAGGCACCGTCGGGCCACGTTGGATGCAGTGACGCGCAGGTATCGCTTGCGCCGACTTTCCATCCCAGGAGCCCGACCCATGCCGGTACTGACCAACGCGCAGTTGCGAGGACTCGCCGCAGAAGAACTCGATGCCGGCACTGAAATCGATCAGGACTGGCCCGATCCGTATCCGGAGTCGCCGTGCTGGGGCTTCGCCCTGTTCGGCGGTCCCGGCGGTTTCGCCGCCAACACGCCGCCGACGATCTTCGAGCAGGCCGTCACCCTCAACGACGGCGGCATCATGACCGGCATGAATCCCGGCTTCGTGGCGTGGGTGCACGACACCTTCGACGACGCCGGCGCCGATGCCCAGGCGCAGGTGTTCGCGGATAACTTCCAGGAAGCGTTCATCGATCTCGACGACGCGGCGCAGGAAGCCTGCACCGGCGCGTTGGCGCGCTTGAGCATGATTCTCGCCGGGTTGACGTTGTCAGACCAAAACGGCACCGCGCCCACGCGCTATGCGATCGTGATGGCGTCCGAACATTGGTACACCTGGGAGCATTGGGCCTTGAGCATCGCCGACAACGTCGGCCAGCCGGATTACCCGCAGGTGCAGTACGCCCAGCGCGATGCCGGCGTCAATCCGGTCAATACGCGTTGCGGCCTGGTGTGGGGCGATCATCCGATCCTGACCACGGTGTACATCACCGAGTTGCAGGACGGGCATATCGAGTATCTGCGGCACGCGGCCGGCTGGCCGGGCTGAAACCGGCGCGCGTCGCGCGTCGCGGGGCGGCGATGCGGCGAGCGGTAGTGCGCGCTCGCCGCATCGGTGGCGCCTCAGGCGGCGAGCACCGCCAGCACATCGTCATCCGCCACGCCCGACACAATCCGCGCCGCGCCCGCGCGGTCCCACAGCACGAAGCGCAGGCCGGCGGCGTCGGCCTTCTTGTCCAGGCGCATGCGCGCGAGCAGCGCCTGCGGCGGCAGTCCGGGCGGAATCGCGGTCGGCAGGCCCAGGCGTTGCAGCAGGCGCTGCAGGCGCTCGGCATCGGCGAGGCTCGCGCGGCCCAGCGCGGCGGACAACCGCGCGGCCAGCACCATGCCGACCGCGACCGCTTCGCCGTGGTTGAGGCCGTCGCCGCTGGTGCCGGCGTAGCCTTGTTCGGTTTCGATTGCGTGGCCGAAGGTGTGGCCGAAGTTGAGCATGGCGCGATCGCCGCGTTCGAACGGATCGCGCGCCACCACTTCGGCCTTGTACGCGCAACTGCGCGCGATCGCCTCGGCCAGGGCCTCGTCGTCGCGGGCGAGCAGGGCGTCGGCGTGCGCTTCCAGCCAATCCAGGAACGTGGCGTCGAAGATCGCGCCGTACTTGACCACTTCGGCCAGTCCCGCGCGCAGTTCGCGCTCGGGCAGGCTGCGCAGCGCGGCGGTGTCGGCGATTACCGCGCGCGGCGGATGGAAGGCGCCGACCAGATTCTTGCCGCTCGGCAGGTCGACCGCCGTCTTGCCGCCGACCGAGGAATCGACCATCGCCAGCAACGTGGTCGGCAACTGCACGCAATCGATCCCGCGCATCCAGCAGGCCGCGGCGAAGCCGGCGAGATCGCCGATCACCCCGCCGCCCAGGGCGACCACGGTCGCGTCGCGGGTCGCGCCGAGCGCGGCCAGCGCGTGCAGGCATTCGCCGAAACGGGCCAGGGTTTTTTCGTGCTCGCCCGGCGGCATCACGAACCGCGCCAGGGTCAGGCCCGGCCTGGCCGCGCGCAGCGTCGCCTCGACGCCGTCCAGATACAGCGGCGCGACATTGCCGTCGCTGACGATCAAGGCATGGCGTCCGCGCAGGGGCTTGCTCAGGCGTGCGCCGTCTTCGAGCAGGCCGGGGCCGATCTCGATGCTGTAGCCGTTCTCGCCGGCGACCTCGACCTTACGTACCGCGCTCATGCATTGACTCCGGACACTGAAGAAGACGGCGGCGGCGGACGCCGCCAGTGAAGATCGAGTTCGAGCGCCAGCTTGAGCGCGGCGTCGGCGGCGCTCATGGCGCCGGTGTCGAAGCGCAGATCGGCGACCTGCGCGTACAGCGGCGCGCGCGTAAGCGCCAGTTGCTGCAGCACCTGTTCGCGATCGCCGCGGGCCAGCAGCGGACGGCTGCGATCCAGCGCCAGGCGTTCGAGCTGCTGCTCCACGCTGACCAGCAGTTGCACGACGTAGCCGCGCTCGCGCAGCAGGCGCCGGTTGTCCTCGGCCAGCACCGCGCCGCCGCCGGTCGCCAGCAGCAGGCCGTCGCCGGCCAGCAGTTCGGCCAGCACCGCGCTTTCGCGGGCGCGGAAACCGGCTTCGCCTTCGTGCTCGAAGATCGCCGCGACGCTGGCGCCGGTGCGTTGCTCGATTTCGCGGTCGGCATCGAGCAGGCGCAGGCCGAAGCGTTCGGCCAGGCGCTTGCCGATGCAGGTTTTGCCGGCCCCCATCGGGCCGACCAGGATCAGATTGCTGGCCGGATTCATGCGCCGATTGTAGGGCACGCGGCGCCCGCGCTTGCGTGGCCTTAACGCGGCCGCGCCTAGGCTCGGGGCCACGTCGCCGCGCGTTCGGCGCCGGACCTGCGCGCCGCCGCGACGGCGGCGCCTCACTTATGCCCGTTCCCCAAGGAGAAAGCCCATGTCGGTCGCCAAGGTCATCGAGCTCACCACCTCTTCCAGCACCGGCGTCGAGGACGCGGTCAAGTCCGGCCTGGCCAAGTGCGCCGAGTCGGTCAAGAACATCCAGGGCGCCTGGGTCAACGAGATCAAGGTCGTCACCGACGAGAACGGCAACATCCGCGAATGGCGGGTCAACCTGAAGGTCACCTTCGTGGTGAAGTGAGGGCGGGAGCGCTTATGCCGGACGGGCCGGGCGTTAGACGGCCCGGCCTGCATCAGGCCGCGATGCAAGCACCCGCCGCTGCCGGTCCAGATCCACCGTCCAGTCGGCGATGTCCGGCAGCCGCGCCAAGGCCTGCCGGCTGACCCGCTCGAACACGCGCACGAAGCGCTCGACCTGCGCGCGGCGCATCGCCTGTGCCCGCGGCCGGCGCGCCTGCAGCGCTTGTTCCTGTTGCCAGCGCCATTCCAGCACGATGTCGAAGCCGGGCGGGCGCAGGAACAGCATGCGCTGCAGACGCGACCACAAGGCGGGGTAATCCTGGGCGAGGGCGCGATTGCAGTAGCCGCGCCAGATGCCGTCCGGGTCCTGCTCGCGCTCCAGCGCGTTGACCGGTGCGCGCAGCTCAGCCTCGTCCTGGGCCGGGGTGCCGAGGAACCAGCCTTCGAACACGGTCAGATCGACCGCCTGCGCGAGCGCCCAACGCGCCGGCGGCAAACGCGTGTCGCGCAGCTTGTCGAAGCGCGGCAGGCGCACGGCGTGGCCGTCGCGCAGGCGGTCGAGCACGTCGCAGGCCAGGGCGACCTCGTGGGTGCCGGGCGGGCCGCGTGTGGCCAGCAGCGGATGCACGCGCCGGCCCAGTCGCAGGCGTTCGCGCCGGCCGAGGTAGAAATCGTCGATCGACAGCACCGCCGTGCGCAGCCCGCGTGCGTGCGCCGCCGCGGCGAGCTGCGCGGCCAGCGTCGATTTGCCGCTGCCCTGCAGGCCGCAGATCGCGTAGACGCGGGCCTTGGAGGCGAGCGCGTTGTCGAGCACGCGGGCGACGAAATCCGCATTGAAGCCGCTTGCGCGCGCCGGCTCGGGCGCGGCGGATTTGCCGATTGCGGCGGACGGATGCGGACGCGGCGACATGGGATCACAATAGCGCAATGAACCCGACCGCCCCCCTCCTCGACGAAGCCCTTGCCACCTTCGACGCGCTGTTCGAACAAGCGCGCGCCGCCGGCGAGCCCGATCCGACCGCGATGAGCGTCGCCACCGCCTCGCTCGATGCGCGGCCGTCGCTGCGCACGGTGCTGCTGAAGGCGCACGACGCGCGCGGTTTCGTCTTCTACACCCATCTGGACGGCCGCAAGGGCCGCGAGCTGCAGGCCAATCCGCATGCGGCGCTGCTGTTCCACTGGCCGCGCGTGCGCCACGGCGTGCAGGTGCGCATCGAAGGCGCGGTGGAAATCGTCGGCGACGGCGAGGCCGATGCCTACTTCGCCACCCGCGCGCGCGGCAGCCAGTTGGGCGCGTGGGCGTCGAAGCAGTCGGAGACCTTGCCCGATCACGCCAGCTTCGAGCAGCGTCTGGCCGAAGTCGAAGCGAAATTCGAAGGCCGCGAAGTGCCCCGCCCGCCGCGCTGGACCGGGTTGCGCGTGCGCGCGGACAAGATCGAGTTCTGGTACGGCGCCGACTTCCGCCTGCACGAGCGCTGGTTGTACGAATGCGACCGCGCCGGCGAATGGTCCAAGCGGATGCTGTATCCGTGAGCGAAGCTTGGGTCGTGCGCGCGGCGGCGCGGGCCGATCTGCACGCGTGGGCGCAATTGCGCCAAGCCTTATGGCCGAATGCAGATCCGTCGGTGCACGCCGACGATATCGAAGGCATGCTGGCGCGCGGCGAACGCTTCGCCGCGTTCGTGGCGGTCGATGAGGGCGGCGGGTTGTTCGGTTTCGCCGAAGCCAGCCTGCGCACGGATTATGTCAACGGCACCGACAGTTCGCCGGTGGCGTTTCTTGAAGGCTGGTATGTGCGGCCGCAGCGGCGGCATCGCGGCGTCGGCCGCGCCTTGATCGATGCGGTCGCGGTTTGGGCGCGCGAGCGCGGCTGTAGCGAACTGGCTTCGGACGCCTTGCTCGACAACCCGCGGGCGCATCGGGCGCATGAGCGCTGCGGATTCGAGGAGACCGAACGGGTGGTGTATTTCCGCCGCACGTTGGTCTGAGACGATGCGTTCCAGGTTCGAGGCGAGCTTCTTTTGTGGGAGGGGCTTCAGCCCGATGCTTTTCGATCCGCCGCGGTGATCTGGCCGAAGAGCATCGGGGCTGAAGCCCCTCCTACAAAAGACTTCGTGGCGGCGCTTGGCAGCGGATCGCCAGTGCGCTGGATGCCTGAGCCGTGCGCGGTCGCTTGTCGAATGCTGGAAGTTTGTTGTGGAGGGGCTTCAGCCCCGATGCTTTTCGATCCGTCGCGGTGATCTGGCCGAAGAGCATCGGGGCTGAAGCCCCTCCTACAAAAGACCTCGTGGCAGCGCTTGGCGCGAGTGATCGGTTAGCCGGATGAGGTCATCGCGCGCGGTCGCTTGCCGAATGCTGGAAGTTTGTTGTGGGAGGGGCTTCAGCCCCGATGCTTTTCGATCCGCCGCGGTGATCTGGCCGAAGAGCATCGGGGCTGAAGCCCCTCCTACAAAAGACTTCGTGGCGGCGCTTGGCAGCGGATCGCCAGTGCGCTGGATGCCTGAGCCGTGCGCAGTCGCTCGCCGAATGCTGGAAGTTTGTTGTGGGAGGGGCTTCAGCCCCGATGCCTTTCGATCCGCCGCGACGATCCGGCCGAACAGCATCGGAGTTGAAGCCCCCAAAAAGACCTCGCGGCAACGCCCGCGAGCGGCATGCCAGCCGGATGACGAACTAACGCGCCGCGTTGTCCCCGCGCCGCCGCGCCGCCCAGCCCTGAATCACATCGCCCAACGCATCCAGCCCCGCGGTCAACGCCGCCGGTCCCGGCTGCAGGATGATCGGCGACTTGATCTCATGCAGTTCGCCGTCGCGCACCGCCGGCACGGCGTCCCAGCCCGGACGCGCGAGGACCTGTTCGGGACGGAATTTCTTCCCGCACCAACTGCCCAGGATCAGATCCGGCGCGCGCCGCACGACTTCCAGCGGATCGGCCAGGATGCGGTCGCGCGCCAGCGACATCGCCGCGTGTTCGGGAAATACGTCGTCGCCGCCGGCGATCCCGACCAGCTCCGACACCCAGCGGATGCCGGTGATCTGCGGCGTGTCCCATTCTTCGAAATACACCCGCGGCCGCCGCGGCAGCGTGGCGGCGCGTTCGCGCGCGGCGGCGATGCGGCGTTCCAGACCGGCGGCCAGTTCCGCCGCGCGATCGCCGGCGCCGACCAGCGCGCCGAGCCGGCGCACGTAATCGACGATGCCCTCGACGCTGCGGTGATTGCTGATCCACACCTCGACGCCGTGCTTGATCAGCTCGCTGGCGATCTCAGCCTGGATGTCGGAAAAACCGACGACGAAGTCGGGCCGCAGCTTGAGGATTTCGCCGATCTTGGCGCTGGTGAAGGCGCTGACCTTGGGCTTTTCCTTGCGCGCGATCGCCGGGCGCACGGTGAAGCCGCTGATGCCGACGATCCGGTGCTGCTCGCCGAGCAGGTACAAGGTCTCGGTGGGTTCCTCGGTGAGGCAGACGATGCGTTGCGGGCCCATGAATCCAACGGCTGATGGCGGGAGGGGAATTGTCGGTCACCCAGCGGATCAGCGCGAGGCAGGCGCGGACGCCCGGAGCGCGCAATTTCGCCGCAGCGCAGCAATTTGTGTGCCGAATTCCGCTTCGCCAAGACCTATTCATATCCCGAAGTCACAATTCACGCGGCTATGGTGCAGCGCGGCGTGTGTGTTCCATACCCATTCGTACAGTCGAGCCGTCGGGTTGCCGACGTCCATGCACGATCGGGAGGGATCATGTCGCGACTCCATCTGGGCCGCCTGCTCGGCGCGCCGTTGCTGCTGGCGGTACTGCTGTGCGCCAGCGCGTTCCCCGCGTCGGCCGACGACTACACCAAGACCCGCTACCCGGTGGTGCTGGTGCACGGCCTGTTCGGCTTCGACGCCATCGGCGGCGTCTACGACTACTGGTTCGGTATCCCGCAAGCCTTGCGCTCCGGCGGCGCTGCGGTCTACGTGGCCCAAGTCACCGCGGCCGACTCGAATGAAGTGCGCGGCGAAGAACTGATCGATCAGCTCGAAACCCTGCAGGCCCTGCACGGCTACACCAAGTTCAATCTGATCGGCCACAGCCAGGGCGGCCCGACCGCGCGCTATGTCGCCTCGGTGCGTCCGGATCTGGTCGCGTCGATGACCTCGGTCGGCTCGCCGCACGCCGGCAGCAAGGTCGCCGATTTCGTCGGCACCGCGCTGCCCGAAGGCTCGCCGCTGCGGCCGTTGGTGGCGTCGTTCGTCAACGCCTTCGCCGATCTGATCGGATTGCTTTCGGGCAGCAACAACAGCCAGGATTCGCTGGCGGCGCTCAAGGCGCTCGACAGCGCCGGCGCGGCGCGCTTCAACGCGCGCTATCCGCAAGGCAAGCCGGTGACGGCCTGCGGCGCGGGCGCGGCGAAGGTCAACGCGATCGCCTACTACTCCTTCGGCGGCACTTCGAACTCGACGAACTTCTTCGACGGCTCCGACCTCGCGATGATCGCCGGCGGCCTGTTGTTCGGCGGCGAAGCCAACGACGGCCTGGTCGGTCGCTGTTCCTCGCATTGGGGCCAGGTGATCCGCGACGACTACGACTGGAATCATCTCGACGAGGTCAACCAGATCGCCGGCCTGCGCGGCGTTTTCAGCTCGAACCCGACCAGCGTCTACCGCACGCAGGTCAACCGGCTCAAGAACGCGGGCCTGTAAGCCATGCGCTCGGCCGCATCGATCATCGCGATGGCTTGCGCCGCGGTGCTGGCGATCGCGGGAATCTTCACGGTCGGGTATTGGTTCGAAACGCCGCGGCTGTGGGCGGCGCCGGTGGTCAGCAGCGGGCCGGCGGGACGCATTTCCGATCCCGACCTGAGCGGCGAGCGCAGCCCCAGCGCCGATCCGGTCGTCGTCGCCGCAGGCGACTCGCTGCGCGATACCGACGTGGACGGCGCGGTGCGTCTGGACGCGCAAGGCCAGCCGATTCCGGATCGCGAACTGCGCCGTTTGTTCGATTATTTCCTGAGCCGCAGCGGCGAGCAGTCGCCCGAAGCGATCCGCTCGGCCTTGCTCGAACATCTGCAATCGCGATTGGCGCCGCCGGCGTTGGCGACGGTGCTGGCGTGGTTCGATGCGTATCTGCTGCTGGAACACGATTCGGTGACGCTGGCGCAGGCCGGCGACGACCGCGAGCGCACCTTCGCGCGAGTGCGCTCGCTGCGTCGCGAACGCCTGGGCGAGGCCCTCGCCGATGCCTGGTACGCGGAAGAAGAGCGCGCCTTCGAACTGGCCGACGCGCGCAGCAAACTGTTGGCCGAGCGCGGCTTGAGCGAGGCCGAACGCAACCGGCGCCTGGCCGAGCTCAACGCCATGTCGGGCGATGCGACGCCGCAGGCGGCGCAGTTGGACGCGGCGCTGCGGCAGAACCGCGAATTCGAACTCGCCGGCGTCGATGCCGCCACCCGTTATGCCGAGCGCGAAGCGCAATTCGGCGCGCAGGCCGCGCAGCGCCTGAGCGAACTGGATCAGCGCCGCGCGCAATGGCAACTGCGGCTGCGCAGTTATGCCGCGCAGCGCCAGAGCGTGCTCGCCGACAACGCGCTCAACCAGAGGCAGCGTCAGCAGCGGCTGGACGCGCTGCTCGCGCGCTTCGACGCCAACGAACAACGGCGGGTGGATGCGTTGACGCGTAACGGAAAGCTGCCGGGGGAGTGAGCCCGGGGCGGCGTCGCGTTGCGAACGGCCCTTAGAAGAAATCCCGGTTGAACTGCGCCGGATAGATGCCGTGGCTGTTCGATGCCTTGACCTGGAAACGCAGGGTATCCGGCGGCGATACCGTGGCCGTGCCGACGTAATCGATCGAGTCGCCGTCGCGCACTTCGCGCATCGCGATCTCCTGCTTACGGCCGAGCAGATCGGTGACGACCACCTGCACCTTGTCCAGGGGCACCGACGTGGCGGCGGCATCCTCGCCGAAACGCGTGGCGACGACGATCAGCACGGTGCGCGCGTTACGCTCGGCGCCGTAGCGTTGCACGATCTGCGCCGGCAGTTTGTCGGTCTGGATCGCGCTGATGTTCATGACCACATCGCCGACGCGCACCGCTTCGTTGCTGGCGGTGTGGCCGCCCTGTGGCGACGGCGTCGAGGCTTCGCGTCCGCAGCCGCTCAGCAGCGCGCCTGCGCACAGCATCGATGCCAGCAGGCGGCGGTGCGTCGTCATTCGTTCGCCGCCGACAATTGCCGGCCGCGCTCGGTCGCCGCGGCGATCGCGCGATCGACCAGGGCACGGAAGCCGCCGGCTTCGAAGGTTTCGATCGCGG
This sequence comes from Lysobacter sp. ISL-50, assembly GCF_018612875.1. GTDB lineage: Bacteria > Pseudomonadota > Gammaproteobacteria > Xanthomonadales > Xanthomonadaceae > Lysobacter. The sequence goes on along the minus strand of NZ_JAGGRI010000010.1, from coordinate 153,705 downwards.
CCTGGGTGGTGCCGCCGGGCGAAGTCACGCGCGCGCGCAGCACCTCGGCCGGTTCTTCGCTGCGGGTGAGCATGGTCGCCGCGCCGAACAGCGTCTGCTGGACCAACGCGCGCGCCGCTTCCGCGCTCAGGCCCTGCGCCACGCCGGCCTGCTGCATGGCTTCGGCGAGCAGGAACACATAGGCCGGGCCGCTGCCGGACACCGCCGTGACCGCGTCCATCTGCGCCTCATCGTCGATGCGCACGGTCGGGCCGACCGCGGCGAGCAGGCCGGCGGCCTGTTCGAATCGCGACTTTGCGGCGGCGTTGGCGTACAGACCGGTGATGCCGGCGCCGAGCAGCGCCGGCGTATTGGGCATCGCCCGCACCACCGCGACCTCGCCGCCGAGCCAGCGGTCGAGTTGTCCGGCGGTGATGCCGGCGGCGATGGAAATCGCCAGCGGCCGCTGCGCGCGCGCCTGCGCGGCCAGGGCAGCGCAGACCTCGCGCATCACCTGCGGCTTGACCGCCAGCAGCCACAGCGCCGCGCCCTCGGCCGCCGCTTGCGCGTTGTCGAAGCAGGCCACGCCGAAATCGCGCTGCAGGTCAGTGCGCAAGGCCTCGACCGGCTCGGCCACGCGGATCTTGGCGGGCGCGAAACCGCGCGCGACCAGGCCGCCGATCAGGCTGCGCGCCATGTTGCCGCCGCCGATGAAGGCGACCGGGCCGGAAGGAAGTGCGGTGGATTCGGACATGTGCGACCTGGCGGGTTGAAACTCACGCAGGATAACAATCGCTGCGCTGACGTGCGCTTCGACGGGTGGCGGCAATGTGCCTCGCTAGTTCCAGCTCTCGTGGCTGTTCCCCCCTTTGAAAAAGGGGGGTAGGGGGGATTTGCTCTTAGCTTGAGAAGAAGCAAATCCCCCGGCGCAGCCACCACGCAGAGCACCACCCGCCGCAGCCGCCAGCCCCCTTTTTCAAAGGGAGCGAATTCTAAAAGGGGCGAACGTCAGCCCCCAGCCGCTTTACCCCGCGCCCCGAACAACGCCGTCCCGATCCGCACCATCGTCGCCCCCTCGCTAACAGCCACCGGATAGTCGTCGCTCATCCCCATCGACAAGGTATCCACCCCAACCCCGTACCGCGCCGCCAGCGCATCGAACAGCGCCTTGGCATCGCGGAACGCAGGACGCCGCAGCTCCGGGTCGGCATGCGGCGTCGGGATCACCATCACCCCGCGCAGCCGCAACGAAGCCTCGGCCGCGATCGCCGCCGCCAGCGCCGGCACCTCGGCGGGGGCGCAGCCGTGCTTGCTGGCCTCATCGTCGATATTGACCTGGATCAGCACGTTCAACGGCGCCAGCGCCGGCCGCGCCGCGCGATGCCGCGCCAGCGCTGCCGCCAGCTTGGGCCGGTCCACGGTCTGCACCCAGTCGAACAGCGCCGCCGCGTCGGCGGCCTTGTTGGATTGCAGATGACCGATCAGATGCCACTCCAGTGCCCGCCCGGCCGCCGCCGTGGACGCCATCGCCGCGTGCTTGGCCACCGCCTCCTGGACGTAGTTCTCGCCGAACGCCGTCTGACCCTGTAAAGCCAGATTCGCGACCGAGGTCTCATCTTGGGTCTTACTGACCGCAAGCAATCGAGGAACCGGCCTGCCGGCGTCATGCGCCGCGCGCTGCAACTGATGCAAGATGTCGTGCAAGACGTGCTCGTGCACGTGGGGGAATCCTGTGATGAGGGGGCTGGATCGGGCGTGCCGTCCGGGGGCTATACTGCCTCTTGGGGGTGGTTTGGTTCCAGCTTAGAGTTGCATCTGACCACAAAGCGGCTGGGCCCTAGTGGCTGGCTTTTCACGGACCCGGATTACGGGTCCCTGCAGTGCGGGGAGCACGCATGGACATCGCCGAACTTTTGGCGTTCTCGGTTAAGAACAAAGCATCCGACTTGCATCTTTCGGCGGGCCTGCCGCCGATGATCCGCGTCGATGGCGACGTGCGCCGGATCAACATCCCGGCCCTGGACCACAAGCAGGTCCACGCGCTGGTCTACGACATCATGTCGGACAAGCAGCGGCGCGACTTCGAAGAATTCCTCGAGGTCGACTTCTCATTCGAGATCCCCGGCCTGGCGCGTTTCCGCGTCAACGCCTTCAACCAGAACCGCGGCGCCGGCGCCGTGTTCCGTACCATTCCGTCCGAAGTGCTGTCGCTGGAAGACCTGGGCTGCCCGCCGATCTTCCGCCAGCTCATCGAACAGCCGCAGGGCCTGATCCTGGTGACCGGCCCGACCGGCTCGGGCAAATCGACCACGCTCGCGGCGATGATCGATCACATCAACAAGAACGAGTACGCGCACATTCTCTCGGTCGAAGACCCGATCGAATTCGTGCACACCTCGCAGAAGTGCCTGATCAACCAACGCGAAGTGCATCGCGACACGCACGGCTTCAACGAGGCCCTGCGCTCGGCCCTGCGCGAAGACCCCGACTACATCCTGGTCGGCGAGTTGCGCGACCTGGAAACCATCCGCCTGGCGCTGACCGCGGCGGAAACCGGCCACCTGGTGTTCGGCACCCTGCACACCTCCTCGGCGGCCAAGACCGTGGACCGAATCATCGATGTGTTCCCCTCCGGCGAAAAGCCGATGGTGCGCTCGATGCTGTCGGAGTCGTTGCGCGCGGTGATCTCGCAGGCGCTGCTGAAGAAGGTCGGCGGCGGCCGTACCGCGGCCTGGGAAATCATGGTCGGCATCCCGGCCATCCGTAACCTGATCCGCGAAGACAAGGTCGCGCAGATGTATTCGTCGATCCAGACCGGTCAGGCCCACGGCATGATGACCCTGGACCAGCATCTGCAGGACCTGGTCAAGCGCGGCATGATCCTGCGTCCGCAGGCGCGCGAATACGCCAAGGACAAGCGACTGTTCGAATGACCGACCGCCGGCGGCGCGACTGTCCGCGCCGCTGGTCCGTTCCCGCCGCAGCAACGCGTTTGCGCACCACATCCCCCGGCTACTACATCGCCGCTTTAAACCTCCCGAGGAGGTAGCCCATGAACAACCCGGCCCCGACCAACCCGACCACCGCCTCCGGTGCGATCGACTTCACTTCCTTCCTCAAGCTGATGGCGCACCAGCGCGCCTCGGACTTGTTCATCACCTCGGGCATGCCCCCGTCGATGAAGGTCCACGGCAAGATCAGCCCGATCACGCAGAACCCGCTGACGCCGCAACAAAGTCGCGATCTCGTGCTCAACGTGATGAACCCGCAGCAGCGCGAAGAGTTCGAAAAGACCCACGAATGCAACTTCGCCATCGGCGTGACCGGCATCGGCCGCTTCCGCGTGAGCTGCTTCTACCAGCGCAATCAGGTCGGCATGGTGCTGCGCCGGATCGAGACCAAGATCCCGACCGTCGAAGAGCTGAACCTGCCGCCGATCATCAAGACGCTGGCGATGACCAAGCGCGGCATCATCCTGTTCGTCGGCGCCACGGGCACCGGTAAATCGACCTCGCTGGCGGCGATGATCGGCTACCGCAACCTGAATTCGACCGGCCACATCATCACCATCGAAGACCCGATCGAATTCGTCCATCGCCACGAGGGCTGCATCATCACCCAGCGCGAAGTCGGCATCGACACCGACAGCTGGGAAGCCGCGCTCAAGAACACCCTGCGCCAGGCGCCGGACGTGATCATGATCGGCGAAATCCGCACCCGCGAAGGCATGGACCACGCCATCGCCTTCGCCGAAACCGGCCACCTGGTGCTATGCACCCTGCATGCCAACAACGCCAACCAGGCGATGGACCGCATGATCAACTTCTTCCCCGAAGAGCGCCGCAACCAGTTGCTGATGGACTTGTCGCTGAACCTCAAGGGCGTGGTCGCCCAGCAGCTGATCCCGACCCCCGACGGCAAGGGCCGTCGCGTGGCGATGGAAATCCTGCTCGGCACCCCGCTGGCGCAGGACTACATCCGCGACGGCGAGATCCACAAGCTCAAGGAACTGATGAAGGACTCCGTGCAGCTCGGCATGAAGACCTTCGACCAGGCCCTGTTCGAGCTGTACCAGGCCGGCGAGATCAGCTACGAAGACGCGCTGCGATATGCCGACTCGCAGAACGAAGTGCGCTTGCGCATCAAGCTCGCGCAGGGCGGCGATGCGCGGACCTTGTCGCAAGGGTTGGATGGGGTTGAGGTGGCTGAGGTGCGGTAAATCTTCAGCGCGTTCAGACAGAAAAAGCCCGGCATGTCCGGGCTTTTTTGTTGGTGTGGTTTGCGGTGGGGCATTAATGTGGCCAGTCGTCGCCAACGCGCCCATCTGCCGTGTCCGGTAACCCGGCACTAATGTGGTTTTCGCTGTGATTCAGCCTAATCTGCCTGCACACGGAGCTGATTACTATCTGAAGGGATGGAAATGCGATACGTGTGGATTGTAGCGATACCGCTCTCTGTAGCCTCCTTGGCTTGTTGCAATCGGTCGCCGGATTCAATGCTGGAGTCGGCCCGTGCTCTGCCGAATTGCAGGTTGGCGAGTAATGCAGCAGAGAAGATGGCGGCTAAAACTGCCGAGTCCTACTTCATGAAAACGGTAGAGAGTGAGATCGACTCAATAACGGTCGGTACTGTATCCGTATGTCAGGAGAGGATGGTTGTTCCGATCGAGGCAACGACAGCGCGTTCAGAGATGCCCAGACTTTGGTTTGTGGAGATTGACAGAGATCATCTCAATAAAATGCACTTGGTTCGGCCGGAATAAGTCCGCGTGGCACTGCCTTTGCCCGCTAAGTTGAAATCGGTGCGAAGAGTGTCCGAAGTTAAAGTGCTGTTTGTAATGGAACATGTCCCAAGGATTCCCGGCTATGAGTAAACGTAGGCGATGGTGCTATGTATGCGCGTTGCTGCTGCTTGGGGGTGCCACTGGCTGCTCATCGGCAAAGATTGAGTGCGGCGGACAAATCTCTCCACCTGGGTCAGAGCGCGATGCTTTAGCCATTGTTAAGAAGGCAGCGGCTGATTCCAAAACGTTCTGCGCGGGATCTCCAGTGGGGTGTGATTACGTCGTGGCTAAGACTCAGAATGGATGGTCGGTAGCTGCAACGCGGGTTTTCATAGTCGACAAAGGCTGCGCAAGCAGGATGGGAGACGAAAAATTCTATAGCTATGACGAATCGGGCAATCTGAATCGAGTCATCGATGGGTTTTAATAAGCCCTCTGATCAGTGTTTATGGCCATCGCTTACGAAAAAGCCGACGATCCGTCGGCTTTTTCGTGGGGCTTCAGCGGAAATTCGATTCACCGGTTCAGAACTTGATTCCCAGCCGTCCTCCGACATAACCGGTCGTATCCCCGGTTCGCGTGTCGACGCTGCCGCGCCCGGTCAGGCTGAAGCTCGTTCCGTTCTCGTTGTAATTCAGCCCAACCTCCCCGGTCACGCTATTCACTCCTTCCCGATCAAATCCCACAGTGCCGCGCGTGTAGCCGCTGAGGTTCTCGGAGAAGTTGCGCGTCAACCCCAAGCTGACGTTGCCGTTCTGAAAACCCTGCGCGGTGTTGAAGTTCGCGGTGCCGGCGAAGTCGAAGGCGTTGAGGTTGCCGAGGTCCAGGCTGCCTTTGACCGTCGCGCCGTAGTTGGGGGCGGCGGCGGTGCCGAAGGGGCCGGCGGTGGCGCTTAGGTCCAGGGTGTCGAAGCCGTTGTTGAAGCCGATGCTTCCGCTCACGGTCACGCCCGGCGGAGAGGTCAGGCCCATGCGCGCGTTCAAGGTGGCGTTGACGTCGCCGGTGTAGCTCACGCCGAGGTTGACGCCGACATTGGCGATGTCGGTGTTGTCGATGTCGGCGGCGTTGAAGCCGTCGATGCTGAAGGTCGGCGAGAAGGCGTTGAATTCTTCGACGGCGGGCGTCGTGACCGGCGTCGGCGGCGCGGACAGCGCGATGTCGGCGTAGGTGGCGGTCGGAACGCCGCCCAGTGTCGCCGGTAGCGAGAAGTCCAGGGCCGGCGTGCTTACGGTCATGGTGTTGAGCTGCGCGAGCGCGCTGACCGAGACGCTCAGGTCTACGGGGGCGGCTGTGACCGTATCGATCGCGGGCGTGGCGGGGGCGTTGACGGCAGTGGCGCCGGCCAACTGCGCTTCGGTGGTTTCGGCGGCGGCCTGGCTCTGCTGCGCGGAAGCGGCGGAATTCTGCGAGGAGTTCTGCGAAGAGCCCGATACGCCGGAACTTGCGTCTGCCATGAGAGTGCTCCTTGATCCTTGGATGCGGCCTTGGTTAGCGGTCCCCGGATGAAAGCGTTTTCAGCAATCGCACCGTAACAACCCGATCCGGATGAATACACCTGGGGCGGACCCTAGTGCCTCGATGGCTGCCTCGGAGAGCGCCGCAACCCGTTGCTGATGGACTTGTCGCTGGACGGCTAGGGCGTGGTCGCTCAGCAGCTGATCCCGACCTCCGACGGCAAGGGCCGCCGCGTGGCGATGGAGATCCTGCTCGGCACCCCGCTGGCGCAGGACTACATCCGCGACGGCGAGATCCACAAGCTCAAGGAACTGATGAAGGATTCCGTGCAGCTCGGCATGAAGACCTTCGACCAGGCCATGTTCGAGCCGTATCGGGCCGGCGAGATCAGCTACGAAGGACGCGCTAACGTTATGCCACTCGCAGAACGAGGCGCGGTTGCGCATCAAGCTGGCGCAGGACGGCGATGCGCGGACCTTGTCGCAGGGGTTGGATGGGGTTGAGGTGGCTGAGGTTCGGTAAGTCTTCAGTCCGTTCAGACAGAAAAAGCCCGGCATGTCCGGGCTTTTTTGTTGGTGTGTGCGGTGCCGCATTAATTTGACCGGGGCGATCGTGAGAAGGGGATCACTCACCGGGCGCTTTTCGTCGGGACGCGAGGCACGGTCCGCCCGCATCGGCGGTCCCGGTAGCCGCAGCAGCGGCGGAGGATGGGGAAACATCCGATGGCGCCTGCGGGGAAAGAGGAAGCGCCTCTTTCTCCCGCTCTGGCTTGCGTTGGAAGGCGGCCGCAGACCTACCCGAACATGACACTTCCGGGAGCGATCTTGCGGAATAGCTCGGCGATCTGTTGAGGGTGGGTCGCCTCCAGGCTTTCCCACTGCGCCCGGGATAGGGGGAGTAGGCCGAGAGTGTCGCTGCCATTGCTGGCGATCGCCCAGCGCAACTCGTAGTCGGGCTTGATGATCTCGTTGAGCGTGACGATCGTGGTGTCGCGGTCGGCGAAATCGTTGGGGTAGGGCACTGCTGTGATCTTGCCGCGGTACTCGATGTTCAGGCCTGGTTCCGACGTCCAGTCGGCCGAGAGGGTTTTCTCATCAAGGCCCAGATGTTCCGCGGCGGTCAGTACGATATCGGCATCGTCCTCGCGATGATCGACCCACATCAAAGTCGCGCTGTTCTGCAAGGTGTCGTAGAAGTAGTCCACGCCGCCGTCGTCCAGGTAAGCGCGAATGGCCGCGAGCTTCATTTCCGGATCGGGAGCAGCATGGGGCTGCGCAACGGACATCGCCGGCGTCGGCGCGATGGCACGCGCGCGTGCAGCCGCCAAGTCCGGGACGAAACCCGGCATCACCTGCTGGAGTTTCTTTTCGAGCGCGGCGGCGAGAGGGTGTTCGACGAAGGGAAGGTCGCGGACGATCGGCCACACGGAATCGACCAAGGGGTGGCCGGTCGCGAAGCCCGGGAGTCTGTCGCGGCGACGCAGCGACTGGATCGCGAGCAATTCGATCGGAAACACCTGATCGAAATCATCCTCAAACTCGTAGGACTTCTTGTCTGTACCGTACTTGCTTCGGCTTACATGAAACTCCGCGGCGGCAAACATTGCTTGGCGAAAGGCAGGCTCGTCCCTTGTGTTACGGACCATGAGTAATTGCCTGTATTCGGAAATCAGCGGTTCTACTGGACGGAAGGTAGTCGGCAATTGAAATGCTTCTGAAAACAGTGCAGCGAATAAAGCATCAGTCGTGCCGTTACTAATATGGCGTGCGGAGTGGCTGTTGACTCTGGCGTCATGCTCGATGGCCTGGATAAAGAAGTATGCGCCTTGTTCGGCCATCTTCCATTGCGACAAAACAATCGGCCCGGCAGCGCAAATGCCTTCAAAGAACTCCCTGACTAAGATGCTCTGCGTCGGTCGAGACAGAAAATCGGGTCCGTGGACCCGGCACCATAGGCTACGGAACGTTATACCCCAACTGAAATAATCCGCAAGTTGCGAGATGTCTCCGCGCGCGAGAGCATCACAGGCTGCAGCCGAATAGTGCACGGCTACATTTCTTATCCGGATGAGTGGGTTTGTTGTCGTGGAAATGGCGTCCGAATTGATGTAATTGGTCAATATGTCGATGGAGCTACTAATGTACTCTTCCGCCGAAGATCGTGAGAGCCACTCGTGCGTCTCTTTGAACATCTTCTTCTGCTTTGCATGAAACTTAGGCGGCTTCATCATTGATTGCCCTGGAAATGCACTGTGTTCGAATGACGAACCCATGGCGGAGATTGCTTCTATATTCGAGGACCGCGACCCGGATCATCCGGGGGCGTTTGCGCCGCTATCGCAGCTAGTTTCTGCTCGCGCGATTCATTGATAGCGGCTAGATTCTGCCTCGTTTCAGAGGCCGCAGGAACCCCGTCCGACGTCGAGATCGTAGCCCAATAGCCTGGCGTCGTTCCTTCGATCCATAGTTTGTCTCCGACGACTGCCGTTCTTCCGATCTGATCCACGCGTTCGATGCCGTTGCGTTTGGACTCCTGCACGCCATGCCAAGCGGCGTCTTCGGAGAGTTGGGGCACGGCTTGGCGCAGTTTGTCGAACATTGCCTGATCATTAGCGGATACGCGAACATCGGCCCGCAAGTCTGGTGGCTGGCGATCTCCCTCGCTCGCTTCCAAAGACGCATGCCGCGTGGACTGGGGCGCGCCGAGATCGCCTTTCTGCTGCACCGGTTTAACCCAAGGCTGGATATCCGGATCGCTGACCTTCAATTTTCCGGATGCATCGCGCTCAATGCTTACGCGAGCCCATTGCCCATCTATGTCGAGCTTTCTGCCATTTTTTCCAGCCGCCTCATCCAGAATGCGTCGAGCGACGTCTTGCATGCCGGGGTCCCAGACATTTTGCTCCTTCCAGTGGCTCTTTGCGTCAACCGCTTTTTGCAATCGCCCGAGCGCCAGACCTTCCGGATCTCCCGTTTGCGTCGCCGGCTTGCCGACCTGCGATCCCTTGACCTCGATATGCTCCCATTTCCCTGTGTCCTTGTTGAAACCAACGAGATCATTGCCATGCCCGGATTTATTCTGGATCGGCATGAGGCTGCCGTAGTCGCCGGTCTTCGCCACCTTGTAGGCGACAGCGGCCTCGGCGATATCACCGACATCCTTATTCGTTATCTCCTTGCCCTGACGTTTCGACCAAGCCTCCAGGGCCCTGTTGAATCCTTCGTCGCCGCCGAACATCTGGTGATCCTGCCGGGCCAGATAATTCAGTTCCTTGGGTGTCAGCGCGCCGCTGTCGAGCAGGGCGCCGATATGCCCGTCCCTTTTGGCTGCGGTGACGAGAGCCTCGAGGTTTCCTTGCGAGCGAGCCTGATTGACGTGCGCGTTGAAGAGATCGTCGGCTGTTTTTTGGAACTTCCCGCGGTCCGCGGCAAGCTCTCTGACGGTTTCGCCGAATTCGTCTGCAAGCTCTCTCGAAGCTTTTTGGGCAGCGGGGCCGCCTGGCACCGCGTCAGCGACGGCATCGGTCAGCTTGCCTATCTTGGCGACCTTTGCGAGCGCGGCGGGCGGAATCAGAGCGGTCGCAATCTCGAAGCCGATCTGGCCCTCGGCCTTACCTAGGTATTCGCGCTCTTTTCCTTCGGCTTTCGCTTTCTCAAGGCCCGCGTTCCAATCATCCCAGGCCTTGGTGACGCCCTTCTTGACGTCTTCGGTCAGGCGGCTGGGGTCATCGACGACTTTTGCCGTGTAATGCGCGGCTGTCGCGATGACGAGGTTGCGGAAGTTCTCATCGGTTCCGAACTTGATCGCGAACTTTCCGAGGTCATACGTGCCGCTGATCGCATCCATGCCGCCTTGCGCGGCGCCCTTGATGATGCCGTAGGTTTCCTGGGCGTCGCCGGCGGCGTCTTTGACGATCTCTCCGACCCATTTTGGTGCGCTGGTGTTGGCTCCGGATGCGACTTGTTGACCCCATTGCCTAGCGTCACGCAGCGCGTCGCTGGCGTACTGGTCGGCGCTCGTTGCAGCTTTTTGGGTGGCGCTATCGACATAGATGTATCCGGCGGTCGCCGGTTCGAAAACGTACTTCTCGAAGTTACGCTTGAGCCACGACTCGTTAATGTTGGCCTGATCGATGTCCTGGGCGAAGCGCACGCGTTCGGCGACCGAGAGCTGAGATTTGATGTTCTCGAGCAACGCTTCGATCTTCGGCCCGGTCGGCGTCTGTTTGTAGGCATCGGACGCCGCGATTTCGGCGACGAGCGCTTTGGTATCGACACCGCCAACGTTGGTGTTGTTGAGGATGAGGCGCCGCGCCGTGAAGCGATTGAGATCAACGCTACCATCGTCGCCGGTTGCGGAAGCGAGTGCGGCAAGATTAATGGTGCGCAGGCGTACTGTGTCGTTCATGACTAACCGTCCTTGAGATGTCCTTGTAAAGAGCCGCGCACCGGGACTTCGTCGTTTGGCGGGGCCGGGGCGGCGCAGAGACTGTCCCTCCAATCCAAGTAGAACATGAGCGAATCATTCAGGACATGTAGCGCGATGTGGAGCAGAGCGGTTTTGCACGAAATACATGAAAAATATGCGAATTAGATGTGTAATAAGATGCCGTATGCATTTGATGTGGCATCTTTCATTCTCGATCCCGGCTTTTGGGCGCGCCCAGACAACGAAACGCAAGCAAAGGGAGGGCTGACGGACGGTGAAGCGCCGGACCGCAATGACACATGGCCAAGGTACTCATACTGGGCCCCAGAGCCCCCGCCGCCTTGGAGTTGGCGCGACACTTCCATCGCGCGGCCTGGACCGCTCACGTCGCCGACAGCGTGTCTTGCCGCCTGAGCGCGTGGTCGCGTTCGGTGACGCGCGCGCATCGCTTGCCGCCGCCGCGTTCGCAACCGGCCGCGTTCGTCGCCACACTCGCGCGCATCGTCTCGGACGAGCGCATCGACCTGCTGGTGCCCACCTGCGAGGAGGTCTTCGCGCTTTCGCGTTATCGCAGCGCGTTGCCGCAGTCCTTGCGCGTGCTCGTGGACGATTTCGACAAGCTCAGGGCGCTGCACAGTAAACGGCGTTTCCTCGAGTTGGCGCAGGGCTGCGGCGCCAACGTGCCGGACAGTCTGGCGGTCGCGAATCTGCACGAAGCACGCAACTGGGCCGATGGGCGGCCGCTGGTGCTGAAGCCGGAATACTCGCGCTTCGGCGTGCATGTGCGCCTGTATCCGCACGGCATGCCGGAGGATGCGCCGCCGTTGGGGCTCGCTCAGACCTGGGTCGCGCAGCGCTTCCACGCCGGCACCGAGTTGTGTTCGTACAGCATCGCCGATCGCGGCCGGCTGCTCGCGCATTCGATGTATCGGCCGGCGTATCGGATCAATCGCAGTTCCAGTTTCTATTTCGAACCGGCGCCGAACGCGGCGATCCGCGACTTCGTTGAGCGCTTCGTGCGCAAGATCGATTTCACCGGGCAGATTTCCTTCGACTGGATCATCGGCGACGACGGCACGGCGACGGTGCTGGAATGCAATCCGCGCGCGATCAGCGGCGTGCACCTGTTCGCGCCCGGCGATGGACTGCCGGCGGCGTTGATGGGCGAAGACATGGCATGCATCGAGCCGCGTGCGCCGCGGCCGAAGATGTTGGCGGGTGTGATGCTCAGCGCCGGGCTCGCGCAGGCAGTCAAGCATGGCGGCGTGAAACAGTGGTTGCACGACTATCGGCGCGCGGACGATGTCCTGTCGTTGCCCGGCGATCGCCTGCCGCCGCTTGGCGGGCTGGTGGATATCGCCGCTTTCGCAGGAATCGCGCTCTCGCGCGGCTGCAGCCTGCGCGAAGCGGCGACGCGGGATATCGAGTGGGACGGCGAGGATCTGCCGGATCTATGAGCCCGGCGCCCGCGCACGATATCGACGACTTCAACGCGCGGGCGCTGGCGTTCCTGCAGGTGCATGCGCAAGTCGCGGTGCAGGACTTGGTGTCCAACCTGCGCACCCGGGTGGATCGCATCGGCAGCGGCGAGGCGCTGTTTCCGGTCACGATCAACGACGACGAGCCGGACAACGCCTGGATCTGCTCACCGCGAACGACCTACGGCCGCTACGCGATCGAAGAGGCCGAACGTTATGCGCCAAAGATCGCGGCGCCGCTGCTGAGCGTCGCCGGTCGCGGCGTCGATGCCGGCCTGCGCGCGGCGCGGATCGATCGCGCTGTCGCGATCAACAACTGGTGGCTATCGACCAATCTGTATCCGTCGCATTCGCTGGTGTCGGTTCCGCAATTGCTCGACGAGGCCTTGCAGCGCTGGCCGGGCCACGCGATCTGGTTGCGCTCGCTCAACGAAGTCGATCATCGCGATTGGTTGGCCGAATGTGAGCGTCTGGGCTTCGTGCTGATTCCGAGCCGTCAGGTGTATCTGTTCCGCGACGTGGCTGCGCTTGCGCGGCAGCGGCATAACCTCAAGGTCGATCTCAAGCTGGCGGCGACGCAACCGCGTCGGGCCAGCGACGCCGATATCGGCGAAGACGATTACGCGCGCATCGCGTGGTTGTACGAGCGGCTCTATATCGGCAAGTATTCGCGCTGCAATCCGCACTACACCGCCGAGTTCATGCGCCGATGGCACCGCGCCGGGTTGCTGCAGTTCGACGGCTTCCGCGACGAAGGCGGCCAGTTGATCTGCATCGCGGGGCAGTTCCGCCAGGGGCGGACGCTGACCACGCCGATCGTCGGTTACGACACGGCGCTGCCGCAGCGTATGGGCCTGTATCGGCTGTTGACCGCGATGACGTTCGAACACGCGATCCGCGATGGCTGCGACATCAACTTCAGCGCCGGCGCGGCCGGGTTCAAGCGCTTGCGCGGCGGGCAGCCCAGCATCGAGTACAGCGCGGTCTATGCGCGCCATCTGCCGGCCAGGACCCGACAGGCATTGGCGTGGCTGTCGGCGCTGACCCGCCGGCTCGGGGTGCCGCTCATGCGAAGATTCGAGCTATGACGCCGCCACTTGCCTTCCATCGAGCGCTGGACATCCCGATGCGGCCCGGCATCGCGCAAGCCGGTGGGCCGGCATGAGCGACTGGCATCCGTCGCACTACGCGCGCTGGTTCCCGGCCTTGTGCGCGAACCGGCTCAAGCGCGCGCCGGTCGCGGTGACGGTGCTCGATCGGCCGGTGGCGCTGGTCCGCGATGAAAGCGGTCACGCCTTCGCGTTGGAGGATCGCTGTCCGCATCGGCATGCGCCGTTGTCGGCCGGCGTCGCCGCCGGCGGCGGCATCACCTGTCCGTATCACGGCTGGCGCTTCGATTCGCAAGGCCGTTTGTGCGCGATTCCCGGCATGCCGCCGGAATGCGCCTTGCCGCAGGTGCGGGTGCGCGCGGTCGCGGTGCGCGAGCACGATGGCTTGATCTGGCTGCGATTGGATGGATGCGATGAAGGCGAACTGCCGGCCATGGTGCGGCGCAATCCCGCCGGGTCGCGGCGTTTCGTCTGGCAAACGCAGTGGTGTGCGCATGTGATCGATGCGATAGAGAATTTCCTCGATCCGATGCACACGCACTGGATTCACCCGGGGCTGGTGCGGCGCGGCGGGGCGCGCGAGGCCATGACGGCGCATTTCGAACCGACCGATGCCGGCTTCAGCGTGTCGTACCGCGGCCAGTCGCAACAGTCGGGCCTGCTCTACCGCCTGTTCGAATCGCCGCGCGAAAGCGAGCGGGCCTTGTTCGAGGCTCCCAGCAGCGCGCAGATCGAATACCGCTACCTCAACGGCGGCATCGTCCGCATCAGTCTGCATTTCACCCCGATCAGCGCCGAACGCACGGCGGTGTTCGCGACCTTGCATGTCGAGAACCGCTGGGCGCCGGCGTGGCTGGTGCACGCGCTGGTGTGGCCGCTGCTCAAGCGCGTCAACGATCAGGACGCGCGCATGCTGGCCTTGCAGGCCGATAATCTGCGGCGTTTTCCGCAGGTGCGGAGCGCTTCGACTCAACTCGATCTGGTGCGGCCTTGGGTCGAGACGTTCTGGACCACCGGCGCCGCGCCCGAAGACGCGCCGCGGCGAGAGGTGCGTCTGCTGCTGTAGTCGCACGAAACGCCGGCGCAGGCCGCCGGCGTTATCGCGTCTTCGCCGGCAACGACGATCGCCTCATCAGTCGCAGCGCGGACGTCCGCAATCGCTCCTGGGCGCCGGTTCGATTTCCAACTGCATCGTCGGACCCGTGTCGCCGAGCTGGAAATCCGCCCAGCGGCGAGGCACCACGCGCAGTTGATTGGCGCGCATCGCCGGCGCGACTGCGTTGGCTTCGGTGTTGAGATAGCTGCTGCTGTTGCGGCCGATCTTGCGCCACACGCCTTGCTCGCGCGCGTAGACGAAGCAGACCGGGCCCCATTGCTTGGCGTTGCACAGCAGGTAGTCGGCCTGGCCGTCGCTGTCCAGGTCCGGCGCCATCAGCACGCATTCGGAATCGGCGTTGAGGCAGTCGGGCGTCGGCAGCTTGTCGCTGACCAGCGCTTGCAGCCACAGCGGATCGGGCGCGGCGACGCCGGCGGCGGGCTTGATATGGCGCAGCGCTTCGGCAGCGGTGCGCGCCTGCTGATCGCGTTTGTCGTCCTGGCGATATTCCCAGCTGTTCTTCATCGTCAGCAGGCGCTGGATCTGCGCGCGCTCCTTGGCGTCGAACAGTTTGCTGTCGCCGGCCAGCGCCTGCAGCGCCAGATAGCCGCGGCGGCCGCTGTCGAAGCGCAGATGGCTCAGGTCGAAACGCTCGCGCTCGCTGCGGCCGTCGCGCAGGCGCGCGAGTTGATCGTTGACGCTCAAGCGGTGCGGATCGAGCAGCCACGAGTTGGCCGCGACCGTCAGCGCCAGGATCACCAGCGACACGCCGACGTTGACGCGCTTGAGATCGTGCAGCCATCCGGCGCGCGGACGCAGCGCCGCCACCGCGTAGCCCACGGCGTAGGCGCTGAGCACGACCGAGGCGAGCACGGCCCAGAAACGTTCCGCGGTCCAGCCGTATTGGCCGATGCGCAGACTCAGCGCGTACAGGCCCAGGCCGGCGTAGATCGGCAGGATCAGCAGCGCCGCATCGACCACGTGGCGCAGCCAGCGCGGGTACGGCGGCGCGTCGTCGCCGTCCTGATAGACCGCGTTGACGAACAACACCATCACCGCGATCAGGCTCATCAGGATCAGGGTCGCCGAGCGCGTGCTCCACAGCGCGTCCAGGCCGGTGAACGGCAGGCTGATCACGAACAACAGCGCGATCAGCGACACCAGCGGCAACAGTCCCTTGAAGATCGCGAACAGAATCTGCCGCGCCACCTGCACCGGCCGCTGTTGGGTGCGCCCGACCAGCACGCCCAGGCCGATCATGACGCCGGTGGCCAGATGGGCGAAGCTGCGGGTGGTGAACAGATCGCTGAAGAATTGAATGCCGATCAGTTTGAACAGCACCGCGCACAAGCCCAGCACGCCCCAGCAGATGCCGACGAACACCGCGGTGAGCAGCAAGGTCAGCGCGTTCTGCCAGCCGTGTTCGAACAAGGCGCTGTACGGCGCGCGCCAGCGGCCGAGGTCGAGCCGGCATTGCAGATAGGGCAGGGCGATGAACAAGGCGATCGCCAGCGTCGCGCCGAACGGCCACAGCACCGCGCCGGCCTTGATGTCGGGGGCGCCGGTCGCGCTCCAGCCGGCCCACAGCGCCAGCAGCAGATAGATCGCCGCCACGCCGAGCGCGTTGGTCCAGAAGCGGCGATCGTCCAGGCGCTGCACCGACAACAGCATCAGCGTCGGCACCGACAAGGCCATCACGTACCAGTAGATGTCGAAACCGGAGTCCGAGCGCGCGCCGATCCGGATCAGATACAGCGCCAATCCCTGCAGCAGCGCGATCAGGACGATGAAGGACTTGGTCGCGCGCGAGAGCGTGACGGCGGCGGTGGGCGAGGTGGACATGCGGTTCCTTTGCGATGGCCTGCGATCGTAGCGGCGCGGTGCGCGGCCGCGGGTTCGCGGGATGACGCCGCGCAAGTTAGTGGGCTTGGGTGAGGGCGGTATGAAGCGGTTGCGGCGGCGCGGCGGCTGGATCGCGGATCAGCCGCCGCGTGCGATCAACCGCGTTTGCCGCGAACGGTTTTTTTCGCCACGGCTTTGTTCTTGGCCGTGGCGGTCTTGCTCGCCGCCGTCCGCGCCGGCGCCTTGGCGGCCTTGACCGGCGCGGGCTTGGCTGCGCCGCTCGCGCCGGACGGTTTCGGCGCGCTCTTCGCCAGGGCCTGCGCGCGGCGCCAGTACGGCTTGAGTTTGTCGATGCGCTGGTACGCCGGGCAACTTTCGCGATGCGCGCCGGGCAGATAGCTCAGGCTCATCAGGAATTCGTTCGTGATCTCGCCGCCGGTGAAGCGGAAGGTCTGCTTGAACAGTTTGATCCAACCGGTCTTGTCGCGCGGCTTGCCGTCCAGCAGTTGATGCGCGTCGAGCCATTGCGCGAAGCCGCCGTGGCTGCCGCGCAGTTGCTGGATCACCTGAGCGTTGTGGATCGCCGCATCGACCTTGAGCCGGTTGCGGATGATGCCGGCGTCTTCGAGCAGGCGCAGGCGATCGGCTTCGCCATAGCCGGCGACCGTGTCGACGTCGAAGCCGCTGTAGGCGCGGCGGAAGCCTTCGCGCTTGCGCAGGATGGTTTCCCAGCTCAGGCCGGCCTGGTTGATTTCCAGGATCAGGCGTTCGAACAGATCGGATTCGTCGCGCTGCGGGAAGCCATATTCGCGGTCGTGGTATTGGCCATGGATGGGGTGGTTGGGGGCGATGTCGCAGTAACCGGACATGCGGTCCTCGTAGGGGGGGCGGTCGGGTCGATTGTGGGTGGCGTGGGGGCGGGAATCCAGGGCGCGGCGCGAATGCCGGAAGTCTTCCAATATCGCATTTGTGGGAGAGGCTTCTGTGGGAGGGGCTTCAGCCCCGATGCTTTTCGCTCCGATCGCCGCTCCCTACACAGATGCTCGCGATCTGAGCGAAAAGCATCGGGGCTGAAGCCCCTCCCACAAAAAGCCCCTCCCACAAAAAGCCCCTCCCACAAAAAGCCCCTCCCACAAAAAGCCCCTCCCACAAAAAGCCCCTCCTACAGAAGCCCTTCCCACAAGAAAACCTGGCCGGGACAGGCCCGATTCACCGTATCGCCGCGCCCCGCGCTGTCCCCGAACCTGCGGCGCCCTGCGCGTTTTCACGTCCCGCAGCCGCGCCCGGCACGCTAGAATGGCCTCATGCCCGTGATGCCCACGCCCCTCGCCAGCCAGGTCCTGATCGCGCTTCCCGCGCTGGCCGAGACCAATTTTTCCCGCAGCGTCGCGCTGATTTGCCAGCACGACGACGACGGCGCGATGGGCATCGTGGTCAATCGCCCGTCCGAGTACACCCTGGGCGAGGTCTTCGGCCAGATGGGCGTGGACGGCGGCGATGAATCTCTGCGCGCCCAGATCGTATTGGCCGGCGGCCCGGTCCATCCCGAGCGCGGCTTCGTGCTGCACGACGGCGGCACCCGCTGGGATTCCACCCTGGTGATCGGCTCGGACCTGTACCTGACCACCTCGCGCGACATTCTCGAAGCCATGGCCAAGGGCGAAGGCCCGGACAACGCGATCGTCGCGCTGGGCTGCGCCGGCTGGGGTTCGGGGCAGCTCGAACATGAGATCACCGAAAACGACTGGCTGACCGCGCCGGCCGATGCCGAACTGCTGTTCGAACTGCCGCTGGACGTGCGCTGGCAGGCCGCGGCCGGACGCATCGGGGTGGATTTCGCCCACCTGGCCGATTACGCCGGACACGCATGAGCATCGGCGCCTCCGACGCAATCCGACGCGACGGTACCGTCCTCGGATTCGATGTCGGCGCGCGCCGGATCGGCGTCGCCGTCGGCAGCGCCTTCGGCCATGGGGCCCGTGCGCTGGCGGTGATCGATGTGCACGGCGCCGGCCCGGACTGGAACGCGATCGACCGCGTCTATAAAGAATGGCGTCCGGACGGCCTGATCGTCGGCGACCCGATGACCCTGGAAGGCGGCGACCAGCCCGCGCGCCTGCGCGCGCACGCCTTCGCCCGCCAGCTGCGCGCGCGCTACAAATTACCGGTGGTGCTGGTCGATGAGCGTTCCAGCTCGATCGAAGCCGCGCATCGTTTCGCCGCCGATCGCGCCGAAGGGCGCAAACGCCGCCGCGACGCCGAGGCCCTGGACGCGGTGGCCGCGGCGGTGATCGTCGAGCGCTGGCTCGCCGCGCCCGACGACGCCACCGACATCGAACACATTTCGCATCCTTGAAGCACCGCACATCATGACTACCTACGTTTCCGCCGACGGCGGTTCGCGTCACCTGCTGAGCTTGCGCGATGCCTCGCGCGAATCGCTCGACGCCTTGCTGATCCGCGCCCAGGCTTTCGCCGAGGGCCATTACGACAGCCGCGCGCTGGCCGGCATCGCGGTGTGTACCTTGTTTTTCGAGCCGTCCACGCGCACCCGCCTGAGCTTTCAGTTGGCCGCGCAGCAGCTCGGCGCGCATGTGTTGAATTTCGACGCCTCGACTTCATCGACCAGCAAGGGCGAGACCGCGCTGGATACTCTGAAGAACATCGAAGCGATGGGCGTGCGCGGCTTCGTGATCCGCCATCGCGAAGACGGCGCGGTCGCGGCACTGGCGGCGCAGGCGCGCGCCGGCACCTGTCTGGTCAATGCCGGCGACGGCCGCAGCGCGCATCCCACGCAGGGCCTGCTCGACATGCTGACGCTGCGCCAGGCCAAGGGCACGGACTTCTCGCGTTTGCGCGTGGCGATGATCGGCGACGTCAAGCACTCGCGCGTCGCGCGCTCGGACCTGCAGGCCTTGCGCGCGCTCGGCATGGGCGAGATCCGCGTATGCGGCCCGGCCTCGCTGCTGCCCGACGACGGCACGTTGGACGGTTGCGTGGCGACGCAGGATTTCGACGCCGCGCTCGACGGCGTGGATGCGGTGATGATGCTGCGCCTGCAGCGCGAACGCATGGAAGAAGGACTGGTGGCGTCGCTGGACGATTATCACCGCGACTACGGCCTGACCGCTTCGCGGCTCAAGCGCGCCGCCGCCGACGCGGTGGTGATGCATCCCGGCCCGATGAATCGTGGCGTGGAAATCACGGACGAAGTCGCCGACGGCCCGCAATCGCTGATCCTGACCCAGGTCGCCAACGGCGTCGCCACGCGCATGGCGGTGCTGGAGATGCTGCTCAAGGGCTGATCGCGCGGCTGTATTTTTCTTCCGGCCGCGCCGTTGTGCGGCCGATCTGGTTTGGTTTATTCGGAATCACTCGACATGATCGTAAAAGACAGCAACGGCACCGTGCTCGCCGACGGCGACTCGGTTTTGCTCATCAAGGACCTGAAGGTGAAGGGCACGTCGGTGACGCTCAAGCGCGGCACGCTGTGCAAGAACATTCGCCTGACCGATGAGGAGGACGAGATCGAGTGCAATGTCGATAAGGTCAAGGGGCTGGTGTTGCGGACGGAGTTTTTGAAGAAGGCTTGAGGGGCGCTGGTAAAAGCAAATCCCCCTTGATCCCCCTTTTTCAAAGGGGGAAATCCTTCGGGACGTGCGTCGGGACTTGGCGGGCGACCTCTTCGCCTTGCCGACGCACGACCACCGCCCCGCGCCACTGTTTCCCCCTTTGAAAAAGGGGGATTAAGGGGGATTCGCTCTTAGGCCAGCCCCCAGCGCCCCATCACCGATGCTGCGCAAACAACCAAGGCCACAACTCCTTGGTCGCATAAGCCGAATCCCAGGAGTTGTGATCGGCCCGCGGAAACTCGGTATAGCGCACATCCGCCCCAGCGCGCTTCAGAGCCGCATTCATCTCGCGCGACTTCTGCGGCGGCACCGAGTCGTCCAGCGCGCCGTGGAAAATCCAGAACGGAACATGCGCCATCTTGCGCGCGGCTTCATCCAAGGTCAGCGCGCCGCCGAGCGCTTCGATCCGCTCATGATCCTTCGCCCGCGGCGGATCGTAGCCGCCGCAAATCGGCACCACCGCGGCGAAACGATCGGGCTGCATCAATGCCAACTCGTAACTCCCGTAGCCGCCCATCGACAGACCGGTCAACAGCACGCGCTTGGGATCGGCGCCGAATTCGTCCTGGCTGCGATCGAGCATCGCCAGCGCGGTATGAGTGAAGCGATACGGTTCGGCTTGACCGGCATGCATCTGCGGAAACACCACGATCGCCGGAAACTCGTCGATGCGTTCGCGAATCACCGGCCCAAGCCCCACCTCGACCTGCTTGCGATTGTCGCTGCCGCGTTCGCCCGAGCCGTGCAGGAACAGCATCAGCGGCGGATGCTCGCCGCCGGCTTTGCGCGAGGGCACGAACACCTGATAGCGATACAGCACGCCGTCGTCGAGCCGCAGCTCGCGTTCGAGGAAGCGGCCGTGCTTGCGCGAGTCGATCATGGTCGAGGCGTCGGAGGCAGCGCCTGAATCGTTGGAGTCGGCGCGAGGGGCGGGAACGCTGCGGCAGGCGGCGATCGATGCGATCACGCCCGTCAGCAACAGCGCGACGGCGAGGCGGAACGTGCGGCTACCGGGCATCGGCGTCTCCGGGGCGGGCTACCGGCATCATCGGCCGCTTGCGGTGCCCGATTCAAGCGCGCGCGCCGCGCAATCGGCTGGCGGCGGGCAGATTCGTCACGGATCGCGCCGATCGGGCCGATCAGCCCGATTCGGCAAGGCGCTGGCGCGGCAGCGCATCGATGTTGAATTGGAACTGCACCGAAGCATCGGTGCTGCGCCGTCTTCAGTGAATCAAAATCAGCGTCGCCAAACCGAGGAAGCTGAGGAACCCCATCACATCGGTCAGCGTGG
Organism: Lysobacter sp. ISL-50; assembly: GCF_018612875.1. Taxonomy (GTDB): domain Bacteria; phylum Pseudomonadota; class Gammaproteobacteria; order Xanthomonadales; family Xanthomonadaceae; genus Lysobacter. The sequence continues at coordinate 132,612 of NZ_JAGGRI010000010.1, read as the reverse complement.
TCAGGACCACGCCGCCGGCCAGGGCCGGGTCGAAGCCCAGCCGCTTGAGCGTGACCGGCACCAGCACACCGCCGGCGGCGGCGGTCAGCAGGTTGATGGTGAGCGCGGCGCCGATCACCAGCGACAGCCCGGGTTGGCGGAACCAGATCAGCACGATCACGCCCAGGCCGACGCCGAGCACGAGGCCGTTGATCAGCGCGACCGACAATTCCTTGCGCAGCAGCACGGCGACGTTGGAGGCGCCGATCTGGCCCAGGGCCAGGCCGCGGATCATCAACGCCAGCACCTGGGTGCCGGCGTTGCCGCCCATGCCGGCGACGATCGGCATCAGCGCGGCCAGCGCGACCAGTTTGGCGATGCTGTCTTCGAACTGGCCGACCACGCTGGCGGCCAGGAACGCCGTGCACAGGTTGACGCTGAGCCAGATCAGCCGGCGCCGGAACGCGCGCCGCACCGGGCTGAACAAGTCTTCGTCCTCGTCCAGGCCGGCCGCGCTCAAGGCCTGATGCTCGGCCTCTTCGCGGATGATATCGACCACGTCGTCGATGGTGATGCGGCCGAGCAGGATGTTGTTGTCGTCCACGACCGGGGCGCTGATCCAGTCGTGGTCGGAGAACTGGCGCGCGACTTCGCCGGCGGTTTCGCCGACGTCGATGGCCGGTTGTTCGTCGTCGATCAGTTTGTTGATCGCGGTGCCGGGTTCGTGCGTGAGCAGCGCGGCCAGGGCGATGCGGCCCAGGTATTGATGGCGGCGGCTGACCACGTACAGATGATCGGTGTGTTCCGGCAGCTCGCCGCGCAGGCGCAGGTAGCGCAGGACGACGTCGATGGTGGTGTCGGCGCGCACCGTCACCACGTCGGGATTCATCAACCGGCCGGCGGTGTCTTCCGGATACGACAGCACTTGCTCGAGCCGTTCGCGGTTCTCGCGATCCATCGACTTGAGCACTTCGTCGATGACGGTATCGGGCAGGTCTTCGACCAGATCGGCCAAGTCGTCGATGTCGAGGTCTTCGACCGCGGCGACGATTTCGTCCGTGTCCATGTCCGCGAGCAGGCTCTCTCGCACTTCTTCACCGACGTGGACCAGCACCTCGCCGTCGTCTTCCGGATCGACCAGGCCCCACACGATCACGCGCTTGCCCGGAGGCAAGGACTCCAGCAGGTTGCCGATCTCGGCCGGAGAGAGCGTGTTGACCAGCCGCCGCACCGGACCCAGACGGCCGCTGTCGAGCGCGTCGGAAAGCAGGCGCAGCTGACGTGCGGTCTTGTCGTGGCGGACGGCTTCGGCCAATGCGGTACTTCCTGCAGGTGACGGACGCGGCCACGAAGCCGGCGAGGGTCAGGTGTTCATCGGGGCATTATCGCCTGGGTGGCGTGTTATGCACAGCGTTGGAGTCTGCGCCGAATGCGGTGGAGGGGATGTCTGCTTTGTGGACCGCTCTTGTGGGAGGGGCTTCAGCCCCGATGCTTTCCGCTCAGATTGCGAGCATGTCCCGATCGACTTGCAAAATCCGGCGATCGGGCCGAAGCGCATCGGGGCTGACGCCCCTCCCACAAAAGCAACCCGCAAGGGCCATCGCCCGCCGATCAGGCCCGAAGCCAGGCCTCGATGCCCACGCGATCCTTCGCCCGCAGCAGCGCCGGCGCGCGTTTGCGCAAACCTTCCAGATTCAAGCCGCGGATCGCCCGGCGCAGTTCCAGCAAGGTCGCCGGGTGCAGACTGAATTCCTCCAGCCCCAGCGCCAGCAGCAGCGGCGCGAAGTTGGCGTCGCCGGCCATTTCTCCGCATACCGCGACCGGCTTGCCGCGCGACTTGGCCAGGCGGATCACGTCGCGGATCACCCGCAGCACCGCCGGATGCAGCGGCGTGTACAGGTCGCTGAGCGCTTCGTTGTTGCGATCCACCGCGAGCAGGTACTGGACCAGATCGTTGGTGCCGATGGAAAGGAAATCGATCAGGCCGATGAAGCCGGGCAGGGCGATCGCCGCGGCCGGGACTTCGATCATCGCGCCCAGCGGCACGTGCTCGGCGATCTCGTGGCCTTGCTTGCGCAGGTCCGCGGCCACTTTCCTGAGCAGCGCGCGCACCGTGCGCACTTCCTCGGTCGAGCTGACCATCGGCACCAGCACCCGCACCGGGCCGTAGCCCGACGCGCGCAGGATCGCGCGCAACTGGGTTTCCAGCAGGCCTTCGCGCGCCAGCGACAGGCGCACGCCGCGCACGCCGAGCGCGGGATTGGGCTCGTCGCGCAGCACCAGGCCGGTCTTGTCGGCCTTGTCCGCGCCCAGGTCCAGGCTGCGAATGGTGACGGTGCGGCCGGTCATGCCGAGCACGACGTCGCGGTAGACGCGGAACTGTTCGTCCTCGTCCGGCAGTTCGTTGCGCTGCAGGAACAGGAACTCGGTGCGGTACAGGCCGACGCCGGCCGCGCCCAGCGCATGCGCCTCGGCCACGTCCTCGCGCGATTCGGCGTTGGCGTAGAGCTTGATGTCGACGCCGTCGAGCGTGCGCGTGGGTTCGCGGCGCAGGCGATGCAGCTGCTTGCGTTCGCGCGCCAGCTCGCGGGTGCGGGCGCGGTGCCCGCGCAGGTCTTCGGCGTTGGGTTCGAGAATGACCGTGCCGGTGGCGCCATCGACCACCAGCGCGTCGCCGTCGTTGATCTTCAGCAGCGCCTGCGAAGCGCCGACGATCAGCGGCAGATGCAGGCTGCGCGCCAGGATCGCGCTGTGCGACAGGGCGCTGCCGGCGGCGGTGACGATCGCCATCACGCCCTGCGCCTGCAACTGCGCCAGTTCGGCCGGGGCGACGTTGTCGGTGACGAGAATCTCGCCGGCCACGCCGGAGGTGTCGTGATCGCGACGGTGCAGCGCGGCGTGGATGCGGCCGATGACTTGGTCGATATCGTCCACGCGGCTGCGGAAGTAGGCATCGTCCATCGCCTCGAACACCGAGGCGATGCGGTCGCGCTGCAGGCGCAGGGCGTAGTCGGCGGCGTAATGGCCGGTACGGATCAGTTCGTCCAGGCCTTGCAGCAGCTCCGGATCGTCCAGCAGCAAGGTGTGCAGGTCGAGGAACTCGCCGACCTCGTGCGCGAGCGCGCCGTGCAGGCGCTCGCGCAAGGCGTGCATTTCGTGGCGCACGGTGTCGATGGCCGCGTGCAGGCGCCCCAGTTCGCCTTCGACCTGCTCATGGGTGATGCGCTCTTCGGCGACTTCCAGCGCATGCGGCAGCCGCACCCGGGCGCGGCCCAGCGCACTGCCTCGTGACGCGCCGTGACCTTGGAATTCCTGCCGCATCCGCGCCTCCGGCTCAGCTGTCTTCGTCGAAACGACGATCGAACAAGGCGGTCACCGCGTCGGCGGCGTTGGCCTCGTCTTCGCCGTCCACGCGCAGTTTGACGTGGGTGCCTTGGCCGGCGGCGAGCAGCATCACGCCCATGATGCTCTTGGCGTTGACCTCGCGGCCCTTGGCGGTGAGCGTGGCGTTGCTGCGAAAACCCGACAGCACCTGCACCAGCTTGGCGGTGGCGCGGGCGTGCAGGCCCAGTCGGTTGGAGACGGTCAGGTCGCGTTCGATCATGTCGGGGTCCTCAGGCAATGGTCAAACGCATCGAACTCGATACGGTATCTGGTGATGCTGTGGCGATAGTGCCTTATTGCGGTTCGGATCATGCATTCAAGGGGCGTGCGGGGGTGGTGTCGCGCAAACGTGGCCGGGCTCACGCATCGTCGAGGATGACGCCGTTGCGGGCGCCGGCCGCGGCGACCGCGGGCAATTGCTCCAGTCCCAGCTCGGCGTAGTTCATCACCCGCATCAGCATCGGCAGATTCAACGCCGACACGCGCCGCACCGGCGTGCCCAACCGGGCCACGCGCGCGGCGAGGTTGCTGGGCGATGCGCCGTACAGATCGGTGAGCACCAGCACGCCGTCGCCATCGTCCACGCGGCGCAGGGCCGCGCTGGCGGCCGGCAGCAGCTGAGCGAGGTCCGCGTCGAACGGCACCTCCAGCGCTTCGGTGCGCAGCGGCAACGGATTCAACAAACGGCCGGCGACAGCGACCAGCGCGCTGCCGATTCCGGAATGGGTAATGAGTAGGATGCCGACGGACATAGCGACAACTTAACAGAGCACGGTGACGCGCCGAAAGCGTCCGGACGGTCGCTTCACGATTTCGGTCGCGGTGGGTGGAGCACGGGTGGCGACAGGCCGAAGACCGGCTTGCGGCGAGCGCGTCGTCTCATGGCCGGCCGCAATCCTCGCTGCGCTGCGGCAAATGTTGGGTTTGCGCTGCGTCTCGCCGCGAGCGTGCATCGCGGCCGGCGGAATTGCTGTGCATTCGCCAGCGCCGGAGGTCACTTGGCCGGCCGGAGCGGGCCGCAAAAAAGAACGGGCCGCGCGAGCGGCCCGTTCCAGTGCGAGGAGCGGCGCGCCGGCTTACTGCTTCGGCGGCGTCTCGGTCTTGCCCTTGTCCGGCGGCGTGGTGGCGCTGTCGGCCGGCATCGGGTCGGACGGCGGGGTCTCGGCGGGCGGCGTCTCGGCCGGCGGCGGCATGTCCGCCGGGGGCGTGGTGTCCGCCGGCGGCGGGGCGGGGTCGGCCGGAGCCGCGGGCGCCGGGCCGGCGCCGGCATCCGGCGGCGGTGCGTCGGCGGGTTTGTTGCAGGCGCTGAGCAGGCCGGCGGCGAACAGCGCGCTCAGCAGCAGGCCGAGGCGGCGCGGACGGGGAAGGGTGATGGTCATGTCGATCCTTTGCTGATGGGTCAGCCGGTGGGGGAGATATCGGGCCGCGGCGGGGCCGGCGATCGCGTTCGTCCGGCCGGGCCGGTGCGCGGCGGTGATGGATTACTTGTCGCCGACGCGCTTGTTCTGCCCGGCCTGATATTCCGACAGCGACAGCGAGCCGTCGCCGTCGAGGTCGTGGGTGGAGAAGTTCGCGGCCAGGCGCGAATCGAGCGCGGCCTCGTCGCGGCTGATCTTCTGATCGCCGTTGCTGTCGAGTTCGGCGAAGGTGGCCGGGCCGATCGCGTCGCTGGGCGGCGGCGTGCGCGCGTCGCGGCGCGGATCGTTGACCGGCGGTTCGGTGCGTTGCATCGGATCGGACGCCGGCATCGGATCGGCGGGACGCGACCCGGGCGGAGAGCCGTTCTGCGCGAAGGCCGCCGACGCGGACAGACCGGTCAGCAAGGCGAGCAGCATCGGACTGAGGCTGCGGATCATGGGTTTCATGGCGCTGCTCCGTGATTGCGGAAACGCCGGATCACGCTATCGGCGTAATTCGAAACCTACGGTGCGGCGTGCAAGCATTGCGGCACGGAGATGGGAAAATTTCGTAAGCAGCGGCGATTTATTCGGCGATGCGGTCACTGCCGATTCATGTCGCGCACAACGATCAAGCGAATTCGACGACGTTCCACACCCGTGCCGTTGCCGTTCCCCCCTTTGAAAAAGGGGGGCAGGGGGATTCGCTCTTTGCATCAATCCAACTCCCGATGATGCACCGCCACCTCATTCCACCCACGCAGCCGCGCATGCTCGGCGAGCCGTTCGGCCAGATACACCGACCGATGCCGCCCACCGGTGCAGCCGAAGGCGATCGTCGCGTAACTGCGCGTGCTGTCCGATTGCAGCCGCGGCAACCAGGTGTCGAGAAACTGGCTGATCTGCTCGACATACAGCTTCACATCGTCCTGCGCTTCCATGTAGTCGCGCACGCCGCCGTCGCGGCCCGACAGCGGGCGCAGCGCCGGATTCCAGTGCGGATTGGGCAGCGCGCGCGCATCGAAGACGAAATCGGCATCGGCCGGTACGCCGCGGCGATAGGCGAAGGACTCGAACAACAGCGACATCCCGGCCTCGCCGCCCAGGCCGAACTCGGTGATGACATGGCGGCGCAGCTGATGGACATTGAGCTCGCTGGTATCGACGATCGCATCGGCGATCTGGCGTAGCGGCTTGAGCACCTGGCGTTCGAGCGAAATCGCATCGGCCAGGGCCAGGCCGAACTGGCTCAGCGGATGACGCCGGCGCGTGTCGGCGTAGCGCTTGAGCAGGACCGAGTCGCTGGATTCGAAGAACACCAGCTTCGGGTCCGCGCCGAGCGCGCCGACCGCCGACAGCCATTCGGGAATATTCGCCAGATCGCTGTGGCGGTTGCGCACGTCGATGCCGACCGCGAGCTTGGTCGGCATGCCGTCCTCGGCCTTGATCACGTTCTGCACGAACTGCGGCAGCAACTCGGCCGGCAGGTTATCGACGCAGTAGAAACCCAGGTCTTCGAAGGTATTGAGCGCCACCGATTTGCCCGATCCGGACATGCCGCTGACGATGACCAGGGTGAACATGCTCGCTTCCGGCGCGGCTTCGGCGCCGGAACGCGCTTCGTTGGCCGCTTCGGGATTGGGATGGGATTCGATGCCGCTCACGATTCGCCGCGCTCCAGGAAGTTGCTGTGCCGGGCGATGAAGGCCGCGGCCGGGTCCAAGCCTTTCATGCGCAGGCTGTGCAGGCGCGTCGCCGCTTCGGTGAGCACCGCGAGGTTGCGGCCGGGCATGACCGGCAGGGTAATCATCGGCACGTCCAGGTCGAGCACGCGGCGCAGGCCGGTGTCGCCGGTCAGGCGCTCGATGCCGGCCGGCTTGGGCTCGCTCATGGGCTTGGTCAGGTGCACGATCAGGCGCAGGTATTTGTTGTTCTTGACCGCGGTGTCGCCGAACATCTGGCGGATGTTGAGCACGCCCAGGCCGCGCACTTCCAGCAGGTCCTGCAGCATGTCCGGGCAGGTTCCGTCGAGCACGTCGGGCGCGATCTGGGTGAATTCGGGCGCGTCGTCGGCGACCAACCGATGCCCGCGGGTCACCAATTCCAAAGCCAGCTCGCTCTTACCCGAGCCCGATTCGCCGGTGATCAGCACCCCGATCGAATAGATTTCCATGAACACGCCGTGCAGCGTGATCTGCGGCGCCAGCGCGCGCGCCAGATGGTATTGCAGGTGATTGAGCAACTCGTGTCCGCGCCGCGGCGACACCCACAGCGGCGTATCGGTTTCTTCCGCGGCCATGCGCAGGTCTTCCGGGCAGGGCTGGTCCTTGCTGATGACCAGGGCCAGCGGCCGGAACTGGATGATCTTTTCGATGGTTTCCCAGCGCAGCCGCGAGTCCAGGCCGTCGAGCCAGGTCAGTTCCTCGGTGCCGAGGATCTGCACTTTGTTCGGATAGATCGCGTTGAGGTACCCGGCCAGCGAGGGCCGGCGGGCGACGGTATTGACCGCCTCGACCAGCCGCCCGTCGCCGCGTTGGCCGGCCAGCCAGCGCAGCGCGAGCCGCTCGCGCTGCTGTTCGAACAGTTCGCCTGCACGGATGCTTTTGCTCATGCGGGGAAGTTTACGAGTAAAGCGATGACGGCGCCTGCGTGGGGCTGTGAAGCGGGTTCAGCGCGGGTGGTGCGAATGCGGCCGCTGCCCTTCGAAAAATTGCCCCCTTTGAAAAAGGGGGCGAGCGCCCGGCGCAGGTGCGTTTCAGGTCAACGATCGCAGCGCGGGGGATTTGCTTTTGCTTGTGGGCGGAGCAAAAGCAAAAGCGAATCCCCCCTAGCCCCCCTTTTTCAAAGGGGGGAATCGGTAGGCGGGTTTGAGTAGGTGCCCCACTCGACAGGGGTATGCGGGTTTGAATAGTTGCCCCCTTTGAAAAAGGGGGCAAGCGCCCGGCGTCGGTGCGTTTCAGGCCAACGATCGGAGCGCGGGGGATTTGCTTTTGCTTGTGGGCGGGGCAAAAGCAAAAGCGAATCCCCCCTGGCCCCCTTTTTCAAAGGGGGGAATCGGTAGGCGGGTTTCGGTAGAGCGGGGGGTGTTACGCAGTTACAACCGATGACCGCTCACGCCGCGCTGCGGCGGCAATGATCGAGCAAGCGATAACTCAACTCCGCCACATTCGGCGCCGAGCGCAATCGCTCGCGAAAACCCGCATCGGCGAAGCGTCCGGCCAGCTCGGCGAGCAACTGCAGATGCTGTTGAACGTGATGCTCGGGCACCGCCATCGCCAGTACCAGATCGACCGGCTGGCCGTCGGCGGCGCCGAAATCCACCGGCTGCGCCAGCCGCAGGAATACGCCGCGGCTGCTTTCGAACAAGGGCGAGCGGCCGTGCGGAATCGCGACCCCGTAGCCGATCGCGGTGCTGGCGAGTTTTTCGCGCTCCTGCAGGCCGGCGCCGAGCGCGGCGGCGACGAGCGGGCTGCCTTCGGACAGCATGCGCGCGGCGGTTTCGAGCACCGCGTTGCGATCGCCGGGTTCTACCAGGATCGCAACGCGCTCCGCGCTCAACAGTTCGTAAAGCGGCATGACGGCGTTGTAGGTGGCTAGCGGTACGTGGCTGGCGCGGAGTTTACGCTATGGACTCAGGTGAGTTCGCCGTTGCGGGCGAGGCTCTCGCCGCGGTGGTGGTCCACTTGCTTGCTCTTGTGCTTCATCAGCAACCGGTCGAGCTTGTCCGCGAGCAGGTCGATGGCGGCGTACATGTCGATCGCGGCGGCATCGCAGTGCAGGGTGCGGCCGGCGATGAGAATGGTGGCTTCGGCTCGATGGTCGGGCTTGTCGAGGCTGAGCTGGGTTCGCACGTCGAAGGGATGGTCGTAGTGTCGTTGCAGACGGGCCAGCTTGGTTTCAACGTAGTCGCGCAAGGCTGCGGTGACTTCGAGTTGCTGGCCGTGGGTTTCGATACGCATCGGGGACCTCCTTCACGTCGCGGGTGAATGCAGAAACGTGTTCCGCCCGGTCTTGCCGGACCGAAACGGAACCGGGTGACGCCCTGGCCGGAGCCAGGAAGTCCAGCATCTCACGCTGAGTCTGCGGCGCAAGGGGCCGACTTGGTCCTTTGGTAGTAGCCGCGCCGGAAGACCTTGATCCGGCTGAGTTTTTTTCGCGATGTAAAAGTTTTGCAATGTGATTCGCGGCAAAAGGCATAAGCCACGGGGTTGGCGGAAACGGGGCACGCCGGGCGTGGAAAAGTCCGTGCGAGCGCCTGTTGCGCCGGTGAGAAAAAGGGGAGCGATGGCGCGGCGGCTCGGTGCGGCGCGGGCCCTCATCCGCCCCTTCGGGGCACCTTCTCCCGCAGGCGGGAGAAGGGAACGCCGGAGGGGAAAGGGGATCGGGGCCAGGGCAACAAGCCGTCAAGCCATGCGCACGCGGTCCTGAGACGAGGGGATGCTCATCGCCTCGCGATACTTGGCCACGGTGCGGCGCGCGACCGGCACGCCGGTGGCTTTCAAGGTCTCGGCCAGGCGCGCGTCGGACAGGGGCTTGCGCGGGTTTTCCGCTTCGATCAGGCGCCGGATCATGGCCTGGATCGCGGTGCTGGACGCTTCGCCGCCCGAGCCGGTGTCGATGCCCGAGGCGAAGAACGCCCGCAGCGGCACGGTGCCGCGCGGGGTGCGCGCGTACTTGCGCGCGATCGCGCGCGAGACGGTGGATTCGTGCAGGCCGACTTCGTTCGCGACTTCGCGCAAGGTCAGCGGGCGCAGGGCGCTGTCGCCGAATTCCAGGAACGCGGCCTGCTGCTTGAGCAGGCAGCGCGCCACTTTCAGCAAGGTATCGCCGCGCGCTTCCAGGCTCTTGAGCAACCAGCGCGCTTCCTGCAGATGGCCGCGCAGATAGCTGGCGTCGGAGGCGCTGGCGTGGCGGATCATGCCTTCGTAGCCGCGATGGATGGAAATGCGCGGCCGCATCGTTTCCGACAAGGCCACGCGCCACAGGCCGCGCTGGCGCCAGATCACGACATCGGGGGTGACGTAGGTGTCGGTGGAGATCGCGCCCATCTGCGCGCCCGGACGCGGGTCGAGCGAGCGCAGCAACTGCACCGCGACTTCGACCTCGGCGACCTCCAGCTTGAGTTCGGAGGCGAGCCCGGCCGCGCCCACGCGCGGCAGGCGTTCCAGCGGGCCGGCGCAGATCTGCAGCGCCAGCGCCTTGCCCGGCGTGTCGTCGGGCAGGGTGCTCAATTGCAGGCTCAGACATTCGCCGAGCGAGCGCGCGCCGGTGCCGACCGGGTCGAAGCGCTGGACCTGATGCAGCACCGTCAGCACTTCGTCTTCGCCGACGGTGAGTTCCGGGGCGAGCGAATCGGCGATGGCCTGCAGCGGTTCGCGCAGGTAGCCGTCGTCGTCGATGGCTTCGATCAGGGCCACGCCGATGCTGCGGTCGCGCAGCGACAGCGGGCTCAGGTGCAGCTGCCACAGCAGGTGATCGAGCAGGGTTTCGGCGTCGGCGACCTGTTCGGCCGCGGGCGAGTCTTCGTCGTTGTCGGACGGGCCGACCCGCTCGTACCAGGTCTCGCCGTCGTCCATCGTCCATTCCGGCTCGGGCGTGGGCGCGTCGCTGCCGGGACCGGGGCCTTCGCCGTGGTCGGCCTCTTCGCTAGCCGAGGCCGAGGTCGGCGGCGGACGGACTTCGTCCTCGCTGCCGGGCGCGGACGGCTCGGTCCAGTCCAGCAGCGGGTTGCTCTCTACCGCGCTCGCCAGTTCAGCTTCCAGTTCCACAGCCGACAGCTGCAGCAGGCGGATCGCCTGCCGCAATTGCGGCGTCATTACGAGCTGTTGTCCGAGAGAGGCTTGGAGGCGGGGCTTCATGTTCGATGGCTGACGCGACCTGAAAGGCAACGACCTGGAATGTCAGTCGGCCGAGTCGTGCATCGAGGGCGTCTTTCACGCCCGGCAACCGGAAGGTTACAGACGGAAGGTTTCGCCCAGGTAGACGCGACGGACATCGGGATTGGCCAGCAGCGCGTCCGGAGCCCCCTGCGCGAGCACGCCGCCGTCGTTCAGGATATACGCCCGATCGCAAATGCCCAAGGTTTCACGAACGTTATGGTCCGTGATGAGGACGCCGATCCCGCGATTCTTGAGATGGCGCACGATTCGCTGGATCTCGCCGACCGAAATGGGGTCGACACCGGCGAAAGGCTCGTCCAGCAGCATCAGGCGCGGGCGGGCGGCCAGGGCGCGCGCGATTTCCACGCGGCGGCGCTCGCCGCCGGACAGGCTGGCGCCGAGCTGGTCGGCGACGTGGGTCACCTGCAACTCGTCCATCAGGCTGGCCAGTTCGCGCTCGATGCCGCGGCGGTCGAGGTCGTCGCGCAGTTCCAGCACCAGGCGCAGGTTGTCGGCCACGCTGAGCTTGCGGAACACCGACGGTTCCTGCGGCAGATAGCCGACGCCGTACTTGGCGCGCGCGTACATCGGCTCGGCGGTGATGTCCTTGCCGTCGAGCACGATGGTGCCGGCGTCGGCCGGGACCAGGCCGACGATCATGTAGAAGCAGGTGGTCTTGCCGGCGCCGTTGGGGCCGAGCAGGCCGACCACTTCGCCCGCGTCCAGGGTCAGGCCGAAGTCGCGCACGACCTCGCGCTGGCGATAGGCCTTGCGCAGGCCTTGGGCGACCAGCATCAGCCGCCTCCCTTGGCGGGGGTCTTGGCCGCCGGCTTGGCCGGGGCGGTCTTGGCGGGCGCGGGCTTGGCCGCGGCCGGCGCGGGCGCGGAGGCGTCCTTGTTCTTGGGCTGCAGGCGCATGTTGACGCGACCGCCGACGCCGCCGCTGTCCACCTGGCCGCTCTTCATGTTGTAGACGATGCGTTCGCTGGTGATGGTGTCGCCGGCGTTGTCCACGAAAGCGTTGCCGGTGAGGATCACGGTGTCCTTGGGCATGTCGTAATCGACTTTGTTCGCGCGGCCGTTGAACGGTTTGCCGTCGTCGAGTTCCTGCTTCAAGGTGACCTGCGAGCCGGTCAGCACCACGTAGCTGATGTCGCCGTTGCTGCGCTTGATGTCGGCCTTGGCGGCGTTGATCACCAAGGTGCCCTGGACGATCTTGACGTTGCCGGTGAGCACGCACGGACCGGTGTCGCTGGCGACCGAGCAGTTGCTCTGGTCGGCGCCGACGTCCATCGGCTGATTGCGGTCGGAGGTGCGGGCCTGGGCGCCGAGCGCCGTCAGCAGCAACAATGCGGCCAGGCACAGGGCCGGCGGATTAGCGGGCTTTCGCTTCATAGCGCGCCTTGACGTTGGATTTGAGGATCACGTTCTTGGTCTCGAGGTCGGCCTCAAGGCCCAGACCGCTCAGTATAGTGCCCGGTTGGACCATGTTGACCGCGACGGCCGAGGTGGCCTTGTTCGCGTCCGGGAACACGTTCAGCTCTTCGGTGGCGATCTTGATCGGCTTGCCTTCGGCGTTGGTGCTGTCGGCCTTGACCTGTCCGCGCAGCCGCACTTCATCGGCCTCGGCGCTGACCCAGCCGCGCTGCGAGCGCACTTCCCAGGCGCCGCCCTGGCTGCCGGGCTTGGGCGGGATCAGGAACAAGGGCGTGGTGATGTCCATGGTCTTGATGTTGGGATCGCGGGTCAGCGTGGGCGCGCGCAGGGTGAACGATTCCTTGCCGGTCTTGTCGAGCACGACCACTTCGAAATCGTTGAGCACGTAGTCCGGCTGCACATTGGCCTTGCCGGCCAGCGGCTTGTCGCGCTGCGACCACAGCGCCCAGCCGCTAAGCGCGGCGGCGGTGAGCAGGATCAGGGTGAACCATCCGCGCCAGCTCATCCCAGCGCTCCGTTCAAGATGTCGTCGGCATGGCCTTGCGCGCCCAGCAACAGATCGCACAGCTCGCGCGCCGCGCCTTCGCCGCCGCGCGCATGGGTGCGCCAGTGCACGCGCTCGCGCACCCAGGCGTGCGCGTTGGCCGGCGCGACCGCCAGGCCGACGTGCGGCAGGATGCGCAGATCGGCGAGGTCGTCGCCCATGAACGCCACTTGCTCCAGGGTCAGGCCCAGGCCTTCCGCGATCAGCTTGACGCAGACCAGTTTGTCTTTGACATCGCCGTGCGAGGTCGCGCCCAGCTCGGCGGCGCGATGCGCGGCGATGGCGCCGCCGCGCGCGGTGACGAAATGCACGGCGATTCCGGCCTTGCGCAACAGCGACAGGCCCTGGCCGTCCTGGACGTGGAAGCTTTTGTACTCGCGCCCGTTGCTGTCGAAGGTCAGACGGCCATCGGTCAGCGTGCCGTCCACGTCGAAGCAGGCCAGCCTGATGCGGGCGGCGCGTTCGCGGATGTCGGCGGGGTAGTCGTTGAGGTGGCTATAAGGCACGGGAATCGGGAATGGGGAATGGGGAATCGGATGCGCGGCAAATGGGGAAGACCTTTCGGAAAGCGCTTGGCGATTCCCGATTCACGATTCCCCATTCCCGGCCGTTAAACCACTCGGGCCCGCAACAAGTCGTGAATGTTGAGCGCGCCAACCACGCGTCGTTCAGTATCCACGACCAGCAAGCCGCTGATCTTGTGAGTTTCCATGAGCTGCGCGGCTTCCACCGCGAGCGCGTCGGCGCCGATGGTCTTCGGCGAACGCGTCATCACTTCCTTGATCCGGGTCGAACGCAGGTCCACGCCGGGATCGTCGAGGGTGCGGCGCAAGTCGCCGTCGGTGTACAGACCGATCAGGCGCTGATCGTCGTCGACCACCGCGGTCATGCCCAGGCGCTTGTGGCTCATCTCCACCAGCGCTTCGCTGACGGTGGCCTGCGCGGACACGCGCGGCACTTCTTCGCCGGCGTGCATGATGTCGGTGATGTGCAGCAGCAGCCGGCGGCCGAGCGCGCCGGCCGGATGCGAGCGGGCGAAATCGTCGGCGGTGAAGCCGCGCGCTTCCAGCAGCGCGACCGCGAGCGCATCGCCCATCGCCAGCGAGGCGGTGGTGCTGGAGGTCGGCGCCAGCGCCAGCGGGCAGGCCTCGGCCGGGACGCTGACGTCCAGGTGCGCGTCCGATTCGCGGGCCAGGGTGGATTGCGGGCGCCCGGTCATGGCGATCACCGCGTTGCCCTGGCGCTTGAGCACCGGCAGCAGCATCAGCACTTCGTCGCTTTCGCCCGAATAGGACAGGGCCAGGACCACGTCGGCGTCGGTGATCATGCCCAGGTCGCCGTGGCCGGCCTCGCCCGGATGGACATAGAACGAGGGCGTGCCGGTGGAGGCCAGGGTCGCCGCGATCTTGCGCGCGATGTGCCCGGACTTGCCCATTCCGGTGCAAACCACGCGGCCATGGGCACCCAGGATCAGCTTGCAGGCCGCGGTGAAGTCGCCGTCGATGCGCTCGGCGACCGCGGCCAGCGCCTGGGCCTCGATCTCGAACACGCGCCGGCCGCTCTCGGCCAGCCCGGTTTCGGCGCGGCCGACGAGCAAGGCATTGGGGTCGCTGGCGGGGGCGGGTCGGGTCATGGGGAGGCCGGTCATAGAAGTGCCGTGTCGAAGGTCGCCATTTCGGACCGAAGGGCTTTCCGCTAGGCTAATCCGCCAATTCTAAGCGGTTCGTCCGCCCAGCGCCGTTCCGGCCGGCACATCCGCGCCGTATGGCCATCCGCATTCAGCCGGCCTCGGGCCCGCGCAGCCAGGCTGCGCCGACCCGGTCGCCGCTTTTTCCCCTTCGGCCCGCCCCCGGGCCGTACCGTCCAGAGGCTTTGAGTTGAACGCCGAAACCATCCGCACCCTGATCGAACAAGGCCTGCCCGGCGCGCAAGCGCAGGTGCGAGGCGACGACGGCGTCCATTTCGAGGCCACCGTCGTGGCCGAGGCGTTCCGCGGCAAGTTGCCGCTGGCCCGCCACCGCCTGGTCTATGCGACCTTGGGCGAGCGCATGGGCGGCGAGATCCATGCCCTGGCGCTGAAGACGATGACGCCGGAAGAGGCCGGAAATCGGAAATAGGGAATCGGGAGTCGGAAAGCGGATTCGTCGCTGTCCGACTTCACGCAGACCTCATTCACCGCGATCCGTCCGCTTTTACTATTCCCGATTCTCGATTCCCCATTCCCGGCTCCCAAAATGCAAAAAATCGTGGTCGAAGGCGGCCAGCCGCTCAACGGCGAAGTCAAGATTTCCGGCGCCAAGAACGCTGTCCTGCCGATCCTGTGCGCGACCTTGCTGGCCGACGCGCCGGTGACGATCCGCAACGTGCCGCGCCTGCACGACGTGCTGACCACCGCCAAGCTGCTCGGCGAGCTGGGCGCCGGCGTGAGCAGCGAAGGGGCGACGATCACGGTCGATCCGACCACGGTCAACAGCCACGTCGCGCCCTACGAACTGGTCAAGACCATGCGCGCCTCGGTGCTGGTGCTGGGGCCGCTGCTGGCCAAGTACGGCCAGGCCGAGGTCTCGCTGCCGGGCGGTTGCGCGATCGGTTCGCGTCCGGTCGATCAGCACATCAAGGGCCTGCAGGCGCTGGGCGCGCAGATCACGGTCGAGAACGGCTACATCAAGGCGCAGCGCAGCGGCCGCCTTAAGGGCGCGCGCTTCGTCTTCGACGTGGTGACGGTGACCGGCACCGAGAACGTGCTGATGGCCGCGGTCCTGGCCGAAGGCACCAGCGTGCTGGAAAACGCGGCGATGGAGCCGGAAGTCGTCGATCTGGCCGATTGCCTCAACGCCCTGGGCGCCAACATCGAGCACGCCGGCAGCGGCCGGATCGTGGTCCACGGCGTGGAGAAACTGCACGGCGGCAGCCACGACGTCCTGCCCGACCGCATCGAGACCGGCACCTTCCTGGTCGCCGCGGCGATGACCGGCGGCCGCGTGACGGTCACCGGCAGCCGCGCCGACACCCTGGATTCGGTGCTCGACAAGCTGCGCGACGCGGGCGCGAAGATCGAGGTCGATGGCGACCGCATCACCCTGGACATGGGCGGCCGCCGCGCCCGCGCGGTCGATCTGGTGACCGCGCCGTACCCGGCGTTTCCGACCGACATGCAGGCGCAGTTCATGGCGCTCAACTGCATCGCCGAAGGCGCGGGCGTGATCAACGAGACCATCTTCGAAAACCGCTTCATGCACGTCAACGAACTGCTGCGCCTGGGCGCGGACATCCGCGTGGACGGCCACACCGCGGTGGTGCGCGGCGTCGCCAAGCTCAGCGGCGCGCCGGTGATGGCGACGGATCTGCGCGCTTCGGCGTCGTTGATCCTGGCCGGTCTGGTGGCGCAGGGCGAGACCACGATCGATCGCATTTATCACCTCGACCGCGGTTACGAGAACATCGAGGAGAAGCTGTCGAAGCTTGGGGCGAAGATTCGTCGGGTAGGCTGATTGCTACGAAACTATTCCCTCTCCCGCTTGCGGGAGAGGGTTAGGGTGAGGGCGCTTTTGCTTCTCGCTTTTGTTGTCGAAGGCGCCAAGCAAAAGCATTCGCGCCTGCGGCGCTCATTCCCCTCACCCCAGCCCTCTCCCGCAAGCGGGAGAGGGGGACGAGCGAAGCGTTCCTAGTGTTGTCGCTGCAACCTTTGGTCGCCGCAAAGAAAAAGCCCCGCATCCGCGGGGCTTTTTTCGTCTGGCCGGTACTGCGATCGAACCAGATGGCTACGCCATCACCGCCTCAACGCACCGCCTGCACCCGCAGATCGATCGCATCGTTGCCGTTCTCGCGCTGCAGAATCCGCGCCGGTACCGGCATGCCCGGCACCACCCAGGCGATGGTTTCCTTGTCGCCGTTCTTGCTCGACACCTTGGTCGCCTGCTGCGACTTGCCGCCGATGGTGATCGCTTCCTTGCCCACCACGGTATAGGTCAGCTGCTTGGTGCGGCCGTCTTCGACCATGCGGTAGCTCATCGGCTTGCCGGCGTTGGCGTCGCGCACCAGCGCCAGGTTGACCAGAAGCGCGTCCAGGTCGCCGGACTGCAGCTTGATCGGGCCGGCGCGGTCGGGCTTGACGTCGCCGGTCCAGGTCGCGACGCCGCGCGACCAGTCGTAACTGGCGTTCTTGGTCTTCTTCTTGGTCAGCACCTTGCTCGAATCGCTGCCGCTGAGCGGACGCAATTGGCCGGCGTTCTCGTCGAAGGTGGTGCTCTGCTGCAGTTCCGCCAGCGGGCTGGAGATCGACAGGTTGTACTTCCAGCGGTTGCCGTCGGCCTGGGCCAGGCTCATGCGGCCGGCGCCCTGGATGCCCATGTAGCTGGCCTGATAGTCGGCGCTGAACGGCTTGACCGCCGCGGCCGGGGCGCTGACCGCGGCCAGGGCGAAGGCCAGGGCGGCGAAACGAATCTTGGTGGACAGGTGGGTCGTCATTGTTCGTTGACTCCTTTGTATTCGACCAGACGTAAATCGTAGGTGTCCTGGCCATCTTCGCGCTGCAGGATGCGCACGGGGGTGGGAACGCCATCGACCACCCAGATCGAGGTTTCCTCGTTGCCGCTCTGCACGCGGTTGACGCGCATCGCGTTGAAGCTCATGTCGTCTACCTTGACGCCTTCCAGCTCCTGGGCCACCAGGTATTGATGGGGGCGCAAGCGCCCGGAATCCACGAAGCGGTAGTTCAAGGTCTTGCCGGGCTGGGCGTCGCGGACCACCGCCAGGTTGATCAGCAGGCCGCTCATGTCGCCGTCCTCCAGCGCGATCGGCTTGCGCCGGTGTTCCTTGATGTCGCCGCTCCACTGCGCGGCGTGCTTGCTCCAGTCGTAAGTGCCGGTGATGGTGCGCTTGGAGAACAGCAGCTTGCGCACCATCGTCTGGCTCAACGGCCGGTAAGTGTCGCCGACCAGGTCGAACAGCGTGCTCTGCTGCGCGGCCGCGCCGGTGAGGCCCATCATGCCGTGCTCGGCGCGGATGTCGAGGTCGATGCGCCAATGGCCGGCTTCGGGCTTGACCTGCATGGTCGCATCGCCCAACGCCTTGCCGCCGTTGAATACCTGGTAGTTGGCCACGAACGGTTCCAGCGCGAGCGCGCTGCCGGGGGCGGCCACGCCGGCGAGGGCGGCCAGGAGCAGGGGCAGGAGGGACTTCATGACGCGGGCGAGTCCTGGGGCGTGCAGCGCGAGGGGAGAGTGCGTGCCCGGGCCGCGCGTTGCCGCCGCGGAGGCGGCATTCACACCGCGCTGCCGTTGCCCGGGTCGGTCAATCGGCCGGCGAAATCTAAACGCAGCGGCGTAAATAGCGGATGACCGTCCAGGCTCACGGTTGCGCCGTGTTCAGCCAGCCGGCCGAGGGTCGCCAGTCTCATTACCGCCAGCAATAAGGGGTGCTCCACGCTGAGGACACGTTCGGCAAGCAAGTCGGCTGTATCGCCGGTGTGGACCGGCACCACGGCCTGCGCTATCACCGCGCCCGCGTCGAGTTCCGGGATCACGAAATGCACGCTGGCGCCGTGTTCTTGCTCGCCTTCCTCGATGGCCCGCGCATGGGTGCGCAGGCCGCGGAACTTGGGCAGCAGCGAGGGGTGGATGTTGATGGTGCGGCCGCGGAAGCGTTCGACGAAGGCGTCGCCGAGGATGCGCAGGTAACCCGCGCACAGCACCCAATCCGGGCGCGAGGCGGCGACCGCGTCCGCCAGTTCGGCATCGAAGGCTTCGCGGCTGGGGAAGCGCTTGGCCTCGGCCGACCAGCGCAGCGCCTCGGGGACGCGTTGCAGGGCGACCGCGCCGGGCTTGTCGGAGTAGACGCCAACGATCTCGCCGGCCAGCGTGCCGGCGGCGATAGCGTCGATGACGGCCTGCAGATTGCTGCCGCGGCCCGATGCGAGGACGGCGATGCGGGGGAGCGGTCGGGGCATTGCAGGCTGCGCGGTGGGTGCGGAGCGGCATTTTAGGCGATCCGGCGGCATTGGGCCGGGCGGCCCTCACCCCAACCCACCCCGGCCCAAACGCGTAGCGTTCGGGCGTTCGGTGCCGCGCGAGCCAATGGCTCGCAAGCGCGGCCCCTCACCCCGCAAGCGGGAGAGGGCCGGGGTGAGGGGCGCGAATCCGCAAGAACTCAGAACTTCGCATCCACCGAAACAAACCACTGCCGCGGCGCACCCGTCAACAACGTCTGGAACGTCCCCTGCGGATCGGCATCGCGAAAGCCGTTGCTGCCCAAGGTCGCGATGTAAGTCTTGTCGAACAGGTTGTAAACGTTCAAACCCACCCGCAGCGACTTGATCTGCCCCACGTCCTTGCGCTGCCAGCTCACCCCCGCATCCCACAGCCAGAACGCGTCGGTGCCGGCGTCGTTGGTGTAGGTGTAGTAACGCTTGCCGGTGTACTTGCCGCCCAGGCGCAGTTCGAAATCGCCGGCGCTGTAGCTGATTTCGCTCGCGAACAATTGCTTGGGCGTATCCACCACCTGCTTGCCGCGCACCTGCACCAGCTTGCCGCTGCTCAGATAATCCGAGCGGTACTGCGAATCGTTGTAGGCATAGCTGGTGAGCCAGCGCAGGTGTTCGGTCGGCGTCCACACGAAGGCGAATTCGCCGCCGAGCGTGCGCACCTTGCCGACGTTGGCGAACTGGTTCGGACAGCTGACCACGCCGGGGCAGGGCACGATCACCAACTGGCGGTTATCGAAGTTGACCCCATACAACGTAGTGGACACTTGATAACGATCGTCGCCGTAGCGCCAGCCCAGTTCCAGGGTCTTGGACTCTTCCGGCTTGGCGCTGGCGCGGCTGAGGTCAAAGGACGCCTGGGTCAGCGACCACGCGCCGTTGACGCCGGGACGGAACGCCGCCTGGTTTTCCGCGTAGTTGGCGAACACGTCGCTTTGCTCGTTCAACTTCCACGACAGGCCGAGCTGCGGCAGGAAATTGTCGCGCGTGGTCAGGCGTCCGCCGGCCCGGCCGGGAACCACCACGGTGCCGTCGGTGACTACGTGCTGGCCCTTGAAACCGGCGTTGATGGTCAGGCGTTCGTCGAGAAAACGCATCGTGTCCTGCACAAACCACTGCCGCGTGCGGGTATCGAAACGCTGCCGGAACAGGCGCTGGGCGAACTCGCTTGGATCGAAGAAGCGCTGATCGTCGATGGGTCCGGCGATGTTGACGAAGCTGCGGCCGGCGCCGTGCACGCTGTCTTCGAACCAGAAACCGCCTTCCAGCGTGTGCTGGTCCAGAGTGTAGGCCAGGCGCGCGTTCAAGCCGCTGCGCTCGATGTCGTAGCTGGTGATGCGCAGCGCCATCGGGATCGTCGGCGAACTGATGTAAGGCGTGAACCAGTGGCCCTGGCCTTCGTTGCGATGGTAGTAAGCGGTGGCGTTCAGGCGCAGCTGGTCGTTGAGATCGAACTCGCCCGATACGCTGGCCAGATCGTCGTTGCGCATGCCGCGCGCCAGGTAATACGCGTCGTCCTTGGTTTTCACGCAACCGCTGAACTGGCCCTTGGCGGCGGCCAGCGCGCGCTGCCAGTCGGGTGCGTAGTTGTCCCAGTCGTAGCCGCAGCGGCGGATCAGGTCGAGCGACATGTCCTGGTCGTCGGTTTCGTTGCGGCGCGATGTGGACAACCACGCGGCGATGCGGCCGCGATCCCACTGATACACCGCCTTGCCGTTGAACTGCTGCTGCTCCTGCACGCCGGCGCCTTTCCAGCGATCGGCCTCGCTGTGCATGCCCGAGACGTAGGCGCTGAAGCCGCCGTGATCGCCGGTGTCCACGCGCACGAAGCTGCGCAAGGTGGCGTTGTCGCCGTAAGCCAGATTGACGCGCGCGCCGAATTCGCTTTCCGGGTCGGAGGAGTGCAGCAACAGCGCGCCGCCCAGATTGCTCGTGGAGGGAATGCGCAGCGCGCCGGAGCCTTGCGCGAGTTCGAGCTGCGCGATGTTCTCCGGCAGGATCGCGCGGTTGGGCGACAGGCCGTTGTTGTTCGCGTAGCTGTTGTCGCCCAGCGGCAGATCGTCGAGCGTGTAGCCCAGTTGGTTCTGGGCGAAACCGCGGATGGCGATGCGGTTGGACCACTCGTAGCTGCCCCACGGATCGGAAGAGACGAAGTGCACGCCGGGCAGTTTCTCCAGCACCTTCACCGGATTGGTGCCGAGCGCGCTGGCCTGCAGCTCGACCTTGCCGATGTGCTGGACCTGGCGCACCTCGCGGTGGCCGATCACCGAGATCGTATCCAGGGTCGCGGCGGTTTCCAGCGGCGCGCCGCCGGCGGCGACCGCGGCGGTGCTGGCGTTGCGCACGCCGGCATCGGCGGGCGTGGACGGGGTTTGTGCCTGACAGACCAGGGGCAGCACGGCGAGCAGCGCCAGCGCCAGGGGAGTGCGGGTCGGGGTTTTCATGCGGTTCTCGAGGAATGCGCGCCACGGCTGCGGCGTCTGGCGGCATTACAGCGAGGCGATATGAAGGCCCGTGCGCGCGGGGCGGACTGCGCGGCGTACCTGTCTAGTCGGTCGTGACGGGCGGCGCGTTCAGTTTGTGGCGGGGTGGCGAAAAGGCGTTTTCGCCGGTCAGTTTGCCCCCTTTGAAAAAGGGGGCGAGCGCCCGGCGTGAGTGAGTTTCGAAGGGAATGATCGGAGCGCGGGGGATTTGCTTTTGCACGCGCAACAGCAAAAGCAAAAGCGAATCCCCCCTAACCCCCCTTTTTCAAAGGGGGGAACTGATGGCGATTGACGAGGGGAGAGGCGCGGAGTGTCTGTCAGTAGCGCTTCTTGCCGCCTATCCACACCGATTCGACCAGCGGCAACCCGCGCGACACCCGCACGCGCAACAGATCCGCGCGCAGGCCCGGAGCGATCTCGCCGCGGTCGCGATAACCGACTGCACGCGCCGGCGTGCGCGTGACCATCGCGATCGCGCGCGCCAGCCCGATCGATTCCCACTCGCCCAACTGGAACGCCGCCATCAGCAAGCTGCCGGGCACGTAATCCGACGACAGCACGTCGAGCACGCCCGCGCGCGCCAGATCGCTGGCGGCGACGTTGCCACTGTGCGAACCGCCGCGAACCAGATTCGGCGCGCCCGCCAGCACCTGCAGACCGGCCGCGTGGGCGGCGTTGGCGGTGGCCAGATTGACCGGGAATTCGGCGATGCACGCGCCGGCTTCGACCGCTTCGGCGACGTGGTTCAGATCCGAATCGTCGTGGCTGGCCAACGGCAGGCGCAGATCGCGCGCGATGGCCAACACCACGCCGCGATGCGCATCGGCATGACGCCGCTGCAATTGCTGCAGATGCTGCACGCGCGCCTGGAACTGCTCGTGATCGCGGGCGTTGCCGTGGCGCGCGCTGTAACCTCGATAAAGTTCCAGATCGTGAAATTGCCGCTGGCCGGGCGTGTGGTCCATCAACGACATCAGCCGCAGCCCGGGTGTGCGCAACAGCGGTTGCAGCCGCGCCGGCAGATCCGGGCAGGGCAGTTCGCAGCGCAGATGCACGGCGTGTTCGACCCGCAGGCCGCCGTCTTCGCGCGCTTCGGCCAGCGCCGCCAATAACGCCTGCGGATCGACTGCTTCCTCGGCGTCTTCTTCGCCGACCGAGATCGCGTTGAGCGCGGTGGTGATCCCGGCCGCCAGCAACTGCGCATCGTGCGCGCGCAGCGCGGCCGCGGCCGGCCAGTGCGCGCCGGGGCGCGGCAGCAGATGTTTTTCCAGATTGTCCGTGTGCAGCTCGACCAGGCCGGGCAGCAGGTAATCGCCTTCGCAATCCAGCGCGGCCGGCGAGCGGCTGCGGCCCTGGCCGATCCCGCGGATCACGCCGTCGGCGATCAGCACATGCCCGGCGATCACCGCCTCGGGCAGGATCAGTCGTGCGTTGTCGAGCAACAGTTCGGTCATCTGCCTAAACGGGAAGCGGCGCGGCGGCGGGTTCTGTCACGGCCATGCAACGCCAGGGCGTTCTCATGGCCGCTGATGCCGAGCCCGACCTGTCTAGTCAAACAGGCGCAGATGGAGGTTGTATGACATCCACCCAGCGAGCCGTCGTAGCCAGCGACCCCGCCGACACGGCCGCCGCGCTGTTCGCGCCGGACGAAACCCCGCATCGCGAAGGCGACGACGCCGCGGGCGATCACCCCGCCCAGCGCGACGCCGCGCTGCCGCTGTGGCAACAGATCGAAGCCTCGTTGTTGAAGGACATCCGCGCCGGCAACCTGAGCGAAGGCGACAAACTGCCGTCGGCGTTCGATCTGGCCAAGCGCTTCGGCGTCAACCGCCACACCGTGCGGCGCGCGATCGAAGCGCTGGAAGAGCGCGGCTTTTTGCGCACCGAAACCGGCCGCGGCAGTTTCGTGCAGGAGCATCCGTATCACTATCCGATCGGCCGCCGCACCCGCTTCGGCAAGGCCATGCACGACCTCAACGTGGAGAGCCGCTATCGCCTGATCGAAGCGGGCATCCAGACCCCGCCGCGCCAGGTCTCGCGCTCGCTGGGGCTGATCTCGGGCGAACGCGTGCACCGCATCGTCTATTCCAGCGAAGTCGAAGGCCGCACCGTCGACCACAGCGAGGCCTGGTTTCCGGCCTCACGTTTTCCCGGCCTGGACCGCGTATTCGCCGAACAATTGTCGGTGACCCGCACCCTGGCCGAATTCGGCGTGCGCGATTATCTGCGCAAGCACACCTCGGTGATGGCGCGCCTGCCCGGCGCCGAAGTCGCGCGCGTGCTCGGCCAGTCCACGCGCCGGCCGGTGCTGTGCGTGCATTCGCTCAACGTCGATACCCAGGGCGTGCCGGTGCAGTTCGGCGTGACTTCGTTCGCCGGCGACTGGGTGCAGTTGATGGTGATGACCGATTCGTGACATGAACTTGCCAGGCCCTGGCGGCTGCGCGGTTTGAGTCATGCCGATGGCGGGCGATGCGTCCTAGCCTGCGGGCTCCTTTCACCGCAGGAGCACCGCATGTCGCGTTCCCGATTGCATCGTTCCAGTATCGCCGCGTCCATCGTCCTGGCGCTGGTCTGCGCCGCCGCCGCGCCGGCCATGGCCAAGGCGCCGAAGGTGTTGTTCATCGGCACCGACGGTTTTCGCGGCGATGTGTACGGCGCCACGCCCACGCCGAATCTCGACGCCTTGGTCGCCGACGGTTACCTCGGCCGCGAAGGCCTCACCGCCGACACCGCCATCAGCGGCACCGGCTGGTCGTCGCTGTTCACCGGCGTGGAGCGCGACAAGCACGGCGTCTACGACAACAGTTTCAAGGGCAAGAATTACGCCGCCTGGCCCGACGTGCTGAGCCGCATCGAAGCGGTCGCGCCGGGCAAGCGCACCGCTGCGGCGTTGTCGTGGGCGCCGCTGGCCACCGAGATTCCGTGGAAGGCCGATACGGTCTACAACGCCGGCAGCGACGCCAACGTGCTGAGCAAGGGCCTGGAACTGCTCGGCGAGGCGGCCGGTCCGGACGTGCTGCTGCTGGATTTCAATCAACCCGATGAAGCCGGCCACGCCGGCACGTATTTCAACCGCGACGCCAGCGGTTATACCGCCGCGATCCGTGGCATCGACGGCTACATCGGCCAGCTCACCGCCAAGCTGCGCGCGCGTGCGAACTACGCCAACGAAGATTGGTTGATCATCGTCGGCACCGATCACGGCGGCTCGATCCATCACGGCCACAACACGCCGGAAGACCGCAAGACCCTGATCGCCTTCAGCGGCGAATCCGTGCCCAAGCTCGGCATGGAACCGCTGCGGCTGGCGCCGCGCCAGGTCGATGTCGCGCCGAGCATCCTCGCCCATCTGGGCCTGGCGGTTCCGCCCGGTCTCGACGGCCGGCCGATGCACAAGCCCGCGCGCGAAGCCGCGCCCGCGTTCGGCGTGAATCTGCTCGCCAACGCCGATGCCGAATACTCGCAGGGCCGTATCGATCGCGCCTACGACAGCGACGTGCCCGGCTGGCGCAAGGGCAACGGCGGGCAAGTGGTGAACTACGCGCAGTACACGTGGTTGCCGGCGCGGCCCAGCGACGGCGGCGCGAATCTGCTGATCGGCCGCGACACCTCGCGCAGCAACACCCTGAGCCAGCGCGTGGATCTGCGTGGTTTGAATCTGAGCGACGGCGCGGCGAGGTTCAAGCTCAACGCCGACCTGGGCGCATCCAGCGGCCATCGCGCGCGGGTATTCCTGCGTTTCTACGATCTGCGCGGACTGGCCAGCTTCAGCGCCGCCGGTATCGGCCACGTGTTCCGCGGCAGCGACTACTACCGCTACGACATCGCCGCCGATCGCGTCGCCAGCGGCTATCCGCAATCCATCGCCGAGAACTGGCCGGGCCTGGAGAAATTCGCCGGCGGCGCGCGCGATATCGACGCGGCCTTCGAAGCCGGCAACGGCAAGGTGTATTTCTTCAAGGACGCGCAATACCTGCGCTACGACCTGGCCGCGCGCAGCGCCGACCCGGGCTATCCGGCGCCGATCGCCGGCAGCTGGCCGGGCCTGGAGAAATTCGCCGGCGGCGCGCGCGACATCGAGGCGACGTTCTTCTTCAGCCGCAGCAAGCTGTACTTCTTCAAGGGCGATCAGTACATCCGCTACAACCTCGACAGCGATCGCGCCGACAGCTATTACCCGGGCTATCTGTCCAACGCCACCTGGCCGGGCAGCGGCTATTGGCCGGCGAACTGGTCGGGCGCGCTGAACTTCGCCAACAGCAAGTCGTACGCGTTCAAGCCCGGCGAATATCTGCGTTACGACCGGGTGCTGGATCGCGCCGACGCCGGCTATCCGGCGGCGATCAGCGCCTCCAGCTGGCCGGGCCTGCAGGCGCTCTACACCGGCAGCGCGTTCGAACTCGCGCCCGCGGGCGGCAATGGCGCCTTGCAGACCTACACCCTGCAAGGCCGCGTCCCGGCCGACGCGCAATGGGCCGAAGTGGAAATCCGCTTCGAACACGGCAACGCCACCGGCGATGCGTTCGCGGACAAGCTGGGGCTGACGATCGAGCGCTGAACCGGCCCTCGCGACCCTGCCGGACCGGCGCGAGCCGGTCCGGTGGCGGCCCGGTCAGTGGTCCGGAATTCGAACCGCCGCCGCCGCGATTGCGATGGCGGCCCGCCGTTACTGTGACGCAGCGCGTGAAGTCGCCCCGCTGCGGCGCTCGTGCCCAGCCGCTCAGCTTCCGCTTCCAGTCCGAATCGGCAAAGCTGCCGACTGCGGCGGCACGGGGGCGAGCGTGGGCACGGACAGGGCGATGCGGTGGGTGTGGGTGTGGGCGGCGTTGATCGCGCCGTCGGCGGCGGTGGCGCAGACCGCGGCGGGCAACGAGGCGGGCGCGGCGACGTGCCTGGAACAGGCGGTGGTGCTGCCCGATCCGGCGCAATGCCTGCGCCGCTACCAACGCGAGCCCGACGGCGATCTGCCGGCGACGTTGACGGTGCTGTACGAGCGCAGCGTCGAGCTGCAGAGCAAGGGCGAATTCGCCGCCGCCGCGGCGGTGCTCGATTGCGCCGAATCGGCCGCCGGCGCGCATCCGCCCGCGGCGATCGAACACGAGCTGCTGCGCCGCCGCGGCGTGCTCGATTACCGGCGCGAATGCCCGGCGCAGGCGCTGGACAAATTCAAGCGCGCGCTGAAGCTGGCCGAGCGCAACGAGGACCGCCCGGCGCAATCCAAGACCTGGAACAACATCGGCTCGGCGCTGCGCCGGCTCGGCGATTACCGCGGCGCGCTGCAGGCGCTGATGACCAGCCTGGAACTGCAGCGCGGCCTGCCGCAGGCCGAGGCCGGCAAGACCTTGAACAACATCGCCGACATCTATCGCGACCTGGGCGAGAACGCCAACGCGATCCGTCACTACGATCAGGCCTGCGCCGAATTCCTGCGCGACGGCAACAAGGCCGAGGCCGGCCACGTGCTGTCGAGCCTGGGCGTGCTGGCGTTGAACAACGGCGAGCTCCAGCGCGGGGAGAGCCTGCTGACCCAGGCGCGCGACGAGCTGCTCCAGGCCGGCGACAAGAAATATCTGATGCGCACCTACAGCGAACTCGGCCGCGCCGCGATCGAGCGCGGCGACGTGGCCGCGGCCAGGCGCTGGACCGACAGCGGCCTGGCGATCGCCGCGCAGGACGCCAAGACCATCGTGCCGGCGCCGCTGCAACTGCAGGCCGCGCGCGGTGACCGCCTGCGCGGTCAGGCGCGCGCCGCGCAGCAGCGCATGAGCGAGGCCCTGAACGCGTTGGCGGCGCAGGACAGCGATCGTCCGGACCTGCTCGCCGAACTGGCGCGCGACTTCGAAGCGCTGGGCGAATGGCCGCAGGCGATGGCGGCGCTGCGCGAGTCCGAGGACGCCGCGCGCGCGCTGCGCGAAGCGCGTTACGACCGCGAGATGAAATGGATGCAACTGCGTTTCGAAACCGCCGAACGCGACCGCACCATCGCCGCGCTGGCGACGGAGAACCAGGTGCGCGCGCTGAGCCTGAAACAGCGCACGCTGGCGCTATGGCTGACGGTGGTGTCGGCGCTGGCGGGCTTACTGGGGCTGACCGTGTTCTTCCTGCGCCGGCAGCATCGCGCGCGCGTGGCCGAAGCGGCGCGTCAGGCGCGGTTGGCGGAGGAAGTCGATTACTACCGCCGCGCCGCCGCCGAACTCGGCGTCGATCGCGCGCGCCTGCAGGCCGCGCTCGACAGCCGCGACGACGCGGTGCTGGTGCTCGATGCCGGCGGCCAGGTGCTGGCGGCCAATCGCAGCGCCGGCGAATTGCTGCAACCCTCGCAAGCCTCGCCGCTGGCCGGACGCGCGTTCGGCGAACTGCTGGACGAACCCGGCGCGCTGCGTTTCGCCCAGGCGCTGGAGCACCTGGACGAATCCTCGGCGCCGCAGGGCTTCGATTTCAAACTCGGCGCGCAGGCCGAATCCCTGCGCGCGCAGATCAGCGAAAGCGGGCAGGGCGAAGGCTTGATCGTGCTCGGCCTGAAATCCTCCGCCGCGCACGACGCCGCGACGAGGGCGGGCGAAAACGCCGAGGCCGATCCGCTGGGCGTGGAAGCGCCGGCGATGGCCGACGAAGAACTGCGCGTGTCGTTCCGCCGCGCGCTGGTGGAACTGATGCTGGCGGTGGTCGAAGCCTGGGAGCGCAGCACCGGCCAGGGCCGCCTGGAACTGGCGGAAAAGAGCCGGATCTGGCGCGTCACCGTCGACGACGGCCGTCTGCGCGCGCGGGCGATGGAGCGTTACCTGAGCCTGTCCAAGCTGCCGCGCCAACCGCGTTGGCGCGACGTGCTGCGCTCGGGCTACTACGTCCTGGCCGAATGCGCACTGGAGGAGCCGGTGCGCGGCGAACTCCAGCGCCACGTCGATGCGGTGCTGGCCTATACGCGACGCCACGCGCTGGTGTGAGCCCAGGCTGCCCCCGCAGGCGGGCGGCACACCGGCGCGTGGCGGCGCGGGGTTGCTCAGTGACCGGCGGCGACGGCCGACGGCTTGATCGGCGTGCCGCTGGGAAGCTTGCAGTAGACGCAGCGGCCGACCAGGTTCTGCGCGCCGCGGCCGCTGAAGCTGTAGCCGGTATGGTGGTTCAGCACGTCGTTGTAGACCGACGGCGAGATCACCTGCGGGGTGCTGCCGGGCGACTTGTCCTGGCAGTAGTTGGCGATCATCAAGGTCGCGACCGCCCAATGGTCATCGACGATGCCGCAACTGGTCGGCGTGCACATGCCGCCGCCGCCGCTGTGCTGCGCCTCGAACTGGGTCAGTTGGGTCGGCGTGAAGCTGAACGAGCCCGCGTCGATCACCTGCGCGCCCGGAGCCAGGCACGCCGCGTCGTTGTCGTGAGCCGAAGTGGCCGTGCTGGCCACGAGCGCCGCGCCGAGCGCCAGCGTCGCAAATAAGGTTTTCATGTTCGCCCCCTGTAGGCGAGTCATCAGGAGCGCTCAGCCTACGAACCCGCTCGGCGGCGCGTCCAAACAAATAGCGGGCACAAAGTGGGAACGTTTCCGGATGAACTTGCGTGCGGACACGGTCGGGTTGTGATCGTGTTTGCGCTATGAGTCAGTACGCCGTCGCATGGCATTCGAAATCTTCCCATTTCGTCCCGGTTCGGTCCCACATCCTTCCTCGCAAAGCGGCGCGATACGGCGGTAAATAAAGACGTCGTTCAAGCGCGGACATCGCCCCGATCCGGACACGATCGGACGAGGGTTGCGCCGGCCAAGGAAGGCGAACACGTCATCGGTTTCCGTCGCGGCCCGCTCCGGAAGGAACGCTCCTGGAAGGAGTGGGGCGCGGCGGCTCATCGGATCGCGCCCCGGGCCGCACCGGGGCGCGGTTCGCTGAGGTCGGCTAGGGAAGGCCCGGGTCCCGGGAACGGACCCGGCAACATCCATCGCGCTTGCGGCGGATGCGTAACCATCGGGTTCGGCGCGCGATCGCGTCGTCCGCGGCTCCATCGCGAGCCTCACGGGCGGACCGCGCGAATGCGCCGGACCGGTTGGGCATAGGGATATGCGGCCCGCCCCGTATCGGCATGGATGCCGCTGCGGTCGGTAACGCGGCGCTCGCAGCGCGGCGTTGGCGGGTGCGGTCAGTCCGACGGGGGAGCCAGCGGACTGGACGCCGCGGGCTATGGCGTATCAGGACGCCATAGCCCGCGATTGGATTGGCAGCTCATGCCGCACCGCATGCCCGGATGGACGACGGCGCAAGGCCGTCGATCGCGATCGCGTTTCGCGAATCCCGGGCTGCTTCGAATTCCGAATCCGCTTACTCATTATTTTTGCCGCGCGCGATACACGCAGCGCATCGGCGCGTGTCCGCCGCGTTCGACGCGCGCGCATCGCGCCTGTGACGCAGTTCGCGATCGGCTTCGCCTGCGCCGCGAATGTACCCGCCGCGACCCGCGCAGGCCCGTCGAGGCCCGATTCGATCCCGACTCCTTCCTCGTAAATCGCCGCGACGCGTCGGTAAATGATCGACGTCGGCGGCGCCTTCGATCGCATCGACGCTTCGCACATCGCCGTCGGCGCATGTCGCCGCAATCGATCGAAAGCGCCGCGGACCATACACGACTCAGGTTCGAGTCCTTTCACTCCATTCACTCCAAGGAATCGCAACGCAATGGATATCAAGCATTCGATCGCCAAGCATGGAACGCGCATGGGCCGCTGGATCGGCGTGGCGCTGTTGGCCGGAGCCTGCGCGCCGGCGCTGGCCGGCAACCCGATGGACACGGTCGGCGCCGAGCACAACGCGTATCTGGGCTGCCTGATGGCGCAGAGCGACAACGGCGCGCGCAAGGGCACCTTGCTGGAAGACGTGGTGGACCTGTGCGGCTACCGCCCGGAAGGTTCGCGCGAGGAATTCATCGCCCAGTACACCCCGTACCAGCCGACCCAGCGCGACCTGCGCTTCGGCGAGCGCGTCGCGCCGTTCCGCAAGTATTTCGATGCGCGCGAAGCCGCGTTCCTGGACCGCATCGATCGCGCCTTGTCCACCGACGCGCAATCGGCCGCCGAGATCGACGCGCAACTAGCCAAGATCGAAAACGAAGCGATCGTCCAGCTCGACCCGAAGAGCCAGGGCGGCCAGGCCGTGCTCGCCGGCCTGAGCACCGCGCGCCATTCGCTGGCGTTCTGGAACAAGCGGTATGACGTCGAAGCCAGCGCCGGCCAGGTCCAGCACGCCAGGCGCAAGTGGTGGCAGGTCGTGCTGCAGGTCATCACCGTGGTCGGCGCCGACGTGGGCTGCGCGGTCGGTGTGAGCGCGATCCCGGGCGGCGCGGTCGCGGCCGGTGCCGCGTCGGCCGCGTGCTCGGGCGGCGTCGAAGAACTGTGGGGCAATTGATCGACGCATCGATCCGCACGATGCGGACATCGGCCGGATCATGAGCCGGTAGTCGTGCAACCTCTCCGCGCCGACGCAACCGGTCGGCGCGGAGATTTTTGCGTTGCGCCGGCGCGAGCGCGAATCCCGGGTTTTTTCAGGCCGCCGCCCGGCGCACCGCGCCGTAGCGGCCATCGACGATTTCTTCCGCCAGTCCGAAGCTCAAGGTCATGCCCAGGCCGCCGCCGCCGACGGCGTTGACGATGGTTACGCCCGGCGCCGGCTCGGCGACGAACTCGCTGCTGCCGTCGGTGAGCTTGGGATAGATCCCGTGCCAGGTCTGGATCACGCGCGGATCGGGCAGGCGCAGGAACCGGTTCAGATAATCCAGCACCTTGGCGTTGATGCTTTGCTCATCGAACGGGTCGTGCGTATGCGCGTAGGCGTGCGAATCGCCGATGGTGACTTCGCCGCGGCCGTTCTGCGCCGCCATCACGTGGATGCCCAGTTCGATCAGCTCGCCGAACTGTTCCTGATAGCGCGCGCGCAGCGGCGCCACGTCGGCGGCCTGCTGGAAGCCGGCGTAATGCACCAGCGACAAGCCGCCGCACAGCGCCGAGCCCAGGCGGAAACCGTCCGGCTGCGCGGCCAGGCGCATCATCTGCAGCTTGCAGCGGGTCAACGGCGCCGCCGCATAGACCTGCGGATACAGTTGTTCGAAGTCCGGGCCGCTGCACACGAACACCCGGTCGGCCTCGAAGCGGCGCGTGCCCGAATGCGCGCGTCCGCTTTCCACCGCGGTCACCGGCGTGCGCCAGTGGAATTCCACGCCGTGGCGTTCGTGCAGATAACCCGGCAGCGCGGCCAGCGCCTGACGCGGATCGACGATCATCTCGTCGCGGTTGAACAGCGCGCCGCGCAGGTTTTCGCCGACCAGCACCGGCGAGATCGCCAGCGCCGCGTCGCGATCGAGCAGCGAGCACGGACGCAGCGAGCGGTTGGCGGCCGCGTACTGTTCCAGCACCTCCCATTCGTCTTGCTCGTAGGCCATGTGCAGCGAGCCGCAGGGGTCGTGCCAGAGCCCGGCGCCGTCGATCACTTCCTGCCAGATCGCGCGCGAACGCAGGGCGCGTTCGTAGGCGGCGCCGTTGGTCACGCCGATCGGCCAGATCATGCCGAAGTTGCGCACCGAAGCGCCGACCGCGCGGTCGTAGCGTTCCAGGACGGTGACGCGGTGGCCGCGCACGGCGAGCGCGCGGGCGATGGCGAGGCCGACGATGCCGGCGCCGATGACGAGAGCGGATTCGGATTTCATGGACGATGCGTTGGCGAGAGTCGGATGGGCGCGAGCGTCGGCGCGCCGGAGCGGCGCGTCGCGCGATGATGGAAGTACACCGCCGACAGCAGCAGGCAGGCGCCGCCGAGCGCGGCCAGGGCCAGCACGGTCTGGGCGAAGAATTGCGTCCACGACAGCTGCAGGCCGGAGAATTCCTTCGTCAGCAGCACCGCGACGCTGCCCAGGTAGCCGAAGGCGTCCGACAGATACATCAGGAAACCGACGTTGCCGGCGACGCGGAAGGTCGCGATCAAGCGTTCGTAGAACACGCAGTTGAACGGCACATAGGCCAGATACAGGCCGAACCCGACCAGCGCCAGCCACCACAGCGGCGGCAATGCGCCGGACTGGAACGCCAGCGTGCTGACGCCGGCGACGGCAAGGCCGGCGAACATCAGCCCGTGCAGCGCCATCAGGCCGCGCAGGTTGTCGCGGAACCACGTCAGCCCCGCGGTCAAGGCGAGTACCGCCACGGCGATAGGCGTCTCGATCAACGCGAACACGCCCGCATTGCCGCCGTACCCCAGATCGTTGAACAGCTCGGCCTCGAAGTTGTCGCGAAAATCGCGCACCACGGTCAGCGCCACGTAGCACAGGATCATCAGCGCCAATCCGGGCAGGAACTGGCGCACGAAGGCGCGCCGCTCGCTGCGGTTCATCGGCAGGCGCTCGCTGCGTTCGCGGCGGTCGTCGGCATCGGGCTCGGGGATGCGTTCGAGGAAATGCAGCGCGATCACCAGCGGCGGCAGGAACAGCAGCCCGGTCAGGAACGGCATCCAGAATTCGCTCACCCCCGCCAGCAGCAGCCACTTGCCGACGCTTTTGACGATGCCCGAGGCCATGATGAAACTCGACGCCAGGATCGCGCCCATCGCCTCGGTGGTGCGGCGGCCTTCCAGATAGCTGAAGACCAGGCCCCAGACCATGCCCAGCGGCAGGCCGTTGAGGAACAGGAACGGGATATTCCACGGCGCCGGCACCAGGGCGAAGCCGAGCAAGGCCAGCCAGGCCACGCCGATCAACATCAGCAGCAGGCGCGCGCGGCGTTCGCGGCGCAGGCCGCCGATCACGCCGATGCCGATGAACTTGCTGCACATGTAGCCCAGGATCTGCGCGACCACCAGCCACACTTTGTAGTCGACGTCGAACCATTGCTGACCGTGGAACGATGCGGCCGCGAACGGCTTGCGGAACGCGTACATGCACGCATAGGTGACCAGCGCGGCGCCGCCGGCGAGCAGGGTCACCTGCCACTGGCGCATGCCTTCGCCGGTGTGGGCGCGCGCGCGTTTCATGCCGCGGCGTTGCGCGCGCCGTCGGCGAGGCCGAGCAGCGCCGGCAGTTCGAACAGCGAATCGATGATGCGGTCGGGCCGGTACGGCTCCAGTTCGGCGCGGGTGAAGGCGCCGGTGGTGATCGACACCACAAGGCCGGCCTTGGCGTTGCGGCCTTCGCCGATATCGACCTCGGTGTCGCCGATCTTGACCAGTTGCGCCGGATCGTCGATGGACAAGCGCTGCATCACGGCCTGCGCCATGTCCGGCGCGGGCCGGCCTTGCGCGACTTGGTCGCTGGCGATCAGCCCGTCGATGCGATCGGCCCAACGCAGGCGCTCGATGATGGCGTCGGCGATATCGCGCGAGAAGCCGGTGTTGAGCGCGACCTTGATGCCGTTGGCGCGCAGCAGGGCGAAGATCGATTCCGCGCCCGGCAGCGGTTCGATCCCCGGCCAATCGCGATAGCACACCAGCATGCGCTGGACGAAATCCTCGTGGATCGCCTTGACCGCCGCGTCGGTGGCCCGATCGCCGAGCAGGCGCGCGATCGCCAGCGG
Source organism: Lysobacter sp. ISL-50 (assembly GCF_018612875.1). Lineage (GTDB taxonomy): Bacteria > Pseudomonadota > Gammaproteobacteria > Xanthomonadales > Xanthomonadaceae > Lysobacter. Next base: position 98,992 of record NZ_JAGGRI010000010.1, on the reverse strand, counting down.
CTTGGGATAGCCCATCAGCGGCCGGCAGGCCTCGTGGTCGATCGGGTGCCCGGCGGCGGCCATCGCGCCGACGAAAGCCTGGGCGACGAAGCCCGGGTCCGACACGGTGGTGCCGGCGATATCGAACAGGGCGAGACGGTAGGTCATGACGGCCGGAAGCGCTGAGGAACAGGCGTCCAGCTTGGGCGGCGAGCGCAACCCGGTGATGACAACGCGGGGACAACCGGGTGGACCTGTCTAGTCGGTCCGGTTCGTGTTCAGGGTTCCACGGCCGCCCCGGCAGGTCCCGGCCGGGTTCGACCTGTCTTGGCGCGGACGGCTCGCGCGGCTACCGTCCGGGGCCATGTAGATAGGTTTCAGCGCCGCTCAGAACGCCAGGCGCGAGCGCAGCTGCGTCACATCCGCCTGCCACGCGGCGAAGTCGTCGGTTTCCGCCCACAGCTCGCGCAGTTCCGAGTCCGGGCCGAGGATGCGATCGATCGCGCTGACCGCGTCGGCGATCAAGGCCGCGTCCGGCGACGGCCGCATCTTCGAAATCCAGATCATCAGTTCTTCCTGCTTGCGCGCGGCGCCCGAGGGCCGGCCGATGGCGGCGGCGATCAGCTCGCCCGCGGCGATTCCCGCGCAGGCTTCGGGCGCTTCCAATTGCTCCTCCGCGTCCAGCACCGCGGCGATGGTTTCGCGCACCAGCGCCAGACTCTGATGGTCGCCCAATTCGTCCAGCCAATCGGCGGCGTCGTCGTTCTCGAAACTGCCAAAACCCCACGCGCCCATGTCTCGCTCCTTACTGAAATAGTGCTGATGAGCCGGCGACGGCCGCCGTATTCGCGGCGAGCCGATGCGCTCAGGATCGCGCTTGGAACAATGCCTTCACCGAAGGCCGTCCCAACACGATGAAAGTGAATACGCCCAGCGTCGTGCCCAGCGGAATCGACAGGCAGGTCAGGCCGGCGACGACCTGGCAGAAGCCCAGGCCGCGACGGTCGCGCAGGCGCCGCGCGGTGACGAAATGCAGCGCCGCGAACAGCAAGGACAACAGCGCGGCGAACACGCAGAAGCCGACGATCATGTGGACGAACGCCTGCGGCGGCGCCGAACTCGCGTGCGAGGTCTGCTCCATGCTGAACAAGGTCGACATCATCACTGCGTACAGCGCGATGAAGCCGATCGACAACAGGTCGAGCACGACGAACACGTAGTAGGCGATGCTGAGTATCTGCAGATGCGAAGCGTCTTCGGCGTTGGCCGTCGGACGCGGGTCGGTCTGGGACATTCCGGTGTCTCCTGTCGAGGGCGCGCTCAGCGCGCGGAAGCGAACAAGGCCTTGATCGGCGTTGCGCGCAAGAGGGCCAGGGCATACGCGCCGGTGACGGTGCCGAACGGAAACAGCAGGCAACTCAGCACCGACACCCCGATGCACAGCGCGCGCGAGCGCCGCCGGCGCAGGCTCAGCGCGGTCGCCAGATGCAGCAGCGCGAACACCGCGTTGACCGCGAGCATCGTCGTGCACAGCGCGATCGCAAGGTTGCCCAGCTGCCCCGGTTCGGCCGCCAATGCCGCCGTTGCGTAGCTGTCGCGTATCGAGCGCGCGAACTGGCCGAACATCACCGCCGCGGCGACGTCCAGTCCGGCCAGCACATAAAACCAAAGGCTCAGCCGGCGCAGCGAAGCGGCCGGGTCGCGGCGGGCGGGCGAATGCTTCGTGGCCATGTCGGCGGTCCCCGATCGCGCAGGCTGCGTAGTGTTCAACGCGCGGGAGCGAACAAGGCTTTGATGTGCGGCTTGGTCAGCTCGATCAGGGCGAACACGCCGAGGATTGTGCCGAACGGCATCAAGGTACAGCTGATCGCGCTGACCACCAGGCAGAAGGTGTAGCCGCGGCGCTGGCGCAGCCGCTGTCCGGTCATGGCGAACAGGGCCGCGCAGGCCAGTCCGCCGAGGATGAACATCGCGCCCATGATCACGAATATCCAGCCGACCATCGGCGGCGGCGGATTGGGGCCCTGTTCGAAGCGTCCGCCGATCATCGCCAGGCCCATCACCACGTGGATGATCGGAATCAGCGAGAACAAGCCGGTCAACGCGGCAAGCACGTAGTACAGGACGCCGAGCGTGTCGAGCTGATTCGCGGGCGCAGCGGCGACGGGCGCGGGTCGCACGTCCAGGCGGCCGGAGTCGGAGGTGGAAGGATCGGGCGTGTTCATGACGCGTGCTCTCCTTCGGAACGATGTCGATCGGCGCGATGCCGGCCGCGGCCGGCGATCAAGAGGCGCTGCCGGCCCGGGGCGCGGGCTTGCGCGCTCGCGGCCAGGCCGCCAGCGCGCCCAGTGTCGCAAGAAACATATCGGTGTGCGCGTCCCAGACATCGCCTTGCTGGCCGTTGTAGGACTCCGCGTCCGCGGGCGACATGGTCAGCGCGATCGCCCATTCAATCCATTCGTAGATCAGGCTGGTGCACATGACCGCCGCGACCGCCAGCACGAACGCCTGCCGCGGCGACAGCGCCGGCCAGCGTTGGCGGAAGTATTCGCGCACGGCCGGGGCGAAGCACACGCCGTACAGGAAGTGGATCAGACGGTCGAAGTGATTGCGCTCGAAGCCGAAGGCCTGGTTCAGCGACCAGCCACCGGTGAGCCACTGAATCCACTGGTCGTAAGGCACGTACGAGTACAACCAGCGCGCGGCGATGCAATGCGCGGTCATGAACACGCAGATCGCGACGAAGTGGCCGTCGCGCATGCCCCAGCGGCGATCGTGGCGCCACAGCCAGAACAGCCCGACGACGGTCAGCACGCTGTGCATGCCTTGTTCGAACGGGCTTTTCGGCGAGATCCAGGTAACGGCGAAGACCGCCAGCACCAGACCCAATGCGATCTTCTTGATCGCGCTCATGCGTCCCTGCGATGCGAGACTCATCCGATGTGGACGCGCTCGCCTTCGCTATGGCCGACCACTTCGCCGATGCGCCAGTGGTTCAGGCCCAGGCGCTTGAGGTCGGCTTCGGTCGCGGCGACCGCATCGTCGGGCACCACCAGCACGAAGCCGATGCCGCAGTTGAAGGTGCGCCACATTTCCTCGCGCTGCACCGCGCCTTCGCGCTGCAGCCAGTCGAACACCGGCGGCAGGTTCCAGGTGGCGGTGCGGATGTCCAGGCCGAGGCCGTCGGGGATCACGCGGATGATGTTTTCGGTCAGGCCGCCGCCGGTGATGTGGGCCATGGCGTGGATGGCGTGCTGGCCGCCGTCGGCGCGCAGCAGTTCCAGGATCGGCTTGACGTACAGCGCGGTCGGCTCCATCAGCGCGTCGATCAGGCGCACGCCGCCGACGGCGACGTCGCCCGGACGGCCGGCGCGGTCGAAGATGCGGCGGATCAGCGAGTAACCGTTGGAATGCGGGCCGCTGGAGGCGATGCCGATCAGCACGTCGCCCTTGGCCACGCGCGAGCCGTCGAGGATCTGCGACTTCTCCACCGCGCCGACGGTGAAGCCGGCCAGATCGTATTCGCCCGGCGGGTACATGTCGGGCATTTCCGCGGTTTCGCCGCCGATCAGCGCGCAGCCGGCGAGTTCGCAGCCGCGGGCGATGCCGCCGACCACCGATACGGTGGTTTCCACGTCGAGCTTGCCGGTGGCGAAGTAGTCCAGGAAGAACAGCGGCTCGGCGCCCTGCACCAGCACGTCGTTGACGCACATGCCGACCAGATCGATGCCGATGGTCTCGTGGCGATTGAGTTCCTGCGCGAGCTTGAGCTTGGTGCCGACGCCGTCGGTGCCGGAGACCAGCACCGGCTCGCGGTATTTGCCCGACAGATCGAACAGCGCGCCGAAGCCGCCCAGCCCGCCCATGACTTCGGGACGGAAGCTGCGCTTGACCAGCGGCTTGATGCGTTCGACGACCTCGTTGCCGGCGTCGATATCGACGCCCGCGTCGCGGTAAGTCAGCGGCTTGGGGGAGGTGTCGGAAGGAGATGCGGTCACGGCGGCCCCGGCGGTCGCGGAAGGAAACGCTGGATTTTAGCAGGCAGGGGGGCGGGAGAAGTGAGTTCGCAGGAGTGAGGAACGAGTAAAGGCAGGCGCTGCGGCGCTTTTACTCGTTCCTCACTCCTGCGAACTCGTTCCTCGCCCCCCAGGGCCGTTCAGCTCCCGAATGGACGATCCGGCTCCACTACGGCAACATTTCCGACCTTGAACGTCCGTACCGGCCTGACGGCCGCGAACGGCCTTCGAGCCGGGTCAGCGGCTCGCCATGCGGGCCGGATGCCCGCTCCTCATACGGATAGGGATAGCGATGGGCTTGTCGATGGGTAAGGCAATTCGGGGCTGGATGGCGACGATGGCGCTGCTGGCGAGCTTCGCCGCGAGCGCGCAGCGCGTGGAAGGCGACCGCGCCCAGGCCGAAGGCGCGTACTCGGCCGAGGTGCCGGTCGGCGGCCAGAGCGAGAACGAGCGCAACGGCGCGATGGCGCGTGCGCTGGCCCAGGTGCTCAGCAAGATGTCCGGCGACCGCACCGCGGCCAGCCGCCCGGGCGTTGGCCAGGAGCTGCGCCGGGCCAAGGACTACGCCCTGGGCTACGACTACCGCCAGGACGAGGGCGTGTCGCAATCCACCGGCGCGCCGACCTTCCAGACCACCTTGATCGTCAATTTCGACCAGGAGAAGGTCGATAACCTCGCCTCGACCCTGGGCCTGCCGATCTGGCCGCAGCCGCGGCCCAAGCCGGTGCTGTGGATGGCGATCGACGACGGCAGCGGCCCGCGCCTGGTCGGTCTGGCGCAGGCCAACGCCGCGCGCGCGGCGCTCAATCGCGCGATCGAACGCGGCTACAAGCTCGGCCTGCCGACCGGCAGCGCGGCCGAACAGGCCAGCGTCGGCGCGATCTGGCGCGGCGACGCCGCCGCGGTGGCCCGCGCCTCGGCGCGCTACAGCCCGCCGATGCAGCTGATCGGCAAGCTGTACCGGGTCAAGACCGGTGGCTGGAAGGGCGAATGGAGCTTCGTGGACGGCGGCAAGGTGCTCAACAGCTGGACCGCCACCGATCCGGACGCGCGCAAGGTCATGTCCGGCGGCGCCGACGGTGCCGCCGACGCGCTGATGAAGCGCTACGCCAAGCGCAGCATGGCCGGTCCGCCGGGCACCTATCGGGTGGTGTTCACCGGCGTGCGCAGCGCCGACGACTACATCCGCCTGGCCGGCTACCTGCAGGGCCTGGCGGTGATCCGCAAGATCACCCCGGTGCGCACCACCCCGGAAAGCCTGGAGTTCGACCTGGAGCTGCTGTCGGGCCTGCCCGGCCTCAAGCGCATGGTCGATGCCGGCGGCACCCTGGTGGCGCTCGATGGCCTGGATGGCCAGCCCCCCGTGTATCAGTTGCACTGACGCATGGAACGCACTCCTCTGGAAGACATCGCGCTGTTCCTGCGCCGTCTGCAATGGACGGCGCTCGGCGTGGGCGCGTGCTGGCTGCTGTGGGTCCTGGCGCCGGTGCTGACCCCGTTCGTGGTCGCCGCGATGCTGGGCTGGCTCGGCGATCCGCTGGTCGATCGGCTCGAACGCACCGGCCGCTCGCGCAACACCTCGGTGATCCTGGTGTTCACCTCGATGGCCTTGCTGGTGCTGCTGATCCTGGTGCTGCTGGTGCCGTTGATCGAGCGCCAGATCAGCACCCTGATCGTGTCGCTGCCGCGCTACCGCGACTGGTTCACCGGCATCGCGATTCCGTGGCTGGAGCAGCGCACCCGCCTGGAGATCAGCGACTGGCTCGATCTGAATCACCTGATCGAACTGGTGCGCAGCAACTGGGAGCGCGCCGGCGGCGTCGCCACCACGCTGCTGGGCTATCTGTCGCGTTCGGGCTTCGCGGTGATGGCGATGGTCGCCAACATCGCCCTGCTGCCGGTGCTGACGTTCTTCTTCCTGCGCGACTGGGACGTGCTGGTCGATCGCGTCGCCTCGCTGATCCCGCGCGATCATCTGGCCACCGCCAGCCGTCTGGCCAAGGCGTCCAGCGACGTGCTCGGCGCGTTCCTGCGCGGCCAGTTCCTGGTGATGGTCACCCTGGGCGTGATGTACGGCATCGGCCTGTGGGGCGTCGGCCTGGACCTGGGCATCCTGATCGGCATCATCGCCGGCCTGCTGACCTTCGTGCCGTACCTGGGCCCGGCCAGCGGCATCATCCTGGGCGTGATCGCGGCATTGGTGCAGTACGGCGACTGGAAATACGTGGCCGGCGTGCTGGCCGTGTTCGGCGTCGGCCAGGTCATCGAAAGCTATTGGCTCACCCCGAAGCTGGTCGGCGATCGCATCGGCCTGCATCCGGTCGCGGTGATCTTCGCCGTGCTGGCCGGCGGCACCTTGTTCGGTTTCCTCGGCATGCTGCTGGCGTTGCCGATCGCGGCGGTGGCCAACGTGCTGTTGCGCTATGCGCAGGAGCGCTACACCCACAGCCGTCTGTACGCGGGCGATCATCCGGACGTCCTGCTCGATCCGGCGACCACGCCGATCGCGCCGGACGCGGCCACGCCGGCCGGCGACAACGGCAACGGCGCCGCCGGCGCGGAGCGCGAAACTCAGTGAGCGTTCCGCAGTTGCCGCTGGCCCTGCGCTATCCGCCGGACCAGCGTTTGGACACGTATGTCGATGCACCCGACGGCGCCATCGCGCAGTTGCGCGCGCTGGCCACGCAGACCCATGAGACGGCCGGTTACCTGGACCCGACCGGCGCCGACTGGGTCTACCTCGCCGGCCCGGCCGGCGTGGGCAAGACCCATCTTTTGCTCGGCGCCTGCGCGGCCGCGGAAGCCGCCGGCCGCCGCGCCGCCTACCTGCCCCTGAGCGCCGCCAGCGGCCGTCTGCGCGATGCCTTGTTCGCGCTGGAAGGCAACGACTTGTTGGCGCTGGATGGCATCGAGGCGATCGCCGGCGATCGCGACGACGAGGTCGCCTTGTTCGACACGCACAACCGCGCGCGTCAGGCCGGCATCGCCTTGATCTACGCTGCGCGCGAAAATCCCGACGAGTTGCCGTTGAGCCTGCCGGACTTGCGTTCGCGCTTGTCGCAATGCACGCGCATCGTGCTGTCGCCTTTGGACGACGCGGGCCGCGGCGAAGTGCTGCGTCAGCGTGCGCAGCGGCGCGGGCTGGCGTTGGAAGAAGCGGCGTTGGATTGGTTGCTCAAGCGGGTCGATCGCGATCTGGGCGGGTTGACGGCGTTGCTCGACAAGCTCGATCGGGCTTCGCTTGCGGCGCAGCGGCGGATTACGGTGCCGTTCTTGAGGCAGACGCTCGGGGCGGAGTAGGGCGTTGTCGGGGATCTAGAAGTTCGATAAGGCGGTTGTAGTTGATCGCGGTTTTTGTGTGCTTGTGTTGTTGCCGAGCCGAACTGCAGTGATTGCGTTGCGTGAACGCGACCATGCATCCGTTATCGGCGAGAGCCGGAATTCTTTTTTGCTGCAGCCGTTGCCAAGATTTTGCTTGGGCTTGGGCTTGGGCTTGGGCTTGGGCTTGGCTCTGCCTTTGCTCTTGTTTTTTGCCGTTGCTGTTGCTGTTGTTGCTGGGCGCAGCTACTAACTCGCGAGACCAGGGACACCCGGAGGGCGGCNNGGCTTTTGACTCGAAACAGCCTAAAGCCCTTTCTTTGGTTACTTTCTTTGTGGCTTTGGACAAAGAAAGTGACCCGCCGCTCCATGGCGGAAGCGTTTAGCGTTTGATCTTGCCTATAGCGTTTGATCCTGCTTGTAGCGTTTGATCTTGCTTGAAGCTTCTAAGGAACCTGAAAGCCCCTGATCGACGAAACAACCAGACCCGCGCACTCCCTCCTACCGTCATTCCCGCGAACGCGGGAATCCAGTGCCTTTCGTGCGAGAACGTTTGAAGTCTCTGGATTCCCGCGTTCGCGGGAATGACGAGCAAAAGAAGCCTCAAGCAAGAGCGAGGGCAACAGAAAGAGCGAGAGCAAGATCAAACGCCTAAAGCTCCGCCGCCGCCGAGCAAGGACGAATTGGCCGCATTGACGATCGCATCGACCGCCAGCGTGGTGATGTCGCCCTGGACCGCGCTCAGCTGCATCGGCTCAGCCTTGCTCCGGCCAGTCGATGAATTCCGCCGCGACCGCATCGGTCAGCCACACGCCGTTTTCCGAACGGAAGAACGCCAGCCCGCGCGCATGCATCTCGCCGGACCGGATCTTCAGCACCAGCGGCCTGCCGTGGCGGCCGCCGACCTTGATCGCGGTGGCTTGATCGGCCGACAGATGCACGTGCTGGCGGCTTTGCTTGACCAAGCCCAGGTTGCGGATCGACTTGGCGAAACGGGTCGCGGTGCCGTGGTACAGCGTGACCGGCGGTTCCAACGCGGTCAGGGTCAGATCGATCTCGATCGAATGGCCCTGGTTGGCGCGGATGCGCAGGCCGTCTTCGCTGATCGCGAAACGCTGCTTGTCGTTGTCGCGCACCACTTCGTCGATCAGCGCGCGGGTGACCGGCTTGCCGCTGGCGTTGGCCAGGTCGATGAGTTCTTCGATGTCGGCCCAGCCGTTGGCGTCGAGGGTCAGGCCGATCGCTTCGGGTTCGTGGCGCAGCACGAGGCTGAGGAATTTGCTGGTCTTGGTGAGGCTTACGGCGGTCATGGGGTGTCCGATGTCGTGAGGGGCGGCGCGGCTGGCGATATCGCGCCGCGCTCGTCGTTGCGGTGTCCGCGGCTCCGGCCCGAGGCGCGGGCCGGATGCTGGGCGCTGAGGGTCAGGCGTGTTGTTCCGCGGTCAGCGCCGCGTCGAGCTGCTGCAGACGCTCCGGCGTGCCGACGTCGGTCCAGCGGCCGCGATGGTGTTCGCCGCCGATACGGCCGCGCGCGGCGCTGGCGCGCAACAGCGGCACGGTGCTGAAACGCGGCGGCGTGCGGTGTGCGTCGGCGGTGTCGCCCACGGCGGCGCGCAAGACCGCGCGCCAATCGTCGAACAGCGAGGCGCGATACAGGCCGATGCCGGAGTAGGTCAGCCGCGATTCGCCTTCGTTGCCGATACGGCCGTTTTCCAGCTGAAAATCGCCCAGCGGCCGCTGCACCGGGTTGTCCACCAGCAGCAGGTGCGCGTCGCCGTCGAACTCGCGCGGCAAGGCGGCGAAATCGTAGTCGGTCCAGATATCGCCGTTGGCGACGATGAACGGTGTGCGCGGATCGGTGCCTTCGTGCAGCAGCTCCAGCGCATGCAGCATGCCGCCGCCGGTTTCCAGCGGGGTCTCGCCCTCGTAGGAAAAACGCAGGCGCAGGCCCCAGCGCGCGCCGTCGCCGAGCGCGACCGGAAACTGCTCGGCCAGCCACGAGGTGTTGATCACGACTTCGCGCACGCCGATGCCGGCGAGCTTTTCCAGATGCCATTCGATCAGGCGCTTGCCGCCGACCGCGAGCAAGGGCTTGGGCGTGTGCAGCGACAACGGCCGCATGCGCTCGCCCAGGCCGGCGGCGAAGATCAGCGCTTTCATGCCGGCACGCCGGTCGAGGGCGCGAGCGCGGGACGCACGTAGCGTTCGACGATCTCGGCCAGCGGCGCCAGTTCGGGATAGCGCGGCAGGACGATGTCGAGATAGCGCAGGAAGCGCGGCGCGTCGGCCAGGTACTTGGGCTTGCCGTCGCGATGATTGAGCCGCGCGAACAGGCCGAGGATCTTGATGTGGCGTTGCAATCCGGCGAAATCGGCATCGCGGCGGAAGCGCGCGAACTCGGGCAGGGGGATGCCGGCGGCGACGGCGCGCGCGTGATAGCGCGCCATCCAGGCGTCCACGCGGTCTTCCGGCCAGCTGATGAAGGCATCGCGGAACAGGCTGATCGGGTCGTAGGCGATCGGCCCTTTCAGCGCGCCCTGGAAATCGATCACCGCCACGCCGCCGTCCACCGGCATCAGATTGCGCGGCATGTAGTCGCGATGCACGAACACCCGCGGCTGGGCGAGGACGTTGTCGAGGATGCGGCGATAGGCCAGATCGAGCCGTTCCAGATCGCCGCACTCCAGGCTCAGGCCCAGATGCCGGCCCAGGAACCATTCGTCGAACAGACGCAGCTCGCGGCTCAGGAAGGCTTCGTCGTAGGGCGCCAGATCGTCCGGGCAGGGCAGCGCCTGGATTTTCAGCAGTTCGCTGAAGGCCGCGTCGAACAGCGCGTCGGCGTCGCCGTGGCCGGCTTCGAAGGCTTGCAGGAAGGTCTGCTGGCCGAGGTCTTCCAGCAGCAGGAAGCCGCGTTCCAGGTCCTGCGCGCGCACCTGCGGCACGCGCACGCCGCCGGCGAGCAGCATGTCGCGGATGCGCAGCCACGGGCGCGCGTCTTCGAGGTCGGGCGGGGAGTCCATGACGATGACGCTGCCGGCGTCGGTGTGGCCGCGCCAATAGCTGCGGAAACCGGCGTCGAAAGAGGCTCGGGCGAGTTCGAGGCGGTCGTCGCCGGTCGCGGCGCGGGCCCAGTTCAGGCGGTCGGCGTCGCGGTCGGTGGGGTGGGGCTGGGTCATGCGGGCTCCGGCGGCCGGACGGGCCGCAGGTGCACAGGGTAAACGGGTGGAGGGCGTGGGTGAATGTCGCCGACGCCTGTGCCCTCATCCACCCTTCTCCTGCAAGCGGGAGAAGGACGCGAATCGCTCCCTCTCCCGCTTGCGGGAGAGGGTTGGGGTGAGGGCGCGCGAACCCGCAGCGCGCGACCACCATCGAGAAGAGTAGGGCGAAGCCCACGCCGCAGATCCCCCGAAAGCAGTCGCCACCGCCGCTTCCGGATTCCCTGCGCCGCGGACCCCGCCCTACGGGTGCCCGGGTAGTACGGCGAAACTCGGTAAAGCGCGGAGCGGAGCCGGCGCGCTACGCCTGCTTCGATGCGGCGGCACGTGCGCTGCGAAACCCGGCGCGCACGGCTCCGCTCCGCCTGTTGCCCATCAGGCCGCGACGGATTCCTTCTGATCCAGCGAGGCCAGCCATTCGTCGTCGGAACCTTCCGACACGCCTTCGAACAAGAACGTGGACAGATAGCGCTCGCCGGTGTCCGGCAGCATCGCCAGCAGCACCGAGCCTTCCGGCGCGGTTTCGGCCACCTGCAGCGCCGCGGCCACGGTCGCGCCGGCGGAGATGCCGACGAACAGGCCTTCTTCGGCGGCGAGCCGGCGCGCGGTGTCGCGCGCGGTCACGTCATCGACCGGACGGATTTCGTCGGCGACGCCGCGATCGAGCACGCCGGGCACGAAGTCCGGCGTCCAGCCCTGAATCTTGTGCGGCTGCCAGGCCGCGCCGCTGAGCAAGGACGCGCCGGCCGGCTCGGAGGTGACGATCTTCAGATCCGGACGCGCCAGCTTGAGCACTTGTCCGGCGCCGGTCAGCGTGCCGCCCGTGCCCCAGCCGGTGACGAAGAAATCCAGACGCTTGCCGGCGAAATCGCGCAGGATTTCCGGGCCGGTGGTGCTGCGGTGATAGGCCGGGTTGGCTGGGTTCTCGAATTGCTGGGCCAGGAACCAACCGTGTTTTTCCGCCAGTTCCGCGGCCTTGCGGACCATGCCGGTGCCGCGTTCGGCGGCCGGGGTCAGGATCACTTTCGCGCCGTAGGCGCGCATCAGCTTGCGCCGTTCGATCGAGAAGGTTTCGGTCATCACCGCGACGAAGGGATAACCGCGCGCGGCCGCGACCAGCGCCAGGGCGATGCCGGTATTGCCCGAGGTCGCTTCCACGATGGTCTGGCCGGGCTTGAGCGCGCCGCTGCGTTCGGCGTCGAGCACGATCGCCAGCGCCAGGCGGTCCTTGACCGAACCGCCGGGATTGAAAGATTCGACCTTCGCGTACAGCGACACGTGCTTGGGCGCGAGGCGATGCAGTTTGACGATCGGCGTGTTGCCGATGGTGTCGAGGATGCTGTCGTACAAAGGCATGGAAGCTCTCCCGTGGCGTGGGTGTGAGGGGTCAGGCGGCCGCGGCGAACGCGGTGTCGCTGGAGATCGGCGCATCGGCGAAATCGGTCAGCGGCGCGTCGCCGAACCAATGCAGGCGCTGCGCCAGCGCGGCGACTTCGCCGACGATCAGCAAGGCCGGCGATTGCACTTGGTGCCCGCGCGCGCGTTCGGCCAGATCGGCCAGCGTGCCGGTGACCACGCGTTGCTCGCGGCGCGAACCGTTTTCGATCAGCGCGAACGGCGTGGACGCCGCGCGGCCGTGTTGAATGAGTTTGTCGCGCAGCAGGTCCAGCCCGGACACGCCCATGTAGACCGCGAGCGTCTGCTTTTCCTGCGCCAGCGCCTGCCAATCGAGCGTATCGGTCGAATCCTTCAGGTGCGCGGTGACCAACCGCAGCGATTGAGCATGATCGCGATGCGTCAGCGGCACGCCGGCGTAGGCGGCGCAGGCCAGCGCGGCGGTGATGCCGGGCACGACTTCGAAAGCGATGCCGGCCTCGGCCAGCACTTCCAGTTCTTCCCCGCCGCGACCGAACACGAACGGATCGCCGCCCTTGAGCCGCACCACGCGCTTGCCGGCGCGGGCGTGTTCGAGCATCAGCTCGTGGATGCGATCCTGCGTGGTGTGATGATTGCCGGCCTGCTTGCCGACTTCGATCAACTCGGCGTCGCGGCGCGCCAGGCGCAGCACATCGGCGCTGACCAACCGGTCGTGCAGGATCACATCGGCTTCGTTCAATACGCGCAAACCGCGCAAGGTCATCAAGCCGGCATCGCCCGGACCTGCGCCGACCAGCGCCACCGAACCGGCCTGCGGCGCATCGGGCTTGTCGTCGATCAGAGCCACGCCGAACGCGCGCTGCGCTTCGTCCAGGCGGCCTTCGCGCAACAGCGAGGGAATCGGCCCGGACAACACGCGATCGAAGAAACGACGGCGCAGCGCCATATCCGGATAGTGCCGGCGGATGCGCGCGCGTTCGCGGCTGAGCAGGCGCGCGAGTTCGCCGAGCGATTCGTCGAACTGGGTTTCCAGGGTTTCGCGCAGATGCCGCGCCAGCATCGGCGCGCCGCCGCCGCTGGAGATGGCGATCTGCACCGGGCCGCGTTCTACCCGCGCCGGGACGTGAAAGCTGGAAGCCTCCAGATCGTCGACGACGTTGACCCAGACCCGGCGCGCTTCGCCGGCCTCGGCGACGGCGCGATTGACCTCGCGGTCGTCGGTGGCGGCGATCGCCAGCCAGGCCTGATCCAGCCACTCGGGCTGGAAATGTCCGTGCAGGTGTTCGATACGTCCCTGCGCCGCCCATTCGGCCAGCGCCGGCAGCAACTGCGGCGCGCCTACGCGCACCCGGGCGCCGGCTTCGAGCAACGCCGCGGCCTTGCGCAGCGCCACCGCTCCGCCGCCGACCACGAGCACGGTGCGTCCGCGCAGGTCGGCAAACAGCGGAAACAGGGGGCTGGTCATGGCGGCGAGGGGGCGATGCGGGGACGATGGAGCGACCCTAAGGCCGCCGGTCGGCGACCGGAAATGACGGGGCAGCCTTTGCACATGCCGTCACGTAATGAGCCGCAGCGTTGCGGCACGGATACTGGACAAGGCCGCCATACGCCGGCTAGCCTATAAATCCCTTTATCCGAATAGAGCGATAAATAAGTGGACACGGAGTGCCAGCGAATGTCCGGGACGCGATTCGACCGCCGCAACGACCGCAAACCCGCGGCCGCAGGGTGTTGTCGCTCGCGCCGACTCGCCGTGCCCGCTTCCGTTCCGCCCCGTCTCTTATTCTGGATCGCTTCGCCATGACCCTGACCCAGCTGCGCTATCTGGTCGCCATCGCCGATTCCGGCCTCAACATCACTCTCGCCGCCGAACGCGTTCACGCCACCCAGCCCGGTTTGTCCAAGCAGCTCAAGCAGCTGGAGGACGAGTTGGGCTTTTTGTTGTTCGTGCGCAAGGGCCGCAGCCTGGAAGCGATCGCGCCGGCCGGCGAGCGCGTGCTCGAACACGCGCGCCGCATTCTCGAAGAAGCCGGCAACATCCGCGCCTACGCCGCCAACGAACGCGGCCAGCACGCCGGGCGCCTGGTGCTGTCAACCACGCACACGCAGGCGCGCTACGTGTTGCCGCCGATCATCGCCCAGGTCAAGCGCGACTTCCCCCAGGTCAGCGTGCATCTGCAGGCGGCGGCCGACGGCGAGGTGCTGTCGCATCTGTCGCACGGCAACGCCGATCTGGCGGTGATCAGCACCGCCGGCGGGCCGCCCGAAGGCGGGCTGGCGGTGCCGCTGTTCCGTTGGCGCCGGGTGGTGCTGGTGCCGCGCGCGCATGCGCTGGCCAAGCTCGATCGCGCGCCGACGCTGGCCGAGCTGGCGGCGCAGCCCTTGATCAGTTACGAATCTTCGACGCGGCCGGAATCGTCGTTGCGCCGCGCCTTCAGCGCCGGCGGCCACGAGCCGCAACTGGCGATGACCGCGCGCGATGCGGACCTGATCAAGACCTACGTGCGCGCCGGTCTCGGCGTGGGCGTGCTGGCGGAAATGGCGGTGACCTCGCGCGATGAGGATCTCAAGGCGCTGGTCGCGCCGGACGCGTTTCCCGAGTGCATCACCTGGGCGGTGATCCCGCGTGCGCGGGTGTTGCGCGATTACGCGCTGGAGCTGCTGCACGGTCTGGCGCCGCAGATCGACCGGCGCGATCTGCGCCGGGTGCTGGAAGGCAATCTGGAACCGCAGTGGCCTAAGGCGCCTACTTGGGTTGAGTTGACGCAGCCGATCAGTTCTTGAGGTTGGTTGGACGGTAAAAGCTAAGCAAAGCGAATCCCCCCTGGCCCCCCTTTTTCAAAGGGGGGAACTCTTCGGTTGAGTTGGTGGGGCTTGGGGATTATCGCTTCGTGGTTTGGTGCACCGAACCGCGATGGCTGCCGTAGCCACGACCCCGCCTACCGAACTTCCCCCTTTGAAAAAGGGGGATCGAGGGGGATTCGCTCTTAAGCCCAGCAACGCCCCCCACAACGATCAAGCCGCCTTATCTTCCGTCACCGGCTCACTATCGAAGTGCAGCCCGCATTCGCGCTTGAGCCCGAAAAAGCGCGTGTCCTCTTCGCGCATGCCCGGTTCCAGCCGCCGCGTGGTGTGGACGTCGCCGATCGACACATAACCGTCGTGCCACAACGGGTGGTAAGGCAGATCGTGAGTCTGCAGGTACTGCCAGATATCGCGATCGGTCCAATCCGCCAGTGGATGCAGCTTCCAGCGGCCGTCCTTCAACTGCACGAAATCGATGTTGGCGCGGCTGCCCGACTGGCTGCGACGCAGGCCGGCGATCCAGGTGCGCACGCCCAGTTCGTTCAAGGCGCGCTGCATCGGCTCGACCTTGCGCAGGCGGTTATAGCGCTCGATGCCTTCCACGCCCTGTTCCCACAAACGGCCGAACCGCGCTTCCATCCAGGCCACGCCCATCTGCGGGCGATACACCTTCAGATTGAGGTCGAGGCGCTCGCCGAGTTCGTCGATGAAGCGATAGGTCTCGGGGAACAGATAACCGGTATCGACCACGATCACGGGAATCTTCGGCGCCTGCGCGGTCACCATGTGCAGCGACACCGCCGACTGCGCGCCGAAGCTCGACGACAGCGCGTGTTCGCCCGCGGTGTTTTCCAGCGCCCAGGCGACGCGCTGTTCGGCCGACTGGGTGCCCAGCCAGGCGTTGAGTTGCGCCAGCGCGCGCGGAGATTCGGCGGCGGTGACAGGGTCGGTGGGTGCGCTCATGCGTGGGCCTCGGTAACCAGAACGACCGGAATGCCGGTGGGGGTGGGATAGGGAACGGATACGACTTCGCTGCGGACCAGGTAATCGCCGAAACCTTCGTCGTCGAGGCGCTCGCTCGCGTAACCGGCGAACAAGGGATCGAGCGCGGCGAGGATCTCCGGTTCGGCGATGTTCTCGCGGTACAGCGTGTTCAAGCGCTGGCCGCGATGATCGGCGCCCAGCATCAGGTTGTAACGGCCGGGCGCCTTGCCGACCAGGGCGATCTCGCCCAGGTACGGGCGCGAGCAACCGTTGGGGCAGCCGCTGATGCGCAGGTTGATCGCGGCATCGGCAATCGCGTGGCGCGCCAGCAGTTTTTCGACTTCGCCGACGAAATCGGGCAGATAACGTTCGGCTTCGGCCATCGCCAGGCCGCAGGTCGGCAGTGCCACGCAGGCCAGGGCATTGCGGCGCACCGGGCTGGCCTGGATATAGCCGTCCAGGCCATGCCGGGCGACCAGCGCATCGACTTGCGCGCGCAGGTCCGCGGGCACGCCGGCGATCACCAGATTCTGATTCGGCGTCATGCGGAATTCGGCGCCGTTGCAGCCGCTGAGCAGTTGCGCGATTTCGCGCAGGCCGCTCAGATGAGTGACCGCCGCGCCCAGGCCGTCGAGCGCGCCGTCGACGATGCGCCCGGCCGGAATGCGCAAGGTCAGGTGCGCGCGGCCGTCGTCGCCTTCGACCCAGCCGAAGCGGTCGCCGTTATGGCGGAAGGCGAACGGTCGCGCCGGCTGGAGAGAGAATCCGGCGCGGCGTTCGACTTCCGATTTGAACCAGTCCAGGCCGCGATCGTCGATGGTGTACTTGAGGCGCGCGCGCTTGCGCACTTCGCGATTGCCGAAATCGCGCTGCGCGGTCACCACCGCTTCGCCGACCGCGATCACCCGATCCGGCGCGACGAAGCCGATCACGTCGGCCACGCGCGGATAGGTTTCGGCATCGCCGTGGGTCGCGCCCATGCCGCCGCCGACGGTGACGTTGTAGCCGAGCAGTTCGCCGTCTTCGATGATCGCGATGTAGCCCAGGTCCTGCGCGAACACATCGACATCGTTGTACGGCGGAATCGCGAATCCGATCTTGAACTTGCGCGGCAGGTAGGCCTTGCCGTAGATCGGCTCGTCCTCGCTGCCGCTGCCGGCGATGCGTTCTTCGTCCAGCCAGATTTCGTAATAGGCGCGGGTGTTGGGCAGCAGATGCTCCGACAGCGCCGCGGCCTGGGCGAACACCGCCGCGTGCGAGGCCGACAGTTGCGGATTGGCGGCGACCGCGACGTTGCGGTTGACGTCGCCGCAGGCGGCCAGGGTATCGATCAGCGTGGCGTTGATCGCCTGCATGGTCGGCTTGAGTTCTGTCTTGATCACGCCATGGAACTGGAAGGCCTGGCGGGTGGTGACGCGCAGGCCGCGCTCGGCGTAGCGGGTGGCGATGCCGTCGAGCTTGAGCCACTGCTCGGGCGAAACCACGCCGCCGGGCGTGCGGGTGCGGATCATGAAGCTGTAGGCCGGCTCCAGCAGCGCCTGGCGGCGCTCCTCGCGCACGTCGCGATCGTCCTGCTGATAGCTGCCGTGGTACTTGATCAGGGTCTGGTCGTCGTCGTTCAGCGCGCCGGTGACCGGATTGGCCAGACTTTCCAGCAAGGTGCCGCGCAGACGCGCGCTGGACTGTTTGATGTCTTCGACCGAATGCGCGCTCATGCCGATGCTCCGGCGCGCGAACGCAGCGGATGCAGCCCGAACAGAACGCGGCCCGCTCGCGACGGCGTGCTCTTGGCGACGCGCTCGATCGCGGCGGCGGAGACTCGTCCGCGTTCCATCCGGACTGCCGGGGCAACTTGCACTGCGTGGCGGTCAGTAGACATCAACGGCAACGCGGCGACCTGCGACGCGCGGCCCGATTCGATGAAATGGCGTTCGAGGAAATACAGGCGCTGCGCGTACATCAATAAACGTCCCGGGCGTAACGGCCCTGTTGCTGCAACTCGTTCAGATACTCTTCGGCGGCTTCCGCGTTCTTGCCGCCGTGCTCGGCGATGACCGCCAGCAACGCGGCGTGCACGTCGCGGGCCATGCGGGTGGCGTCGCCGCACACGTACAGGTGCGCGCCGCCCTGCAGCCAGTCGTACAGGTCGCGGCCGTGTTCGCGCAGGCGGTGCTGCACGTAGACCTTCTGCGCCTGATCGCGCGAGAAGGCGAGATCGAGCCGATGCAACTGGCCCGACTTCAGCGCCGCCTGCCATTCGGTCTGGTAGAGGAAATCGGTGCGGAAATGCGGATTGCCGAACAGCAGCCAGTTGCGGCCGCCGGCGCTGTCGGCGGCGCGGTCCTGGACGAAGCCGCGGAACGGCGCCACGCCGGTGCCCGGGCCGATCATGACGATGTCGCGGCTGGCGTCGGCGGGCAGGCGGAAGCGCTCGTTGTGTTCGATGAACACCGGCAGGCGCTCGCCTTCCTCGGCCGCGGCCAGCAGATGCGAGGCCGCGCCCCAGCGCGGGCCGTGTTCGCTTTCGTATTCCAGATGGGCGACGGTGAGGTGCGCTTCTTCGCCGACGGCCTTCTGGCTGGAGGCGATCGAATACAGCCGCGGCGTCAGCGGACGCAGCGCGGCGACCAGATCCTCGGCCGACCACTCGCCGTCGTAGCGCTGCAGCAGGTCGATCACCTGCGTGCGCGACAGCAGCTCGGCCAGCTGCGCGGCATTGTCGGGCGCGAGCAGGCGGTTGAGCTCGTCGCTGCGCGCATGCGCGGCGTGGCTGGCGATGAACGGCCGCGCCAGCTTGGTCAGTTCGCGCTTTTCGCCCAGCCATTGCCGCAGCGGCAGGTTATGGCCGCCGTGGCTGACCGAGGCGTCGCCGTCGAGTTCGAGCGTTTCCAGCACCGCCTGCACCAGCTCGGGCGGATTGCGCGGCCACAGGCCGAGCGCGTCGCCGGGCTGGTAATGCAGGCCCGAGCCCTCCAGCGACAGTTCGATATGGCGGATGTCCTTGTCGGCGCTGTACGCGCCGCGCGCACTGGTGCCGCGCGCGATCAGGCGGCGGTTGGCGATCAGCTCGGCCGCGAACGGCGCGTCGCGATGGAACGCCGGCGCCGCCGGCAGCGGACGCAGCGGCGTGACCGTGGCCAGATGCGCGGCGGCTGGCTTCAGGGTTTCCTTCGCCTGGGTCAGCGCCTGCTGCAGCCACGGCGTGGAGACGGTTTCGAAATCCAGATCGGCTTCGCCGCGCGCGAACAAACGCGTGGCGCCCAGTTCGGCCAGGCGCGTGTCGAGCTTGCTGCCGATCGCGCAGAACTGCGGATAGCTGGAATCGCCCAGGCCCAGCACGGCGTAGCTCAGGTTCTTGAGCTCGGGCGCGCGCTTGCCGGCAAGGAATTCGACCAGGCCGCGCGCGTCGTCCGGCGGATCGCCGTCGCCCTGGGTGCTGATGACGATGTAGAGCAGGCGCTCGCTCTTGAGTTCGCGGGTCGGGTAGGCGTCGGCGCGGACCAGGCGCACGCCCAGTCCGGCGGCTTCGGCCTGGCCGGCGAGCTGCTCGGCCAATCGCTTGGCGTTGCCGGTCTGGCTGCCGTAGACGATGGTCAGGCGCTCGCTGCTCCTGGCGTCCGGCAAGGCCGCCGCGACCGCGGTGGCGAGTGTGCCGGCGCCGGAGCGGGCCAGCCCGGCGGCGTAACCGGACAGCCACCACAGGCTGTTGCTGTCCAGGCCGTCGGTGAGACGGGCGAGCGAATCGAGCCGGTCCGCGGGCAGCGGAGTGGCGAGCACAGCGGGGGCGATCGTGGTGGCGGCGGCGGGCACGGCGGTCGGCGTCTGGCTTGGGAGACTGCAGGCTACGAGCCTGAAACCCCCGTCCGGAAAGGATGCTCGGTTATGCGTTCATGACCTGCGCTCATTTCTCCCGGAATCCGGGGGGATTTCTAATGGGCCGTGTCGAAGCGGTCGCTCCGGTCGGGTTTGGGCCCGGTTCCGGGATGGCCGCGGACGGGGTCTGGTGCGCTGTTCGGGGGACCGGTGGGTGGTGGAGCCGGGCTTCGGAGGGTGGCGTGGACCTTGTGTTTTGTTACTTCGGTTGGTTCGATGGGCGCGGCGGGCACTCCCCGACGACGTCCCGGGAACCGGAATCACCGCTACAGGCCGGGCGCCGCCGCGTCGCCCGGCCGATCCTGGAACGCGGCTTTGCTTACGAGTCCGCCTGAGATGAGTGCGTCACCCGATCTGAGTGTCCTGTTCGACCCCTCCGCCGCCGCGCAAGCGCCAGCCCATGGCGAAGCGCGACTGGCGCCGCACGCGCTGAGTCATCTGGACAAGCTCGAAGCCGAGAGCATCCACATCCTGCGCGAGGTCGCCGCCGAGTTCCGCAATCCGGTGATGCTGTACTCGGTCGGCAAGGACAGCTCGGTGCTGCTGCATCTGCTGCTCAAGGCCTTCTATCCGGCGCGTCCGCCGATTCCGCTGCTACACGTGGACACCGGCTGGAAGTTCGGCGAAATGATTTCCTTCCGCGACCAGCGCGCGCGCGAAACCGGCGTGGACTTGCGCGTGCACATCAATCCCGACGGTCTGGCCCAGGGCATCGGCCCGGTCAGTCACGGCGCGGCCGTGCATACCGACGTGATGAAGACCCAGGGCCTCAAGCAGGCGCTGGACTGGAACAAGTTCGACGCCGCCATCGGCGGCGCCCGCCGCGACGAAGAAAAATCGCGGGCCAAGGAGCGCATCTTCTCGTTCCGCAATCCGCAGCACCGCTGGGACCCGAAGAATCAGCGCCCGGAGCTGTGGAATCTGTACAACACCCGCATCCACAGCGGCGAAAGCGTGCGCGTGTTTCCCATCTCCAACTGGACCGAGCTGGATGTGTGGCTGTACATCTACCGCGAACGCATTCCGGTGCCGTCGCTGTATTTCGCCGCGCCGCGCCCGGTGGTGGAGCGCGAGGGCAGCCTGATCCTGGTCGATGACGAACGCCTGCCGCTGCGCGACGGCGAAACGCCGCAGACGCGCAAGGTGCGTTTCCGCACGCTGGGCTGCTATCCGCTGACCGGCGCGATCGAATCCGAAGCCGACACGCTGGAAAAAATCATCGCCGAGATGCTGACCGCCACCACCTCCGAACGCCAGGGCCGGATGATCGATCACGATCCGTCCGCCTCGATGGAGCGCAAGAAGCAGGAAGGGTATTTCTGATGAAGCCGGGACTGGACATTCGCGATTCGGAATTCGCGCAAGCGCGCGGCGTGGCGGCCGAGGGTTCGACGGACAAGGCGGAGGCGAGCGTGTTGGCGTTCGCCAATCCCGAATCGCGAATCCCCAATGCCGCCGGCGACGCCATCGCCGCCTACCTGCAACAGCACGAACGCAAGAGCCTGCTGCGCTTCATCACCTGCGGCAGCGTGGACGACGGCAAAAGCACGCTGATCGGCCGCCTGCTGCACGACACCCAGCGCCTGTTCGAAGACCAGCTGGCCGCGCTCGACGCCGACAGTCGCCGTCACGGCACCCGCAACGGCGAGGTCGATTACGCCTTGCTGGTCGATGGCCTCGCCGCCGAGCGCGAGCAGGGCATCACCATCGATGTCGCCTACCGTTATTTCGGCACCGACCAGCGCAAGTTCATCGTCGCCGACTGCCCGGGGCACGAGCAGTACACCCGCAACATGGCCACCGGCGCGTCCACCGCCGATCTGGCCGTGGTGCTGGTCGATGCGCGCAAGGGCCTGCTGACGCAGACGCGCCGCCACAGCTACATCGTCTCGCTGCTGGGCATCCGCCACGTGCTGCTGGCGGTGAATAAGATGGATCTGGTCGGCTTCGATCAGGACGTGTTCGACCGCATCGTCGGCGAATACCGCGAGCTCGCGGCCAAGCTCGGCATCGAGGACGTGCAGGCGGTGCCGCTGTCGGCGCTCAACGGCGACAATCTCACCGCCGCGTCCGCGGCCACGCCCTGGTACACCGGACCGAGCGTGCTCGAACACCTGGAAACGGTCGATGTCTCGCGCCGCGCGGCCGAGATCGGCCTGCGCCTGCCGGTGCAATGGGTCAATCGCCCGCACCAGGATTTCCGCGGCTTCGCCGGCACCATCACCGCCGGCTCCGTGCGGCCGGGCGACGACATCGTCGCGTTGCCGTCGGGGCGCCGCTCGCGCGTGCAGCGCATCGTCACCGCCGACGGCGATCTGGCCCAGGCCTTCGCCGGGCAGGCGGTCACGCTGACGCTCGCGGACGAACTCGATATCAGCCGCGGCGACGTGATCGCCAGCGCGGCGCAACCGGCGCAGGTGGCCGATCAGTTCGCCGCGCATCTGCTGTGGATGGACGCCAAGCCCTTGCTGCCGAGCCGTTCGTACTGGCTGAAGATCGGCGCCCGCACCGTCGCGGTCAGCATCACCGAGATCAAGCACAAGATCGACGTCAACACCCAGGCGCAGCTGGCGGCGCGGCAGTTGGAACTCAACGAAGTCGCGTACTGCAATCTCAGCCTGGATCAGCCGATCGCGTTCGAGGCTTATCGCGACAATCGCGATCTCGGCGGTTTCGTGTTGATCGACCGCCAGACCAACGCCACCGTCGCCGCCGGCACGCTCGATTTCGCCCTGCGCCGCGCGGAGAACATCCACTGGCAGCCGGTCGATGTCGACAAGGCCGCGCGCTCGCGCAGCAAGCAACAGACGCCGCGCTGCGTGTGGTTCACCGGTCTGTCGGGTTCGGGCAAATCGACCATCGCCAACCTGGTGGACAAGCAGTTGCACGCGCTGGGCCACCACACCTTCATTCTCGACGGCGACAACGTGCGCCACGGGCTCAACAAGGACTTGGGCTTTACCGACGCCGACCGGGTCGAGAACATCCGCCGCGTCGCCGAAGTCGCCAAGTTGATGACCGACGCCGGCCTGATCGTGCTGGTCAGCTTCATTTCGCCGTTCCGCGCCGAGCGCCGGCTGGCGCGCGAGTTGTTCGGCGACGGCGAGTTCGTGGAAGTGTTCGTCGACACGCCGCTGGGCGAGGCCGAGCGGCGCGACGTCAAGGGCCTGTACGCGAAAGCGCGCGCCGGCAAGATCCCGAACTTCACTGGCATCGATTCGCCGTACGAGGCGCCCGAGTCGCCGGAACTGCGGCTCGACACCCTGGAAGAAGACGCGCAGGCGCTGGCGCAGCGGGTGGTGGATTACCTGCGGGATTGACCGCTTCGCCCGGTATCGGCCGAGCGCGCAAACGAAAAACGCCCCGGCCTAAACCGGGGCGTTCTGGTTCGTAGCGCTGTGATCTGGCTTCAGCCCTTCGCGGTCTTGCTGCGAATCATCTCGTACAGGAACAACAGCACGACCGCGCACACCACCGAGATGATGATGCCGATGAAGCCGCCGCCGGCGTAGAACAGGCTGCCGACATAGGCGCCGGCGATGCCGAGCAGGATAGTCAGGATCCAGCCCATCGGGTCCGCGCCGGGCTTGAAGAAGCGCGCGAGGATGCCGATGACTGCGCCGATGATGATCGTGGAAATAATGCCGCCGAACATGGCTTGCCTCCTCGGGAGGATAGATGGGGATGCGGCAGGATCATGTGACCGGCGCCGTCGCTGCCGTGTGAGGGCGGCGGTTCGGGTTGTCCAGCGGTTAAGCCAGTGCGCCGCGGCGCGAAAACGGCTTCGAAGTCGTTCGCATGCCGATGGCGGCATATCGGTTCTGGCGGCCGCGCGCGCGGCGTGCGCCGGATCGCGCCCGGGCCATCCGCAAGCCTGAGCGCGCAACGGCATCGCGAAATAAAAAAGGCGGACCCGACGACGGGCCCGCCTTTTTGTCGCCGCGAAGATCGGCGGCTCAGCAGCAGCCGTGATCGCCGTGACGATCGCCGCTGTCGGCCGCGACGGCGACGCCGGTGGTCTCGCCGCGCTGGCTGGCTTCATGATGCTCGGCCACCACGCGCGCCACGCACGCGGTCACGCGCTTGCCCATCGGGATGTGCAGGAACTCGTTCGGGCCGTGCGCGTTGGAATGCGGACCCAGCACGCCGGTGATCATGAACTGCGCGCCGGGGAATTTCTCGCCGAGCATGCCCATGAACGGAATCGAGCCGCCTTCGCCCATGTACATCGCCGGCTGGCCGAAGAAATCGCGGCTGGAGGTGTCGATGGCTTTCGACAACCACGACGACATCGCCGGCGCGTTCCAACCGCTGGAGGACTTCTCCAGTTCCAGCGTGACCTGCGCGCCGTTGGGCGGATCGCGCAGCAGCACTTCCTTGAGCAGTTCGCCGGCGCGCTTGCCGTCCAGGGTCGGCGGCAGGCGCAGCGACAGCTTCACCGAGGTGTGCGGACGCAGCACGTTGCCGGCCGAAGCCAGCGACGGCATGCCGTCCACGCCGGTGACCGACAGCGCCGGACGCCAGGTGCGGTTGAGCACCAGTTCCGACAGATCCTCGGCCATCGGCTTCATGCCGGGCAGGAACGGAAACTTGTCGTAGATCGCCGTGCCCAGCACCTTGGCGGCCTGGCGCGCCTGCTCCAGGCGTTCTTCCGGCACGTCCACGTACAGGCCTTCGATCAGGATCTTGCCGCTGGATTCGTCCTCAAGGCGCGAGAGCAGCTGGCGCAGCAGGCGGAAACTCGACGGCACGATGCCGGACGCGTCGCCCGAATGCACGCCTTCGCTGAGTACCTTCACCGTGAAATTGCCGCCGGCCAGGCCGCGCAGCGAGGTCGTGCACCACAGTTGCTCGTAATTGCCGCAGCCCGAATCCAGGCACACCACCAGCGAGGGCTGGCCGATCCGGTCGGCGAGGTGATCGACATAGGCCGGCAGGTCGTAGCTGCCCGATTCCTCGCAGGCCTCGATCAGGATCACGCAGCGCGAGTGCGGGATCTGCTGCTCCTGCAGGGCCAGGATCGCGGCCAGCGAGCCGAAGATCGCGTAGCCGTCGTCGGCGCCGCCGCGGCCGTAGAGCTTGTCGCCCTTGATCACCGGCTTCCACGGGCCCAGGTCGTCGTCCCAGCCGGTCATCTCCGGCTGCTTGTCCAGGTGGCCGTAGAGCAGCACGCAATCTTCGTCGCTGCCGCCGTGGGCGGCCGGAATGTCGAGGAAGATCAACGGCGTGCGGCCTTCCAGGCGCACCACCTCGACCTGCATGCCGGGGATCGACTGGGACTTGGCCCAGGACTCCATCAGCTTGACCGCATCGTCCATGTAGCCGTGCTGGACCCAGTCGGCGTCGAACATCGGCGACTTGTTGGGAATGCGGATGTATTCGACCAATTGCGGGACGATTTCGTCGTCCCACTTGCCGCTTACGTAACGATCGACCTTGCTGGCGTCCATCATCGGGGCCTTCGAAGCTGGGAAAGACGCCAGTTTACCCCTCCGGGACCGTGTAGGACTTTTCCTACCCTGCGCTGCGGCTACGCCCGACTTCGCGCAGGCCTGCCTGGCGATAACCTGTGCCCGTCGAGACATGGAGACTGTCTCCACCGGCGGACACAAGGACTCAGGGATGTACGTCCGCCGGATCGGAAAGGAATCCAATCTCAGGAGCTTAAAGTCATGAAATCGTTTGCCCTCATCGCCAAGTCGTTGGTTCTGTCGTTGCTGCTGGCTGGCAGCGCCTACGCCTCGGAGCAGGTCAATATCAACAGCGCCGACGCTGCCACGCTGGATCGCGTGCTGCTTAACGTCGGAGCGTCCAAGGCCGAAGCCATCGTCGCCTACCGCAAGGCCAACGGAGCCTTCCGCAGCGTCGAACAGCTGGCCTTGGTCAAGGGAATCGGTCTGAAGACGGTCGAAAAGAACCGGGACCGAATCGTGGTGGGTGGCGCGCCGCAAAGCCGGCCGACCAACACCGCCGGCGCGATCGCAGCACCGCGCGCCGCCAGCAAGCGCTGAAACAACCTGCCGGCACCGTACGGATGCGGAGTCGGTAGTTAATCGGGCAAGGACGCCCGAAGGATTCGGGGGGAGGTCCCTGGACACGGAAGTACGTCGCCCCGCCGCGGAAGGATCCGCGGTGGGGCACATCCTTTTTGGGATTCGGGATTCGGGATTCGGGATTCGGAATTCGGGAGCCGGGAATCGGGAATCGGGAATCGGGAATCGACGCCCCCGGCGGCCGAAGCCGCAATCCCCATTCCCCCCGGAACAACCCCCGAAGTTTCCCCCCTTTGAAAAAGGGGGGCAGGGGGGATTCGCTCTTGCTCCCCAGACCCCATCCAGCCCCTAGACTGCGCGTTAGCCCGCAGCCTCCCACCGCCATGTCCGACAGCCTGTCCTGGTCCATCCCCGCCAACGAGTACCGCCGCGAACGCTGGCGCAATCAGTTCGGTTGGACCCGCGAGATCGTGCGCATGAGCCGCCAGGCCGGCGGCGTCGATCGCCCGGTCGAAGGCGAGGACTGGGACTGGCGCCTGTCGATCGCGGAAATCGAACGCGACGCGCCGTTTTCGGCGTTCCCGGGCATCGATCGCGAACTGGTGCTGCTCAGCGGCAACGGCCTGCGCCTGCGCTTCAACGACGGCGAAGCCCACGAACTGCTGCCGCCGCACGACAAGCTGCGCTTTCCCGGCGAGCGCGAGGTACTCGGCGAACTGCTCGACGGCCCGACCCACGACTTCAACCTGATGTGGCGCCGCGACCGCGTCCGCGCCGAACTGTGGCACCGGCCGCTGGTGGGGCCGATGGTGATCTTCGCCGAACCGCACCAGAGTTGGGCCGTGCACCTGCTCGCCGGCCAGGCGCGATTTACCGACGACTCGAGTCTGCCGCCGCTGCAGGCCGGCGACACCGCGATCCTCGCCGCCGGCAGCGAACGGCTACGGCATGTGCTTGAAGGCGGCGGCGAAGTGCTGCTGGTGCGCGTGGCCGCTGTGGAGTGAGTTAGCCAGGCGCTGGGATTGCGCTGTATTTCGAATGCTGCGAGATCGTCATGCACTGATCGGAAAGCATCGGGGCTGAAGCCCCTCCCACAAAAGACCTCGTTGGCTCGAAGCCTATTGTGGGAGGGGCTTCAGCCCCGATGCTTTCCGATCCGCTCGCCGCGACCCCGCAACCCAACCTCAGTAAACATCGCGCCGATAACGGCCCTCAGCCGCCATCGTCTCCAAGGCCTCCACGCCCACGGCCTCCACCAGCGCCGCCTCCACCCCCGGCGCCATGCCTTCCAGACTGCCGCAGACATACACCGACGCGCCCGCGCCGATCCACGCGCGCACCTCATCGACCTGCTCGCGCAGCAGCTGTTGAACATAGACCCGCGATCGCCCGTCGCGCGAGAACGCATAATCGGCGCGCTCGATCAACCCCTGCGCCAGCCAGGCTTCGAGTTCATCGCGATAGTGCAGATCGCAGGCCGCGTTGCGTTCGCCGAACAGCAGCCAGTTGCGATGATGGCCCGCGGCGATGCGCGTCTTGAGCAAAGCGCGCAAGCCGGCCAGACCGGTGCCGTTGCCGATCAGGATCATCGGCCGCGCATCGCCCGGCGCGTGGAAGGAGGCATTGCTGCGGATGCGAAGGTCGATCGACGAATCCAGCGGCGCGTACTCGCTCAGCCAGCCGCTGCCCACGCCCAGGCGGCCGTCGTCGCGGCGCATCTGCCGGACCAAGAGCCGCAGTGAACCTTCGGCGGCGATCGAGGCGATCGAATATTCGCGATGCGGCAACGGCGCCAGCGTGTCGGCGATCGCCTGCGCGCTTTGCCCGCGCAGCGCGACCGGATCGGGCAGGTGCGAACGCGCCAGCAGCTGTGCCAGGGAGAGATCGGCGTCGTCGCGGCGCACCCGCGTCGAGCCGTCCATCGCCGCGTCCGTCAGCCACGAAGAAACTTCGCCGGCGCCATTGCGCGGCCCGATCTCGGCGATATCGCCCGCGTCCCACTGCAACAGCGCGGCATCGGCCGGCACCAGTTCGATATGGAACGCCGGCGCGCCGGCGCTGCCCGGATTGGACACGCGCCGCTCGCGCAAACGCCACGGCGTGTACGCGGGCGCGCTCCAGTCGGGCAGGTCGGTGCGCCCGGCGAGCAGGCCCAGGTGATGTTGCCAATGGCGCAGCGCGCCGGCTTCGCCGTTATCGACTTCGACCAGATCGAACAGCGGCTGCGCGCCGGCATGACGCAGCCAATGATCGAGGCGATGGCCGAACGCGCAATACTCGCTGTAGTCGCGATCGCCCAGCGCGAGCACGCCGTAGCCCAGTCCGGCCAGCGTCGCGCTGCCGCCCATCGCCCGCCGCACGAAGGCCGCGGCGCTGTCGGGCGCATCGCCTTCGCCGGTGGTGCTGACCACGAACAGCACGCGCGAGTAGCGGCCGAGCTGGCGTGTATCGAGGCTGCCGAGCACGGCCAGATCGGCGCGCAATCCGGCATCGCGCAGCGCCTCATGGCTGCGCCGCGCCAGTTGTTCCGCGAAACCGGTCTGGCTGGCGAACGCGACCAGCCAATCGCCGCGCTGGTCCTGCGTTATCTGCGGCAAGGCCTGCGTGCGAACGCTGCGCGCGCGCGACACCGCCACGTTGATCGCGAAGCCGGCGTAAGCGGCGATCAGCGCGGCCGCGGCCCACAGGCGTCCGCGCCCGGGCGCGACCCAGTTCCAGGGCTCGGCCTGCCACTGCGACAAGGCGATCGCCAACGCCGCCAGCGCGGCCAGAATCACGGCATGGCCGATCGACGACAGATCGAAACCACGTGCCCGGGATGCGGGCGTCTTCGGTGCAGGCGGTTCGGAAGCAGACGGCGAATTCATACGGCGCGCTGACAGGCGACGAAGCCCGGCGTGGTGCGGGTGACGAAGCCGTCGCCTTCGCGCAATACGAACAGCGCGGCGAGGTTGCGACGGTTGGCGTGGGCGATGCCGGCATGCGCGCCGAGCACGGTCAGCGCGGTCGCCAGGGCATCGGCCTGCATGCAGTGCCGGTGCAACACCGTCACCGAAGCGACGGCGTTGTCGATCGGCGCGCCGCTGCGCGGATCGAGAGTATGCGAATAGCGGCGTTCGCCGGCGTCGAAATAGCGGCGGTAGTCGCCCGAGGTCGCGATCGCCAAACCGTCGAGCGCGATCACCGCCGCGGCTTCGGCGCCGCCGCCGCCGGGTTGCTCGACCGCGACGCGCCACTGCGAGCCGTCGGGTTTGCGTCCGTGCGCGCGCAGCTCGCCGCCGACTTCGATCAGGCAATCGCCGACGTCCTGCGCCAGCAGCCAATCGGCGACGCGATCGACGCCGTAGCCCTTCGCGATCGAAGACAAGTCGAGATACGCGCCGCCGGGTTGCGGCAAAATCCGCTGCGCGGCGTCGAAGCGCAGGCGCCGCCAACCGACCCGTTCGCGCGCCTGCGCGAGCGTTTGCGTCGCCGGCGCATGCGCGCGGGCGCCGGCCGGGCCGAAGCCCCACAGATCGGTCAACGGGCCGATGCTCGGATCGTAGGCGCCGTCGGTATCGGCCGCGAGCGCGAGCGCCGCGGCCAGCACCTGCGCGAATTCGGCCGGCAACGGATGCACGCTGCCGGCGGGCGCGCGGTTATACCGGCTGATGTCGGAGTCGGCCTGCCAGGTGCTCATCTGCGCGACGACTTCATCCAGGCGCGCCTGGATGCCGCGTTCGAGCCGTTGCAATTGCGAAGCGGCGGCGACCAGCTTGACCGACCAGCTCGTACCCATCGTCAGGCCGCGCAGCGTGTGCAAGCCCGGCGCGGCCGCGGCGACGCTGTTCGGCCGCGACCAGACCGCGGGCGCGCTCGGCGCGCCCGTCCACGACCCCATCGCTGGCGGCACGCGCTGGGTCATCGATTACTGCGGCAGCACTTCGACCACGGCGACGTAGCTCAGGCGGCGCTGCTTCGCGTCCGGCAGGCTGGTCTTGTTGTCTTCGCTGGTGGTTTCCAGCCAGTACATGCCGGCTTGCGGCCACTTCACTTCGAACTTGCCGTCGGCGCCGGTGGTGGCGTGGATTTCGCTCTGCTGATCGCGGTAGCGGGTCGCGCCCGGCACGATTTCGATCTTCAGGCCCGAAGCCGGCTTGCCGTCGAGCAGCAACTGGAAGGTCGCCGCTTCACCGGCGAACAAATCGTTGGGATGGGTCACCGGAACCAGCTCGATGCCCTTGCCGCTGGTCTTGAACACGCCGGTGCTGGGCTTGCCGACCGTGGCGAAGGTTTCCACCCGGCCCAGGCTTTCCGAGGCGCTGATTTCGGTCGCGCCGGCCGGAATCGCGGTCTTGAACTCGCTGGCCTTGCCGCGCCAGCGCTTGGCTTCGCCGCCGAGCTTGTAGCTGGCGAACATGCCTTCGTTGTTCATCGCGATCTTGTAGGTGCCTTCCTGCTGCAGTTGCAGGTCGAAAACGGTGCGCAGCTTGCCGGTGGCGCCGTTCTGCGGCTCGAGTTTGCTGCCGTCGGGCGCGGTGACTTGCAGGCGTTCCAGCGGCAACGGCACGTGATTGAAATAGAACAGGTCGTTGGACACGGCCGCATCGACCGTCATCCACGAGTCCTTGTCGGAGAACACGGTCTGCGAGGGCTGCAGCCAGGCCTTGTGCGCTTGCGCGGTGCCGGCGAGAGCGAATGCGGCGATTGTCGCGGCGACCAGTAGTTTGAGGTTCATGGCGTTTGGGTCCGGGAATGGGGAATAGGGAATGGGGAATCGGGAATCGGGAATCGGGAATCGTCAGAGCAAGGGCATGTGGGCATCGATAAATGGATGAGATCGAAAGCATCGCTTTTGCGATTCCCGATTCCCCATTCCCGATTCCCGGCCCTCAAGGCTTCACCACCACCTTGATCTTCCCCAGCTCGGTCTTGCCCTGAGCGGAAAGGTTCTGCGCCTTGCCGGGCCACTCGAACGGAATCGTCAGCATCTCGCGGCCGCCGACTTCGCGCGCGGCTTCCACCACCAAGGTGTAGTTGCCCGGGGCCAGGCTGCTGAGCGGCTTGCTGTTGCCCTTGAACGACAGGGCGTGCGCGCCGACCGGACGGGTCGCGCCGCTGACGCCATCGACCGGCATGCTCAAGCTGCGGCCGCTGCGACGCCACCACTGGCGCATGTCCTTGAGCCACTTGGTGCCTTCACCGTTCTTCTTGTCCAGGTCGTACCAGACCGCGAGATCGCCGGCGACGGTGTTGTCGGATTTTTCGATCCACGCGGCGACATAGGGGCGGTGGTACTCGGCGGCGTTGATCCGCGGAATTTCGATATTGAGTTCCAGATCGGCCGCGAACGCGGGCAGCGGCAGCGCCAGCGCGGGGATCAGAACCTTGAACGACGACAATTTCATGGATCGCTCCTGAAGGGCTAAAGACGTTTGTTCAATGCATGAAGACGATGACGACCAGCAGCGGCACCGCCAGGCCCAGCGCGACCAGCGGCCAGGTCTTGCCGCGCTGGCGCGCGTGCAGTTGCAGCAGCCACAGGCCGGTGAAGGCGAACAGCAGGCAGGCGATCGCGAACAGATCGATGAACCAGCGCCACGCCGCGCCGGTGTTGCGGCCCTTGTGCAGATCGTTGAGCCAGGCGATCCAGCCGCGGTCGGTGCGTTCGTACTCGATCGCGCCGCTCTCGCGGTCGATGCTGATCCAGGCGTCGCCGCCCGGACGCGGCAGCGAAACGTAGACGTCGCTGTCGGACCATTCGCCCTTGCGACCGGCGGCGCGCACATCCAACGCATCATTGAGCCAGTCGTTGACAGCGCCCGGCAGCGGCGCGTCGGCGGGGTGTTCGCCCTTGAGGCCGCGCAACAGGCTGGCGGGCAGGGTTTCCTTGAGGTTGACCACGCGCGGCTCGGATTCGATCTGCGCGGCGTGATTCAAGGTGATGCCGGTGATCGAGAACAGCAGCAGCGCGATCAGGCTGACCGCGGCGCTGATCCAATGCCAGCGGTGCAGGGTCTTGAGCCAAAAGGAACGACGATTAGCATCGATCGTCCCCGAAGCCGCCTTGACCGGTCCAGCTTTAACCGAGCCGGCGTCGATCGCGCGATCGTCGCTGGCCGCGTTCACGGCTGGCTCCAGCGCCGCAGCAGGTTGTGATAGACGCCGGTGAGCTGCACCAGCGACGGATGATCGGGCACGTCGGCGGTCAGGCGGCGGATCGACACGTCCAGCTCGAACATCAGCCGGCGCTGCGCGTCTTCGCTGACCAGACTTTGGACCCAGAAGAACGACGCGACGCGCGCGCCGCGGGTGACCGGCGTGACCCGGTGCAGGCTGGTGCCCGGATACAGGACCAGATCGCCGGCGGCGAGCTTGACGCTGTGGGTGCCGTAGGTGTCTTCGATGATCAGTTCGCCGCCGTCGTATTCCTCCGGCGCGCTGAGGAACAAGGTCGCCGACAGGTCGGTGCGCACCGCGTCCATGCCGCCGCGGCTGCGGTCGTAGCGGATCGCGTTGTCGACGTGGAAGCCGAACGACTGGCCGCCGGTGTAGCGGTTGAACAACGGCGGATACACGCGCTGCGGCAACGCCGCGGAGAAGAAGGTCGGATTCTTCGACAGTGCGTCGAGAATCAGCGGGCCCAGCTCGCGCGCGACCGGATCGTTCTCCGGCAGTTGCGCGTTGTCCTTGGCCTTGGCCGATTGATGGCCGGCGGTGATGCGTCCATCGGCCCAGCCGGCCTGATCCAGACGCGCCCGGCAATGGGCGAGCTGTTCGGCGGTGAGTACCTTGGGGACGTGCAGCAGCATGGGTTTCCTCGATGCGGCCGCCCGGGACGGACCCGGGCGGCGCGCGCGGACTATGGAAGTCCGATTAGAACGTGAAGTCGGCGCGGCGTGCCAGTTGCCCGTCGCGCCCGGCGCGGCTTAGAACGCGAAATTGGCGCTCAGCACCACCTGGCGGCCGTCGCCCGGCGTCGCCCAACCGTTGTTGCGGATACGGGTGAAGTAATCCTCGTCGGTCAGGTTGTTGACGTTGAGCTGCAGCTGCGCCGAGCGGTTGATCTTGTAGGCGACCATCGCGCGGTGGGTCCAGTAGCTGCCGTAAGTGGTCAGCGGGCCGTTGACGTTGGTCGCGCTGTGCTGGGTCAGCCAGATCTTGCCCTGGTAGGTCGCGCCGTAGCCGATCTGCCACTTCGGGCTGAGGTCGTAGGTGGTCCACAGGCTGAAGGAGTGCTCCGGCACCGAGGTCAGGCGATCGCCCTTGGTGTAGTCCAGGCCCAGGCCGGCCTGACGATCGGACGCGCCCTGCAGCACTTCGCTGTCGAGGAAGGCGTAGTTGGCGTAGACCGCCCACTGGTCGGTGATCAGGCCGGACAGGCCGAGCATCACGCCGTCCACGCGCGCCTGGCCGTCGAGCTGCTGCAGGCCGGACAGGTTGGCCGGGTTGTCGAGGTCGGCGACCTTGTAGTTCTTGCGATCGTTGCGGAACACCGAACCGGTCAGCGCCAGGCGGCCGTCGAGGAAGTCCCACTTGGTGCCGATTTCGTAGTTGACCGCGGTTTCCGGATCGACCGAGCAGGTCTGCGCGGTGCACGAACCGTTGACCGACGCCTTCGACGGCGTCTTGGAGTTGCCGTAGGCGATGTAGATGCTGCCGTTCTCGACCGGCTTGAACACCAGGCCGGCGCGGTAGGAGAACAGGTCGTCGTTGCTCTTGAACGGTACGCCGTAACCGGTGACGGTGCCGATCGGCTGCGGCGGCAGCGCGCCGCCGACGGTGGTCGGAGCGAGCGCGACGACGGCGTTGCTGGTCTTGCCTTCGTTGCGCTCGTAGCGCGCGCCCAGGCTCAACTGCCATTGCTCGTTGAACTTCAGCGTGTCGAACACGTACAGCGCGCGGTTGTCCAGTTCGCCCTCGGTGCGGCCGGTGAGGGTGCGGTTGAGCGGGCCGCGATAGATATGGTCCGGATTGGCGATGTTCATCTGCGGCAGCCCGTTGATGTACGGGTTGGTGCCGTTGGGATTGCGGAAATCGCTGGTGACGTCGAGGTCGAACTTCTCGTGCAGGATCGAGAAGCCCGCGACCAGATTGTGTTCGATCGCACCGGTGTTGAAGGTGGTGGTCAGATCGGTCTGGTTGTAGATCGTGGTGTTGCGCGTGTCGCGGCCGTAACCGCGCGGGCCGCTCGGGCTATAGTTGCCCGGGCGGGTGGCGCCGCAGGACGCGCCGGTCGGGGTGAGGTTGTTGGCCAGGCACCAGGTGCCTTGCACGGCATCGACCAGCGAGAATTGATCGACCTGCTGCCAGCGGGTCAGGTTGCGGACCTTGAAGCCATCGTTGAAGGAATGCTCGATGATCGAGGTCAGCGAGTTCAGATCGATGTCCTGCTTGTCGATATTGCTGTAGCCGTAGTAGTTGCCGCGATCCACGCCCGGCAGGCCGTCGCCGTTGAAGAACGGCAGGCCGTACTGCGGGGTGTTGTCGTCTTCCTGGTGCAGATAGTTCAAGGTCCAGGTGGTGTCGCCGCCCAGGCCGAAGGCCAGCGACGCGGCCACGCCCCAGCGCTCATTGCTTTCGACGTCGCGGCCCGGCACGTCGTTCTGGTGCGCCATCGTGTTCAGGCGCAGCGCGGTGCTTTCGCCGAGCACGAAGTTGCTGTCGGTGGTCATGCGCGCGTAGCTGTCGGTGCCGGCGGCGATGGAGGCCTTGTGGAACTCGTTGAGTCCGGCGCTCTTGCTGACCAGATTGATGGTGCCGCCGACCGAGCCGGCGCCGGAGTACACCGAGTTCGCGCCGTTGATGACTTCCACCGCTTCCAGGTTGAACGGATCGGTGCGGCTGTACAGACCGCTGTCGCGCACGCCGTCGACAGTGATGTCGCTGTCGGCGTTGAAGCCGCGCAGGTTGATCTTGTCGCCGAAGCCGCCGCCGCCTTCGCCGGCGCCGAAGGTGATACCGGGCAGGGTGCTGAGGATGTCGGTCAGCGACAGCAGGTTCTGGCCGTCGATGGTGTTGCGGTCGATCACGGTGATCGTCTGCGGCGTGTCGCGCAGGTTCGCGGTGTACTTGCCGCTGCTGGCTTTCTGCACGCGATGGCCATGCACGGCGACGCCTTCGACGTCCTTGGCCTGGGGCTCGGGCGCGGGCGCGGGCGCGGCGAACACGGGCAGGCTGATGGCTAGAGCGAGCGCGCCGGCAAGCGGCGACACGACGAACTTCGTGGTCGGCATGAGAATCTCTGGAAGTACGGGGAATGGGCGACCGCAAGGCGGGGTCAGGCCGCGATCTTAATGAGATGAATTCTCATTTGCAACGAAAAGTAAACGCAGAGGCCCGGCTGTAACCGTTTTCGTCGCATAAGTGTGCGTAAACGGGCCGCTGAGTGGGCGGGCGGTCGCGTTTTGGGATTCGAGAGGGAAGCTGCGGCGAGGAAGTAAATCAGGCGCCGCTGAGCGCCGTCGCGAGGTCTTTTGTAGGAGGGGCTTCAGCCCCGATGCTCTTTTCTCCGATAGCCGCGAATCTGAGAGCGGCTTTTCAACGGATTGAGGCGATGCCAGCGACCTGAGAGGAAAGCATCGGGGCTGAAGCCCCTCCCACAAAAGATCCGGAAACAGTCAATCAGGCGCCGCTGACCGCGGTCGCGAGGTCTTTTGTAGGAGGGGCTTCAGCCCCGATGCTCTTTTCTCAGATAGCCGCGAATCTGTGAGCGGCTTTTCGACATATTGAGGCGATGCCAGCGACCTGAGAGGAAAGCATCGGGGCTGAAGCCCCTCCCACAAAAGATCCGGAAACGGTCAATCAGGCGTCATTGAGTGCGGTCGCGAGGTCTTTTGTAGGAGGGGCTTCAGCCCGATGCTCTTTTCTCCGATAGCCGCGAATCTGAGAGCTGCTTTTCAACGGATTGAGGCGATGCCAGCGACCTGAGAGGAAAGCATCGGGGCTGAAGCCCCTCCCACAAAAGATCCGGAAACAGCCAATCAGGCGCCGCTGACCGCGGTCGCGAGGTCTTTTGTAGGAGGGGCTTCAGCCCCGATGCTCTTTTCTCGGATAGCCGCGAATCTGAGAGCGGCTTTTCGACGGATTGAGGCGATGCCAGCGACCTGAGAGGAAAGCATCGGGGCTGAAGCCCCTCCCACAAAAGATCCGGAAACAGTCAATCAGGCGCCGTTGAGCGCAGTCGCGAGGTCTTTTGTAGGAGGGGCTTCAGCCCCGATGCTCTTTTCTCTGATAGCCGCGGATCTGAAAGCGGCTTTTCAACGGATTGAAGCGATGCCAGCGACCTGAGAGGAAAACATCGGGGCTGAAGCTCCTCCCACAAGAAATTCCGAAGCCTCGCGCGGCCTTGAACTGGCGCCGCCAGCCGCGCTTACTCGCGATCATCGCGGGTCCACACCCCGCCGTCTTCGACCTTGACCGGAAACTTCGCCACCGGCTCATACGCCGGCGGACACAGCGGCCGGCCGTCGCGGACGTCGAAGCGCGCGCCGTGCAACACGCATTCGATACTGGCCTGCTCGCCGTCGAACGTGCCCGAGGACAATTCGAAATCCTCGTGCGAGCAGCGATCTTCCAGCGCGTAGTAATCGCCGTCGTAATTGCAGACGAAGATCGCGGTGTCGCCGTCCCAGGCGACGGTGGACTCGCCCGGCAACAATTGCGAGGTGGCGCAGACGAAAATCCAATCGCCCATGACGTGCTGTTCCCGTGGCTGGCGGTGCGATGGCGCTAGTTTAAAAGCTCGGCGGCGGCGGTAACAGCGACGGTGGCCCGGCGGCTGCCCGCGTCAGCCGCTCAGACGGTCTTTTCCAGCACTTCGAAGCTCAGGTCGTCGCGCTTGGGCAGGCCGAAGCGGGCATCGCCGTACGGGAACGGCAGGAACTTGCCGGTACGCCTGAAGCCGCGGCGCAGGTAGTACTGGATCAGTTCCTCGCGCACGTTGATCACCGTCATCTGGATCGTGGACAAGCGCCAGTCGTCGCGAACGATGCGCTCGGCCTCGTCCAATACGCGCTTGCCGATGCCGGCGCCCTGCAGGGCCGGATCGACCGTGAACAGGCCGAAGTAACCGACCTCATCAAGGGCCGCGATATGCGCGCAGGCCACCAGCGCGGGCGGATCGCCGCGTTCGCCGAGCAAAACCATGCTGCGCGGCTTGCTCAGCATGACTTCGACCTCGTCCGGCCCGGTGCGGCGGCCACCGAGCAGATCGGATTCGGTGGTCCAGCCGCGCCGGCCGGAGTCGCCGCGATAGGCCGATTCGGCCAGGGCGACGACCGCATCGATATCGGCCGCGGTCGCGGCGCGGAAAGTCAGGTTGTCTTGGTTCATGCGAGCAGCTTGCGGACCTTGTTCAGCGCCGCCACGAAGGCGTCGATTTCGTCGAACGTGTTGTAGTACGCCAGCGATGCGCGGCAGGTCGCCGGCACGCCGAAGTGTTGCATCAGCGGATGCGCGCAGTGATGGCCGGAACGGATCGCCACGCCTTCCAGATCGAGCAAGGTGGCCAGATCGTGCGCATGCGCGCCTTCGATCAGAAAGCTGACCACCGCGGCTTTTTCCGGCGCCTCGCCAAAAATGCGCAGGCCCGGAACGTCGCGCAGCGCCTGGGTGAAGCGCGCCAGCAGGGCTTGTTCGCGCGCGTCGATGTTGGCCATGCCCAGCGCCGACAGATAGTCCACCGCCGCGCCGAGCCCGGCGAAACCGGCGATGTTCGGCGTGCCGGCCTCGAACCGGCGCGGGCCGTCGGCGAACACCGTGCCTTCGAACCGCACTTCCTTGATCATCTCGCCGCCACCGATGAACGGCGGCATCGCTTCCAGGTGTTCGCGTCGCGCCCACAGCGCGCCGGTGCCGGTCGGGCCGCTCATCTTGTGGCCGGTGATCGCGTAGAAATCGCAGCCGATCGCGGCGATGTCCAGCGGCCGGTGCGGCGCGGCCTGCGAGCCGTCGACCAGCGTGGCGATGCCGCGCTTGCGCGCTTCGCGGCAGATCTCGCGCACCGGGTTGACGGTGCCGAGCACGTTCGAGACATGGGTCAAGGCCAGCAGCTTCACTTCGGGAGTGAGCAGCGAGTACAGCTGATCCAGATTCAAAGCGCCGCGTCCGTCGATTTCGGCGACCTTGATCGTGGCGCCCGTGCGCTGCGCGACCAGTTGCCAGGGCACGATGTTGGCGTGGTGCTCCATGCGCGTGAGCACGATCGCATCGCCGGCCTTCAATCGCGGCAACGCCCACGAGTAGGCGATCAGGTTGATGGCGAAGGTCGTGCCGCTGCACAGCACCAACTCATCGACGCGCACGTTGAGGAAGCGCGCGAGCTTGCCGCGCGCGCCTTCGTAGGTCTCGGTCGCCTCGGTGCCCAACGTATGCACGGCGCGGCTGACGTTGGCGTTGTGGTGGCGATAGAAATCGTCCACCGCATCGATCACCGCATTGGGTTTCTGCCCCGTGTTGGCCGAGTCGAAATAGATCAGCGGCTTGCCGTGGACTTCGCGCGCGAGCACCGGGAAATCGGTGCGTACGGCGGCCCAGTCGATGGCGGCGGAAGCGGGGTGGGCGGCGTTCATCAAGTGGGGTCTCGGTGGGGCGGGAACGAGTGGGAAAAGTGAGAAACGGGTAAGTGCGCCGGCTCAACCGCCGTTGCGCAGTCGTACTCGTTCCTCACTCCTCTCCACTGCTTTCCTCGCTCTTAAATCAGTCGTTCCAGCGCCAGATTCAGCCGCACTTCCAGCATCGCCCGGGCGCTGTCGTCCTCGATCACCGTCAGGGTCTCGCGGCAGAACGCGGTGGTCAGCAGCGCGCGCGCGGTTTCCATCGGCAGGCCGCGCGAACGCAGGTAGAACAGGGCGTTGGCGTCGAGCTGGCCGACAGTGGCGCCGTGCGCGGCCTGGACTTCGTCGGCATGGATTTCGAGCACCGGCTGGGTGTCGATTTCCGCGCCTTCGCTGAGCAGCAGGTTTTTGTTCGACAGCGACGCGTTGCTGCCGTCGGCGCCTTCGCGGATCTGGATGCCGCCATGGAACGCGGCGCGCGAACGGCCGGCGCCGAGACCGCGCCAGACCAGTTCGCACTGGGTGTCGCGGCCGACGTGATCGATGCCCAGGCGGGTGTCGAGATGGCGGCGGCCGCTCGCCAGCAGCACGCCGTTGGCAAGTACCTGCGCGCCTTCGCCATGCAGCGCGGCGTTGAGTTCGTGACGCGCCAGCGCGGCGCCGAGTTCCAGGTCGATGCGGCGATAGCGCGCGCCGCGCGCCAGCACCGCGTCGGTGCGCGCGAACACGGTCGCGCCGAGCGCTTCGTCCTGCACCCGCGCATGCGACAGCGTGGCGTTGGGCGCCAGATGGACGTGGGTCAGGCTGTTGGACAGGTGGTTGTGGATGTCGGTGGCGATCTGGTGCTCGACCACGCTGAGCGACGCGCCTTCGCGCAGTTCGATCAGATGGCGCAGATGCCAGGCCAGATCGCCGGCGTTGGGGCTGCCGACGAACACCAGATGCACCGTGCCCGGCGCCTGCACGCCGGCGTCCACGCGCAGCACCGCGCCTTCGTCGGCCAGCGCGGCGTTGAGGCGGGCGAAGATTTCGTCCGCGCGCTCGAAGCGGCGGGCGAGGAAATTGGCTTCGCGCGCGTCGTCGGTGGCCAGCACCTGCGACAGCGGCAGCAGCGATACGCCCGCGGGCAGGCCGGACAGGTCCGAACGCGCGGCGTCGAAGCGGCCGTTGTGGAAGACGATGCGCGGCGCCGGAATGCCGGCGATGGCGGCGTTATCGAAACTGGCCGGCACGGCTTGAGCCGAAGCGAAGGCGCGCCGGTCCAGCGCGCGCAGCGGCGTGTATTTCCAGGCTTCGGTGCGCGGCCCGGGCAGGCCGTCGCGGAGCGCGGCGTCGAGCGCGGCGCGGCGGGTCGCGCCGAGTCCGGCGGCTTCGCGCGCGGGCAGGGCCTCAAAGGACGCGGCGAAGGCGTCGAGCAGGGCGCTCATCGGGCGCGCTCCGTGGCTGCGTTCGCGCTGATCACGCCGCGTTCTCCGGGGCGACGCGGTCCTTGAGCCATTCGTAGCCGTGCGCTTCCAGTTCCAGCGCCAGTTCCGGCCCGCCGGTTTCGACGATGCGGCCGTCGGCCAGCACGTGCACCACGTCGGGCTTGATGTAGTCGAGCAGGCGCTGGTAGTGGGTGATCACCAGGAAGGCGCGATCGGCCGAGCGCAGCGTGTTGACGCCGTGGGCGACGGCCTTGAGCGCGTCGATGTCCAGGCCCGAGTCGGTTTCGTCCAGGATCGCCAGCTTGGGTTCGAGCAGCGCCAGCTGGAAGATCTCGTTGCGCTTCTTCTCGCCGCCGCTGAAGCCTTCGTTGACGCCGCGATGCAGCAGCTCGTCCTTCAGATGCAGCACCGCCAGCTTTTCGCGCACCAGCTTGAGGAACTGCATCGAATCCAGTTCCGTCTCGCCGCGCGCCTTGCGCTGAGCGTTGAGCGCGGCGCGCAGGAAGTAGGTGTTGTTCACGCCGGGAATTTCGACCGGGTACTGGAACGCCAGGAACACGCCGGCGGCGGCGCGTTCTTCCGGCTCCAGCGCGAGCAGGTCGCGGCCTTCGAACTCGATCGAGCCCTGGGTGACTTCATAGCCTTCGCGACCGGCGAGCACATTGCCCAGCGTGGACTTGCCCGCGCCGTTGGGTCCCATGATGGCGTGCACCTGACCCGGCCGCAGGTCCAGGCTCAGGCCCTTGAGGATGTCCTTGCCGGCGACTTGGACGTGGAGGTTTTCGATCTTGAGCATGGTGGGCATCTTGGTTAGTTCAATCTTCGAGGCGTTCCAGGTCCGCCAGGTCTTGCAGGCGGCCGACGGCTTTCTTGTTCTTGCGCAGGTCGTCGATACCGATGACCGAGACCTCCGCTCCCGCCAGCGGAACAACGATCCGGTTCGGGAAGCACTGGTCGAAGTCCACGCCATCGGCGAAGTTGATGAGTTCGATTTTGTTCGGTTCCGCGCCAAGCATCAGCATCGCGCGCGGTTTGCAGAAATCGGCGGGATTGGCCTTGATGTCCGTGAAACCGAAATCGCGTAATGCGGCGATCAGGCGTTGCGCGTTTTCTTCGGTACCGCGGAACCAGACATCCATGTCCCGGGTATAACGCACGTGTCCATGCACGCCAAGCGCAATGCCACCGACCAGCATGTAATCGACGCGATGGGCGCCCAATGCGGCGAGAAAGTCGCGCCAGTCGTCAGGGAGCCGGGACATCGCGCAACTCGATCACGTAAGCGAAAGGCGGGTTTCCGTTCTTGAACAGCTCATTTCCTTCCCGGTGCAGGTTCAAAGTCTCC
Source organism: Lysobacter sp. ISL-50 (assembly GCF_018612875.1). GTDB lineage: Bacteria > Pseudomonadota > Gammaproteobacteria > Xanthomonadales > Xanthomonadaceae > Lysobacter. Next base: position 58,124 of record NZ_JAGGRI010000010.1, on the reverse strand, counting down.
TGCAAACGTTCTTCCGGCGGACGCGAGCGCCAATAGCGCACAGACTCGGCGCTTTGTTCATCCGGCGCGACGAAGCGCATGGTACGGGCGATGCGCGCGGTCATCCGACCGAACCTTCCAAACTCACTTCCAGCAGCTTCTTGGCCTCGACCGCGAACTCCATCGGCAATTCGCGGAACACGCTCTTGCAGAAGCCATCGACGATCATCGACACCGCGTCCTCGGTGCCGATGCCGCGGCTGCGGCAATAGAACAGCTGGTCGTCGCTGATCTTGGAGGTGGTCGCTTCGTGTTCGACCGTCGCGTCGGGGTGCTTGACCTCGATGTACGGGAACGTGTGCGCGCCGCACTTCTTGCCGATCAGCAGGCTGTCGCACTGGGTGTGGTTACGCGCGCCGGCGGCGTTCTTCTCGACCTTGACCAGGCCGCGATAGGTGTTCTGGCCGCGCCCGGCGCTGATGCCCTTGCTGATGATCTTCGACTTGGTGCGCTTGCCGACGTGGATCATCTTGGTGCCGGTGTCGGCCTGCTGACGATGGTGGGTCAGCGCGACGGAATAGAACTCGCCGGTGGAATCGTCGCCCAGCAGCACGCAGCTGGGGTATTTCCAGGTGATCGCCGAGCCGGTCTCGACCTGGGTCCAGCTGATCTTGCTGCGCGCGCCGCGGCATTCGCCGCGCTTGGTCACGAAGTTGTAGATGCCGCCCTTGCCGTTCTCGTCGCCCGGGTACCAGTTCTGCACCGTCGAGTACTTGATCTCGGCGTCTTCCAGCGCGACCAGCTCGACCACCGCCGCGTGCAGCTGGTTTTCGTCGCGCATCGGCGCGGTGCAGCCTTCCAGGTACGAGACGTAGGCCTTGTCTTCGCAAATGATGAGGGTGCGCTCGAACTGGCCGGTGTGGCCGGCGTTGATGCGGAAATAGGTGCTCAGCTCCATCGGGCAGCGCACGCCCTTGGGAATGAAGACGAAGCTGCCGTCGGAGAACACCGCCGAGTTCAACGCGGCGAAGAAGTTGTCGCCGGTCGGCACGACGCTGCCCAGGTATTTCTTGACCAGCTCGGGCTGCTCGCGGATCGCCTCGGACATCGAGCAGAAGATCACGCCTTTCTCGGCCAGTTCCTTGCGGAAGGTGGTGCCGACGGAGACCGAGTCGAACACCGCGTCCACCGCCACGCCGGCCAGGCGGGCGCGCTCGTGCAGCGGCACGCCCAGCTTGTCGTAGGTGTCGAGCAGTTCCTGCGGCACTTCGTCGAGCGAGGCGTACTTGGCCTTGGGCGCGCTGTAGTAGCTCAGCGCCTGGAAATCGATCGGCGCGATATTGAGTTTGGCCCAATGCGGCATCGGCATGGTCAGCCAGTGGCGATAGGCCTCAAGGCGCCAGTCGGTCATCCACTCGGGCTCGTTCTTTTTCGCCGAGAGCGCGCGGATGACGTCCTCGTCCAGGCCCGGCGGCAGGCTGTCGGATTCGATGTCGGTGATGAAACCGGCTTCGTAGCGACGGCCGAGCTGCTCGTGGATTTCACGATTGGCGATGTCGCCCGCGGCGGCGGGCGTCTTGCTGATGTCGGTGGCCATGTCGGCTGCCTACTGTCTAAGCGCCGGCCAGGCGCAGGTCGATGCGCTTGGCTGAGGCGGGTTCGGGTGAAAAGGTGGGGGCGAGCATCTGCGCGAGGGTGACGTTGCTGAGCGCTTCGACCACGACGTCGTTGATCCGGCGCCAGTTGGCGCGCACGCCGCACTGTTGCTCCAGGCCGCAGTTGCCTTCGTGAACGCTGCATTCGGTCATGCCGAGCGGGCCTTCCATCGCCTCGACGATCTCGATCAGGCCGATTTCCTCCGGCGCCCGCGCCAGCCGATAGCCGCCGTTGGCGCCGCGGAAACCCTCGACCAGGCCGGCCTGGGCCAGCGGCTTGAGCACCTTGCTGACGGTCGGCGCTTCCAGGCCCGCGCGCTCGGCCATCTCGGCCGCGCTGAGGACGCGGTCGTGCTGGGCCGCCAGGACGGTCAGGACGACCGTGGCGTAATCGGTGAGCTTGGTGACGCGGAGCATCGGCGTGGGGCGCTGAAGGCGACGGGGGCTAATTCGTACCGAAATTGTACGGTTTTATCCGGGCCGAGGCCAGCAGGCGGTTTTGCGCGATTCATCGGGCCGTGGCGGGGCGTCAGGGCGCCGCCCGATCGGGTCCTATCGCGGGGGCCGGGCAGGGCCGATCCCGGGGTTCGGGCCCCGGGCCGCGGCGGCGCGCAACGCATAAGGAGATCGCCGACGATAGCGGCGCAACCCCTGCTCAGGTCAGAATGATCGTTCGTCATTTTGGAAATCGCCATGCCGCGCAAGATCGCCGCCCGTCGTTCAGCCATCCACGGCAACGGTGTATTCGCCGTCGCCCCGATCGCCAAGGGCGAACGCGTCATCGAATACAAAGGCCGCCGCCGCAGCCACGAGGAAGCCGACGCCGGCGATACCGGCGACGCCGACTCGGGCCATACCTTCCTGTTCACGCTCAACGACGAGTACGTGATCGACGCCAACTACGAAGGCAATACCGCGCGCTGGATCAATCACAGCTGCTCGCCCAGCTGCGAGGCGGTGCTGGAAGAGGACGACGGCGACGACCGCCGCCTGGACAAGGTGTTCATCGAAGCGATCCGCGAGATCGCCCCGGGCGAGGAGCTGTCGTACAACTACGGCATCACCTTGGAAGAGAAGCACACCAAGGAGCTGAAGAAGATCTGGGAATGCCGCTGCGGCTCGCCGGATTGCACCGGCACCATGCTGCAGCCCAAGAAAGACAAGAAGTCCAAGAAGAAAGATAAAAAGAAGGACAAGAAAAAGAAGAAGGACAAGAAGGGCAAGAAGAAGGATTGAGGGTTCGGCCGGCGGTTTCCCGGCGCCTGACGGCGCCGCCGCCCGACTGACCTTCTCCCGCTTTGCGGGAGAAGGTGGCCCGCAGGGCCGGATGAGGGCACGCGACCAGCGGCCGCCCTCGCCTCAACCCCGCACCCGTCCAAACGCATTGCGTTTGGGCGTTTAGCGATCGCGCGGGCCTGTGGCGCACAGTCGCGTCCGTCAGCCCGCCGCGCGAGAGAGCGTTTGAAGCCCAGCGGTCAACCTTTGCCCGCGGACGAAAGTCCGATAGCTCCCCAAGGTCCCTCGCCGGGACACTGCGATGCATCCGCCGCCACGCCGCGATAACACGCCGCGGCGACAATGGCCGCCGGTTCGCCGACTTCGGCGCAAATTCCTCCCCATCGCATCCAGGAGCAGTCGTCCATGAGCTCGATCCAAGGCAAAGTCGCCGTCGTCACCGGAGCCGCCAGCGGCATCGGCAAGGAAATCGCGCACGAGCTGGCCCGCGCCGGCGCCGCGATCGCCATCGCCGACCTCAATCAGGCCGGCGCGCAGGCGGTGGCGGACGAAATCGTCGGCAACGGCGGCCGCGCGATCGGCGTGGCGATGGACGTCACCGACGAGGCCGCGGTCAACGCCGGCATCGAGCGCGTGGTCGCCGAACTGGGCGGCATCGACATCCTGATTTCCAACGCCGGCATCCAGATCGTCAACCCGATCGAGAACTACGCCTTCGCCGATTGGAAGAAGATGCTCGCGATCCATCTCGACGGCGCGTTCCTGACCACCAAGGCCGCGTTGCCGCACATGTACAAAGGCGACAAGGGCGGCACGGTGATCTACATGGGCTCGGTGCATTCGCACGAGGCCTCGCCGCTGAAGTCGGCCTACGTCACCGCCAAGCACGGCCTGCTGGGCCTGTCGCGCGTGCTTGCGAAAGAAGGCGCCAAGCACAACGTGCGCAGCCATGTGGTGTGTCCCGGGTTCGTGCGCACGCCGCTGGTGGACAAGCAGATTCCCGAGCAGGCGAAGGAACTGGGCATCAGCGAGGACGAGGTGATCAAGAAGGTCATGCTCGGCAACACCGTCGATGGCGTGTTCACCACGGTCGAGGACGTGGCGCAGACGGTGCGCTTCCTGGCCGAGTTCCCGAGCGCGGCGCTGACCGGACAGAGCTTCGTGGTCAGCCATGGTTGGTACATGCAGTAAGTCGCCGGCGCCATGCCGCGCATGGCGTCAGGGTTCGTCATCCCCACGAAGACGGGGATGACGAGCGAGAGCGGATCGCAACGAGCCGGGTCAGCAATGAGGCGCAACGATGGCGAACACACGAAGCAAGACCCGATCCGCCGATACCAAGCGCGGCGTAAAACCCGCCAAGGCATCGTCGTCGCCAGCCAAACGTGCGCCGGCCAGGGCCGCGTCAGTCAAGGCGACGCCACCTAAATCCGCCGCCGGGCCCGCGCCAGTCAAGCGCAAGGGCGCGCAGGCCGCATTCATCGATCCGGTCGCCGAGGCTGCCGCGCCGGCCACGGTTGGTAAGCGGAAATCCGCGTCCGGTTCGACCGCCGCCGCCTCACGCGCTCCCGGCAAACAGGCCGCCTCGAAAGCGGCGAAGACCGCCGGCGCGCGCATCCGCGCCGCCGCGCCGGTGTTGCCGGAAAACATCGCCCTGGTGCTGCAGGGCGGCGGCGCGCTCGGCGCCTATCAGGCCGGCGTCTACCAAGGGCTGTTCGATGCCGGCGTCGCTCCGAACTGGATCGCCGGCATCTCCATTGGCGCCTTCAACACCGCGATCATCGCCGGCAATCCGCCGGAAAAACGCATGGACGCCTTGCGCGAGTTCTGGGACACGATCTCGCGGCCCAACGTGCTGCCCGCCACCACATTCGGCCAGGAAGCGCATTTCGCCGGCCTCGACGCCGACACCCGCGCCTGGCTCGATACCTGGGAAGCCTGGCGCGCCATCGTCGAAGGCCAGCGCGGGTTCTATCAGCCGCGCATGTGGCTGGGGCAGGACCCGTTCTCGCCGCCGGGTCCGGCCGCGGCGAGTTTCTACGACACCTCGCCGATGATCGCCACGCTGGAGCGCCTGGTCGATTTCGACCGGCTCAACGACGACGGCATCCGCATCAGCGTCGGCGCGGTCAACGTGCGCACCGGCAATCTGGAGTATTTCGACAACACCCAGATGCGGCTGGATGCGCGCCACATCCTCGCCTCGGGCGCATTGCCGCCGGCGTTTCCGGCGATCGAGATCGACGGCGAGTTCTACTGGGACGGCGGGCTGGTGTCGAACACGCCGCTGTCGCAAGTGCTGACCGCATCGCCGCGGCGCGACACCCTGGTGTTCCAGGTCGATCTGTGGAACGCGCGCGGCGAGTTGCCGCAGAACCTGCTCGACGTGGCCGAGCGGCAGAAGGAAATCCAGTATTCCAGCCGCACCCGCCTGATCACCGACACCCAGCGCGTGTTCCAGCACTATCGCCGGCTGCTGCGCGAGTTGCTGGAGGAAATCCCCGAGGACGTGCGCAAGCACAACCCCTGGGCCCAGCACGCGGCCGAACTGGCCTGCGACCGGCGTTACAGCGTGATCCACCTGATCTATCGCGACCGCGCCAAGATCGGTCATTTCAAGGACTACCAGTTCGGGCGCGTAGCGATGCGCGAGCATTGGCTGTCTGGGCAGAGCGACATCGCCCGGGCCTTGGCGCATCCGGAGTGGTTGCAGCTGCCGCATGGCGAGTCGGCGTTCGTCGCGCACGATGCCACTGCGCCTTGAGTGGGTTCTTGGCGATTTGATCGAAAAGCATCGGGGCTGAAGCCCCTCCCACAAGAGACTTCAAAGCCGCGAGGTCTTTTGTAGGAGGGGCTTCAGCCCCGATGCTTTTCGCCAAGCAGCGCCGACACCGCACGCACTCATGCAGTCCAGTTGACCTTTGTCACCCCGCAACCATGCGACGCCATGAACACTGAGTCCCTAAGCCTGCGATGCAAGCCGGCCGCCAAGGGTTGCCATGACTAACGCCATTTAGCCAACAGCCGTCACGCCGCTAGTCTGCGCGTCGTCGCGGTGCCGTATGCCGCGACTCGTGACCGGCCGCGCAGGGGATGCGCCGCCGGTGCGATTCATCCGCAGCACGGGGCCGGACCATGCGTAACCACCTGATCACCTGTATGTCCGCGGTTTGCGCCGCGTTCGCCGCGCCCTGCGCGCATGCGCTGGACATCGACGGCCGCATCGATCCGCAGGAATGGAGCCAGGCCCAGCGCATCCAGGAATTCCGCCTGACCCAGCCGCTGTCGCGCGAGCCGGCCTCGCAGCCGACCGAAGCCTGGCTGATGGCCACGCCGCAAGGCCTGGCGGTCGCGTTCCGCAATCACCAGCCCGCCGGCGTGCCGCGCCTGCGCCAGCACACCCAGCGCGACGGCGACGGCATCGTGGACCGGGTCAATCTGTACGTCGACTTCGACGGCGACGGCCGCGCCGGCTACAACTTCACCGTGACCCTGGCCAACAGCATCACCGACGCCACCATCACCAGCGAAAACCTGTTCGGCGACGATTGGGACGGCGACTGGCGCCACGCCACCAGCGAAGACGAGGAAGGCTGGTCGGCCGAGATGCTGATTCCCTGGCATATCGCGCCGATGCGCCAGCGCGAAGGCCTGCGCACGCTCGGCATCCAACTGGATCGGGTGATCGCCTCCACCGGCGAGCGCACCTCGTGGCCTGCGGTGCACTACACCGAGGCGCGCTATCTGTCGGCGTTCAATCGCATCGAAGTGCCGGCCTACAAACAATCGCTGCTGGCGATCACGCCCTACGTGGTCGGCGTGCAGGACGCGGTGCGCCACGACAGCGATGTCGACGGCGGCGTGGACCTGTTCTGGAAGCCCAGCGGCAAGTTCCAGCTCAGCGCGACCTTGAATCCGGATTTCGGCCAGGTCGAAAGCGACGAACTCACCGTCAACTTCAGCGCCACGGAAACCTTCAACAGCGACAAGCGGCCGTTCTTCACCGAGAACCAGAGCTTCTTCGACGTGCAGTTCGGCTCGTACAACAACTACAGCCGGCTGATCTACACCCGCCGCGTCGGCGGGCCGGCCGACGACGGCCCGGGCTCGGGCGATGTCACCGCCGCGGTCAAGCTCAACGGCAGCGCCGGCGGACTCAACTACGGTGTGTTCGCGGCGAGCGAAGGCGACGAGGCCGGCCGCGATTTCTATGCCGCCCGGGTGACCCGCGACTTCGCCCAACTCGGCCTGGGCGCGATGGTCACGCGGGTGGAGCGGCCATGGCTGGATCGCGACGCCAACGTGTACGAATTCGATCAGCGCTGGACCCCGAACGCGCAGTGGTCGATCCGCAGCGCCGTGGTCGCTTCCGACGTGCAACAGGCCGGCCGCAGCTTCCGCGACAGCGGCGGCCAGATCCGCATCGACTACGACATGGGCCGCGGCTGGCGCCAGCAACTGTACGGCCTGCATCTGGGCCGCGATCTGATGCTCAACGACTTCGGCTATCTGGAACGCAACAACTTCAACTACCTGCGCTACGACCTGGGCCGGCGCGTCACCGACCTGCCGGCCGATTCGGCCTACGCCGGGCACGACTGGCATTACGCGATATCGCGCCGCTACAGCGACGACGGCGTGCATATCGCCGACGCCTTCGCGGTCAACCGCCGCAGCGACACCCGCGACGGCGGCCGCGAGTTCATCGAAGCGGCGCTGTGGAGCCGCGGTCACGACGATCTGGTCACGCGCGGCCACGGCGTGCTGCGAGTGCCGGAGAAAATGTTCCTGACCTACGAGCGCCTGCGCCCGCGCAAGGGCGACAGCCCGTGGTCGCTGTCCACCGAGGCCGGCTACAGCGCCGATGGCCTGGGCGGCATCGACGAAGGCAAGCTGAGCCTGTATCTGGAGCCGAACTATCAGTACAGCGACCGCATGCTGCTGTTCGCCGGCATCGAGTACAGCCACAACCCCGACTGGCTGCTGTGGCGCGGCGACAATCGCGTCGCGACTTTCCGCTCCGATCTGCTCAGCCTCAACGCCGGCCTGCAATGGTTCATCGACGACAAGCAGGAACTGCGTGTGCGCCTGGAAACCATCGGCGTCGATGCGCGGACCCGGCAGGCGTACCGGGTCGGCAGCGACGGCCGCGCGCTGGCGGTCGCGGAAGAGATTCCGGATTTCAGCTTGCGCAATCTGGGCTTCCAGGTTCGTTATCGTTATGAACTGGCGCCGCTGTCGTATCTGTATGTCGCCTATGTTCGCGGCGGCGAGATGTTCGAAGAAGGCATGCAGGAACACCACGTGGGACGGCAGTTCAGCGATGCCTTCGATCTGCGCGACAGCGAGCAGTTGCTGGTGAAGTTGTCGTATCGGTTCGAGATTTGATGTTGGGGTGCGGCGCCGCGATCTGAAACGAAAGCATCGGGGCTGAAGCCCCTCCCACAAAAGATTTCATCGCCGCGAGGTCTTTTGTGGGAGGGGCTTCAGCCCCGATGCTCTCTTTTCAGACGCGACGAAACTCGTACTCAATCCCTCCGCCACTCCACCCCGAAATAAATCGAGCGCCCATCGCCCGGAAGGAAATTGCGCCCATCCACTCCGCGCGCATCGGCGATCACATTGGTGCTGGCGATCCACTTCTTGCCGGTGAGATTGCGCGCATCGGCGAACCAGCTCCACTGCGAGGCGATCCTGCCGCCCACGCGCAACCCCGCGATGGTATAGCCGGGCGCCTTGAAGGTGTTGGCGTGGTCGATGTAGTAATCCTGCGGCGTCCACTCCACGCTGGGCGCGACATACAAACGCGGATCGGGCTGCCAGCGCAGCTGTGCGCGCAATTGCTGGGGCGGAACGCCGGCCAGGTCGTTATCGCCGTAGACGCGGTCGCCGTCGAAGCGGAAATCGTTGTAGAGGTAGTTCGCGGACAAAGTGAAATCGCTCGCGAATTTCCAGCCCAGCCCCAGCTCGATGCCCTGATGCAGGGTGCGCCCGGCGTTGATGGTGCCGAGCGGATTGCCGTTGCCGTCGCTGAGCGAAAGCAGTTCGCCCTTGACCCGGGCGCGATACAGGGCGACATCCAGCGACAAGGCATCGCCATTCAGGCGTAGCCCGATCTCGCCGCTGTCGGCGCGCTGCTTGTCCACCGGGGTGATGCCCGGTCCGCCGCTGAGTTCGCCGAAGCTCGGCGGTTCCAGGCTGCGGCTGAGGTTGGCATAGAGCTGCGCGTGCTCGTCGAGCACGTAGCGCACACCGAGCTTGGGGCTGATGCCGGAATAATCCGCATCGAAGCTTTCATCGCGGCCGCCGGTGATCAGCAGATCGCGCGAACGGCGCTGCGAGCGCAGCGCCTGCGCGCCCACGGACACGACCCACTGCGAGTTCAGCCAGGTCTGGTTCTCGGCATAGAGCTTGCTGTTGCGCGCGCGTTGATCGAAGCGGTTGCTGGGCGCGCCGGCGCGGCCGGCGATATTGAAATAGCGATCGTCGTCGGTATCGCCCTGGGCGAAAGCGGCGCCGACGATCAGCACGTTGCGCAGGCCCGCCCACTGCGATTCGCCGCGCCAGCGCAGGTCGATGCCGTAGTCGCGGCTGTCCTGGCGCAGCACCTGGAAGATCGGGTGATCCAGTGACTTGTCCGCGTAGTACGCCGACAGCGTCAGCGTTGCGCCCGGCGACGACGACCAGGCGAGTTTGCCCGCGACGCGATCGAGGCGGTAATCGCGGCGCTGATTCAGGGCGATATTGCCCGGCGCGGCCAGACGCGGATCGCGGCGCGATTCGGCCAGGGTCAGATTGCCGGGCAGGGCCGAGCGCGTATCGACGTGGGTGAGGTAGACGCGCCCGTCGAGGCTGTCGCTGAAGCGATAGCCAGCGTTGGCGAACAAGCGATAGTTCTCCTGCTCGGCGTGATCGCGATAGCCGTCCTGGCGCAAGCCGCTGAGACTGAGGTAGCCGTCGGCCTGCCCGGACACGCCGGCCACGGCGATCTGGCCGCGGCGGTAACCGAAGTCGCCGGCTTCCGCGCGCAAGATCAGCGGCGCGGCGTCGTAGCCGGTGGGCGAGACGAAGTTGATCGCGCCGCCGAGCGTGGCCGCGCCGAATTCCAAGGCATTGGCGCCGCGATACACCTCGATGTAGCGCGCCGACAGCGGTTCGACCGCCTGGAAATCGAAACCGCCGTCGGCGAGGTTGAGCGGGCTGCCGTCCTGCAGCAACTCCAGGCCGCGGCCGTGGAAGGTGCGTTGCAATCCGGAACCGCGAATGGCCAGCCGCGCTTCTTCCGCGCCGAAGCGCGGCTGCACGAAGACGCCGGCCGCATAACCCAGCGCATCGGTGAGCGTGCCGACGCGGCGGTCGCGATAAGCCTCGGCATCGACCAGTCCGGTCGCGCCGGCGCGCTGGTCCAGACGCACCCGCGCCTGTTGCAGCGTTTCCACCGCGCGCGAAGGCTCGGAGCGGCCGTGCACGCGCACGGTGGCGAGGGTCTTGGCGCTGTCGTTGCGTTCGCCTGGCGCCGGCTCGGCGGGTGATTGAGCGTGAGCGGCGCAGACGAAAACGATGGCCAGCGCGAGCAAGGCGGGGCGAAGTGTGATGGCGCGCATGGCGGCTTCCTTGCGTGAGAAGCCGGACAGGGTAGTGAGCGCGTTATCGCCCGGGGTGCGGCATAACGCCGCAGTGGCGGGACTGTCCGGCACGCGTTCGATTTTGCGTAACGCTCTTGTGGTGCCGCTTGATTTTCGCGCCGTTCGTGATCGATGCGAACGCGGCGAAACCGCCACGAACCGCGTGTCGCAATCGAATCGCACGCCTGGCTTTAGTGCGCGGACCCTGCCTGCGTATCAGGCAAGGCGACCGGCTTCACGCGTAGCGCCCACACGACGCCGGCGATCAACAAGGCGATGCCGAGCAAGGTCAGCGGCTGCGGGAACCGGCCGCGCAGGATGAAGGCGTAGGTCAGCGCGAACAAGGTTTCGAACACGATCAACTGTCCGGCCAGCGCGGTCGGCAAGCGTTGGCTGGCTTCGTTCCAGCACAGGGTGCCGACCCACGACGCGAGCAGGCCGATGGCGACCATCAGCGCGATGAAGAATTCCGGCCTGGGGCCGAAGGGCATCGGGAAGCGGTCGTGGCTGACGCCCATGTACGCCCACAGAGCGATGTAGCCGATCAACGCCAACGGCAGCACCGCCAGGCCTTGCGCGGTGGCCCAGGTGCGCGGGCTGCGGCCCGGATGCGCGCGCAGCCAGTCGGCGTTGCGCAGCGGATACCAGGTCCAGCACGCGACCGCGCCGAAGGCGAGCAGGCCGCCGAGCGCGTAGCGGCCGAGGTCGGCATGGGCGTCGGCGCGCAGCGCCTGCAATTCCACCTGGTTGACGCAGCCGATGCCGGCGGCGATCAGCAGCAGCGACGGCGCCAGGCTCGCCCACGGCAGGCGGCCGTCGCGACGCGCGTCGCGCAGGTTGGCGCTGATCGCGATCACCACCGGCAGAGTGCCGATGATCATCGTCGGCAACGGCCCGCCGGCGCGCTGGATCGCGCTGGCCAGGCACAGGTAGTAGAGCAGGTTGCCGATCGCCGCCAGCTTCAGCGCCTCGATCCAGTCCGCGCGCGCCAGTTGCCGCAGCGCCTTGCGATCCAGCCACCCCAGCGGCAGGGCGATAAGGCCGAAGGCGAGGTAACGGCCGACCGATTGCAGCGCGGCCGGATACTCCGGCAGCAGCAACGGGCCGACGAAGACCAGGCCCCAGATCAGGCCGGCGAGCAGAGCGTAGAGGGTTCCTAGCAGCATGGCCGCAGCTTGCCGCACCGGCGCGGCGCCGTCTTGTAGCAGATTGCGCTTTGCCGGCTCAGCCGCCGCGGACCTGCTTCTGGTAGCGCGCGGGCGTGACGCCGTAACGGCGCAGGAAGGCGCGGGTCAGATGCGCCTGATCGGTGAGGCCGGTGTCGGCGGCGATGCGCGCCGGGGCGACACCGGCGGCGAGCAGGCGCTTGGCTTCGTGCAGGCGCAGCGCCATCAGCATCTGCTGCGGAGTGACGTGATGCTGGGCGCGGAAGCGGCGCAGGAAGTGGAACGGGCTCAGGCCGGCGATCGCGGCCAGTTCGTCCAGAGTGAGGCGATCGGCCAGATGCGCGCGCAGGTAGTCGATGACCGGAGCGAATCGCGCGGCCGCTTCGTCGCGCGCGCGGTGCGGGATTCGGGCGTGATCGCGGAATTCGATCAGCAGCGCGTACAACTCGCTGTCGAACGCCAGCGGATCGCGCGCATGCCACAGCGAGTCCAGTCGCGCGCTGATGCGGCGCGCGCGGAGCGGGTCGTGGCGCACCGCGTCGTCGAACCACCAGCCGGCTTCGCCGGTGATCTGCGCGGCGACGTCGGGATCGACATAGACCATGCGATACCGCCAGCCGCCTTCGGTTTCGGCGCGGCCGGTGTGCAGCACATCGGGATTCATCAGCACCAGCGAGTCCGGCGGGGCGAGGTGATCGCTGCCGCGGTAGCGGAAGCGCTCGACCCCGGATTCGATCGCGCCCAGGCCGTAGGCTTCGTGAGTGTGCGGCTCGAATGCATGGCGGACGATGTGCGCGCGGTACAACTCGACGCCCGGGCGATGCGCGGGCTGCCGGAACTGCGCGGCATCGAAGGCATCGACGAATTGGGCGGGCACGCCTTGCATGGGGCGAGTATGGCATGGGGCGGTGGCCGCGCCGTGGGTCGCTTGTCAGCGAGCCTCGGGCTGCAAGTTGCGCAGCGCCATCCAGGTGCGCGGAGTCATGATCTCGAACCAGCCCTCGCGCGCGGTGCGGCGACCGAGCACGATCAGGGCGTGATCGCGCGTCAACAACCAGCGCGCCCGCGCCGCCAGCGCCAGTTCGAGAAATTTCTGATCGTCGGTGTCGGCGCAGCGCGGCAACGCGACGCCGTCGAGGTCCTGCGGCGAATGCGCATGCGCATGCAGCAATTCGTCGTAGTCGCGCAGGCACGCGGCGCGCGCGGCCGGGTCGAGGGCGAGCTTGGGATAGTCGAGGATGCGCTGCCATTCTTCGCGGCAGGCGGTATCGGTTACCGCGTGCAGCGAACCGTCGCGCAACGCCGCCAGCAATGGCGCCGCCGCGGGATCGCGGAAGGCGAACAAATCCAGGCAGACGTTGCTGTCCAGGACGATGCGCGGCGTGGAAGCGTTCATGCGCCGTAACTGAGTGCTTGCATCGAAGATCCGTTCTCGCGCGCGAACCGCACAGCCGGTTCGGCTGCACCGAGTCCAAGAGCCTTGTTCGGGATAGCGTTCGTCACGGTCGAGTTGCTTCCTTCATTACGGCCGGCTCATTGAATACAGGCGACAAACGGGTGGCCATTTTACCCGCGAATCGTTACAGCCTGTCGCTCGGCGAGGCCCGGATTCGCTGCGTCCCGGTCAAAAAAAGTGCCTGCATTCAGTCGGTTCGGCTATTTCGTGATGACGAACAGCAATTGCGACTCATTCGCATTAACGATATGATGCAGCCCCCACTCGCTCTGCCGCCCCCGCCATGAGCCGTTACATCGGATTGCTCAATTCGCTGCCCGCGCCGTTGCTGTGCGAAATGATCGGACGCGCGGGTTACGACTTCATCGTGCTGGACCTGGAGCATCTGCTGGTGTCTCCGGATCAGCTGCAGCATGCGATCCGCGCCTGCGAACTCGGCGGCTGCGAACCGTGGGTGCGGGTGCCGGAAGTGGACGTGAAGCTGATCGGCCGTGTGCTCGATGCCGGCGCGAAAGGCATCGTCATTCCGCGTCTGGAAACCGTCGATGAGGCGATGCGCGCGGTAAGCGCGGCGCGTTTTCCCCCGCTGGGACGGCGCGGAATCACCGGCGGCCGCGTGACCGGCTTCGGCCAGATCGGGCTGGACGAATACATCGAGACCGCGAACCGCCAGATCCGCGTCGTGCCGATGATCGAAAGCGCCGCCGGCGTGGCGGCGCTGAGCGAGATTCTGGCCGTGCCGGGCATATCGATGGTGATGGAAGGCGCGCTGGATCTCGCGCTCGATCTCGGCTTGGGGCCGAACCCGACACACCCGGACGTATGGACGGCGCTGCAGCGCATCGCCGAGCGATGTCGCGCGGCCGGCGTTGCGTTCTGCGCCAATCCGCGCAACGACGAACAGCGCGAGCACTGGGCGAAACAGGACATCGCGTGGTGGCTGGCCGGTGAGGATCGCGGCGTTCTGCAGGCCGCGTTGCGCAATCACTTGAGCGTGCTGCGCAAGAACTGACATCTCCCATCCGCGCAAGGAATTCGTAGTGATCGGGCATTCCAGACAGCACCGGCTCGGTGTGGTGATCGGCCTCGCTTTGCTTTTTCGAAGGCTCGTTAGCGATGAACGACCTGTTCGACCGGCTCGCGGCATCGATACCAATTCCAGGACCGGCAGGCCGCGCCCGGCTACGGCAAAACCGTCGGCTTCGAATTCACTTTCTGACCCTTCCCCCTCAAGGACTCGCATAGATGGACGCTAATCCCCTGGTGATCCTCACCCACGTCCGCCACCCCGCCGTCACGGAGGGATTCATTCTCGCCGCGCAACGCCTGGGACTTCCGGTCGTGCTGCTGACCGATTGCCGCCTCGACCACCTCGAATACTTCAGCGCGAATCCCGAATTCGCGCCGCAGCAGATCATCGAGTGCGATGTATTCAATCCGCTGAGCGCGATCGACGCGCTGCGCACGCTCGGCATTCAACCGGCGGCGGTGTTCTCCAACAGCGATCACCTGCAGACCTCCGCGGCGCTGGTGGCGCAAGGCTTCGACGTGCCCGGCAAGGACTGGCGCGTGTGCTACGCCGCCAAGAACAAGGCCGCCATGCGCAAGCGCCTGCGCGACCTGGGCCTGCCGACGCCGTGGTTCCACAGTTGGACGCAAGGCCAACCCTTGCCGGCGGACGCGCGCTTCCCCGTGGTCGCCAAGCCGCGCGAAGGCGTCGCCAGCCTGGACGTGCAGCTGTGCGCCTCGGCTGAGGAATTGCAGGCCTACGGGCAAAAATACTGGAGCCGGTTCCCGGGCCGCACCGTGCTGCTCGAAAGCTTTCTGCGCGGGCCGTTGTTCACTGTGGAAACGCTCAGCGACGGCCGCCACGCCCGCGCCGTCGGCGGATTCGACGTGCGCCTGTCCGAGCCGCCGCATTTCATCGAACTGGAAGCGACCTGGAACGGTCCCATCGGCCTGCGCCATCGCGAACAGGCGCTGGCGCAGGTGCTGGCCTTCGGCGTCGGTTTCGGCGTCTGCCACAGCGAATTCGTGCTGACCGAGAACGGCCCGGTCCTGATCGAGATCAATTACCGCAGCATCGGCGACGGCCGCGAGTTCATGCTCGACCGGTTGTTCGACGGCCGCTGGTTCGAGCACGCGCTGCGCCTGCACCTGGGGCAACCGCTGGATCTGCGCGCTTGGCAGACGGCCAAGCAGGGCCTGGTGCGCTATTACGTGGCGCGCAATGCCGGTCGGCTGGTGCAGGCCAGCGAGGATCGCACCGAGGCATCGCCGCGATCGCACGCGGTGTACCGCAGCCTGCGCAAGCAGGGCGAAGAGGTGCGCCTGAGTCAATCCAACAAGGATTACCTCGGCGCGCTGAGCGTGATCGCCGACAGCGAAGCCGATCTGACGCAGGCCCTGTCCGTCGTGGAACCGCAACTGCACTGGGACATCCGCGCATGATCGCGCCCTCGATCGTGCGCGACGCCGATACCGACCGCGCCTACGTCGCCTGGCGCATCATCGATTGCTGCCTGCGCGAAGACGTGCGCGGCATCGTCGGTCGCGGCGGCGAAGCGGCCGCGCCGGCCGATGTCGTCCGGGCCTGGGGCGCAGGCGAGCCGCCGCAACGGTGGTGGCGCGTCGATCATCTGCCCGCCGGTGTGTTGTGGCTGCCGGTCCGCCGCAGCGACGCCATGCAGAGCGTGAGCGCGATCAGCGACGGCTGGGTCAGGCAGAGCGCCGACGGCTTCGTCCCGGAACACGGCGCCGAAGCCTGGCTGGAACTGATCGGTCAGGACATGGACGAAGAGACCGTGCTCCTGCACCGCGCCTACGCGGAAGAAGCGGCCTGCGCCGCGCAGCACCGCGCCCTGGCGCGCACCGCATACGAGCGCAACGCGCCGGCGCTGGCGACCGTGCTCGACAGCGAAGGCTGGACCGAGCGCGCGCTGCGCATCGATCAGGTGGCCAGCTATCGCGACCATCCCTTCTATCCCACCGCGCGCGCCAAGTCCGGCTTCGACGAGGCCGCGCTGCGCGGCTACGCGCCCGAGTTCGATCCGAGTTTCGACCTGCATTGGCTGGCGGTGCCCAAGCAAGCGCTCACGCAGACCACGCCGGCGCCGGAATTCTGGCCGCGCCTGCGCGAGCTGGGACTCGCGGAATCGTTCGAAGCCACCCATTCGGCCATGCCGGTCCACCCGCTGACTTGGTCGCGACTCGATGAGTTTGCGCTGCCGGCCGATACTTTGCGCGCGCCGCTGGCTTATCTGCGCGTGCGGCCGACGTTGTCGGTGCGTACCGTCATGCCGGTCGATCACCCACGTCACCACATCAAGCTGCCCTTGCTGATGCGCACGCTGGGCGCGCTCAACCTGCGGCTGATCAAACCTTCTACGCTGTACGACGGGCATTGGTTCCAGCGCGTGCTCAGCGAAATCGGCGCGACCGATCCGGCGCTGCGTGGACGTTTCCTGCATGTCGATGAAGCCCACGGCGGCCATGTCGATGAGGCCAAGCATCTGGCCTATCTGGTGCGCGAATACCCGCAGTCCCTCGACGGTGGCACGCTGGTGCCGGTGGCCGCGCTGTGCAGCGCGATGCCCGATGGCCGGCCGTTCGCGCGGCATCTGGCCGATCGCTTCCATGGCGGCGATCTGCTGGCCTGGTGGCAGGACTACGCGCAGCTGTTGTGCGACGTGCATCTGCGCCTGTGGCTGAGCTATGGCGTGGCGCTGGAATCGAACCAGCAGAACGCCGTGTTGATCTATCGCGCCGATGCGTCGCCGCGCCTGCTGATGAAGGACAACGATTCGGCGCGAGTGCTGCAGCCGCGCCTGCGCTCCCGATTGAACGACGTCGATCGCCATGGCCCGCTGCGCGACGAGCGCATCGCGGTCGGCGACGACGACGCCCTGGCGCGGATGTTCTGCACGATCACCTTGCAGCTGTGCCTGGTCGCGGTGCTGGAGGGCGTGGCGGCCGGCGATACGACGCTGCGCGCGGCGATGTACAAGACGCTGCGCGCGGCGCTGTCGTCGGCGCTGCAAGGCTTGGAAGCCGAAGGCATCGATACCGCCCCGGCCTGGACGCTGCTGCGTGCGCCGCGCCTGCCGGTCAAATATCTTCTCTGCGCCGGCAGCCTCTACAGCAAGAAGGCCACGGGCGCGGCCGACATCAACAAGTTCTATGGCGACAGCGGCCCGAACTTCATGCTCGCGACCGCCGAGAGCGACGCCGATGTCGCGCCTGCGCCGAAGATCGCGTCCGAACCCGCGAGCGAGGCGGCCTGATGCGCATCCTCGGCCCGGTTCTGACGGCGCACTATCTGGCGGCATTCACCGCGCTGGGCTTGCCGATCTTCATGCCGCGGGTGCTGGCCGAACTCGCCCCCGGCGCGCCGGATTGGCTGGTCGGCGTGCTGTACGTGTTGCCGACGATCTGCACCGCGTTGACGGCGAGTGCGTGGGGCAGGTTCTCCGATAGCTACGGCCGCAAGCTGTCGTTGATGCGCGCGCAGATGGGGTTGGTGATCGGCTTCGTCCTGGCCGGCACAGCGCCGAATCTTGCGGTGTTCGTGCTGGGTTTGGTCGTGCAGGGAGCCTGCGGCGGCTCGATGGCCGCCGCCAACGCCTACCTGTCCACGCAATCGCAAGGCGCGGCGCTGTCGCGATCGCTGGATTGGACGCAGTTCTCGGCGCGCCTGGCCATGGTTTCGGCGCCGCCGTTGCTCGGGCTGGTCACCGGCAACGGCCAGACTTTGCAGTTGTATCTGTATCTGGCGGCGTTGCCGGCGCTGGCGCTGGCGATCACGTGGTGGCTGCCCACCGACACCATCGCCGCCAAACCCAAAGCGAGCGCAGGGCAGGTGCCGGTCGCGTTCGCCGACGACCGGCGCGAACTGTTCGGCCTGTATGGCGTGCAGTTCCTGTTCTGCTTCGCGATGGTCGTGACCTTTCCGTATTTCATTCCCTACAGCGAGCGGCTGGGCGTCGGCAACGACAGCATGGCCGGGCTGCTCTACAGCCTGCCGCACCTGGTGTATCTGCTGGCGATGCCGTGGTTGCGCTCGCGCCAGACGCCGTCGCAACGCAGGCTGTTCGGCGGCTTGTTCCTGCTCGCCCTGGCCTGCGCCGCGCATGGCGTGCTGCACAGCGCCGCGTGGTTGGCGCCGGTGCGGGTGTTGTACGGCGCCGGGATGCTGCTGGCCTTCAGCGGCATCAATCGCGCCTTGAGCGAATGCGCCAGCGGCCGTCCGGCCGGCCGCCTGTTCGGCACCTTCGATGCCTGCGGCAAATGGGCCGGCGCCCTGGCTGGCGTGTGCGCCGGCGCCCTGGTGCATCGCTATGGCTTGTCCATGCCCTTCTTCGTGGCCGCCGCGGTCAGCGCTCTGGCGCTGTCCCTGGCGGTCTATACGTTCCGATTCCAGACTCAGAGGCAACGTCATGTCGCGACAAACGATGCATGAACAGTGGTACGACGGTCAGGCCCAGGCCAACGCCATCGAATGCTGGTTGAACTGCTATCTGCGCGAGTTCGCCATACCGCGCGGGGAAGTGGATTTCGATTATCGCGGCCAGGACCGGCCGGCGCGCTTCGATCAAGGCGGCGGCGCCTTGATCCGCCTCCGCTTCGCCCAGCCCGGTTATCGCCTGATGGTGCGCGCGCAGCGCGGCAGCCGGCTGGGCCGCTGCGAATACGCCGGATCGCCTTATCTCAAGTCGCCCGGCGAGCCCTGGCGATCGGCGGATGCGGCGACGTTGATCCATTTCCTCCTGGACCGGCTCGCGGACGAATGCGGCTTCAACCATGAGCTGCAGGCGCAGTGCGACAACAGCATCGCCGTCAACGCGCGCCTGCTGGCGCTGGCGGCGGACGCGCGCGAAAGCGGAAACGCGATGCTCGACGCCGAGCAGGGCATGGTCTGGGGACATGCCCTGCATCCCACGCCGAAAAGCCGCGAGGGCATCGATATCGAACAGGCCCTGGCCTGCTCGCCGGAAGCGCGCAGCGAGTTCCTGCTGTACTGGTTCCGCGTCGATCCGCGATTGCTGCAACGCCACGGCGCTGACGTTACCCCGGTGCTCGCGAAACTGTCCGGCGAGGACCATCTGTACCCCTGCCATCCATGGGAAGTCGAGCGCGTCCTGGCCAATCCGGTGTGGCAGCGCGCCCGCGCGCAGGGCCTGATCGAACCGCTCGGCGGGCTCGGCGAAGCGCTCGCGCCGACGTCGTCGGTGCGCACGATGTATCACCCGCAGGCGGATTACTTCCTCAAGATGTCGATCCACGTGCGCCTGACCAATTGCGTGCGCAAGAACGCCTGGTACGAACTGGAAAGCGCCGTCGCCTTGACCGATCTGCTGGCCAGCGCCTGGGACGACGTACGCAACCGCGCCACCGGCTTCGACGTGCTGCTGGAACCGGCGGCGACCACGCTCGACTTCGCCGCCGCGGCGGGCGAGGGCGACGAAGCCGACGTGCGCGAACTCGGCGAGAGCTTCGGCATTCTTTATCGCAACAGCTTCCAGACATTGGTGCTGGAACGTTACCGGCCGCAGGTGGCCGGCGCCTTGTTCGCCCGCGACCGGCTCGGCAACAGCGTCTGCCGCGAACTGGTCGAGCGTTACGCGCGCCATCACGGTGGCGGTTACGCCCACGCGGCCGAGATATGGTTCGCGGCCTACGCGAAATGCCTGCTCGACGGCGTATGGCTGGCGTTCTTCAAGCACGGCATCGTGCTCGAACCGCATCTGCAGAACACCTTGATCGGCTTCAACCACGATTTGCCGGCGCGGGTGTGGGTCCGCGATCTGGAAGGCACCAAGCTGGTCGCCGAACAATGGCCGCCCGAGCGGTTGCAGGGATGGTCCGAGCGAGCGCGCCAGTCGGTGCAGTATTCGCGCGAACTCGGCTGGAATCGCGTCGCGTACTGCGCGTTGATCAACAATCTGGCCGAAGCGATGTTCCATATCGCCGCCGGCGACAGCGCGCTGGAAGACCGCTTGTGGAGCGTCGTCGGCGCGCTGGCCGTGCATTGGCAGGAACGCTTCGGCCGTCAGCCGTTGCTGCAGGGCCTGGTCGAGGGCGACGCGCTGCCGAGCAAGAACAACCTGCGCACCCGCGTGTTCAAGCGCGCCGATCGCGATTCGGACTACACCGCGCTGGCCAATCCGATCCGCGTCTGGGCCGCGGCCGAGGAAGCGGCATGAATCCGGCCGTCGCCGCTGCCATCGGGCAACTGCGCGCGCAATCGGGCGATGGCGTCTGCGCCTACATCTACGATCTGGCCTCGCTGCAGGCGCATGCGCGCTGGATGAAGTCCTGTATGCCGCAAGGCTACGAAATCTACTACGCCGCCAAGGCCAACGCCGAAGCCCCGGTGCTGCGGGCGCTGGCGCCGTGGGTGGACGGTTTCGAGGCCGCGTCCGGCGGCGAGCTGCGCTGGCTGCACGAACAACAGCCCGGGCGCCCGCTGCTGTTCGGTGGCCCGGGCAAGCTCGACAGCGAACTGGCCCAGGCGGTGTCCTTGCCCGATTGCACCGTGCATGTCGAAAGCCTCGGCGAGTTGCGGCGGCTGGCGCGCATCGCCGCGTCGGCGGGCCGGACCGTGCAAGTGTTCCTGCGCATGAACATCAACGTGCCCGGCATCCGCGATACGCGCCTGATGATGGGCGGCAAGCCGACGCCGTTCGGGCTCGATGAGGATGCGTTGCCGCAGGCGGTGCAATGCCTGCGCGAGAACCCGCACCTGCGCCTGGAGGGTTTCCACTTCCATCTGATGTCGCATCAACGCGACGTGGCCATGCAGCTTGAGTTGGTGCAGGCCTACGTCCGCACCGCCGTGCTGTGGCGCGAGCGCTACGGTCTGGACGTGCGCACGGTCAATGCCGGCGGCGGGTTCGGCATCGATTACGCCGACCACGCGAATTCGTTCGACTGGCAGGCCTTCTGCGATGGCTTGCGCGAACTGTCGCTGCCCGAGCGGCACGGCCTGCGCATCCGCTTCGAGCCCGGCCGCTTCGTCAGCGTCGCCTGCGGTTACTACGTCATGGAAGTGATCGACATCAAGCGCAGCTTTGGGGAGCACTTCGCTGTCGCACGCGGCGGCACCCATCACTTCCGCACGCCGGCGGCGCAGAATCACGACCATCCCTTCCATGTGCTGCGCGGCGACGGCGCGCCGACGCTGCGACAGGAGAAGGTCACCCTGGTCGGGCAGTTATGCACGCCCAAGGACGTGTTGGCGCGCGGGCAGGCGGTCGAGGCGCTGGCGGTGGGCGATTGCCTGGTGTTTCCGCTCGCCGGCGCCTATGCCTGGAATATCTCGCACCAGAACTTCCTGATGCATCCGCCCCCGCGGATGGTGTTCCTCGAACCCGGTGCCGCGGCGCCGGCGGCGACATCGGACGTCGGCGCTCACGAGGTTGTTGCGCTTACGGCTTGACCTCGCGGATATCGGCGCTGGCGATGTGCCAGGCGCGCTGCTCGGCGCTGGCGCCGTCGACGACGGCGCGGCGAAGCGTGTAGCCGCCGATGTATTTGCGCTGGCTGCCGTCGCGCTGGGTCGCGGCGATCGCCACCGGCACTTCGACGTAGCGCTGGCCGGCGCCGGCATCGACGCGGCCGGGCGGCATCACTTCGACCGATACGCCGGCTGTCTGGGCGAAACCGTTCGCGAACTGCTGCGGGTCCTGGCCGCTGGCGCGGCCGCCGTCGGACCACAGCGTGTAGGCGTGGTCGAAATTCTTGCCGTTGATGGCGGCGTAGTAATCGCGGATCACGGCGACCGCGTCTTCCGCCGTGGGTTCGGCGGTGGCGGCGTCGATGGGCGCGGCGTCGGGCGCGACGGCGGCGGGGTCCGGATTCGGCGCGATCTCGCCGGCGACCGGCAGCGGATTGCCGTTTTCGTCCAGCGCCTGCGCGGCCGGCGGCGTTTCGGCGGGCGCGCCGACCTGGCCGGGGCCGGGCTTGTCGGGCATGCCGGTCACGCCGCCGCGGCCGCTTTCGGGCGCGGGCAGCGATTGCCCGGAGTCGCCTTGTGCGTTCTCGCCCGCGGCCGGATCTTTGCCGCCGCAGGCGGCGAGGGCGAGCGAGATCGCCAGCGCGGCGGCCGGCAGGGTCAGCGGATGAAGTGAGCGCATGTGTGATCCATCGAGCGGGTCGCGCCGCGCCGGGTCGGCAGCGCATGCGTCGAGTGTATAGGCGCGCTCGCGGCCGCGGCGATGTGCCGCACGTCGGGCCGGGGCGCGCGCTCAGCTAGCTGGCTGCGCGCTGAGCCGCGGGCGGGGCGGGGGCGGCATGCGGGCGGTTCCGGCCGCAGGTCGGCGCGCGGTTACTTCAACTCGACCGCGATCGACGCCGCGGTCAGTTCCCAATGCCGATCGACCGAGTTGCGGCGCATCCGGTACCAGCCCTTGTAACGGCGGCCTTCGCCGTCGTCCAGGGTGACCCGCAGATTCACCGGAATCTCCAGCAGTTCCGGCACCGGTTCCTGGTCCAGCGCAGTGGGCGTTTCGTTTTCGATCCGCACCGCGCGTGGATTCTTCAGCGATCGCAGATCGGATTCTTCATTGCCGCGCGGCTGGCGCTGATAGGCCCAGTGCTTGTCGGCTTCCTCGCGCTTGCCGCTGCCCAATTGCTGCAGATACGTATGCAGCACATCGACCGCTTCGACATAAGCCTGCTGGCGTTGCCGCTCCAGCGCCTGCGCGCGCAATTGCGCGGCGGTCGGGCCGGACGCGGTCGTCGTCGCGGGCGCCGGTGCCGGCGCGGCGTCGGCATCGCTCTGGCTCTGGCGTTGGCAGGAGCAGCCGACGAAGGTCAGCGCGAGCAGGGCGGGAATCAATAGGCGCATCGGTGCGGGTCCGGGTGAGGCGCCGCGCGATTCGCAGCCGCTTGCCGATGCTAACGGCTGGGGCCGGCGCTTGCGAACGCCGCGCCGACCGGCGGCGCGGAAAAACCGCCGCGCGTCACCCATCGATGCCGCGCCATCGCCGACCGCGTCAGCTGCGCTGCTGCACCGCCAGGCGCAGGCCCAGGGCGATGAACACGCTGCCGGTCAGGCGTTCCTTCCAGCGGCCGCCGCCGGCCTTGAAGCGACGGCCGAAGCGGCCGACCGCGAAGCTCAGCATCAGGCTGTTGAGCATGCCGATCATCGACAACAACCCGCCGAGCACCAGGAACTGCAGCCACACCATGCCGCGCTCGGGATGCACGAACTGCGGCAGGAACGCCAGGAAGAACAGCGCGACCTTGGGATTGAGCACGCCGGTCACCACCGAGCGCAGATACACATCGCGCGCCGAGACTTGCGTGCGCACGGGCGCCGTGTCCGCTTCCTGCGCCGGCGCGCCGCTGCGCCAGGCCTTGATGCCGAGCCAGATCAGATAGGCCGCGCCGGCGTACTTGATCACTTCGAACGCCAGCGCCGATGTCGCCAGCAACGCCGACAGGCCCAGGCCCGCGGCCAGGGCATGGATCAGCGTCGCCGTTTCCAGGCCGAACGCCGCCTGCACGCCGCGCGAGGTGCCGCCGGCCGCGCTCTGGGCGACGATCCAGGC
The DNA here is from genome assembly GCF_018612875.1 of Lysobacter sp. ISL-50. Taxonomy (GTDB): domain Bacteria; phylum Pseudomonadota; class Gammaproteobacteria; order Xanthomonadales; family Xanthomonadaceae; genus Lysobacter. The sequence continues at coordinate 34,454 of NZ_JAGGRI010000010.1, read as the reverse complement.
GGTGCCGGGCCCGGGGATAAGCACCAGGATGGCGGCGGCGATCAGATAGGTGGCGAGGGTGGCGGTGTCGAACATGGCGGCGGAATCGGTCTGGACACAGAAGCGAAGTCTGCTCCGAGCCGAGGGTTTCTCCAAGCCCGGTGGGGGCGGGGCCGCCGCCGCACGGCCGGCAAGGCGCATTCCGCGAACGCGGCGATGGCCCGACGGCCGCCGCCGGGTCGATGCAGGCTGCCCGGGACATCGCGGAGCGCGACGTCGAACTGATGGCTGTCGCTGGCTACGGTCGGCCACAGCCCGCTGTCGTCCTGTGTTTTTTGCTCGTCATTCCCGCGAACGCGGGAATCCAGGGCCTTTCGTGCGAGAACGCTTGAAGTCGCTGGATGTTCGGCTCCGCCGAAGTAAAGTAAAGCGGAGCCCGCCTTCGCGGGAATGACGGGCAAAGACCCGGAAAATCGCGCCGCATCACGCCGGCACGTAACTTTCCCCACGCAACTTATCGATCGCGGCGACGAACGCCTCGGTGCCCGGCCACTGCCCGATCCGCCCGAGCTTCTTCGCGCCGCGGAACACCAGGAACGCCGGGATGCCGTGCAGGCCGAAGTGGATGCCCATGCTTGGGTCTTCGTAGACGTTGTCGTGCAGCCACTCCACGTCCGGCCAGCTGAAGCGCTCTTGCGCCAGCAGCATCTGGCCCTTAGCGATATCGCAGTTCGGGCAGTCCTTGCCCCACAGGAACAGGATGCGCAGTCGGCCGTCGTCGGGCAGGAATTCGGCCAGCCGCGCTTCGCGCACCAGCTTCATCGGAAACTGCCAGAAAAACCGCGGATGCGTGGTCTCGGTCACGCGGCCATCCTACTCCCGGCGCGGCGAAGCTGACCGGCGACGCGGGACCGTCCATCGGCACGCTGTGTTGCGCCGCCGGGACGGATGGTTACTGCGCCACCAGCCCGATCGCGTTCTTGCGGAACGCCGCCAGGGTCGCGTCGTAGATATCCGAGATGACGTTGTGCTGGCCGTTCTCCGGATCGCTGATCCAGAAATGGCCGTCGAGCTGGATGCCCTTGTCGTTGACGCCGGTGATGTACATATGCGGCGGCGGTTGTTGCAGCACGCGTTCCTGCGCGGCCATCGCATCGACGAACAGTTGGCGCGCCACCGCCAGGTCGGCATCGCCCTTGACCAGGATGCCGCAGACCAGGCGCAGATTGCGGTCGGACCAGGACTGATTGACGATGACGTTGCTGGTCAGGCTGTCGTTGGGAACGATGGCTTCCACGCCGTCGCGGGTGCGGATCATGGTGTAGCGCACGGTCATGCGGGTGACCCGGCCGACGATGTTGTTGGTGGCGATGTTGTCGCCGACCCGCACGGATTGTTCGAACAGCACGATCAGGCCGCTGATGTAGCTGGCGGCGAGTCTCTGCAGGCCCAGCCCCAGGCCGATGCCGAGCGCGCCGCTGAAGGCGGCCAGCGCGGTGAGGTTGATGCCGCTGATCGAGAAGATCACCGCGGTCGCGCCGATCCATACCGCGACGCTGAAAATCCGCGACAGCGCCAGCACGAAATTCGGCTGCAGGGTGCGGCTGCGGCGCAGCAGGTTGGTCACCGCCTTGTCGCCCCACAGCGCGACGATGGCGATCACCACCCCGACCACCAATCCGCGCAGCACGCCTTCGCTGGACAGCGCGATGCCGCCGAATTCGAACTTGGCCGAATACATCTGGGCGATCAGCTTGCTGCGGTCCTTGAACACGCCGAACACCAGCGCCAGCCACGACACCACGGTCACCAGCCGCAGCATGACTTTCAGCAGCATGGTCGGCCGGAACAGCAGTTCCACCACCATGCCGAGCACGCGGATGAACACGAACAAGAAGAGCAGGGTGCCGCCCAGGCCGATCAGCGGATTGTCGAGCGTGCCGCCGAACAGGCTCAACAGGCCCAAGGTCAACAGCATCAGCAGCGGCGTGCACAGGTACTCGACCAGCGTGCGCAGGTTCGGCCGATGGTGGCCCAGCATCAGCTTGAGCTTGCGCGTGGCCAGCACGCCGATGATCAGCGCGGCCATCAGCACCAGCACGGTCACGATCAGATCGGTCGGATTCGATACCACGTCCAGGGCATCGGAGACGATCTCGGCCAGTTCCGGATCGTGCTCCAGCGGCGGGCCGTGGTCGGGCGGGAGAGTGAGGTCGAGAGCCATCGGTGTCGTGTGGGTGAGGGGCGGGCGCGATCAGTCGCGCGGTTCTACCAGCTTGGGATCGCGCCGGCATTGGGCCAGCGTTTTGCCCGCCGACGAGACGATGCGCTTGACCTGCATGGTCTTGCGATCGGTCAGCACACGCATGCAGGCGCAGCCGTGGCCGTAGCTGCCGCCGCCGTAGGACACCCATTGCTTCTCGGCGATCGGCGGCGGCCAGTCGCCTTCGGCCTGCTCGCCGCCCTGGGTCGCGATGATCCATTCGCCGTCGCGATCGATCAGCCAGGCGTTGGCCGGCGAGGGATTGACGAACCAACCGCAGCGATTCTCGACAGCGCCCTTCGCCGAAGCCGATTTACCCTTCGCCGCAACCTCCCAAACCGGCAAGCCGGCGACCAGCACCATCAGCAATACCCCCAAGCGCCCCGCACCGGTTCGCCTCCGGCACGGCTCATGGCGATTGCGTTCGAATCCAGCGAGCGTCGGCATCGTGCATTCCTCCGTCGATGTCCATGGTAGTAACGCCGCTTCGTGCGCGCCGTGAGCGCGACGCATCGAAGCCGGCTTCAGACCGTCCGGGCCGTCATCGGCCCGAGCGGCAATACGGCAATGCGGCCCGAGCCGATTGTCTGCGTTCAATCCGTGACGCCGGCGGCAAGAGAACAGCGGAATTCGACCAGGCTCGCTTCGGGATGCTCGCCCAGCCAGTCGTCGATGGCCGCGCGCACCATGGTCTCCTCGACCGCGGCCAGGCCGATCCAGCGTGTATCGCTGCTGTCGTCGACCACCGGATGGTCGTGCGCCTGAACCGGATCGCCCTGCGAGCACGCCGCGCAGATGTAGCGCACCGACTGGGTCCAGTCTTCGATCTGCCCGTCGCCGCGATGGATGCGTTCGGCCAATGTGCTCAGCAGTTCCGGCGCCGGCGTGGCGATCCAGGCTTCGAAGGTGGAATACGGCGAGGCCCGCCACAGCTCCAATTCGTCGAACACCGGGTATTCGTTCTCGCCGATCCGGCGCCTGCCGTTGGCCGCGCCGTCGTGCAGGACGATGTCGGCGTAGCGATGGCCGCTGCCCGGGAAGGGCACGTTGCGGATGCGGCCGCGGGCCGGGTCGATGCGATCGCACCACACCACTTCGGCATTGCCTTCCGGGTCGATGCGCACCGCGCCCAGGCTGCCCTGCGTTTCGATCGGGCCTTCGCCCTCGGGCAGGGGAATGCCGTAGCGCCGCCATGCCTCGCGCGCGCTGGGCCAATCGTGCAGCGCGGTCGCGGCGATGCCCAGGTTCCAGCACGCGCCCTGGTGGCCGCCGTCGCGCTCCAGCGCCTGGCGGTTGGCCGCCAGCGACTGCGCCCACTCGCCGCGGTATTTGTGCACCAGGCCGATGTTGAACCAGGGCGCGGCCCAGGCCGGATCGGCCTGGGTCGCCTGCTCGTACCAGTTCAGCGCGCGCGCTTCGTCGCCGCGGTGGCTGAGCCGGTTGGCGTAGGTGTTGATCAGATCGGCGCGTTCGCGGGCGCTGCGCGGCTTGGGCATGGGAACGTAGGGCTGTGGACGAACGCGAACGGTATCAGTCTTCCTCGTGCCTGGGTTTGTAGGCCTCCACCAGTTTCTGCTGGACGTTGCCGGGCACCGGTTCGTAATGGCTGAAATCCAGCGAATACCGGCCGCGTCCGGCGGTCACCGACTTGAGTTCGGCTGCGTAGCCTTCCAGCTCCGACAGCGGCACCTGCGCGCGCACCACGATCTCGCCGCCGCGAATGCTGTCGGTGCCGCTGATGCGCGCGCGCTTGCTGGCCAGCCCGCCGCTGATGTCGCCCATGTGCTGCTCGGGCGCGTTGACTTCCAACTCGACGATGGGCTCCAGCACTTGCGGCCGCGCCTTGTTGATCGCGTCCAGGAACGCCTTCTTGCCGGCGGCGACGAAGGCGACTTCCTTGCTGTCCACGCTGTGGTATTTGCCGTCGTAGACGATCACGCGCACGTCCTGGATCGGATAGCCGGCGACCGCGCCGTCGTGCAGCACCTGGCGCACGCCTTTCTCCACCGCCGGCAGGAACTGGCCCGGAATCGTGCCGCCCTTGACCTCATCGACGAACTCGAAGCCGCTGCCGCGCGGCAAGGGTTCCACGCGCAGGAACACTTCGCCGAACTGGCCGGCGCCGCCGGTCTGTTTCTTGTGGCGGTAATGGCCTTCGGCGCGTCCGGCCACGGTTTCGCGATAGGCGATGCGCGGCGGGCGCGCCTTGACCTCCACACCGTACTTGTCCTTGAGCCGGTCGATGTTGATGCGCAGGTGCAGGTCCGACAGGCCGCGGATCACGGTTTCGTTGGTCTCGGTTTCGTGCTCGACCTGGAAGCACGGATCTTCCTCGGACAGTTTGTGCAGGGCGGTGGCGAGCTTCTGCTCCTGGCCCTTGCTCGCCGCTTCCACCGCCAGGCCGAACATCGGCCGCGGGAAGTTCAGCGGCGCCAGATGGATCTGATCTTCGTCGTGGCTGTCGTGCAGCACCGCGTCGAAATGCAGTTCCTCGACCTTGGCCACCGCGGCGATGTCGCCGGGAATGGCCTGATCGATCTCGACATGGTCCTTGCCCTTGAGCTTGAACAGATGCCCGACCTTGAACGGTTTCTTGCCGTCGTCCACGAACAATTGCGTGTCTTTCCTGACCGTGCCCTGGTAGACGCGGAACACGCCGAGCTTGCCGACGAAGGGATCGTTGACGATCTTGAACACATCGGCGATCACGTGCGCCTTGGCGTTGGGCACGGCCAGTATCGGCTTGGCGTCCTCGCCGATGCCCTTGAAGAACGGCGGCGCGTTGGCTTCGCCCGGATGCGGGAATAAGTGTTCGGCGACGTCGAGCAGTTCCTTGACCCCCGCGCCGCTGCGCGCCGAGCAGAACAGCACCGGCACCAGATGGCCTTCGCGCAGGCATTGCTCGAAGGCCTGGTGCAGTTCCTCGCCGGACAGGCCGCCTTCGCCGAGGTCGAGGTAATGCTCCATCACCGTTTCGTTGATCTCCACGACCTGGTCGATGATCTTCTGATGCCAGTCGCCGACCGGGCCCAGGTCGCTGTCGCCGGCGGAGGCGCCGAAGCAGTCCACGACTTTGCCGCCGCCGTCGGCGGGCAGGTTCAGGGGCAGGCATTCGGCGCCGAAGGTGTCGCGTATCGCTTCCAGCACGCGCGCGGCGTCGGCGCCTTCGTGGTCGATCTTGTTGATCACGATCGCCCGGCACAGACCGCGCGCCTTGGCGTGTTCCATCATGCGCCGGGTGCCGTAGGCGACGCCGGTGTCGGCGTCCACCACCACCGCGACGGTTTCCACCGCGGCCAGGGCCGACAGCGTGGGGCCGCGGAAATCCGGATACCCGGGGGTGTCGATCAGATTGAGGTGGATGCCGGCGTGATCGGTGCTGGCGATGGCGGCGTCGAGGGAATGCCCGCGTTGTTTTTCGACCGGATCGAAATCCGACACCGTGGTGCCGCGTTCGATGCTGCCTGCCGTCTGGACTGCGCCGCCGGCCTGCAGCAGGGCTTCGAAGAGCGTGGTTTTGCCGGCGCCGGGGTGGCCTGCCAAGGCCACATTGCGAATCGATTCTGTGCTGTAGGACATGAGCGGACTTCTCCCTGGACGTAAGGGTGCGAAGGCCGTCATGGCTGTCCGCGCTGCGCGCCCGAGCGTGGCGCTCGGCGGGCGGTCATGGCGGGCCGGCGGGTCGCCGGGACCCACAGACTCCCGCAGGCGGCGGGGTGGGTCAAGCCCGGACACGCGAAGCGCGCACTGCTTGGCGATTGCGGGTGTTGCGGTGCGGCAGGAAGGCCGGGAGTCGGGAATGGGGAATGGGGAACGGGAATCGGGAATCGGGAATCGGGAATCGATAGAACCTGAAGCTTCGTTTGGACGATACAGTCGCACCTGCCTTTCCGATTCCCGATTCCCCATTCCCGATTCCCGCCTCCCGATTCCCGCCTCCGTAACATCTTCGTCGCTACCCTAAGCCTCCCCTCACCGCACCGGAGCCACACATGGGTATCTCGCGTCACGCCACCGCGCATTGGGAAGGCGATCTCAAGAGCGGGCAGGGCCGTCTGAGCACGCCGCAGAGCGGGCTGCTCGACAACACCCGCTACGGCTTCAACAGCCGCTTCGGCGAAGAGAAGGGCACCAATCCGGAAGAACTCATCGCCGCCGCCCACGCCGGCTGCTTCACCATGGCCTTGTCGGCCAAGCTGACCGAGGCCGGGCATCCGCCGGCCAAGCTCGACACCCGCGCCGAAGTCGATCTGTCGATGGAGGGCGGCCCGACGCTGTCGCAGATCCGGCTCAAGGTGACCGCCGAGGTTCCGGGCATCGACGCGGCCAAGTTCCAGGCCATCGCCGAGGACGCCAAGGCCAACTGCCCGGTGTCGAAGGCGCTAAGCGCGGTGCCGATGAGTCTGGAAGCGAAGTTGGTCTGACGCTTTTCCTTCTCCCGCATCGCGGGAGAAGGTGCCCGCAGGGTGGATGAGGGCGCGCGAAAACGGGTCGGCGGCGCTGGTCGCAACTCCGCATGCCCTCACCCCAACCCCTCTCCCGCAAGCGGGAGAGGGGCTAGAGGCCACTGGCGGATAGTGGGCTGAACAGAAAGGCGGAAGACGACTCATCGAGCCCCGTTTAATGCCCGTCCGAAAGAATCCATGACATCACCAATCCCGATCCGCCACGTTCTGCTGATCCACGGCGCCGGTGCTGGCGGCTGGGAATGGAATCTGTGGCGCGAGGTGCTGCACGCGCGCGGCGTGGACACGCTGGCGCCGGACCTGCAGCCTTCCCCGCAAGGTATCGAAGCGACCACGCTCGACGACTACCGCGAGCAGATGCGCGCCGCGCTGGCGGCCTTGCCGCGTCCGCGCGCGGTGGTCGGCGCCAGCCTCGGCGGCCTGCTGGCCTGGCTGTGCGGCGATCTGGCCGACGCGATGGTCCTGATCAACCCGCTGCGGCCCCAACCCTGGGCCGCACCGCCGATCCCCGACACCGACGCCGCGACGCGCCCCGCGCGCGAATGGCCCGATCTCATCGCCTGGCGCCGCCATGCGCGCCTGGCCACGACCCGCCGCGCCATGCCCGACGCCGACGAGGCCGCGATCCTCTACGCCCAGCGCCGCTGGCGCGACGAATCCGGCGCTGTCCTGCGCCGCGCCCTGGCCGGCGTCGACGCGCCGCGGCCGGCCTGCCCGGTGCTGTGCATCGCTTCGCGCGGCGACGAAGACGTGGAACCGCAACTCACCGCCCGGTTCGCGGCCGCGATCGGCGGCAATCTGATCGTCGGTCCCGGCAGTCATGTCGGCCCCTTGCTGGGCCGCGACGCGGCGCGGACGGCCGCGCAGGCGGCCGACTGGCTGTCGGCGAGGTAAACGCTTCACGCCCGCATCCGCCGCGCCCGCCCGCATTCAGCCCGGGTTGACCGCCGCGGACCGACGATCCGCTTCGCGCCATCCCGGCGCCCGGGAGTCCACCATGAACCGCTCGCTCGTCACCGTCCTGGGCCTGGCGCTGGCCGCCGTCACCGGCGCCGCCTCGGCGCAATCCTACGGCTACCCGCAAAACAGCTATCCGCAGAACACCTATCCGCAGAACACCTATCCGCAGAGCACCAGCAACGCCAGCTACAGCTCGCAGATCGATTTCGCGCGGGTGGTCCGGGTCGATCCGGTGTTCGAAACCTACAGCACCCAGCCGGTCAACGGCCCGCGCTGCTACGAGCGTCCGACCTATGTGCAGGGCGACGCCTACTACGGCGACGGCAACGGTAACGGCGACTCCTATTACGACTCCTACGGCAGCGAGCGCCGCAGCGCCGGCACCGAAGGCGGCCGCACCGCCGCGACCGTGGTCGGCGGCATCGTCGGCGCGGTGCTCGGCAGCAAGGTCGGCGGCGGCAGCGCGCGCTATGCGACCTCGGCGATCGGCTCGATGGTCGGCGGCATGGCCGGCCGCAGCATCTACGAGCAGAACAAGCGCAGCCAGCAGCCGCGCACCGGCTCGGTGCGGGTGTGCGACCCGGTGTCGAGCAACGGCAACTATTACCCCACCGGCGGCGAACGCGCGGTCAGCGCATACGACGTCACCTACGAATACGCGGGCAAGACCTATCGCACCCGCACCGACCACAACCCTGGCGACCGCATCCGCGTGCGCGTGGACGTGCGTCCGGACTGAGCCTCGCGTCGAGCCGCCGCGACCGCGGCGGCGTTGGAATCGAACACGCCGGAACCCAATCGGCGAACCCGCGGCGCAAGCAACGGTGCGCCGCCTTTGCCGGTAAACGCCGGGACCGCGAGGCTCCGGCGTTTTTCGTGGGCCTGGGTTCCTTCGCGGCCGCTTCGTCGGCTGCGCTTCGCCCGCGCTCGCTTCCTCGGCGAAGCGCACTTCACGTCCGCGCAACGGCCGCGCGCCTAGACCATGGTCGTAACGCGTCCGATACGCCCGTGGTCTAGCCTGCGGGCGGATACCCTGGCCGAGACTGTCGCATGCGCTATGAGGAGTTTCACCGCCGCTCGATCGAGCAGCCCGAAGCGTTCTGGGCCGAGCAGGCCCAAGCGATCCATTGGCATACGCCGCCGCGGCAGATCCTGGACTATTCCCGGCCGCCGTTCCGGCAATGGTTCGCCGGCGGCGAAACCAATCTTTGCTACAACGCCATCGACCGGCATCTGGACGAACGCGGCGATCAACTGGCCCTGGTCGTGATCTCCAGCGAAACCGGGCAAACCCGCGAGCTGAGCTACCGCGAGCTGCATCGCGAGGTGAACACCTTCGCCGCGGCGCTGAAGTCGCTGGACGTCGGCCGCGGCGACCGGGTCGTGATCTACATGCCGAACATGGCCGAAGCGGTGTTCGCGATGCTGGCCTGCGCGCGCATCGGCGCGGTGCATTCGGTGGTGTTCGGCGGCTTCGCCGCGCACAACCTGGCGCTGCGCATCGACGACGCCGAACCCAAGCTGCTGATCTGCGCCGACGCCGGCATGCGCGGCGGCAAGGTCATCCCGTACAAACCGCTGGTGGATGCCGCCTGCGCCGAGGCCTCCACGCCGCCGCCGCACGTGTTGATCGTCGGCCGCGGGCTCGATCCGGATCACTGCGTCGTCGCGGGCCGCGATGTCGATTACGCCACGCTGCGCGCGCGCTACGACGGCGTCGAAGTCGATGTGCAATGGCTGGAGTCCAACGAGCCCAGCTATCTGCTCTACACCTCCGGCACCACCGGCAAGCCCAAGGGCGTGCAGCGCGATGTCGGCGGCTACGCGGTCGCGCTGGCCTTGTCGATGTGGTCGATCTACGACATCCGCGCAGGACAAGTGATGTTTTCCACCTCCGACGTCGGCTGGGCGGTCGGCCACTCCTACAACGTCTACGGCCCGCTGATCGCCGGCGCCACCTCGGTGTTGTACGAAGGCCTGCCGACGAATCCCGATCCCGGCATCTGGTGGCGCATCTGCGAGCAATACGGCGTGCGCACCATGTTCTCCTCGCCGACCGGCATCCGCGTGCTGAAGAAGCAAGACCCGTCGTGGCTGAAAAAACACGATCTGTCGCGGCTGCAATGGCTGTTCCTCGCCGGCGAGCCGCTGGACGAGCCGACCGCGCACTGGATCACCGACGGCATCGGCAAGACCATCATCGACAACTACTGGCAGACCGAAACCGGCTGGCCGGTGCTGGCGCTGATGCCGGGGCTGGACCTGAAACCGGTCAAGTTCGGTTCGCCCGGTTTGCCGACGCCGGGCTATCACCTGCGCGTGATCGACGAAGCCACCGGCCGGGATGTCGGCGCCAACGAAAAAGGCGTGCTGGTGATCGTGCCGCCGCTGCCGCCGGGCTGCATGACCACGGTGTGGAACGACGACGCCCGCTTCCTGTCGAGCTATTTCAGCCATTTCAACGAACTGCTGTACAGCTCGCTGGACTGGGCGATCCGCGACGACGACGGCTACACCTTCATCCTCGGACGCACCGACGACGTCATCAATGTCGCCGGCCATCGCCTGGGCACGCGCGAGATCGAGGAATCCGTCGCCAGTTACGCCAGCGTCGCCGAGGCTGCGGTGATCGGCGTGCACGACGAACTCAAGGGCCAGGTGCCGGTGGTGTTCGCCACGCTCAAGCCGTCCGGCGAGCAGGACCCCAAGCTCGCCGCGGCCGGCATGCAGCAATGCGTGGTGCAGTTGCTCGGCGCGGTCGCGCGGCCGGCGCGGGTGTATGTGGTCAATGCGCTGCCCAAGACCCGATCGGGCAAATTGCTGCGGCGTTCTATCCAGGCCCTGGCCGAGGACCGCGATCCCGGCGATCTGTCCACGCTGGACGATCCGGCGGCCCTGGACGAAGTGCGCCGCGCGCTCGAACGCGGTGCCGATGCGGGCGGATGATTCACCTTTGATCACCGACTGTGCGCGTTGACAAAATTTTTCCGCAATCGCGTTAGCATCTGCGCACTTGGCGAGCATGGCTGGCCCGACGAAATCCAAGGCGGACGCGATGCGACATTCCGAAACCGAGCCCCCCACCGATGAGGATCGCGCTCCGGGTTGGGACGCGATCAATCACGCGCTGAACCGGATCTATCCGCGGCAGGAGCCCAAGCACTACGGCACCCTGATCGGCTTCGCCCTGGGCGGTGCCGATCCGCTGCCGGGCATCAGCGCGTACAAGCGCATCACGCCGGTGCCGCACTGGCATTTCGTCACCTACGGTTTCAGCGAGCTGTACGAGAAACAATCCGACGATCCGCAGCTCAGCGGCTACGGTTTCGAATTGACCCTGCGCCTGAGCGATCCCGACGACAGCGAAGAACCGCCGGCCTGGGCGCTGAATTTCCTGCAGAACCTGGCGCGCTACGTGTTCGACAGCGGCCATGCGTTCCACGCCGGCCATTACCTCAACGCCAACGGCCCGATCGCCGCCGACAGCGACAGCGCGATCCGCTCGGTCGCCTTCGCCCACGATCCGGAGCTGCCGCCGATCGACAGCGAAAACGGCCGGGTCGAATTCCTGCAGGTGATCGGCCTGACCAACGAGGAGGAATTCGCGCTGAAGCGCTGGTCCACCTTGAAGGTGCTGGACGTGTTCAAGGATTACCTGCCGCTGTGGGTGACCGATCTGGAACGCGGCTCGCTGCTGGCCGATCCGGATGTCGCCGCGCGGCTGGCGGAAGGCTCCGCGCGCGAGGGTTCCTCGGTCGGCATGATCTACACCGATCAGCTGGGCTGGGAGCAGCGCAAGCGTCTGCTGCGGCCGCCGCTGACGCACGTATCGATCGGCGCGCGCCAGGTCGGCGAACTGCTGGCCTTGTTGCCGCTGCGCCTGCCGTTCGGGCATGCCTTCACCGTGGTCGGGCCGGATGCGCGGATCGCGTTCGAACCGGCCGCGCGCAACGGCGCGGACGCCATCGACGGCGCGCTGCACCTGCGCCTGGATGATCGCGCCATGCGCAGTCTGGTCGCGCGCCTGCGCGCGCAGGCCGGCGAGTACGAGGTCGAGGGTTTCCCGAGCCTGCTGATGCAAGTGCAGAAGACCGAGATCCGCGCGCAGGACGGCAGCGTGGAGCAGGTGATCGGCTGAGCGGCGCGGCGTTGCGCGCAAGTGCCGCCGGCACGGCCGGGCTTGCGCAGTCGCGCGGCGCTCCGGGCGGCGCGGGCGATGCCCGGCATCGCGATCCAGGTCGCATCCATGCGCGTTTTTCGCGCGACTTTGCGCATTCAGGCGCTTGCGGCCGAGGCCGTCGCCGGTTCCCGGCCACGCCGCGTCATCGGCCGGTCCGCGCCGCGGGTTAAAATGTCCGGATCGCCCCGACCGGGCCACCCGGAGCTTCAAGATGACCTTACCCTCCGCTGGCGCAAAGTTCCGCGCCGCGCTCGCCGAAGAATCGCCGTTGCAGGTCATCGGCGCGATCAACGCCAACCACGCCCTGCTGGCCAAGCGCGCCGGCTATCGCGCCATCTACCTGTCCGGCGGCGGCGTCGCCGCGGGCTCGCTGGGCCTGCCGGATCTGGGCATCAACACGCTCGAGGACGTGCTGATCGACGTGCGCCGCATCACCGACGTATGCGATCTGCCGCTGCTGGTGGACATCGACACCGGCTTCGGCCCGAGCGCGTTCAACATCGAGCGCACGGTGAAGTCGCTGATCAAGGCCGGCGCGGCGGCGTGCCACATCGAAGACCAGGTCGGCGCCAAGCGCTGCGGTCATCGTCCGGGCAAGGAAATCGTTTCGGCCGGCGAAATGGCCGATCGGGTGAAGGCCGCGGCCGACGCCAAGACCGATGCGGATTTCTTCCTGATCGCGCGCACCGACGCGATCGCGGTCGACGGCGTGGACGCGGCGATCGAGCGCGCCATCGCCTGCGTGGAAGCCGGCGCCGACGGCATCTTCGCCGAGGCCGCCTACGACCTGCCGACCTACCGCCGTTTCGTCGATGCGGTGAAGGTGCCGGTGTTGGCGAACATCACCGAGTTCGGGCAGACGCCGTTGTTCAGCCGCGACGAACTGGCCTCGGCCGGCGTGGCGATCCAGTTGTTCCCGCTGTCGGCGTTCCGCGCGATGAACAAGGCGGCCGAGAACGTTTATCAGTCGATCCGTCGCGACGGGCATCAGAAGGGCGTGGTCGAGACCATGCAGACGCGCGAGGAGTTGTACGACCGGATCGGGTATCACGCGTTCGAGGGCAAGCTCGACGCGTTGTTCGCGAAGAAAAGCGGTTGACCGAATTCCCTTCTCCCGCTTGCCACCCAAGGTGACTTCCTTCGGGGCGCGGGGAAGGTGGCCCGAAGGGCCGGATGAGGGCAGGCGAAACTTCAAGCCAGCGACGCAAGCCGGAATTCGCGCGCCCTCACCCTTACCCTCTCCCGCGGGCGGGAGAGGGAATAAGGAATAAAAGACAATCTGTAGACGCTTGAGATTTTCCTTCTCCCGCTTGCCACCCAAGGTGACTTCCTTCGGGGCGCGGGAGAAGGTGGCCCGAAGGGCCGGATGAGGGCAGGCGAAACTTCACGCCAGCGACGTAAGCCGGAGTTCGCGTGCCCTCACCCTTGCCACACCCCGGCCCGAGCGCATAGCGCTCGGGCGTTCGGTGCCGCGCGAGCCAATGGCTCGCAAGCGCGGCCCCTCACCCCACAAGCGGGAGAGGGAATAAGGAATAGAAGACAATCTATCTAGAGGAAGGACCATGAGCGATACGCAACAGACCCTGCCCAAACCGAAGAAATCCGTCGCCCTCAGCGGCACCGCCGCGGGCAACACCGCGCTGTGCACCGTCGGCCGAAGCGGTAACGATCTGCATTACCGCGGCTACGACATCCACGATCTGGCGACCAAGTCGACCTTCGAGGAAGTCTCGCACCTGCTGGTGCACGGCGTGCTGCCGACCGCTTCGCAGCTCAAAGCCTACAAGACCAAGCTCAAGCGCCTGCGCGGCCTGCCGGCGATCGTCACCGACGCGCTGGAACTGGTTCCGGCCAATGCCCATCCGATGGACGTGCTGCGCACCGGCTGCTCGGTGCTGGGCACCGTGCTGCCCGAGCGCGAAGGCCATCCGGCCAGCGAGGCGCGCGACATCGCCGACCGCCTGATCGCCAGCTTCGGTTCGATGCTGCTGTACTGGTGGCACTTCACCCGCAACGGCCGCCGCATCGATTGCGAGACCGACGACGACTCGGTCGCCGCGCACTTCCTGCACCTGCTGCACGGCGAGCCGCCGAGCCAGCTGCTGGCCGATTCGCTGGACAAGTCGCTGATCCTCTACGCCGAGCACGAGTTCAACGCCAGCACCTTCACCGCGCGCGTCATCGCCGGCACCGGCTCGGACATGCATTCGTGCATCACCGGCGCGATCGGCGCGCTGCGCGGTCCCAAGCACGGCGGCGCCAACGAAGTCGCCATGGACATCATTTCGCGCTACGACAGCGCCGATGAGGCCGAGGCCGACATCCGCGCGCGCGTGGAGCGCAAGGAAATCGTCATCGGCTTCGGTCATCCGGTCTACACCACCGGCGACCCGCGCAATCCGATCATCAAGGAAATCTCGCGCGCGCTGTGCAAGGACGGCGGCAACCAGGTGCTGTTCGACGTCAGCGAGCGCATCGAGAACCTGATGTGGGACAGCAAGAAGATGTTCCCGAACCTGGATTGGTACTCGGCCTCGGCCTACCACATGATGGGCATCCCCACGCCGATGTTCACCCCGCTGTTCGTGATCGCCCGCACCACCGGCTGGAGCGCGCACGTGATCGAGCAGCGCGAGGACGGCAAGATCATTCGCCCGAGCGCCAACTACACCGGCCCGGAAGATCGCGAGTACGTGTCGATCGACAAGCGCTGATCGCGTCGCCGCGGCCCTGCGCGCGGCGCTTAAAACGCAATACGGACACGAACGAGGCCAGGCGAACGTCTGGCCTTTTTCGTTGCATCCGACCTTCGTGGGTTGACGTTCGTCCGCATACGACTATCGTCGAATACGACACAGAATCGTCACGGAATCGGATGTCATAGTCCGCTGCCAGCCGGAGTCGTCGGTGCTGGCCGAGCGCGCGAATGCATCTTCGCAGGGAGTGATGCCGCGTTGCCGGGTTCCGGAACTTCCGTCGTGAGACGGATCGAGCACGAGGGAAGGCCATGCGCGACAGTGATGTTCCGGTCAAGACCAATGAAGGTCGCGATGAAATCCAGCACCGCACGCGCAAGCTGCCGACGGTGCTGCGATCGATCCTGCTGATCGTCGATGGCGATCGCAGCGCGCGTCATCTGCGCGACCTCATCGCCAGCCTGCACGGGCCGGGCGATGCGCTGGAACAGCTGGAAACGATGGGTTTGATCGCGTCCTCGGCCGCCGTCGCCGCGACCCAGCTCGCGCATTCGCCGACGCCGGCCGCCCCGGTCGCGGTCAACGGCGCCGTGCCGGCCGATGCGGCCGAGCGCTATCGCACGCTCTACACCCTGATGAGCGAGACCGTGCGCGAGCATCTGGGCCTGCGCGGCTATTTCCTGCAGTTGAAGATCGAGCGCTGCGGCAACAGCGAGGAGCTCGCCGAATTGCTGCCGGATCTGAGCGCGGCGCTGGCGAAGCTGCGCAAGGACGACATCGCGGCCGAGATCGAGGCGCGCTTCGCTACGGGAAGTTGAGCGTCAGCGGGCGCGCAGTCGCCGCGGTTGCGTACTGATCGAACGAGATTCCATGAAGCCCCTCTCCCGCGGCGGGAGAGGGGTTGGGGTAAACGCGTCCCTCACCCTGGCCGCGGCCGTGGCTTACAGCAGGCCTTCGGCCTTCAACGCCGCCTGCACGCCGCTGTCGGCTTCCATGCGGCGCTTGAACGCGGCCAGGTGCGCGTAGCCGGACAGATCGATGCCGACCGAGTCGGCCCAGCGCAGGGTGATGTAGAGATACGGATCGGCGTAGCTGCGGAAACCGGCGAGCCATTGGCGATCGGCGAGGCGCTGATCGGCGCTGGCGTACAGCGCGTGCACGCGTTCGCGCGCGTGCTGGCGCACGGTGTCGGCCTGGGCGGGATCGGGATGGAACTTGCCCGGCCCGAAGATCGGCAGGTATGCCGGATGCAGGTCGGAGTTGACGAACGCGAGCCAACGCGCAGCTTCGGCGTGCTGTTGCGCGCTGCCGTCGCCGGCCAATTGCGCCTGCGGAAACGTGTCGGCGATGTAGCCCATGATCGCGGCGTTCTGAGTGAGCACGAACGCGCCATCGACCACCGCCGGCACCGCGCCGGCCGGATTGATGGCGAGATAGGCCGGAGCCTTCATCGTGCCCTTGTCCATCACTTCGACTTCGAAGGCGCCGCCGGTCCACTGCAATGCGATGTGGTCCGCGGTCGAACACGCGCCGGGCTTGCTGTAGAGCTTCATCCGTATCCCCTCTGCGATAAGTAGACAAGCCGGCGACTATCACCGACCTGCTTCGTATCCTCAAGCAGCGGGGTGCAACGCAGTGTTACGGGACGGGAATCGGGAATGGGGAATCGGGAATCGTAAAAAGCGGCTGCTTGCCGATTCCCGATTCCCCATTCCCGATTCCCGGCCCCACCACCTCAGCCGCGGCGCGACTTGAGCTTCTGCACCTTGTAGAAGGTGTGATCGCCGATGGTGGCGACCTGATACGCGTTGCGCCACGACGGGCTCGCGATCGCGTGCGCGGCGAAGTGGCTCGCGCCCGGCACGATTTCCTTGCGCTGACCGGCCGGCAGGGCCCAGTTGCGTTCGGCGGCCAAGGCCACGTTGACCGACTCGGCCCAGGCCTCGGAGTTGTTCAGGCGCGTGCCCGGCGAGACCAGGGTCGGCGCGAACTGCTTGTTGGCGGTGACGACCTCGCAGACCGTATCGCCCCACAGGCCGCTGTCGCGGCGGCGCAGGGCGACCTCGGCGACGGCTTGCTGGCCGCGCTGGGACTGGTCGCGGGCTTCCAGGTACACGGTGGTGCTCAAACACAGCGAATCGGCGGTTTGCGGTGGCAGCACGGAGGCGAGCCACAAAATCCAAGCCAGTTTCATATGACTCCTTGCTCCGTTGCGTCGGGCGCACAGGGGGCGTCGATCTCTCGAACGAGAGACCGCGACCGCGGTGAGGCCGACATGGCGTACTGGGGAGGGCAGCGGCTCTAACGGCGCGCTTTTGCCCCGTCACCGGAATCCGAGCCAAATGGGGCTACGGGGCGGTGGTGGGTGCCGCCTCTGCAGGGGGCGGCGGAAAAGTTGGCGCAAGGTAGCGACGGCTAACCAAACGGTGCCTGAATGTCTATTTCCAAGCTTCTAATTTAGTTGGAGTTTTTATTATGAACAGGCGCTAGGTACTTGGTTCTACAGGGCTTTGTCCCGGCAGGAAGCGTGCCGAGCCTGTCTCAGGCTGGTTTGAGCCGGCTGGTTCAGGACCGTATGGTCCGCGGTTTGGCGTCTCCGGACGGCAGTGGACTCGGGTCGGCCTGGGATTGGCTGCCCTTCCGGCAAATCTGAACAGGGGAGCGGGGCCAAACCGCCCGAGCGGGCTCCACCGCATGTCGTGGTCGGCGTTCGCGCGACGGCTACAGGTGGGGTCGGCGGCCGGATCGTCGGCGCATGCGCCGACGCGCGCGCTCATGCGTGTGCACGCAACTCGCACACACATATATATGTATGCGCGAACGCGCGAAGACTGCATCGGCGAAAACGCGCGAGCGCGTTCGCGAAGACGACGCGCGGCGAACGCGCGCGTCGCCCATGCCGGCCGATTACAGACTGGCCGCGAGCCGGCTGCCCTGCGCGATCGCGCGCTTGGCGTCGAGTTCGGCCGCGACGTCCGCGCCGCCGATCACGTGCACCGGCTTGCCGCTGTCGGCGAGCACCGCCGCCAGCGGCTTGTACGGTTCCTGGCCGGCGCAGATCACCACCTGATCGACCGGCAGCACCTGCTCGCTGCCTTCCACGCGGATGCGGAAACCTTCCTCGTCCAGGCCCAGGTATTCGACCCCGCCGATCATGCGCACCTGCTTGGCCTTCAAGGTCGCGCGATGAATCCAGCCGGTGGTCTTGCCGAGCTTCGCGCCCGGCTTGCCGGGGCTGCGCTGCAGCAGCCAGACCTGGCGCGCCGGCGGTTCGGGCCGCGGCTCGCTCAGGCCGCCGCGGTTGTCGCTGTACTCCAGGTCCACGCCCCATTCGGCGCGCCAGCGCGCCGGGTCGGGGTGGTGCGGCTGCTCGTCGGAGTGGGGGCCGTCGTGGACCAGGAACTCGGCCACGTCGAAACCGATGCCGCCCGCGCCGATGATGGCCACGCGCTTGCCCGGCACCACCCGGCCCTGCAGCACGTCCAGGTACGAGCAGACCTTGGCGTGATCCGAACCCGGGAACGCCACCTGCCGCGGCTTGATCCCGGAGGCGAGCACGATCTCGTCGAAATCGGCCAGCGCCGCGGCGTCGGCGGTGGTGTTCAGGCGCAGGTCGATGCCGGTCTGTTCGATCCGGCCGGCGAAGTAGCGCAGGGTCTCGTAGAACTCTTCCTTGCCCGGAATCCGCTTGGCCAGATTGAACTGGCCGCCGATGCGCGCGGCGCTGTCGAACAAGGTCACCCGATGGCCGCGCTCGGCCGCGACCGTGGCGCAGGCCAGCCCGGCCGGGCCGGCGCCGACCACGGCCACGCGCTTGGGCGCCTTCGTCGGCAGGTAGTTCAGCTCAATCTCGGCGCAGGCGCGCGGATTCACCAGGCAGCTGGCGTGCTTGTTCGCGAACACGTGATCCAGGCAGGCCTGATTGCAGCCGATGCAGGTGTTGATGTCGGCCGCGCGCTGCCGCCGGGCCTTGTTGACCCAGTCCGCGTCGGCCAGCAGCGGCCGCGCCATCGACACCATGTCGGCCTCACCAAAGGCGAGGATGCGCTCGGCGACGTCCGGCATGTTGATGCGGTTGGTGGTGACCAGCGGAATGCGCACCTCGGGTTTCAGCCGCGCGGTGATGCCGGTGAAGGCGCCGCGCGGGACCGAGGTGGCGATGGTCGGCACCCGCGCCTCGTGCCAGCCGATGCCGGTGTTGATCAACGTCGCGCCGGCCGCCTCGATGGCGCGGGCCTGGGCGATGACCTCGCTCCAGGTCGAGCCTTCATCGACCAGATCGATCATCGACAGGCGGTAGACGATGATGAAGTCCGGGCCGCAGGCCTCGCGGATGCGGCGCACGATCTCGACATTGAAGCGGAACCGCTGCGGCGCCTCGCCGCCCCAGCCGTCCTTGCGCTTGTTGGTGCGCGGCACCGTGAACTGATTGAGCAGATAGCCTTCCGAGCCCATCACCTCGACGCCGTCGTAACCGGCCTCGCGCGCCAGCCGCGCCGAATTGACGAAAGCCTTGATCTGCCGTTCCACCCCGCCGGCCGACAGCGCGCGCGGGGTGAACGGGTTGATCGGCGCCTTGAGCTTGCTCGGCGCCACCTGCAGCGGGTGATAGCCGTAGCGGCCGGCGTGCAGGATCTGCATGCAGATGCGGCCGCCGTGTTCGTGCACGGCGCGGGTCACCTGCTTGTGCTTGCCCGCTTCCCACGGCCAGCTGAGCTTGCCGCCGAAGGGCTTGAGCCAGCCGACGATGTTCGGCGCGAAGCCGCCGGTGACGATCAGGCCGACGCCGCCGGCCGCGCGCTCGGCGAAATACGCCGCCAGCTTGGGGAAGTCGGCGGCCTTGTCCTCCAGCCCGGTGTGCATCGAGCCCATCAGCACGCGGTTGGGCAGGGTGCAAAAGCCCAGGTCCAGCGGCGCGAACAGGTGCGGATACAAGGGATGCGGACCGCCGGGCAGGGCGTCGGAGGCCGCGGATGCGGGCGGATTCGAACCGGAAGGGACGGCCGTGGACATGCTGGCTGAATACGCTGGCGTATGGATTGCGCACGATGCCGGTAAAAGCGCGGCAATTCAAGGGCGGAGTTCCCGCGAACCGCGGATTCGCCCGGGCCCGGGCCGGCCCCGGTCAAGGCGGCGCGAAGGCAGGCACGCGGCGGCGGCGAACGCAACGGTTGTCACGGATGCGGCGCATCGCCGAACATGCCCGACCCCCCGTAGTCCGTACTCCATGGATCCAGTCACCGAAACCAGCATCCAGGACTACCTGCGCGCCGACATCGTCGCCGCCGATCTGCCCGACCTGCAGCCCCTGCTGGGCGCGCGCGAACTGCTGCGCGCGTTCTCGACCCTGTTTCACGGCGGCGAAGAGTCGGTGATGGTGCGGCTGCTGGTGCTGCGCGCGATCGGCGAACGCGGACAGGCGCCGGACTGGACCCCGCAGGAACTGCGCGAACACTTCGCCTATCTGGAGCCGGTCAAGTTCGACACCGTGATCGGCCGCCTGCGCGACAACGATCTGCTGCTGTGGGACAACGAAAGCCAGCGCTACCGCATCAGCCCGGCCGGCCGTCAGGCGCTGTCGGCGATCGGCCTGCTGCTGCAGTTCAACCGCGAAGGCGACGAACTGGCCTACGTCACCGCGCAGATCGCTGCAGGTCAAGCGGTGGGCCGGGTGCGTCCGGACGATCTGCAGCATCTGCTCTCGCGCCTCAACGAATTGCGCGAAGACTTCGACCAGGCCGTGCTCAGCGGCTCGGAACACCGCATCCTGCGCGCCGCCGGCACCTTGCAGCAGGCCTGGCGCTGGATCGAGAAAGGCACGCAGATCGTCGAGGAGATTTCCTCCGACCTGGAACTCGACAGCCACACTCACCGCGTCGCCCAGCAGATCGGCCGAGCCCAGAGCGCGATGCTGCGCCAGGCCTCGGTGTTCCAGCGCGCGCTGAGCACGCTCGACCGCCATCGCGTGCATCTGGGCGCGAGCGGTCTGTCGTCGTCGGACGTGAACCGCTTCCTGCGCGATCTGGACATCGACGCGCTCGCCGCCATCGCCGACGACGTGCTCGCGCGTTCGGCGATTCCGGCCTTCATGCTGTCGCCGATCGCTCTGGACGTGGCCGAGTACGAACTGGTCGAACGCGAACGCGAAGCGCGCGAAGACCAGTCGCTGCCGCCGTCGATGGCCGCGCCCAGCAGCGAAGGCTCGCCGGCGGCGGCCACCGATTTCCAGTTCGCCGAACACTGGCTGGACGAACTCACCGCGCTGGCCGCGGCCGACGGCGAAGCCACCGCGTTGAGCGCGCTGGTGCCGCGCGATGGCTTCTCGCTGAGCGCTTACCGCATGTCGCTGCTCGGCCTGATCGGCGATCCCGGCGCGGAAAATCGCGAAGGCGTCAGCGCCTCGATGGCGCGTTTGCCGCTGGCCTGGCACGTCGAGCCCGAATTCGAAATCGTCGAGCGCGCCGGCGTGGCCTATATGAGCCGCAGCCGCCTGCAGACGGTCAGCGAAGAAGAACGCTTGCAAGCGCGCGCGCCGCGCAAGCGCTCCAAGGCCGACATCGCCGAAGCCGAAGCCTCCGACCAACTGGAGCGGTTGATCGAGGACGGCGACGATGATGCCGGCGCCGCGTCCGCCGCGCGCAAACGCGCAGCTCGACCGAACCAGACCGATAAGAAAACCGACAAGAAAACCGATAAGAAGACCGCCTCCGCGCGCGGCACCGGGCAACCGGCACGACGCGCGAAAGCGGCGAAGGAAACCGCGGAAACCCCATGACCGACCCTATCGCTTCATTGATCGCGCGGCTGATCGCCGAGCGCTGGCTGCCGCGCGACGACATCGCCGTGCGCGAACTGCTCACCGACGCCGAATTGCGCAACGACCTCGACCGCCGCTTGGCGTCGGTGGGCCTGCGCCTGCTCGAACATCCTTATGCCGCCAACATCGCGGTGTGCATCGCGCGTCCGCAGGAGTCGGCGGTGTTCGGCAGCGCCAAGGCCTGGTCCTCGACCAACCTGCAGCTCGACCGCGACGCGATCGCGCTGCTGGTGGTGTTGTGGGCGCTGTTGGTGCTGCCCAAGCGCCAGCGCCAGATCGCCCGGCAACAGGCCGATCGCGATCAGGACCAGGAGCAGATGTTCGCCGAACTCAAGCCGGTGCCGGTCGGCGCGGAAGTGGTCGAGCCGATCAACGAGCGCACTTTGCTCGCCGACTTCGGCGACAAGCTCGGCGGCAAGACCCGCATCCAGTTCAATCTCGGCGCGCTGGCGCGGCAGGGCTTCATCCTGCGGCGCAAGGAGCGCATCCATGAAGGGCCGATGCTGGATCTGGCCCTGGATTACGAACGCATCGCCGGCCGGGTGATGGACGGCGCCTTGTCGTACGTGGTCGCCGAGGCGCGTCAGCACGCGCTGGAACTGGCGGCGATCGAAGCGGCCGAAGCCGAAGCCGGCGAGAACGGCGAGACGGTCGCGGCGGCGAACGAGGCCGAGACCATCGACGACGGCGCCGACGAAGCGGGGATCGAAAGCGACGGTTACATCGATTTCGACGCCGCCGCGTTCGAGCAGTCGCTGATGGAAGAAGACGACGCCGATGCGCCGGCCGACGCCGCGCTCGACGCGGACGACGCACAAGCCATCGCCGCCGAACCGTTGCCGCAGCTGGCCGAGGCCGGCAACGCCGGCGACGGCGAACACACCGAACCCCCGGAATCGTCCCCGGACACCGAAGCCAAGCACGAGGAGGCCGCGGCCGATGTTTGAATTCCGCTCTCTGGAAGTCGTGCACTGGGACTATTGGCAACGTTTCCAGCTGCCGTTGGACGCGTCCATCGTCACCGTGGTCGGCCCGAACGGTTCGGGCAAGACCACCTTGCTCGATGCGCTGCGCACCTTGCTCGCGATCGAAGACCGCGACACCGCCCGCGACTACAAGACCTATCTGCGCCATAACGGCAAACCGCATGCATGGTTGCGCGGCGTGGTCAGCAACCGCCCCGACCGCCGCGGCGGCCGGCCGTTCTTTCCGATCAAGGACGATCTGGTCACGCTGGCCTGCCGCATCCGCAAGCGCGGCGGCGACTGGAGCCGCGACTACCAGATCGTCGGCGGCGACGTGCCGGTGGAAACGCTGGAGCAGGGCGGCGATTGGCTCGGCGTGCGCGACTATCGCGTGCGTCTGGCCGGAGCCGGCCTGACCCGCGCGATCTGCCGCGTGCTCACTTTGGAACAAGGCGCGACGGACAAACTCTGCCAGTACTCGCCGCGCGATCTGCTGCAGCTGATCTTCGACGTGTTCGAAGACAAGGCCGTGCTCGACGACTACCAGCGCGCGCGCACCGAGCAGTTCGACGTCGAAAAGGAATTGCAGCACCTGGGCCAGGATCTGGCCGGTCTGCACCTGCGCCTGGAATCGGCCAAGGCCGACGTGCGCTCGTTCGAAGAAGGCAATGCGCTGCGCAATCAGCGCCAGCGCCTGGAAAGCGAGATCGCGCCGAAGGTGGAACTGGCCGACCAGCGCAACGCCATCGAAGGCGCCAAGCCGCGCCTGACCGGCCTGCGCCGCGCGCTGCGCGAGCGCGAAAGCGCGCTGGAGGAGATGCGCAGCGAGGACGCGATCGCCTCCGGCGGCCGCGACGTGCTGGCCGAAGCGATCCGCGAAGCGCGCCGCCAGGTCGTCGCGAGCGAACAAGCCTTCACCCAGGCCCGCGACGCCGCGCGCGACGCCGAGATGCTGGTCAAGCGCCGCGACGAACTGGCCAAGCTGCAGGCGCAGCGCGGCGAAGTCGATGTCGATGCGCTCAGCGCCAGCGTCGAGAACGGACGCCGCCGCCAGGCCGAACTGCGCCTGGAAGCCGAGCGCGACCGCAAGCGCGCCGGCGAGATCTCCGCGCAGACCGCCGCGCTCAGCGGCGGCGGCCGCATCGTCGAGCCGTTCGAACGCGATTTCCGCGCCGGGCTCGATCAGGCCGGCATCGCCCATCACGTGCTGACCGAACTGGTCGAGATCACCGATCCGCAGTGGTCGGTGGCGGTCGAAGCGGTGCTGGCGCCTTATCGCCATCTGCTGGTGCTGGAGAATCCCAAGCAGGCGCGCACCGCGTGGCAACTCGGCGAAAGCCAGCAGTACCGCCATTTCATCGTCGCCGAACGCGCGCCGGTCACCAAGGCCAGCGCCGGCTCGTTGCTGGAAGTGGTGCGGTTCTCGGCCGATCCGCCGGCGTGGTTGCCGCGCCAGCTCGACCGCATCCGCCGCGTCACCGACATCGAACACGGCTCGCGTTTGCCGGCCGGGCAGGACTGGATCACCCAGAAGGGTTATCTGCGCGAAAGCCGCGGCGGTCGCCATATCGGCGGCAATCAGCACCACTTCGGCACCGGCGCGCGGCAGTCGCAACTGGTCGAGCTGCGCGCCGAACAGGCGGTGATCGCGCAGCGCGCGCAGTCGCGCGAAGCCGAGTTGCAGGAACTCAATCAACGCGTCGACGCCGATCAGTCGCGGTTGCTCGGGCTGGATGCGACTCAGGAGTTGGTGACCCGCGCGGCCGAGTTCGCCGATGCCCAGGCGCGCCTGCCGGAACTGGCCGAAGCTGCCGGACAAGCCGCCGCCGCTTTGGCGCAGGCGCGGGCGAAGATCGACGATGCCGCCGATCAGGACAAGGCCGAAGGCATCGCCGCGGCCAAGCGCCAGGGCCAGATCGATGCGCTCGCGCGCGAGCTGCGCGAACGCGCGCAGCAGATCAACGGCGAGCGCCAGAGCCTGATCCAGCGCATCGTCGACTATCGCCGCAAGCGTGCGCTGATGCCCGAATCCTGGCGCAGCGCGGTCGCCTTGCAGGCGGCGCGCGCCGAGTACGAAAGCGCCTCGGCGGTGCGTCGCGAGATCGAGCGCATCGACGACCGCCTTTCGCGCGGCGGTTTCGTCACCGACGAATCCTGCATTCCCTTGCGCGACAAGATCGGCGCCGATCACGACGAACTGGAAAGCTCGATCGGCCGTCGCGAAGCGCATCTGGATCGCGCCAAGCGCTTGACCGAGGAAGCGCGTGGCGCCTACATCAACGTGCTGCGCGCGACCGTGCGTCGCTACAAGAAGAACCTCGCCGCGTTGGGCGAACTGGCCGGCATCGGCGTGGACGCCGACATGCCGGAGCTGGCGAACAACGACGTCGCCCTGGCCCAGGCCGGTTTGTCCGTGCGTTTCGATTTCGACCGCAAGGGCTGGATCGGCCTGGACGACGGCGAGGCCTCGGGCGGCCAGCAGGTGATGAAGTCGTTGCTGCTGCTGGTGGCGTTGCTGCGCGACGAAGACCAGCCGGGCGGCTTCGTCTTCATCGACGAACCATTCGCGCATCTGGACGTGTTCAACATCGAAAAGGTCGGACGCTTCCTGCGCGC
This sequence comes from Lysobacter sp. ISL-50, assembly GCF_018612875.1. Taxonomy (GTDB): domain Bacteria; phylum Pseudomonadota; class Gammaproteobacteria; order Xanthomonadales; family Xanthomonadaceae; genus Lysobacter. The sequence goes on along the minus strand of NZ_JAGGRI010000010.1, from coordinate 9,512 downwards.
GACCGACGCGCAGTACATCCTGACCACGCCGATCACGCACAACCTCAACGTGTTCGACCCGTCGGATCTGGTGTTGACCACCAGCAAGCGCCGCGGCGGCAGCCCGTGGGCGGAAGCGGTGGCGGTGCTGAAGCGGCAGCGCGAGGACAGCAAGGCGGCGTGAGCGGTTTTGCCGCCGCGCCCGGAGTTTTAGCGCCAACCCGCCTCCAAAAAATCCCCCTAACGCCTCCCCCCTTTGAAAAAGGGGGGCAGGGGGGATTCGCTTTTAGCTCCAGCTCGCCGTCGCCTCCAAGCAAAAAGCGAATCCCCCGCGCTGTAAATTCGTAACTACACCGAAGTTGCGTCGGGCGCCCGCCCCCTTTTTCAAAGGGGGCGATGTGATTACGTTCGCAAGCGGCAGCGCCCACGGGATCGTGCACCGGCTGGAACGATAAATCCCAGCCACAGCAGCCGATTCCCGGTTGACTCCTGCCGCATCGCCCTTACTCTATGCACACGCAAAACCACCCGATCTTTCAGGCCGCATCCGTCATGAAGCGTTTCCCGCTACTGATATCGCAGCACGCCTCGCGCGAGAGCGCGGGCCGGGTGCGCCTGCCTCCTGTGATCTTCGGTTCGCGGTCGATGTAATCCGACCCGCCGCAGCCACACCAGACCAGAGCACCCGCACGGGTGCTTTTTTATTGCCTGATTTTTCCCGAAGCGCGGCCGCCCAGGCCGGATTCCGTCCACTGAAGTCGCACGAAACCCAAGGAGAACGTGTCGTGAATACCGCGGCCGATACCCAAACCTAGCCGCGCGCCCTGTCGCCAACCGGGGACGCGCGGCCTCCCCTCGTTGGCAACATCGTGAATCCACTTATGAACACCACCATTGCTTCCAGCTGGCGCAACCTCGGCATCATCGCCCACGTAGACGCGGGCAAAACCACGCTCACCGAACGCCTGTTGTGGAAAACCGGCGCGATCCATCGCATGGGCGAAGTCCACGACGGCGCGACCACCACCGACTTCACCAGCATCGAGAAAGACCGCGGCATCACCATCGGCGCCGCGGCCGTGCAGACGCGCTGGACGCCGCAAGGCCAGGGCGAACATCGCCTGACCATCATCGACACGCCCGGCCACATCGACTTCGCGATCGAAGTCGAGCGTTCGCTGCGCGTGCTCGACGGCGCCGTCGCCGTGTTCAGCGCGGTCGATGGCGTGCAGCCGCAATCGGAAACCGTATGGCGCCAGGCGCGCCGGCACGGCGTGCCGCTGATCGCGTTCGTCAACAAGATGGACCGCGTCGGCGCTTCGTTCGAGCGCACGCTCGCGCAGATGCGCGAGAAGCTCGACGCGGCGCCGTGGCCGCTGGGCCAGTCGGTCGGTATCGAAAACGAACTGCAGGGCTGGGTCGATTACGTCGCTCGCGACATCGTGCTATGGGATCAGGACAATCGCTTGTCCCGCCGTCCCTGGAACGACGACGAAGCGCGCGAGTTCGAACCGCAGCGTTTGCGCCTGATCGAAGCGGTCGCCGATCACGACGACGAATTGGCCGAGGCCTTCCTCGACGCGCGCGCCATCGACGCCGGGCTGCTGAAGGCGGCCTTGCGTCGCGGCACGCTCAAGGGCGCGGGCACGCCGGTGCTCGGCGGTTCGGCGTTCAAGAACAAGGGCGTGGAAACGCTGTTGGATGCGATCGTCGATTACCTGCCGTCGCCGCTGGATCGGCCGTGGGTGCACGCACAAAGCGAACGCGGCGAAGTCGCGCTCGCGCCGGATGCGTCCGGGCCGTTGGCCGGCTTGCTGTTCAAGATCGTGCATCAGGAACACGGTGCGCTGTCGTTCGTGCGCCTGTACTCGGGCACGCTGCGGGTCGGCGATACGGTGTGGGCGTCGCGTCGCGACAAGCCGCAGCGCGTCGGCCGCCTGGTCGTGGTCCAGGCCAATCGCGGGCACGATGTCGATGTCGCTTATGCGGGCGAAATCGTCGCGATCCCGGGTTGGAAAGACGCGGTCAGCGGCGAGAGCCTGAGCGATACCGGCGAGCGGTTGGTGCTGGACACGATCCAGGCTCAGCCGGCGGTGTTGTCGTGGCGTCTGACCGCGGGCAAGTCCGGCGATCTGATCCGTCTGGGCCAGGGCTTGGCGAGTCTGGCGCAGGAAGACCCGTCGTTCCGCGTCGGTACCGATTCGGAAACCGGCGAGACGCTGGTGTGGGGCATGGGCGAGCTGCATCTGGACGTGATGGTCGAGCGCCTGCGCCAGGAGTGGAACGTCGAGGTGCGTACCGGTTCGCCGCGCGTGGCTTATCAGGAAACCCCGAGTAGCGCGGTGCGCGGGATCGAAGGCAAGCTGTCCAAGCAGAACGGCGGCACGGGGCAGTTCGCCCGTGTGGTCATCGACGTGGAGCCGCGCGAAGACGGGCAGTTCGAGTTCGTCGATCGCACGACCGGCGGTGTGGTGCCGCGAAATTTCGTCAACGCGACCGAAAAGGGCTTGCACCTGGCGTTGGCGGAAGGGCCGTTGGGTTATCCGGTGGTCGGGTTGACGGTGACCTTGACCGACGGCCAGACCCACGCGGTGGATTCGTCCGAACTCGCGTTCCAACGCGCGGCGGGCGATGCGCTGAAGGCGGCGCTGGCGCACGGCGGCACCACGCTGCTCGAGCCGGTGATGGCGCTGGTCATCGATACGCCCGCCGGCAATGTCGGCGACGTGGTCGGCGATCTGCAACGCCGCTCCGGCCGCGTGCTGGGCATCGAGGACAAGGGCCAGCGCACGGACGTGACCGCGCGCGCGCCGCTGGCGCAGTTGTCGGGTTACACGACCGCGTTGCGGTCGCTGACCCAGGGCCGCGCCTCGGCGTCGATGGTGTTCAACGGCTACGAGCAGGCGCGCAGTGCGCCGAAGGCCGCGTAAGTGTCATGCGGTAGGTAAGTGCGGTACGCAAGAAGGAAGAGGGGCCGGCATGCCGGCCCCTCTTTTTGTTCGGGGATTGCTTATTCCGGGATTGCTCGCTTGCACATTGCCCGCGTTCTCTTTTTGCTCGTCATTCCCGCGAAGGCGGGAATCCAGGGCTTCACCGAGGCATGACTGTGAAGTCTCTGGATTCCCGCCTTCGCGGGAATGACGAGCAATAAAGAGCGTACTCGCGGATGAATCCATCGCGAACCAACATGCGTTCTACTCAACTACACCTCAGCCTCACCACCCAGCCAACACCAACTTCCCGATCGTCGCCCCCGACTCCAGCCGCCGATGCGTCTCGCGCAGGTTCGCCGCATCGATCTTGCCGAGGGTTTCGGTGTGCGTGCCCTTGAGCTCGCCCGCGTCGATCAACTGCGCCACGCGATCGAGAAGCTTGCCCTGCTCGATCATGTCCGGCGTCTTGAAGCGCGGCCGGGAGAACATCATTTCCCAATGAATGCCGATGCACTTGGCCTTGTACGGGTCGCCGATCTTGAGCGCGCCGGAGGGTTCGACGATCAGGCCGACATGGCCCTGCGGCGCCAGCACTTCGCCCAGCGTTTCCCAATAGCGGTCGGTGTCGGCCAGATTCAAGGCGGCATCGATCTGCTCGAAGCCCAGCGCCTTGAGTTGCGGCGCCAGCGGCTGGCGGTGATCGATCACGTGATCGGCGCCCATCCGCTTGCACCACTCGACGCTTTCGCCGCGCGAAGCGGTGGCGATCACGCGGAAGCCGGCGCGCTTGGCGATCTGGATCGCGATCGAGCCCACGCCACCGGCGCCGGCGATGATCAGCAGCGACTTGCCGCGGCCGCCGTGGTCCGGATCGAACGGCATGCGCTGGAACAGCAGTTCCCAGGCGGTGATCGCGGTCAGCGGCAGCGCCGCGGCCTGGGCCGCGCTCAGCGAGGCCGGCGCGGCGCCGACGATGCGCTCATCGACCAGATGCAACTCGCTGTTGGTGCCTGGACGGGTGATGTCGCCGGCGTAGTAGACGCGGTCGCCGACCTTGAAACGGGTGACGCTCTCGCCGACTGCTTCGACGACGCCGGCGGCGTCAAAGCCCAGCACGCGCGGTTGCGCTTCGACCTGCGGCTTGGGCGAACGCACCTTGGTGTCGACCGGATTGACCGAGATCGCCTCGACCCGCACCAGCAGATCGTGGCCGCTGGCGGCCGGCGCGGGCAGTTCGACATCCACCAGCGATTGCGGATCGTCGATCGGGAGATAACGGGTGAGGGCTACGGCTTTCATTGCGGACTCCAGACTGCGTGGGGAGAGGTGGGCCGGCATCGATGCACTGATGCCGGATTGTGCGGGAAAGAATCGAAGGGTTCCGCGAAAACCGGACAGGTGCCCGGGTCAACGCGGAGCGAACAACACCGTCTCGTCGATGGCCTCGGCCATCGCGCGATAGCCGGCGTCGCCCGGATGCAGGTGATCGCCGGAATCGTAGGCCGGCAGGAATCGCGCCGGATGCGCGGGGTCGCGGGTGATCGCGTCGAAATCGACCACCGCGTCGAACTCGCCGCTGTCGCGGATCCAGGCGTTGACGCTCTGGCGCACTTTGTCCTTGTCGGTGTCGTAGTAACCGCTGATCGGCGAATCCACCAGCGCGCCTTCGAACGGCGTCAGCGTGGCGCCGACGATGCGCAGCGAATTCAGGCGTGCACGCGCGATCAACTGGCGATAGCCGGCGATCAGGCGCTGCGCGCTCATCGGCGCGCGCTTGGGTTCGAAGCTGCTGCCGGGCCAGCCGATATCGTTGATGCCGAGCAGGACGAAGACGGTGTCGGCCTTTTGCCCGAGCACGTCGCGCTCGAAGCGCGCCAGCGCGCTCACGCCCATGCCGTCGTTGAGCACCTGGCCGCCGGAAATGCCGGCGTTGAGCACGGCGATATCGCGCTTGGCCAGACGCGCGGCGAGAAAATCCGGCCAGCGCCGGTTCTGGTTGGGCGTGGACGCGGCGCCGTCGGTGATCGAATCGCCGATCACGACCACGCTGCGCGCCGCCGCCGGCGCCTGCACGTACACGCCGCTGAGGAAGGGGCGGGTCTGGATCGTCTCGCCTTGCAACTGCGCATCGGCGGCGCGATTGCCGGCGCTGAGGTAGGCGTCCTGGCGGCCTTCCCAGTGCAAGGTCTTGAGCGCGGTCGTCTGCGGCAGGTACAGGCTGACCGCGACTTCGCCGAGCGCGGCGACATCGAGCGCGATCGGATCGCTGAGCACCGGCGCGCCGGGCTGGATCGTCACCGACGGCTGGCCGCCGAAGGTGATCGCGCGGTCGCTGCCGGCTTCGATGCGCGCGCCGCCGCCGCTGCGGGCGATGTGCGCCGCGCCGATGGTGACCGGCTGGTCGCCGTAGGCGTTCGACAGTTCGATGCGCAGTTGCTTGCCGCCGAGGCTGACCCGCGCGACCTGGCGCACGGTCTGGTCGCGCAACTGCGCCGGCGCGCCGTTGGGCAGGATGAAGCCGGCGGGCAACGCCGCCTGCGGGCTGGCGGTCCAGGTGCCGACCCAGCGCGAGGGGCCGGCGGCCTGCGCCGGGGCGGCGGCCAGGGCCAGCGCGAGTGCGGCGGCGGTGAGGGGCTTGGGCAAATAAATGGTCATGGCCTGAATTCGTAAGGCGTCGGGGATTCGACGACGCTCAAGCTAGGTTCTTCTGTATCGGCCCGGTAGAAGGCAAGATTGCATATGCTCCATTCCATATCGGAATGAGTCGGCGAATCCCCGGGAGCCTTATGGACACACTTCGCGGCATGCAGACCTTCGTGCGCGCGGTCGAGCTGGGCAGCCTGTCGGCGGTGGCGCGCGAGCAGGGCAGCACCCAGCCGACGATCAGCAAGACCGTGGCGGCGCTGGAGCAGGAACTGGGCGTGCGTCTGCTTCAGCGCAGCACCAGCCATCTGGCGCCGACCGAACAGGGCCGGCGCTTCTACGAACGCGCGCGGCGGGTGATCGAGGAATACGGCGAAGCGGTCGCCGACGCGCGCGGCCTGAGCGAGACTCCGGCCGGCCTGCTGCGGATCAGCGCGCCGGTCAGCGTGGGCGTGTTGCGGATGAATCGGCTGGTGCAGGAATTTCTCGCGCTGTATCCGCAGATCGAGATCGAGCTGATCCTCAACGACCGCTTCGTCGATCTGGTCGAGGAAGGCATGGACGTGGCGCTGCGGCTCGGCGCCAACTTGCCGCCGAACGTGGTGGCGCGCCGCGTCGCGGTATCGCCGCGCGGGTTGGTGGCTTCGGTCGGCTATCTGGCGAAGCATCCGCGCATCGACGCGCCGGACGATGTGCCGGCGCACAACTATCTGCGTTTCGCCTGGGCCAGCGAGAGTTTCGAATTGCACGGGCCCGGCGGCGAAGTGCGGCGGCTGCAGGCGAACGGGCGTTATCGGATCAACAACTCGCTGGGGATACGCGAAAGTTTCCTGATCGGCGCGGGCCTTGGCCTGGCGCCGGCGTGGCTGGTGCAGGATCTGATCGACAGCGGCGAACTGGCCTGGGTGTTGCCGCAGTGGAAGGCGTCGGCGCATGAGGCGTATCTGCTGTATCCGGCGCGGCGTTATCTGCCGTTGCGTACGCGGGTGCTGGTCGAGTTTCTGCGCGAGCGTTTGCCGCGGCTGCCGGGGTTTTTTGCGGTGGAGTGAGGTGGTGCGGATTTCCATCGAGAAGGCGGAAGAACCTTCTCGCATGGAATTCTTCGCGAGCGCATTGCGCCCTTCCAAGCCGTCATTCCCGCGGAGGCGGGAATCCAGGGCTTCATCGCGACATGACTCTGAAGTCTCTGGATTCCCGCCTTCGCGGGAATGACGAGCAAGAGCAAAATCAAAGGCGCTCATTCGCATCGAGATCGGGACTTAAGGCGAAGGCCGAGTCTTAGCCCGCGGCGCAAACCGCAGCCGCTTCGCCTTCCCGTGCCGCCCGCGCCGCCGCCCGCTCAGGCGCATCCAACCTGGCCGCCCACACCGCCAGCACCAGCCCCGACAGCGTCACCAAAGCCGCGACCCAGGTCACCGCGCCCAGCCCGGGGCCATGCTCGATCACCGCGCCGCCCAGCCACGCGCCCAGCGCATTGCCCAGGTTGAACGCGCCGATGTTCAAGCTGGAAGCCAGGTTCTGCCCGGCCGGGTCGGTCTTCTGCAGTACCCACAACTGCAGCGGCGGCACCGTCGCGAACGCGGCCACGCCGAGCAGGCCGACGAAAGCGATCGCGGCGATCGGGTTGTGCAGGGCGAACGTCATCACGCCCAACACCGTCGCCAACGCGATCAGCGTGCCGATCAACGCCGGCGCCAGACGCTTGTCGGCCAGACGCCCGCCGATCAGATTGCCCAGGATCATGCCGCCGCCGAACACCAACAGGATCGGCGACACCGCCGTCTCGCTGAAGCCGCTGATGCGGGTAAGAATCGGCTGGATGAAGGTGTAGACCGTAAACACACCCGCGAAGCCCAGCACCGTCATCAACAAGCCCAGCAGCACCTGCGGATGCACCACCGCCTTCACTTCGCGGCGCAGCGCCACCGGCTCGGGCTTGCGCTTGTCTTTCGGCACCAGCGTGGCGATGACGACGGTCGCGATCAGGCCGATCACGGTCACCGCCCAGAACGTCGAGCGCCAGCCGTAGTGCAGGCCCAGCCACGCGCCGGCGGGGACGCCGAGCAAGGTGGCGACGGTCAGCCCGGTGAACATGATCGAGATCGCGGAGGCTTTCTTGTCGGCCGGCACCAGGCCGGTCGCGACCACCGCGCCGACGCCGAAGAAGGTGCCGTGCGCGAGCGAGGTGATCACCCGCGCGATCATCAGCACGGTGTAGTTCGGCGCGATCGCACAGGCGATGTTGCCGATGGTGAAGATCAGCATCAGCGCCACCAGCACCGCCTTGCGCGGCATGCGCCCGGTGGCGACGGTCAGCACCGGCGCGCCGACGAACACGCCCAGCGCGTAGCCGGAGATCAGCAGCCCGGCCGCGGCGATGCCGACGTGCAGGTCGGCCGCGACCTGCAGCAGCAGGCCCATGATCACGAACTCGGTGGTGCCGATGCCGAAGGCGCCGACGGTCAGCGCGTACAGCGCGATCGGCAGGCCTTTGCGCGCGCCCGGGCCGGTCTCAGGGACGGCGGGGGGGCTGGAGGCGGAGGAAGTCGGGGCATGCATGGGGGCGCATCCGTGGAAAGATGCGGCAGTCTGTGCCGTTGCATCTTGTGGAAAAACCCGCAGGATGGCGAATCACTATCAATGATTCGTTGAAAATGTCATGGACCGCATCGCCGACCTGAGTCTGTTCCTGCGGGTGCTCGACCTGGGCTCGATCAGCGCCGCCGCGCGCAGCCTGGACCTGTCGATCGCGGTCGCCAGCCAGCGCCTCAAGCGCCTGGAGCGCGACCTGGGCGTGCGCCTGCTGCACCGGACCACCCGCCAATTGCACGCCACCGCCGAGGGCGTGGCCCTGGCCGAACGCGGCCGCGCCCTGATCGAGGAACTGGAGGCGCTGACCTCGGACCTGCGCCAGTCCGGCAGCGAGCCGTCCGGGGTGTTGCGGGTGACCACCTCGGCCTCGTTCGGGCGCATGTACATCTCGCCGTTGCTGCCCGAGTTCCAGCGCCGCTATCCGGCGGTGCGGCTGAGCGTGAACCTCAACGACGAGCGCCTGGACCTGATCGCCTCGGGCATGGACCTGGCGATCCGGATCGGCCCGCTCGACGATTCGAGCCTGGTCGCGCGCAAGCTCGCCGACAACCGCCGCGTGTTGGCGTGTTCGCCCGAATACCTGCGCCACCGTGTCGCGCCGCGGGTGCCGGAGGATTTGGCCGATCACGAATGCCTGCTGCTGGTCGGCGCGCAGGGCCGCATGGAGTACTGGCGCGTGGTCGATGCGGCGGGGCATGCGACGACGGTGCGGGTCAACGGCCGGTTGGAGAGCAATTTCGGCGAAGTGCTGCGCGATGCGGCGTTGGCGGGATTGGGGATCGCGCATTTCTCGGCGTGGCATGTGTACGAAGACTTGCGCGCCGGGCGGTTGGTGGAGGTGTTGCCGGGTTATCGATTGCCGGATACGGCGATCAACGCGGTGATGCCGCAGCGGCGATTCGTGCCGTTGCGGGTGCGTGCGTTCGTGGATTTCGTGGCGGAGTCGTTTGGGGAGGTGCCGCCGTGGGAGCGGGGGAGGTGAGGGAGCGCTGTTGTTTGTGGCGCGTGCTTCGTGGGCGTGGAGCGAAATTCAATTCGCCTGGACCTTGGCTCTGGCGATAGCCTCTTGTTCATGCAGTAGCCACGCCTTTTAACTGTTCTTTTGCTTTTGCCTTTGCCTTTGCCTTTGCCGTTGCCGTTGCCGTTGCCGTTGGTGTTGCCGAGATTTTGCTTCGCCTTCGCCTTTGTCGTTGCTGGGCGCAGCTAGTAACTCGCGAGACCAGGGACACCCGGAGGGCGGCGCACATGGACGTGCGCCGGGTCCCGCCGTGGGCAGGATGCCCACTGCGGGACCTGCCTGCGTCGGCATCGCACTCGTGGCTCTTGATTCGAAACAGCTAAAGCCCTTTCTTTGGTTACTTTTGA
>NZ_JAGGRI010000009.1 GCF_018612875.1 Lysobacter sp. ISL-50 | reverse complement strand
ACGGCGCCGGCCGGCGCCGTGCCGCAGGGCTCGGAAACCGATACTCAGGAGGGCGAGTGATGCCCCGCATCCATTCCGCCCGCTCGCTGCGAGCGCTCGCCGCCACGGCGGCGGTCGCCGTCGCCGCCCTGCTGCCGGCGCAGGCGCTGCCGCCGGAGTTGAGCGAAACCCTGGCCCGCCTGCCGCCCGCCGCGCAGGCGCGGTTGCAGGCGAACGGCCAGCGCTGGGATGCGTGGAACGAAGACCAGCGCCGCGAGTTCGGCCAGCGCGCCGCGCAATGGGGCGAGCTGAGCGCGCAGCAGCGCGGCGAGCGTCGCGAGCGGTATCTGGCCTGGCAGGCCCTGAGCGCCGACGAGCGCGCCCAGGTGCAGGCCGCGGCCGCGCGGTTCGCCGCGTTGCCGGCCGATCAGCAGCAGGCGTTGCGCGCGCAGTTCGAGGCGATCGATCGCAGCGAACGCCGCGGCTGGCTGCTCGGCCCCGCGCTCGGCGCCGATTACCCGGCGCTGCAGCCCTTGCTAGCGCAGCTGCCCGAAGCCCAGCACGCGGCGATGCTGGCGGCGTTGCGCGGGCTCACCCCGGCGCAGCGCAAGGATCTGGCCGTGCTGGCGCAGCGCACCCAGCCGCAGGATCGCGAGCGGCTGCGCGCCGGCCTGCTCGCCGCGCCACCCGCGCAACGCGCGGCATGGCTGAGCGATGCCTTGACGCGCTGATCGCGCGGCGGTGATCGCGGTGCGGTTGCACGCACCGGCGCTTTTGTGGGAGGGGCTTCAGCCCCGATGCTCTTGGCTCAATTCGCGATGCGCTTGCCAGTGGAGCGTTGCCCGGCACTGGCCGAAAAGCATCGGGGCTGAAGCCCCTCCTACAAAAGACCTCGCCAAATCGCGGTTAAGCCGCAGGATTACTCAGGCGCGAATGCGTTTCACGATTTACCGCGTCGCCTCAATCCGCCATCGCCCGTAGCACCTGGTGTGGCCGGGGTCGGCCGCCGGTTCGTCCACCGCGTGCGGGCGGGCGTCGATGCCTTGACGCGTTGATCGCGCGGCGGCGACCGCGCTGCGGTTGCACGCACCGGCGCTTTTGTAGGAGGGGCTTCAGCCCCGATGCTCTTGGCTCAATTCGCGATGCGCTTGCCAGTGGGGCGCTGCCCGGCACTGGCCGAAAAGCATCGGGGCTGAAGCCCCTCCTACAAAAGACCTCGCCAAATCGCGGTTAAGCCGCAGGATTACTCACAGGCGCGAACGCGTTTCACGGTTGACCGCGTCGCCTCAGTCCGCCATCGCCCGCAGCACCTGGCGCGGCGGGGTCGGCCGCCGGTTCGTCCACCGCGTGCAGGCGGGCGTCGATGCCTTGACGCGTTGATCGCGCGGCGGCGACCGCGCTGCGGTTGTACGCATCGGCGCTTTTGTAGGAGGGGCTTCAGCCCCGATGCTCTTGGCTCAATTCGCGATGCGCTTGCCAGTGGGGCGCTGCCGGCACTGGCCGAAAAGCATCGGGGCTGAAGCCCCTCCTACAAAAGACCTCGCCAAATCGCGGTTAAGCCGCAGGATTACTCACAGGCGCGAACGCGTTTCACGATTTATCGCGTCGCCTCAGTCCGCCATCGCCCGCAGCACTCGGCGCGGCCAGGGTCGGCCGCCGGTTCGTCCACCGCGTGCGGGCGGGCGTCGATGCCTTGACGCGTTGATCGCGCGGCGGCGATTGCGGTGCGGTTGTACGTACCGGCGCTTTTGTAGGAGGGGCTTCAGCCCCGATGCTCTTGGCTCAATTCGCGATGCGCTTGCCAGTGGGGCGCTGCCCGGCACTGGCCGAAAAGCATCGGGGCTGAAGCCCCTCCTACAAAAGACTTCGCCGATTACCGCGTCGCCTCAGCCCGCCATCGCCCGCAGCACCCGGCGCGAGGCGTTGAAGCGGCCGCCGAAACGCGCCATGCCGTCGGCGCGCAGGCGCGGGGCGTGGTCGCGCAGGTAGTCGTCGAGCGCGGCCTGATCGCGCAGGCGGTAGTGCACGCACCACGCGGCGCGGTCGGGGTCGGCCGCCGGTTCGTCCACCGCGTGCAGGCGGGCGTCGATGAAGCCCGGCAGCGCGCACAGCTCGCGCATGTGCGGACGCAACCAGGCCAGATAGTCGTCGGCGATGGCGGCGTCGAGGTCGAGATTGACCTCGTAGATCAGCCCGCCGCCCAGGGCGTCCACGCCGCTCACATCCGCACGATCGCGCTGATCGCCAGGAACACCGCGACCGTGCACATCAGCACGAAGTACAGCGAACCCACCACGGTGTAGCGAATCAGGGTCAGCGGCCAGCCGTTGCCGTATACGCGCTTTTGCATGATCAGCAGATAAAGCGGCATCCACGTCCATATCAGGCCGATGCCCAGGCCATTGATCCAGCCGAAGCTGCTCCAGTGCGGCGTGATCGCGCCGCCCAGCAGCATCAGCACGAACATCGCCAGCAGCAGCAGGCACAGGTAGACGTGGCTGTACAACGCGATCGCCAGATGCTCCAGATAACCGCGGCCCGAGCCCAGGTAGGCCAGCTTCAGCAGCAGCGCGAACAGCGGCACCATCAGGAACAGCGCGGTCGGGACGGCGCTGATCAGGGCGTGCACGTAGCGCCAGGGCTCCTTCGTCAGCCGCTTGATGTTGGCCTCGCCGCGGCCGACCTGCTTGTTGAGCCAGTCGTTGGCGAACTTCGGCCACCAGCTGACGATGAGCGGATTGCTGGTCGCGTTCCAGGGCTTGCCGTTGAACGACAGCGGATCGCCGATGTCGTCGCAATCGGCCTCGCCGTAGCGGTCGAAATCGGACTTGCGCGCGCTCGCGCCTTCGCTGGCCTGCGCGTGTTCGCGCTGCAACTGGGCGATGCGGCAACCGGCTTCGGCGTTGATGGTGCGGATCTTGTTGCCGCGCGCGATCGCCATGTCCGACTGCGGCTCCCGCTTCGCCGGATCGTTTTGCATCGTCTGGGCGATGCGGGTGTCGCGCGCGCTTTCCACTTCGGCCAGGGTCTTGGCCTGGAGGACGCTGTCGCTGTCCGAGGTGGCCGCCGCGCGCTGGCCCTGGGCTTTGAGCGCGGCGACCTGCGCGCCGTCGAGCTGCCTTTCCACGCGCAGCGTGTCGATGCGCTTGTCGGCCTGGCGATTGAGCGCCTGGATCGACTTGTCGATGGCGTTGCGCGCCTCGGCCGGCACCTGAGCGCTGGCGGCCTGCAGGCCCTTGAGGGCGCGCGTGCGTACTTCCTCGACCTCGGCGATGCTGTCGGATCGTTTGATCAGACTCTTGGAATTGCCCAGGCGGACCGTGCCGTCCTGCAGATTGGTGATGTTGATGAACTGGTTGGCTTCGTCGATATGGATCGCGAACTGGGCGACGAAGAAGGTCAGCACCGAAACGATCACGAACAACCGCAGCGGCGCGACATAGCGCACGCGATGGCCGGCGATGTAGTTCAGGGCGACCCGGCCCGGCGAGAGCAGATCGCGCAAGGTGCGGAAAATGCGGCCGTCCAGGTGCCAGAACGACTCGAACACTTCCTCCAGCGCGTGGCCGACGTGGCGGATCGGATTGACCACCGACTGGCCGCACTCGTAGCAGTAATGCCCGTGCAGCTGAGTCTTGCAGTTTTCGCAGTGGGTCAGGTCGTGCTGGCCGTGGGCGGCAGGGCCGTCGGCGTGGCTGGAGTCTGAAGAAGAAGTTGCGCTCATTGGCGGTCGAGTTAGAGGCTCCCCGGCCTTCACTTTCGAGCGGGTAAGATAGCCGTCCGCCGCGACCCGGCGCCAGCGCCCTAGACCGGATGCGCGGCCGCAGTCGTGCCGTTGGTCCCACACAATGTCCGCGTCATCCTCCTCCCTCTCCCGCGCCGGCCTGGCCGGCGAGATCCGCACGACCCTGGTCCTGGCCGCGCCGCTGGTCGCCGGCCACGTCTCCACCGGCCTGATCGGCTTCGTCGATAACACCCTGGCCGGCCACCACAGCACCACCACGCTGGCCTCGGTGACGATCGGCACCGCGTTGTGGTGGCTGCCGATGATGGTCCCGATCGGCACCTTGCTGTCGGTGCCGCCGTCGGTGTCGCAACTCGAAGGCGCCGGCCGGCGCGGCGAGATCGGCGCGCTGTTCCGTCAGGCGCTGTGGATGGCGGTGCTGCTGAGCGTGTTTTTGTTTGCGTTTCTGACTTTCATCCCGCATGCGCTGGCGGCGATGGGCATCGCCGCGGAGATCATTCCCGGCGCGCGCGACTTCCTCCACGGCATCCGTTGGGGCGTGCCGGCGCTGACGCTGTTCTTCTGCATGCGCTATCTCAGCGAAGGCCTGCACTGGACCTTGCCGACCATGCTGCTCAGCGCCGGCGGCCTGCTGGTGCTGCTGCCGCTGGGCTATGTGCTGACCTTCGGCAAGTTCGGCCTGCCGGAAATGGGCGCGGGCGGGCTCGGCATCGCCTCGGCGGTGATGCTGTGGGTGCAGGCGATCGGTTTCTTCCTGGTGCTGCGCAGCGCCCGGCGCTTCGCCGACCTGCGCTTGTTCGAGCGCTTCGACAAACCGCATTGGCCGACCATCCGCGGCCTGCTCGCGACCGGCCTGCCGATCGGCGTGACCGTGCTGATGGAAGGCAGTCTGTTCATCGTCACCGCGCTGCTGATCGGGCGCCTGGGCGAGGTGCCGGCGTCGGCGCATCAGATCGCGATCAACCTGTCCGCGCTGTGCTTCATGGTGCCGATGGGGCTGGCCGAGGCGACCACGGTGCGGGTCGGCCACGCGCTGGGCCGGCGCGACTACGCCGGCGTGCGCTACGCCGGGCTGGCCGGGTACGCGATCGTGATCGGCACCCAACTGGTGTCGGGCATCTTGCTGCTGACCGCGAACGATCTGCTGGTGAGCTTCTACACCGCCGACGCCGCGGTCGCGACCCTGGCCGCGTCCTTGCTGCTGTATTCGGCGATGTTCCAGTTCCCCGACGGCATTCAGGTGCTTTCCGCCGGCGCCCTGCGCGGGCTCAAGGACACCCGGGTGCCGATGGTCCTGGCGGCGCTGGCCTACTGGGGCGTGGGCATGCCGGTGGGCGCCTTCCTCGGCCTGGGCCTCAACTGGGGCCCGAAGGGCATGTGGATCGGCCTGATCGCCGGCCTGACCGTGGCCTCGGTGCTGCTGTGCGCGCGGTTCATCCGCTCCAGCCAGCCCGACCGGCTGGCCGCGCGGATGGCCAGCGAGTACCCGCACGAGGTCGATCCGCACGAAACCGGGTGCACCTGAGGGCGGGAATGGGAGTCGGGAGTCGGGAATCGGGAAAGGCAGAAGCGCGGAATCCCGGCTTTCGCCCTTGATCTTCCGATTCCCCATTCCCGATTCCCGATTCCCAGCCTTCACAGTTACGAATGGCGGGTGAAACCCCGCCCCGTGCCGGGTTAGTCTGAGCCGTACACATGGAGCCTGTGCCAATGAACGATACCTCCCCACGTCGCGGGCCTTTGGCCCGTTTCTTCATCGGCGTCTGGGACACGATGAACTTCACCCGCCGGTTGGTCTTCAACCTGCTGTTCTTCGGTTTCCTGCTGTTTTTCCTGGCCGCGCTGAGCCTCGGCGGGGGCGTCAAGCCGTTGCTGGAACGCACCACCCTGGTGATCGCCCCGGAAGGCGCGCTGGTGGAGCAGTACAGCAGCGACCCGGCCTCGCGCGCGCTCAGCCGCGCCTTCGGCGACAAGACCCCGGAAGTGCAGCTGCGCGACGTGATCCGCGCGCTGGACGCGGCCAAGGACGACAAGCGCATCGAGCGCGTCGTGCTGCGCCTGGACAAGCTGCAGGGCACCGGCATGGCCTCGCTGCGCGATGTCGCCGCCGCGGTGGCGCGGGTGCGGGCGAGCAAGAAGGAAGTCATCGCCTTCGCCGAGACCATGGACCAGAAGCAGTACCTGATCGCCGCGCAGGCCAACGAAGTGTTCCTCGACCCGATGGGCGGGATGATGCTCGAGGGCCTGGGCCGCTATCGCCAGTACTACCGCGAAGGCCTGCAGGACAAGCTCGGCGTGGACGTGCACCTGTTCCGCGTCGGCGAGTACAAGTCCGCCGCCGAGCCGTACATCCTCGATGCCGCTTCGGAAGACTCCAAGACCGCCGATCTGTTCTGGATGAACGACCTGTGGACGCGGTATCTCGACGACGTGGCCAAGGCGCGCAAGCTCAAGCCGGCCGACCTCATCGCCTCGATCGACGAACTGCCGCAGCGGCTGGACGCGGTCAAGGGCGACATGGGCAAGTACGCGCTGGGCCTGAAGCTGATCGACGGGCTCAAGACCCGCGAAGAAGTCGATGAGATGCTGACCAAGCGCGGCGTCGCCGACGAAGACGCCGAAGGCGGCTTCCGTCAGATCGCCATGGACGCCTACGTCGCCGGCCTGGACCGCACGCTCAATCCGGCCGACCAGCGTCCGCAGGTCGCCATCGTCGTGGCCGCGGGCGAAATCAGCGGTGGCGAGCAGCCGCCCGGCTCGATCGGCGGCGTGTCCACCGCGGCGTTGCTGCGCGATGCGCGCGACGACGAGAACGTGAAGGCGCTGGTGCTGCGGGTGGATTCGCCCGGCGGCGAGGTGTTCGCTTCCGAGCAGATCCGCCGCGAGATCGTCGCGCTCAAGGCCGCCGGCAAGCCGGTGGTGGTGTCGATGGGCGATCTGGCCGCTTCGGGCGGTTACTGGATCTCGATGAACGCCGACAAGATCTACGCCGATCCGTCGACCATCACCGGTTCGATCGGCATCTTCGGCATGATCCCGACCGTGCCGCGCGCGCTGGAGAAGATCGGCGTGCATACCGACGGCGTCGGCACCACGCGCTTCGCCGGTTCCTTCGACATTACCCGGCCGCTGGCGCCGGAAGTCGGCCAGGTGATCCAGACCATCATCAACAAGGGCTACGCCGACTTCACCGGTCGCGTCGCCGCCGCGCGCAAGAAGCCGGTGGAAGAGATCGACGCGATCGCCCGCGGCCGCGTGTGGAGCGGCGCGCAGGCGAAGGAACGCGGACTGGTCGATGACCTGGGCGGACTGCAGAACGCGATCGACGACGTCGCCGCGCGCGCCAAGCTCGGCAAGGCCGGCGATTACCGCGTGCGTTACGTGGAGAAGATGCCGTCGCCGTTCGAGCGCTTCTTCGCCGGCTTCGCTTCCAGCAATGCCGGCAGCGCGCTGCTGGGGCGTTCGGACCTCGCCCGCAGCCTGCTGGCCAAGGCGTTGCCGCAGACCGCGTCCGACCTGCGTTTCGTCGAAAGCGCGATCAAGCCCACCAGCGGCGTGCCGGTGAAGGCGCTGGCGTATTGCTTCTGCGAGCTGTGAGGTTTGCGTCCCTCTCCCGCGCAGCGGGGTGAGGGGGCGCGCTTGCGAACTGTTGGCTCGTGCGGCGCGGAACGCCCGAACGCGATGCGTTCGGGCGGGGCTGGGGCTGGGCAGAGCTAGGATGAGGGCGGTGTGCCCGGGCTTCGCGGCGAACTGAGCCGAAAGCATCGGGGCTGAAGCCCCTCCCACAAAAGATTCCGGAAATCAGTTGAGTTTCCAAGCGCGATTTGGGCTCCCTCTCCCGCTGTGCGGGAGAGGGTTGGGGTGAGGGCCGCGCGCCCGGCCGCAACGGCGAGCTGAGCCGAAAGCATCGGGGCTGAAGCCCCTCCTACAAAAGCTCTCAAGCGAATTCAGCCAGCGGCCCGCCTATCGCGGCCGCCCGGCGTTCGCACAGCCGACTCAACCGCCGGCGGCGTCGATCGCGTCGCGGGTGTGTTGCGCGCCCTCATCGACCGCGCCTTCCACCGCCTTGGCCTTCTGGATCGGCTGCTGGATCGCATCGCGCATCTGCGTGGCCTGCGGATCGACCGGGCGCTCTTTCTCCGGCGGCTGCGGCTTGGAGCACGCGCCCAGCGCGCAGCACAGCGCGGCGCAGGCCAGGGTGGATACGATCCGGCTGGGGTTCATCGCGGCATCCTCGGGACGGTCCGGCCGTTATGCTACGCCGGTCGCGCGCGTCGCGCGTCGAACCACGGCACGGTCACTGCACACGGAGAACCCCATGGACCCCAAGCGTTGGCGATTGGACGGGCAACTCGCGCTGGTCACCGGCGGCAGCGCCGGCATCGGCCGGGCGATCGCGCGCGAACTGCTGGGCTTCGGCGCCGACGTGCTGCTGGCCGCGCGCGACGCGACCGCGCTGGAATCGGCGCGGGCCGAATTGCTGGAGGACTTTCCCGAGCGCGAGGTGCAGGGCTTCGTCGCCGACGTCGCCGACGACGAACAGCGGCGCGAATTGCTGGACTGGGTCGAGGACTTCGGCGAAGGCCTGCACATCCTGGTCAACAACGCCGGCGGCAACCTCAGCAAGGCCACCACCGACTACACCGAGGACGAGTGGCGGCAGATCTTCGAGATCAACCTGTTCTCGGCCTTCGAACTGTCGCGCTACGCCTACGCGCTGCTGACCCGCCACGCCGCGTCGAGCATCGTCAACGTCGGCAGTGTCTCGGGCAACCTGCACGTGCGCACCGGCGCGCCCTACGGCATGAGCAAGGCGGCGATGCACCAGATGACCCGCAACCTCGCGGTGGAATGGGCCGAGGACGGCGTGCGCGTCAACGCGGTGGCGCCGTGGTACATCCGCACCCGCCGCACCTCCGACAAACTGGCCGACCCGGACTATCTCGACGAAGTGCTGCTGCGCACGCCGCTGGGCCGCATCGGCGAAGCCGAGGAAGTCGCCGCGGCCGTGGCGTTCCTGTGTCTGCCGGCGTCGGGCTACATCACCGGCGAATGCATCGCGGTGGACGGCGGGTTTTCGCGTTACGGGTTCTGAGCGGCGCAGACCGGCGACGCGTGATGCCGAAGCTGCGAATCGCAGTGTCGCAGTGCAATGTGCCAGGGACGATCAGCACGACCGCGGACGGATGTGTAAGGCAGACTCGCCGCTGTTTGCGCCACGAGTGCAGACACAGCCCGACGACTGCGCCAATGCGAACGCCGCGAGCGGCTTACTTGCCGCAGGTACTCTCAGTCACGATCCGCTGAATCCGCGCGACCTCCGCCGCCGATGCGTCGCGGCTGTCGCCGCGGCCGAAGCGCAGCGCCGACTGGGCTTCGCGCAGGCGCTGTTTCCAGTTCTCGCACAAGTGATCGTCGGCGATGCGCTGGCATTGGTCATCGACCATCTGGCAGGCCACGCCGGTGCCGCTGCCGACACTGCCAAGGCCGGTGGTCTGCAACTGCGCGCAGCGCTGCGGCGGCGTGCCGTCGTCGTTGAGGTAGCGGCTGCCGTCGTAGGTGCGGCATTCGAACAATACCGGCGGCGGCAGGCGGTCGGCGTCGGCGATGGCCGGGCCGGCCGGCGCTTTCGGCGCCGCCGGCCTGGCGGCGGGCTTGGTCGTGCCCACCGACGGCAACTGCGAGGACACCGGCGGATGCGGCGGCGGCGCGTTGGCCGGCGCGTAGGGCGCGACCGGCGAGGTGATGAAGGTCGGCGGCGCCGACGACACCGGCGCGTCTTCGATCACGCGCTTTTCCTGCTGGCTGCCCTTCGGGCACGGCGTGTTGTTCTGCACCGTCAACTGGCCCAGCGCGTCGGTGCAGCGATAGATGACGACCTTGCCTTGTGCGTGGGCGCCGGCGCTGGCCAGCAACAGCAGGGACATGAACCACACGCGCATCAGTAAGCTCCGCAATCGGCGTTCAATTGCGCGTCGATGACGCGCTGGTCCTGGGTGATCCGGGCGCGCTCGCTCTGCAGCGCGCTGTTGTAGCGGCGGTCGCCCTCGTAGCGCTGGTCGCGCAGGCGCGAGCACACTTCCTGCTGCGGCAGTTGCCGGCATTCGTCGCGCACCAGCTGGCTGCCGTAGTAGACGCCGTAGCCGTAATCGTAGCCGCCGGAATAATAGCCGCCCGAACGCGCGCTGCCGGCGTACTGGACGTTGCCGTGACGGCCGGACACGGCGATGCGCGCGCCCGGATCGCCCAGGCGCGGCTGCGGTGCGCCGATGCGGCTGCCGAGCGAGGTGCCGGTGCTGTAGACCGGCACGCCGTAGCCCAGATCGACGATCGGCATCATCCGCGGATTGCCGTCGCCGTTGCTGCTGGTGTAGCTGCTGCCGTCCGGGCGCACGCAGTCGTACAACGCTTGCGGGGTGCGCATCATCAGCACCTGCGGACGGGAACTGGCCGCGGGGCGGGGCGAGGGCGTGGCCGAGGCTTCGACGACGCGCGGCGGCGGATCGACCGGGCGGGTCATGGTCACCGTCTGCTGGCGCTGGCCGTTGCCGCAGGGCGTGTCGCGCAGGCTCAGCTGGCCGCGATCGTCGGTGCAGCGGTAAATCAACACGTCGGCCGCTCGCGCGTCGCCGGCGCTCGCGCCGCCGAGCAGCGCGCCGGCCAACAACAGTCCGGCCAGGGCGGCCGGTGCGAGTCGGGAGCGGCGGGCACGGGTGGAGTTCATGCGCGCATCTTGCGCCTCCTCCGCGTTAGGGGAAAGTCGAATCGGGTCATGGATTCGCGGATTTACCCGCCGCTCATCGTCGCCACACCAGGACCAGCACACCGCCGCCGACCATCAGCAGCCCGAGCCATTCGCGCGCGCTGGGGCGGTCGCCCAGGAACGCCACCGCGAACAGCGCCGCCAGCACCACGCTGAGCTTGTCCACCGGCACCACCTGCGACACGTCGCCGAGCTTGAGTGCGCGGTAGTAGCACAGCCACGAGGCGCCGGTGGCCAGTCCCGACAGCACCAGGAACAGCAGCGAACGCGCCGGCAGCGTGCGCGGATCGACCCACTGGCCGCTCATCGGCACCAGCAGCGCCAGCACCGCGACGATCACCAGGGTGCGGACCAGGGTCGCGTAGTCGGCGCTCACGCCCTGCACGCCGACTTTGGCCAGCACCGCGGTCAGGGCCGCGAACACCGCCGACAGCAGCGCCCAGACCGACCAGGCGGGCAATGAGTTCATGGCTGCGCTCCGAAGCGGACAGCCCGAGGATAGCGCCGGAGGCGTCGCAGCCAGGTCGGGGCGGCGGCGCGTTCGCAGCGGGGTCGGAGTCGGAGCGGATCGCCGCGCTCAGGCGCGCAGCACCTCGCCGGTCAGGGCCAGGCGGATCGGGGTCGGCGCGGCCAGGCCGCCGGTTTCGCCCGCGCACACGCCGTCGCTGAGCGCGAGCACGGCGCGATCGAGCTGATCGCGCTGGAACGCCGGCGGATGGCCGGCGAGGTTGGCGCTGGTGGAGACGATCGGGCGCCCGTGCGCCTGGCACAGCGCCCGCGCCTGCGGATGCGCGGTGACGCGCACGGCGACGCTGTCGTGATCGCCGCGAATCCAGTGGGGCACCGCGGCGGTCGCCGGAACCGCCCAGGTGTTCGGCCCGGGCCAGCTGGCGCGGACCGCTTCGGCGCGTTCGTCCGCCAGGGCCGGCCAGTCGATCAGGCCGTCGAACTGCTCCATGGATGCGGCGATCAGGATCACGCCCTTGTCCACCGGCCGTTGCTTGATCGCCAGCAGGCGCAGCACCGCGACGCGGTTGTCGGCATCGCAGCCGATGCCCCAGACCGCTTCGGTCGGATAGACGATCACTCCGCCGCGAGCGAGCGCGACGGCGGCCTGTTCGATGCTCAAGTCGGTCATGCGGAGATCAGCGCGGTGGCGACGGGGCAGTGTCGCATGTCGGCGGGGCTGGGTTGGGGCGTCCGGACTTCGCGGCGAGCTGAGCCGAAAGCATCGGGGCTGAAGCCCCTCCTACAAAAACGCCGAAAGTCAGTCGAGATTTCAAGCGTGATTCGGACTCCCTCTCCCGCGGCGCCCCCCGCCCGAACGCAGTGCGTTCGGGCGGGGGGCTAAGGCCGCGTCACCGGCCTCGCCGGCGAATCGTGCACGAACCGCCGATATCAATGATCGTGATGAGCATGCTCATCGGCGAACGGCTTGGCCGATTCCGGCAGCCGCACATCGAAGGCGTAGGAGCGGTTGCCGCTCAGATAGACGCGATTGTTCGCTCCGTCCTTCGCCTGCACCTGTCCGCCGCGCTGCTCGCCGATGCGGGCGAAGCGGGCGCGCGCGTTGACCTGTTCGGCGACCTTGCGCGGCCAATCCATCACCGAGGTTTCGCCCGCGCCGAGCACGGTTTCGATCTTCTCCGCATCGCTGCCGTCGGCGTTGAACACGCGCAACGTCACCGCGGTTCCGGCCGGATAGTCGTTGACGACGTTCAAGTTGCCCGACTCGCGCCACGGCGATTTCGCATCGGCGAGCGAGTTGGTGAAATTGACGTCCATGCAGGTGTAGAACGCCTCGGTGGAATCCGAGCGCTGCCAGGTGTTGTAGATCACGTGGCGGCCGGTGCGCGCGGGCAGGGTGCAGGTGATGTGGTAGTTGTTGCCGGCCGACAGCGGCACCGAGCCGGTCTTGCAGAACTGCTGCAGGTCGCCCCAACGCAGCGTGCTGTTCGGATTCCAGCCTTGCGGCGTCACGTAGAACGTCCAGTCCTTGGTCGCGTGCGGCGCGGTGGCGTAGAAGGTGAAGGTGTAGCTCGAACCCGAACGCACGTTGCTGGTCTGCCAGTCGCTGCGCACCACGTTCAGACCGCGGAAGGTCGAATTGTTGCCGCCGCACAACGTGCCGTCGGGCACCACGGCGCGATGGTTGCTGTTGGCGTTGGCCTGGTTGATGCCGTTCCAGTCGTAGAACAACTGCGGACCAGCGACCGCCCATGCGGCGCGGCAGGCCGGATCGGTCGGGTTTTCCTTATTGCCCAGGTAACACTTGTAGATGCGGCTCTGCGGATGGACGAAGGTGCCGTGCGCGAACGCGGACGACACGGGCCAGGCGGACGCGCACACGGCGACGGCGGCGCAGAGCAGGGAAAAACGTGAGACACGGTTCATGACGACTCCTGTCGATGGGATAGGTGAACAACACCCCCCAGCAGGTTTCGTAATGGCGACCGCTCGCGCGATTGAGATCGCGTCTCGACGGGCTGTGGCCCGCCGGGCCCGCCCTTGTTCGCGGCCGATCCTAGTGGCGGCCGCGCGCCGAATCTGTGCGAGCGGTCGCCTGCGGCGCACGGATCGCCGCGTTGTCGTCGATGGGATGGCGGAAACGGAAGCTGCGTCACGGGTTGGAGGCGTGGCTGCGACAGGGTGTCGCTGGCATTTGTTGCAGCGCGTCGGGCCTGAAGGCCCTCCCACAAGAGACCTCGTGGATGCGCCGGCGCGTGTCGGCGCAGAGTCAGAGAAGCGCCCGGCGTTTTTTGTGCGAGGGCCTTCAGGCCCGATCGCCGAAGCGACGATTCCCAAAATGAAACGGGCGCCAAAACGGCGCCCGTTCACTAGTCGCATCGCCCGTCCGCTGTGGCGGCCGATGCGCGATGTCGCGGCGATTACTTCGCCGCGACTTTCTTGACGACCTTCTTCACCGCTTTCTTGGCCGCGGCTTTCTTCGCGACCTTCTCCGCGGCTTTCTTGGCCGGTGCCTTCTTCGCCGCGGCTTTCTTCACCACCGCCTTCTTGGCCGGCGCCTCGCCATCGACGGTTTTCTTCGCGACCTTCTTCGCCGCCTTCTTGGCCGGTACTTTCTTCGCCGCGGCCTTCTTGCCGAAACGCCCGCGCATCGGCTTGCCGGTGTCTTCCATCAGCTTGACCACTTCTTCCAGGGTCAGCGAAGCGGGTTCGCGATCCTTCGGGATGCGGCCGTTGAGCTTGCCGTCGCTGATGTAGGGGCCGAAGCGGCCGTTGAGCACCTGGATGTCGCTGCCTTCGAATTCCTTGATGATCCGGTTGCGCGCGATCTCTTCCTTTTCCTCGATCAGGAATACCGCGCGCGCCAGATCGATGGTGTACGGATCGTCTTCTTTCTTCAGCGAAGCGTAGACGCTGCCGCGCTTGGCGAACGGGCCGAAACGGCCGACGCCGACGCTGACTTCCTCGTCCTTGTCCAGGCCCAGCTTGCGCGGCAGCTTGAACAGCTCCAGCGATTCCTCGAGCGAAATCGTGTGCATGCTCTGGCCGGGGCGCAGGGAGGCGAAGGTCGGCTTGTCCTCGTCCTCGGCGGTGCCGATCTGCGCGTACGGCCCGTAACGGCCCAGGCGCACGCTGACCGGCTTGCCGCTCTTGGGATCGGTGCCCAACTCGCGCGCGCCGGTGGCCTCGCTGCGATCGACCGATTCCTTTTTGTCTTCGACCAGTTGCTTGAACGGTCCCCAGAACCGCTCCATCAGCGGCACCCATTCCTCTTCGCCGCGCGACACCGCATCGAGCTCGTCTTCGAGCTTGGCGGTGAAGTCGTAGTCGACGTACTGGGTGAAATGCCCGGACAGGAACTTCGATACCGCGCGGCCGACATCGGTCGGGCGGAAGCGGCGGCTGTCGAGTTCGACGTATTTGCGGAACAGCAGCGTCTGGATGATCGAGGCGTAGGTCGAGGGACGGCCGATGCCGTATTCCTCGAGCGTCTTGACCAGCGAGGCTTCCGAGAAGCGCGGCGGCGGCTCGGTGAAGTGCTGGTCGGCGTGGATCTGATCGAGCGGAATGCGGTCGCCGACTTTCATCAGCGGCAGCTTGCGGCCTTCGTCTTCGTCCTCGGCGGCCTTGGCGTCCTTGCCTTCCTCGTACACGGCGAGGAAGCCCGGATCGATCACGGTCGTGCCCGAGGCGCGGAAGCTGTGCTCGGCGCCGGCGGCGAGATCGACGCTGACGGTGTTGAGCGTGGCCGGCACCATCTGCGAAGCGACGGCGCGCTTCCAGATCAGTTCGTACAAACGGCGGCCGTCGTCGTCGAGAAAGCGCGCGACCTGCGCCGGCGTGCGCAGCGCCGCGGTCGGGCGGATCGCTTCGTGCGCTTCCTGCGCGTTCTTCGACTTGGTCTGGTAGGTGTTGGGCTTGTCGGGCAGCGCCTTGGTGCCGAAGTCGCGCGCGATCACGTCGCGGATTTCGGCGACGGCTTCCTGCGACAGGCTCACCGAGTCGGTACGCATGTAACTGATCAGGCCGACGGTGCCTTCGTCGCCCAGCGCCATGCCCTCGTACAGCTTCTGCGCCACGCGCATGGTGCGCGAGGTGGTGAAGCCGAGTTTGCGCGAGGCTTCCTGCTGCAGGGTCGAGGTGGTGAACGGCGCGGCCGGACGGCGCTTGCGTTCCTTGCTGGTGACGTCGGTGACGTGCAGCGCGCCGTTGGCGGCGGCGACGATGCGCTTGCGCGCGTCTTCGGCCGTGGTGCCGTCGGTGATGGTGAACTGCTCGAACTTCTTGCCGTCGAACTTGTTGAGCTTGGCGGTGAAGGCCTGCTGCGGATGCGCGCACTCGGCTTCGATCGACCAGTACTCGCGGGCGACGAAGGCCTCGATCTCTTCCTCGCGCTCCACGATCATGCGCAGCGCCGGCGATTGCACGCGCCCGGCCGACAGGCCGCGCTGCACCTTGCGCCACAGCACCGGCGAGAGATTGAAGCCGACCAGATAATCCAGGGCGCGCCGCGCCTGCTGCGCATCGACCAGATCGCTGGCGATCGCGCGCGGCTGGCTCATCGCTTCCTTGATCGCGCGCGGCGTGATCTCGGTGAACACCACGCGCTGCAGCGGCTTGCCTTCCAGCAGGCCGCGCTCGCGCAGGATCTCGCCGATGTGCCAGCTGATCGCCTCGCCTTCGCGGTCCGGGTCGGTCGCGAGGAACAGGTTGTCGGCGCTCTTGGCGGCCTTGGCGATCGCGTCTACGTGTTTCTCGTTCTTCTCGATGACGGCGTAGTCCATCGCGAAGTGATTGTCTGGATCGACCGCGCCCTCTTTCGGCACCAGGTCGCGGACATGGCCGTAGGAGGCCAGGACGGTGAAGTCCTTGCCGAGGTACTTGTTGATCGTCTTGGCCTTGGCGGGCGACTCGACGATGAGGAGGTTCTTGGCCATTGCTACTCCGCAGGCCCGGGGCGGGGCGCTGCTCGACTGCTTGCTTGTGTTGAGGCGGCTTCGCCGGCCGGGGCCGTGCGAGGCGGGGATTTAAGAAGACGACGCCCGCAGCGTTCGGCCGCGGGCGTTCAGGTTTCCTTTTCTAGTGGAATCATGAGGCGGCCGCGGCTGTCAAGCCCGGCCTCCCCGGAAACCCCAATAAAGTGGCACCGAAACGCTTGAAGATCGCGTGATGGAGTGTGCCCTGTTCAGGTTTCAGCGCGCTGTGACGCCTTCGGCGAGCCGGTCAATGACCGGCCGCCGCGACTATCGCACCGAATACCGCCAGACCCACCACCAGCAACCACATCAAGCCTCCGAGGATCAGCACGACCCAGGCGACCGGGCCGAGAGTGCGCTGCTGCATCTGCGGACGCGCAGTGTAGGCCCAGCGGTCCACGACCTGGGTCTTGGCGACCATGTCGTGCAGGCCGCGCTTGCCGTCGGTGAAGGCGATCAGCAGGAAACCCACGCACAAACTGGCGTAGGACAGCAGGCTGGCGGCCCAGCGGCCGAGCGCGCGCATCCGGGTCAGGCGCCGGCCTTCGCGATCGACGACCTTGACCCCGACCGCCAGCTTGCCCAGCGTGGCCTGCATGGCCGAGGACTCGAAACCGACGTAATAAGCCACGCTGATCAGGCCGATGATCACGTAGACCGCCACCACCAGCATCCAGATCGCCGAGCCGGCGTTTTGGGCCCAGGCGGCGGCGTCGCCGCCGAACAGGCCGGAGGCGAATACGAGCACGAACAGCATCGTGCTGACGGCGTAATAAGTGATGCCGATCAGCAGCGAATCGATGACGTACGCCGCCAATCGCTTCCAGAAGCCGGCATGGACGACTTCCAGCCCCTGCACCACGGTGGTGTCCTCGGCCACGCCGGCGCGCGGCGCGGCGTAGGGCGAATGGACGTCGGCGCCGGCCGGGGCGGAAGCTTCGGAGGGGGGCGCGGCGGCGTCAGCGGAGGTGGCTTGCGCCGGCATCGCCGCGCTCGCCTGCGCGGGCGCCGCGGCGTGGCTTTGCGCGGAATCGGGGCGGGCGGCGCGCGGGTCCTGGCGCTCTTCGGCCTGGACGATAGCGGCAGCGATCGCCGCCGCGGTGCCCGCGCCGACCGCTTCGGCGGTGCCGGGCGCGGGTGCGGAGGCGGTCGCGGAAGCCGGCGGGCCGGCCGGGGCGAAGCCGGGATCGGCGATCAGTTCGACGGCCACTTCCCGCCATGGCCGCCATTGGCTCATGCCGTCGCGCCAGACCAGGATGTCCGCGCCCAGCTCGCCGCGGCGGTGGCGTTCGATCATCGCCTCGCCGTCCAGCGGTCCGTGCCGGTTGCGCTCGCTGTCGCTGTAGTACCACTGGGTCATCGCGAATCGGGCCTGCGTCGCTGCGGTGGCCGCCATGATGCCATCGCGCCGCGGCCAACCGGCGGCGGGCTGGCGCATCGTGAAACATCGCGCCGGCCCTGGCTTGCGCTCGGGCCGGCGTTATCGAGGCGACCGGATCAGCCGCGGCAGTTCGCCGGCAGCGTCGCCTGTTTCTCGATGTCCGAGCCGCAGGTCCAGCTCAGGTTGGCCGGATCGAACGACTGCCAGATCTTCTTGCCGTCGAGTTGCGGGGTGTTGAAGCCGCGCAGTTCGATCTGGATGCCGCACTGGCCGCTGTCCTGCATGCGGCCGAACTCGATCGAGGCGATCTGCGCGGTCGCATAGGCTTCGGCGGGGCGGAAGCCGGGCGAGGCGTTGTTCGGGCAGCCGTCGTGGGCGAGGTAGTGTTCGGCGACCTGGGTCTTGTATGGGCCGGCCGCGGCCAGCGCGGCCGAGACCTTGGCGCGGAAGGTGTAGTCCTGGTACGCCGGCAAGGCGATCGCGACCAGGACGCCGAGCACCGGAATGGCCAGCACCGCGAGCACGATCAGCACGATCATGCAGCCCGACAGGCCGCGCTTGGGCGGCGGCGCGGGCTGGCGGCGGGCGACATGAGCCGGGGCGTAGTCGGCCGGGCTGACGCTGCGCTGGGCGTGGTTCTGCGCCGGCGCGGACGCCGACGCGTCGTTGCCGTCGATGGCGTAGTGGGGCGGTTCGGGCAGCGGCGGCGGCACGACCGGAGGCGGCGGAGGCGACATCAGGTCGTCGTCCAGGCCCAGTTCGGCCGACAGCCGCTCCAGCGGCTGCCATTCGCGCAGGCCTTCGCGCCACAGCAGGGTGTCGCGGCCGATGCGGCCAGCGCGGAAGTGGCCGCGCAAGGTGTCGGCGTCGATCGGGCCGACGCGGCCCTGGGCCGGATCGTGGTAGTACCAGTTCGTCATGTGCTCCCCCTGCGGATCTCGCGATCGTCCTTGTGATGGCATGCGCCGGCGCGGGCAGCGTCGCGGGCGCGCGACTCGCCTGACGGCCAGCATCGCGCAGCACCCTTGGCATGCGCGAGACGCATGAAACTAGCACGGAGTTCGCAAAACGCTATTCGCCCGGCATGGGCGGTGTGTATTGCGCGACGGATGGGCGCGAGGAATATGCCCGTCGTGCAAGCAGAACGGCCGGGTGCAGGGCCGTGGAGTGATTCAAGGACGAAACCCGCCGCCGCGAACCGCTCGCGGCCGCGGCCGGTGTCAGTGCACCGGCTCGGGCTCGTCCTCGAACATCTGCGTTTCCATCCAGGCGTAGGCCGCCTCGGAGCCGGGCTGATTGAACAGCACCATCAGCACGACCCATTTGAGGTCGTCCAGGTCCAGCTCTTCCTGATCCAGCGCCATCGCCCGGTCGAGCACGAGTTCGCGCTGATCGGCGTCGAGGATGCCGTGTTGTTCCAGGAACAGCAGGAAGCCGCGGCATTCGACATCGAGCTTGTCGAGTTCCGGGCCGAAGTAGATCCGGGTCGGGCCGCCCACGCGCGGAGCACTGACGCTGGGCCGTTGCTGGGCCAGCGCATCCAGCCATTCGATGGCTTTGTTGATCTCGGCGGGACTGAAACCGGCCTGGCCCAGTTCATCGAACAGGGGGCCGCTGCGGAGCGAATCGCGGTCGCGGACAAGGTCCGCATCGTCGGTGAAGTAATGCTCGAACAGGTACAGCAGGACGTCCAGGATGCTCTCTTTCATTTCCCTCGGCCTGCGCCGCATGCGGCGCGGTGGGTCAGGAGTTGCTGATTGGCCGGGTGAATCGCCGGTGGGTGGACACCGATTCAGATTCAGCGGTTACGGAAGTAACGGCCGTGCTGCGCCGCGACGCGACCCTCAAGCTCCATGACCAGCAGCATGGAGGACAGTTCCGCAGTCGTCAATCCAGTACGTTCGACGAGTTGATCCATACCGGTAGGGTCGTGGCCCAGCGCGTTCCACAAGTACTGGTAGTCGCGGTCGGCGAAAACTGAAGGCTCGGCAGCTCCTGAGACGGGGCTGGAGCCATCGTGATCGCCGTGTGTGACCAGCGCGTGGCCGAGGTTAATGGGGGCGGCCAGACGGTGACGCAAGCCGTCGGCCAGCTCGGCCGCCATCGGTGCCAGCGCGGCGACGACTTCCGAGGCGCTCTCGACCAGGCCGGCGCCTTCGCGGATCAGCCGGTGGCAGCCGCGCGCCAGCGGGTTGTGGATCGAGCCGGGCACGGCGAACACCTCGCGCCCGCATTCGCTGGCCAGGCGCGCGGTGATCAGCGCGCCGGAGCGCTCGGCCGCTTCGATCACCAGGGTGCCCAGGCTCAGGCCGGCGAGGATGCGGTTGCGGCTGGGGAAGTGCTCCGGCCGGGCCTGGGTGCCGGGCGGGTACTCGCTGACCACGGCGCCGTCGGCGGCGATGCGCTGCAGCAGCTCGGTGTGGCGGCGCGGGTAGGCCACGTCCGGACCGGTGCCGAGGACGGCGACGGTCAGGCCGCCGGCGTCCAGGGCGGCGCGATGGGCGGCGGCATCGATCCCGGCGGCGAGGCCGCTGGCCACCGCCAGGCCCGAGCGCGCCAGCGCGCGGGCGAAGTCGGCGGCGTTGTCCTGGCCGCCCGGCGTCGGCGAGCGGCTGCCGACCACCGCCACCGCCGGATGCCACAGCAATCCCGGCTCGCCGGCCACGAACAGCGCCAGCGGCGGATTGGGCGCGCGCCGCAGTAGAGCTGGGTAGTCGGGACTGGTCCATTCGATCAGGTGGTGATTGGTATCGCCCAGCCACGCCAGCAGCCGTTCGCCGGTGTCGCCGGGCCAGCCGGCCGCGGCCCAGACCGCCGCGTCGGCGGGCGCGCACAGCCGCGCGATCTGCGGCGGCGACAGCTCCGCCGCAGTCCAGGCGCGGGCGCCAGCGGCGAGCGCGGCGGCGGCGCTGCCGTGGCGCTCCAGCAAGCCGCGCCGGGCCGCGCTGGAGCCGCCGGCGGCGAGCAGGAGCAGCGTGGCGATGGGATCGGGGTCGGCGGTCGGGTTCATGCCCCAGCCTAGTCCGCAAACGACGACGGCGCCCGAAGGCGCCGTCGCGTGGTGCTGTAGGAAAAGCCCGCGGGCTGTTCCCTGGACTCAGTACGGCGAGTCCGGATGCTTGAGCTCGTAGCCGACCTTGGTCGGACGCACGCCGTCCATGATCAGGGCGTAGCTGACCTTGTCGAAGGTGCGGAACACCATCGCGTGGCCGGAGAACTCGTCGGGCAGGCGCACGCGCGAGTTCTTGCCGTACAGGTCCTCGGAGCGGTCCGGGCCGATCTTGACCCGGTCCGGCACGCGGCTGCCGACGCGCCAGGTGGAGAACACCGTGCCGTTGTCGATGCCGTCGCGGGCGCCGACCGACAGCGCGATCACGTCGCGCGGACCGCCGTTGCGGACCAGATCGGCGACCGACAGGACCTGGGCGCGACCGTAGTCGAACTGAGCCTTGGGCGGATGCGGGAAGAACTGCAGATCGTAGGGCTGCATCTCCACCGGGATCAGGCGGTCGCCGACGCGGATTTCGCGGCCGGTGTCGTCGATCACGAGGGTGGACGCTTCCATGCCGCCCACGGCGCCGCGGCTCAGGGTGCCGGTGGAAACCTGCATCAGCTCATAGCCGAGCAGCTCGCGGCCCTTGTCCGGCACGACCACGTCGGTCCAGATGGATTCGAAATCGACCGTGCGCTTGCCGCGGAAGTCCAGGTCGGCGGCGCGCATGATGTCGCAGCAGGCCTTGCGGTCCAGGCGGGTGTAGCGCTGGGTCGGGCGGACCACGGCGTAGCGGGTGCCCGGGCTCTGCTCGGGCAGGCCCTTGATGTAGGCGACCTGGCCCTGAGTCACGCGCAGGCGGTCTTCTTCCAGGCCGACCACGTAGGGCAGCTGTTCGAACTGCTCGACCACGCGCAGGTTCTTCAGGAACGGCTCGATCTCGGCCAGCGGCACGCCGGTGATCGGGGCCTCCTGGCGCGGACCGGACTGGACCTGGGCCGCGGCGACGCGGTCGAGGTACGCCAGCGAGATCACGTCGCCGGGATAGATGAGATGCGGATTCTTGATCTGCGGGTTGGCCTGCCAGATTTCCGGCCACAGCCACGGTCGCTTGAGGAAGCGAGCCGAGATATCCCACAAGGTGTCGCCCCGCTTCACCACGTAAGTGTCGGGGTGGTCGCCACGGATTTCCGCCGCGAGGGCGTACGTGGCGACAGTCAGCAACGCGGCGGCGAAAACCGCGCGGATCGGTTTAAACATGGCGGCCATCTACCTGATTCCCCTTCCAGGTTTGCCCTCTGCGGGCACCCGGACTATAGCTCAGAAGGTGCGAACACTAGCAGGCCTTTGCAGCCTATAACGGGGGTACAATGCAACCAAAGCTTGCGTATGTGACCCACGCCCCCATTTTCGGTGCCCTATGGCCGTCTTATCCATTCTCGAATTCCCGGACCCGCGTTTGCGCACGAAAGCGGCGGCGGTCGATCCCGCGCGCGTGACCCAACCCGAGTTCCAGCGCCTGCTCGACGACATGTTCGAGACCATGTACGAATGCCCCGGCATCGGCCTGGCCGCGAGCCAGGTCGATGTCCACCAGCGCTTCATGGTCATCGATGTGTCGGAAGAAAAAAACCAGCCGATGGTGTTCATCAACCCGGAGATCCTCGCCCGCGACGGCGAGCAGGTCTACCAGGAAGGCTGCCTGTCGGTGCCCGGCATCTTCGCCGACGTGACCCGCGCCAACGCGATCACGGTCAAGGCCGTCGGCCGCGACGGCCAGCCCTTCGAGCTGAGCACCGACGGTCTGCTGGCGGTGTGCATCCAGCACGAGATGGATCACCTGGAAGGCAAGTTGTTCGTCGATTACCTCTCGCCGCTCAAGCGCGAGATGGTGCGCAAGAAGCTGGCCAAGCAGCGTCGGCAGTCGGCGTAAGGGCCGGGATTCGCGAATCGGGAATCGGGAATCGGCGTGGCGCCGTGCGGCGCGCGCTGGTTTCCGGGTCCCGTTTTTCGTTTCTGTAGTCTTGAACGCAAGGCGCTCGCGACCGACGCGGTGATCCGCGCCGATTCCCCATTCCCGATTCCCCATTCCCGAGCTTATGCGCCTAGTTTTCGCCGGTACCCCCGACTTCGCCGTTCCCGCCCTGCGGGCCGCCACGCTCAAGGGCGAGGTGGTCGCCGCCTACACCCAGCCCGACCGTCCGGCCGGGCGCGGGCGCGAGATGTCGATTTCGCCGGTCAAGCGCGAGGCGTTGCTGCGCGGCATTCCGGTGCTGCAGCCGGAGAACTTCAAGGCCGCGGTCTCGCGCGAAGCGCTGCGCGCGCTGCAGCCGGACTTGCTGATCGTGGTCGCCTACGGCCTGATCCTGCCGCAGTCGGTGCTGGATATTCCGACCTACAGCTGCTGGAACCTGCACGCCTCGCTGCTGCCGCGCTGGCGCGGCGCCGCGCCGATCCAGCGCGCGATCGAAGCCGGCGACCGCGAAACCGGGGTGTGCCTGATGCAGATGGAGAAAGGCCTGGACACCGGCCCGGTGCTGCTCGCCCACACCACCGAGATCGGCGACAACGAAACCGGCGGCCAGTTGCACGACCGCCTGGCCGAAATCGGCGCGCAGGTGCTCAACGACGGCCTGGGCCTGCTGCGCGCGGACCTGCGTCTGAACCCGTGGGTCCAGCCCGAAGAGGGCGTGACCTACGCGCACAAGCTCGACAAGGCCGAGGCGCGGCTGGACTGGAATCAGCCCGCCACCGCCTTGGCCAACAAGGTGCGCGCGTTCAATCCCTGGCCGATGGCCGATGCGCTGATCGCCGGCGAGCGCGTGCGCGTGCACGGCGCCATCGCCTTGCCGCTGGAGCACGGCGCCGAACCGGGCACGGTGCTGCTGGCCGGCCGCGAAGGCATCGACATCGCCTGCGGCCGCGGCGCGCTGCGCATCCGCGTGCTGCAGCGCGAAGGCGGCAAGGCGATCACCGCCGCCGATTACTTGAACGGCCGCCGCGATCTCGCGGCGGCGCGCTGACATGAGCGCCGGACGGCAACCGCCGAAAGGTCCGCCGCGCGACGGCGACGCACGGCCGGCACGCGGGCGCGTGCGCGCTCCGGGTTCGCTGGATGCGCCGCGCCCGGCCGCGGCGAAAGCCTCCGGCGAGCGCGCGGCGAAAACCACGGGGCCTGAGCGCCGCGCCGCGCAGCGACCGGCCGCGCAGCGATCCGAATCCGCGCGTAGCGATTCCAGCAAGCCGACCGAGGCCAAGCGCCGGGTGCCCGGCCCGCGCGGGGCGGCGCGCGGCGCATCCGATGGCGCGGATCGCGGCAAACGTTCGGCCGGCGCCAAGCCCGGGTCGGCACGACTGGCCTTCGCCAAGCTCGATTTCGAAAAACGCCGCGCCGACCGCCGCGCCGCCGAGAAACGCGGCGCCGCCGAAACCGCCGACACGGGCAGCGACGCAAGCCACGCGTCCACCGAGCGCGCCGCGCAACCCCACAGCGCGAGCCCGCGTCCGCCGCGATCGCGTCTGGCGTCTTCCGCCGCCGGCGCCCGCGATCCCTACGCGCGCAGCCGCGGCGCCGCGACGCGCCCGCCGCCGTTGTCCGACACCGCCCAGCCCGGCGCACAGTCGCGCGCCATCGCCGCGCGCGTGCTCAACGCGGTGCTGCATCGCGGGCGTTCGCTCAAGGCCGAGCTCGCCGTCGCCCTGCCGGCGCTGGCCGATCCGCGCGACCGCGCCCTGGTCGAGGCGATCTGCTTCGCCGTGCTGCGCCAGCCGCTGCGCTACGAGGCCGCGCTGACGGCGTGGATGCCGCGGCCGCTGAGTTCGCGCGACGGAGAACTGCGCGCGCTGCTCTACACCGGACTGGCCCAGCTCGATCCGCTGCAACTGGCCGCGCACGCCGCGCTGGATGCGACGGTCGAGGCCGCGCGCCTGCTCGGCCATCCGCATCAGGCCGCCCTGGTCAACGCGCTGCTGCGCCGCGCCCAGCGCGACGGCCTGCCGGTCACCGACCCGCGCCATTCGCATTGGCCCAGTTGGCTGCGCGGCATGCTGCGCAAGGACTGGCCGGACCACTACGACGCGATCCTCGCCCACAGCGGCACGCCGCCGCCGATGTGGCTGCGGGTCAATCGCGCCCGCGTCACCCGCGAGGACTATCTGGCCGGCTTGACCCAGGCCGGGATCGAAGCGAGCGCGCCCGTCGATCCGGCCGACGCGCTGCGCCTGGACACGCCGCTGCCGGTGGCGGCCCTGCCGGGCTTCGCCGACGGCGAGGTGTCGGTGCAGGACGTGTCCGCGCAGCGGGTCGCCGACGCGCTGGCGCCGGCGCCGGGCGCGCGCGTGCTCGACGCCTGCGCCGCGCCCGGCGGCAAGAGCGCGCATCTGCTCGAACGCGACCCCAGCCTGCGCCTGACCGCGCTCGACATCGACGCCGCCCGCCTGCACAAGGTGCGCGCGACCCTGCAGCGCGCCGGCTTCGACGGCGCCGATGGCGAGCGCATCGAACTGCGCGCCGCCGACGCCGCCGACCTGGACGCCTGGTGGGACGGCACGCCGTTCGACGCGGTGCTGCTCGACGCGCCGTGCTCGGCCACCGGCATCGTGCGCCGGCAGCCGGACGTGGTGCTGCACCGACGCGAGTCCGACATCGCCACGCTTAGCCTGCTGCAGGCGCGGCTGCTCGATGCGCTGTGGCGCACCGTGGCGCCCGGCGGCGTGCTGCTGTACGCGACATGTTCGATCCTGCGCCAGGAAAACGACGCCCAGGTGCGCGCGTTCGTGCAACGCACCGCCGATGCGCGGGTGGAGCCGCTGGACGCGGGCTACGGCCACGACTGCGAAGTCGGCCGCCAGCGCCTGCCCGGCGAGGACGGCGGCGACGGTTTCTTCTACGCGCGCCTGCGCCGGGCCGGTTAGTCCGCGCCGCTGCGCGTTCGCCCGGCGGGTGCCCGCCGGTGTTTTCGTCATGCCGGCCGGCCTGGAGTCGCGGCCGGCATTAGATGAGCCAAAGGTGAGCGGGCGCCCAGATGCCGGCTTTCCCCTCTCCACCCGGCCCAGGTCGCTGCGTATTATTTCGCGCATGTTCAAGAACGCCCTATCCCGCCACGCATGGCTGTTTTGGATCGTTGCCTGGCTGGTCCTCGGGGCCGGCCTGGGGCTGCGCGATCCGTGGCCGGCCGATGAGCCGCGGTTCGCCCTGGTCGCCAAGCAGATGGTCGAGACCGGGCAATGGCTGTTCCCGCACCGCGGGGTCGAGCTGTACTCGGACAAGCCGCCGTTGTTCATGTGGACCGAGGCGGTGGCCTATCTGTTCACTCGCAACTGGCGCGTGGCCTTCCTGCTGCCGTCGCTGTTCGCCGCGCTGGGCACGCTGTGGTGCGTGGTCGATCTGGGCCGGCGCCTGTGGACGCCGCGGATCGGCTACTACGCCGGCTGGGCGCTGCTGCTGACCCTGCACTTCGCCTATCAGTCGAAGAAGGCGCAGATCGATCCGTCGGTGGTGTTCTGGATCACCTTCGCCAATTACGGACTGCTGCGGCATCTGCTGACCGGGCGGGCGTGGCGCTGGTGGGCGCTGGGCTGGTTCGCCGCCGGCATCGGCGTGATCACCAAGGGCGTGGGCGCGATCGCGCTGTTGATGCTGGTGCCGGTGGCGCTGGCGGCGCTGCTGCGGCCGCTGCGCGCGCGCATGGCCGCCGACGGCCCGGGCGCGCGCGCGCTGGCCTGGGTGCGCATGCCGGTGCGCGCCGGGATCGGCAATCCGCGCTTCTGGCTGGGGCCGCTGGCGTTTTTGCTGGCGATCGCGCTGTGGCTGGCGCCGATGGTGCTGGTGGCGACGCACAGCGCCGATCCGAGCTATCAGGCGTATCTCAACGACATCCTGTTCCGCCAGACCGCCGGGCGCTACGCCAAGTCCTGGGATCATCCGCAGCCGGTCTGGTACCACATCGGGGTGATGTTCTCGATGTGGCTGCCGCTGATGCTGGCGCTGCCGTGGGCGCTGCGCGCCTGGGGCCGGCGCCTGGGCCGGCTGGACGCGCGCTACCTGCTGCCGCTGAGCTGGTGGGTGCTGGTGATCGTGTTCTTCTCGATCCCGCACGGTAAGCGCGACGTCTACATCCTGCCGGCGCTGCCGATGGCCTGCCTGATGTTCGCGCCGCTTCTGCCGGGCATCCTGCGCCGGGCCTGGCCGCGCCGCATCGCGCTGGGCTTCGCGCTGATGCTGACGGTGGCGATGCTCGGCGCCGGCCTGTCGATGTGGTTCGGCGATCCCAAGTTCGAAGGCCGCCTGCTCGACGGGCGCGGCTTCACCGACGGCGGGCGCGCGCTGGAAGCGGCGCTGATCGCGATCGGCGCCTGGGGCGCGGCGAGCCTGCTGTGGTTCGGCTACCGTCGGCCGATCCACGTGCTGGCCTCGACGCTGTGCGGGCTGTGGGTGATGTACGGCCTGCTGATCACGCCGGTGCTCAACGATTCCTCGTCGGCGCGCGGGGTGATGACGCTGACCGCGCAGCGCATCGGGCCCGATGCCGAGCTCGGCCTGGTCGCGTGGAAAGAGCAGAACCTGCTCATGAGTCAGTCCAGGACCACCAACTTCGGTTTCCGCATGGGGTGGGCCCGGCAGCTCGAACTCGGCCTGGCCTGGCAGAAGCAGGCGCCGCAGCGGCGCTGGCTGTTCGTGCAGGAGCCGGCGCTGCCGGCGTGCGTGGACCGCCTGCGCGCGGAGATGATCGGCATGTCCAATCGCCGGATGTGGTGGCTGGTGCCGTATGAAGCACGACAGACCTGTCCGGCCGCGCCGCCGCTCGTGCCGAACGACGACGATCATCAGTACGACGACGCGGACTGATCGGTGACCGAATCCCAAGCAGCGGTGCCCGCGTCCGGTCGTGCCCAGGGCGCCGCGGTCGCGTTCGGCGAACCCTCGCGGCGCCAGCGCTGGTCGCGGCGCACGCTGGAGATCGGCCTGTTCTGCCTGCCGGCGCTGCTGATCTCCACGCCGTGGGGGCTGGGGCCGTTCGCGGCCTTGGCGATCGTGGCGTTCGCGCTGTCGCCGGGGGTGATCGTGCAGGGCTGGCGCGAAGTCGGGCGCGAGCTGCGCTGGCTGATCGCGATGGCCGCGGTCGCCGCGGTGGTGGTGCTGTATTCGAAACTGCATTTCGACGTGCGCTGGCGCGAGGCCGACAACCGCCTGCGCCTGCTCACGCTGCCGTTCTTCGCGCTGATGATCTTCGCCTACCGGCCGTCGCGGCGCTGGCTGTGGGCCGGCGCGCTGGTCGGTCTGGCCGGCGCGTTCGGCGTGGCCCTGTTCCAGGTCGGCACCGGCGTGGATCGCGCGCTGGGCTGGACCGCCAACGCGATCGTGTTCGCCGACGCCTTGATCGCGCTGATCGTGGTGGCGGTGTTCACCCGTCCGTCCGGCGAGCTGCTGTGGACCACGTTGGCCTGCGCGCTGGGCGTCGGCGCGGTGGCGCTCAGCGGCAGCCGCGGTGTGTGGCCGGGGCTGGCGATCGTGCTGGTGGTGGGCCTGATCGTCAGCGGCGGGCGCGCGCGCAAGTTGTCGTGGACGGTGCTGGCGGTGCTGGCGCTGGGACTGACGATCAGCTGGTGGGTCGGCGGGCCGCTGGCGCAACAGATGCGCATGCAGGAACTGGTCTCGGACGTGGACCGGGTCAAGCGCGGCAACGATCACGAATCCTCGCTCGGCGCGCGCATGACCTTGCTGGAGTTGGCGCGCGATACCTTCATCGAGCATCCGCTGACCGGCGTGGGCATCGGCAGTTTCGAGAAAGTGGTGCTGGCCACGCCGCAATGCGCGCCGCCGGCGCCGCGGATCGGTTTCTGCAAACTCGGCCATGCCCACAGCGACGCCTTCGAATGGGCGGCGACCATGGGCCTGCCGGGCCTGATCGCGATCTTCGGCATTTATCTGATCCCGCTGACGCTGTTCGCCCGGCGCCTGCGCGCGCAGGCGGCCGGGCGGTCGCGCAGCACCGCGCTGGCGGGGCTGGTGCTGGTGCTGGTCTACATCGCCTGCGGCCTGACCCAGTCGATGTTCGCCCATCAACTGATCGCCTCGTTCTACGCGGTGATGGTGGGCGTGATGTACGGATTCGCCTTGCGCGAATCGCGCGAGAACGCGGCCGCGCGAACCTGACCGCCGCGCTTATCCCGCCGTCGTATCGTCGTCGCGTTTGGGTGTGGTCACCGGCTGCCCGTGCTGCAGCATCCACAGCATGATGGTCTTCTGCCGCACGTAGTTGGCGCGCACATAGGCATAGATCAGGCCGTGCCAGCCGTCGAGAAAGCCGCCGCGCAGCACATAGCCGCGCCAGAACCGCCAGGCCGGCGCCAGCACCAGCTTGGCCAGCGTCGCGCGCTTGCCGCGCGCGTGATCGTGCTCGGCCATCATGCGCGCGTAGCGCTCGGTCTTGGCCAGTTGCTGTTCCAGGGAGCGATACGGGTAGTGGATCAGGTCGCCGCCCAGGGTGACGACCGCGCCGTCGACGCTGGCGGCCTCGTGCACTTCGCGCTTGCCGCGCCAGCCGCCGCGGCGGCGGTCGAACAGGCGCAGCACGCGGTCGGGATAGGCGTTGCCGTGGCGCAGAAAGCGGCCGAAGTAATCCGACAGCCGGGCGAAACGATAGCCGGCCGCGTCGGCGAAGCCGCGATCGCGCGCGGCCAGGATCGACGCGCGCATCGCATCGCTGACGCGTTCGTCGGCGTCCAGGCACAGCACCCAGTCGTGCGCGGCCTGTTCGATCGCGTACTGCTTCTGGCTGCGAAAGCCGTCGAATCGCCGCTGCAGCACATGCGCGCCGGCGGCGTGGGCGATGGCGACGGTGGCGTCGGAGGAATTGGAATCCACCACCACGATTTCGTCGCAGAACGCCAGCGAACTCAGGCAGTCGCCGATCCGGTCGGCCTCGTTGAAGGCGATGATGCAGGCCGATACGCGCACGCGCGCGGGCTCGGTGGCATCCATGGCGGGGCGGGGCGTGTCGATGGCGGCGATCCGGCAGGGCGGGGGGCTTGGCAAGGATAGCGCCGGGTTTGGGGAGTGAGGGGGAGGAATGAGTGCAGAGGAGTGAGGAGTGAGTAAAGGCCGGAGCCTCGAGCTTTGCTTTTACTCACTCCTCACTCCTCTGCACTCGTTCCTACGCCCTTCTACCCGATAATCCCGCGCGCCCCCCACCCAACCGGCCTACCCATGTCCGACTACCTGCTTTTCGCGACCGAACGCTACGCGCTGCCGATCCTGCAGCCGCTGGCGCAGGCGCTGCACGCGGCCGGACACGTCGCCCACGCCTGGTTCGCCGACGGCGCCGCGGCCTCGCAACTGGCCGCGCCGGTGCGCATGCTCGAACCGGGCAAGGCCGGTCTGCGCGCCGCGGTCGCGTTGAAGCCGCGCGCGGTATTCAGCGCCGCCAACTGGGTGCCGCCGTTCGTGGCCGGGGCCAAGGTGCAGTTGTTCCATGGCTTCAACGTCGAAAAACGCGAGGACGCGCGCGGCCATTTCCGCGTGCGCGGCCTGTTCGATCTGTATTGCACGCAAGGCCCGGCCACCACCGCGCCGTTCCGCGCCCTGGCCGCGCAGGCCGGGCATTTCGCCGTGGTCGAAACCGGCTGGCCCAAGCTCGATCCCCTGTTCCGCGACGACGACGGAGGCTCGGCGCGCTGGCGCCGCCTGGCCGGGCGCCGGCCGGTGGTGTTGTTCGCTTCGACCTTCACCGAGCGGCTGAGCGCCGCGCCGCATCTGTTCGAGGCGATCCAGGCCCAGGTCGCCGAGGGCGAGCGCTACTGGCTGTTGACCCTGCATCCCAAGTGCGCG
Organism: Lysobacter sp. ISL-50; assembly: GCF_018612875.1. Taxonomy (GTDB): domain Bacteria; phylum Pseudomonadota; class Gammaproteobacteria; order Xanthomonadales; family Xanthomonadaceae; genus Lysobacter. Next base: position 51,373 of record NZ_JAGGRI010000009.1, on the reverse strand, counting down.
CCGGAGTGGTTCGATCGCTACCGCGCCTTGTCCGGGCCGAACGCGACCTTCGTGGAAACCGAGGACCTGATCGCGGCGCAGCGCGCGGCCGACGTGCTGGTGGCCGATACCACCTCGGTGGTGTCCGAGTTCGTGGTCCAGCGCAAACCGGTGGTCACCTTCCGCAATCGCGCGCCCAAGCCGCACATGCTCGATTTCGACGATCCGGCCCGGCTCGGCGAGCAGCTCGAACACGCCTTCATGCCGAGCCCGGAACTGCAGGCGGCGATCGACGCCTACGCCGACGCCATCCATCCGTATCGCGACGGGCGCTCGTCGGAGCGGGTGATCGCGGCGACCGAGGACTTGCTCGCCGGCAAGCTCGGCGCCTTGCGCGCCAAGCCGCTGTCGTCGTGGCTGCGCGCGCTGCAGATCCGGCGCGAGCTGGGCTATTGGGGATGGGGCGGCTGAGCGCGGCGCGAGACCGCGGTCACCAGCGCAGCGGCCGCTTCGCCAGCGATGCCGACAATCGTTCGTAGATCCGCCGCGCTTCGTCGTCCGGCAGAAAGCGGATGCGCAGCGCCGGGCCCATCGCGGTGGCGCCGGCGGTGTCCAGCCACAGGGTCGCGGTGCCGCAGCGCAGGTCGATCGGCGAGCGGGTGATCTGCAGGGCCTGCAGTTTGTCGAGTTCGGCGAAGCGCCAGTAGCGATGCCACCAGCCCTCGCGCACCGCGATCAGTTCGCCGTTGAGCGCGTAGCCGATCCGGCGCGCGCGCCGCTGCGCCTTGAACGCCGCCCACGGCAGCCACAGCAAGGCGAGCAGGCACCCGCCGCCGACCTGCCAGTACAGCGCGAACGTCGCCAACACAGTCCACGGCACATCGGGCAGGAACATCCGCCACCACACCGCCTTGGGCAGCGGCCGCCATTGCAGCGCGTCCCAGCCCGCGCGCGGCAGCAGGTGGGCGACCAGTGCGGCACAGGCGGCGGGTGTGGCGATCGGCGCCAGCTCCTTGAGCGCGCGCCCTTCTTCGTGCCCGTCCGCGCCGACCGTGTCCACCGCCAGCCGGCGGCGTTTGACCAGCCGGTGCAGCAGGCCTTCCTCCAGTGTCCAGGCCTGGATGCGCCGGCGCGGCACGGTGGTGCGCCAGCGTCCGAGCAGGCCGCGCTCGGCGGTGAGCCGGCGGCCTTGTTCGCTGAGTTCGAAACCGTAGTAACGCAGCAGCGCCAGGGTCACCGACAGCAGCTTCAGCGCGGCGGCGACGAAGGCGATCGCGCCCGCCGCCAGCAGCACGTAGCCGAGCGCGTCGAGTTGATAGCCGCCGAGCTGGCCGAGCAGCCAGTTGGCGCCGCGGCGCAGCACGCGTTCGGGAATGCGGCCGTTGAAATCCGGCAGCATCTGCATCGCCGCGGCCAGGCCGGCGCCGGCCAGCACCAGGCCGCCGTTGGAGACCAGTCCCAGCCGCAGCACTTCCAGCGGCGACAGCCGCAGCAGCGTGTCCACGCGTTCTTCCGCCGCGTCGGCGGGGCTGTCGCCGCGCCGGCGCACCAGCGTTTCCAGCGCCATCGCGTCGGCCAGCTTGAGCACGCGCATCTGCGCTTCGTGTTCCTTGCTGCCGGCCGATTCCAACCGCACCTCGGCCACGCCGAACAGCCGGTGCAGCACGGTCTGATGCACGGCGACGTTCTGGATGCGCACGAACGGAATCACCCGCAGGTTGCGGGTGAACAAGCCGCTGCGCACCACCAGCCCGCTGGCGCCGACGCCGTAGCGATAGGTCGCGTACCGCCACAACGCGGCCAGCACCAGCAGCGCCACGCCGACCAGCGACCACAGCTCGTTGCGGTCGCCGCGGCCGACGAACACCAGCACCAGCAAGGGCACGATGTATTGCTTGAGGTGCTGGATCAGCACGAACAGCCACGACATCGGATGCAGGCGGCGGTCGGCTACCGGTTCGGACGCGCGCCGGTTCGCGTGCGCGCCCGCGGCGGCGACCGGCGGGCGTTGCGGATCGGCGGACGGGCGATCGAGCTCGGACGCGCTCATCAGGCCTCGTCGTCCTCGTGATCGAGCTGGCGGCCCAGGCGTTCGCGCAGGCGTTGGGCGTCGTCGGCGTCGAGGTGATCGATCGCCACCGCGCTGTGGCGGGTGCCGGCGGTGTGCACCACCAGCGTCGCCAGCCCGCGCATGCGCTGCAGCGGGCCGTGCTTGAGGTCCAGGTGCTGCACGCGCGTCAGCGGCACCAGCGTCTCGCGCCGCCAGGCCACGCCGCGGCGCACCGCGAAGCCGTGTTCGTCCAGGCGCCACAAGGTGTTGCGATAGCGGCGGAAGCCGATCCACATGCCGATGCCGGCGCCGAACAGCGCGCCGGTCAGGCCGCTGGCCAGGGCGACGAACTTGCCGATCACCAGCACGCCCAGCACGGTGCCGGCGATGCCGGCCACCAGCGCCAGCGCCAGGCTGATGTCGATCGTGCACAGCGGGATCGCGCGCGCCGGCAGGCGTTGCCAGTCGCTGTTGGGTGACGCGGCGGCGGCCGGCGCGGCATCGCCCGGCTCGCGCTCAGGCGCGTGCTGATCGCCCGACGGCTGCGCGCCGGCGTTCGCATGCGGCGGCGGCCGCGCTTCGACGCCGGCGCTGTCCGCGGCTGCATCGGCGTCGTCGCGAGGCGATGCGGTGGCGTCCGCCGTGGCCGGCGCCGGTACTGCGTGGGTGTCGTCGCGTTGCGGCGGAACAGGTGTCATCGCTCGACCGTGAAAGAGGTTTCCTGGTCAGTGTAGTCGCGTCTTTGCTGATAAAGGCTCAGGCGCGCGTGGATGCGTTCGCGATCGCGCGCGTCGATGTCCGGCTCCAGCCGCTTGATCGCCAGTTGCTGGAAACGCACGGCCTGGGCGAAGTCGCCGTTGGCGGCGTAGACGGCGGCTACCGTGTCCAGGTTGCCGCTGCTGAGCTTGGCGCGCTGCTTGATCATCGGCCGGGCCAGCGCCAGGGCTTGTTTCGGATCGCGCTGACTCGGCTCGGCGCAGGTCGCCAGCACCCAGACCCGATCGTTGCGGGCGAACTCCAGCCCCGCCTCTTCGGCCTTGCGCCGCCAGTCGGCGGACTCGGTGCAGTTGCGCGCCAGTCCGGCCGCGCCGTCCTGCAGCAACTGCGCATAGATCGTCATCGACCACACGTCGCCGGCATCGGCGCCGCTGCGGATGTACGGCAGCGCGCGCCGCAGCGTCGCCGCCGGCACGCTCGAAAACGATTGGTCGGGGCCGGTGTCGAGCATGGTCTGGGCCAGGGCCACCGAGGCATCGACATGGCCGGCGTCGCTGGCGCGCTGCATCATCGCCAGGCCGCGTTCCTGGTCCGGCGCGATCTTGCGCTCGGCATCGCCGGCGTACAGCGCATGGCCGTAGATGAACTGCGCCAGCGGCTCGCCGTCCTCGGCCTTGTGCGCGAGCGCGGCCAGCACCGTCTCGCGGATGGCGGCGTAGTCCGGCCACTGGCCGTCCAAGCGGCCGCGCGCGGCGGCATCGTCGCGCAAGGGTTGTTTCAGCGTGTCCAGCGGCGCGGCGGCGTACTGCGCGCCGAACGAGGTGCCGAGCAGGAACTGCATCATCCCGGTCTCGCCGCCGGCTTGTTCCGACAGCAGGTTCATCAGCTCGGACAACTGCTCGGCGTTGCGTTCCGGGCGGACTTTCCAGCGCCCGTCCTCGCGCGCGAACTCCGGGCCGAAGGCGTAGCGCTTGTCGGTCTGCGGCTTGATTTCGCCGAGCGCGCGGTCGCGGTCGATCATCGCCACGTGGCTCAGCATCGGATAGACGCCGCCGCTGGGCGACAGCGTCATCGGCGCATCGCACAGGTGCAGGCCGATGCATTCGCGATAGGTGCGGCGGCCGTCCCAGGCCGCCAGCGCGTCGGCGTCGTGGCGCGCGCGCAGACCGTAGACGGTCAGGCGGTCGGCCGCGGGCAAACGCTGCAGTTGTTCGGGCGAGGCGTACAGCGCGGCATCGCGCAGGAAGGCGTAGTGGCGCACGGTGGATTCGGCGATCGCGTCGGCGGCGGCCGGGTCGTGGCGTTCCATCTGGCCGGCGTAGCGGGTCCAGACGCCGGCGATCGCATTGACCGCGGACTGCTCCTCGGCCGAAGCGGTGGCGCCGACCGGTTCGGCGGCGGCGGCCGGCGGCGAGGGCAGGCCCAGCAGGGCCGCGGACAGGCCGGCGGCGAGCAGAAAGGGGCGGATCAGTCGTGCGGAAGTGGGCCGGTGCGATCGCATGTGCATCCTTGTCGAAGCCGGCGGGCGCCCTATCCGCTCCGATAAGGATTGTCTTCGCCGTTGCCGGAAGGACGCAGCGTATAGCGTTTGTAGGTCCACTGGTATTGCGCCGGATCACGCCGCGCGATGCGCTCGACCGCGGCGTTGAGCACGTCGCAGGCGTGCTGCGGATCGGTATCGGCGATGCCTTCGGGCGCGGCCTCGATGCGCAGCGCGAAGCCGGGATTGTCCGTGTGGGTGTCGATGCGTTCGCAGTAGGCGAACAGCACCGTCGCGCCGGTGCGTTCGGCGAGGCGGCCGAGCAGGGTCATGGTCAGCGCCGGCACGGCGAAGAACGGCGCGAACTCGCCGTCGCCGGCCTTGGGCTGTTGGTCGGGCAGGATGCCGACCACGCCGCCGGCGCTCAGGCGCTTCCACAGCTGGCGCACCGCGGCGCCTTCGGCGCGCACCTGGGTCACGCGTTGCGCGTCGGTATCGGCGCGGACCAGGTTCAGGAAGGCTTCGCCCACCGCCGATTCCGGCGGCCGGTACAGGATCGCCAGCGGTGTGCGCCAGGCCAGCCACTGGTTCAGCAGTTCCCAGTTGCCGTAGTGCGGCGCGGCCACGATCAGGCCCTTGCCCGAGGCCAGGGCCGCGTCGAACAGCTCGGTGCCGTGCTGCTCGCGCAGCAGACGCAGATTTTCCGCATGCGGCCGGGTCCACAGGCGCAGGGTCTCCACCGCCTGCCGGGCGGTGGTGCGCATGATCGCGCGCTGCCACTGCTCGCGTTCGGCCGCCAGCAGCTCGGGATAGGCCAGCGCCAGATTGACCCGGACCACCCGGCTTTCGCGCGCGTCGCGGCGCTGCCACAGGGCGGCGATGGCGTCCCCCAGCCGCATCTGCCAGGACCAGGGCAGGCGGCCGATCAGACCGGCGAAAAAGTACAGCAGGCGGGCGGCGAATCGGGTCATGCCGCGAGTGTAGCCGCTGCGGTTTGCGCGCCCGCGCCGCCGCTTGAACCGGTTCGCTGACGGTAGAGCGCAGAAGCCGGCGCGATGCAGGCTTTACAATGACGTTCCCCGACACATCGCGATCGCCGCCGCATGCTCAGCCTCATCCAGCGCGTGACCCAGGCCCGCGTGGTGGTCGAAGGCGAAACCGTCGGCGCGATTGGCCCGGGCCTGTTGGCCCTGGTCGGGGTTGAACCGGGCGACGGTGAACCCCAGATCACGCGCATGGCCGAACGGCTGCTCGGATACCGTGTATTTGCCGATGAGGCCGGACGCATGAACCGGGCCCTGGCCGATACCGGCGGGGGGCTGTTGTTGGTCAGCCAGTTCACCCTGGCCGCCGACACCAGCAGCGGGATGCGTCCGGGCTTCAGCACGGCCGCCGCCCCGGGGCTGGCTGAACCGATATTCAACCGTTTAGTCGAAACCTGCCGGCAACGTCACCCCGCGGGGGTGGAAACCGGCCGGTTCGGCGCCCATATGGTCGTCAGCCTGGTCAACGACGGCCCGGTCACCTTTCTCCTCCGGTCCTGATCCGACCGCTGCCCCGCCGCGTAGTCCCGGTCGGGCCGCCCGGACCTGCTATACTGGAGCGTTCCCTACCCTCAATAGCGCGGTGGCGCAGCCCATGGCCAACGAACGTCAGCCCCCTCCGTCCGATATCAAGCTCCTGATCAGCAAGGGCCTGGAGCAGGGCTATTTGACCTATGCCGAGGTCAACGATCACCTGCCCGACGATCTCGTCGACGCGGAGCAGATCGAAGACATCATCGGCATGATCAACGGCATGGGCATCGAGGTGCACGAAGTTGCCCCCGATGCCGAAACGCTGCTGCTCGCCGACGGCAATACCGGTAACCGCGAAGTCGATGACACCGCCGCTGAAGAAGCGGCGGCGGCGTTGACCGCACTCGACGGCGAAGGCGGCCGAACCACCGACCCGGTGCGCATGTACATGCGCGAAATGGGCACGGTGGAGCTGCTGACCCGCGAAGGCGAAATCGCCATCGCCAAGCGCATCGAAGAAGGCCTCAACCAGGTCCAGGCTTCGCTCGCGCTGTTCCCGTCCACCATCCAGCTGATCCTGGAAGACTACGAAACCCACAAGGCCGGCAAGAAGCGCCTGGCCGAGATCGTGGTCGGCTTCAACGATCACCTCGACGAAGAACCCGAACCGCCGGCGCCGCCGGTGGTGGTGGCCGACGTCGATGCCGACGCGGACGACGACGAAGAAGTCGAAGCCGCCGGCGACGACGCCGAGACGGAAGAAACCACCTCGGGCCCGGACCCGGTCGAAGTGGCTTCGCGCATGGAAACCATCGCCGACCTGCACGGCAAGTTCCTCAAGGCCGGCGCCAAGAACGGTGCCGGGCACAAGACCGTCACCAAGCTGCGCGAAGAGATCGCCGCGGTGTTCGTCACCCTGAAGCTGCCGCTCGCCCTGACCGACAGCCTGGTGCGCAACCTGCGCGAAGTGGTCGGCTCGATCAAGGACCACGAGCGCAAGATCCTGGATCTGGCCACCCGCGTCGCCAAGATGCCGCGCAAGGACTTCATCCGCGCCTGGGAAGGCAACCAGACCAATCTGGAATGGGTGGACGAGCTCCTCAAGCGCAAGCAGAAGTGGTCCTCGGGCCTGCGCGACGTCAAGGATCAGATCATCGCCGAACAGCAGGCGACGATCGAAATCGAACAAGCCTCGCTGCTGACCTTGAACGACATCAAGGAAATCAGCCGCGCGATGGCCTACGGCGAAGCCAAGGCGCGCAAGGCCAAGAAGGAAATGGTCGAGGCCAACCTGCGTCTGGTGATCTCGATCGCGAAGAAGTACACCAACCGCGGCCTGCAGTTCCTCGACCTCATCCAGGAAGGCAACATCGGCCTGATGAAGGCGGTGGACAAGTTCGAATTCCGTCGCGGCTTCAAGTTCTCCACCTACGCCACCTGGTGGATCCGTCAGGCCATCACCCGTTCGATCGCCGATCAGGCCCGCACCATCCGTATCCCGGTGCACATGATCGAGACGATCAACAAGCTCAACCGCATCTCGCGCCAGATGCTCCAGCAGTACGGCCGCGAGGCCACGCCGGAAGAGCTTGCGAAAGAAATGGACATGCCCGAGGACAAGATCCGCAAGGTCATGAAGATCGCCAAGGAGCCCATCTCGATGGAAACTCCGATCGGCGACGACGAAGACTCGCACCTGGGCGACTTCATCGAGGACACCAACGTGGAGTCCCCGGTCGAAGCCACCACCAACATCAACCTCTCCGAGACGGTCCGCGACGTGCTCGCCGGCCTGACCCCGCGCGAGGCCAAGGTGTTGCGCATGCGTTTCGGCATCGACATGAATACCGACCACACCCTCGAGGAAGTCGGCAAGCAGTTCGACGTGACCCGCGAGCGTATCCGTCAGATCGAAGCCAAGGCGCTGCGCAAGCTGCGTCATCCGAGCCGCTCGGAACAACTGCGCAGCTTCCTCGATATCGATTGATCCCGCGCGGATAAGCAACAAGCAACAGGCCCCGGAAACGGGGCCTGTTTCGTTTTGGGCGCGCGCCGCCGGAGCGTCGCGTCCCGGCGCTGCCGCGCGTGGGCGGATGCGAGCCGGTCGCCGCCGCGCTAATCTGCTTGCGCGACGCTTGGCGCTCGACCGGCCGTTGCGGCCGGCGATTCTTCAGGAGAAACGCGAATGGACGCCGCTATTCCTCATCGATCCCCCGTCGCCGCCCTCGCCGAGCGGCTGTTCGGCGCGGGCCGGCCGTTGTTCGGCCTGATCGCCATCGGCACCGCTGGCCTGTTCGCGGGGCTGATGGCCAGCGGGCTGATGATCGCGTGCAACTACGCGGCCTTGGGGCGTCGCCGCGCGGCATGGTTGACCGGTGTCGCGTCCGTGCTGGTGATCGCGCCCGGCAGTTTCCTGATCCTGACCATGCTGCTTGTGCTGAACATGTCGTATTTCGGCGGCGATATCGCATGGGTCATGGCCGTTGCGTTGATCGCGCAGCCGTTGATCGCGCTGGCCTGGGCGGCGACGGCGCAAGGCCGTTCGATGAAGGCGCTTGCCTCGGCCGGATATCCCACGCGCCCGGGCTGGCACGCCGCGGCGATGGTGTTGGCGGCATGGCTGTTGTGGGCGCTGGGCTATGTCGTGCTTCGGTTTGGGCTCGATCAGCTGGTTTTTTCCCGCGCTCATAAATGGGCTTGACGTTGCGGAAGCTGGCGACAGCCATGCCCGGCCCGAAGACGCCCGCCGGGCCGACGCGTTAATCTGGACGCGGCTATCTGCCTCGCGCATCGGCGCGAGGTTCTTCTGGAGAAGACACGAATGGACTCAAACAACCCCTACGAAGCCCCCGCCGCCGCCGTGGTGGACGTGGCAGCCGATACCGGCCGTCCCTTGTTCCGCACCAGCGGAATCTATGTCGCGACCTTCCTGGGGTCGGTCCTCGCCGGCGGCTGGGTGCTGGCGATGAATCACGCCGCATTGGGCCAGTTCGATCTGGCGCGCAAGGCGCGCTGGTCCGGGCTGGCGGGCATGATCGTCGTGGTGGTGCTGTCGATGCTGCTGCCCGAGCAGGTGCCCGGCATCGTGTATCTGATTCCGCAAATGCTCGCGGTCGGTTACTGGATGAAGCACACCCAGGGCGATGCGATCGCCGCGCGGGTCTCGGCCGGATTGCCGATGCGTTCCAACTGGGCCGCCGCCGGTGTCGGTGCGCTGGCCGCGCTGGCGCTGTTGACGGTACTGGTGGGCTTGGTCGCCATCGCTATCTACGGATTCGGTTTCGAACTGAGCTGAGTCGGGTCGGTCGCGGAGCCGCGATCAATCGATCTGCTACGTCGAGTCGCACCGCTGCGTCGAAGGCGCGCAGGTGGAACAGGTTCTGCCTCGGGCCAGTTTCGTTTTGCCGGGACGGGTATGCTCGGTGGAGGCAAGCGGTTGCGCATTTCCCCGCGGCGCCCATCGCGTGGCAGTCACGCGTATACGCCGCGCATGCGCAACCCTCGCGTTCGATGGCTGACGGAGATGGCGAATGGATGCACCCAGTCCCTATCGGGCGCCGGACGGAAAAGACGGCGCGACCCCGCCCAGCCGACCCTTGTTCGGCCTGATCGCCATCGCCGTGGCCAGCATGATCGGCAGCGTATTGGCCGGCGTCTGGCTGATGTCGATGAACTACGTGGCGCTGGGACGGCGCGGCACGGCCTGGGTGTTGCGGCTGGTAGTCGTGCCGGTGCTGGCGTTCGCCGCGATCAGCGCGCTCGGCTACGTGTTCAACGCGCAGGGCGCGCAGCGGATCACCGTGGCGCTGAGCTATCTGGTGTTGCTGCCGGCGGCCGCGTACCTGTTCGCCGATTGGGCGCAAGGCGGCGCGATCCGTGCGCAGGCGGCCGCGGGCAGACCTGCGCGGCCGCTGTGGCACGCGGTGCTGGTCGCGCTGGCGTTCGTGCTGTTCGCGGTCATGTTTCCGTTGATCCTGATGCTGATGTTCACCGTGATCGGCTTGGTCGAATCATCGGCATGAGCCGGCCGCTTTTCGTGCAACCGTCGGTTGAGGCCATTGGCCGCGCCGATCACGTCGTCGGATAATGTCGCGTCCGTATCGAGATGGTGCATTGAGCTAGGCCGGCGTGACCTGGATGCGCTGATCGATGCAGGCCACGGGACCAACGAAGCGATCCCGCGGCCCGGCCTTGGGTCGATCGACTCAACCGTAGAAGAACTGCTCGTGCACGATCTTGCCGTCGCGCACCTGATACACCGCGACTTCGGCCATCGGCATGCGGCCCATGCTCTTGTAGGTCGCGTCGATGCTCATCGCGAGGCTGAACCAGTTGCCGCCGACGACCGGATCGCTGCACCAGCTGTCGTGCACTTCGACCACGTCGTCCTGGAACACGCGGCCCTTGGCCAGGATCGCGTCGCGGCCTTTGACATTACCCAGGGGGCCGTCCTGGCGACCGGGGATCTCGACGCTGGAGGCGTCTTCCGCGTAAAGCTCGCGGGTGATCTGTTCGTGCTTGCCTTCGCGACACAAGGCGACGTAACGATCGGCGATCTGCTGAATGTCCATGCCCACGCTCCGGTGAAAGGAGCGGGCAGGATAGGCCTGGGTACGTTAGCGCGCCGCGTACGGGCGTCAGCGGAGCGGCATGACGGGCATCATGCCGCGACCGGCGGCGGATGAATGCGGCGTCGCGCCGCCGGTCGGGAGCGCCGGCAACGGCGACGCGGGCGAATCAGTCCGCCCGCAACAGGCGCATCACCTCAAAGCACGCGCCCATGGTGTGGTAATCGGTCTTGCCGGCCGGGCTCTTCTCGTCGTCGTACTTGCGGTTCTGGCGGTCGAGGATGCGATACCACGCGCCGTAGCGATGATCGACCATGTGCTGCCACGCATACGCCCACAGCTTGTCGTACCACTGCCAGTACAGGTTGTCGCCGGTGCGCGCGCCCAGCAGCGCCGCGGTCGCCAGCGATTCGGCCTGGACCCAGAAGTATTTGTCGTCGTCGCAGACCGAGCCGTCCGGCGCGAAGCCGTAGACCAGCCCGCCGAATTCGTCGTCCCACGAACGCGCGATGGCGACGTCGAACAAATGCCGCGCCGTCGGCACCAGCCATGCCGGCGCGCCGCCGCGCGCGCTCAGGTGGCGATCGAGGATCAGCAGCAGCTTCGCCCATTCGGTCTGATGGCCGGGCTGGAAACCCCAGGGACGGAACAGGTGCTTGGGATCGTCGCGGTGATAATCCCAGTCGATGTTCCAGTCGCGATCGTAGTGTTCCCACACCAGGCCGTCGGCCTTCGCCGCCTGACGCTGGGTCATGTTCTGCGCCAGGGTCAGCGCGCGGTCCAGATAGCGCGCCTGTCCGGAAGCTTCGAACGCCGCCAGCATCGCCTCGCACATGTGCATGTTGGCGTTCTGGCCGCGGTAATCGGTGAAGTTCCAGTCGGCGTCGGCTTCGTCGCGGTACAGGCCGTGCTGCGGTTCCCAGAAGCGCGCTTCCAGCAACTCCCAGGTTTCGTCCATCCACGCCGCCGCTTCATCGATGCCGGCCTTGAGCGCGGTCGAATAAGCCAGCAGCACGAACGCGCCGCCGTAGCAGTGGTTCATGCGGTCTTCCGGCGCGCCGTCGCGGATCGTCCAGGCGTAACCGCCGGTCTGCGCGTTGCGGTGTTTTTCGCGCAGATAACGCAGGCCGTGGCGGGCGCGTTCGCGGTAGTCGTCGCGGCCGAATTCGATCGCCGCCATCGCGTAGTTGAAGACGAAGCGCGTGCTGCTGACGAGGTGTCGGTGCGAGGCCTCGTACACCGTGCCGTCGTCGCGGAAGTAATGGAAGAAGCCGCCTTCCGGATCGAGCGCGACCGGATCGTAGAACGCCATCGTGTCCTGGACGTGCGCGCGCAACACCTTCGCGTCGCGGAAATCGGGCAGCGGGTGCAGCGGAAGATTCATGATTGTTCCTGCATCAGTCGTTCGACATCGGCCGCGCTGGGCATCGCCGCGAACGCGCCGTGGCGGGTCGTGGCGAGCGCGCCGGCCGCGGCGGCATAGCGCAGCGCGTCGACGAAGTCGTCTTCGCGCTGCAGGAAATCGGCGAAATTGGCTGCGCTCACGCCCAGGCTGGCCAGACGCTGCAACAGGCCGCCGACGAAGGCGTCGCCGGCGCCGGTGGTGTCGCTGGGCGCGACCCGGAAGGTCGCCGCTTCGCCGCGGCGGGTGCGGGTGAACCAGCGGATCGGGGTGGCGCCGTCGGTGATCAGCACGCAGGTCGCGTAGCCGTGCCACAGCCGCTGCAGCGCGGCTTCTTCGCCGCCCAGGTGACGGGCGAGGAATTCGAACTCGCTGCCGCACAGCTTGATCAGGTCGGCTTCCAGCAACGCCGCCAGCAATCGCGGCGCGGGGTCCACGTCGGCCGGCCACAGAGACGGCCGCAGATTCATGTCCATGCTCACCAGCGCGCCGGCCATGCGTGCGCGGCGCATGCCCGCCAGCGTGGTCGCGGCGATCGCTTCCTCGGTCAGGCTGTTGGAACACACATGGAACACGCCGGCGCCGTTGAAGCTGTCGGCGCGGAAATCCGAATCGCGGAACAGCAGATCGGCGGCGGGCGGGCGATAGAAACTGAAACTGCGTTCGCCGTCGCCGTCGAGCGAAACGAAGGCCAGCGCGGTCTTGGCTTCGTGGGTGCGCAGGATATGTCGCGTGTCCACGCCGTAGCGGTCGAACTGCTCGGCGAGGAAATCGCCGAACATGTCCTGGCCCAGCATGCCCAGGAAGCGTGCGTTGCCGCCCAGGCGCGCGGCGGCGACGGCGACATTGGCCGGCGCGCCGCCGGCGTATTCGACGAAATGACGCGGCTCGCCCGCGGCGGTGGCCGGGCGCGCCAGAAAATCGATCAACGCCTCGCCGAAGCAGACGATGGCGGCGTGAGTGTGGGCGGCGGCGGGAGCGGCCGGCGGTGCAGCGGACATCAATGCGTCACTCCTGAAGCTTGCGTGCTGGTGTGCTGTCCTTGTCCGGCGCGGATGCGCGAACCGCTCAGGCCGTACCAGACGATGAAGACGTAACACACCAGCGGAATCACGAACGAGTGCTGCACGCCGATGACGTCCGACAGCGCGCCCTGCGCCAGCGGAATCACCGCGCCGCCGACGATGCCCATGATCAGCAGGCTGGAGGCCTTGCTGGTCATCGGGCCCAGGCGCTCGATGGCGATGGTGAAGATGGTCGGGAACATGATCGAGTTGAACAGGCCGATCGACAGCACCGCGTACATCGCGATCGAACCCTTCGTGGACATCGTCACCGCCAGCAGCGCGATCACCGCGACCGCGAACAGGGCCAGCAGCTTGCGCGCATCGGCGACGCGCAACAGCGCCGCGCCGATGAAGCGGCCGACCATCGCGCCGCCCCAGTAATACGCCAGGTACTTGCTGGCGATGGCGTGATCGAGGTTGCCGATTTCGGGCGCGGAGATGTAGTTGATCAGGAAGCTGCCGATCGAAACCTCGGCGCCGACGTAGACGAAGATCGCGATCACCCCGAAGAACAGATGCTTCTGGCTCAGCACCTCGGTGAAGCTGTGGTGCACCGGGTCGGCGCTCTCGGTGGCTTCGACCAGCGACGGGATGCGCATGGTGTAGACGAACACCGCGAGCAGCAGCAGGCAGCCGGCGATGATCATGTACGGCATCTGCACCGACGCGGCTTCGTGCGCGCGGTAGGCGATCTGTTCGGCGACCGGCTTGGCCGCCAGTTCGTCCAGGGTGAGCACGGCGCCGGACAGGATCAGCGGGCCGATCACGTACGGGAACACCGTGGTGCCCAGCGAATTCAGCGCCTGCGCCAGGTTCAGGCGGCTCGGCGCGCCGGCCGGGTCGCCGAGCAGGCTGATGTAGGGATTGGCCGAGACCTGCAGCAGGGTGATGCCGCTGGCGAGCACGAACAGCGCGCCCAGGAACAGCGGATACGAGGGAATGCGCGCGGCCGGAAAGAACATCGCCGCGCCGATGGCGGCGACGATCAGACCGATCACGATGCTGTTCTTGTAGCCGAACTTCGCCACCACCTTGCTGGCCGGCAGCGACATCAGGAAGTAGGCGCCGAAGAAGGTCGATTGGATCAGCATCGACTGCGCGTAGTTCATCTGGAACACGGCTTTGAGATGCGGGATCAGCACGTCGTTGAGACTGGTCAGCCCGCCCCAGGTGAAGAAGATGATGGTCACCACCGCGAGCGCGGCGGTGTAGGACATGTCGCGACGACTCATGCGGACTCTCCGGGCGGCGGAACAAGCACCTCGCTGCTGCTGCGTGCCTGCAGCCGGACGGGGGCAACGGTGTGGGCGTGCGGCAGCTCGGGTTCGCGCAGGCGCTTGAGGATCAACTCGGCGGCCTGGCGGCCGCGCGCGCGCGGATCGACCGCGATCGTGGTCAACGTCGGCGACGCGACGGAGGCTTCGGGAATGTCATCGAATCCGACCACGGCGAAATCGCCGCCAGCGCGGCGTCCGCGCGCGACCAAGCCGGCCATCAACCCAAGCGCGACCGCGTCGTTGTAGCAAACCGCCGCGGTCGGCGCCGGATCGCGCACGAACAGCGCGCCGGTCTGTTGCGCCGCTTCCAGGCGGGTGGGCGCGCATTCGACCAGCCACTGCGGCTCGGGCTCGACGCCGGCTTCGGCCAGCGCTTCGCGATAGCCCTGGCGGCGTTGCCGGCACGAGGACGAATCGCGATGGCCGCCGAAGAAGGCGATGCGGCGATGGCCGCGATCGAGCAGGTGCCGCGTCGCCAGACGCGCGCCGTGGGTGTTGTCCAGGGCGAGGAAGTCCCACGCGGTGCCGTCGAGTTCGCGGTTGAACACCAGCACCGGCGTGCGTTCGCCGATCTGCTGACGCACCCGCGCGCCGTCGCTGCCTTCGGCCGGCGACAGGATGATGCCGGCCGGATCGTGCTCCATCAGCGAGGTCAGCACCGCCTGCTGGCGTTCGACCGACTCGTTGGTGCTGCCGAGCAGAGTGACGAAGCCGGCCGTGGCCAGCCATTCGTCCACGCCGGCGGCGAATTCGGCGAAGAACGGGTTGGACAGGTCGTTGATCACCAGGGCCACGCCGGTGGACACCTTGCGGCGCAGATTGGCGGCGCCTCGGTGATAGACGTAGCCTTGGCGCTTGAGCTCGGCTTCGACCCGGGCGCGGGTGTCGGCGTGGACCAGCGGGCTGCCGCGCAGCACCAGCGAAACCGTCGCGCGCGACAGGCCGCAGGCCCGGGCGATATCGGCCAGGGTGACCCGGCCTCGGGGGGCGGGCGCGTCGTTCATCAATGACACCTCGCAAACAATGGACGGTCGGGACGCATGGCAGGGCGTGGTCGCGTGCTTTTGGATCGTTCTAAATGCCGTCATCCTGCGGCTTAGGCCCCGTCCCTGCATTCTGCAATGCAGCATGAACGCGGCCGGGGCCCGTGTTAGCTTGCCCGTATTTAGAACGATCTAAAAGTGTCGGCCCGCCCAAAACCCAGCGACGGCTGGCCGCTGCCCCTGTTCCCAGCCTTCCCCCGCTTTGTATCAGACGGAGTGCCCTGGATGACCCGGCCGACCCAGCCTTCTATCGCCCCCGACGGCCCGCGCGCGGCGCCCGGCCGACCCTGGTTGTGCCGGATCGGTGCCCTGGCGCTCGGCGCCTGCGTCTGGAGCGCCGTCGCCGCCCCCGCCGGCGACGCCGGCCGGCGCGCCTTCGAAGCGGTCGATCCTTTCATCGGCACCGGCGGCGAAGGCCACACCTTCCCCGGCGCGACCGTGCCCTTCGGCATGATCCAGCTCAGCCCCGACACCGAGATCAAGCCGCGCAAGGACGCCTACGGCTGGGCCGCGGGCTATCGCTACAGCGACAGCAGCATCGTTGGCTTCTCGCACACGCACTTCTCCGGCACCGGCCATTCCGACCTGGGCGACGTGCTGCTGATGCCGATCGCCGGTGAGGTCAAGCTCGAACGCGGCGATTCCAAGGTCGCGCGCAGCGGCTACCGTTCCAGCTTCCGCCACGACGACGAAGTGGCGCAGCCCGGCTATTACGCGGTCACCCTGGACGACTACAAGATCCGCGCCGAACTCACCGCCAGCGAGCGCGTCGGCGTGCATCGCTATCGCTACCCGCAAGGGCAGGCCGCGCATGTGCTGATCGACCTGCGCACGAGCATGTACGACTACCCCGGCAAAGTGCTGTGGTCGCGCCTGCGTCTGCGCGCCGACGGCACCGTCACCGGTTTCCGCGAAACCCGCGGCTGGGCGCCGGGCCGGCAGCTGTATTTCGCGATGCGTTTCTCGCGTCCGGTCAGCGGCCACAGCTTCAACGACACTGAAGCCGATGTCGTCTACAAAGGCTTTCCGCCGCCGGGCGAAAAAGACCCGACCCGGCGCGCGCAGATCGAAGGCCGGCAGATCGTCGGCAGCTTCGATTTCAAGCAGGCCGAAGGCCGGGATTTGATCGTCAAAGTGGCGATTTCGCCGGTCAGCGAAGACAGCGCCATCGCCAATCTGGATGCCGAAGTGCCCGGTTTCGATTTCGACGGCGTGCGCGCCCAGGCGCGCGAGACCTGGTCGCAGGCCTTGTCCGCGATCGACGCCGACGCGCCCGAACCGATGCGCAAGAGCTTCTACACCGCGCTGTATCACACGCTGATGGGCCCGAGTCTGTTCATGGACAGCGACGGCCGTTACCGCGGCCCGGACAACGCCGTGCACGAGGCGAAGGGCTTTCGCTATCACTCCACGTTCTCGCTGTGGGACACCTATCGCGCGCTGCATCCGCTGCTGACCCTGGTGCAGCCGGAGCAACGCAACAACGACTTCGTCAATTCGCTGCTGGCCTCTCGCCGCGACAGCCCCTACGGCATCCTGCCGGTGTGGGCCTTCCACGGCCAGGAAACCTGGTGCATGGTCGGCTACCACGCTGTGCCGGTCATCGCCGACGCCTACATGAAAGGCATCCGCGGCTACGACACGAAGGAAGCGCTCGACGCCATGGTCGCCAGCGCCAGCTACGGCCCGTACGACGGCATCGCCCAGTACATGGAACTGGGCTACGTGCCGATCGACGAAGAAGGCGAGGCCGCGTCGAAGACCTTGGAATACGCCTTCGACGACTGGACGATTTCGCGCGTGGCCGCCGACATGGGCCGCAAGGACATCGCGGCGACGTTCGAAAAGCGCGCCGGCAACTGGAAACACGCCTTCGACGCGAAGACCGGCTTCATGCGCGCGCGCAAGCGCGACGGCAGCTTCCGCGAACCCTTCGACCCCACCGTCAGCGGCTACGGCAGCGATTACACCGAAGGCAACGCCTGGCAATACTCGTGGTACGTGCCGCAGGACGTCGCCGGCCTGACCCGCTCGCTCGGCGGCGACGCCAAGTTGGTGGACAAGCTCGACCAAGTGTTCGACGCCAAGGTCGATCCGAAAATTTTCGAGCACATGGAAGACATCACCGGCCTGATCGGCTGGTACGCCCACGGCAACGAACCCAGCCATCACGTCGCCTATCTGTACGGCTACGCCGGCCAGCCCTGGCGCACCCAGGAACGGCTGAAGCAGATCATGGCGACCCAATACGCCCCGCGCCCCGACGGCCTGGCCGGCAACGACGACCTCGGCCAGATGTCGGCCTGGTACGTATTCACCGCCCTGGGCTTCTACCCGGTGGCCCCGGCCAGCAACGAATACGCCATCGGCCGCCCGTTCCTGCCGCGCGCGACGCTCAACCTGCCCAACGGCAAGCGCTTCAGCGTGATCGCCGAGGGTCTGGACGAAGCGCACACCTATATCGGATCGGCGACGCTCAACGGCCAGCCCTTGAATCGCAGCTTCCTGCGGCACGAGGAAATCGTCGCCGGTGGCGAGTTGCGCTTCACCATGCAGGCGCAGTCGAACAAGCAGTGGGCCAGCGATCCCAAGCTGCGGCCGTATTCGATGAGCGCGGGGCGGTGAGGGTGGGGTGGTAGGGAATCTCGATGAGCGCGGATCGTTGAGTTGAACGATGTAGAGCCGGGTGGTTGCGGTCTTGTCCGGCTGGTCTTTCATTCGGCACGGGCGCGCAAGTGCGTAGATTCGCCGCAGGCCAAGTTCGGGGGCTCGCCCCCGGACTTCGCGTATGCGCGGCTTGCGGCTTACGCCCGCCCCTCGCAACGATTAGAATCTGCGCTCGCGCGGGCCTATAGCTCAACGGTTAGAGCAGAGGACTCATAATCCTTTGGTTCCAGGTTCGAATCCTGGTGGGCCCACCACTGCCTCGCGAACAAACCCGCGCCTCTCCTCTCCACGCCTCACGAAAACGCCCTGTTTTCGGCCTTTTCGGCGACGGCCTTTGGTTTCGCCAAATTCGACGCGCGCGATTTCTGGCGAAAATTTCGCCGAAATTTCTCCGTTTTCTCCGCACCTTTGGACCGCGAACCAAAGGTGCCATTTTTCTGGGTCTTACGAATCAATGGGTTAGCTTTGGACTTATCACGCAAGTTTTTTCGCCATCAACCTGCCAGCCAGAACACTCAACTCGAAACCACGGCCCGAGAGTGTTGAGGCTGAGCGCCGCAGCAGTCGTTTAAAAACTCAATTATTGGTCGGAGGTTCGAATCCCTCTTGGCGAGCCCGCGGCTACGGTTTTCAAACTAGTCTCTTCACGCCTGGGAACAAGCCGGCACACAAACGCACATCCCGTCCATGAGGAGGTTGCCTGTCGCCGACGCAGCCTCTTCCTAAGATCATAACGATGCTTACCGGGCCTCGATCTTCGCTGTATTAACAATCGCTTCCCGTGAGCGGACCGCATGTCCGGCGACTGCAAATGGTTCTGAGCTCCATTGTCAATGCGACTACTACGCCATGTGGACCCGAATGTGCCCTGATCGTGTGGAGCGTGTGGAGCATAGCCAACAGGCGTAACGGCGAGCCACAGGGGGTGCGCGTGTCCGATACGCTCCCCGTTATCCGTTACGCATTGAATCGTGCGGCCGTCCCATTTTGCGAATAGCCGGCAGCGCTACGGTGGGCTCGAATGAGATAGATTGAGGGTGCGGCCGATGGAGGCTGGCCGCACGGGATGTCTATTTCTGATGGAACGGAGGGGGCGTGGCCGAGACCGTACATATCGCACAAATGGCTGAGAAGATCTCAGATGAACTGTTTGCGGAGTTCTTCTGGAAAAAAATTGGGCCGACAAACCAGAACTGGCCCTGCGAAGATCAAGACCACCATAACGTCAAGACGCATCCTTCGGATGTAGTCTTCTTCTACGACGAGCCGTATTCTCAAGCAAGAACGTACGTCAACTGTGATCTAAAGAGCTACGCCAAGGACTCGATATCAACATCGGCGGTTCGAAGCGCCCTTGAGAGCCTAGGAAAGCAGGTGGCATGTGCGGAAAAGAGCGACGAATGGCGGAAGCTGTATATCCACGATGACGTCACGCCACAAATATCTGGTCTGCTATTCGTCTACAACCATGACGGTGAGTACGACAAGAATTTCGACACGGTTATCGTTTCACTCAAAAACGAAGCCCTTGACCTGCCTCGCGGCTCTAAGATTGTCGTTCTAGGGCCGAAGGATATTTTCTGGCTAGATAACGTACGGTATGAAATTCGCCAGATGCGCGGATCGTCAGGCCCAGATCAACTTCCGGCTGCCGATAAGTGTCGTTACTTCTATCCGCAGCTTGTACTAAAGGCCAACGTCCAGCTAGAGAAAGCAAAATCAGCGACCCTGGAAATGCTTACGGCACCTTGGATTGTTTTGGAGTACGAAAGGCCGCAATCACAAGCGCGCGGAATCGTCGTATTTTATCGGCGAGACGGTTCCACGACGCAGGAGTTTATGTACCTGATCGACTACTTGAGGCACTACCAAGTGCTGGAGGAGAGTGCTCGCGTACACGTCAAAGTCCTGGACGTTGTGCCGACGGCTCAAGTCAATTTTCAGAAGGCAGTCCATCAGTATATTGCGGAAGTTGCCAACGGAGACATGGGTAGCAAGTTAGCGCAGTGCGTTGAGGCTATCAAGTTTTCCAGGATCACTCAGGTCCTGACGACCTTCTCCTCTATTGAGCTGGGGATGGGCTATGAATGACAAGCTGCAGCAGTACTGCGCGACAGATAAAGAAATTTATGATCTGTTGATGTCGGGAAAACAGAAGCTTACGGAATCTGTGCTCTTCGAGCTTGCGCGCGACCGCGGAATCTTCTATTCCCCAAAAGCTACGCGTTCAGATCTCGTGGAGGCCATTTCCTCCTTGCCGCACGACTACCTTGACGTGATTGGAATAATTGAGCGGAGGGATCATGCAAAGAGGGGGGAGAAGACGACGTCGGTAACGCTTCCTGTCGATCTAACGATGGACGAAATTAAAAGCGTTGCATTGGCCTATCAGGCCGAGGCAAAGACTAGCGAAAAAGTTCGCGCACAGCAGAAGGGTGCAGATGGGTATTCATTGAATATTGAGTACGACGAGTACGATTACTCTCGAACAAGGCTGATCCAACGGCAGCGAAAAGAAGCGGGGATCGAGTTCGTCAAGAAAGCTGGCGCCACCGTGATCCGAATGCCCGCAACTGATAAGGCTAGGCTGGTGGTAGATAGCTTGGTTCGTAAAGTTGAAGAGATAAGAAAGGCTGAAGTGCCCGCACAGCAGATCACTCTTCAAGGGCTTGACAGCCCAGACGATCGCACATCGTTCTTTACTTCCCTAATATCTGGGATAAAGGGTTACGATCTGGACACTGTCATCAATTTAAAGGTGGCGTCAGGAGGGGGTGATAGCGATGAAGGCGGCGATCTTGACGAAGACGAAGATGAAGACATTAAGCAGGAGATGTTGGCTGTAGTGCATAGCGTGTCAATGCAAGGTTCCAATCTGGTCGCGTCAACACAGTATCAGCAGCTCAAGCAGGGCGGCTTCTACATCACCTCCATTACGTGGCGGGCTAAGGAAAGCGCCAGCCCGTATGACATGATTCAGTTCGACGCTTCTTTTGAGAACGGCGTCGACGGCACGGGTTTTAAATATGGAGTCAAGCGATCAGCGCGATTGAAGAGCGGTGACTACGCAAAGCATTTCCGTCCAGTCGAGGAAGGCGATCGCGCTGAGCTTTTCGAACTGCTTGAGTCTGCGGCTCGGAGTGTGTTGGCAAAGTTGCACGCCAAGGCGGCAGGGGAATCCGGTGTCGATGCTCCGGGGGACGCAGCATGAATCGCTATCGCTGGTTCCGCGCGGAGTGGCCAATTTCAATGCGCCAACTTGCCAAGCGGTTAAAAGCCAAGCAGTTTGCCGATGACTCGACCGATGGCTTTGTGGTGGATCGCGTAAGAGATGATTTCGTCGAGGCGCGCTATATCGAGCGGTTCGAAGTCGAAGAAGTAGTTACAGATCCTTTCGGCAAGGAGTTGACTTTTCAGCGGCTCGAATTCAAGCAGAGCACGATTCGGGCTTCAGGAGGTAAGGTTGGACTAGAGCTGCGAGATGCTCCGCGCAGTACGCATGGATTGGTGAGTCGACTTTCGGAGGCGAACGATTTCTCTTTAGCGATCATCCCAATATCGGTCGATGTTGTGGCTTGGGCTACGTCCTTTCAGCAACTCGCGCGCGCGGAGGTTGTTGTGGATTCTTTGCAGATCGGAGACCTCGAACTAGGGTCGGGCGTGTCGGCAAAAATCGTGGTGAAAGGGGCGAAGGACGTCCGTAACTCCAGTAAGGTCTTAACGAGCGGGCGCCGGCACAAGGTTGAAAAAGTTCAGGTCCGATTCTCTGGGGCGTACGAAGGCAGGGCGATCTTGGCTCATCAAGGCGCAGTCGCGATTGGTGCAAGCCGATCCGACGCTGTTGCGGAGATTCTGCGTGAGTCGCTGGCCGATCTGTTGAAATGATTCACGAGACTCGCGTGGCATGTGCAGCTGGCTCGGCTAGCGGTCGCGCAGTTATATGTTGATGAGAGCCCGCGCGGCCTTTTTCATGTATCAAAGACTCTGCGTTAGCCCTGCTTGACGACTGCCTTTTCGCCTATTGAACCGCTCTTAGGCGCGGTCGGCCTTTCGAGGTCCGGTATTAGGCCGTACTTCTCTCCTGGGTTAGCCATCCCGGCATTCCTTCACGGGCCTGACCGAAGTGCGCTTGCTTGGGCTCTGGTTTGTTTGCGGCGCGGCGGCAGCCGCTGATGTAGGCTGCACCTTGCAGGGAGGATCACCTATGGCCATAGCAGAAATCACAACTGCCCTCGGGGCGATCAAGGCGACCACAGATGCAATCGGAGCGGTGCTGAAGGCCGACAAAGCACTCGGCGAGGCCGAACTCAAGTTCCGTTTGGCGGAGGCGGCGCAGCAACTCCTGGACGCGAAAGTGGCGGTGCTCGACGCGCAGTCGGTCATTGAAAAACGAGACCAGGAGATAAAGCGTCTTGAGGAAGCGCTACAGAACAAGGCTAAGGTGACTAAGGTCGACGAGGGGTATTACGAGATCGATGCAGCTGGCGGCCCGACCGGACCGGCCTACTGCATGCGCTGTTACGAGATTGACCACCGCCTGTTCCACCTCAGCTATCCCAAACGAACCGATGAACCCACGCGATGCGTCGTATGCAAGGCTCAGTACGCCTACCACCGAACGGGCCGAAAAGGGACGAGTCCGGCCAGCGTGTAGCGCGGTATCGAGAGCATGGGTGAGAATGCACTTCAAGACATGCCCGTGAAACGCTATAGCTGTTGAATAACGTAGCCGAAGCCGCTTCGCGGCTCGGCTAGTTGGACTGTGCGTCAGCGCTGCTTAACGACTGTTTTCTTGCCTATTGAGCGGTTCTTGCGCGCGATCGGTCTTGCCAAGCCGGGTATCAGGAAGTCGGTGGCGCTCCGGTGGTACTCGTCTTCTTGGCCAGCCATCGCGGCATCCGCCCCCGTCCTGACAATGTGTTGCGTAGGTTCTCTGGGTCGCGGTACTTGGCAGCAACCTTGCCCATCTTTCGGCGTGACGCACGCTTTTTGCCGGCCGCCTCAGGTAGCGTCTGACCGCCATAAATTCGTTGATCGTATAGTCGTATTTAGCGGCGAGTGCGATCACTTGCCGACGTACTAAGGCGACGGGGGCGACGCGATCAGAAGGGAATTCAGTTCCGGCAGGCTCAGTTTTTGACGTCAAATTTCATGCAGCCAAGGGTCTGGCTATACCATCAACCTGTCAAGAATCCATGTCGATAGCCGTCCTACACGAGCCCCGGATGGCTAGGGTGGTAAGTCCAACTATCCTGAAAGTTGACGTAGGAGCAGCCACATGGCTCGGATCCTTGTCGGAACAGCAAGCTGGGCCGATATGGCTGTGAGCTGTCTACGAGAAACCCTGGACGATTTACTCAGACTGCAGATAAATATCAATGCCACCGATCAGTTCAAGCGAAATAGCTGGCGCATTTTCCTCTCTCGATAAAGCGCTAAAGTCTCGTTGGCACCACTTCGTTGATCTGAGGAAAACAGTTGCCGCTTATAAACCAAAGAATGTTCAAGAGTACGAGCAAGAGTGCATTCAATCAGTTGCAGAGCTTCGAAAGAACGACCCAAGCATTTCCGATGAGTTGGCAGCAACGCGCTTATCGGTTTTATCACAGCGTTACTTGCCACCCGACGTCCAGCGATTTCTCGCACTCCGTGATCCTGTTATGTCTGAGTACGTAATAGTTGCCTTCTTGTCCCATGCACTGTGTGAATCTCAGATCAATGCTTTGCTTGCCGTTGGCTTGGCTAATAAAGACTTAAGCGACCTTTTTTATATTCATGAGCGGGCGGACTTCATGGAAAAGTGGCTTAACGGCCCCAAGTCTTTTGAGCCAGGCTACTGCTTACAGAAGGACGGCGCTCTATATGAAACGCTAAAGCGCCTAAACAGTCAGAGAAATGCGCTCGTGCATCACAAGATCAGCCTGTCTGTTAATGGTGCGCAAGTGCATCCAGGGACTAAAACGGCAAACACGACTATCAACAGCGACCTAGACTGGATCCACCGTTACTTCAGCCTCCCTTACGACCTTGCGCGCCACATTGAGAGATACATTTCAGCAAGCTTTATTACAGTTCTATTCTCTCATGAGCATATTACTCCCGTGCCCACGCATGTTACGAACTAACAATTCATTCAAGCCGAAGCCGCTTCGCGGCTCGGTGTCCGCCAGACGAGTCGTTGTGTTGTACGCAACATCATCCGCGGGCCACGCATGGTCTCGGACAGCAAGGTTTCTATGCCCTCGGTCACGTAAGAACCTGGATGCGCATAGTCTTGTGCCGCAGCTAGGCTTGGTGGCCGTTGGCCGTTGGCCGTAGGACGCGCCGAGCGCCGTTCTCCTGGTAAAACGTGGGGGAACCATCATGGCTGGCAAACCGCGCTTCGAGGTGTATCGGGAAGGCAGGAGGGTGGGCGGGCAGCGCTCATTGTCTAACGCTTTCTTGGCCGGATCTGCGACCGATGGGCAGTGGCGCTGGCGACTGGTCGGCGGAAACGGAGAGCCAATGGCCCACGGGGAGTCCTATCCCGACAAGGGCTCGATGCTGCGGACCATCGACATCATTGCAAACCTGGGTGGCGCTGAGATACGGGAAGTCGACGGCTAAAGAGCAACCAGCCTGTGTTCGATCCGCGTGGCCGGACAGTCTAAGGACAGGACGCTTTATGGGTATTCATGTCAGCTATCACCCATTTTCGCCAGCCGAAGTACACGCCTTGTACTTCGACAGCGTAGGGCGCAGTGCGTGCATCGAGCGCTTGGCCTTGCAACTCGGGTTGGATCCGGATGCCTCAGCCAGGTTGAAAACACTGCTGTCTCATGGCGGCCGCGATCGCCCCAATGGAATGAGTCTCAGCGAAGCTCACGCCTACAACCTGGACAAGGTTTCGAGCCTGTTGCGGGACTGCTGGTATACGAGCGACTGTCGCTTTTCCGCGTTATTGGAGTATCCAGATTTTTGCCAATACGTGATCGATTGGCGAAATCTCATGGCCGAGGACATCGTCCTCGAGCGTTGTCCTCATGAGAGGGGCACGTTCCGCGACGACGGCATCTTCTTCCTGAGTTGCAAAGCATTGAGGCAATTGCGTGCCGAGCATGCCGAACACGGAGTGGTGCGATCACAGTTGGCTCGTGTGTTCTCGCGCGGCTGGCTGCCGATCTTCTGGGCGGCGGCGGACCACGCTGTTACCCGCCAATGTGGGCTGATCGAAGCGGTCAACCTGGTGCGTCCTGACGTCATTACGCCATCGTCGTTAATGGTGTAGTTGCCGGCCAAGCCAAGCTTGGTGAACGTTACTCGGTCTATGGAATAACGGATCAGCTCCACGAGGCCGTGCGCGAGTGAGTAAGAGTGAGCATCCGACGTTGTGAGGATTTGCGCACAGAAGTGGGCCACGGCGTATCTGATAGCGTTGCCTTACAGGCCGCATCCGTAGCGCGGACTGGCAAGGGAACGAACGAAGGGAGAATGGACATCATCGGCGCAGCTGCTGCGAGCGGCTCGAACACGCACATTTTTTTCGAGGAGAAGAAACTATCGCACTGCGGCCCGGCGTGAAGGCCGTGTACCAAATTCACGAGTACACGCAGGCCACGTTAATGCCGCTTGATCAGGCGTCCCGAAGGGGGCTCTATGGCGCCACGGCTCAGTGGGTCCGTTTGCCAGCCACATGGTTGGTAACAAGCCGGCGGTTTAAACGATGTGCCGCCCTCACAAGGATTGGGACACGCGCAGCGAGTTTGTGGCGATCGCGTAATGCATCAGGAGACTTAGCAATGATAGGGACATTGCTGGACTTGGCATCCGATATGACCCGGTGGCTGCATGTCCTCGCTGCGTTCGCATGGCTGGGCGGCGGCATGTGGGTAAGACGCCTGACGCTGCGGGCGAAACCGCTCCTTGATCAGCGGGCCGAACTGGAGGTCTGGGACACGCACAGCCTGTCGTTCTGGCGGAGCTCGAAAGTCTCAGCACCTACCGCAGCGGAGCTGGACGGGCTAGTTTGGTCGTTCAATCAGATTCGCTGGCTGATCGGTACCGGCGTCGTGCTTTTCGGCCTGATCTACTACCGCCAACCTCTGGCGTATTTGGTCGACCCAAGTATCGCGAGGCTGTCTGCCCGCGATGCGATCGAAATTTCGGCCCTCGGCCTGATATGCGCGCCCCTCCTCAACGAGCTCGTCAACCGCATACCACTGCAGCACAAAACCTTGTACATGGCCGCGACCATCACTCACCTCCTCGGCTGGGTGTGGCTGTACGCGAATCTGTTCTCCCAGCACGGCGCCATGATCCAAATCGGCGCGATGCTGGGCGTAGTGATCGCGTCCAACGTCATCTGGTGGCTCTATCCGAGGATGCGCAAAGCCTACGACGCGGTGCTGAAAGGCGAGCAGCCAGACCCCATCGATCGGCTGCTCTGGGATCGAAGGGGTTTACACGCCCACATCACTTTCGCCGTGGTCTTCCTGATGCTTTCCAGCCACATGGGAAGTCTGGTCCGCGCTAACGGCTACCCGTTCCTGACCATTGCCTCCGTAGTGGCTTTGAGCGTGGGGGCTCGATGGGTTTTCAATGCCACCCACCGAAATGGTGGGGTCATGCCGACCCAACAGCGCTGGGTGTCCATGGCTGCTATCTTGGTACTCGGGCTGGGAATGACCTGGATGGCCTTGCCGGAGCTTCCAACCGAACAGGTCGCCGCTCACGCTGATGCATCTGCTGCGGCAGATGCATCAGCGCAGCCGGCCAAGCACTCAAGTCCGACTTCGATCGCGAACTCAGTAGCCAGCGGCAGTGTTTTATTGCGCGCCGACGAGATCGTTCAACGTCGCTGCGCGGTTTGCCATGCCGTGCAACCCAGCTTCCCTGGCATGGCCTCGCCTCCGCGTGGGATCGTCTTCACTTCCGAAACCCTGCCTTTATATGCGGGCCTGATCGCCACTGTCGTGCAGAGCGAGCGCATGCCGCCTGGCAACGCCACGGACATGCAGCCGGATGAACGCAAAGCAGTGACTCAATGGGCGACTGACCATGCACACTGAGCTGCTGCCGTATTGGTATCCGATAGCGCGTAGCGAGGACGTGCACGATCGCGCTGTCTGTGCGTCGCTGTTGGAGAACGATCTCGTGCTGTACCGGGCTCGCCAGCAGATAGTGGTGGCCGCCGATCGTTGCCCGCACCGTGGCACCCGCCTCAGCCTGGGGCAGCATCGGGAGGGCATGTTGATCTGCCCCTACCACGGCCTTGCCTTTGGGCAGGAGGGGCGCTGCACTCACATACCGGCGCATCCACACCTGACGCCATCCCGGCAGTTCCAGCTCTCAACTTATCCCGCGGTGGAGCGTTGCGGGCTGGTCTGGACCTGTCTTGGGGCCTCGCCTCCGCCGTTTCCGGAGCTGAGCCCCGATTGGGACGACCCCGCATTTCGCCAGGTGGCGCCGGACCCGGTGCCGATCGCCGCCAGTGCGGGCCGGCAAGTGGAGGGCTTCATCGACGTGGCGCATTTCGCGCACGTGCATTCCACGACCTTTGCCGATCCCACCAATGCGGCCGTGCCTGCATATTCGGTCCAGGTCGACGAAGGTCGGTTGCGTTTCGATTATTGCAGCACGGTCTCGAATTACGCGGTCGGCAGCGGAATGACTGCGAACGACTTCGTCTGGCGTCGTAGCTTCGACGTCCGCCTTCCCTATCTGGCTCACCTGACGGTGCACTTCCCCGACGGGCGCCTGAACATATTGAACGGCGCCAGCCCGGTGACGAGCGACCGCACCGTGTTGTTCTCTCCGGTGTGTTTCGACCTCGAGCTCGGCACGGACGAGGCGGTCAAGGATTTCAACGCGCGCATCTTCGCGGAAGACCGTCTGATGGTGGAGAACCAGCAGCCACGCCATCTTCCGCTGAAGTCCGGCGAAGCGTCCTTCGCGGCGGATCTCGCATCCGTTCACTACCGGCGCCTGTTGCGAGAAATGGGGCTGGCCACCGCATGAGCAGCCTTCCTAATCGCAGCGAAGCCCCACCGAACTCTCGACGCCGAACCAAGTGGGACGGCAACGGCGCACTGGATGGAACGCTGGCAGATCATCCGGAGTAGATCATGATGATGGATGCCTTGATCGATTTCATGACCGACATCGTGCGTTGGCTGCATGTGATCGCCGCGATCGCTTGGATGGGCTTCGTGCTGTGGCTGCGCAGACTGGCGATCAGAGCCCGCTCAGTGCTCGACTCGTCGGCCGATCTTGAGGTCTGGGACACCCATAGCCTCGGGTTCTGGCAAACCGAAAGGGTCACTCGACCGAAGGCCACCGATCTGGAAGGGCTAGTCTTGTCGTTCAATCTGATTCGTTGGCTGTTCGGTACCGGCCTGCTACTTTTCAGTCTGATCTATTACCGGCAGCCCCAGGTCTACCTGCTCGACCCCGCCGACGCGTCGCTGTCGTCCCGCGCGGCAATCGCCCTGTCGCTGGCCGGGCTGATAGGCGCTCCGCTGATTAATGAAGCGATCAACCGTATCCCGCTGCATCGCACGACCCTCTACTACTTTGCCTGCGCCTTGCATGTTCTGGCCTGGACGTCGTTCTACGCGGACCGGTACTCGCAGCACGGTGCGATGATCCAGATCGGCGCGATGCTCGGAACGACCGTATCGATCAACATACTCGGCAATCTCTATCCGGCGACGCGTGCGGCGATGGCTGCGGTGATGCGCGGCGAGCAGCCCGACCCGATGAGGAAGCAATACTGGGATCGACGCAACCAGCACTCGTTTCTCCTGCCTGCGGTCGTCTTCCTGATGCTTTCCAGTCACATGGGGAGCGCCATCAAGGCCAATGGCCATACATTCGCCACTATCGTCATCGTGCTGGCCGTCAGCGTGGCCTCGCGCCATGTAATCGAAATGGTCCACCGCAACCACGGCATTGTGCCAACGCGATTGCGCTGGGCCGGCGTCGCTGCCGCGTTCGCTCTGGTGCTGGCATTGGCGTGGTTGGTGGTCATCGAACACCAAGCCAATCTTCCAGCCACGGCAGAGGCAACCACTGCGGCCGCCGGCTCGCCGTCCGCAAGGATTATCTCGCGCACACCCGAGCCATGAGTCCCACCCGCATACCGCGACGCGTGTGGTCCATCGGTTTGGTCTCCGGCATGGGCGGGATGCTGGTGATGCTGGACGCGACCCTCGCCGGTCTCGCCCTGATCTCCGTGCAAGCCGACCTCAATGCGCCGCTTGAAGACGCGCAGTGGATTATTTCCAGCTATCTCATTGCCATCGCCGTTTCGCTGCCGACCTCGACGTGGTTCGGCGGCCGGTTCGGGCACGGGCGCGTCTGGGGCGCCGCGTTGGCGACTTTCATTGGGGCGTCGATCGGCTGCGCGTTCGCGACCAGTCTCGACACGCTGATTGCCGCTCGTATCGTCCAAGGGCTGGCTGCCGGCATCCTGCTTCCGACCGGGCACGCCATCCTGATAGGAGGCGTCGAGCGCGATCAGGTGGGCCGCGTCCTCGGAGTCGTCGGCACCCTGATCAGCTTGGCCGCGGCGATCGGGCCGGGCATCGGCGGCTGGTTGGTCGACGTCGCCTCATGGCGGTGGCTGTTCTGGATCAACGTGCCGCTGGGGGCGATCGCTGCGATGTGGGCCGCGAAGGTGATGCCCGGGGGCATCGCCCAGCATGGGCTCAGGCTTCCTCTAGGGCAGCTGGTCCTCATCGTGACCGGGCTGCCATTGGCCCTGTACGGCGCGGCGGAGATCACCTCCCGCCAGACTTCGGGGAACGGTTGGCTGGCCATCGGCGGCAGCGCCGTGCTCCTGGCTCTGTTCGTCGCGGTTGCACGTACGAGCAGGTCTTCGCTCCTGGCGCTTGAGCTGATGGGGAATCGCCAGTTCTGCGCGTCGTCGCTGCTGGGCATGGCAAACAGCGCTAACGTGTTCGGGGGGCTGCTGTTGTTTCCGCTGTACTTCCACGCACGACACGAGATGAGCCACTCGCAGATCGGCGTGATGCTGGTATTCATGGGATCAGGAACGGCCTGCGCACTGTATCTCGCCGGTAACTTGGTGGACCGCTTCGGCCCCCGGCCCGTCGTCCTGGCTGGAGCCGCCATGCTGGCAGTGTCTACGGCGCCCTTTGCCTTGATCGCCGTGCCGTCCGACATCGCCGCGGCGCTCATGTTCGTCCGCGGCATCGGGTCGGCCTGGACGACGAACCCGGCCACCACGGCTGCTTATGCCGCGGTGGATCGAAAGGACATCGGCGGCGCGGCCACGTTGGTCCACATCGTGCAGCGCGTCAGCGGCGCGCTGGGCGCGGTGGCGGTGGTCGCGACCATCGGATGGCTCGGCGGAAGCGGGGGCTACGGCGAAGTGCGTGCGATGGCGCTGATGGTGGTTTTGTCGTTACTACAGGCGTGGTGGGGGACTTATCTGCCCGGATATCGCGCGGTGCGCGAACCAAATTAACCCTTCCCAAAGTTTCGAAGCGTCGGCGGCGGCAGCACGGTGGCGTGACCAAGAGCGCGGCAATGCCATCGACGATCTGCAATCGGAGGACTTATGAGCTACTCAGAGAAACTCGCCGATCATTACTACCCGGTTGCGAGACTGCAGGACCTCGAGGCCGCCACGACTGAAGGCAAGCCCCTGGCTGCCGTGCTGCTCGGCAAGCCACTGGTGATCTACAAAATTCAGGGCGAAGTGGTGGTGGCGGACGACCGCTGCCCGCATCGGGGCGAAATGCTTTCCGCAGGAGCCGTGAGTGAAGCCGGGTTGCAGTGCCCTTATCACGGTCTGCAATTCGCCCATCTGGGGGCCTGTTCCAGAATTCCGGCTCACCCTCAGGTGCAGAACCTGAAGCGGTTCGATCTGTGCTCCTATCCGACCGTCGAATCTCACGGGCTGCTGTGGACCAGTCTCGGAGCAGGAGCTTTCTATGATCTGGGGCCAGGGCGCGAGAGCGAAATCCAGCGGCTGGTGGTGGCGCCGCCGGTAAACGTCAACGCATCCGCCGGGCGCCAAGTCGAAGGCTTCATGGATATCTCACACCTGCCATTCGTGCATCGGGCGACATTCAACGATTGCACCGCCGAGGTCATGCCGACGTACAGGGTCGAGCCGTTAGACGGGGGGTTCAGTTTTGAATACAGCAGCTCGCTGGGGAACTATCCAATCGGCCATTCGTCGCCGGAGGATTTCATCTGGCGCCGCGCCTATCGAATCCACACGCCGTTTATCGCCGTTCTGGACATCTACTTCCCGGATGGGCTGTTTACCATCTTCAACTGCGCCTCTCCCGTAGGCGAGGACCAGTGCGTCTGGTTTTACCCGATCCGATTCGATAACTCGTTGAGGCTCGGCTCGGATGCGGAGGTCAATGCCTTCTCGCAAAAGGTGCAAACCGATGACCTGACTGTCGTGGAAGGGCAACGGCCGAGGTATATCGATCTGACGAGCGACACCGAACAGTCCTTCGGTGCAGATCTGGCATCGGTGGCTTACAGGAAAATATTGCGAGAGCTAGGTTTGGTGAGGGCCTAGCTTCACGAACTCGGCGGACTCGCAACCGCAGTTTCGGACTGAATCGCCCAAGTTGCTTTAGACACCCTTCAGCAGTACTTTGCTGAAGCCGCTTCGCGGCTCGGCTTTACTCTAGGGCTGGGGGTGTCCCTACGCGACGTTAAGTTTGTTGGTGATCGAAAGCGAAAAAGTCCCGCCGGTAGGCGGGACTCTGTGCGTTGGGTGGGCGGCTTACGTGGTTTGGGCTTGCGCTGTCGCCGGCGTTTGAACGCTCCCTTTCGCGGGGCGGCCGCGCCTAGCTGGGGTGGCAGGATTCGCTGCCTTTTTTTGGGCTTTCTTCGCGTAATTCTTAGGCGAAGTTCGCTTCGTCGAAACCTTCTTTGTCAGCCTCTTAGAAGCGGTGGCTTTACGATTGGTCTTCGGGTTGTTCTTTGGCGCGTGCTGTTCAAGCAACTCCTGAACCTTTCGCTTGCTCAAGCCACGTACAATTGTCAACTTCTCTATAAACTCGGCACGGGGGCGATTGACGCCGGTCTCCCAGTTGACGAGTGCCTGAGGGCTTGCACCAAGCAACGGTGCAAATGCTTCGCGCGATAGGCCCAGACGAGTGCGCAACTTCAACAAGCCGCTGGCCGAGAACCGTGCGCGCGTCGCCGGCGCATCGTCAATGTGTTGAACTGAGACCGCTTTTTGGCTCTTTGAGGCGCCTTTCTGGAGCTTTGCAACGTCGGCGCGTAGCGCGGCAATGATCTTGCGTTGTTCGGTCAATTGCTTGCGCAGGGGCTCGACCTGAAGCTTGAGTTCTTTGCGCGTCAGGCGCGCTACCTCGGCCTTGAATATAGTTGCGATGTTTGGCATGTCTTATCCTTCTTATCGTGGCTGTTCGAGAGTAAGCGATTAGGGGTCTTGAACCAAACCGTTCGATGTTCTGCGCAATCGGAACTTGCGCAGTTGTTCATCCCACAGGTCCGGCGGAGCGATAGCGATGTCGGCCAGGGTGAAGTCGGGGAGGGTGTCGTCCAAAATCGACTCGATGATCTCGGGCGTTAGCATCGTCATGTTGATCATTCGCGACACGTAGCTCCGGTCTATGTTCCCGCTGTCGGCGATGTCCTTGGTCGAGGCGACTTCCCCATGGTCGAGCATGTCGCGCCATCGATACCCGCGCGCCAGAGCTGCTTGCAGCGCGGTGAGCTCCGATGAAAGCGCTGCACATTGCACCTTGGCGGGTCGGAGCCGCCGCTTGCCCGAGCGGCGTCGAAGCTGGATCGGAATCCGCACCACGCTATCGCCGTTGCTGATTTGCACGACGCTGGTATCTCCGTCCACACGAATCACCGGCGGACTCATGCGTCCTCCTTGGATAGCTCCTGGACGACCGGCACGTCGCCTAGCGCAAGTAGCCGAATCTCAATGGCGTCGGGCTTCACGACGACGCGCTCGATGAGTTGCCGCACCAACTGCGATTGCTCCTCGGGGAATAGTGAGTCCCAGATTCTGTCAATCTGACGGGTCGCGACGGTGACTCGCGCCTCGTCTAAGCTGGGGTCTTTGGCAATGGCGGCCGCGACCACTTCCTGCAACAAATCCTGCCGCTTGAAGATCGAGCGCAGTTGTTGCAGCACGATGTCCTCCAGTTCTGCAGCCGGCAGGCGTGGCAGCGGCGATTCCGACAGTCGGCCGCGTTCCATCGTCTCTCTGGTCTGGTAATAGCGGTACAGCCGACCATTGCTCTTGGTCGTGTGCCAAGGAATCAAGGCCCGGCCGTTCGGGGCGAAGACCAGCCCCTTCAGCAAGAACGGCACGGAGGCCCGAGTCATGTTGCCTCGTCCGACCGAGTTGTCCGAGAGAATCAGGTGGGCTTCGCGCCAAACGTCGACATCGATGATCGGTGGGTGGGTGTTCTCGAAGTCGATATCTCGGTGTTGCAACAGACCGAGATAGGTCCGGGTATGCAGAATCTTGTGTATCGCGCTCTTACCGAGCACCATCCCGCCAGTTTTTCGCCCCTGTTTGCTGACCCAAACCTTGTTGTTGTGCCCAAGCTTCCTCGCATCCTCCGCCACCTTCTGTATCGAGCGGGTTTCGATGAAGCGGCGGAACGCCCAGCGCACCCGCTTGGCTTCTTCCTCGTTGATCACCAGGCGGCGGTCTTCCACGTCGTAGCCCAGGGGCGGGATGCCGTGCATCCAGAACCCCTTGCGCTTGCTGGCAATGAACTTGTCCCGAATGCGCTCGGAGGTCAATTCGCGTTCGAACTGGGCGAACGTCAGGAGGATATTGAGCAGCATTCGCCCCATCGCATCGGTCGTGTTGAAGTGCTGGGTGACCGAGACGAAGGTGACGCTGTGGGTGTCGAACAGCTTGACCAGCTCGGCGAAGTCGAACAGCGAGCGACTGAGCCGGTCCAGCTTGTAAGCGACGATGATATCGACCTTGCCGTGCTTGATGTCGGCCAGCAACCGCTGCATGGCCGGTCGTTCAAGGGTGCCGCCGGAGAATCCGCCGTCATCATAGTAGTCGCCGACCTGAACCCAGCCTTCGCTGCGCCGGCTTTCGATGTAGGATTCGCCAGCGTCGCGCTGGGCATCAATGGACGTGTAGGCCTGGGATAATCCCTCGTCGGTTGAAACACGGGTGTAGACCGCGCAGCGCTGCCGTTTCGCCTGGGTCATGGCACCCTCACAAACTGCGCGGGTGCCTGCTCGCAGAGCAGGACGGCGACACCGCGGTTATCGAGGAAGCGTTTGAGTGTCCGATAGTCCTCGTCGCGGTCCGCCAGGCGCTCGCGTCCCATGACTGCGATGCAGTCGATTAGTCCGGCATCGACATCGAGTAGCATGGTCTGAAACTGCTCTCGGACCTGCGTGTTCGGGCAGCGGCCATCATCCGCGTACACCCGGATGACGGGCGGAAGGTCGCAACAGTCCCGTAGTGCTTCGGAGATCGTGACGCGCTGGACGGTGATCAGGTCAGGCGACATCCCGAGGGTCTGGCAGTACACCGCGACGCGAAGGTTGCTCTGCGTGGACATGGCTAGTTCCTCTGGGGGAGTTCGTCGTCAAAAAGGTTGGCGATGGATGCGGCAAGACGTACGTTGCCCAGATAGCCGCGCGGCAGAGGCGTCGCCGCGAGCAGCGCCACGCGCGCCTGCTCGAAATGCATCTGCAGGCTCAGCAGATGGGTGTGCACACGGGTCAGTCGGTCGTGCGCCGAGACCACGATGGTGTCCACGCGCCCGGCTTTGACGTCGGCCAGCAGCGACTGCAAGGAGGGGCGTTCCAGCGACACACCGGAATAGCCATCGTCGCAGTAGATCGTGCTGGACGTGACTCCCAACTGGGTTCGGAGAAAGCGATTGGTGAGCCGGATCTGCTGGGCCACGCCCTCGCTGCTGTGAGTGGAGGTCCGAATGTAGGTGGCGATGGTCAGGGGCGGGGTCATCGGGAGGAATCCTTAGAAGCGTTGGTCGGCTTGACGCCGAAGAAAAGCGGACCGGACCAGCGAGTTCCGGTGATTTCGCGGGCGATGGCCGAAAGACTGAGGTACAGCTTTCCGTTGTGTTCGAAGCGGTCTTTGCCGAGGACACGAACGGTGTGCAGTACGCCGTGGTAGTTCTTGGTGATCACCTGGCCCGGCTGCAGTCCCTTCTTGGTCTGCGGCTTCAACGTTCCCGTGGCGAGCAGGTGTCGAACGCGCGCCTCGTTGGTGACCACAACGACGGACTGGGCTTCGCGCGCCGCATCCTCCTGTATTCGATGGGCCAAGCGTCGCTCGACATACCGCCGATTGTTGACGCCGGGCGGGCTACCGAATCGCTCAGTCCACAAGCTCTTGAGATCTATCCATTTCATGTCGTATAGCGACTCGATCTGGGCGATGATGTGCGGCGATGTAGGATTAGTGGATGTCACGACGGTCTCTCCGTGGTGGTTTGAGGTCGGTGACATACACCCTCTCTTCGGACGCGTTATCAAGGTCCACAGGGCCCTTCGCCGCAGCTGTCGCCGCGCGCCGCATTCGAATCAGTCCTGTGGCGAGAATCTCGGCGACCGTTTGCAGACGCGCCATCGCGGCGCTGCGTTCATTGCGGGTATCGATGCTCATCGATTGCTCTGCTTTTGCCGATCTGGACCGGCGCGCGATAGGGGAAGGACCGACTTGCGGATCCACACGTCGTCTTTGGACGTATCGATGAAGCGGAACACAGACGATGGGAACACCTGCGCCAGACTGGTATAGGTGGCGTTGTAACCGGCACGTTGGAGCAGCGCGCGCCAACTCGCCGTCTTTGCGCCTGAAGCGTGGGCCAGCTTCAGCAGGCGCATGAACTCCGGTTGGCGCCGGCGAAGCGAGAGCGTTTCGCTTCCGATCGTCAGTCGGTTGTGTGGAGGCGACAGTTCGAACCACAGCGGTATTTGATCCGTCAGATGCGGCAGCAGGTTTCGGGTGTCTAAGCGAATACCTTCCATTTCCATATGTGCGACTTCATCCAGGGGTAAGAAAGTGAGGGTTGGCGCAGCCACCGGCATCGATCGGAACAGTGATGTCGAGATGACCAAGCGCCGACCGTTCTCGCAGTCGTCATTCAAGGCATCGATGATCGGAGACGGATCCAAGCTGAGTGACGAGCGAAGCAGGTAGACGCTCGGGCTTGAGCTCAATCGTCGAGTCAAGCGCCACAGGCGGCCCGCGATCAGTTCATTCGCCGGTTCCGTCGATCCGTCGATCTGGCGCGCCAGCGAATCGGCCAGCCACGCGGGCCGTGGGCTCACCGAGGTGAACTCAAGCCCGAATTCGACTTCACCCGCGCATCGCTTGCAGCGCACCAGATGCTCGCCCCACGTATAGACCTGTATGGATTCCCTCGCCTTGCACACGCGGCACTCTGCATACCGCGTGCGCTTCGGATCGGTCAGTGCGCCTGCCTGCACGAACGGCCACATGGCGTCGTGGTCGTAGGACAGCAGGGCGCCGACCGGTTCGAGCTCGAACCAGTGGATGACTCTATTGAGCACGTTGTTTCCTTCGGTTTTGCCGGGGCAAAAGCTGCCCGTCAGGCCCTAGCGGTCTGAATCGGGATGGAGCAGAGGCGAAGCGAACTAGCCGATCAGTCGATCGACTGGCGCGCTATCTGATGCGAAGTGAGGATCGATAGGCGTAGGCTTGCGCCCGCGCCGATTCGGTCTCGTACGCAACCGATGTTCGGCGCGCGGTAGCATCGGGGGAGAGTTTTGTCGTGGTTGCGCGAAGCCGCCACGACGATGTGGTGGAACAGTCCATTGCGCATCGGTGATGTCCTTCATTGTGCGGCCCATTTCGAGTGGGCTTTCTTTCTTCTTAACGAAGATAGCGCGGCGCCGAAGCCATGCGCAACATCACTGAACGCCATCCCCCACAAGTCACGAGCGCGAGTTCACGGTTCGTTTGGATTCAGCAGCGCGAGAGCTAGGAATCGGTCCCGATTCCTATGGTTGAGCTAGGAACCGCACTACGAGATACGTCGCTGACGCTCGCGTCCTCGCGATGTACGCGACTCCTTTCAGCATCGCACTGACGTGGTGGCGCATGTGCAATGTGCAGAAATCTGCACTCTGGTGATCAGGTGCCTGCGTCTCGACTCGGCGGTGGCGCGTACGGGAGCAAAAAAAAATCTCGTCGCGCGGCTTGTCGATTCCTAGCTAAAAAAATCCTTGTTTTTAGCTCGACATACGGTTTCAGCTAGGAACGTCTAGAAATCGGCGGACGATTCCTAGCTCGTTCCCCTCTTTCATTCCTAGCTCTGCTTCGCGCAGTCTCTCGCCCCGGCCGCACCACGCCGACGAAGAGGACTTTTCCCATGAGCGACAACTCTCTGACGACCGAACAGCTTGCCGTGCGCTGGGACGTCACCCCTGAAACCCTGGCGCGCTGGCGCGCCGACGCGATCGGTCCGCCGTTCTTCAAGGTCATGGGGCGGCGCGTGAAGTACCGCCTGGAGGACATCGAGCAATACGAGTCCGAGTCCATGCGCACCTCCACCGCTGACACTGCACGCATCCCCAGCAATGACCTGCGCCTGACGGCGCAGCGCGCGAGCGCGGCAGCACAAGGAGTACCGGCATGAACCTGCTCGCACGCTGTATCGATCGTCCGGCGAGCGAACTGGCTGGGTTCGCTCCGGACTTGCTGCTCGACTTGAAGGTCCAGGCTTCCGAGGCCGTCGCCGTAGCACGCGCCCAAGCCGACAAAATCGACCAGGCGCTCGACATCCGTTACGGCAAGCGCGCCGCCGAGCAGCGGTTCGCCGTCGGCAAGGACACCGGCACGGTCACGCTGACCGAGGGCGCGGTACGGATTTCCTGCGAGGTGCCGAAGAAGGTGGAGTGGGATCAGGCCGTGCTCGGAAGGATCGTGGAGCGTATCCGTGCCGCGGGCGAAAACCCGGCCGAGTTCGTGGAGATCAGTTATCGCGTCAGCGAGACCAAGTACACCGCGTGGCCGGTATCGATGCGCGCGTCCTTCGAGCCTGCCCGAACCCTCAAGCCGGGCAAACCGGTATTCCGTCTGTCGCTGACCGAAGGACAAGCGTGATGGTAATTGCAGCTGTAAGTTGGGGGCGCCGGATTCTGATGACCGCAGTCCATGACGGGGGCGCCGTCTGATGGCGCTTCCGATCATTACCGCCGAGCAACGGCTGGCCGAAACCCGGGGCGTCAAGGGCGTCCTCGTCGGCAGTTGGGGGTTGGGCAAGACTTCGCAGCTTTGGACGTTGGATCCGGCCACGACCTTGTTCGTGGACATCGAGGCCGGCGACCTGCCTGTGGCCACGTGGCCGGGCGACAGCATCCGTCCCCGCACCTGGGATGACTGCCGCGATATCGCGGTCCTGCTCGGCGGACCCAATCCCGCCCTGCGCGAAGGCCAACCCTTCAGTCAGTGGCACTTCGAGGCCGCGCGGCTGCGTTACGGCGATCCGGCCGTGTTCGCGAAATACCAGACCCTGTTCGTGGACTCGATCACCGTCGCCGGTCGCCTGTGCCTGCAGTGGTGCAAGGGCCAGCCGCAGGCCTTTTCCGAAAAGACGGGCAAGCCCGATACGCGCGGCGCCTACGGCTTGCTGGGCCAGGAGATGGTCGGCTGGCTGACCCACCTCCAGCACGTTCGCGGCAAGCACGTCTGGTTCGTCGGCATCCTCGAAGAGCGGGTCGATGACTTTAATCGGCGTGTCCATGCCCTGCAGATCGACGGTGCCAAGACCGGTCTGGAACTGCCGGGCATCGTGGACGAGGTGATCACGCTGGCCGAGGTCCCTGCGGCGGAAGGGGCCGCCTATCGCGCCTTCGTTTGCCACACCGCCAACCCTTGGGGTTACCCCGCCAAGGACCGATCCGGCCGGCTCGACATGGTCGAACCCCCGGACCTGGGCCAGCTCATGCGAAAGCTCGGCGCGCCGGAGGCGGCTGCGCCCACTCCCCCCGCGATCCATTGATAAGTAAGGTCAACCATGTCCTCCGCCTGGAACAACTTCAACGACGCCGAAAGCCCGGCGTTCTCCCTCATCCCGAAGGGCACCTTGGTCAAGGTGCGCATGACCCTCAAACCCGGCGGGTACAGCGACGCTGCCAACGGCTGGCTGCACGGCTGGGCCACCCGCGGCGATACCGGCGCGGTCTACCTCAACGCCGAGTTCGTCGTGCTGGAGGGCAAGTACGCGCGCCGCAAGCTGTGGACGCTGATCGGCCTGCATAGCCCGAAGGGACCGACCTGGGGCCAGATGGGGCGAAGCTTCATCAAGGGCGTCCTCAATTCCGCGAACGCACTGCATCCGGACGACATGAGCGCGGCCGCACAACAGGGCCGGTGCATCGAGAGTTTCGGCGATCTGGACGGTACCGAGTTCGTCGGCAAGATCGATTGGGAAAAGGACAGCTATGGCGAGGACAAGGCCGTGATCAAGATGCCGATCATGCCCGACCATCCGCAGTACAAGGAGGTGATGGGCGCGATCCAATCGCTACCAGCACAGGCCGCCGCGATGCCGGCGCACATGGCGCACGCTGCGAATCAGGCGGCAGCGCAGGCGCCTACCGCCGGCCGACCCACGTGGGCGCAGTGATGGGCATACGCCGCCATGCCACGAAATCCGCGCCTCCAGGACCGTTCCCCCAATGGCAACGGCATCTTCACCCCCTTGCGCGAGTTATCCAGCGCCGAGCTTGAAGCGCAGATCCAGCGCCTGCTTGCTCTGGCGCAGCACCACGACGATCACGCGCAAGCCCTGATCGAGTACCGCGACCATGTCTTTGATCGATCGCGGCATGGCCGATGACGCCGTGCTGGGGTTGCGGCCGACCCGCGCGCGGGTTTGGACATCTGGACCTGCGCCGCCGCATCGCTGACCCGCGGCGCACCCCGTATCGCTGGGCGTTCTGCTCGACCACGTGCCAGAACGCTTTTCACCAACTCTACGCGACCCGAGCCCGGACGAATCCGAGCGCGGTGGAGGAGCTTTTGCACGTGCCACACCCCCTTTCCCACGAAGCGCAGCGCGCGTGCCTGTCGGCGCTGGCGCAAGTCGCTGAGCGCGTCGGCTTCCACGTGCCGCTGGCGCAGTACAGCCAAGTGCAGGCCACCGAAGTGATTGAGGCCGTGACGATGGCCTACGAACTGTCGCTGCGCGAGCAGACGGATCCGCGAAGCAAGCCGCTGCCCGCATGGGATTCCGATCGACCCTTCGACGACCCGATTCCCTTCTAAAAAGGGCATGCCAGGAAAATTCTGGCATTGCCCGCCTATTCGAGCGAAGCCATGCTTGATTTCAACTCGCACGATCTATCCGAGCACCTTACGACGCTGGTCGATGCGGCGATGGAGCGGGAGGCGACACAACGGCCCGCCCGCGCCTATTTGGGCGCCTCCAGCTTGGGTGAGGAGTGCAGCCGCCGACTCCAGTTCCAGTTCTTCGACGCGGCCAAGGATTGCGGCCGTCACTTTCCCGGCCGCGTGCTGCGCGTATTCCAGCGCGGCCATCAGATGGAAGACTGGATGGCCGACTGGCTGCGCGTGGCCGGCTTCGATCTGCACACCCACGACGCAAGCGGTCAGCAGTTCGGATTCGAAACGGCTGGCGGCCGCGTCCGCGGCCATGCAGACGGAATCATCGTCGGCGGACCGGACGGGTTTCGGTATCCCATGCTCTGGGAGAACAAGGCGGTCGGCACCAAGTCCTTCCGCGAATTGCAGAAGAAGCGACTCGCCGCCAGCCGGCCGGTCTACGCCACGCAGATCGCGCTGTACCAGGCCTACCTGGGACTGCACGAGCATCCCGCATTGTTCACCGCGATCTGTGCCGACGATATGGCGATCTACGCCGAGCGCGTGGTCTTCGACCGCGGCTTGGCACAGCGCGCGTCAGATCGCGCCGTCGAGATCCTACGCGCCTGTGACGCTGCCGAACTCCTTCCCCGGATCAGCACGACACCCACCCACCAAACATGCCGAGCCTGCGCCTGGCAGGACCGCTGCTGGTCCTGGCCGGCTACCACCACGCTTCACTGACCGCGAGGCTCCAATGAATACCTCCCCCCGCGAAAGCGCCGTCGTCATGCCCAACTTCGTGCCAATCGCCCTGCTCACGTTGCCCGGCAGGCGCTTTCAAGCCGCGTTGCCTTGGTTCAATGCGTTCCGTGATTTGCCTGCGCCGCTGAAAGAAAGGCGTTTGGCATGATGGACTTCAACGACGCCGAGGCTCCGACGGAGTCTCGGCCAGCAGAGCGTTCGTCGCGGGATCCCATTAGGGTGCGGTTACTGCAACGCCTTGAGGGGGTTCTCCAAGAACTGTACCCGCATGGGCGCGTTCGCCGCGGCAAGTTCCACATCGGCGATGTGCGCGGCGAAAAGGGCGACAGCTTA
Organism: Lysobacter sp. ISL-50; assembly: GCF_018612875.1. GTDB lineage: Bacteria > Pseudomonadota > Gammaproteobacteria > Xanthomonadales > Xanthomonadaceae > Lysobacter. The sequence continues at coordinate 10,190 of NZ_JAGGRI010000009.1, read as the reverse complement.
GAGATCGAGTTGTCTGGGCCCAAGGCAGGCCTTTGGACGGACCACGCGACGGGCGAGGGCGGCGATGTCTTCGATCTAATCGCGGCGCAGGCGGGACTTGATGCACAGCGTGACTTCGCCGCAGTGCTGGCGCGGGCGGTCGACTTAGTCGGGCACGTGCCGGCGACGACGCCGAGTTCGGCGCCGAAGCGGCGCCGCGCCGAGCCGGTGTTGGACGAGCTTGGCCCGGCGACCGCGCGTTGGGACTACCACAGCGCCGAAGGCGAGCTGATCGCCTGCGTCTACCGCTACGACCCCCCGACCGGTAAGGAATACCGGCCCTGGGACGCCAAGCGGCGCAAGCACCTCGCGCCGGAACCGCGCCCGCTCTATAACCAGCCCGGTCTTGCCCAGGCGCTCGACATCGTGGTCGTGGAGGGCGAGAAGGCAGCCGATGCCTTGATCGCCCTGGACGTGGCCGCCACGACCGCCATGAACGGTGCGAAGGCGCCGATCGAGAAGACCGATTGGTCGCCGCTGCGCGGCAAGCACGTCCTGATCTGGCCGGACAAGGACAAGCCCGGGTGGGACTACGCCCTAACCGTCGCCCAAGCCGCGCTCGCAGCCGGCGCCATCTCCAGCGCGATCCTCTATCCGCCCGAGGACAAGGAGCAGGGCTGGGATGCGGCCGATGCCGTCGATGAGCACTTCGACGTGATTGGCTTCCTGCGCGCGGGCGAGCGCACGCCGATCACACGACCGGAGCGGACCGAGGCGATCGACTTCGGCGAACTGGGCTGGCACACCGACGACGGCCTGGCCACGGCATTCACCAAGCGATACCACGAAGATTGGCGCTACTGCGCGGCCTGGAGCCAGTGGATGGTCTGGAGCGGACAGCGCTGGAATCCCGACCGCACGTTGACCGTCAACCATCTCGTCCGTGGCGTCTGCCGGGTTGCGGCGACCTACGCCAACTCCGGCAGCCAGCAGTCACGGCTGGCGAGCGCGTCGACGGTGCACGCTGTAGAGCGCATGGCACGCAGCGATCGCTACCATGCCTCCGATGCGGAGGAGTGGGATACGCGGCCCTGGCTGTTGAACTCTCCTGCGGGGACGATCGATCTCAAGACAGGGGCGCTGCGCAGGCATTCGCGTTCAGATCGACTGACCCGTATGGCAACAGCCGGCATGGGCGGCGAGCATTCGCTCTGGCGCCGCTTCCTCGCGGACGTCACCGGCGGCGATGCCGACCTGCAGGCGTATCTGCAGCGCATGGTCGGCTACTGCCTGACTGGCGTCACCACTGAGCATGCGCTGTTTTTCCTCTATGGCACCGGCGCCAACGGCAAGTCGGTGTTCGTCAACACGCTGTCATCGCTCCTGGGCGACTACGCCACCAGCGCGCCGATGGATACGTTCATGGAGAGCCGCGGCGAGCGACATCCGACCGAGTTAGCCGGTCTGCGCGGTGCGCGCTTCGTGGCCGCGGTTGAGACGGAGGAGGGGCGGCGATGGAACGAGTCGAAGTTGAAGGCGATCACCGGCGGCGACAAAATCATGGCGAGGTTTATGCGGCAGGACTTCTTCGAATACACGCCGCAGTTCAAATTGGTTATCGCAGGCAACCATAAGCCGGCCATTCGTAATGTGGATGAGGCGATGAAACGGCGCCTGCATCTAATCCCCTTCACGGTCACCGTGCCGCCGGAACGGCGCGACGGTGATCTATCGCGGAAGCTCCTGGCCGAGCGTGAAGGCGTTCTAGCCTGGGCGGTCGAAGGATGCTTGGAGTGGCAGCGCGTCGGCCTTAAGCCCCCTCAATGCGTGCTCAGCGCCACCGATGAGTATTTCGAGTCCGAGGACGCATTGGGCCGTTGGATCGAAGAGCGATGCCAAGAGCACGCCCAATCGAAGACCTTGATCGCCGATTTGTTCGCGGACTGGAAGGACTGGTGCCTGGCCAATGGTGAATTCGCCGGATCGATCAAGCGCTTTTCGGAACTCTTGGACTCGCGCCGGTACGGACGACATCGAGGCGGTAAGGGCGCGCGTTACGTGATCGGCTTGAGTCTGCGACCTAAAAGCTTTGCTCGTTACGTCAGTTGAAAAATCAGTCACTTACGGCTGCGGGTGACGCCTGTGACATAGCTGCTAGTTACCCCACGCGTGTGCGCGCGCACACGCATACAAGGGATAACCGGCAACCGTGTCACTCGCGTCACCCGCTCAGACTCAAGGACGCACAATGAGCAGCACAACACTGGCACTGGACCTGGGCACGACGATGGGCTGGGCGCTGACACGCGGTGGTCAGATCTCAAGCGGTACGCAAGCGTTCAAGCCAAGTCGGTTTGAAGGCGGTGGCATGCGGTTCCTTCGTTTTGGCCGTTGGCTGGACGAGACCCTGGCCTTTGTTGGCCACGTCGAAGCCATCTACTTCGAGGAAGTGCGACGTCATCTCGGCGTGGACGCCGCGCACGCCTATGGCGGTTTCCTGGCGCAGCTCACCGCGTGGTGCGAGCGCCACGCCATCCCATACCAGGGCGTACCAGTCGGCACGATCAAGAAGTTCGCGACCGGCAAGGGCAATGCGAAGAAGGACGCCATGATCGCCGCGATGGAGCAGCGTGGACATGCGCCGGGGGACGACAACGAGGCAGACGCGCTTGCCTTGCTGCACTGGGCTCTGTCGCAAGGAACCGACGCATGACCATGGACTGGAATATCCAGCGGGTGTCCGACCGATTCCAAGAGGCTGCGGTCACTGCACGCCGGCTGCCGCCGGTCCGGGTGCAGGGCTATGCGTCGTTCTGGCCGGATATCAACCGGCAGTCGTGGGAAGGGTATGCCGATGAGCGCATCGTTCTGCGCTTCGCGGCGTCGCCCGGCGCGATCGACCGCTTCGGCGAGACGGTGCGCTGGCTGAAGTGGTTGGACGAGGATCAGCGCCGCCTGGTCTGGCTGCGGGCGCAGTACGTGCCGTGGCGCGAGATCAGCCACCGCACTGGGCTAATCCGCAAGACGGCTTGGCGACGCTACCAGCATGCGTTGGCGGTGGTGGTCGTGCATCTCAACGACCAACTGCCGCGCTTCGCTGTCGCCGAGCGACCTGCGGTGACGACAAATCTTCACTGAACGGATCCTGCGATATCCACCGTCATCCAGGATCATGATCGCGGCCGTTATGGGGTGTCCCAAAAACCCCGGATTTGCCCTAGCCTAGTCGGCATGCTGATGGTGGTGCGTCGGGGGGATGTGGCAGTCGGCATGGCTCAGCCCGAAGCGTTCAAGTGCTTCGTCAGCATCTTCGGGCTGACCTTCTTCGAACCATCAGAGCGCGGATCAGGAACGAACCAGTCCGAACACTTCCAGGACATCGTCCGACACCGTACCTGGCCCCATTGGCATGCAGATCGCGGTGCGTAGTCGGGAAAAGCACCGCGGACAGAGCGGCGAGTTGCGGTCATTTTCCGCGCAATTTTTCCCGCGCACGGAGTTTCGGCGCATCTGTCCAAACAATGAACTTGTAATCGAGACAGTACAGAAGAAAAGCCAGGGGCACACACAAAAGGAAATACAGATAGCTTTTTGCGTCACCGCTCATGCTCATGAAGTGCGGCAGGAATGGTTTTAAAAGAAGCGGCGTCAACATGAAAGAAATAAGGTAGTACAAGCAGAATATGAGATACCTATACAAATACCGTACGCCCGTTCTAGGACTTTGAACTGATTCCGTAGATGTTAAGAAGCCGGCCACGTATAGCCGTGCTGGGATGCCGCATATCCCGGCTATCAACGTGTGGGCAACGAGCATCATCTTGAATTCCATTTAATCCCTCTGTCGATGGATGTGTGGCGGCCGTGGTGACGATAGTAGTTCTATCTCGAATACCGAGTTGGAAGCGGGATGGCCACATACAGCCGGGTCAGTATGCTCGTTGCGGGGCGCCGACAACATATCGAGTGTTAAGACGCAACGCCGCCGCGACACAGCCCCAACGTGCGGCGCGCTTACGAGCCGCCGCCAGTGCTTCACCTTAGCCTAGTCGGCATTGCTGATCGCAGTGCGCCATCAGTCAGCCCGCATCTGAGATCCGGAAACAGCGCTGCGAGGTGCGTCATCGGACGTGATCGCATAAGCCACATCGTTCGTGTCGGCAAGACACAGACCGAAGCGGTTAAGTGAGGCGTTGTCTATGACGGGCGGGCTCGTGCCCACCCAGGAATAGGAAACGAACACCGTTTCTCCTTCCATGCGTTCCGTGCGGGGGTTAATGACTCCCGCTACGCCATCAATGACGCATTCGGCGAGTTCGCCCAACGGCAGATCATTGAAGCCCGTATGCCCAGAACGCTTAAGCACGATCAGCAGCCGAGTCATGGCTATCCTCCCTAGGGACACAGGACGGGCCGCACCAACACGACCACGCCGCTCGCTATGGATCAGCGTGTTTACGATGACCGCGGCATTCTGAATATTTCATAGACGCACGCAGGGCGCGCGACAGGCGGCGTGTGCGACTCGGAATCAAGTTGCAATGAGACCTCGGCCGGCCTAGCGCAAGCCTCACCGCGCGGCACACGTCGCGCCGTTCGGCCAGAAATCGCGGGTCCTTCCTGAGCAGAAACTGAAGCGGGGGGCACAGCCGCAAAACCCCGCTAGCGTCAATCCTTTTCTTCGGGTTTGCAGTCGCTGCAACCCGGTTCGCATTCGGACATCCTTTGAGCCTTCAGATCGAACAGCGCCCGATCGAGGCGCTCATTCCCTTTGCGCGGAACGCAAGAACGCACTCCGATGCGCAGGTCGCGCAGATCGCGGCCAGCATCGTGGAGTTCGGTTGGACCAATCCGGTCTTGGTCGACGGCGCGAGCGGCATCATCGCCGGCCACGGCCGACTGCTCGCCGCGCGCCAGTTGGGCCTCGGGAAGGTTCCAGTCATTGAACTGTCGCATCTGACCCCGGCGCAGAAGCGCGCCTACGTGATCGCCGACAATCGCCTCGCCGAAAACGCGGGCTGGGACGAAGAGCTGCTGCGATTGGAACTGGCCGAGCTGCGCGATGCCGACTTCGATCTGGACCTGCTCGGTTTCACCGACGACGAACTGGATGAGTTGCTCGACGGCGACCAGGCCGGATTGACCGACGATGACGAAGTGCCCGAGGTGCAGGAGCAACCTGTCTCGCGCCGCGGCGATGTGTGGGTCTGCGGTAGCCACAAGGTACTGTGCGGCGACGCCACGCAGGCCGACGATTACGCGGCGCTGCTCGGCGACGAGCTGGCGGACATGACCTTCACCGATCCGCCGTACAACGTCGATTACGCCAACAACCCGAAGGACAAGTTGCGCGGCAAGCATCGTCCGATCCTCAACGACAATCTCGGCGGCGATTTCGGCGTGTTCTTGGAAGCGTGCTGCACGCAGATGGTGGCGCTGACCAAGGGCGCGATCTACATCGCCATGTCCTCTTCGGAACTGGACCGGCTCCAGAGCGCGTTCCGAGCGGCCGGCGGGCGCTGGTCCACCTTCATTATTTGGGCCAAGAACAAATTCACGATGGGCCATGCCGATTATCAGCGGCAGTACGAGCCCATCCTTTACGGTTGGCGTGAAGGCACCGAGCGGTTCTGGTGCGGCGCGCGCGATCAGGGCGACGTCTGGTTCATCGATCGCAGCAGCAAGAACGATCTGCATCCGACCATGAAGCCGGTGGCGCTGGTCGAGCGGGCGATTCGCAACAGCAGCAAGAGCCGTGATCTGGTCCTCGATCCGTTCGGCGGATCGGGCACCACCCTGATCGCGGCCGAGAAGACCGGCCGCCGTGCGCGGCTGATCGAACTGGACCCGAAGTACGCCGACGTAATCGTGCGCCGCTGGCAGGACCACACCGGCCAGTTCGCGCTACGGCAGTCCGATGGAATGCCGTTCGATGACGCCGCAAGCAGTGCCGACCCCAATGCCGTCGCCGAGGTCGAATGATCCGGGCGGCGTACTACAACGAGAACGATCTCTACCTTTGCGACTGGCTGCGAAATCTGATCGCCGCCGGCTTGATCCCGCCCGGCGACGTTGATGACCGTGACATCCGACTTGTTTCCGCAGACGATCTGCACGGATACCGCCAATGCCACTTCTTCGCCGGGGTCGGTGGCTTCGCCTATGCCTGCCGGCTCGCCGGCTGGCCCGATGACGCGGAAATCTGGACGGGCGGTTTCCCCTGCCAGCCGTTCAGCGTCGCGGGACGACAGCGCGCGCAGGCGGATGACCGTCACCTCTGGCCGGAGCTGCATCGGCTCATTGCATCCGCGCGACCCGCTGCATTCCTGGGCGAGAACGTTGCTGGCATCGTCCCGCTGGCGCTCGACGGAGTTCTGTCTGACTTGGAAGGCGAAGGCTACGCCAGCCGGGCGGTTGTTGTTCCAGCTTGCGCCGTCAACGCCCCGCACGGGCGAGGCCGGGTCTGGATCGTTGGGCGTCGTTTGGCCGACGGCGACGGCGACGGCGAACGATCCGGAAAAGCGCGGCAACTTTGCGGCCGAGCGGCGCAATGGCCTGCCGGGGGTGGCGAAGGCGGTCTGGAGCACGCCGCGCGCGAGCGACGGGGAGAAGGGCGGGCCGGGCCAGCGCTTCGCCAGTGGAGCGACGTTACCGCTGCCGGCACAAGCGGTGTGGGCGACGCCGACGACGCGGGATCACAAGGACGCGTCGAGCATTGGCAGCGCACCGGTCAATGGGCTGCTTGGGCGACAGGTCGAACCCTCGCCGGCCGGCGGATACCTGAATCCGGAATTCGTCTTCTGGCTCATGGGATACCCGCCCGAATTCCTCGACTGCGCGCCGCCGGCAACGCCATCGTCCCGCAAGTCGCGGCCGAGATCCTTAGAGCATTGAGGTCGTAATCGCCACGGCGTAGCCTGGGCTACCCAATGGCCGATGGCGCGTCATGTGGAAGGCGAAAGGACGCTGCGAGCGGATGAGACTGATCCGGGATCTCGTGGATGGCGGCGATCTGGACGCGGTTGCCGAGGCGTGGCGCCAGGGACACATTCCGGAGTGGTTGGCGCGCGCCATTGCCGAGGAGATCAACCGGCAAACAGAATTGGGCTCGCAGCCGATAGACGAACCCCAGTAGGCTTGGCACCGCGCTGCGGGCGGCGCCGGGTTTAACCTTCGACCTACTAGGGGCTTTGATTCATTGGGGTGACAAAGCATCGAGCAAGAAGCGAGCGGAATTCCGAAGCGTTCCTTTTTAAGGGTGATCGATTCGGTCGAGGTTCCTATCGTGCAAGGGGACGGCTCAACGCCATCGTCGCGCCAACCGGAGACGGCATATCCTGAGAAATGCGCCTTGATTGGCCTGTCGAAGGGCCCGTTTAGACGAGCCCTTCGATTGGGCTAATTACAAATAGTGGCACGACAAAGTACCATCGACCCGCACACAAGCGACCTTGTTCTCAGTGCCTCGACTCCCGGTGATCGGGACGCCGTTAAACGCCATTTCATTGACCCAATCTTCCAGAGTCTGCGGAGTATTGAAGGTCCATTCGCCGGTGAAGATCAATCCGGCGGCATCGGTGTTAACCGTGGCATCGGGAATCGGGGCGCCATTGCTGTCTCGACTTGCGCCAAAGACGTACGTGGCTTGGGTTGTATCGCTTCCAGTAAGCGTGAATGTAGTCGTCGAGCCGCCGTGCCAATGTATGACGAAGGTATAGCCAGTTAGCTGCATCGTTCCCCCGGTCAAATTCAACAGTGCCGACAGCAAAACTTGTCCGATTTGCTGTCGATCATAGTTCCCCGGGCCGCCTACGAGCGAGTTGGCGATGCTAAGTCCAAGTTGGCTCCTTAGAGTGCCTGAGCGCGCGATGTCGTATGCGTCGTAGGTCTCAAACCCTGCGAGGGGATCGCTTGAGAAGCGCGAGCCGTGATCTATCCCCACCGCCAGGGGCAATGTAATTTGTCCATTCGCAGTCGGCGGAGCTGCCGCATCACTCAATACGTTCAAGAACATGTTGTAGGCGCCGGGGTCAACGTCCGTTTGGTCTGCGGTCTTCATCCTCAATTCGCCATCGTAGCGCACCTCCCACATCGTCAACTCTGCGTTCGGGATGTCGAATACGTACGCCAAACCAAGCGGGGTTGTTGTCAGGGCTTTGTTCTTCTTCTGCGCATTGGTGCAGCTGTCGCATCGATGGACCTGGCCGGCCATCGCAGAATTGATGGGGCCCATCGCGGCGAAGGCTAAGAAGGTTGAAAGCCAAGCTATGGTTCTGAAGCTCATTCTTAGTTCCTTGTGATAGATGCTCAAAGAAGAGGAAGCGGCTATCAAGTTTGTTCTATAAAATGCCGCCGCCCCTAGTGTCCGGTTGCCAAGTTCCGTTGAGGACGACACCTGTCAGAAATGACAGTAGATCCGTCTTCGAACTCATTGCATAGCGAGCTATGGCGATGATCGTTCCCGGGGAGTCCGAGTCGGCGGCGTCAGTTATCCCTGCCAAAATCACCTAACCATGGCTAGGCCACGGCGAGGCCCACGTAGCGCGCATAGTTGTAGCCCTCGGCCCTGACGTACAAAGCAGGGAGCCTCGGCGCCACGACCATGATGCAGTGGCCCGGTCGGCTATTGAGCGGAACGATCCAGTACTGGGGTTTGAAGAAATCGCGCTCGAAGGCGCGGTATTCGGTCTGGGTCATGGTCTTGCGCTCGATGACCCAGACCAGTTCGGGTTCAACTGGGTAACCGCTTAGCTCACGTCGCATCGCACGCGAGTTTTCGGGCTTACGGCTGAAGCGAACGTGCAATTGGTAGGGCGGGAGGATCGTGCTGGTCATGGGTCGTTCCTGCGTTGGGGAGCCCATGAACGCTTCCTTCGCAGGAGAAGCCAAGTGGATTGAGGGAGATGCTCGCCAGCATCTTTTTTCTATTTAGCTGTCGGACAAGAACGTTCGTTCTGCAAACGAGAGACAGCGCGCATGAGATGCGCGCCGCCGGAAGTTCGCTTGTTGAGAGCAGATCACGGCCAGGTCAATACTCGGCCGCGTGCTGGTTCACTCCTCTTCGTCGCGGGCGGCAGCCGACGCTTTCGCTTCTTTTGCTACTTCGGTCAGGATGCGGTAGACGCGCTCTTCTTTGCCTTCCTTGGTGTTGATCACGGTATGCCCCTTCTTCTTCAGCGTTCCGGCGAAGAATCCGCGAACCGAGTGCTGCTGCCAGTCGGTGGCCTTCATCACCTCTGCGATCGTTGCGCCTTGGGGGCGCAGCAGTAGGGCGACGACTTGGTCAATGCGGGTTTCTTTGCGCTGCTTCGGCGGCGCGGTGGGTTTTGCTGCGACTATGGCCACGTTGCCGTCGTCATCACCACTCCCCTCGGCCTCCGCTTCGCTGTCGGCGTCATCGGTATCCTGATTCGAGTCGTCGGCGCAGTCCCCGTCGCCTGCCGCTTGGCCGGTGCCCGGCCGCTGCGCGCCGACCGCTTCATAACCGGCGTCGGTGAGCGCGTACCCGGCGCCTTGCGCCTCTACCAGCCCGTGGGTCAGCAGACCGCGCGTCACTGCGGCGCGTGCGCCGCCCTTGAGGTTGTCGGGGAAGTTCTCGATGCGACCCTCGGTCGCAACGGCGAGGAGGAGGAGGGCGCGCTGGTTGTCGGTAAGCTGAGTCATGGTCGTTCCTTTGAATGAGATTGTGTTTTGGAGCGCGCGCCGCGCGGATGCGAGGCGCGCAAGTGGGTCAGTCGGCGAGCACTTCGTCGATAGCCTGCTGGACGTTGACCTCGCCGTTGGCGATGGCGAGCATCAGGTCGTCGTTGAAAGTGTTCAGGACGAGGTAGGCGCGGCGTTCGAGTTCGTGCTGGGCCGCCGCGTGCCAGTTGTGGATGCCGCGCAGTTGCATCAGCGCCGCGCGGTTATGCCGCTTCATTCCGCCGATGTAGTCCTTCAGGGCTTGGGTCTGGTCGTTCATGGATTGGCCTCCGTGGCCGTTGTGGTGTGGGGCCATGAACGCTTCCTTCCGCAGCGAAGCCAAGCGGTTATGCCGATGAAGGACGAGCGTTCTCAACGTTGGACAGCTGTCGGACAGGATTGAACTGCAGGCAAGAGAAAACGCTTAAAGATGGCTATGGACGCAAGCTGTCCAGCACCTGTCTGTGCATGGCTAGGCCGCCAGTTAGCGCTTGGATTCCAACGGGGATGAAATGGAATGGACGCTCCCC